>CBDCTI010000013.1:0-19571 GCA_965222025.1 Dehalococcoidia bacterium | reverse complement strand
GGGCTCCCCTCCGGCAGTGGGATTCTGTGCCGTATCGTGGCCCGCCCGGGTTCAATCCAAATGCACTCGACGAAACGTTTGAGCCAGGACCTGCACCGTAGTGGCTCCTCGGTACGGAGAAATCTGTTAAGGTCTCCGATGTGTTCCAGCACGGCGTCCGGGTTCTCGAGGATTATTGCCTGGTCGCCCGTAGCCGCCTGGGCCTGCTCTCTCTCAGCCCTGGTCCGGTCATCCAAGTCCTTGAGTTCGCGGTTCCGCGCCGAGTATTTTTCAAAACTTATCTCTTCATTCTCGAAGGCCATGTAGAGTTTGTCCCGCCTTCTCAAGATGCCCTCGAGTCTTTTCTCGATGTCGTCCAAGTGTCTCGTCTCTTGGGTGTGACTGTCGCCCTCTTCGGCCCTGAGTGCATCTATCAATCTTCTGGTGTGTTCCTCGGTCAGGATGTCCTCCAGTATCGCGTTCATCACCTTCTGTTCGAAGTCTGCGCTGGGGAGCCATGGGCTGTCACAGCCATTCGGTCCCTTGGCCTTGCGGGTTGTGCATACCAGGTAGATGTATGTCTTGCCATCCCTGCTGGCGGTGGCATAGGTATAGTTGGAGCCACACCGCTTGCACTTCCCGAGCTCCGATAGCAGGTGCCCGCTTCCTGCGTGCCGGGGGTGGGTCACCTCGGGAGCCCTGTCACGCAACAGTTGCTGCACCTTCTCGAATTCTTCCGGGGTTACTATTCCCGGGTGGGCATTTGGAGTGATGGTTGGTGGTCCGTGAACTGAGCTCAGACCCCAGACGATTGTGCCCTCGTAGTGCCGGTTGGTCAGCGCATCGTGGACCCTGTTGGCCGGCCATTCTCCGCCGCCCGGGGCCGGGATACCTTCCTCGTTCAGGGCTTTGGCTGTTTGCTTCTCGGTCTTGCCCTCCAGTCCCAGGTCGAAGAGGCGCCGGATATGTGGCGAGGTTTCCGGGTCGGGTGCAAGTTTGTATCTAATTTTCCCCCCGTCTTGCTCAGGCACCTTCATCATCCCGTACGGGGCCAGCCTTGCCAGGAAGAACCCCTTTTCGGCTAGGTTGTGTGTTCCCCGTCTCACGTCCTGTCCGATGGTGTCCGATTGGAACCCGTCGAGTGACTCCAATATCCCCTCCAGCAATTTACCGGTCGGTCCGTTGTCCAATGGTTCATTGATGGAGGTTACGGTGACGCCGCTCTTCTTCAGCTTCTGCTTGTAGAGCGCGCTTTCAACACGGTCCCTGAAGAACCTGGAAAATCTCCAGACCAATATCTCTTGAAACGGCCTCTCGGGGTCTTCGCTGTCCTCGATCATCTGGCGGAAGTCTGGCCTCTTATCGGCCCTCCCGCTCTTGGCTTTGTCGATATATTCCCGGACTGCGATGCGTCCGTAACTCAGGGCCCATTCCCTCAGTTGGGCCACCTGGGCTTCAATGGAGTTCTCGACGTCTTGTTTGTCGCTCGAGACTCTGGCGTATATGGCGACTGGTATTTTCCCATCTGGCCATTCGAGGCTGAGTGTTTCCCTGTTTTTTCTCCGTGCCATTCTTACCGTCCTGACCGTTTTCGGATGGGTTACCCCGTTAGCCTGATGCGGCCTCTCTCTCCTCGCGGTCCTTGTCCCAGGGAGCGGCCTGCCTTTCAGGCGGGAGATTAGTTTTCCTTGGCCTGTTCCAGTAAGGGCTCTTGCATTTGGGACAGACCCGCGGGTCTGTCTTGGACCGGGCTCCCGTGCCGGTGCGGGAGCCCCACCGGTAGTAGCAGCGTTCGCACATGTAGCCTTCTATCAGCACGTGAGCCAACATGACCTCCTTTGGGCTGGAATGGAAACTTTTTGTATCCCATAATGTGACCTTTCAGTATTGGTAAACGCTATATAAATATACCATAAAGTATACTCATTAGCTACAAGCCAAAGTCATTTATTCCAGAACAATGAATTTTTTTGCGGCGAAAAAGGGCACTTCTGCTATTCATGGCCCCCCCTATGCCCCCCTATGTTCCCCCTCCCCGGAATGACGGACTCTGGTTGCGCCATATGCACCGTGGCGGTATACTGGCTGCATGGTCAAGCCGCGCGGCAATCTGGACGCTGCGCGGGGGATTGCGGGGGTAAACTCACAAAAAAGTGAGACCGCCAAGTGTGGGCTCGGCGGTCTCGGGTGAGTTGCTCTGCATAACGGGGACGTCATCCAGCGGCACTCGTCCGCATTCTAACCGGTGGTTCTACTTTCGGCAAGCAGGGATTTTCCCCATTTGCCCCTAGAACACTGTCTCGGGCGCGCCTGCTGGGTCCTCATGAATGAGGTGTCGTGTGGCTCGCAAGCAGGTAAGACAGCTGCGTCTCTTCGGCGTAGGGGATCTGGGCGATGAGGACGATGGGAGGAAACCGCCGGGTCGGCGTCCCTGGTACGAGTCGTGGCCCGAGGCGAGTGTGGCCCTGGGCCACCTCCTCAGGGAGACCAAGTTTGAGGCCTACCTGGCCCGCCAGGACTCTCCCGACGACCAGGGCGACGGATGCTAGGCCAGCGCTTCCTCAGGGATGCGGATCTCCTGCTGCCTCATGCCTGCCAGGGGACTTTCTGCGGGCAGTGGGATGGCGTAGTGGATCACGCTCTTGCCGGGATGGACACGTATCTCGGTGATGACCCTGCGGAGGAAATCTCTGGCCGCCGCGGCTCCACCCACTGCCTGGACGAAGAGTTCCGGGTGCCCCTTCAGTTGTTGGATATCTTCCCTGGTGAGTCTGTATCCCGGCGCGTCGTCGCCCGGTTGGGGTCCGTTTGCCGCGGCCAGCGCCGTGGTGATGTTCCGCTCGGTCAGAATGGCCTGCAGGACGGCGCCGATGATCAGGTCTTCGGTCTGTCCGGTGTGCAGTTCCGGCGTTCGGCACCGGCGCCAGCCGTTGGTCGGCGTAGGCCGGCAGGTGTACTGCGGGTCCGGGCTCTCGTCAAGGGACATGGGCTCTCCGCATTCGCCGCATGTGAGCAGTCCATCCAGTATCGGTGTCTTGGTAGTCATATCTTTCTTCTCCTGGTGGACGGGGCCTCGATACATGTCCACATTCTACTTTATTGCGCCCCTCGTTGCCGGGGGGCTGTGGGGGACTCCGGCAGTTCGATCCGTGGTCCCCCGGGTTTCAGGTGTCATCGGTGATTTCCAGATTTAATCCTATTGGAGACCGAGGAGGTATTGTCATGAGCGAAATTTCACGAGAGTGGAACGAGTCGTCCGGACGTCGCCGGGCGGCTCCCTACATTCGGGTTTCCGCGAGTCAACAGGAGGCGTATTCGCTGGATGAGCAGAGGGACGCCCTTTTGCGGTTCGCAGAGGAGTCCGGCCACGATGTGGTCGATCGGTACGAGGATACCGGCGGCTACCCCGAGGAGGGCGAGGAGATCGCCTAGCCCAGGTTGCCTGAGTGCCTGGCGGCTGGCCCCAGTTATGCCGTGGTCGCGTCTCATCTGCATTGGGGGCGCTGTCGCGGGGTAGTCCGGCTCTCGTCAGGCACACCTAAACCAAAGCCAAGGTGGGATGTGCAATTAGGGTGAGCCCGGAATCGGGCTGCGAGTGTCGCGGGAGACTTTCGGCCCATGATTGGAGGACGGTGCGGCAGCGCCGCTTCACCTCATCCTTCCGCTTGGCTAGCCCATCGAGGAAGTGATCGACCCTCTCCTGCACCTTGACCTTGCTGCCCAAGCACAGGTTTCCCGTCGCCTCCTCTCTGGCCCAGCCCCAGATGGCCTCATCGGCGTTGAAGTCCGGGCTGTAGCCCGGCAGATTCACCAGCCTCAACGCCAGCCCCGGCGTCCGCAGATACTCCCTCACCGCCTCACCACGGTGTGCCGGCGCGTTGTCCCAGATCACGTTGAGCGGCCCAGAGTGCCTCTCCCTCAGTTGTGCCAGGAAGACGGCTGAGGTTCCGGAGTTGCTGTTCCCCTCCAGTTCCATCCATTCCACCTCGCCGGTCTCCAGGCAAACCGCCGAGTAGTAGCTGGCCTTCTCCCCATAGCGTGGGCTGCTGGAGTCCACCAAAGCCTGCCCTCGTGGAAACGGGGGGCCGGCTCTCCCCTGAGCACCCATTTGCCCCGCAGTTCGGTGTCCGCCCGGAAGTGGGCCTCGTCGGCGAAGAATATCTTGGCCCCGGACCGTATGGCCTCCTCCGACAGGGCGGCGTACTGCGCTACGAAAGCCTCCCGCTTGGCCTCATCCGCCTTGAGCAGATGCTTCTTGGGGCGCTTGAAGGCAAATCCCAAGCGGTGCAGATAGTTCAGGCAACTGCTGCGGCTCAAACTGACGTCAAACCGCTCCGAAACGAACTGCCGCACCACCTTCCAATACCAGTTGGACAGTTCGATGCCCGCCTGCTCCGGTAACTCCTCCACCGCTGCCTTCAACTCCGCCTGTTGCGTCTCACCAAGGGCGGGGGGGAACCACCGGTCTGCTCGAATATCAAGGCTGCAGGCCCTCCCTCGCCGAAGGCGGCGGCCCACCGTCCTATGGTGTGTGGGTCCCGTTCCAGCGCCTCCGCCGTCCCTGATGCTGTCCAGCCCTGTGCCAGCAGCAAGATGGCGTACCACCGCTCCCGTTCCCTGGGAGTTGGCGCCAGAATCATCCGGCGGCGCAAGGCATTGGCATCCATCTGCCATCGTTCCAGAAACCGCTCCATCTCCCTCACTCCCATCACCAACCCCTCGCATCTTCAAAGACCAGCTAACTCGGTTCTCCCCACAAATTTACCCCATGACTCTGCGCATTTCACCTTAGCTTTGGTTTAGGCTGGACCTCGGCCCCTTCGGCCGTTTCCCGGCGGCCGACTACCTTGAGCACCGAGCGGAGCTTGGGCCATTCCTGGCCGGTGCTCAGGTATTCCAGACTCTCCGGGTCTGAAATGACCCAGCATTCCCGCCGTTCGATGCGTCCGTGGCCCTTTTCCAAGGTAGCAGCGAAGTCGTAGGGAACCCCCTCGAAGCCAAATTCTTCCGCTCCCTGGAAGAGGTCTCGGATATCCTCATGCAGTTGGCCCTGGTTGTCCTTTACCGCCAGCACATAGTCGGCGCCGCCGTCCACAATCCCTTGGGCGATGTTCTTCTGGCAACCCATGGCGTCAATGGTGACGATGCACCCGTGGAGGTCCAAGAGTTCGAGCAAACGGGGTATGGCGGTGATCTCGTTGGACTTCTCCTCGGTCTTGACCTGGCCCAGGGTCACCCTGTTGGCCGAAGCCCAGGCGCTGACCATGTGAATGGCCTGCTTGCCGGAGTTGCGGTCGTGGGAGCGGCGCACCGTCTTGCCGTCAATTGCCACTACTTCCCCTTGGGCCAGTTGGGCTATCTGCTTGGTCCACTCCATAAAACAGCTTTGGAACTGTTCCGGGTCCAATCGGGAGAAGACCGCTCCGAAAGTGTCGTGGGATGGAACCCCATTAGGGAGTTCCAGGAAGGTCCTTAACCACTCCTCTTTGCTCCGGCCAAATATCTCCACGTGAACCCACGAATCCGCCCCGCAGATCGTCGCACCGATTGCTATCGCTATGATGTCCATCAGCTTATGCAGCTTGCTCCGCTCGATCCGTGGGTCTTCCAATCCCGCAAAACAATCTATGATCGACGCCCCCTTCATTCCACCCATCACTATCCCCCCTTCATCATCAACCCTCACCCACAACTTTATACTATTCCTAATAATTTCGCTAAGATGCGATTGCCCTGCATAGTAAATGATCTGACTTTACGACAGTCGGCCAGGGAATACTCAGTTCAGGGAGAGAAGTTCGACATCTGGTAGTTCGAGTCCACCACGGTGGGCCTAAGCGTACCGTACTGCGAACTCGTACCAAGGGTCGCAACGGACTTTGCCAGAAACCTTGCGCGGCGTTCCTTGGTCAGCTGCTGTGTCTGAACATGCGGCAGCCCGTTACGCCCATCACGATGGGCATGAGGGTGTCGATGACGGCCCAAAATTGTCCGTCGGCCTCGTTGTTGGGAGACAGAGAGCTAAACCAGTTCCAGAAGAACAGGATGAACACAGCAACTGCCCCGTAGAAAACCGCGTTCGCTTCCAGGTATCGCTTCAGGTCCGCCGAACCGTCGCCATCGACACGGCGCTTTTCCACGTAGCTGTCGGCCAAGGCAATCACCATACCCACCGCCATGAACCAGTTGAGTATCTCCCACACCGTGAATGGCTCGTCTCCGCCCGGGTGGTACAGGGGAGTAACGATAAAGTTGACGGCAACCACAGCCGCAAGCAACACAAGGTAAGCCGCTGCCGCACGAATCAGGATGGACATGCTTTCCCCCTCGAATCAAACTGAGATTCTCCTCATTAGCCTTAGCGCCGCCATTCGGCGATATTCCACATCTCGCTGTCCCAGCCGTTGATCCGAACGCCCTTCAGGGTGTTCACGTGTGCGGAAACGAAGCCCCGGCTCACCAATGGAATCTCGTAATAGCCCTGCACGTCCATGTCGTGCAGCTGCTTTACCAGCGCCTCCCGCTCCGAGCCGATTTGGGTTTGCTCCAGCTGGGCGTAGAGTCTGTCGTACTCCGGATTGCACGAGCGGGCAATGTTCCCCAAGGCCCAGTTATTGCCCTTGGCCGGGATATGTTTGCAGAGGGGGCCGGATAGGGACTGCTGCGGGTCTATGCCGGAACCCGAAGCGTACAACTGTACATCGGCGAAGAACCTGCGATACGACGCTTCCTTGTTAGCCACGGGGTCGCCGCCGAAAAAGACGCTGGCATCGTGCTGTACCAGTTCCGTCTCGATGCCTATCTGACGCCACCAACTGCGAACGAGGGCCTGCGTGTCCTGTCGAATAGCATTGACCGAGGTCTGGTAAGTGATCCGCAGGGGCACCCCGTTGTATTCACGGACGCCGTCGCCGTCGGTATCGAGGACACCGTTATCGTCCAGCAGCCGGTTGGCGCCCTCGATGTCCTGGGTCAGGCACCCGTCGTTGGCGGTCGAAACATAAATGGGCGGGCCGGTCAACAGATTGCAGGTGGGCTCCGCAGCGAAGCCGTAGAGGTCCTCCGATATGCGGCTGCGGTCTATGGCCAGCGACATGGCCTGGCGAATGGGCTTGAAGGTCAGGAAGGGGTGGGGGTTTTGTCCATCCAGATACTCGGATCGATTGTCGCCCAAAGCCGGGTCGGGATTCGTCTGATTGACGACGATACGCTCCACCAGGCTGGCGAAGGCGACGACCACTGTGCCCAGTCCGGCTCCTTCCATCCGAGTAAGAATCTCCGGCTCCACTTGTGTGTTCCAGGCGTAGTCGGCTTCGCCCCTTTCCATCACGGCGCGGGCCGCCGAAATCGCATCGCCGCCGCCCTTGAGGACCACCCTGTCGAAATAGGGCGCCGGGCCCCGGTAGAAGGGGTTGCGCTCGTAGACGGCCCCTTCGTTGGCCGTGAAACCGGTGATGCGGTAGGGGCCGGCGCCCATCGGGGCGGTGTTCTGCGCCTCGCAGGTCATGGCGGCCGCGCCGATGCAGTCGGCAAACTGCGCGCGGCTGATGATGGGCGTTCCGGCGCCAACGAAGGCGCGGTACGGGTAGGGTGTGGGCGCGTCGAAGGCGATTTGGACGGTGAGATTGTCGAGGGCCAGCACGGAGGCGATGCCGTCAAACGAGCTCTCGGCCGTGCATCCCGTATCTTCATCCACGCAATAGAGCCACGTGAAGACAACATCCTCGGCCGTCATGTCGCTGCCATCCGACCACTTCAGGCCCTCCTTCAGCTTCCAGGTAATCGACATCAGGTCCTGGGAAAAGCCTCCGTTCTCGATTGTCGGGATTTGGGCGGCCAGCACTGGCACGAGGTTGCCGTCCGGGTCGTATTTAGCCAGAGGCTCCAACGTGATTGCTCCCGCATCCAAGTCTTTGGCGCCACCCGACAGGTAGGGTCCAGGCAGAGTTGGAGCCTGCCAATAGAGGATTGTCAGAACTTTCCCCTCTGTTGTGGTTCCTAATGGAGCGATGAAGGCGTAGACGCCGCCGTCCAGGGAGCCCACGTACAAGATGCCGCCGATAACGGTGTAGGAGGGGATGCCATCGAAATAGCCCTTCTGAAACCTCCAGAGCTCTTCCCCGGTTGCCGCATCCAGCGCCCGTAGGTGTCCATCGCTGGACTCCGCATACAGAACGGCGTCGGCCACAATGGGTGACTGCAAGGCCCAGGCCATCGACTCCCGGCTCCAGACGAGCCCGCCGGCGGCGGCGTCAAGGGCGTAGAACCGGCCGGATTCGGAACCCACGTACACGAGGCCCCCGGCAGTCACGGGCGCGGTGTTGATCATCATGCCCGCTTCGTATGACCAGAGGATCTCTCCCGTCGCTGTGTCCAGGGCGTAGATGTGTTCGTCCGGCGAGAAGTAGTAGGCGTTGTCTGCGACTGCGGCCGGGAAGTCCCTCGCGGGCAACCTCTCCGTCCCGTAGCTCCATATGAGCGCCCCGGTCGCCTCGTCCAGGGCTTGGGCGGTATTGAAGGCCGTCAGGTATACGATTCCTCCGATGACTGTGGGTGGGGATTCCACGGGGATCCCGGTATTGAAGCTCCAGACCACCTTTCCGGTTGATGCGTCCAGGACATGGAACTCGCCGAATCCGCCCGGCGCGTAGACCTTGTCGCCCGCAACCGTAGGAGTGAACTCAGGGGTGAACGGATACGGCCTTTCGGCAAACCACAGGACTTCTCCGGTCATTGCGTCGAGAGCGTGGACCCTGTGGTCCCCCTCCGCCAGTGCGCCGAGGTAGACCATCCCGCCACTTACGGTAGGGGAGTACTGCGCCCAGTCGCCGGTGTCGTAACTCCACAGCATCCCCCCGGTCTCGGCATCCAGGGCATACACGTGGTTGTCGTTGGACCCTACGTACACCGCCCCGCCGGCCACGGTTGGGGACGACCTTATGACGTCGTCCGTCTCAAAGCGCCACAGCAACTCTCCGGTCTCCGCGTCCAAGGCATAGACGTGGTTGTCGTCAGACCCTGCGTAGACCGCGCCGTCGACCATGGCCGGCGCATTGACAACCCAGCCTCCGGTGGGATTGCGCCAGAGCAGGGACACATCCGCCTGCGGTGGGTCGGGGGGACCGGCATCGCCAGACAATATCTGTTCAGGAACACAGCTCAGGAGGCCGACCGTAAACTTCGAGGCTGCAGTGGCGGCGGCAGGGCTGGCGTCCGGCAGGGTACCGGCAACGATATCAGCCGCATCGGCGTCCGCCAGCAACTCTCTCAGGCACCCTTCAGCCTCCTCGGTCAGCCCCTCCATCCGCGCAACAAGGGCGGTGAGGAATAATCCGGAGGCCGTTTCCGGAGCGAGGCAGCCGAATATAGACGCCTCCCACTGCTGCGTGTCGCCTTCGGGCATAGCACGCCGTTCCAGCACGGACTCCAGCAGCTCATCACCCAATTCGGTGCGGATGCAGGATTGCTCGGAGGTGGTGAACCTGTCGAACAGCTGCCCCCAGAGGGTGTCAGTGTCGATGCCGAAATCGCGTATCGCGCGAGCGCCAACCCGCTCCGGCGTCGGGGCCGGGGTCGGCGTAGGGGTACTGGTGGCCGGTGTAGGCTCGGGCGTTGGCGTCTCTGTCGGCCGGTCGTCACATGCCGACAGCAACGCGACGGCCAACAAACACAGCAGCCCAACCCATACTATACGGCATGAGGACCTTACCAACACACTCTTTACGCGCAAAGTGAACGCCAAATGCTTGCCTCTTTTTAGTACTACAGCCGCAGATGGCCGCTTGGAGTGTTGGCCACCCTTGAAAATCGCGACGTCTAACTACGGCAACGCCCTAAATCTTATTGAGACCAAGCTAAATTTGGGGCCGAAAGCACCGAGTCAGAGTTAGTGCGACTGTAGTATTAGGTAGGTCCGCGGCCTCCGAGCTCGTCATATGCCACGTGGGGACGGTAGGGCACGCCCCGCGGAGTAATCCTGCCACGACGCAGGTTGGCAATTCAGGGCGCGTAGCTGTAGACCACGGGTAGCCCCGCAATGTCGGTGACGCTGGAATCGGTGTGGTGCGTTATTTGTACGCGGCCTGTGCCGCAGTCGCCGAACTCGTCGCAGGAGATGACCCCGATGATACCCCTGAAACCGGCAACTCCGGCCAGCGCCTCCCGGAGCTTGGCCCGGTCGATGTACAGCGTATCTCCGTCGCCAACAGCGACCTCGTCGATCGCGCGGAGGAGCATCGTGGCCGCGTCGTAGGCGTGGGCCAGATAGGCGGATGTGGGCGCCTCGCCGTACCGCTCTCGATAGTCGGCGATGAGCGCCTCGCCGCCCTTGCCGGTTGCCTCGTTGGTGTTGCCGCCGAAGCTCAACTCCGGACCCGGGAAGTAGACGCCCTCCGACTCGGGGATGGCCAGGAACTCGGAGACCAGCAGGGCCGCGCCGCCAATCAGCGTGACGTCCTCAAGCCCGGCGATCTGGCCGGCCTGCTGGACGATGTGGGCGCCTTCTTCCTGGAAGAGGGGAAAAAAGAGGCCATCCGGACTGCCCGCCGCAATCCGGGTGAGGACGGGGGCCATGTCCGTATCGCCCCTGCTGACAGAGGCGACGGCGACCGAGCCGCCTAGCTCCTCGAATGCGGTGGCGAAGGCGCCGGTGAGGCCGGTAGTGTAGGGGTCGCCGTCGTGGATGGCCGCCATCCTGCGCAGGCCGAGATCGTTGTAGGCGAACTGCGCCACCGCGCGCGCCTCATGCAGATCGTTGCTGGAGGTCCGGTAGTAGCCGGGATGATGGTTGGAATCGGCGTTGCCGCGAAGGTCGGAGGTCAGCGAGGGGGCCGTATTGGAGGAAGAGATCATCACCAGGCCGGCCTCGCTGAGGATTGGCGAAGCGGCGGTGGCGGCGACGGAGCAGGACGTGCCGATGACGCCGACGACCCGGGGGTCGCCGGTCACCGTATCCGCGGCGGCACGTCCGCCTTCCTCGGTGCAGAGCGAGTCGAGGCCGGCGCCCATCTCGACATCGTGCCCTTTGATAGGGCCGTAGTCAGCCAACGCCAGCGCCACGCCGCGTTGGCTCGGGGCGCCCAGGTCACCAAGCCCTGTAAGGACGTGCATCGAACGTATCTGGATGGCCTCTCCGGGCGCCACCTGCACGGCTCCGAGGGGACCGGCTTCGAAGCCCTGTCCTCCGCATGAGACGGCGCCCGCCCACAGCAAAGCGACGGCCAGCAAACATAAGCGCGCAACCCATACTGTCCGTCGAGTGGACTCTCCCAAAATACACCCCCCTACACGCGACGAAAAGGCTAACCGCCTGCTCCTTGGCTTCGCCGCAAAGCCCGTCAGTCCCTCCCAGCCATTATGCGCCCGAAGAGCCTGCTGGAACAAGCTAAGCTAAACCTCAGCATAAGCCCGAATCCACCGATGGACACGGATGGACGGCGTGAGGACAGCGGAAGGGGGGTGAGGGAGTTACAGGCGCGATGATCCGGGCTCGAATTCGGGTAGACGGGAGGTTTGGAGGGTGATCTGCAGGCGCTTTTGGGGGCGCCGGTGGCGGCCTGCAGTGGCTGTGGCGAGCGAGACGGCGGGATAGGACACGGCAAGAGGCGCCCGCGGCGGCTGAAGAAAGACACCGGCCCACTATACGCTAAATCGTGCCCGGACCACCGCCTCCCTTTGCCCCTCATCGCCCATTCCGCTGCTGTAACCTCATCGCTTCGGTGGATTCGGGCTAAAGGCTACGCCCCCGGCGACGCCGTTAGCGGTGCAGCCCACAACGATTCCGGAACTGATACCCTCGTTAGCGGTTATTGAACCGCCACCGACAACACCTCCAGTTGCGGAGCAGGCCGACTTGGAGCAGGAAGGCGGTATGCCGTCGTGGCTGCTGGTGATAATCCTGATGGGCGCCGCCACCGGCGTGATTGGCTCAGGCCTGATCATCTCCAAGTGGAGAAGATTGCCCAAGCTGTCTTACTAACTGTGCAAACGCATTGTGGAAGAGGGGACCTTGCAGGTCCCCTCTTCCAGCCGTGTCAGGCTATGGGCGCACGGTGTAGGCTTCTTCGCCGTGTTGGGAGATATCCAGTCCCTCTTCTTCCTGCTGCTCGTCCACCCTTAGCCCTATGGTGTATTTCAGGACGAAGAGTATTCCTATGGTTGTGATGAAGGCCCAGCCAAAGGATACGCCTATTGCCAGTAGCTGCCTTAGGACCTGCTCACCCCTGCTCAAGTCGGTGAGTTCACTGATAGTCATGAAGCCCACGCCGATGAAGAGACCGGCCGCCAACATGCCCCAAATGCCTCCCACACCATGGATAGCCCAAACGTCGAGAGAGTCGTCAAGCCTCACGCGGGTCTTCAGCCAAACGGCGGTGTAGCACAGGGCGCCGGCGCCCAACCCGATGATCACAGCGGGCATGGGGCCTACGAAGCCGGCTGCCGGGGTGATGGTTGCCAAACCGGATACCGCTCCGGTCGCAGCTCCCACAACGCTGGGCCTCCGGTTCAATATCCAGTCCAGCGCGACCCATACCACCGCGGCAGTCGCCGCCGAGGTATGAGTCACTACGAAAGCCGAGGTCGCCGCTGCCATCGACGTAAGGGAGCTGCCGGCGTTGAATCCAAACCAGCCAAACCAGAGCAGGGAGGCGCCCAACACCACAAACGGCACATTGTGAGGGTTCATGTCCGCCTGACCGAACCCCAAGCGTCGCCCAAAGATAATCGCCGCAGCCAGGGCTGCGGCCCCGGAACTGATGTGGACCACCGCACCGCCGGCAAAGTCCAAAGCGCCCATTTCCCCGAGCCAACCGCCGTTCCCCCACATCCAATGCGCCAGCGGAGGGTATACGATGGTCGACCAAGCGATTATGAAGATTACGAAAGTGCTGAACTTGATCCGTTCGGCGAAAGCGCCGGCAATCAGCGCTGGCGTAATGATGGCGAACTTTGCTTGGAAGACCATGAAGGCTTGGTGCGGAATCGTGTCCGCATACGGCCCGGCCTCGGTAGCGGACACCCCGTGGAGTCCGGCCCACTGAAGATTTCCGATAAAGCCGCCAATATCGGGGCCGAAAGCCAGGCTGTATCCCCACAGAATCCAGGACAGACCCACGATAGCAAGTGCGATGAAGGACTGCATGAGGGTGCTCAGCGCGTTCTTGCCGCGAACAAGCCCTGCGTAAAAGAACGCCAGACCCGGCACCATAATGAAAACCAGCGCGGACGAGGTCAGAACCCAAGCGGTATCGCCGCTATCGATCATCATCTCCCCTGACCGGGTTGATTAGCTCCCCGCAACTGCGGGCATAGTATAGTAACGCAGTGCCCGGTTTTCAATCTTGCGGATGGACTGGGGCCGGCCGGCATGGCGGATGGATTGACGGATTTGATGAGATTCAAGGACTTGCCCTTGCGCCAGCGCAGCATAATTCGCGCTTGGTGCATGTACGACTGGGCGAACTCCGCCTTCGCTACTTCCGGCGTCGCCGCCATCTTCCCCGTCTACTTCGTGCTCTTGTTCAAAGAGGCTCTGGGCGAGAGCGCCACCTTCCTGGGAGTTACTTTTACGGCCAGCTCAATGTGGAGCCTGGGAGTCGCCATCTCTACGGCCACCGTCGCCGTCGCCAGCCCGCTGCTGGGGATAATATCAGACCGGATGCCTATTAAGAAGGCGCTTCTCTGGACCTATACAGCCGCTGGTGCGTTCTTTACGGTATTGGCCTTCTTCTCCGCTTATACGGGGCAACCCTGGGCATGGCTGTTTGGCATGTTCACCCTGGCGAATGTCGGTTTCGCCGGGTCCCTGGTCTTCTACAATGCCTTCCTGCCGCACATCGGGCCAAGGCATCTGCTGGACGACATCAGCAGCCGCGGCTTCGCCTACGGCTACGCGGGAGGCGGACTGCTCCTGCTGGTCCATCTGGCGTTGATTCTGGCGACGAAAGACTCCGGCATCGCCGACCTGGTTACCAGGGCCTCTATCGCCTCCATTGGGGTCTGGTGGTTCGGGTGGGCGGTCTGGACGCTGCGGGTATTGCCTGAGCCGCCGGTCAATGGCACCGTCGGCCGTCAGACGGCGGTATCGGCGATTTCCATGGGGTTCCGCGAACTGGGTAGGACGTTCCGCGAGCTTGCGCGGTTCCGGGTAGTCCTGGTGTTCCTGACCGCCTACGTCCTGTTCAACGACGGCATTCAGACGGCCTTGGCCATTGCCGGGGCCTTCGCCGCCGACACGATAGGCATATCCCTCGCTTTCAACATGGCGACGATTGTGATCATCCAGTTCGTTGCATTACCCGGCGCCAAGGCCTTCGGATGGCTTGCGGAGAAGATTTCCACCGAGCGGGCTTTGATGGCGGCCTTGGCCGGCTGGAGCGTTGTTCTCCTTTTCGGCGCCGCAATAGCCCCGTTATGGCCCAAAGAACATGACGACTTCGACTTTCAACTGAGCTATCGCCAAGCCTCAAACGACTACATCATCGATGCTGCTCCGGAGTTGCCGGACTACGGGTTCGAGATGCGCTGGGAAGGCGAGCGCTGGGTCCTCAGCAAGGGCGCCGTCCTGAAGCCCCAAGCGGTCCGGAGCCTGCCGGAGGCTGTACAAGGTTCCGGCGGCGTGGCCTACAGCATGTCGTTCCGGGGCGGCGGCATGGACGGCAAGTCCGCCGTAGGTCCCGCCCACCCCGCCGTGTTGGGCGACGGCCCGCTGGACTGGTGGCCTTTGGTGGTCCGTGCCGCGCTATGGGAGCCGCTTGGACTGGACGCCGGATACCAGTGGCTGCTTCTTGGGACCTCCGTCGGGGTGGTAATCGGCGGCAGCCAGGCTCTTGCCAGAAGCCTTTTCGCACAGATTACACCCCAATCGCGCAGCGGCGAATTCTTCTCGTTCTTTGGCTTTATGAGCAGGGCTTCTTCCGTGTTCGGCCCGATGTTGTACATCTTGGCTACAGCGGTATTCGATACTCGCGTCGCAGTAACATCGATCCTGATGATAATCGTCGCAGGCACGATTGTACTGGCCCGGGTAGACGTGGCTGAAGGCGCGCGCGTCGCCGAGGCGGAAAACCGTCCGGCCCGGGAAGGCCGGTCCTCCTAGCCCGCGTTGGCCTTGAACGTCCTACGATTCCTGAAAAGCGCCGGTTCAACGTAGGCGCTGGTGGAGGACAGGGCTTCTTCTATAATCTGCAACACCGCCGTTACGACCGTGTCTTTCATCAGATCGTCCCGCTTCTCTTGGGTATCGGTCATGGCTATGTGCGCGGGATTGTTCGCGTTCTGCTCGTCCACGATGCCAGCCGTCTCCCTGACGGCGTCCTCAATATCTTCCTGGGTGATGACATTGTGAAGCTTCCAGTTGGCAATCAGGGCGCTGTCGATTCTCTCGGTGACCCGGTCTTTCATCTCTCCATTTGATCGAAGTTGAGGACGCCGGTGCACCCGATTCCTTGGTGGACCCAAGGGGCTACGTAAGCCCCAATCCACCGAAGGAGGGCGTGTAACGGGGTCCTGAAGAGACTAGAAAGTACTCCTGTGCCTATGGGATAATGGTTTTGTAACAGCAAACCGACCCCAGAACAAAGAGCACCCAATAGCAACTGTCTTGAAAGTCAATAGGAATGAGCAGCGACTGGCTGAGTCATATCGCACCAAGGGGAGCCATGTTTGAGCATGCCGTTGAGTATAACCAGCAGTTTGCGCATGGACGCGACCAGCGCCACCTTTTTCGGCTTGCCAGCTGCCAGCAGCCTCTGGTAGAAGTCCCGGATAGCAGGGTTGTGGCGGCTGGCTACCAAGGCTCCCATGTAGAGGACGGCCCGCACCCGGGAGCGTCCGCCCCAGACGGCGCGTTTGCCCCGCAGGGCGCCACTGTCGCGGTTGTAGGGGGCCACGCCCACAAGGGCGGCGATCTGCCGGCGATTCAGCGTGCCCAGCTCTGGCAGATTGGCCAGCAGAGTGAGGGAGATCTGCTCTCCGACACCGGGAACCGTGCGGAGCAGGTCGTCCTTCTCACGCCACACCGGACTCCGGCGCAAAGTCTGACGTAGCCCCTTGTCCAAGTCGCTCAACTCTTGTTCCAACCACGCGATGTGGGCTTCAATGCGGGGACTAACGGCGCCGATGGCGGTGCCTAGCCGGTTCTTCTCGGAGACCAGCATGGTCATCACCTGGTGCCTGCGGGCAGTCAGCGAGTTGAGGACCTGGGTCTCGGCGTCCTTGAGGGGGCGCACCTCAGGACGGACGGCGTCGGCGAAATGGGCCAGTACCCCCGCGTCCAGAGTGTCGGTCTTGGCCAGCGTTCCGGTGGCCTTGGCGAAGTCCCTGACCTGGCGTGGGTTGACCACCACCACAGGCAGCGCCGCCGCGGCCAGGGCGGCCACCAAGGGCAGTTCCAAGCCGCCCGTAGCCTCCAACAACACCAAGGCAGGCTCCAGGTCCACTATCTGGGGGATGATCAGTCCCTCAATTCCGGTCTGGTCGTAGGGCAGGGTCCATCTCTTCCCCGTAGACCGGACAGCAACGTCCAACTGCGCCTTTGAGACATCAATGCCTACGAACCTTGCTTCTCCTTCCATCTGTACCTCCTCTTTCAGTGTTGACCCTTCCTTGCACGATGCGGGCTCGATTGGCCCAGGCAACTGTCCGGGTTCTACCGTTGAGGAACGCGGCGACCCCTGCTATTGGACGGTCTACCATGACCCAGATGCTACCGGTCTGCCGCGCTCTGGACCGCCACATATGAGCTATTGTCGCGGGCCAAAGTCAGGATACAAGATGCTGCCACGCAACCACCCCGACGGCATCCAAATCGCCTTCGACGATCACCGCCTGGTGGCCAATGCCGGGCTGCTCCTGCCGGCCACCCTGGCCCAGTATCTCGGCCTGCCCCAACTGGTTAACCGGCGGCTCGACCTGGGCGATGCGCCAGGCCGAGCCAACACCGGCGATAAGATGATGACGCTGGTGGCCTCCGCTCTGACTGGCGGCGACTGCATCGACGACGCCGACGTGTTGCGCACCGGGGGGACGGCCTGCACCCTGGGTAGCACGGTCAAGGCGCCATCCACGCTGGGTACCTTCTTGCGCAGCTTCCGGTGGGGCCATGTCCGTCAGTTGGACCGGGTGAGCCGCGAGATGTTGGCACGCGCCTGGGCGGCCGATGCCGGACCCGGCGATGCGCCCCTGACCATCGACCTCGATTCGGCCATCTGCGCGACCTACGGCATGGCCACGGCATCGCCAAGGAAGGAGCGCGCCACCACGGCTACACCGGCGCGCGAGGGTATCACCCGCTGCCGGCCATTGCTGCCGGCACCGGCGAGGTGCTGATGTCACGTCTGCGCGAGGGCCGGGCCAACACCGCCCGCGGCGGCGCCCACTTCCTGCGGGAGACGGTGGGGCGGTGCGCTACGGCGGGGCCAGCGGGCAGCTCACCATGCGGGCCGACAGCGGCTTCTACGCCCACACTGTCGTTGCCGCCTGCCGGGAAATGGATGTCCGCTTTGCCATCACCGTCCACCAGCACGCCAGCCTGCGCAATATCATCGAGGCCATATCCGAGGAGGACTGGACTCCCATTCCCTACTGGATGGACGGCGCCGCCGACGTGGCGGAGACCACCTGGACCCCCTTCCAGAATGAGCCCGGCGCCGCACCGGTGCGGCTCATCGTCCGGCGGGTGAAGCCGGCGCCCAGTTCCCAACTGGCCCTCTTCGCCACCTGCAGCTATCACGGCTTCATCACCGACCGGACCGGGGATACCCTGGAACTGGAGGCTGATCATCGCCGCCACGCCGGGATCAAGAACGCCATTCGAGACCTCAAGTACGGCGTCGGGCTGAACCATCTCCCCTCGGGCCGCTTCGCCGCCAACTCCGCCTGGCTGGCCGCCCAGGTGGTCGCGCATAACCTGGCCCGCTGGACGGCCCGCATCGGCCTGGGTGAACGGATCGCGACCACCGAGACGCTCAGACGACGAGTCTTCGCTCTGGTGGGACGGCTCACCCGCTCGGCACGCCGGTTGACCCTGCATCTTCCAGTTCGCTGGCCTTGGGCTGAGAAGTTCAGCTGCGCCTTGGCCCTGCTACGAGCCATTCCACTCCCGGCCTGACGGCACCCCTCTGCCACTGACCCGCCAGCCAACCCAACGCCCCGGCAAACTCGCGCCAGCCCAGTCCGCGAGCGCCTCTTGCCGTGTCCTATCCCGCCATCTCGCTCGCCACAGCCGCTGCAGGCAGCCAGCGGTGCCCCCAAAGCGCCTTTAGATCGCCCTCCAACTTCCCGCCTACCCGAATTCGAGCCCGGTTCATCGCGCCTGTAACTCCCTCACCCCCCTTCCGCTGTCCTCGCGCCGTCCATCGGTGGATTCGGGCTTAGCCCGGACCTGCTGATTCTGGACGATCTGGGTCTCCACCGCCTCACCGCCCAGCAATCCGCAGACCTCTACGAGCTGATCATCGGCCGGCATCGTGCCTCCAGCATGGTCGTCACCAGCAACCGGGCCGTGGAGGAGTGGCTCAGCCTCTTCGACGATCCCATCCTGGGCAACAGCGCCCTGGACCGCCTGGCCAACGCCAGCTACCAGATCGTCATCGAGGGAAACAGCTACAGGGAAAAACTTTCGCCCCACCGGAAGCTGCTGGGTGAAAGGAAGGTGATTGACCCGCCAAAGGCAACCTGATACAAATCTTAATCAGTCCCGCCCAGGGTGGACTAATGACTGTGGCGATCACTGGCCTAAAGACCGTGGGCGTTTCACACAACCTGTTGGATGTGTCAGGTTGCATCGGCACCATTGGCGCCATGGGCTGCCAGAAGAGCATCACCCAACAGATTGTGAGCCGGGATGCCGACTACGTGCTGGCGGTCAAGAGGAACCAGGGCCGGCTGTACGAGGACCTGCGGACCCTGCAGCGCAGGGTGAAGGGCTGGCGCAACGTCATGGCCAGGAGACTGGTCACGCTTCTTCCGATGAGCGTGCAGTGGAACAGCGTTACAGAGGCGAATCAGCTTTGGTCGGAACAGGAATCAGCGGCTAGAATGTCGGCAACATCATCTGGTGAGGCAACAGGCGCGGAAGCGGGGCTCTGTCCCTCGCCATATCTGGACGCTGCATTTACATGAGCGCCAAAGGTGACCGTCAATGCGGGTAGACCAAGGGGCACTGCTCGGAGGGGTGTAGTTTCGGACACAGCCATGCTCAGACTCCTTAGTGTCACCAATTTCGCCACCATAGAACAGCTCGACATTGAGTTGGCGCCCGGCTTTAGTGTGCTGACCGGGGAGACGGGGGCCGGCAAGTCGATCATCGTGGATGCGCTGGGCTTTCTAATTGGGGGACGCGCCGATGTTGGCATGGTACGTTCCGGTGCACGCCAGTCCAGAGTAGAGGGCATCTTCCTGCTTGGCGGCGACATCTCTCAAAATATCAAGGTTGCTCTGAATGAGTGCGAAATTGACGTTGGCGAAGAGGAGATAATTCTCGCTCGGGAGGTCAACCTGGATGGGCGCAACACCTGCCGTGTGAACGGGCGAATCGTACCTCTCAGACTGTTAAGCACACTGGCCCAACACCTGGTGGACATCCACGGCCA
>CBDCTI010000012.1:0-579165 GCA_965222025.1 Dehalococcoidia bacterium | reverse complement strand
CCAGGTGGAACACTCCCTTGGCGGGCCCGTCGTTGATGGTCATCTTGCCTGCGTTGAAGGTCTCTTCGAGGGCCGCGAATAACCGCTCCTTGTATTCGGTGTCGTCGTTTCCCTTGAGGTGCTCTCCTTTAGTCTCGAACACCAATACGCTGGGCTTGCCATCCTTTTCGCCACCCATAGCCACGAAGTCAGGCCAGACCCTATCACGGCGCCAGCCTCGTAGGTAATATTCCCCATGCTGTCTGACGGCGATACGGTGCCACCAGCGAAGCGCCTTCTGCTCGTCGAGGTAGAAGGCAAACTTCCGCTCCAGGTCGTTGTAGTCCCGGTCGAAAACCGGCTCGAAAAGGCTCAACTGGACTGACTTGCCATAGCGTTGCAGCAGCACGTCACTGTCCGCGACCAGTATCTCGTAGCTCTTGCGCATTTGGTGGTTACGGTCTGTGGCCTCCAGGTCAAAGCGGATGTCTCCTGACCTGAGCTTGGAGCGGAAGACCTTCTCTGCCTGCTTGTCCATGGCACTGGCCACGTGCTCCCGCAGTTGGGAGGCCAGCGCAGAGCGCTGCCGGTAGATTCCGCTGTCACCCTCACCCGCATCCCTCATCCGTTGCACCAGTTCCTGGACTATGCGGGCTGCCTGGAACGGGTTGGGCAGGATGTCGGAGACGCGGCGGGCGTACCACGAAATCCTGACGCTTTCATCGACGAACACCTCCTGAGGACGGTGGAAAGTGGCCGAGGCACCTCCTCCTCCCAGGTCCACGGTCGCGCTGGACTCTTGCGGCCGGTCCGGGTGCGCGCTCTGGAGGTCTGGCGAGCCAATCGCGTTCACATCGATTCCAGGGAGGATATGTCTCTGGTAGTCCAGTTCCTCCCATTCGCCGCCTGTTTTCTTGTGCAACACCTTGGGGAGGAAAATCTCCGAGTCCCTGAACTCCTCCCTGCGATTGATCATGACGGTCTTGAACGTCGTCGCCTGACTGGTATGTACATCGTCGTCAAGGTCGCCCATCCCCTCCTGTTCCAGCGCGTCCTTCACGTATTGAACCGCATCGCTGACATCGGTGCTCTGACAGTAGACATAGCACTGGTCCAGCGCCTCCCGGTACGTAAGCCGCGCGTGGGGCTGGCGCATCACCCGTCCCACCAGCTGGGTGATGGCCCGCTTTGCGCTGGTGTTGTCCAGCATCACCAGCAGGTAGGCGAAGGGGCAGTCCCAGCCCTCCATAAGCGCCGCCTTGGTGATGATCCATCTCACGGAGGAAAATTCGGACAGCAGGTCTACGCCGTCCAACTCGTGGCTGGTGCTGGATTGGACGGCCACCGACTCGGCGGGAACTCCCATGTTCTGCGTCAGGTATCCCCGCACATCTTCGGAATGAATGCGCTCGCCGTCACGCTGGTCATTGCCGGTGCGCTCAACCCGCACCACTGCAATGGGGCGTATGTAACGCCCCTCACTGTTCTGCAGGGAGACTGCCTCGTTGTCCAGCTCCTCCAGCTTGGCATGGGCCTGACCCAGGGTGTGATGCCAGTCGGTGTTGGAGAATGAGGTGACCTGGACCGGCAGTTTGATCATCTCCTCGGTCTTCAGATCCTGCCCGGCGACATCCACCAGCAGGTTGCTCCTGGCGGCGCTGGGTGTGGCCGACAGTTCGATTACCAGGC
This sequence comes from Dehalococcoidia bacterium, assembly GCA_965222025.1. Taxonomy (GTDB): domain Bacteria; phylum Chloroflexota; class Dehalococcoidia; order Lucifugimonadales; family UBA3495; genus VXOI01. Next base: position 577,497 of record CBDCTI010000012.1, on the reverse strand, counting down.
TCGGGTTGAGGCGATTGACAGACTCTACGAACTCGTCGCTGTCTTTCCCCTGCTGGCCGTAGGCCTTGTGCGCCTCATCCAGCACGATCACCGGGTGCACCATCTTGAACACGTTGAACAGGCTCTGCGCCACTGGACGGTCGGCGGCTGGCGGTTCCAGGTCGGGGTATTCGTTGCGCAGCCGGGCATCTCCCAGTACGTCGTCGTTATCGGGGAAGAAGGACATGTATCGTCCGGAGTCCTGAAACATTTTCAGGAACTCCTTGTTGTTCTTCCGGTTGGCCGATTGCAAGGAGATGAGCATCACGCAGAGGTAATGCTCCACGTCGCCAGCGGTGAACGGGTCGTCCTTTTCCAGCACCTTGACGCTCCCCCCGCTGCCATGCTCCAGCATCTGCCGGTAGGGGTGCTGCTTGTCCCACAGATTCTCCTTGGTCTGCCGATAGATGGCGTTGCTGGGAACCATCCACAGCACCAGGCCGCTGTTCCAGTTCAGGCACTTCAGTGCCGCCGCACCCAGCAGCGTCTTGCCTCCGCCGGTGGGCACCTTGAAACAGACGTGGGGTATGGGGAACCCGGCGGCGGCGGTACGATCAACGTAGGGTCGGGAGCCGTGGGCGACCTCTCCGACTTGCGCCAGCTTTGTCCAAGCAGACTTGGGGTAGTTACGGACTTCGCCGGGTACCGGTCTCCCCCGACTCTCGTAGTAGGCCAGGTCTTCCAGCGATTCGTTTCGAGCGTGGTCCAAGGCGCTGCTCCACCGGGTAAAGGCGTCCAGAGTGCGGGTCTGATAGTCCTTCAGCTCCATCGCCCGCCCCTAGCCCTGCCGGTGCAGTTCGTAGGGAATTTGGCAAAAGGTGATTCCCAAGGGTTCGAGGAACCGCTGGCCCATGTACTTGTCTGAGGCGAACACCACCGCCTTCCGGCCCGCGTCGTGAATGCGCTGGACCTGCTCTGCATTCAAGATCGACTCGTTGCTGCGCAGCCATTCAATGTCGGGGCGGTACAGCAGGTAGTAATCCGTGTCGCCGTTGCTGTAGAACAGGCCATCGTCGTTCTTTGCCTTCAACTCTCCATTGAGCGAGAGACCTGATGCAGTGTGCAGCAGGTAGGATGCCAGTTCCGAGAACCCCGGCAGTGCCTCGCCGGTCAGCATCCCCTCCACGTCGATGGGCTCGCCGAGAGTGCAGTAGGTGAACGCGCCACCCAGTCCTTCCTTCAGCGATGCATCCTTGGCGCCGGGCACACCGTTGATGACGCGGCGAACCCGCTCGGCGGTGATGCTGTCGGCGTAGTCCTCGCATTCCACGAGGATGAACTTGCGGTTCCCGCCATCCTCCTTGTTCAGGCCAAGTACTGCGTGGGCGGTGGTACCGCTTCCCGCGAAGGAATCCAATATGACGTCATCTTTATCTGTGAGCCAGTTGATCATCCTCATTACGAGCTCTATGTGCTTTTCGTGAGGGAATTCCGTGAACCTCCCAGCTGTACGTAGATCCATCCAAACGTCTGAAAGGATACGGTAGTTTCTGGGGGGAACGTAGTATTGTACTGTGCCTTCGAGGTCAAGCCGTACAAAATCCAAACTTCGGCCCTCTCCTTGGTTGATAAGGCCGTAATAGTTGTCAAGCGTCCACTCAGACGCATACATCTCCCTGTAGGTTTCATAGTTCTGGACAGCTAAACGAGCGCGCTCTTCAGACCAGCGCCATTGGCCACCCTTTGGATGGATTCCAAATAGTTCATAACGCATGGTGGGGCGCTCTGTTCCACGCCAGAAGGTGTCCCACTTTCCGGGTGATTCATCCTCCGCTTCGGAAGTGAGCTTAGGCATTCGCAGGTTGTTCGACTTGCTGTAAAGCAATAAGGTGTCGTGGCCTGTTGCAAGCGCGTCAATGGTATCAAATTGTGATTGTACGTTCTTCGTACCCCTACGAATGATCAGGCTATTCTTGAAGCACTCCTCTCCGAAAATCTCGTCCATCATCATGCGAAGATGGTGCTGCTCGTTGTCGTCGATGGAGACAAAGATGACTCCGTCGTCGGCCAGCAGCTCCCTGAGCAGGTGTAGGCGGGGCCACATCATGCAGAGCCACTTGTCGTGGCGTTCCAGGTCTTCCCCGTCCACAGGGCCGTTGGCCTTCAGCCACTCGCGCATCAAGAGGCTGTTCACGTTGTCGTTGTAGACCCAGCCCTCGTTGCCGGTGTTGTAGGGCGGATCGATGTAGATGCACTTGACCCGACCGGCGTAGCGGGGGAGCAGTGCCTTGAGCGCGTTAAGGTTGTCGCCGTGAATGATCAGGTTGTCGTCGGCGTCCGCCGGATTCACGGACTTGTCAGCGTCAGCAACCAGCGGCCGGTAGGGCACGGTGAGGTGGTGGGCATAGATGTGCTGCTTGCCCTTGAATTCCAGCGTCGGCATTTACGGCTCCCAAGAGGCAATGTTGCCGCCGATGATAGCAGAGCCGAGAAACCGCGTGTCAAACTAAACCCAACAGAGGATGCTGCCGAACGGTGTGGCGCTGCTCCCTGGGGCGTGCGAGGTTGTCCTCCAGGATCCGGTCGATGACGCCGGTGTAGGGCTCCAGCTTTGGCCTTCTGGGCGGAGTCTGTCGCCGGTATCCTGGGGGCCCCGAAATGGGCAAGCCAGTAGTTGACCTCAGCAATGTCCCCAGCAAAACCCCCAGTACTCCCCAGTGGTCCCTTGGCGTCGAGATCAATAGCTCCTCGAAGATGCGTGTGAGTCTCGATGATCAGACTGACTTACAGGAATTCCCCAACCACACCGCCCAATTGCTCGGACGGGCTGACAGACCCTTGGAGGCGGTAGCGGAAATGATATCCGGTTACCTAGCCATCCAAGTGGGCAGCGCTGTCAACTGCTCGCCGCTAACTATGGAGTCCCAACACGCATCAATCTTATATTTTTGAACTGCCCCAAAGCCGCCCGCGCCAATGCCGTTGCCTGATAAGCCAGTGTGCTCATGGTCAGGTGCGTCGTGATCCGCCTGATGTTCAGGGCGGTGTGGCTCTCCAGACCTCTGGACCGCTTCAGGCTGCTGAATAGCCGCTCCACCCACTGCCGTTTTTTGTAGTGCATGGTCCACTCCGGTGACTGCCGCGCCACGATGCCGATTATCCGCAGATTCTCCATCGGATCTTCCCACACATCGGTATCGCAGTATTGCCACGCGCCATTCGACTTGGGCTTCAGGTGGCAACCGGAGGAAATGCAGCGGAAGAGGTGATGCCCCGTCTCCGGGTCAGTGCGGATGTACGCCATGGGCACCCCGCCCATGCAGGTCGGGCAGCCCAAGACGTTGTTGTACACGGGCGAGTTCTTGTTCTTATCAGTCTCTCGGATATGGATGATCGGGACGGTGCCCCGCTCCACGCTGTACCGGTGATTCTTTTCCGAGTCATAGCCACGGTCGGCAATCAGGTACTTGGGATCCAGCCAGGGCAGCCTGTCCATGGCCTTGTCCATGACTCTTGGGAGCATTGTCGAGTCGCTGGTGCTGCCCGGCGTGACCCTGAACGCCAGCGGGATGCCATAGTCGGCGTCGGCTACCATGTGCATCTTGTAGCCGAAGAAGTATTCCGTACCCTCCTCCTTCGCCTTGGCACTGTGTTTAACCCCCCACTTTGCGTCGTGGTCCCTGACGTGCTTGCGGTTGGGGTTGGCAAAGGACTCAACGCTGGTGGAGTCAATGGCTACTGACGCGCCCAGACCCGGGAGGAGTTCTTTGAGCTTGGTGGTCAGGGTGTCAAGAATGTCGTCCACCGCGGACTGGAACTCGCTCAGGCGGGAGTGGAAGCGGCTCCAGGTGGGGGCGGCGGGCACCGTGCCGTCAAAGCCGCACACCTCGCGCAGGCGTCGGTCGGACTCCAAGTATTCGATCAACACGACGTTGTAGGGGATGTTCAGGAGATATTTGCAGAGCCACCCCCGCCACATGGCGCGAACCGGGAAGGGAGGGCGTCCCGTGCGCCCGTGTTTGGCTGGCGGTGGCTTCAGGGCCTCAAGTAAATTTGTGTCGTCTATCCCGTCCAGGATGGTACAAATGAATGATTTGGCTTTTGGGGAAGTTGACAGGCCGGCAATCTTCCCTCTACGATCCAAAGGTGCCATGGGAGGGGGCCACCTCCTTGGCCGAGGAAGCCGCCTGTGCTTGTGGAAGAGAGTGGGCGGCTTCCGGCTATTTGGGGGAACCTCGCTGAGTTTTCAGGGTTAGGGATTGTTCACCTCCTCGCTGAGGTTTGCGGAATCAACACTGTCTGTACTCTCGTTGTCCTGGACATCGCTGGCGGAATCTGGGGAACTGTGGAAGCCGTTACCCAGATATCGGAATGTCCCGAGACGCACCTTTTCGAAGAGTTCGGGATGTTCCCGGAGCACCTTCCCCATGGAGGTTCGCTGATTCTGTATAGTGGAGGTTGTCACTCCTGCCCTGTTCAGATACCTAGCAACCTGAGTGATATTTAGAAGTTTGCCCTCGTCCCTGATTGCTAGGCCTATCCTGGACATACGATCGAGCAGATTAGATGCGTCCTGCACGATGGAGACGTCCAACTCGCTCAGGTCGATGTCTAATTTGTTTTCGTCAACCTCCTGCGAAATAGAGGTCCCCTGGCAATGCGTGGCATCTGTAGCCGCGTTCTCTATGACGGCACCCTGGACAGACAGATTCTCTAAAGGCGCCCGCTCCACTTCTTCAAGCTCTCCATCGACCTCCTCTAGAACTTCCACAAAGACACGCTTCTTGGCAGTCAGCGCCTCGATCTCGTAGTCGATATCGGAGACCAACTTCCTTAGGAACTTAATCGTTTCGGGCGTGGCCTGTACGGGGTCCACAAAATCGCCCGTATGCTCGGAACTAGATTTCATATACTCCTCCACGGTGGTCTTGACAGCCCTAGTAGGTACTTTTATAGGATTCGCCTATAGCAAAGGGGCAACGCCCGAAGGGCGCGGCGCCGGACCTTACAAAACCAAAACTCTCGGGTCAAGGAATTGGGGTTTCCAGAACCGAAGCTAAACGGTGCTTGGTTCTGGCCTATCCTCCCAAAAGTCTGTTCCAAAGAATCAAGCCCTTGGGAGCTGGAATCTGAAGGACTGAATTAAGGGCCTCCTATAAACTTGGGGTGTGGTTTTGGGCTGATGATCAGGACGTTCGCTTTGGTCGGTAGGACGTCCTGATTTCTATTCTAGCGTGACCCTAACCTAGTCCGCAAGGGGACGGACTACACATGCAATACTACTAGGTATGAATTCGGTGTGCTGGGGCCTCATCTTGAAGAGTCCCGTATCCTAGTGGGGGTGCATGGGGTAAGCCACTAGGTTGCCTACTTATGTGAATTTCTCTTCCCTTTACGGTGCCGGTCGTGCCGGTCAACGGCAAACATCAACAAAGCCCCCGCCAGAAGACTGGCGAGGGCTTTGTTGACTTCTTGGGACAAAACCGCAGGGTTAGCCGGAGTGGTTCTTCTCGTAAGCGGCTAGGGCATTCAGGAATTCATCTTCCGCCCTATCCTGGGCCACAATGCGGGCCTCTCTTGCGGCATCGACCGCGTCGTCGAAGGCGTCATTGGCTTCGTCCAAGACCTTCAGGAACTGGCCCCCTAGGTCCAGTAAGTCATCAGGGCCGACCTCAACACCCGCCGCTCGGCGGAAGTCCGCAAGCCACGACTTGTGGATCATCAGTCGTTCTGGGCTGGCCTGACCCTGTTGCCTAATGATCCGTTCGAACCTCCAGTCGTAGACCCGGACCACCCATCCTTCGCCGAAGGAACTGGGCAGGTCATAGCCCAACCGTTCGCAGATAGGGCGGAATGGCAGCCAATCTCCGCGCTCTGACTTGGGAATCATGGGCAGGTCGAATCGGTCGTGCTTCGGGTATTGTTCAACATCGGGGTTGTGCCTGTTGGGGTTGGTTGCCATGGATTGGGCTACCTCCTTGGTGCTTTTGTACCTACAACATATTGTACGACACGGACGAAGTGAACGTAAACAGGGAAGTGTCAGCCCGGGATAAAATCATTTGCCCCACTCCATCAACCGTGTCAACATCAGTTCATCTTGGCCGATTTTTGTCATGGTGCTCTGGGAAGCGTGGCAGCGATACGAGGATCGCTTGCAGCCGCTTTTCGCCGAGAATTTGGTTCCGCCCTTGATTGATGGCACCAAGTCTCTGCGGGCACGAACCCAGCTCTCCAGAAGATGGCTGAGAGGCCTCAGCCTATTCCAGAAAACGTTTCTCTTGTCTTCTGTCTTAGCAATCCTGAGTCTGGCGGCAGTAATGGCCTGGGAGAGTGGTGCGTTCTTTGCTGGCTGGTCACAATGCCCTGACTGGGTCGCCAGTCCGCTCTCGATCTGGTTCATATGGACTAGTGGCATATACACGTGGCGGGGCGTGAGGGCTGTGGTTGCCCGAGCTCGCCGTGTCATCGCATAGACGATGTTCGTGGGACCCTGTCTAACGCCGACCCAAGGATAAAGGCCCGCCTGAATATTCAGGCGGGTCTCTTCTACCCGATGCCTGTTGGAGACCAACATAGTTCCTCGGGCTCAGATTAATATTCACCAGTCGCCAGCGCACCTCCGCACACCTCAGGGGCCGGACATGCTCATTCCGCGATATGGTCAGAGATCGCCTGACGACGGTACTCCTCCAAGGAGGGCAACTTCATCGGTGTCATATACGCCACCATCGACCCGCATGGGTCCTCGAATGTTCCTTGGTACATCTTTGGTCGATCCCCGTCGGTCTCCGAGACCTTGGCGCGTAACACCCGTTTTTTCGAGGCATTCAGTTTGGCCTTCTTCCGCCGATTGTCGCTCTAGGGCATTGGCCGCTCTGGTCGTTGGAAATTCGGAGGTTCTAGCATAGGCCCGCATATGACAATATTATCTTCACTGATAATCTAGCTTCTGCTATGGTGAATTTATACCATAATTGTCAAAGCGACTCCGTGTTGGACTATACCGAGTCCTGGATCGAATATAGGGGGACACCAATTGACGACCAACCATCCAAAGAGGCGAACGTTCTACAGCTTCCACTTCGACAACGATGCTTGGAGAGCGGGACAAGTACGCAACATCGGTACTACTGAGCACGATGAACCCGTTTCTGACAACTCTTGGGAACAGGTCAAACGCGGTGGCGATGCCGCCATTGAGAGGTGGATCAATGACCAGATGAGCACCAGGTCTTGCGTCATTGTTTTAATCGGCTCACAGACAGCAAGTCGGAAGTGGATAGATTACGAGATCAGAAAGGCTTGGAATGACAGGAAGGGGCTATTCGGCATTTACATTCACAGGCTTATGGATCAGAACCGCCAAGCATCTCAGAAGGGGGCGAATCCCTTTGCAAACGTTCGATTGCAGAATGGTAGAATTCTTGACCAGTATGTGGCCGCCTACGACCCTCCCTATATGAACAGCCAAGACGTGTACGGCTACATAAAGGACCGTCTTGAGGGATGGGTTGAAGATGCCATAAAGAATCGTCGCCAGTAGAATTGATGGTGGTCGATCAGAGGACTGGAGGTTGCTGCGTGTCAATGGGTAAGGAACAGGAACGGCGACTAATGGAGTTGCTTTCCAAGTTGGCCGCTCGGGAGGCTGGAGAACCCGTCCCCAACCCGCTAGGGTCAATGTTTAGGATGCCGGACTTTGGTGGTCAGGAACACACCGACGCCAAAACGTTGGTCTATCTGGGTTGGATTCGTTCTCGCCGAGGGTTCACAGACGTTACGAACTCTTGGTCAGCTGAAGGCATCTTTGCCTTTGACTTGACCGACGATGGAAGGGCCGCCCTAGAAGAATGGAACTCGTCGGTCAACACTGAAATAGGCCACAGCGAGGATGGACAGATAATGCGGACCCGCCCTCGAGTCATGGTGATCCACGGCAGTAACGATGGGCGAGTGCCTAGGGTTGTTGAGGACATCAGGCTATGGTGTTTCGAGAACGGTATGGATGCCTACAAAGCAGCTGATCTCCCTAACTCCGGTCGCTTTGTCAATGACAAGATAGATAACACCATAAACAACGCGGACTTTTATGTCGTGATCCTCACCGCAGACGAGGAACTAACGACCGGGGCGTTTCGCCCACGCCCCAACGCAATGATTGAGATGGGCCGCGTACTTGCCGTTAACCCTAGCCGAGTTTGCGTGCTAAAGGATGACAAGGTGGAAATGCCGTCCGATTACAGAGGTTTAGTTACGGAACCGCTGGACAATTGGCAATCAGTGTTGCAAAGAGAACTCAGGGAAGCTGGCTTGTTGTGACTTCCGATTTCGGTTCCTCCGCCGTCCAGTCCCACCTAGAGATGCTGCAGGGAGTCATCCAGCGTATGGCGGAGAATAGCCGTTCCTGTAAGCTGTGGAGTATTACTGCGTTGTCTGCCGTGATTTTTCTGGCCGCCAGAACCGGAGTCGCTTGGCACACCTTGATTGCCTTGATTCCGGTGTCACTTTTCTTCCTGTTGGACGTTTACTATCTGTCCCTTGAACGGCGATTTCGAGGCTCGTATGAATGCATGCTCAAAAAGTTGCGAACTGGCACTTATGGGCCAGACGATGCTTACGAAATCACTCCGATAGATTTCTCCATCGGTATACTGGCGAAGTGTTTACGATCGCCGTCGGTGTGGCTTTATTATCCTCCTGCTCTCATTGTGGCAGTAATGGTTTTCGTCGCCCAGTGCCTCTTGGGAATGGGGGCTGACTAGCCAATGGAATTGAGATGACGACCAGCGACTCAGGGAAGCTGAATATGGGAGGGGTGGATGCCATCAAAAGCATCACTCTCAGCTCACCTAGTGAACGAACAGCGAGGCAAACCAACTACCTGGATGCCTGCCTAACGGCTTTAGCGCATCAACCCGCCCAATGGTACGGCTATCAAGACTGGGGGAAGGGAGGTCCCGTCGCGTTCTTGGCAAAGAGTGGGATAGAGTTCACCCCCCACTCGACTCCATCCCTGTGCGGCGTTTTTGGTACGACGGTTGCCAGTGCGGGGTACAGCATTGGCGGGAGTTGGTCCACTAGCAAGACTCAGGGTAATTTCGATCAAAACTCATTCCATCGCGCATGCGCCTAAGACCCCGGCTGGTGACCCAGCCGGGGCTCTGTCTGTGTGTTCCGAGAATCCCGAGGATCCTTCAGGGTTCAGGTCTCAGGGCCTTGCGGGACTTTTGGAATCGTCTCCTGTGTCGAAACCTGGGCGCAATTCGCCGAAGACTTCCCGGTAGTTGCGGGAACCAAGGCCTGCGGAAGGAAAAGTGACGTGGAAGTTACGCGTCCCTCAGGTCTTCAGCCCTCGGGCTGGCCGACCCTGACGGTGATGATATCGGTGCCGTGGAACTGCTGGTGCTGCACTGACTGGGCGAAGCTGCGCAGCAGCCTCAGGGAGAGCTCCTCCTCCACGGGGTCCTGGGTGTCGTGCTGCTGCAGCTGTCTGATGCGGTCCTCGAGGTTGTCCTCGTTTCCGCCGCCTATGAATTCCAGGTCTGCCACCGGGCCGTCGCTGGCGGCGAGGACGATGAGGGTGCGGCCCTCTTCGGGGTCGTCCGCTTCAAGCGAGTCGAGGGTGAGGTCCAAGGGCGCCAGTGTCAGGAGTGTTTCCTCGGCGACGGCGCTCAGCCGTTCCTTCATGGCGTCGTTCCAGCCCCGGTTGTTGGCGAACCTGGACATGAATTCGTTGAGGTCCGGAAGCGAGTCCACGTGCAGGGGGGACTGGAACCTCATCCTTCTTGGATTGGTTAATTCCAGGTATAGGACCATGATCACCGCGGCGAGACCTCCGGTGGTGATGGCGCTCTTGAACAGGGCGTCCCACACGGAGCCAAAGTCGGGAAGGTAAAACAGGTTGAAATGGAAGGAGGCCCCGATCCAGAAACAGATGCCGGCGACCACCACCTTCTGCCGGTTCTGCTCGTTCTGGATCACCAGCCTTGTCCCGTCCACCAGGAGCGTGCCGGTGACCATCATCAGGTACCCGGTCATGACCGGGGCCGGTATGGAAGCGATCAACCCCGATACCTTGGGCAGGAAGGCAGCGACGATGAAAATGAAGGCGATGCAGTAACCGACTCGCCTGGCGGCGATGCCGGTAGTCTGCGAGAAGGAGATGATGCCGGAATTGATGATGTTGGGCACCGCGCCGCCGATTCCGGCCAGCACGTTGCTCACGCCTGCGCCCGCCATCCCGCCCTGCACCTGCCGGAAGTCGACCGCCCGGTTGTCGCGCCAGGCCACCCGTTGCTGTGCGATTGTCTCGCCGTTGGAATGGATGGAGAAAATGATGGCCAGGAACAGGAAGGAGGGAAGCAGGATCCAGAAGTGGATCCCGAAATCCGGAGTGAGGTCCGGCAAATCCGTGGGAACGCCGACCCATGGGGCCTCTCGAACCAGTGACAGGTCGAAGATGCCGAACCCGGCCGCTGCCAGGCAGCCAACCACTATTCCGATGACGGGTCCCCACATGCGGAGGGCCGCTGAACGACGCAGAGTGAGGGCAGCGACCACGGCAAGTGTAATCATCGCGGTGAGCGGCGCCGCCATCGGCTCTTCCCTCGACGCCCCGTCCAGCAGGGCGAATACGACAGAGGCGAGGGTGACGGACAGGATCATTATTACGATGCCGCTCACCACCGGAGTAACTATTCTCCGGAGGATGACCACCCACTTGGAGACAATGATCTGCAAGACGCCCGTCACAACCACCAGGGAAAGGAGGGTGCCGGGCCCTCCCTCGACGACCGCTGTGATGCAGAAGGGGATGGATACGGCGGCGGTGAACATGGGGAGCAGCGCGCCTGCGCCCACCGGGCCGATCCGGCGCACCTGAATCAGGGTGGAAAGACCGACGGCCAGGAGGGAAGCAAAGACCACCCACAGCAAGTAGGAGTCGCCGAGACCCGATTCCTTGGCGACGATTACCGGCGTGACCAGCAGGGTGGCCGAGGCGATCAGATTGAACTGCGCCCCATGCCCCAGGGCGGACAGCAGGGGCGGGTTTTCGTCAGCTTCGTAGCGGGGGTTTCTGGTATTTGCCGTTGCCAGGATATCCTCCCTGACCTGTCGGTGCTCTATGGCCAAGGACCGGAAGTATTGTTGGACTCATTGCGCCAATGAAGACCGGGGAGGTCTGCCAAAACGCCCAGGGACCGCATTACTCAATCCCTAGGCGTTTGCGCCCAATTCCATTCGCAGAACATTCCTTAGGTAGGGTTTCTGCGAATTACTTGAACTTTGGAATCACCTTGTCGGTAAGGCAGCGCATGGTGTTCATCACCACGTCGCGGGGGACCGAGGACGTCCAGTTGACCTCGAACATGATCTCGTCGGTGCTGAAGTCGTCCCTAAGCAACTCGATCTTGTCGCATACCTCTTCGGGCGTGCCGAACAGGTTGATCTCCTCGGTGGCCTCGGGGCTGGCCGTCCCGGCGTCTGTGCTGCCGATGGCCACTCGGCCCGAGTAATAGCGGCGAGCTAGGTCCATCAGGTTTTCAGTCTGGCGGTCGGCCTCGGACTTGGTTTCTGCCACCAGCGTGGGGATGCGCACCACCGTCGTGGGCTCGCCCGGGTGTCCGGCGTCGATCCAGGCCTTGCGGTAGGCCTGCACGTCCTCCTTCAGAACCGCCGAGCCCCGGGGGTTGTGGGGAGAACTGCCAGCGCCGACGGCGATGCGGTAGCCCTGCTCCCCCATGGGCACGAAGCTTTCCTGGCTGTCCACGGGGAGCAGCATGGGGGGATAGGGCTTCTGGTAGGGCTTGGGTATGGCCAGGTACGACTCATAGAATGCAGGGTAGTTGTAGTACTTGCCTTCGAAACCCGAAAAATGGTCTTCGGTCCAGAGTTGCTTCATGACCTCGAGGTATTCGAAGAACTGCTCGCGTCGCGTAGCGGATCCCCGGGTGCGCCCGCCCGCGCCGTAGATGAACCTGCCACGGCTGACCTGGTCGACGATGGAGACTTGTTCAGCGGTCTGAATGGGATCCTCGAGCAGCAGGTTGTCGAAACCGTAGCGCTCGTGAGGCAGGGCCGCGGCCGACAGGGTCTCTCCCTCCTGTTTCATGACGGGTCGGTGTATGGATGAACCGATCCTGATGCGTTCGGTCCGCTCGGCAATGATCGCCGCCAGCATCAGCACCTGGGGGTCCATGCTGGCTTGCTTGGAGAAGTGGCCGCCGCCCAGCCAGATGTAGTCCCAGCCCATATCCTCGACGGCGTCGATTTCCTCGTAATTCTTGAGGTAGGCGTCCTCCTCGAGGAGCTTTCCGCCCCGGTAGTCCGGGTGCCAAGGGACCGTGTCGCCCTCGTACAGGGCGTTCCATGTGTTGAACAGGCCAAAGTCCATTTCGCCCCTCCTTTTATTCTCTCTTCACTTGTAGCAACGCCCTCAATCTAGCATCGGCGAAATATGCCGTCAACGCCGCTTAGCACGGGGCGCTTCCGGAATGTGCGGGATGCCGTGCGACGGGCGGGGGACGCTGTCATGGATGCCAAATTTTAAGACGCTACCTGACATTCCGGTTTTGGGTGAACTCGCTGAAGAACTGTCGGCTATGGAGGGTTACTGGCACGCCTGGATCAAGGCGTGAGGCCCAAGGAGCGCAGCCCGACGTCGGCGAACACTCCGGCGATTAGACCGGCCAGGTGGTAGGAAAGGTCGATTCCCGGGGTGTCTCGCCTCTTCTGGAACTCCAGGGCCTGACGCACCCACACAGTCCCCATGATGACCGCGCCGGCCCAGGGATCGTCGCCTACGAGGAGCGCGCCGGCGAATCCGCCCACGGCCAGGTGGACGAGGTGCTCGGGCCAGTAGCGCCGGAAGTTGGCGAGGTAAGACGGACCTTCAGAATCAAGGTGTAGTTCCATGACCTAGACCCGGAACCCTGGGCCGAACTCGGCCTCCAGGGCCTCTGTGATCTGCGCTTCAAGGGGGCCGTACTCGAGCTCGATTTTCTCCTCCACCTCGGCCCGCCAGCGGGCCTCCTGTTCGCGGCGGCGCCGTTCGCGCTCTTCGCGGGCCTTCTTCTCCCGGCCGCGGCGCAGGGCGTCCTCAATGGCGCGCTGGCGCCGGGCCAGGATCTGCAGTTCAATCTCACGCTTGTCCATCCCCGGCCAGGCGGCGTGGCGGATGTCCAGAGCCGCAGGGTCTTCGACCGGACGGCCTGCGTCGATGGCGGTCAGGATGTCGGGGACCAGTGCGCGATGGTAAGTCCCGGTCTCCCCGGGGTAGAACTCGAAGAAGCCGAAGCCGTTGATGGCGTTGGCTGACAGCACCCAGTCTGCGGCAATGCCGGAGGCCCCGTAACCGTTGTCACGGTCGTCGATGAAGAGCCCCCGGGTCTGCTCGTGGGCCGGTTGCGTGCGGGCGCATACGAGGCTGCCGTTGTCAGCCAGCGAGTATTCGTAGGTTGTTGGCATCTGCGTTGTTCCTCCTTTTCGTTCTGCCGAAACACCCTGGTGGTCTCTCCGAGGCAAGCTGGCATCTGTTATACGAATGTATGTTCGTATAGAACACAACAAGCATACCTGTTTGCGCTTTTTTCCGTCAAGGCCTCCCTGTCACTAAACCGGCTCGAGCAGGCTTACGGTACCTTTCTTCATATTTTTTGCATAAATCACCTGAACGTCCTGAGAAGGCGGTAGATAAAATCAAACGGCGTAAAAACTCCGTGATCAATTGACCCTGGTGACACATTGGCTTCAGAGCAAGGCAACGACCAGATCCGCTACGAACCCGACGAACATTGTCCCATCCTGGTTTCGGTCACCGCGGGTTTCCAGGGAGTGCTGCTGGTACTCACGCCCATCATCACTGCGGTCACGACCACCGCGCTGGTGGCGAGACAGTCTGAGGAATACCTGGTCTGGGCCGCTTTTGCCACCCTGATCGTCTGTGGATTTACGACGGCCCTGCAGGCTGGCCGGGTCTGGAGGTTCGGCACCGGGCACATCCTGATCACCGCGGCCAGCGTTTCCCTGATAGTGGTCGGAGTACCGGCCCTGGAAGAGGGGGGCCCGCCGATGTTGACGGCGCTCCTTGTGGCGGGGGCCCTTGCCCAGTTCGCCCTGTCGATCTGGCTTCCGCTCCTGCGCCGGATTATCACCCCGGTGGTGGCTGGCACGGCATTGCTTCTCTTGGCAACGACGGTGATGCCCATCGCGGGCAACCGCGTGCTTGCGGTCCCCGGTGACGCCGCCTCCTATGCCGGGCCGCTGGTGGCGCTGGCAACGCTTGCCGTGGTGATCGTACTGGGCCTCCGCGTCACTGGCGCGTTGAGGCTGTGGGTTCCCATCGCGGGCATCCTCGCAGGCTGCATCGCCGCCTTTCCCCTAGGCCTATATGACTTCCAGTTCGTGCTCAGAGCGCCATGGGTGGGCCTGCCGGGTCTGTGGTTCCCAGGGCTTGACCTGCCCGAGGCCCGGGGCTTCGTCAGCCTGCTACCGATGGTCGCAATAGTGGTGCTGATCAACGGCATCAAGAACATGGGCGACAGCGTTGTGGTGCAGCGACTGTCGCGCCGACGGTTCCGGGCCACCGACTTCCGACTGGTGCAGGGATCGCTGAACGCCAATGGCCTGGGGATGCTGCTCAGCGGCATCGCCGCATCCCCGCCCACGACCATCAATTCGGCGACCAGCGGCTCCCTGGTCAACCTGACCGGGGTCGCCAGCCGCAACGTTGGCTACGTCGCCGGGTTCCTCCTGGTGGCCCTGGCCTTCTCGCCCAAGCTGACCGCCGTCCTGCTGATCATCCCCGCGCCAGTAATGGGGGCGTACCTGCTGGTGCTGATGGGCACCTATGTGGTAGAGAGCATTCGCACCGTCGGACAGGGCGGCATAGACCACCAGAAGGCGCTGATCATCGGGCTTTCCTTCTCGGTAGGCATTGCCCTGGAAACTTCAGGGATCATCAGGGAGTTGCCCTGGGTCGAGGAACTGCGGTTCCTGGATAACGGCCTGACTGCGGGCACCATCGTCGCCGTCGCCATGACCTGGTTCGTGGAGATCACTGGCTCCCGCCCCAGGAGGCTGACGGTTCCCTTCAGGCTGTCGTCCCTTCCGAATATCGAAGGCTTCCTGAGGAAGACCGCCGCGTCCAACGGCTGGGACGAAGAGGCCACCAACCGGCTGTGTGCCGCGGGCGGGGAGACCCTGCAGAGCTTGCTGACGGAGACGGGCAACGGCGGGGGTGAAGTGAGGCGGCGGCTGACGGTGTTGGCGCGTCCAGGGAGCGGCGTGCTGGAGTTGGAGTTCTTCGCGGTGCTGGAAACCCTCAATCTGCAGGATCGGCTGGCCTACATCTCGGAAGAGGAGACCCAGGAGGAAAATGCTTCGTTCCGCTTGTTGCGCCACTACGCCCAGTCCGTTCAGCACCAGAAATACAATGGCATGGACGTGGTGAAGGTGCTGGTGTCCGACACCACTGCGCGGCCCGCCTCACTCAGTTAGGGAAGTGTGTGGGCAAGGTCCTGTGAGAGCTCGGGCCCTTTGATGCCGCAGAGGACTGCCGATTTCCTCTCTTTAATCCATAGGGGCGTTAAGAAATCGAGGCGGGAACGGGTCTCGCCGCCGCCCGCCTCCGTGAGAAGTTCACAGGCCACGGTGTTGAGCTAGAGGCCCGCATGGAACACCGCTGTCCTGCCCCCTCCTTGCTCATTAAGGGCCACAGGCCGAGTGGATGAAACTTTCGCTTCCGTGGCCACCGCCTTGGCCCTGCCATCTTGCCTGAAGACGTAGCAGCCTAGGGTGAAAGGCTTCAGGACCCAGTCTACCTGCCTTCCGGTCACGGCCGGCACTTCCATGACGCCGTGGGGTACTTCGCGCTGAATGATGTAGCGGTCGGTCTGGTCGTTAAAACGCTCCTGGAAGATGGGAGGCGGATAGTCTTCATTACTTCCGAAACGAACAAGCCTGGACCCGTAGGAGTTGATGCCCTTAATGACCCACGACATCGGGTCGTCCAGAACCTCCTGGAAGAAGCCCGGTCTGTTTGGGAGAGGAACGTCAGCCCAGTTGTAGGTCTCAGGGATATTCTGCTCTCGAACTCTCCGTTCCCGGTCGGTCAGCGTGAGCCCGGCATCGCTCAGCCGCTGCTCAAAGGTCGGGTGCTTGATAAGTGCCAGCAGAAACTTGTTTCCGACCATCCTGGACAAGAACGTTGGCGCCATGCAGACTGCGTTATCCAAATAGGCGCGCTCCAGAGCAGCGATGCCGGCGCCCCTGGAAGGGTTCGACGGATTAATCCTTTCGCGCATGATGTCATCGAACAGCAGGCGTTTGTATACCATATTTATCTGCTTGCCGCCGTCGACCTCCGCAGATCCGATAGTTACCAATCTGCCGGCATCGTACGCAATCTGCTCAGGCTCAAGGATATCGGACTCTATTCCACGTCCCTCGAACAACCTCTTGAAGGCCTCGAACTCCGACGAAGTAGGACGCCCTGAAACGTCTGTGTCAAGGATGACCGCATATCGCAGCTTGCGATCGGGCTCGCCAATTACCTTCAAAAATCCGTTCCAGTGCTCGAACAGCGTACCCATCAAGGATTCGCAGACCTTTGGGGCGGGGGCTTGGAGGGGAAGGTACTGCATACCCATTTTCCGACGCTGCTCCAGTTGCCACGGGGTAAGCACGTCGAGGTTGAACATGCCCGCCGGCGAGTCAGTGTTGAGCTCCAGCACATGCAGGTCTCCCCGGTTGGTGAGGATCAGGTCGACCCGGCATATCTCTGGGAGATTGGGCCTAATTCGATCTCGATCCAGCCGACCAATGAAATTGTTGGCCAAAGTTGGGTGGGCCAACCGGATGTCAGCTTCGTTATAGCCTGCGGCTCGTTGGAGTTCCCGGTCTTCAAGGACCAACGCCAGTGCTTGGCCGCACAAGCTGACGGCGGCTTCGGAGACAGACCACGCCTCTTCGTAAATACCACGTTGGTTCACCAGGGGGCGGAGCACATAGGGTATCGAGACAGGGAGGCGGCTGTTTTCCAGTCGAATGCACCCTTCATTGATCAGTTCCTGGCGAAGGCCTTGGTCCAATTCGATGATCCGGTCGACATCCTGGTCCTTCCAGGTAGTAACGCCGAGAGTATCGGCGTCATGAACGTCTTCTATTGCCGTAGGTTGAGGGAGGGTGAAACCCCAGCCATGTATATTGGCGAAGGCCAGGGTGACCATGTCGCAATAGCCCTTGCGGGCCGCCACCCTGTATCCCTCGGGGATGGGCGGATGGTCCCGGCCCGGACTCCGAAAGGTCAACACTTTCGTTATATTGTCTGGCAGCGGATCGCCGTCGGCCAGGCGGATGTCGTCTGTAACGGTCGCCAGCTCGTATGACCTTTCCCGCTGGCTGAGACGGTCCAGGTCCCCATCGCTGACGTTGATCAGTGCTACGGGCACAGATCCGCGGCTCCCGGGAGAACGAGAAACCACGAGCCATTCCAGGTACAGGTCCCTTACGGCAGCTCCACTGCTGTCAACTAGGGGACGGTAGCTGGGTAAGCCCCAAAAAACTGTGTGGTTGCCGAGATACGCAGGGATGTATTCAACCGGCCCCCGGTGGTCTACGAGGGTCCTGCGCAGGCTGTCGGGGTCGGCCAGGCTGCCGTAAACGGCCAGGCAGTTCTGTGGGATGCCGGAAAAGGACCCACCGACCGTACAGTCTTTTCCATGCAAGCTAAGTCGATATTCGTTGTAAAGGCGGCGCAGTTCGCGCCGTCGATCTCTACCTGTTACCAATTCGCCAAAAAAGTAGTCACAAATCCTGTTTATGGTCGTTTTGATTGTGCCGACTGAGCCGAATCGGAAGTCGGAGGAACTCAACTCCTCAAAGATCTCTTGGTTGGTGTATTCCTGCGCGATAAGCACAACGATTCGTTTGTGCTCGGGCGGCAGGGCCTCAAATTTCCGCGCAAATTCGTTTAACGTAATCATAACTATATTACCGTCCAACCTTTTAGTGCTTCACTCGCATATAACCGCGGGTTCTGCTCTTAACCTTCTCTCGGCAACAGTAAAGACGTTGGGATTGCTATGCGTATCGGTCGGTTTGGTTCGGAAGGCCACAATGCATTTGGATTAACAATTTGATCTTCGGCAAACAGGACAAGGCTGTTTGTATTTGCCCATTACGCTTACTGTTGACGGGGAGGCTGCTTTAGAGGTTTCTAAATCAGAAGGCATCCGGCCTGACGCAAATAAGTGGGTCATAGGGTCTCGAGTAACTTGAATCCTCAAGGAAATTTTAATCTTGCATCGCTTTCCATCCTAGAGAAGACTTATGGGGTTCATTCTATGAGGATGCGGCAAGTACGGCAATTGACAATTGTCAACAACTTGGAACCCATGACAGGGGCAGCAAAGGGGTTCCGGGTGCTCACACTCTTCATGAAGGTAGTCTGTTCTGATGACAGGAATTAGTCATTGAGAGTATTTCAAGAGCAAGATACTGATAATAGAGCCTACAGATGGCTCTCCGTCGGTTTTGGCCAGGAACGCTCGCCGAAGAATTCGTCGCCGGTCCGGCTCAATATGTTCGTCACCTGGTTTCTAGTATTACAACGACAGTTGGCGTGATAAGATCACTGGGAGGTTGGGGAAGGCTTGGTCGGGTGAGGTAGGGAAGTGGATGCGGCAGCTTTCGAGCAGATATATCAGGACTTTCAGGGGTTTCACGCTTACTTCGCTGGGCTGTTTGGCCGCCGGGAGACGCGGGAGCGCAGCGGCCATTATCTGCAAGCCCTGCTGGTGCAATCCGGGGAGCGGCGCAACGCCGAGAATCTATCGGAGACGGTTCCTGAGTCCGCCCGGGGGATGCAGCGGTTTCTCACCGACTCTCCCTGGGACGATGAGGCGGTTATAGGGCGGCTGGAGGAGTACCTGGGAACCCGGCTGGAGCATCCTGAGGGGGTGTAGGTCCTGGACGGCAGCGACTTTCCCAAGCAGGGTAGGAAGTCGGCGGGAGTGGCCCGGCAGTACTGCGGCCGGCTGGGCAAGGCCAACTGCCAGGCGGGGATGTTCTTGGCCTACGTGAGCCCGTTGGGCCGGTCCCTGGTGGACAAGCGCCTTTATCTGCCGGAGAGCTGGACCTCGGACGAGGACCGTTGTGCTGCGGCTGGGATTCCGGGGGAGCGACGGAGCTACCGGTCGAAGACGGGACTGGCTTTGGAGATGCTGGAGCGGACAGTAGAGTTGGGCCATCTGAGGGCCGGATGGGTCGCGGCAGACGACGCCTTCGGCGTGTCGCCGTCCTTCCGCAACGGGTTGGCGACCTTGGGAATGCACTACGTCCTGGACGTTCCAGAGGCCTTTACAGTGTGGCCGGTGGAGCCCGAGTGGACCACTCCGGTCTACCGGGGACGGGGTGGGCCTCCCAAGCCCAGGCTGGTGGCCGGACAGCGGCGCACGATGGGGGAGCGCAGTGGCGAATTGCCGGAGGATGCCTGGCAGGAGATCACGGTGGCCCAGGGGAGCCAGGGGCCGAGGAGCTATACATTCAGCGCCCAGCGGGTGCGGCCCAGCAGCAAAAGGAAGCCCGGAGAAATCCACTGGGCCGTCTACCGCCGGAACCTGGACGGCAGCGAGCCCCGCTACTACCTTTCCAATGCTCCGGAGGATACGCCGTTGGAGACCCTGGCATACGTGGGCGGTTCCAGGTGGCGCATAGAAACGGAGTTTGAGACGGGAAAGGGGGACGTGGGGCTGGACGAATATGAGACCCGCACCTGGGCGGGCTGGCATCATCACGTGGCCCTGTGCCTGCTGGGCGGAGCCTTCCTGCTGAGCCTACAACAGGCTTGGGGGGAAAAAGATGCCCCGGATCACCCGTCCTCAGGTCTACCGGGTGGTGCGGGAGGATGCTGCCCCGGGAGTGGTTCGGGCCGGAGGAGTTGCTACTGTGGCTGAAGCAGACGCAGTGTAGTAACGAGCGAGCCAGTCGCTCCCACGCCAAGCGCCGGTCTGCTTTGCGCGCATCTCGGACTATCCCGCCTTGAACTGTCGTTGTAATACTAGTGAGTTGCAGCCCGTAGGTAACCTCCTCTCTTGAATAGCCGAGTCCAATCAGCCTTGCTAGTTTCTTGTCCGGGGGTGGCATGGTCCGGAAGATGGCAACTTTTACGTAGGTGATCGTCGCCCTTCCTCCCCTTTTTGTTTTCAGCAACTCTACACAGGTCGCCAGATGGCCACCGAAATCTCTAGTCTCTAATCTTGTTTTGGCCCCAATGGTCGTATTTTTGAGAAAATAGCCTTGTTAAGCATTTAACGATTTTCGGAGAAAAGACAAATTCGTGAGTGAATTTACTCACCCATTGAAGCCAATCCGATCCTTAGCATTGACATGACCACCGGCAAAAGTAATGGGGTTCTGAAAGGGCCGCCCGGCTAAGGCCAACCCGGCCGGCTGTTTCACGGAAAGATGCGCCAGACGGTGAGTTGATAGCATGGCGACTCTTCGACTCTTCGACTCTTTGTACGGTTATATCCACCAAGACCAAAGTCATCGATTACCGGAATGCCTCCCTGTGGGCTTGATCCATTCCCTGTACCGAGCTGGCTCTGGACCTGCGGCCCGGGGTCTTTGGACCTGCAGCATTTCGGTACCTGCATGAGCCCTTGGGCAGGGTCAGTATCTCGAAGGGCCGGTGCTTGGTGACGCCTTTGTCGATGCAGAGGCAGGAATTTACATAGCAACCGTGCAGCCGCGCATTGGGGTAGCCGGTGGTGAACAGGCAATGGACCTCTGGTAGTAGTTTGACCCGGCCAGGGAATCCAACCGCGTACCAGCTGCCAGATTGGGGCAAATGTATCTATTCATGGTCCGCCCTCTGGCATATGGCGAGGCCGCCCGACTGCCGCCTGAATAGATGTGTCACAGCTGTTGCAACTCCACCAGCACATTTATGCCCGGGTACCTTTCCTGTTGATGCACCGTGGCAAGGAATCCGCCTCGGATATATCGTAACTTCACCTTTGAGATAGTTCTATTCATCTTTTATCCATACTGACAGGGACAAAAATGAAAGCGACAGAAATGGTGCTGTTCGGGAGACCGGTGCTCACCCTCGGGGTGTTGGCGCTGGCCGCGCTGGTTGCGGTGGTCTGATTCGCCGGCCTGCACAATCCGGCACCGGTGGCTACGGACCAAGCCAAGTTCTACCTGGACCGCCCCACCACGTAGGTCCGTTAGGGCAAATCGGTGGACGTCTTCCTTGCGCGGGTGACCGACCACCAACACATCGTTACCTTCGGCGCCTACTGGCACACCGATGCCGGTACCGCTGGCACCGACGACTACGTTCACCAGAACTCGGGAGTTGTCTGGGGCAACGACTCCGAGCGGCGCGCCAACCGGGCGAAGTGCACCTTCCGGGCGAGGGAGGACAGCACGTTAGAGGGCACGAGACCTTCACCGCCCGCTTCACCCCGACGGACAACGTGGTGGACCTCGATGACCCCGAGCGCGACAACAAGTGCGAGATCACCATCGTCGACGACGTGCCGAACATCATGGATATCGAGGTCACATCGTCCCCGGCTAGGGACAACGACTCCTACGGCGTGGGCGAGACCATCGAGATTTCAGCCACATTCAGCACTGATGTAGATGTGGGACGGCAACCCGGGGCTCGGCCTTTGGGTGGGCCGAGCGTTACTGTACTACAAACCTTTGAGTGGGTGGTGGCCCTTTAGTCGATGGACCGTCTTGTCTATTCGGTCTCCAAACCACCGTTAAGGGAAATGTGATTTGAGCACAACCAAAAGGGACTCGGACAAGAAAACACGCAATCGATTTTCATTCAACGTGCAATCAACACGGTGCATCGGCCGCGAGACTCAAAATCGATTTTGAAGAGCTGATCGTCCTTGATGATTCGCTGGGGGTCATACACCACGAACAGAGTGTGCCTGTCCTGGGGGTATTTCGTAATGTCGGCAGCAATTCCATCAGACACCCTGCTGGGTGAGGTAGCGCCACGTACGAACTTGGCCTCGATAAGGACATCGGCGTCATCACCCCCGTGATCGGGTACGGTATGGCCTCCCGCGAATGACACCGCCGGATGTTCCCTACGCAAGTCGATCTCGTGCGAGTTCAAAAGAGTTCCAATCTTGGTGTTCAGGTCTGTTTCGTTCTTTGGCGGATCGGCACCAAACATCTTGCCAATGGCCGGATCGAGGATCTCGCAGATTCTGTCCACCAAAAGGGATACAGGATCCTTCAGATACTGACGATCAGAGATTAGCCCGAGCAATGAATCCCGGGCTACGACTGAGTACAAGTCATCGTGCGAGTCTCTCATTCGCTTCATAGCGAGTGCCACTTGGTCCCCGTGTCGCCTGCACAAGTCCCTGACCAATCCGAGGCGCTCGAATTCACCCCTGGTGTCCTGAAGATAGTCCACGACATCGGACAACTCAGCGGCAGGTTCCATAAAGAGATGGTCTTCGCTCCATGTGCTAAAGTCCTTGGCCTGACGGACATAATCAATGACCGTTGTCTTGACTTCTCTGTCTGAGATAGCGGTGGATATAATGTCGTTGGCGTAGATCCCGGAGTCATCGATGTCATCAGCCTTAGACGCATAGGCGGCGAATCGACGGTCCACACATTGTGAACACCCTCCGCAATGTGTAGCTAGGCCAAGATTCTGAAACGTCTTGCTACATGATACCGAACTCGGTATCAATTCCGGATGCGGGCCGTCCCGCACTAGTACTCTGTCAACTTTGATGTTGAAAGTCCTTCGGTAATCCGGCCAATAGCCCTATAGTGGTCGGGATGAAGTGTTGACGGTGGGGGTGGCGGTGATGGTGCGTGATAAGTACGCCGTGCGGCTGGTGCCGGAACAACGGGAAGAACTCCAGAATCTGATTCGGGTTGGGAAAAGCTCGGCCCGAGTCACGGCCAGGGCGCGGATTCTGCTCAAGAGCGACGACGGTTGGGCCGCTCCCCGGGTGGCCGAAGCCTTGGACGTGGCGCTGGGCACCGTGTACCAGATCAAGCGCCGCTTTACGGAGGCGGGGTTGGACGGGGCCCTGTGGGACCGGCGCCAGGTCAACCGGCGCCGGAAGTTGGACGACAGGGGCGAGGCCCACCTCATCGCTCTGGCCTGCAGTTCGGCGCCGGAAGGCCATGACCACTGGACCCTGCGCCTTTTGGCTGGGAAGGTGGTGGAGTTGGGGTTGGCGACCTCCATCTCCCACGAGGGGGTTCGCCGGCGGCTGAAAAAAACGCGCTCAAGCCCTGGCAAAAGAAAGAGTGGTGCATCCCCAGGGTGAGCGCCGACTTCGTGGCCCACATGGAGGAAGTACTGGACCTGTACGCCGAACCCTATGACCCCCAGCGGCCGGTGGTCTGCTTTGACGAGACCTCCACCCAATTGCTGGCCGAAACCCGGGCGCCGATGCCACCCCGGCCGGGACGCCCCCAGCGGCAGGACTACGAGTACCGGCGGGAGGGGACCCGCAATCTGTTCCTGGCCTGTGAACCCCTGGCGGGGTGGCGCCATGTGGCGGTGACCCAGCGGCGCACCATGCAGGACTTCGCCCAGCAGATGCGCTGGCTGGTGGATGAAGCCTATCCAGAGGTTGAGGTGGTGCGGGTGGTTCTGGACAACCTGAACACCCACCGCGCGGCGTCCCTGTACGAGACGTTCCCGGCGACCGAGGCCCGGCGGATCGCGAAACGGTTGGAGTTCCACTACACGCCCAAGCACGGCAGTTGGCTGAACATGGCGGAAATCGAGTTCAGCGTGCTGTCCCGCTCCTGCCTGAAGCAGCGGCTCCCCGACGAAGATGCTCTCGGGAGGGAAGTCCAGGCACTGGTGCGGGAGCGCAACGCCGCCCGAGTTGGTATCAACTGGCGGTTCAAAACCCAGGAGGCCCGAACCAAACTTCACCGCCTTTACCCTTTTGATTCCAAAGTTGACTGAGTACTAGCGCCAGCACATCTGTCTTGGTCTTCCACAAAAACGGCAGTTGTATGTGCATCTCGCGTTCGTCGAGCAGTGAGAATAGCTGCTTCAAGTGAAACATCGTCCTAGGGTGCGTAGTACGACTGGCTCTTGCGCCAGAAAGGTCGGCTCGGCGAGGAAAGTTGATTCCTGTGATCCCGTTTTCATACACGCTGAAACTGTCTTGACCGAACGCTTGTGCGATAGCGAAGGCGATGCTCGTATACAAAAAGGCCCTAGAACGCTGAGTCTCCTCCGCAGCGCGAATGCCCTTGAGGTGGCAATCAAACTGGTAATGGGAGATTCTCCCTGGGTAGTGGTCCTTTAGTGCATCAACCAACTTCCGCTGAGTCCTCACTGTCCCTGGCTGGGACTGGTGACTGACGAGACAGACCTGTTGGTAGGTAGTTTCAAGGAGGTTCAGAACGCCCGCCAGTGAATCTATGCCTCCTGAGAAAAGCGCCACTTTAAGGTCTTGCGAGTTATCCGGTCGAAACTGTTCATCGTCGAATAATCCGGTTATTTGAGTGGAATGGCCGGGCTGAAATGAGAACTGGTACTCTAGGGAACCTCTGAACAAATCTGCGCGTCAAGCCATTATAATACTGGTCAGGCAACGCTGGATGAAACCACGGCTGAAACGCTGGATTGACTGGAGAGTGAAGATATGCTGGAGGAGCCAACTTTTGCTGACCTGGAATACGCCGGGAAGAAGCACAAGACCCGCCGAGAAGTGTTCCTGGAGCGGATGGACGGGCTGATTCCGTGGGAAAGGCTGGAAGAGCGCATCCGTCCCTACTATCCCAAGGGAGACCGGGGAAGGCAGCCTTACCCCCTGTCGGTGATGTTGCGGGTGCACTGTGTCCAGGTATTCCACAACCTGAGCGACCCAGCGATGGAGGACCTATTGTATGAAGCGGAATCGGTCCGCCGCTTCGTGGGGCTGGGACTAAGGGAGCCGTTGCCGGACGAGAGCACGATACTGCACTTCCGCCACCTGCTGGAGCGTCACGAATTGGGGCAAGGGCTGTTTGCGGAAATCAATGGGCATCTGGAGTCGCAGGGGCTGCGCATGCGGGAGGGAAGCATCGTGGACGCTACCATCATCGAGGCGCCATCATCGACCAAGAACCAGGCCAGGGAACGGGACCCGGCGATGCACCAGACCAAGAAGGGGAACCAATACCACTTCGGGATGAAATTGCATATCGGGGTGGACGCCGCGACGGGCCTGGTGCATAGCATGACTACCACCCCGGCCAACGTCCATGACGTGACCGAGGCGCACAAGTTGCTGCACGGCGGGGAGTTGCAGGTGTGGGGCGACGCGGGGTACGTGGGAGTGCAGAAACGGGAGGAAAACCTGGGGTTGGCAGTGGACTGGCGAGTAGCAATGCGGCCCAGCCAGCGGCGGAAGCTGGAACCGGGGAGCCTGGCGGCCTGGGCGGAGCGGGTCAAGGCGTCAATCAGGGCCAAGGTGGAACACCCCTTCCTGGAGGTCAAGGGACACTTCGGCTACGGCAAGGTACGCTATCGGGGACTGGCCAAGAACACGGAACGGTTGGCCCTGCTGCTGGGACTGTCCAACCTGAAGAAAGGCCAACGCTGGCTGGCGGCCGGTTGACCCAGGGGGTAGTGGGCCCAAATCCGGGTGGGAGCCGAATGAGGGGCCGGAATCGGGTGGGAAGCCCGCTCAACCGGGGTGAAATGACCGGAAAATAGCCCCAAAACGCGACTCCGAGCAGGTCAAAACTTTCAACTGCCCGAAATCCCGTCTGGCTGCTTATTGTTCAGAGGTTCCCTAGATCGCCCGTCATGAACTGCAGCGCCCGTGATAAGCAAGCAGAGACATCGCTGCGCTTCCAGAAAGCGTAGTCACGAACCTTGACGACGAAGTGGAACGACCTTGCCCAGGCGTGGTACTCTACGGCACCTTTAGCACCCCGCCTACTCATCCTGTCAGCACAATAGACATATGCCGCAAGTTCAAGCAGGTCGAGTGTTCGATCTGACAAGTGGTACACATCTCGGACAAAGTTCGGAAGCCCGAGTTTCACATTTGCCAGAACACCTTCTCTACCCAGATAGTTTAGAACTATGCCCCTTTTTTCGCGGATGTTCTCGTCTGGCAGAGAGGCCCTGTTGCATAAGACCAGTACGGGAGTGTCGCTACCCATGAGCGTCGGCCTCCCGCTTCAACTCCTCCCGCATTTTACCGAAGGCAATGGACAGGAAGTTTCTAGATTCGTCAATGGATGGGTATCTGTCACGAGCGTGGTTATTGAACCAACCGGCAGCGAATGACTGCCTTATGCGGGAAGTTTCGAAGGCGAATCTCGAAACACCGTCTATATGGTCTCGGAGCTCCGAGGCGAGACGGTCACGTTCGGGGATACTCACCATCGAAGCCGAAGCTTCTCGCTCCAAGAAGTAATTCAGGTATCTCTCAGTGAATTTGGAGAAGAAGAGCCTTGATACCTCGCAGAATCCCGCTCCATTGTCTGCACGTTGCCAGATCTCCCTCGAATCGCTGGGATCGGTGAACAGGCTCGCTTGCATGCTCTGCTGAGCGGACCAAAGAGAGATGGCGTCAGCGGAGGCCTTGGCCGCAATGTCGGCATACTCCCTAGAACCTCCCTGGGCCTCTACCCATGATCGAAGCTGCCCAATTAGCCTCAGAGTGGACGGACTCCCTTCAAGGTCGATCCTCGGTGAGAAAGAGGCCTCCCCGGGACCTTCTAAAGATGCGCTCTTCGTCAGCGCCACCAAAAACTGGAAGGCCGCAACTACCCCGTCATCCGAATGAATCTTTCTGAACTGGACTCTAACGTTCTGAAGAGTGGCATTCGCAATGGCTGCGACGTCCTCCCTAGAACCGGAGGATTCCTCCATCTGCGCGACGACATCCCGCCACCTTTTGGTGTGAGGAAGAGCGCCTACCCGCTCATGCCCCATGTTCTATATCCTCATTCGGACTGCTGACCGACAGGATGTATCCAAGCGCGTCAGAGGGATTCGGAGAAATGATGAGAGTTGCCTCTACCTAGAATTCCGGCTCGTCAGAAGGGCAAAATGAACTTTTCTGCGGGTTTCTAATTAAATCCCCGCGGTTCTTCACCCCGCCTAAAGGCTGACATTATCAGGGCTCTGTCGCGGCGATGACAAGACCAATAAGAATGGGCCTGGATAGACTCGAATCATCGACCTCGGCCTTAACAGTGGGTTTGCCGAAAACCAACCGTAATCAGCCCCTTTCAGACACAAAATGCCAGGTGCGCTTCCGCTCTTTTTGGAAAAGGACTGTGGTTAATTCTCGTATACGCTACAGGTCCATTGTGACTTACCGGACTTTGCCCTATCGTATTCGCCTTCCCAACGGGTGGTATAGGCGCGGCGTCATGCCCTTCGTGCACTAAACCGAATAAACCGAAGCCAAGGTGAGATGTGCACCAGGGAGGGATTGGCGATGGGGTTGGAAGTGCTGCTGCAGCTTTTCAGCCCTCGATTGCAGGCGGTACCACTGCTCCGCACCCGCAATCACATGTTGGACAACACGCCAGCAGATAGATATATATTATATATCTATCTGCGGCAGTGAGGATCTCAAATGGGAACGCAATCGCACGTAGCCCGGTGGGGTAGCAGCCTCGCGGTCCGGATACCGAAACCCCTTGCAGAAGAGTGGGGCGTCCACGTCGGGTCGGCAATTGAGATGACCACGGACGGTGAACGTTTGACCCTGACCAAGAGGGCATACGACCTGGATGAATTGTTGTCCCGGGTCACCACAGAAAACCTGCATTCTGAATGGGATACAGGCTCAGCCCAAGGCAACGAAACATGGTGAGTTCGCCCTATGTTCCCGACAGAGGCGACATCGTTTGGCTGAACTTCATCCCGCATGCCGGGCACGAGCAGGCGGGCCGCAAGCCGGCGCTGGTCCTGAGTCCCAGGAGCTATAACCACAGGACAGGCTTGGCCCTATTCTGTCCGGTTATCACGGCAGCGAAGGGTTACCCCTTTGAAGTACCCCTCCCGCATGGAGGCACCGTCACCGGCGTGATGCTGTCCGATCACATCAAGAGCCTGGACTGGCGCGCGAGGCAGGCGGGCTAATCCCGAATCCACCGATGGGAGGCGTGAATGCTGGGCAAATTGGGATGAGGGAGCCTGCAAGGGAGAAAGCCTGGGCTCCATTGGACCGATGTGACCCCGCGAGGGTTTTCAGTAGCCGCACCGGACCTGGAGAGCGGTCTATGGAGGCTGGGAATCGCGTGATAGTGAGATCGGACGCAGCAGGATGCACTCGCGGGCGGGGCGGACGCGAGTTTGGAGGTGTTGGGGCGGTTGCGGACAGCGCCGTCAGGCGGGGAGTGGAATGGCTCGCAGCCGGGCCAGGGCGCTGCTGAACTGGGTTTCCCAGGGCCAATGCTTGGGAAGATGCAAAGTGAGGCGGCGCGCCGAGCGGGTGGTCCGTCCCGCCAGGGCGAAGAACCGACGCCGGAGGGTCTTGGTGGTCACGATCTGCTCGCGCAAGCCGATGCGGGCCGTCCAGCGGGCCAGGTTGTGGGCCATCACCTGTACCGCCAGCCAAGCGCCGTTGGCGGCGAATCGGCCGGACGGCAGGTGGTTCAGCCCGACGCCGTACTTGAGGTCCCGGATGGCGTTCTCGATCTCGGCGTGGCGGCGGTGGTCGGCCTCCAGCTCCAGGGTCTCCCCGTCCCGGTCGGTGATGAATCCGTGATAGCTGTAGGTGGCGAAGAGGGCCAGTTGGGAACCGGGCGTGGGCTTCACACGCCGGACGATGAGCCGCACCGGCGCGGCGCCGGCCTCACTCTCAAAGGGAGTGTAGGTGGTCTCGGCCACATCGGCGGCGCCGTCCATCCAGTATGGGATGGGCGTCCAATCCGTCTCGGGTATGGCCTCGATGAGATTGCGCAGGCTTTTGTGCTGGCGGATGGTGATGGAGTAGCGGACATCCATCTTGCGGCAGACGGCGACGATGGCGTGGGCATAGAAGCCGCTGTCGGCCCGCACCGTGAGTCGGCCCCTGGCGCCGGCGTAGCGCACCCGTCCCACCGTCTCGCGCAGGAAGTGGGCGGCGCCCCGAACAGTGTTGGCCCGGCCCTCGCGCAGCCGGGACATCAACACGTCGCCGGTGCCGGCGGCCACGGCCAACAGCGGGTGATAGCCCCGCTTGCCGGTATAGCCGTGGTGTCGCGCCCCCTCCTTGGCCAGTCCGTAGGTCTCGCAGATGGTGGAGTCCAGATCGATGGTGAACGGCGCGTCGCCGGGTCCCACCCCGGCGGCCCAGGCCCGGGCCAGCAGTTCCCGGATCACCCGGTCCAGCTGACGGACATGGCCCCAGCGGAAGCTGCGCAGGAAGGTGCCCAGGGTGGATGGCGCCTTGACCCTACAGTCGAGAACACCGGCCGTCCCACCGGCGCGCAGCGCATCGGCGTCGTCGATGCAATCGCCGCCAGCCAGGGCAGAGGCGACCAGGGTCATCATCTTGTCGCCGGCGTTGGCCCGGCCCGGCGCGCTGCCGAGATTGAGGTGATGGTCTACGAGTTCCCCCAGGCCCAGGTGTTGGGCGAGAGTGGCCGGCAGGAGCAGGCCGGCATTGGCCACCAGACGGTGGTCGTCAAAGACGATGCGAATACGGTCGGGATGGTTGCGTGGTAGCATCAATTGGGTGCTCCTTTTCTGGGGTCGGTTTCCTTTCTCGAAAACCATTATCCCAGATTCAGAGGAGCACCCTTTGACCACTTCAGGTCGCTAACCTGACGTCCTCTATCGGTGGATTCGGGCTTAGCAACCCAAACAGCTCCGCGAGTGGTGGAACAGGTTTTGGGGATGATAGGCACCCTCCTGCAATGAAAGCGAATCAGACCCGGCAAAGGCGAAGGCCACTTCGGAACCAGGAGACCCAGCAGGCACGCTGACTTTCGCCGAAGCTCGGCCGATCCCCGCAAGTGGCACATCCCCCCTTGGCTTTGGTTTACTTCAAGGGCCACCAAATGCGACGAGGCCTACACTTCCATGATGTACGGAAACCAGGATCCAGAAATGATGCAAGGGAAGAGTTACATACGGCAGGGAGTGCTCTAATACTGGTCCTCATCAAGACGGATGGTTTCGGTGGACAGAGCCTTACAAGCTGCCGTTGCTCCCAAGGAGATAGACCACGATGATCAATTTGACCGACGAGATGGTATCGCGGTTGGACAGCGCTTTAGCCGACGGATATTCCTGCCTGGTGGGCACGGCCTCCAAGGACGGCGAACCCCAGATAAGCCCCAAGGGAAGCGTGATGGCCTTCAATAGAGATACGCTGGCCTATTGGGAGCGGGCCAAGCGG
Source organism: Dehalococcoidia bacterium (assembly GCA_965222025.1). GTDB lineage: Bacteria > Chloroflexota > Dehalococcoidia > Lucifugimonadales > UBA3495 > VXOI01. The sequence goes on along the minus strand of CBDCTI010000012.1, from coordinate 547,150 downwards.
TCGGCCTTGGATAACGTTGCCGAGAATCCGCAGGTCGTCGTCTACTACGCCCACGCCGCCGACCGGGTGAGGTGGCGGTTCCACGGCAAGGCAACCGTCCACGAAGATGGTCCCATTCGCCAAGAAGTCATGGATCGCTGCGTCCAAGCCGAACTGGACCGGGATCCTGAACGTCTGGGTGTCGCCGTCCTCATTAAGATAGACAAGATCACGGATTTGTCCGGAGAAGTGCTGCAACAAATGGACTAGACCAAAGCCCAGCTGGAACATTCAAGGATTCGAGTCAGGGTCTATGTAGATTCCACCTTGGTATGGGTTTAGGATAGCCCAGCCGACGTTGTCGTTCTCCTTTTCCCGTCTTGCTACCAAGACCAATTCCGTTTCCACCTCGTAGATCTTACCGTCCTGCCATTCACGCCAATACCGGTCGGCCAGGACCAGGCCCGTCGTCTGTGGAACGAGTGCTGAAGCTGGGCCTGTCGGCGACCCTCTCAGCGCGGGCGTTTATCATCCGGCTACCCACCTGCGCCCTCTTTTGGCCTAGTGAGGAATAAGCCCCAGCGCATGCAAGCACAGATCACTCACCGGGACCTCACGACGGAACCTCTCCAACACGATCCGTATCTGCTCTTCGGACGCACATGTACGCCTCGTTGCGGCCCTCACCCTGCGGACGAATGACCTGGTCTCCTCGCTCCGCTCCTGGGCGGCGTCTGCTTTACCACCTGTGACTGGCTCACGCTCTGCTCCTTACATGACGTACTCTACCCTCGTCCAGGAGCTCGCTCTACCCGCTCAATCTCTCGGGTTTCCTAACCCCCTGATGTGTCCCATTTTCGCTGACGGTCTACAGTGGATTCTCAATTGCTCATTGGGCGAGCGTCGAGCATCTCGACCCGTACCTCCATTGCTCTGGGATATAGCGCCGGGCCAAACTGGTTGAACATCGCCACGTCGGCCGCATCGCGCCCGTAAGCGACGGCAACTCGCCCTCCACGTGCAACTGCCTGCGTTGCATCGAAGGTGTACCAACGGCCACCTACGTACGCCTCGAACCAAGCGTGAAAATCCATCGGATCGAGTTCGTGCATATAGCCTACGACGATACGCGCTGGGATACAGAGACTGCGGGATAACGCTATGCCCAAATGAGTGAGGTCGCGGCATACGCCCTCGCGCTGCTGGTTAACCTCGACTGCCGACATCTGAAAATTGCTGGAATCCGGATTGAAGCGCACGGAGGCGCGGATCCACTCTACAATTCTGGCCACTTGATCGTAGCCGGGTTCGACGCCGTCTACGAGCTCCCTGCCGAGGTCCATAAACCGGTCGGACTCGCAATAGCGACTAGGAAGAAGATAGGTTAGAACCTCGTATGGTAGGTTATGCACCTCGTCAAATGGCGCGCCCGGCGACACGTCAATGCCGTCTGAGGTTGAAACGTCCGCAGATCTACGGATAGAGAACTCACCTGGGGGTGCTATCAATCGCTCGCACAGGTTGCCGTAACTGTCCGCATACTCTGTGATCGGTACGCTTGGCGTGAACGTGCAGTCTTCATGCGCCACCCACTGATTTGCTCCGCTTCGAGGGCGGAGCATCAGGATAAAAGGCGTAGGGACGCTCACATCAAAGGTAATATCACAACTTGTACGAAGCCACATTTCGATTCCCTTACTTGTCAAAACCACGTTATCAGCTGGCTATGGTGCGGTGTTACAGGGCGCTCGGGTACAGGATCCGAGGGTGGTGCCTGCATCTTGGGCTCCAGGCATCGAAGAAATCGTGGAGCACCAGGCTGCTGAGATAATAGACTGGACCTGGTGTAAGTTTACTGCTGTACGAAACGTCGATAGACCTTGACCTGTCCCCAGTGGTTGTACCACTCGCTATGTTAGTCCGACCAGCACTTGATCTTGCCCCATTTCTTGCACCAGCCATAGTTCTAGTCTTGCGGGTCAAATCCTATTTCCGCCAGTACAGCGAACTCCCTCGGGGTAAGGTCTCCCAGGGCACTGTGCCGCCTTTCGCCATTGTAGTGTCTGCGCCAGGGATTTTTCGCAGGACGTCCTGGAGCATCTGCTTGTCCAGGCTGAGGTCGGCCACCAGCTGCTTCGGCTTGCGGTTCTTCTCCTCCAGGATCTTGAGCCGCCTCACTTCGGCCACACCCATGCCCTGGAACTTCTTCTTCCGCGGTAGAAGGTCTGCTCGCTGATTCCCATCTTGCGGCAGACCTCGGACACCGGGGTGCCCTCCTCCGCCTGGTGCAGGCCGGAGGGAACCTGCTCCGGGGTGTACCGGGAACTCTTCATGGAACGATCCTACTAATTCCATTTTAGATCATCCCACAAAACTCGCATTTCAACTGGATCAGGATCCGGGGAGCAGGTCAAGCAGTACCATTTTCGAGATGTGGATGGGCCCGTCCCTAACGGGGCCCTCAGTCCCTGCATTATGGTGTGATGGGGCTGAGCAGAGCAATAATTGCCACCGAGTCCCCTTCCGAATCTTTCAGCGCATCTGGGTTTCCTCTCTAAGCCCGAATCCACCGATGGGAGGCGTGAATGCTGGGCAAATTGGGATGAGGGAGCCTGCAAGGGAGAAAGCCTGGGCTTCATTGGACCGATGTGACCCCGCGAGGGTTTTCAGTAGCCGCACCGGACCTGGAGAGCGGTCTATGGAGGCTGGGAATCGCGTGATAGTGAGATCGGACGCAGCAGGATGCACTCGCGGGCGGGGCGGACGCGAGTTTGGAGGTGTTGGGGCGGTTGCGGACAGCGCCGTCAGGCGGGGAGTGGAATGGCTCGCAGCCGGGCCAGGGCGCTGCTGAACTGGGTTTCCCAGGGCCAATGCTTGGGAAGATGCAAAGTGAGGCGGCGCGCCGAGCGGGTGGTCCGTCCCGCCAGGGCGAAGAACCGACGCCGGAGGGTCTTGGTGGTCACGATCTGCTCGCGCAAGCCGATGCGGGCCGTCCAGCGGGCCAGGTTGTGGGCCATCACCTGTACCGCCAGCCAAGCGCCGTTGGCGGCGAATCGGCCGGACGGCAGGTGGTTCAGCCCGACGCCGTACTTGAGGTCCCGGATGGCGTTCTCGATCTCGGCGTGGCGGCGGTGGTCGGCCTCCAGCTCCAGGGTCTCCCCGTCCCGGTCGGTGATGAATCCGTGATAGCTGTAGGTGGCGAAGAGGGCCAGTTGGGAACCGGGCGTGGGCTTCACACGCCGGACGATGAGCCGCACCGGCGCGGCGCCGGCCTCACTCTCAAAGGGAGTGTAGGTGGTCTCGGCCACATCGGCGGCGCCGTCCATCCAGTATGGGATGGGCGTCCAATCCGTCTCGGGTATGGCCTCGATGAGATTGCGCAGGCTTTTGTGCTGGCGGATGGTGATGGAGTAGCGGACATCCATCTTGCGGCAGACGGCGACGATGGCGTGGGCATAGAAGCCGCTGTCGGCCCGCACCGTGAGTCGGCCCCTGGCGCCGGCGTAGCGCACCCGTCCCACCGTCTCGCGCAGGAAGTGGGCGGCGCCCCGAACAGTGTTGGCCCGGCCCTCGCGCAGCCGGGACATCAACACGTCGCCGGTGCCGGCGGCCACGGCCAACAGCGGGTGATAGCCCCGCTTGCCGGTATAGCCGTGGTGTCGCGCCCCCTCCTTGGCCAGTCCGTAGGTCTCGCAGATGGTGGAGTCCAGATCGATGGTGAACGGCGCGTCGCCGGGTCCTGCCCCGGCGGCCCAGGCCCGGGCCAGCAGTTCCCGGATCACCCGGTCCAGCTGACGGACATGGCCCCAGCGGAAGCTGCGCAGGAAGGTGCCCAGGGTGGATGGCGCCTTGACCCTACAGTCGAGAACACCGGCCGTCCCACCGGCGCGCAGCGCATCGGCGTCGTCGATGCAATCGCCGCCAGCCAGGGCAGAGGCGACCAGGGTCATCATCTTGTCGCCGGCGTTGGCCCGGCCCGGCGCGCTGCCGAGATTGAGGTGATGGTCTACGAGTTCCCCCAGGCCCAGGTGTTGGGCGAGAGTGGCCGGCAGGAGCAGGCCGGCATTGGCCACCAGACGGTGGTCGTCAAAGACGATGCGAATACGGTCGGGATGGTTGCGTGGTAGCATCAATTGGGTGCTCCTTTTCTGGGGTCGGTTTCCTTTCTCGAAAACCATTATCCCAGATTCAGAGGAGCACCCTTTGACCACTTCAGGTCGCTAACCTGACGTCCTCTATCGGTGGATTCGGGATTAGGGAGCACGATATTACAAGACATAGTCGCGCGCATCCGACAAAAAAGCCGGGCCTGCAAATTCGCTAGCCCGGCTCTTCTTTTCCCTGAAATAGCGACGACGGTTACACGTCGGCCTCGATCTGCTGGCTCAGGTACAGCTCGATCCCGATGTGGTCGATGATTTCCAGCTGCGTCTCCAGCGTGTCGACGTGCTCCTCTTCCTCCCGGATCATGCCCTCGAGGATGTTGCGCGTCGTGTAGTCCCCCACCGATGCGCAGTGGGTGATGGCTTCGGCCAGCGCTTCCACTGCCCCCTTCTCTGCCTCCAGGTTCAGTTCCAGGTCCTCCTTGACCGACTCCCCAACCTGCACGTCGTTTAGCCGCTGCAGGTTGGGCAGCCCCTCGAGATACAGGATATGCCGGATCAGGTGTTGCGCGTCTTCCATCTCAGACAGGCTGTTGGTGCGGAAGAGTGCTCCAACCTTCTGGAACCCCCAGTTGTTGGCCATCTCCGAGTGAATGAAATACTGGTTGATGGCCGTCAGCTCGATGGTGAGAATGTTGTTCAGGCGTTCAACCACGCCTTCCTTTGCCTTCATGTGTGGGTCTCCTTCTTTGGTCAAAAAAACGCCGCCGGCGCGCACTGCGTCGCCGGCGGCTCTTCGCTCGCCTAGTATTACAACGACGCTTCCATAATCTAGTCAGTTTTTGGTCGGAAATCGCTTCACGGAATGCAAGGCCACAAAGCTGTCGAGCGCGTGGTCGGGTCGCCATGAAGAGGTGCTCGAGGTCCCTTTCCTGCGAACTGTCGTTGTAATACTAGCAGCCCGTCCGAGAAACAGGGTTGGCGAGTTACTGAGGGTATGATGGTGCGGAGCATCAGATGAGCGGAGCGGTCAATGAGCAAGACCTACCTTCCCTACGATCCGGACCAGCAGTTGCTGCTGCCGGCGGCCCTCCAGGAATGGCTGCCTGAGGAGCACTTGGCCTACTTCATCTCCGACGTTGCGGACCAGTTGGACCTCTCGGACATCACCGCCCGCTACGAGCAGGAGAGGCGGGGCGGCCCGCCCTACCATCCCAGGATGATGGTCAAGGTGCTGCTCTACGGGTACTGCGTCGGCGTGGCATCATCTCGTCGCATCGCGCAGAGGCTCCACGAGGACATCGCCTTCCGGGTGCTGGCGGCCAACAACACGCCGGACTTCCGCACCGTCTCCGACTTCCGAAAGGACCATCTGGAGGCGTTGGGGGAGTTGTTCCTGCAGGTGCTGGAGCTTTGCCAGCAGGCAGGACTGGTAAAGCTGGGGCACGTGGCGCTGGACGGCACCAAGGTGAGGGCCAATGCCTCCAGGCACAAGGCGATGAGCTACGGGCGGATGAAGGAGAGGGAGGAGCGGTTGCAGGCTGAGGTGGACGAGTTGCTCCGCAAGGCGCAGGAGGTGGACGAGGAGGAGGACCGCCGGTACGGGAAGGACAGGCGTGGGGATGAGTTGCCGGAGGAACTGGCCTTCCGGGAGAGCCGGTTGCGGAAGATAAGGGAGGCCAAGGCGGCGCTGGAGGCCGAGGCCCTGGCGGATGCGGAGCAGGCTGAGTCCGAGGGACGCAATCATCTCGGGGTGCCTGATGACAAGGCGCAGCGGAACTTCACCGACCCGGACTCCCGGATCATGCCTGGCCCGGGAGGGAGGGATTTCCAGCAGTCCTACAACTGCCAGGCGGTGGTGGACAGCGAGCATCAGGTGATCGTGGCGGCCCGGGCCACCGATCAGCCTTCGGACAAGGGTCAGGCCGTGAGCATGATTGAGGAGGCCACCCTGAACGCGGGCGCGGTGCCGAAAGAGGTATCCGCCGACGCCGGATACTACTCGGCCAAGGCGGTGGAGGAACTCTACGCCCTGGGAGTGGACCCGTTCGTCGCGCCGGAGAGGACCCGCCACGGCTGGGTGCCGCCACCGGCGCCCCGTGGCCGCATACCGAAGGGGCTGTCAGCCAAGGACCGGTTGCGGCGCAAGCTGCGGACGAAACGGGGCAGGGAACGCTACGCGCTTCGGATGGAGACGGTGGAACCGGTATTCGGGCAGATCAAGCAGGGCCGGGGCTTCCGGCAGTTCCTGCTGCGGGGTCTGGCTAAAGTGAACCGGGAGTGGCTGATCATCTGCACCGGGCACAACCTGCTGAAGCTGTTCCGGTACGGGGCCGGGATGTCCGGCAGGGTGGGAGGCAAAGGCGCCACTGGGAACAACAGGGAGACGTACCGGTCCATGGGCAGTGGGATTTTCAAGCGACAATCCGCAGGTGCCTACCCGCACCCCGCCAGAACCGTTGTCGCAGGGTAGTCCCGGCTGACCGACACCGCCAGTTGGTCAATCCGCAGACGGGCTGCTCGATAAATTATATCACTAGACTGGGTTACGCCGCCTTCACCAGCAGGCCCTCCAGCTTCAACTCCACCAGCCGCGATATGCGCTCCACGTGGTTTAGGCAGCGGCCGCAGGTGTCTCCGTCATCGAAGCCCCAAGTCTCCGTCAGCGCCTCCGGAGAACATCCCCGGCGCTTCGCCGACTCCACGGCCTCCGAGAGCCTTACTCCTTTGCACACGCAAACGTACACAGTACTTGCCTCCGCTCCGGGCGCGCTCATCCGCTTGGTGACGCGAAATTTACATTAACTGAACAACAGTGTCAACCCTTTTTTTGGAAACTCGTGATACGAGTTTATTTACGAAATACGTAGCAAGTCGTTTGTCGTTGCGCCACCAAGTACCAGGAAGAGGCAGGGCATATCCGCGGCGCCAAGAAAGTCCGTTCCATCCGGAACTCGACCCACGGGCCACCGCGCGATGCAAGCAAACACCTCGGCAGAAATTCCGCCCGCTTCCACCCCACCGCCAGGCCCCCAGCGGCGACAATCGCCCATTATTACCGAGCCTCCTTGCTCTTCCAAACGAAAAGACCGCCGCAGCCCAAAACCACGGCGGTCTCCAAATCCGTTTCCGGTCCAACTTCGTTTCCGGATGGATCGGAAGCAGCGCAGCCTACTGCACCAGGTTCGGTGTCACCTCGGTAGGGATTCCGCCCGCTTCCATCCCACCGCCAGGCCCCAGCGTCGACAATCGCCCATCATCACCGAGCCTCCTTGCTCTTCCAAACGAAAAGACCGCCGCAGCCCAAAACCACGGCGGTCTCCAACTCCGTTTCCGGTCCAACTTCGTTTCCGGATTGATCGGAAGCAGCGAGCCTACTGCACCAGGTTCGGTGTCACCTTGGTAGGGATTCCCCCCGCTTCCATCCCACCGCCAGGCCCCCAGCGGCGACAATCGGCCATCATTACCGAGCCTCCTTGCTCTTCTAAACGAAAAGACCGCCGCAGCCCAAAACCACGGCGGTCTCCAAATCCGTTTCCGGATGGATCGAAAGCAGCGAGCTTACTGCACCAGATTCGGTGTCGGCTCGGCAGGGATTCCGTCTGCCTGCATCTCACGCGCCTTTGCCTCGACGGCCGGTATCACTGACGCGATCAGGTCATCGTCCAGGTCGGCGGCCACGCCCGGATACCCGGCGCGCTCCAGCATCACCTTCAGCTTCTTGTTCTTGAACTGGTCCAGGCACCAGCCCAGCGGATCGGGAACGAGCGCCTTGTCCCAGTAGATCCGGTGGTTCTTGTTGCGCGGGCCATAATGGTAGTGCGGGCCTTCCCAGAAGCAGTCGAAGGCCAGCAGTTCCGTCTCCTCGGTGTAAACCCGGCCCGTGTTGCCAGCCAGATCGGCCAACAAGTGGATGGCCACGCCGCCGTCACCGGAGGGCAGCTTGCGATTCTCCAGACCGAACTTGATGTTGCCGGCCTCGAAAACGTCGGTGCCCCGGTTGTGCTTCACAGTGTTGCGGTCGGCCGCAAACTTGTACCGCGCGACCTCTTCAACCTCGTCCAGCGCCTTGTTCACCGCGTCCAGGTCCACTCCGCCCGCGGCCTCGCCGTACCCCGCCTCGGTCAGCATGATGCCGATGCTGCTGCGCAGCGTCCTCACCGACCAGCCGATGGGGTTGCCATCAACGGTCTCGTCCATGCGGAACCTGACGTTCTTGCCGCCGGGCCCGTAGACATAGCTGCGCTCCCGGTCAAAGCAGTTGAACCGCAGTGCGGTATCGCCGCCGGCCTCGACCAGAATGACCACGCCCTGATCGGAGTGGTCCTGAATGTTCCCGTCCCAAAGCTCGTGCTGAACAACGAAGGTAACGTTGCCAGCCTCAATCCGTGCACGCCCGGTCTGCTGCATCATAGCGTCCTGTCTCCTTTGCTATCTGATGGTAATGGAAATATAGCCATCGGAAGCCCGCAGTGTCAACCAGAACCCTGCTGCGATGCTGCGACTTTGACGGACAGGCCAATCAAATTATGCCTCCGACGAAACTCGGTTAACTTGAAGGTCTGGGAAGCGAGCGTTCCAAGAAGCCAAATTAAACACAGCGCAATCCTGCACAATTGGTCGTGTCCATGAACGAGGCACTCCAACCGGCAGTTTCCTCTTCAAGTCATTTGTCCGTCTATCCAGTTCGGCCGACGTCAGCGTGTCGAGCGCTATTAGCACCATGTAATAGACAGGTTTACTCACTCGGCCAGCGGCCCATTCGTATAGGAAGGAATCCCGGTATTTATACTTCAACTCTTCGTCTAGGCTGCCGGATATGAGACTGTCGATGAACTCTTGTCTTGATCCGGGAGTGGCTTTAGGGTGCTGAGGATCCTTGAATTCGATAAACAAGAAACTATCAGAAAGCTCAACTACAAAGTCAACTGCCTTCATGCAGTGCGTCAGGCCGTGATCGGAGCCATCGAATCTGCGTGCTGCCTCTGCGTGGTTAATTGTGATTTGTAGGTCCTTTTCCTCAAGGACCATGGTCATACCAGGCCCGCCAGGCTGCGCTTTATTTCTCGGTCAAAGATGCTGTCGAACGCCTCCATAATGGCGTTCGGGTGGATTTCCAGAAACTTTTCCGTAGTGTGACAGGCTATTTGGCCTTCCTCGTGATAAAGGGAATGGAAAGCCACCTTGTCGTCTTCCCTCGCCCGAAGATCTAATTCTCTGAGAATCACGTAGTCGTGAGTAGCCAAAAACACCTGCACCCCCAGCCGCTGCAACTCCAGCAGCACCTCAATCACCACCCCATACAGCTTCGGGTTCAAATTAGTCTCCGGCTCATCCCAGAACAGCACCGTCCCAGGCCTAAGACTCCCATTCCGAATCAGAAGCCACAGCAACCCCAGCTTCCGCAACCCTTCCGCCAGCAACGTGAACTCAATCTCCCCCTGCTCGCCACTCAGGAAAAATTCCTCCCCGTGAATCGTCACTTTCCCGCCAAGCTCACCTTCCAACCGCTCCTGCACATGTGCGGGTACGAACTCGGCGGGACTGCGCAATGCCGGCAGATAGGCCCGGTCCAAGATGTCCTGATAGACTCCTTCGAAATGAACTTCTCGGGCCGCATAGAGTGATCTGAACCCCGGAGCGTTGGCAAGCATATCCTTAGCAGGGATGTAAACACACTCGGTCAAAGACCCAGACCACTCACTAGACATGTCCTTGACTGTCGTAGAACCAAACATGTACCACGGAAGCGAAACATTGAATTCTGAATCCTCACGGGATAATCGAACATCTGCGGTTTCACTGCCGCTTCCACGGTTCACGAGTCTTTCCAATCTATCCGACGGGTTACCTGACGGAAGGAACACGCCGCTTAGCTTTGTAGCGAAAGAATCTCCGGAAAAAGAAACGTCACACGCGGCATAGCACACCTTCATAAGATGCGTCTTCCCAGTCCCGTTCGCCCCCACCAGCACGTTGATGCCCGGCGAAGGCTCCAGGTCCAGACTCTCGAAGACCGTAAAGTTTTCTAGCTTCACTCGTGTGATGGTCATGCGGCCAGCCCCCAGCGCTATACCGACTCTCCACCCCAGTATAACCAAAAGGGGCCGGCCTCCATTCCCGGAGACCGGCCCCATGCCGAACGATTACAAGGTCATCTGCTGAATCAGGATTCTGTGATTCCCAGGATCCCCAGTCTTGCCCATCCGCTAATCCTGAAAATCACAGTTCGGACAAACCTACCCCAGCGGCTTCTCCTCCACGTTGAAGTGCGGCATCACATCCTCCCCGAACCGCTGCAGCTGTTCCAGCATCACCTCCAGCGGCGCTCCCATGCGGTTGCAGCCCACGTGCATGTACTCTAGCCCCGGGTACCGCTCCTGGATCGCCATGATCTTCTCGGTGACCTGCTCCGCCGTCCCCACCAGCCACGCCTGCTGCTCCACGACGTCTTCCATCGTCGGCAGCCCGGCGCCCCGCGCCCGCCGGGGATCCCCCAGCGCCTCGATCTGCGAGTCCGACAGCGCCCGGAAGAACCCCAGCGGCGCGAACATCTTTAGGTCCTCTTCCAGGTACTTCCGCCCCTGCTCGATTGCCGCCGCCTCCGAGTCCGCGATGAACGTCGGCAACCCGATCACCAGCCGGCCGCCCGGCTCCACGTCCCGGCCGTGGTTTCGTAGCGCCTCGGTCCAGCGCATCACCACGTCATGCGACGCGCCGCCCGTCACCGCGCCACCGCCCATGATGCCCTGGATGTCGTGACTCGCCATGAAGTCCAGTGCCCGCGGGCTGCTCGACACCATCGGCTGCCAGACCTCCACCGGCTGATGCTTCGGACGCGGCACCAGCGTCAGCTCCTTCAGCGTGTAGCCCCGGTACGGCACCTCCGGCGGCAGCTGATAGTGCTTGCCCTCGTACGAGAAGGAGTCCTCGTGGAACGCCTTCATGATGATCTCGACCTGTTCCTCGAAGATCTCACGGTTCATCTCGTTGTCGCTGTTGGTACTCGGCACCCCGAAGGTGTCCACCTCCCGTGAGTGGTAGCCACGGCCCACGCCGAAGATCACCCGCCCTTCCGTCAGTATGTCGGCGGTGGCGTAGTCCTCCGCCAGCCGAAGCGGGTGCCACATGGGGTTGATGTTGAACCCGCACCCGAACTTGAGCTGCTTGGTCATCCTCGCCAGGTGCACGAACAGCATCAGCAGGTTCGGGATGACCTCGTTCCCCTCGTGCTGGAAGTGGTGCTCCGCTCCCCAGAAGCTGTGGTACCCCAGCCGGTCCATCAGCTTGGCCATCTGCTCGCACCGATCGAAGATGGATATCAGGTGCTCGTTGTCAAACCGCCGGTCATTGACCGCCGTCGCCTCCAGCCCCAGATCCCCCAGGTCCACATGCCCCGCATAAAGACTCCCAAAATGCTTGATCATCCTGCCCTCCCAAACATAAAAACCAAATAAAACTGCGCACCCAAAATTGTATCCGCCCCTTCCGTCCCCTTGTCAAACGCCCAGGCCCAGCCGGAAAGACCGCACACCTACCAGCGACGGACGAAGAGAAGCCCCGTGCTAGAATTTGTGTACCTCAGACGGACTCAGTGCTTGCCGAGGTAGATATGCTGACCAGACTGGAAGTCAACGGCTTCAAGAACTTAATCGATTTCAGCCTGGACTTTGGACCGTACACCTGCATCGCCGGGCCTAACGGGGTTGGGAAGTCAAACATCTTTGACGCCATCCAGTTCCTCTCCCTGCTCACCGAATACACCATCGAACAGGCAGCCCTGCAGGTTCGCAATTCAGGTGAAGACACCGGTGATATCGCAGATCTTTTCTTCAGGGGAATGGATGAAGGCGAAAAGCGGCTGGAGTTTGCCGCTGAAATGATAGTGGACGGAAAGGTAGTGGACGACTTTGGGCGTGAGGCCAAGGCACCATCGTCTTTCCTGCGCTATGAGCTGGCTTTTCGCTATGAGCAGCCTTCAGCAATTACTGGGCCATTGGGAGGACTGGTGCTGGAAAGGGAGGTGCTCATTCCGATAACTGTCGGGGACGCTTCGCGGCATATTAGATTTCCTCATAGTAAGGGAAATTTCAGAGATGCTGCCATTTACAACAAGCGTCGCAATTCTGGGTACATTTCCACGTCTGAAGAAAGTGGACAAACCGTTATCCGGGTTCATCAGGATGGTGGTTCTCGTGGACTGGGAAGGCCGGCACCCGCGAATGTGGCTACGCGAACAATAATGGGAACCGAAAATACCTCAACCACACCTACTATCCTGGCCGCCCGACAAGAAATGCAAAGCTGGCGGATCTTGGCTCTGGAGCCGGCCGCCATGCGACGCCCCGACCGTTACACACAGGCCTCGGGTATCGCCGCTAACGGGGCACACATTCCTGCCACGCTTCAGCATTTTGTAAACTCCGCCTCCGATCAGGATCTTTACGATACCGTTGCCCGTCGGTTGAGAGAGCTGGTCCCCGTCAGGAGCTTGTATGTCGACAGTGATCCTGCAAGGCAGTTGCTGTCCCTGGTGTTGGAGGAAGCTCCGGGTCTGTACCTGAAAGCCAATTCAATCTCCGACGGGACCCTTCGCTTTCTGGCCTTGGTGGTGTTGGCAGAAGTATCGGACACGACCGGGCTGTACTGCATGGAAGAACCCGAAAATGGCATCCATCCTGCGAAACTGGCTGCTATGCACAACTTGCTGCAGGATATTGCTGCAGACGTCCAGGAACCCATTGGCCCTGACAATTTGTTGCGCCAAGTGATAGTGGCCACCCATTCGCCGTACTTTGTCATGTTGCAGGATAGGGATGACCTTGTTTTGGCGAGAGACTGGGCGTGGAAATCAGAGTATGGCGAGATCAAGCGGAGCCTGAAATGCAGTCCATGTAAGGGCTCCTGGCGTTGTTATAGCAACGCGAGTGATTTTGTGGATCTGATCTCTCTGCAGTCTTACTTGATGCCGCCTGAGGAGGCCCAGATTGTATTTCCCCCGTCGTTCTGGTCGTAAGAATGAAGGTCAGATTCCTGCTGATTTGTGAAGGGTCATCTGACACTTCAATACTCCCTCATATCGAAAAGCTGCTCTTTCTCTACGGGCTATCTGATATAGAAGGAGACCATTGGGCGAAAAGCGGGCGGCTCGTGGATAAAATCCAGGATGGCCTGAGGTATTTCGGTAATTGCGACTTGCTTCTCGTCCACCGTGACGCCGATTCTGATCAGGAAACCCAGAGTGCCGGAGCAGGAAGGAGGTACAGGGAAATCTGCGAAGCGGTCGGGGATTCTGGCTTCACTGGAAATTGGATGGGAATAGTTCCAGTGAGAATGACGGAAACATGGCTCCTCGTGGATGAGTCGGCAATTCGCTACGTGGCGGGGCGGCCCCGAAGCGACACCCCTATCGACCTGCCCCCGCTGCGCTTGGTGGAACACGACGCAGATCCTAAGACCCGACTGGCGGAAGCACTGGTTGCCGCCAGTGGAACTACGGGCAGGAAAAGAAAGCGCTTTATTGAGGCTATTCCAAGTCTCCGGCATCAGTTGTTGCAGGATCTGCCCATCGGTGGCCCCCTTGAACAGGTACCTTCCTGGGTCCGCTTTCGAAATGACTTATTCGAAGCTCTGGAAGCGCTCAGGAGTCGGTAGGCGTACCTACTGCCCGGCCCAGACGCCACGCTGGCATGAGCTTCCCCCCCACCCCTTGCCAACCCCCCACCCCGCCAGTTAACATTGCTACAGACAATTAGAACAAAAATTCCCATACCAACACCCAACTCCAATCCCCCACCGAGCCTCAGAGGTGAAATATGCCACAGGGCAAGCACAAAAAGACCCGCCAGACCAACCTCGCCCGTCGCGCCGCACTGCCCCCTCTCCACTCCCCTGATGGCCGGGATCGACCGGATATGGCCGAAAATGGCCGGGATATGGAAATTTCCGCCCTGACATTCCGGCAACAGTCCGCCCTGCCAATCGTCGCCGTCTCCCGTACCGTCGCCCAGGCCTCACGGGACTCCGGCGTGTCGGAAAAGACCCTCCGCAAGTGGCTCGAAGACCCCTCCTTTCGCACGGAACTCGAGCTCCTCCGCCAAGAGTCCTACGACATGGCCCGGAAGCAGCTCCAGGCCCTCATGCCCCATTGCCTCTCAATCTTCGCCGAAATGGCCGCCGAGGCCGACGACCCGGCGATCCGCCTCCGCGCCGCCCGATACTTGATGAACTATGCAGTCAAGTTTCGCGACCACGATAAGGTCGCCGACGACCTCCACGACCTGCGCGCCGCCCTCCTGGATGCCAAATAGATCACCCCATCCACGCACCCCGCGACGAGGACAGCACCTCCACCACGTAGGGGCGCACAGCCGTGCGCCCTGTACTACCCCAATAAAAAATCGAGAGGCACAACAATGACCTTCACCCAGCTTAAGAACCAGGTGGACGCCCTCTGCCGCAAGTACGCCACCGAGCTCGAAATCTACCGCGCCACGCCTCTGGCCCTCGAGCTTTGCGACGAGATGGCCGATGCCTTGACCCCCGGCAGGCCCAACCCCAAATTGGCATGCTCCGACTGGGCTTGGATCCTCTTCAAACGGCTGCGCGACCGTGGCATCCGCGTCAAGGGCCATTTCCATCTCTGCGATTACTTGAGCCGTTGCCTCGAACGCCTGCTGTTGCCCCAGGTCAACGACGTCCTGCGCAGCCTCTTCCCCAAGGCCAGGGATCGAGGTCTGCTACCTCCCTCCAGGATCGAGGTCCCCTTCCACCACAGAAGGGTCTGGAAGCCGGGAATGGGCTACTTCATCGCGACCTTGACCGACGCCGCCTTAGCCGCACGGGCACGGTCCCGCCCCATGTAGTAGGGTGAAGTAGGACCTCTCCGTTCCCGCTGCCGGCCTGGCGCATTTGCCGTTAGAGGCCAACTCCCGCCGGTTGACGCTCCCAAACCCCCGCCGTATCATCGCCCGCAAAACCACCTGATGCGTAAGGAGATCTCCCATGAAGTACGACTACATCGTGGTGGGCGCCGGGTCCGCCGGCTCCATCATGGCATCACGGCTAAGCGAAGACCCCTCCGTGTCGGTCCTCCTGTTGGAGGCCGGCGACGACTATCCGGAATTCGAGCGGCTGCCCGACGAGGTCAAGTTCGGTTACGCCACCGCCACCGACGTCATGACCAGCGACCACAACTGGCAGTTCTGGGGTAAGGCCTCGGAGACCGCGCCCCCCATGATGGTGCCACGGGGCAAGGTCACCGGCGGCTCCAGCGCCATCAACGGCCAGGTCTTCCTGCGCGGCGTGCCCCAGGACTACGACTCCTGGGCCGCCATGGGCAACGACGAGTGGAGCTACGTCAAGCTGCTCCCCTTCCTGCGCCGCATAGAGACCGACACCGACTTCCCCGGCGATGACTTCCACAACTCCGACGGCCCCATCATCGCCCGTCGCTTCAAGCGCGAGGAGTTGCTGCCCGACCAGGCCGCCTTCTACGCCGCCTGCCGCGACGAGGGGTTCGCCGATGTCCCAGACCACAACCACCCCGAAGCCAGCGGCGTCGGGCCAGTGCCCTTCAACAACCCCAACGGCATCCGCTGGAGCACCGCCCTCGGCTACCTCGACCCTGCCCGCCACCGGCTCAACCTCACCATCCGGCCCAAATGCGTCACCCGCCGCGTCGTCTTCGAGGGGAAGAAGGCCGTCGGCGTCGAGGTCGAGAGCGGTGGCGAGCGCTTCACGGTGGAGGGAGATCAGATCGTCCTCTCCTCCGGCGCCATCGGTTCGCCACACATCCTGCTGTTGTCCGGCGTCGGCCCGGCGGGGCACCTGAACGAGATGGGCGTGCCCGTGATCCACGACCTGCCCGGCGTCGGTCAGAACCTCCGTGACCATCCCATGATATACACCACCTTCCGCACCAAGCCCGACTACCCGCTGGACGGCTTCGCCCCTCGAGTCCAGATGACGCTGCGCTGGACCGCCGAGGGCTCCGACCTGCGCAACGACCTGATGATCTTCATGCAGTCCTACGCCACTGAACGGGTGGATCGGGGTGGCGAGCGCATGGATGCGCTTGGCATCCGTATGCTCAGCGTGCTGGACCTCGAGTTGAGCTCCGGCCAGCTCCGGCTGAATTCCACCGACCCCGACGAGCAGCCCCTTCTCGACTACAACTACATGGAGGACCCGGAAGACCGCCGGCGGCTGCGCGATGCGGTACGCCTCTGCGCCCGGCTGGGCGAGCACGAATCGTTCCGCGACATCGTCGAAGAGCGAATCGAGCCCACCGACGAAGAGATGGCCAGCGATGACGCTCTGGATGCCTGCATGCTGCGGGACGCTACCACTGGCCAGCACATCTCCTGCACCTGCAAAATGGGCCCGGCCAGCGACCCCATGGCCGTCGTCGACCAGTACGGCCGCATCCACGGCATGGAGAACATCCGCGTCGTCGACGCCTCCATCATGCCCAACTGCATCCGCGCCAACACCAACGTAACCACCATGACCATAGGCGAAAGAGTAGCCGAGTTCATCAAGGAAGGCCGCTAACAGAAGTGCCAAGCTACCCAAACGTAGACCGCTACCGCGCCGACTTGGCCGAGCTGATCGAGCTGGGCGGCTCGGACAACGAGCTGAATATACGCCCTGCCTTCCAGAACTGCCTGGCTGCCTATTGCGCCGCCCACAGGGAAAAGCTGGTTCTGGTGCCGGAACTGGAGTCGTCCAAGGGCAACAAGCCCGACGGCACGATCCGCGACGCCCTGCGCATGGCCCGGGGATACTGGGAGGCCAAGGACCCCCACGACAGCCTGGATGCGGAGATACAGGCCAAGTTCAGCCAAGGCTACCCGAGGGACAACATCCTGTTCGAGGACTCGCGGGAGGCGGTGCTCTTCCAGAACGGCGCGGAGGCTATGCGGGTCGAAATGACCGACCCCGACAGGCTGCACCGCCTGATCGAACGGTTCCTGGGCTACGAACTGCCGGAGATCGGGGAGTTCCGGCAGGCGCAGCAACAGTTCAAAGCCGACCTGCCGTCGGTGCTGGAGAACCTGCGGCAGGCTGTGGCTGAGGCCGAGGCGGGCAACGAGGCCTACAGGGAAGGGGTGGTCAGGTTCCTCGAGCTGTGCCACCGAAGCATTGGCCCAGGCGTTTCCGAGGCCGACGTGCGGGAGATGCTGCTGCAGCACATCCTGACCCAGGACATCTTCCAGCGGGTGTTCGCCGAGGACCAGTTCCATAGGGAGAATAACATTGCCCGCCAGCTATCGGCGTTGGAGAACACCTTTTTCACCGGCGATGTGCGCCGCCAGGCCATTGACCGCCTGCGCGCCTACTACGGGGCCATCGGCCGGGCCGCCGACGAGATCGCCGAATACCCTGAGAAGCAGAAGTTCCTGAAAGCGATCTACGAGGACTTCTACAAGGCCTACAACCCAGCCGCCGCCGACCGGCTTGGCGTCGTGTACACCCCCAACGAGGTGGTGGACTTCATCATCCGTGGCGCGGACCATCTGCTGCAGAAGCACTTCGGGCGGAGCCTGGCCGACGACAACGTGCAGATTCTGGACCCGGCCACCGGCACGGGCACATTCGTCACCAGCCTGATCGACTACCTGCCCGCCGACCGGCTGGAATACAAGTACCTGAACGAAATACACGCCAACGAGGTCGCCATCCTACCCTACTACATCGCCAACCTGAACATCGAATACAGCTACAGGGAGCGCACCGGAAAATACCAGGAATTCCCCAACCTCTGCTTCGTCGACACCCTGGACAACATGGACTGGCAACAGGCGGGAGCCACGGGCGGAGCAGTCCAGCGGCAGGGTGCGTTATTCAAACCTGGGCGGGATGTCGGAGGAGAACTGGCTCCGCGTCCAGGAGCAGAACGAGAAGCCCATCAGCGTCATCATCGGCAACCCGCCCTACAACGCCAACCAGCAGAACGAAAACGACAACAACAAGAACCGCGAGTACCCGGCCATCGACCGCCGTATCAGCGAGACCTACATCGCCGCCAGCACTGCCCAGAAAACCAAGCAGTACGACATGTACAAGCGCTTCATCCGCTGGGCGTCGGACCGGTTGGCGGACGACGGGATCGTTGCTTTCATCACCAACCGGGCCTATCTAGACACCCGGCAGGATGACGGGTTCCGGCAACTCGCCGCCAAGGAATTCAGCGACCTGTATATCCTCGACCTGGGTTCAGATGTACGGCGCAACCCGAAAATCTCCGGCACGACCCACAATGTCTTTGGCATACAAACCGGTGTCGCCATAGGGTTCTTTGTGCGGGAGACAGCTAGGCTCGGGCATTGTGGAATCCACTATGCCAGCCGCGAGGATGCGGAACTGGCTGTAGAGAAGTTGGGATACCTTCGCGGTGCCAGCTTAAAGGATATAACATTCGAGCCAATTACTCCTGACGACAAGAGCAACTGGCTTAATCAGTCCGTCAGCGACTTTGACACCCTGCTACCCCTTGCAGATAGACAAACCAAGCTGGCAAAAACTGTCTCTGATGAACAATCGGTCTTTGGCCTTTATTCGATGGGCGTCGTCAGTAATAGAGATGAATGGGTTTACGATTTTGACTTCGGCAACTTGGGCGGCAAAGTTCGTGCGTTAATCAACCTGTATGAGGAAAGCAGGGCGCTATACGGGGGTCAAGAGGTAGACGACGCAGCACTAGGAACCGCAATAAAGTGGACTCGGGACCTCAAACGACAATTGCGCCTTGACACACCAAATCACTTCGAACGAGAGAGCACTCGGCCAACGCTCTTCCGCCCCTTCGTAGGCAAGTACTTGTATTTCAATCAATCGTTGAACGAAATGCAGTACCAATTGCCCGACGTATTTCCGAAGGGCGACGGTGACGAAAACAAAACCATTTGTTTCTGTGTCAACGGTAAGTTCTTTTACGTCTTGGCTACGGACCGAGTCTTTGACCTGCACTTCACCGGCGATACCCAATGCCTCCCTCTCTACCGCTACACGGAAACGGGTGAGCGCGTCAGCAACATCACCGAGTGGGGGCTGCAACAGTTCCGAGTGCACTACGACGACGTTTGCATCACCCCGGAGGACATCTTCGCCTACACCTACGCGGCGTTGCACGACCCGGACTACCGTGAGACCTACGCCGTCGACCTGCTGCGGGAGTTCCCGCGCTTGCCCTTCCACGAGGACTTCGCGACCTGGGCCCGGCTGGGTCAGGAACTGCTGGACCTGCACATCGGCTTCGAGAACGCGGAGCCCTACGGCCTGCAGCGAGTGGACAGGGACGGTGCCGCAGGAAAGACGACGCTGAAAGCAGACAAGGAAAGGGGCACCATTGTGCTGGATGGCCAGACCACGCTGACCGGGGTGCCCGAAGAGGCGTGGGATTACCGGCTGGGCAATCGCTCCGCCCTGGAGTGGGTGCTGGACCAGTACAAGGAAAAGACTCCCCGGGACCCTACCATCCGGGAGCGCTTCAACACCTACCGCTTCGCCGACCACAAGGAGCGAGTCGTAGACCTCCTCCAACGAGTCTGCGCCGTCAGCGTCAGGACCATGGAGATAATAGACCAGATGGCGGATCTGCAGGTTTCTCAGCGCGCTGCACCTTAAAACCTACAACCCGATCAACTCCCGGGCGTTCTCGCCCAGCATGTGCTCCTTCGCCGCGTCCGGCAGAGGCAGCGACTCGATGAACTTGGCGTCCTCCGCCATGTCCGCCAGCGGAAAGTCCGTGCCGAAGCACACCTTCTCCGCCCCATGGCGGCTCACGATGCCCGCCAGCGTCTCGCTGCCCAGCTCCTTGAGCGCCGGCGGCCAGGTGGTGTCGATCAGCACGTTCTCGCGCCCGATCAGCTCCCGCTCCGCCTCGTCCAGCATGTAGAACCCGCCCAGGTGCAGCGCGATCAGCTTCAGCTTCGGGAACTGCCGCACCACGTTCATTATCCGGGCCGGATCGGCCCAGATGGTGTCCCCCGGCTGCGTGTGCGCCCACCGGCCCGAGTGGATCTCGACGACCATGTCGTCGCCCATCTCCTCGTAGAACGGGAACATCCGAGGGTCGTCCGGGTAGTAGCTATTGACCATAGGATGCAACTTGAAGCCCTTGATGCCCGCATCCCGCATCCGGCGCACCTCACTCGCCTTGTCCTCCAAGTCCGGGTGCATCGCCCCGAAGGGCACCAGCATGTCGTCCTGGATGCTGATCAGCCAGTCGTTGGCTCCCGGCAGATGGTCAAGGCGTTTCACCACACCCAACACGACGGCCTTGTCCACGCCCGAGGCCCGCATGTGCTCCTTGATCCCGTCTACTGTGTTGATCCCCACTGCCGGATACCCAAAGGTCCCGGTCATGTTCTCAAGCACCGCGGGCGCGATGCGGTCGGGCCAGATGTGGGTGTGAACGTCAATGCGCATGGACGCTACCTCATTGCTCTGGGCAATACCGTCGAGTCAGTCCTACCCGAGTACACTTTCGGCCAGCTTCTCCAGGGCTCCGAGGGCCTCATCGCTAGCGACGCCGCCGAGACCGGCGACGGCCATGGTCGCGCCCGCGTCCTCCATCCGCTTGATCGTGTCCCCGTCGGACACGCCGTAGACGCAGATCTGGATGCTCTGGGGGTCGCGACCTGCCGATTCAGCCAGTTCGTCAAGCGTGGCACGGGCGGCCTGAACGTCCTCCGGGGACACTCGTACGGGAAACCAGCCATCGCCGTAAGCCACCACCCGTCGGAGTACATTGCGGGCATTGCCGCCAAGGAACACCGGAGGGTGCGGCTTCTGCGCCGGCTTGGGGAACACCTTCATGGCCGGGAAGTCGTAGTAGACACCGTGGTGTTCCGCTTCGTCCTGGGTCCAGAGGGCCTTCATCACCTCAATGGCCTCGCGGGTCTGTGTCCACCGGTGATCGAAGTCCCCGCCCATGATCTCCGTCTCTTCCCGCAGCCAGCCAGCGCCGATACCGAAGATGAATCGTCCGCCGGAGTGATGGTCGAGAGCGGCGATCTGCTTCGCCTGCACCAGCGGGCTGTGCTCCGGCACCAGGCAGATCGAGGTTCCCAGCTTGATGCGCGAAGTGGTCGCCGACGCCATCGCCAGCCCGATGAACGGGTCGCCCATGTCGGACATGGAGGGCGGTATCGACCCGTCGGGAGTCCCGCCGTACTTGGAGGTGGTTTCCACCGGGATGATGGGATGCTCCGGCAGCCAGAAGGAGTCAAACCCAACTTCTTCAGCCTTCCGGGCTAACTCTGCAATGTTGCTTGTGTCGCTGTTGAGCACCGTGCTGACGCCGATCTTCATAGTACCCCCGTTAAGTGTTGCTAGTAGGCCCTGTCTGGCGTGATAGTATCATACAGCCGAGGACTGCAAGCCCATTTGCGGCGCTCCCTTCGAGCTGCAGCCTTGCATAGAGGATCGAAGAAATGACCTTCACCGAGTCCATCAAGACCTGCTTGGGAAAGTACATTGACTTCAATGGGAGGGCATCGCGGTCGGAGTACTGGTGGTTCGTGTTGCTGACATTTGTCCTCGGATTCATCCCCATCATCGGGTGGATTCTGCGATTGGTGCTGATCCTGCCGTCGCTGTCTGTTCAGGTGCGGCGGCTGCACGACATGAATCGCTCCGCGTGGTGGCTCCTGTTATTGGTGCCGCCCATCGCCATCATCGGCGTGTTCGTGCTGTGGATAATGTCCATTTTCCCCGGGAAACCCGGCTACAACCGCTACGGCCCCAACCCGCTGCAGAAGGAGCAGGCGGCAGGTGGCTACGGCTACGTGGACCCAGGGCACCCTCACCTTGCAACGTCGGACTACGACCCGCCCGGTTACGCTTCCCCGCCGCCCGAAACTATCGAAGCCTCGGATGCCGGAGAGGAGCGGCATTTCTGCACCCAATGTGGCACTCAGCTCCAGCCCGATGCGCGCTTCTGTACCGTCTGCGGCACGTCCGTCTGATGGGCAACACGTGCCGAGGCTGAGGAGGTGTCGTGAATCCGATTGAATCCGTCGCGACGGTCCTGCGCAACCTCCTAAACTTCAACGGACGGGCCAGCCGCTCCGAGTTCTGGTGGTTCTACATCATCGCCCTAGCTGTCTGCCTCGCATTGGCAGGCCGGTTCTTTTGGTTTTCGTCTTGGTATTTCCTGGTGTCCCAGACCCTCTATTATCTGCTCAGTCTCGCGTTCTTCCTGCCGGTGTTTCATCTGGTCATCATGCCGGCGGCAACGGTCAGAAGGCTGCACGACACCGGCCGTTCCGCTCTATGGTTGCTCATCGTCTGTGTTGGCATCGTCGCGGGTTGGGGGATAATCATCGGGGTTGTGGCCTTGGCTGCGTCAACCTCAAACGATGGATGGGAGGCATTGATCATCGGCTTGCTCATGGGAGGGGTTTGGGCCTTGGCAAGCATGATCGGACTGACGGCGCTGACCATCGTTCTCATTCTGCAGGGAACCAGTGGCCCCAACCGTTATGGCCCCGACCCGCTGCAGCCGGACTTGGGCACCGACATGACTTCTGGACCCTCACGATCCGCTCCGTCACCGAGCGCAGCCACTGACTCACCCGCCCATGACGACCACCTTGCAACGCCAGGCTCCGCAAGTAGCCCCGAGAACCCGGAACCGCTCTATTGCACTCAGTGTGGGACGCAACTGCCGGCCGACGCCCGCTTCTGCGTCGCTTGCGGTTCTCCCCTCAGGTGACACTGGCTATGATTTAATCCCAAGGAAGAAGTCGCTCCCAATGGGAGGCCTCGCGGCATGAATCCGGTGCTGGCGATCCTGTCCGCCTTCCGCAACTATGCCAACTTCGAGGGCCGGGCCACCCGGTCTGAATACTGGTGGTTCTACGGTTTCTTCGTCGTGCTGCTTGTCGCCCTATTCGTAGCAACCCTCGCTTGGTCACCCGCCTTGCTCTCCGTGTGGGTTGCCTACCTCGTCGTAATGGTCCCGCCGCTCTGCGCGGTGACCGTCCGGAGACTCCACGATGTGGACAGGTCGGGAAGACTGGCGTTCCTGGGCTTCCTGCCCTTTGCGGGCGGACCCCGGTTGACGAGGTTGCTTTCAAGGCCGGGGACAGTCGGCCCCAACCGTTACGGACCTGACCCCTTGAGGCCCGATACGGAAGGCTGGATTCAGCACCCCGTCCTGCCCGGGGACGCTGGCCTGGAAAGAATGGAACTCCCAGGCGCAAACGGACCCAACCTCGCTCTTCGCTGCCCCCGATGCAGCCGGGAACGAACGCCGGATGCGGCCTTCTGCGGCAACTGCGGCTCGCCCTTTGCTGACATCAAGGATCTATGAGCGCGCGCTGCACAGGGCCTTCCGGTCAACCAGCTGCCTGAGAATGGCTTAAGAGTTTCCGTTGAGGATATAATCGCCGCATCCAAATGTGACCACTGTTGAGGTAACGCCTTGAAGATAGATCCGAAGACTTTTGAGAACTTCTACCGCGTCTTGACTGGCGTGGTGGTGCCGCGCCCCATCGCATTCGTGTCCACACAGTCCCCTGACGGTGTCGACAATCTGGCCCCCTACTCTTTCTTCAATGCCGTGGCCTACGACCCACCCACGGTTGTGTTCTCTTCATCTCGCCGCGTTGAGCACAAGAGCAAGGACACGCTCCGAAACATCGAGGAGACGGGGGAGTTCGTGGTCAACATCGTGGTTGACGACATCGCAGAGGCCATGAACCAGACCGCTGCCGAGTTTCCGGAAGACGTCGACGAGTTCGATATAGCCGGACTGACTTCTGTGCCATCCGACATCGTAAAGCCGCCGAGGGTAGCCGAATCTCCGGTCAACATGGAGTGTCGCCTGAACCAGGTCGTCAATATCGGCGAGGGACACGGCGGCCATGGCCTCGTAATCGGCACCATTGTGCTGATGCACGTACGCGACGACATCATCAACGGCCACCGCATAAACCACCAACTGATGAAGCCCACCGGCCGCCTTGCGGGAAGCATGTACTGCCACACCGCCGACACATTCGAGTTGGTGCGCCCAGTCTACGACCCAGAAAAGAGCCAAGCAGCTCATCGGTAAAGGAGCGGCATCCGCTGGACACAGAAAGGGGGCGCTCTAGGGCGCCCCTTCAATTGGCTTTTGAACCGTGGCTACCCAGGTGTTCGGTGAACCGCAGCCCTATGTGTGGCTTTGGAGCCGGCCCGGCTGCGGGTGCATTACCCTAATATGGGCTGCGAGGGCGATCCGTCGTGTCGTCTTCGCCGGTGCTGGTCTCGATTTCCACGTCGGCACTGTATGCCGGTTTACCTTCCCCGGAGAAGTCGGGCTCGGCCGACTCGTTGTAGCTGCCCGAAGTGCTGGCGGCCTGCTCCACGTGGCCCGTGTAGGCTTCAGACGCCAGCTGCTGCGCCTCTTCCGCTTCGGCGTAGCTCCCAGCCGTTTCTTCCGAATAGCTGCCCGAAGATGAAGGTTGCTCTTCTGACCCGGCGATGAATTCCGGCTCCAATTCGGGTGATTCGAACTCGGCTGCTGCGTAAGCTGTTTCCTCTCCGCCGGTCAGCACAGTCCCTTCGACGTACGCCCCGCCGCTCTGCTCCCCGTGGTATCGGGCCAGGGCGTCTTCCAGGTGCCCTCTGAATGCTCCGGGGTCCTTCATCATGAGCATCAATCGGTTGCCCGAGACCATCCGTATCCGCAGACGCTCGCCCAAGGGCATGGCCAGAAGTTCTATGTGGGAAATTTCAGCAAAGGAGATAGTCCTGGAGCGAGGAATGCCGTACACGATAACCATGCAGTCGCGGTAGAGGAGGAACTGCCGCGGTGTTGTGAGCCAGCTGTAGCCGGCCATGCCCAGCCCCAGGATTATTAGCAAGGGAGCCTGCATGACTACGCCGAGCACAGCCACGATCACGGAGAAAATTAGGGTTAGGTTCCAGCGGGATGCGTGTTGATCCCAGTGTATGGGATTTTCCTGCTGCTGTGCCATGGCGGTATTCTAGCACACGCCACGCTGCCTCGCCCGCAACGCGTTTCCCCTTTGATGGAGCCTTCTTTTGAAGCCCCTATACGGTTTTGACATTCCCCAGCGCCACTGCTATGTTTCAACGCGGCATGTCGAATTCCGATGCGGTTGGCGACTCCTTGATCGATCGGAATCGGCGCCGACCAACCACTATTGCAGCAGGTAAAGAAAGTGACCGTTAACGCATCGCGCCCGGAGAATTGGGCCCACATGATTGTGCAGGCATTGAAGGACTGGGACACGTCGCTTATCGCCTATGTGCCCGACACTTCAATCCACAGGGTGACGAGGATCATCGACGAAGACCCATTCTTCCACCTAGTATCAGCGACCCGGGAAGAGGAAGCTGTCGGCATTGCTGTCGGCTCCTATGCCGCAGGGCGGAACGCCGCCGTGTTCATGCAGACCAGCGGCTTCGGCAACAGCATCAACGCCTTGGCCAGCTTGTGCATACCTGCACGCACGCCCATCCCCTTTTTCATCAACATGCGTGGTGGGACTGGCGAGTTCAACATCTCACAGGTCCCAATGGGACGTACGACGGTGCCCATACTCGACCTGTTCGGCGTCGTGAGCTACACGATCGACGACGAGTACCGGATGGACAATCTGCTGGACGGAGCGATGAAACTGTGTTACGCCAATCGCCAGCCCGTGGCGGTATGCCTGACTCAGAGGCTGCATGGAGGCAAATTTGCGTAGGTTTGATGCTATCGAACTGGTGCTCCGGCTTGCCGGAGACCGGGCTATTGTGGGCAACCTGGGCCCTACTTCTGACGAGCTCTGGCACGCCGGTCACCGGGACCGGAACTTCTACACCTACGGCAACATGGGACTCACTTCCTCCATCGCCCTCGGAATGGCGCTGGCCACTGACGAGCAGATCATCTCGATGGACGGCGATGGTTCGCTGTTGATGAACTTGGGCACTCTTGCGTCCATCTCCCGGGAGCGCCCCAAGAACCTGATCGTCCTGGTCTACGACAACGAGGCCTGGGGACAGACCGGCAACCAGATGAGCCATACGGGGACCGGAACAAGCCTTGAAGCGGCGGCGGTTGCCTGCGGCATCGACAAGTCCTCGACTGTCACAGATCTTGAGGAGCTGGAAGGAGCGATGTCCAACGCCCTCGCCACCGACGGACCCCACTTCATCGTCGCCAAGATTGAAGAAGCGGGCTACCTCCCGGTCGCCCCGGTGGAACCGGAGTTCACCCTCTATCGCTTCCGCAACACCTTCGTTGAAGGGCCGCAGCCCCAGCCGCCGCATTAGGCGATGAGACCGGTGGCGCAAGGCTTGGTCGAAACAGAAAAGGGCGGGTGCTAACCCGCCCTTCTGCTTTGGCGAAGCCTTGGAGGGAGGGGACTAGTTCTTGACGTACTGGTTGAACCAGCCCAGGGTGCGAGACAGCGCGTCGGCTGCGGCGTCCTCACGGTAGTCGGGACGCTCGTTGCAGTTGAAGCCATGGCCAGCGCCGGAATACATCTTGAAGTCGTGGGTGACTCCGGCGGCCTTGAGGGCCTCTTCGATTTGCGTGACGTCTGCCGGGGTCGGGTTGGCGTCTTCCTCGCCGAAGTTGCCCATGACTGGGATGGTCGAGCCGCTGGTGCGCTCGAGGGGGGACGGGCCTTCACCGAAGGGCACCAGGATGCGTCCGCCGTAGTATACGGAAGCTGCGCTCAGGCCGGCGCAACTGGTGGCTGCCAGGTAGGTGATGCGTCCGCCAACGCAGTAGCCGACAATGCCGATCTTGTTGCCGCGTGTGCGCTGGTAGCGGTTCTGCAGGTAGTCTATGGTGACGTTGATGTCCTCGATGATCTCCTCGTCGTTCAAGGCGCCCATGTACTGCTGCACCTGTGGCATCTGATCGTAGCCAAGCTTGGCGTTGGGGTGTTGCCGGTGGTACAGGGAAGGGGCAACGGCGACGTAGCCGTGGCGGGCGTATTCGTCGCAGACCTGTTCGACGTGCCGCGTTACGCCGAACGCTTCCATGATCACGATGACTGCGGGAAAGCTGTTGCCTTCCGACGGCGCAGGATGGCTGACGTAGGTGGCCATGTCCTGGCCTTGAGCGCCCTCGAGGGCGTCCATCTCCCGTTCGCCGGGGAATCTGATGTTCTCCCAGAATGATGGCATGAATCTCCTCCTGCTCACTGTCCGTAGTTCAGTGCCATTGGATTCCGGCAGTCCAGCATCGTCACTTCGCAATCCGCATTCGGCGGGGGCCCAGCGGAGGTCTGTGATGGATGCAACCGGTTCCTTGACTTTATGCGAAGGGGATTTTAGCAGATAACCAACGGCTGGAATAGCGGAGTTCCGATTTGCCAATCCCATCCAACAACAATGGGGAATTCGCCTAGACGCCCGGTTGCCAGATTTCCGCGCTCTGACTACTTCGCAAGCCGTTGGCGCATTTCTTCCGGGACGGACTGGAGACGGCGCCGGAAGGCCGTGTTGAAGCGATCCGACACCCTGCGGGCGGCTTCCTCCATCAGTTCCACTCCTCCCAGGTAGTCTTCTACGTGGATGTACTCGGCCTCGATTCTTCCTTCCGGTGCCCCGTTGTGATAGTTGCCCAATGGGAACGCGATACCGGTGGTCCGGTAGCCGTACGCTGCGAATGCGCTGGCCTCGCAGACCCCTCCGCTCATCAGTTGCCGTTGCGAGGCGAATCCCCCCTCGCGCTCATTCAATGCTTCCCTCGCCCGGATCAACACCGACTCAGCGTCTGCGTCGAACGTGGAACCAGCGTCCCCGACACGGATCACCGGCCCCTTGCCCTGCTCGGCGCCAGGCAGGGTGCGGCTTGATTCGGCGGAGATGATCAGCGTGTTCAAGGGCAAGAGGCTCGCCTCGGCCGCCAACCGAGCGCCCACAAGCCCCACTTCTTCGGCACGGGTCAACAGAGCGTACACGTTGCCTTCAGGCTTCTGACCGGCGCGAGACAGCCTCGCCATCGCCGCCAGTGCAGACGCGCACCCGGCCAGGTCGTCCACGGCACGCATACGAATGTACTCGAAGTCCAACTCGAAGTCGGTGAGATCGAACACCGCAGCAGCAGGCAGGGGTAGCTCTGCGGCGACACTCTCGTCAACCAAGCGGACCAGCGACTTTCTCTCTGAGTCCTCTCCGAACTGCCCAGCGGTCACTGCCCCTGTGCGTTGCCCGCCAGGCAAAATGACCTGCAAGGGCACACCTGCGGTGAAGCTGGAGGCCGGGATGCCCCCAAGGGCGTCGGCGATGAACTCCCCTCCATCCTCGTGGCGTTCGACCAACTCGAACCCCGGATGGTCCATGTGGGCCACGATTGCCAAGGGCGCCACGTCGGAACTGGTGCCCTCCAGACGGGCCAGGATGTTGCCAGAAGGGTCTTCTTCGTATTTGATGCCGGTCTCGCTCAAGATGGCCCGCACTTCTGATGCAACGCCCGACTCGTGAAATGCCACAGCGGGGTGAGCGCCCAGACGGGCCAGAAAGTTGAGTGCCTCTTCTCTATCGTTCATGGGTCATCCTCCTTGAGGGGAATGTATCACGCCATTCCCGCAAGGCAAACAGTGTCCACCGCTGTGGGCCAGATTCCCGTTTGAGGAGATCACGCGGGGGGATTCCCGCACTCTATCGTGGTCGAGGGCGCTAGCGTGGTTCTTGGCCCGGCCGCTAGGCATGATCTCCGCAGGGTAGCGATAAAAAATTTAAATTTCCGGCCAAAAGCGGCCAAAAGCGGCCAAATCCGGCCATATTCGGACTTTTCCCTGGTGAAGGGTGTGCTCAGGTAACTGAGTTGAGCAGGTCGCCAGGCATGGCTCCCACGGGATTTCTGTCGAGCAAAAAAGTCAATTTTCCGGCCACTTCCGGCCATTTCCGGCCAATTTCGGCCAACCACAAGAGTCCCGCGCCTGGTCCGGATCGCCACGGTGATCGCACGCTTTGGCGGACGCATTTGGGCTGGTGGTAGATTCGATTCAAGTCCACCAGTCAATGATACGAAGGGTTCCAAGGCCAGGCAATGGGGAAATGTCATCAAATTGCGCTGCGCCGGATTTGCCGTCATAGCACAAACCGGCGAGTTGTAGTGTGCCGTGGCTGGCCTGCCTATCCCGGGAAAACGAGGACCGGCGTCGATAGCCGTGAGGTCCTGACGGATGCTCGGGGAGCGCGACGAGTGAATTGCCAAGGGAAGGAAAATCCGGCAGTCCTATCCTGTATACTTCGACCCACAAATCATGAACGGGGGAATAGCCGTGCTGGAGCAGTTCAAGGTAGGCCACGACGAAGCAGAATTCGTACCGGGAGACGACCTGAAGTCCACTGTCGCCGCGATATTTCAGACGCTGGGAGTGCCGCAGGACGACGCCGAACTTGGTGCCGACGTTCTGGTGCTCGCCGATCTCCGGGGCGTGGACTCTCACGGCGTGTCCAACATGCTGCGCAGCTACGTGAACGGCTACCAGGACGGCTCGATCAACCCGCGCCCCGACTGGAAGGTCATACGCGAGACCCCGTCCACCGCCACCGTCGACTCCGACCGGGGCCTCGGCACGATCATCACGCCCAAGGCCATGGGGATAGCCATCGAGAAGGCACGCAACGTCGGCGTAGGAATGGTCGCCATCGGCAACGCCCGGCACCTGGGCATGGCGTCGTACCACTCGATGCTGGCCCTGGAGCACGACATGATCGGCGTGTGCATGACCAGTTGCCCGCCATCGGTGCTGCCCACATTCGGCGCCGAGCCGCGGCTGGGTACCAACCCGATCGCTGTAGCCGTACCGACGGGCTACGAAGCGCCCTTCGTGTTCGACGCCGCCACCAGCTCCGTGGCGGTCAACAAAATACGCATCGCCCAGCGCCTGGGTGCCGACATCCCGGCCGGCTGGCTGGCCGAGGCTGACGGCACTCCCATCATGGAAGAGAAGCAGGCCCCCGACAGCTACTGGCTACTCCCGGTGGGTGGCAGCCGCGAGGGCGGCTCGCACAAGGGCTACGGGCTGTCCTGCGTGGTGGACATCCTGGCCGGCGTGCTCACCGGCTTCGGCTACGGTGTGGTTCCAGGCCGCCCCAACTTCGGGCATTTCGTGGCGGCCTACAGCGTTGACGCCTTCACAGAGGTCACACACTTCAAGCAGGAAATGGACGAGTGGGTCCGCATGATGAACGCCACCAAGCCGGCCCCAGGCCACGACCGCGTCATGGTAGCCGGCCAGCCCGAGGCGGAGATGGAGGCCATACGCCGTGACGAAGGCATTCCCCTCCACCCTGAGGTCTCCCAGTCCATCCGCGATATCTGCGGCGAGCTGGGTGTGGAGTGCACGTTCTAGGGGCGGGCCAAGGAAGGATCATCGTCAAGAAAAGGAGGTGAAGTCTTTGGCCGAAGGCAGCGCAACACAGATCGAAGGAATTGAGATAAAGAACTATCGTCTTTTTCGCAACCTGACATTGAGCGACTTGCCTCGAATGACCGTGGTTGTCGGAGCCAATGGCACCGGAAAGTCAACCCTTTTCGATGTATTTACATTTCTGAAAGATGCGCTGACCGAAAATGTATCAGTTGCCGTGGCCCGTAGGGGTGGCTTCAGGGAACTGGTAAGCCGTGATAGTACGGGGCCAATCGAGCTTACTATCAAATTCCGTGAAAGCGGTAGGCGATTAGTAACTTACCAACTTGTTATTGGTTCTGATGAGGGACGTGTGGTGGTTGAGCGGGAAGTTCTGCGTTATTGTCGTGGACAGCGCGGTCAACCTTGGCGGTTCTTGGATTTCAGGAGAGGTATCGGGACCGCTATTACCAACGAGTCTGCCTATGGGGAAGAGGGAGCAGAAGAGAAAAGGGAGGAACGCTCGCTTGATGACCCGAGTATCCTAGCCATCAAGGGCTTGGGTCAATTTCGGGAATTCAGGGTGGTTTCCGAATTTCGTAGCTTGATTGAGAATTGGTATATCTCTGACTTCCACATAGCGGATGCGCGGCCGAGCGTGGAGGCCGGTTATGCCGAGCACCTTTCGGCGCGCGGGGACAACGTGGCACTTGTCGCACAATATCTCTACGAAAATCACCCAGACCGGTTCCAGCAAGTGTTGAATACTATGCGATGGCGTGTTCCTGGCGTTACCAGCGTAGAAGCCAAGCCTACTGACGACGGAAGACTCGTTCTGCGGTTCCAAGATGGCAGTTTCAAGGACCCGTTTATAGCTCGCTACGTTTCTGACGGCACTATTAAAATGTTTGCTTACTTGGTATTGCTATATGATCCTAAGCCTCACTCCCTACTCGCCATTGAAGAACCAGAGAACCAACTCTATCCGGAATTGCTCCAAGAGTTGGCCGAAGAATTCCGTGCCTATGCCCAGCGGGGCGGTCAGGTGTTTATCTCAACTCATTCCCCCGATTTTCTCAACGGTGCAAAACTGGAAGAGATATTTTGGCTGGTCAAGAAGGACGGGTTCAGCTCAGTAATACGTGCTAACCAAAGTGAAAATTTGCGGAACTTGGCTATGAGTGAGATGCCCGGCTCACTGTGGAAGCGAAATATGTTCGAAGGCGCAGGGTTGCGTTGGGCCGGGTAATATTCCTCCTTGAAGAGCGCTCAATGCAAGCGTTCTTAGAGGTTCTCCTCCCTCGATTGTTTCCAGACCTTTCTTTTCATTGCATTCCCCACGAGGGCAAAAGCGATCTTGAGCGCAGCATCTCCAATACACTACGACAGTGGCAGGAACCAGCGGCTACATTCGTGGTTGTGAGGGACAATGATGGCGGCGATTGCTTTGAGCTTAGCCCGAATCCACCGATAGAGGACGTCAGGTTAGCGACCTGAAGTGGTCAAAGGGTGCTCCTCTGAATCTGGGATAATGGTTTTCGAGAAAGGAAACCGACCCCAGAAAAGGAGCACCCAATTGATGCTACCACGCAACCATCCCGACCGTATTCGCATCGTCTTTGACGACCACCGTCTGGTGGCCAATGCCGGCCTGCTCCTGCCGGCCACTCTCGCCCAACACCTGGGCCTGGGGGAACTCGTAGACCATCACCTCAATCTCGGCAGCGCGCCGGGCCGGGCCAACGCCGGCGACAAGATGATGACCCTGGTCGCCTCTGCCCTGGCTGGCGGCGATTGCATCGACGACGCCGATGCGCTGCGCGCCGGTGGGACGGCCGGTGTTCTCGACTGTAGGGTCAAGGCGCCATCCACCCTGGGCACCTTCCTGCGCAGCTTCCGCTGGGGCCATGTCCGTCAGCTGGACCGGGTGATCCGGGAACTGCTGGCCCGGGCCTGGGCCGCCGGGGCGGGACCCGGCGACGCGCCGTTCACCATCGATCTGGACTCCACCATCTGCGAGACCTACGGACTGGCCAAGGAGGGGGCGCGACACCACGGCTATACCGGCAAGCGGGGCTATCACCCGCTGTTGGCCGTGGCCGCCGGCACCGGCGACGTGTTGATGTCCCGGCTGCGCGAGGGCCGGGCCAACACTGTTCGGGGCGCCGCCCACTTCCTGCGCGAGACGGTGGGACGGGTGCGCTACGCCGGCGCCAGGGGCCGACTCACGGTGCGGGCCGACAGCGGCTTCTATGCCCACGCCATCGTCGCCGTCTGCCGCAAGATGGATGTCCGCTACTCCATCACCATCCGCCAGCACAAAAGCCTGCGCAATCTCATCGAGGCCATACCCGAGACGGATTGGACGCCCATCCCATACTGGATGGACGGCGCCGCCGATGTGGCCGAGACCACCTACACTCCCTTTGAGAGTGAGGCCGGCGCCGCGCCGGTGCGGCTCATCGTCCGGCGTGTGAAGCCCACGCCCGGTTCCCAACTGGCCCTCTTCGCCACCTACAGCTATCACGGATTCATCACCGACCGGGACGGGGAGACCCTGGAGCTGGAGGCCGACCACCGCCGCCACGCCGAGATCGAGAACGCCATCCGGGACCTCAAGTACGGCGTCGGGCTGAACCACCTGCCGTCCGGCCGATTCGCCGCCAACGGCGCTTGGCTGGCGGTACAGGTGATGGCCCACAACCTGGCCCGCTGGACGGCCCGCATCGGCTTGCGCGAGCAGATCGTGACCACCAAGACCCTCCGGCGTCGGTTCTTCGCCCTGGCGGGACGGACCACCCGCTCGGCGCGCCGCCTCACTTTGCATCTTCCCAAGCATTGGCCCTGGGAAACCCAGTTCAGCAGCGCCCTGGCCCGGCTGCGAGCCATTCCACTCCCCGCCTGACGGCGCTGTCCGCAACCGCCCCAACACCTCCAAACTCGCGTCCGCCCCGCCCGCGAGTGCATCCTGCTGCGTCCGATCTCACTATCACGCGATTCCCAGCCTCCATAGACCGCTCTCCAGGTCCGGTGCGGCTACTGAAAACCCTCGCGGGGTCACATCGGTCCAATGGAGCCCAGGCTTTCTCCCTTGCAGGCTCCCTCATCCCAATTTGCCCAGCATTCACGCCTCCCATCGGTGGATTCGGGCTAAAGAAGCGGCTACGGCAACTTTGCCTGCTCGGGGGCCGCGCAGATACCCTCATACGAATTGTTTGCCAAGAACTGGAAGCTTGGTACCTTAGTGAACCAGACGCCATGGCTGACGCCTTTGGTGATGAGCGACTTCGAAATATTGGCAGGCGAGCACCTTACAGAGATCCTGAAGCGCGTTCCAAACCCTCTGATGATGTCGAAAGGTTAGTGCCGGATTTCCAAAAAATCGCCGGCGCTCGCAGGATGGGACAATACTTGACACGCAACGGGAATCGCTCATCCAGCTTTGCGGTATTCTTGAATGGGATCGAACGGCTGCGCGTAGGCAATGCTTGAGTATTATACGCTCACGCATGCGTCGGGCGCAGGGTGTGCCAGGGGGTGTGCTGCTCGTAGGCGTAGGCTACCTTCAGCACCGTCGACTCGTCGAAGGGGCGCCCGCCGATCTGCAGGCCGATGGGCAACCCCTCGGAGTTGAAGCCGCAGTTTATTGAGATGGCGGGAGCTCCGGTGAGGTTGAAGGGTCGGGTCATCACCGGTGGCAGGTCGCGGGCCATTTCCTTGGACGTGATGACCGGGTCCTGCCCAACCAGCGGTGCACAGCTCTTCGATGTTGGCAGGATCAGCACGTCGCAGGTCTCCAGGGCTCCCAGTACTTCGCGCCGCACCAGCTCCCGGAGCTTCTGAACCTTGTAGTAGGCATGGGCAGGCATGATGCTGCCCGTCAGCAGGCCGACCCGGTTGGCGTGGCCGAATTCCTGGAGCCGCTCGCGAATCCAGTCCCGGTAGGTGACTGAGGCCTCAGTGTTGATCAGCGCGGCCGCCAGTGTCCCGCCGTGCACGGTAAGCGGCAGCGAGACATCCTCGACCGTCGCGCCCAACTCCTCGAAGACCGCGCCAGCGGCCCTGATGCCGTTCCTGACCTCAGGGTCAATGATGTCGCTGTCGATTAACTCACGGACCGCCCCCACGCGAACGCCGCGCAGGTCTCCACCGAGGGCATCGCGGTAGTCGGGGACTGGAACGTCCCAGGTGTACGCATCCTTGGCGTCGTGTCCTGCGATCGCGCCCAAGGTGATAGCGGCGTCTTCCACAGTGCGGCTTATCGGGCCGACCTGGTCCATCGACCACGAGCCCGGCGCCACACCGTAGCGGCTCACCCTTCCCCAGCTGGGGCGAAGGCCGACGATGCCGCACCATGCGGCTGGGCGCCGGATGGAGCCTCCGGTGTCCTCTCCCAGGGATGTGGAGCACAGGAAGGCCGCAGTGGCCGACCCGGAGCCGGCGCTGGAGCCGCCGGTGAAGCGGTCCAGGTCCCACGGGTTGCGGTTGAGGCCGTAGCGTTGCGAACCGCCCAGTGCGAACTCGGTCAGGTTGGTCTTGCCCAGCAGAACGGCCCCGGCCCGCTTCAGGTTGGCGATTGCCGTGGCGTCCTCGTCGGGGAAGAAGTCGGCCATCAGACGCGACCCAACAGTTGTCCTGATCCCCTTCGTCCATATCTGGTCCTTGACCGCAACAGGGATGCCATGCATGGGGCCGAGATACGAACCCCGGCCGATGGCATCCTCAGCCTCTTCGGCGGCGGCCATAGCTTCGATGCGGCATACGGTCAGGAAGGAGTTGAACTTGAAGTTCAGGGCATCGATGCGGTCAAGGTAGGCGGAGGTCGCCTCGACCGGTGAGACTTCGCGGGTACGGATGAGCTCGGACAATTCTGCAGTGGTCAGGAAGGGGATGTCCTGCTTGTCCATGTTTCGCTCCTGTGGCTGCCGATTCGCTTGGGGCGATGTCCCTGTCGTGGATTTCAGAACCTTAGGCCGTGGGTGGGCGGATGGTGTGCCATGGGGTGTGCTGTTCGTAGGCGTGGGCGACCTTGAGCACTGTTGATTCGTCGAAGGGACGGCCGCCAATCTGGAGGCCGATGGGCAGGCCCTGCGAATTGAACCCGCAGTTGATTGAGATTGCGGGTGTGCCAGCCAGGTTGAACGGCCGGGTCATCACGAGGGCGAGGTCGCGGACCGTCTGCTTCGAGGTCAGCGGCTGGTCCTCGTCGATGGGAGGTGCGACGCGCCTGGCGGTGGGAAGTATCAGGACGTCGCAGTCCGACAGGGCTGCCAGCATCTCCTGCCGCAGCATTTCCCGCAGCTTCTGCACCTTGTAGTAGGCCTGGGCAGGCATGATGCTTCCGGTGAGCAGTACCGTGCGGTTGGAGCGGCTGAAATCCCGGAGGCGGTCGCGTGTCCAGTCCCTGTAGACGGCTGCGGACTCGGTGTTGATCAGCACGGTACCCAAAGTCCCACAGTGGGCGGTTATGGGCATCGAAACGTCTTCGACCGTCGCGCCCAA
The DNA here is from genome assembly GCA_965222025.1 of Dehalococcoidia bacterium. Taxonomy (GTDB): domain Bacteria; phylum Chloroflexota; class Dehalococcoidia; order Lucifugimonadales; family UBA3495; genus VXOI01. The sequence continues at coordinate 511,239 of CBDCTI010000012.1, read as the reverse complement.
CTCCTCCAGCACCGCACCGGCGGCGAGTACCCCGTCTCGCACCTCCGGGTCAACGATGTCGCTGTACAGCAGCTCATGGATCACCCCGACGCGCACACCTGCCAGGTCTCCGGTCAGGGTGCTGCGGTAGTCCGGCACCGGCGTGTTCCATGTGTACGGGTCCTTCGGGTCGTATCCTGCGATGGCGCCGAGTGTGATGGCGGCGTCCTCGACCGTGCGGGAGATGGGGCCGACCTGGTCCATCGACCAAGAGCTGGCGGTCACTCCGTAACGGCTGACCCGCCCCCAACTGGGACGGATGCCAACAACACCGCACCAGGACGCGGGACGCCGGATGGAGCCGCCGGTGTCCTCGCCCAGGGAGGTGGAGCACAGGAAGGCGGCGGTGGCGGAGCCGGAACCTGCGCTGGAGCCGCCGGTGAAGCGGTCAAGGTTCCAAGGATTGCGGTTGTATCCGTAACTCTGGGCGATGCCTATGGCAAACTCCGTCATGTTGGTCTTGCCCAGCACAACGGCTCCGGCCTTTCTTAAATTCGCGACGGCCGTGGCGTCCTCGTCGGGGATGAAATCGGCCATGATGCGTGATCCGGCCGTGGTCCGAATGCCCTTGGTCCACAGCTGGTCCTTCACCGCCACCGGTATGCCGTGCATGGGTCCGATGTAGTTTCCAGTAGCTATGGCCTGCTCCGCCTCTCCGGCGGCTGCCAGCGCCTCATGTCGGCAGATGGTCAGGTAGGAGTTGAACTTGAAGTTCAGTGAGTCGATGCGATCTAGGTAGGCGGAGGTGGCTTCCACCGGGGACACTTCGCGCGTCCTGATGAGTTCAGACAGCTCCGCCGTTGTCAGGAATGGGATGTCCTGCATGTCCATTTTCCGCTCGTGTGCCAGGCGTCCGTTCTGCCGTATCGCCGGGAGGAGTTCAGTCCGGGTTGAAATGTTCCGTCATTCCCGCGAAAGCGGGAATCTATCCGTTTCCAAGGCAGGGAACGCGACGGCCGGCTACGTCACTGGATTCCCGCTTTCGCGGGAATGACGGTGAGAGACGGAAACATAGAGGAAATGCCAACAGGCCTAGTCTTCCTTGAGCGCGGGAATTACTTCCTTGCCGAAGAGTTCGAGGGAGCGCATGGTGTCCTGGTGCGACAGGGGGCCGCCCTGGGCTTCCAGCAGGAGCGCGCCGATGCCCAGTTCCTCCTTGATGTAGCGCAGCTTCTTGATGACAGTGTCGGGGCTGCCGACGACGAGGTGGTAATCGTCCTGCAGCTCCTGGTAGCTCATCTCGTTCAGTGGCCGGGAGCGGCGCAGGGTGTTGGCGGCGGCGCCAGCGGCGGAGAAGTATCCCGGGGGAGACCAGTACTCGCGGGGGCCCTTCAGCGGGTGCCCCATGCGCCACATGAAGGCCTTTCCGGACTCCTGCGCCTTCTCGTCGGTGTCGTTGACGTGGGCGCAGATCATGAAGGCGAATTTGTCAGGGCCGGCCTCCCAGCCGGCCTCGTTGGCGTGCTTGCGGTAGTTGCCGAAGAGGTTGCGGGCCTGGTCCATCCGGGTGAGGAATGCGGCATAGGTGTAGTGATTGTCGGCGGCCCACTTGACCGTCTCCGGGCTGCCGGTGCCGGGCACCCAGCAGGGCGGATGGGGCTGCTGGATGGGCAGCATCCACGGGTTGACGGCGCGGTAGTGGTAGTGCTTGCCCTCCCAGCGGAAGGGGCCTGGGGTGGTCCAGGTCTTCTTGATCAGGTCGTGGCATTCCTCGAAGCGCTCCCGGTTGTAGACCGGGTTGGTGTTGTTGGCCCAGCTCTCGATGCCGATGCCGCGCACGAAGCCGGAGATGATGCGCCCGCCGGATATGACGTCCAGCATGGCGATTTCCTCGGCCAGCCGCACCGGATTGTCGGAGGTGGGCAGCATGTTGCCCAGCATCAGGATCTTGGCGCGGTTGGTCACGCGGGCCAGGATGCCGCCGGTGATGTTGACCTCCACGTCCATGCACGAAGGGGTGTTGTGGTGCTCGTTGATCATCAGGCCGTCGAAGCCCACTTCCTCGGCGTACTGGTATTCGTCCAAGTACCGCTTGAACAGGTCATGGGCCGTGCCGGGGTCGAAGTAGGTGTTTGGGAATGTGAGGCGCATCGAGGGATAGTCGTCGACCACAGACTCCGGGAAGGCGGCGTAGGGGAACTCGGTGAAATAGAAGACTTCAAAGGACATAGCGTGAACTCCCGGTTGAGTAATTTTTCATGTACGGGGATTGTACAACCAGAATTCCCTGGAGATGGTGGCAATCGGGCGCATGATTTATTTCTGCGTCAACAGCCAGTCCAGCAGAGCATCAACGAAGGCGTCGCCGTAGCTTGGGCCGTGGCCGCTGCCCTCGGCTGCCCAAAGCTCGATGTTTATGCCCTCGGCGCAGCCCGATTCCAAGCGGAAGGCGTGGGTCTCGGAGCCGGGAACATATTGGTCCAGGTCCAGGGATGCATAGGGTTGCGGCTCCTCGGGCCATTCGCACCCGGCACGCTCGCCCCAGCGACGCACCATGTCCGGGGCGCCAGCGTACCCCGGCCCGTCCTTGTCCGATTCTGCCTGCATGCCTTCGAACAGGACCACGTTGTCGGCAGAACCGTGGATGTGCAGGACAGACACAGGAGGCGCGCCCTGGCAAGCAGCGTCCTCGACGTAGCTGGTACCGGCTAGGCTGGCCACGGCGCGCAGGCCGGGCAGGCCCCGGCAGGCAATCCAGTAGGACATGAAGCCGCCGTTGGAATGGCCGAAGAAATAGACCGGCCCAAACTCCTTAAGCATCTGGGCTTCGACGACAAGATGGGACAGATAGGCGACGTCGTCCTGGCTGACCTTGCTGGAACCGCTGTCCTGGTCGGTGGGGTTCCAGAAGCGCTGGCCCTCGGCATTCCTCATGCCGTTGGGCAGTAGAAGGCCGAACCCGTCCCGGATAACCCGCTCGTGCAGGGGCACGTAGATGCTGTGATCGGCGGAGTTTCCTCCGAAGCCGTGAAGGGAAACGATGAGCGGGTTCCCCTCAATTGGTTCCAGGGGCATCACCAGTACTGCGGGCTCTTCCCGGTCGGGGTGGTCGATGTAGTAGACCTCGCCCCCGGCAGCTTCGGCCAGGCTGACGGTCCTTTCCAGGTCGGTGCCTTCCAGGAGCTTCAGCCGCTTGTCCATACCAGTGAACCACTTCTCCATGGCTGGCAGAACCAGGTCGACCTTGGAAGCAACCGTCTCCAGGTCCTGCACGCGCGAGTCCAGGACGAAGAAATGATCTTCATTGCGGTCTTGGGCTCCTTCGAGGGCGCCCAACCGTTCTTCCTGGCCCTCCCCGAAGTCGGCAACTTCCTCTTGGTGCTCCCTGGCAGCTTCTGCTGCTTCCTGGGCCTGCACAAAGTCGGCCTGCTCCTGGCGCAGGGTGCCGATCTCCTCCCTCAACTTCGAATTCTCATCCTGCAGCGCTTCAATGGACTCTTCCAGTGAGTGGGCTTTGGCCCCGAGCTCCAGAATCCTTTCGTCATTTGCGGAGCCGGAGTCTCCATTGCAGGCAATCAGAGAGGCGGCCAGCAAAACGCCGGCCGCCACAAGAGTCAGTTTGCGCCAGAGTCCTGACGCTCGAGCCAGGAGTGCTCCGAGGAATCTCATTCGCTAGGCCAGGAACTCCAGGGCCGTCTTGATGAACTCGTCGGGCTTCTCGACCTGGGGGGAGTGGCCGCAGTTGTCGATGACCACCAGCTCCGAGCCGGGTATGGCTTCCTTGTAGATGGTGCCGCACTCCACCGGTACGATGCTGTCCTGGCGACCCCAGACCATGCGGGTCGGGACATTGACGCGCTTGAGCAGGCCGCCGGCCAGCCGCGGGTCGTACATGTAGGGCTTCCAGGTGAGGCGCACCGCCATCTCGCGGTTCAGATCGGCCGTAAGCTGCTCTTCCGGCGACAGCTCCCGTCCGTAGGTGGCGTCATAGTCCGGGACTTGGCTGGTGTCGTGGAACTGCAGCTCGAGCACCTGGGCGGGGCTGATGATGAAGATGTCGGTGATCTCACCTTCCTGAGGCTTGACGCCAGCGGCGCCCACCAGCATGAGCTTGCCGACGGCGTTGGAGCAGGTGGCTACCAGTTCGGCGGCGATCCAGCCCCCCATCGAAAAACCGATGGTGCGGACTCTTTCCAGACCCAAGGTTTCGAGGTACCAGGTGTAGAAAGCAGCCATGTCGGGGATGCTCTCCAGCCACTCGGGCCGGGGCGACTGGCCGTATCCGGGATGCGAAGGGTAGTAGACGGTGTACTTTTCGGCCAGAGCGTCGACGTAGCGGAGCCATCCGGAATTTCCGCCGGCGCCGTGCAGCAGCAGCAACGGGTCGCCGCTACCTCCCTTCAGCGTGTGGACTCCGGTTCCGCCTACATCAACGATTTCCTCGGTAAACGCGGGCATTTCTTTTCTCCTGAATTTTGTTTTCGGCGCTGAGGGCGCAGAGGCTCAAACTAGATCGTTGTATGCGCCATCTGCCGGTGCTATGCGCTCAATTAGTTCAACAGACCTGACGCGGACTTCTGGAACGGGTCAGTCAGCTCCAGCTCCTCGCCGATTTCGCGGAGGGCGGGCAGCACTTCCTCGCCCATGAGCCTCAGACAGTTCATGGTGTCGGCGTGGGTGGTGTCGCCGTCGTTGGTCCAGATGCCCAGGATTCCGGGGCGGAGCTGGCCCAGCACATCCCGCAACTTGCGCACCACGGTTTCGGGACTGCCGACGACCCAGCGGTTGGACGCCAGGATCTCGTCGTAGGTGGCGGTCTCAAGGCCCAGCCCGAGGAATGGGTCCTTGCGGACTCGGCCTTGGTAGCGGGCGACCCGGGGGTCCCTGACGCTGCCACTGTAGCCAATGGGCATCATGTAGTCGCGGGGCATCGGGACGCGGCCCACGCCAACGTTGCCGGTCAGGAAGCCCTTGGCAGATTCGTAGGCCTTCTCGTCGGTGTCCTGAACGTGGATGCGGCACAGGTAGCCGAAATTCTCGGGGCCGGGTTCGTAGCCGTTCTCGCGGGCGGTCTCGGTGTAGATGGTCATCATGTCCTGGGTGCCCTGCGGGTCGGTCTCCAAGTAGATATAAGGGTAGCGGCGCTCGGCGGCCCAGACCAGGGTCTCGGGGCTGCCCAGGCCGGGAATCCAGACGGGCGGGTGCGGCTGCTGTATGGGCCGCTCGAAGGGATTGACCACCCGGAACTGGTAGTGCTTGCCCTCCCAGCGGAAGGGGCCGGGGGTGGTCCAGATCTTCATGAGCAGGTCGTGGGCCTCCTCGAACCGCTCACGGTTGAACAGCGGGTTGACGTTCGCGGCCAGGCTCTCGACCCCGGTGCCGCGCACGAATCCGGACACAAGCCGGCCGCCGGAGATCATGTCGATCTCGGCAAGCTCCTCTGCCAGCCGCTGGGGGTTGTCGAAGACGGGCAGGGGGTTGCCCAGCAGCACGATCTTGGGGGTCTTGGTGTTGCGGGCGAGGATGGCGGCCTCCAAGTTCATGGTGGCGCCGAGGCAGGTCGGGGTGTTGTGATGCTCGTTGAGCATCAGGCCATCGAAGCCTGCCTCCTCGCAGTACTCGTACTCGTCCAGGTACTCGTTGTATTGCCGGGAGCCGACCATCGGGTCGAAGTTGCTGTTTGAGAAGGTGAGCCGCACGGCCTGGTTGGGGCTGTTGCGGACATCCTCCTCCGTGTAGTTGGTATAGGCCCGCTCGGTAAACCGCATCAGGAACATAGCTTTCGTCTCCTATGCTGACCTCAAATCAAGGATTGTAGTTGCCTATCCATTGGACTCGGGGGTAGGAATTTCTCGCAACACTATAAAACGGCCTGTCGGCCGTCCAGAATTCGCAGTCCAGCGATTCAGCCAAGGCAAGATAGTGGCAATCGTAAGCATGCCGCAGGCTGAGCTCTTCGGCCAAGTCTATAGCCCGGCCATGCAGTAGCTGGGAAGGGCGAAAGGCGATACCTGATTCGTACAACTCCGATATCAACTGTCGGGCGCGCTCGCTGGTCAGTTCCCCAGCGTGAATCTTCTTGCTGAGGGCATTGGCAAACTCTGTCGCCATAAAGTCCGGGGCTGCTGGCTCGATTCTCCGAACATCCCAAGACAAAACAAGCGCCTTAGCTTCATCGGAGAATTGCTCTGGAACTACCACCTTCACTGCCACGCTGGCGTCAACTACTACCATCACCTTCCGAATCTCTGTGTCGTTCTTCCCGAGAGTCGCGTATCAATTCTGCAGAGTCAGTAAGGCTCAGACGGCCACGAAATACAGCCTCGCCAGCTGCTATCAAGCCCTTGGCTGAAAATTTCTGGGCCGGAGTTTCGCTGTCCAACTCTTTCGATACAGCCTCGGAGCAAAATTGCTCCGCTGATACCCCTCTTCGGGCCGCAGCATCCTTTAACTTCAATTCTGTTTCTCTATCAAGGGCGATTTTTATGATTTTATGTTTGCTGGTCATTGTTGCTCCGGAGAGAGAACCGAATCGCGGTGAGGGACGCATCTTAATCCTACCTGTGCGCCTACGAAGGGTCAAGAAAAGAGGACTCTCCACGAACCGCACGACCCCGCCTGGGTGGGCCTTATGCTATATTGGAGGCACTACTGTGATGTCTCGGGCGGGCCTCTGACGCCTGTCCCAAATCAAACGGCACATGTCCAAGAGGTTCCCTTTTATGCCCAAAGTTTTAGTTTCGGATCCCATCGGCCCCGAGGGTGTTTCCCTGCTGGAGACTGGGGCTGAAGTAGATGTCAAGACAGGCATGAAGCCTGATGAACTGCTGGACACCGTTGGAGCCTACCAGGCACTGGTGGTTCGCAGTGAGACCAAGGTCAACCGCGACGTCATCGCGGCCGGAAAGAACCTGCAGGTGATCGCCCGGGCCGGCATCGGTGTCGATAACATTGACCTCGAAGCTGCTACCGGCGCCGGCATCGCCGTCGTCAACGCCCCCACAGGCAACACCGTTGCTGCCGCTGAGCACACCATCGCCCTCATGCTGTCCCTCGCCCGCAATGTCCCCGGAGCCCACCACTCTCTGCAATCCGGCGAGTGGCGGCGCAGCGCCTTCATGGGCGTGGAGGTGCGCGAGAAAACCCTGGGCATCTGCGGCCTCGGCCGCGTCGGCACCGAGGTGGCCCGCCGCGCCCAGGCATTCGGGATGCGGCTGGTGGGCTACGACCCCTTCGTCGCCCCCGACTACGCCCGCCGGATAGGCGTGGAACTGCTGCCCTTCGACGATCTGCTTGCGGAGTCCGACTTCGTCACTCTTCACACGCCGCTCACCGAGGGTACCCGCGGGATGCTGGGGATGCGACAGATCGATATTATCAAGCAAGGCGCCCGCGTTATAAACGTTGCCCGCGGCGAGCTTGTGGACGAGGCAGCGCTCCTGGCGGGTCTGGAATCAGGTCGACTCAGTGGCCTTGCCCTGGACGTGTTCGCCAAGGAGCCGCCGGACCCGGGCCCGTTGCTGGTGCATCCCAAGGTAATCGTGACGCCGCATCTCGGCGCTTCCACCCGGGAGGCGCAGCGAGAGGTCGCCATCGAGGCCGCCGAGCAGGTGCTGGCTGTGCTCAAGGGCGAGCCCGCCCGAAACACCGTCAACGCCCCCTTCGTGGCTCCCGAGGTCCACGAGGTCCTGGCGCCCTATGTCCCTGCCGCCTCGATGGTGGGCAAGCTGCTGGGCGTTCTCTCCGAGGGCCAGATAACAGGAATCACCGTCAGTTATGAGGGAGAAATCGCCGACCACGACTGCCGTATGCTCCAGGCTGCAGTCCTCGCCGGACTGTTGGGGCCGGTCAGCACGGTTAACGTCAACCTGATCAACGCGCCGGTCCTGGCCCGTGAGCGCGGATGGAACGTGACCGAGCAGAGCAACCGCGCTTCGCGGGAGTACGCCAGCCTTATTTCGGCTACGCTTCAGACCGCCAACGGCAGCCTGGCCATCGCCGCCACCTCCATGCGCAGCGAGACCCACATCGTAAAATTCAACGATTACTGGATGGATATCGTCCCCAACACCCCCTACCTGCTGTTCGTTGATAACCGGGACCAACCCGGGTCCATCGGTGCCGTGGGCACCATCGCCGGGCACCACAACATCAACATCAGCTTCATGGGTGTGGGTCGCATACAGCTCCGGGGCCAGGCCATGATGGTCATCGGTTTTGACGACCCGGTGCCGTCCCACGTCATGGACGAGATCCGGGCCCTCTCCCACATCGAGAGCGCCCGACTTGCCACCCTGGCCGGGTAGACCGACCGGTAGATAAGGAGGACACCGTGGGCAACAAGATCGGCATCATGGGCGCGGGTGCCCTGGGCAGCTATGTCGGCGCTTTCCTGTCCCGCGAGGGTGAGGACGTAACCTTTATCGATATGTGGCCCGAGCACGTTGAGAAGATGCGGGCGGACGGCCTGCACGTCACCGGCAGCCAGGGTCCCTTCACCGCGCCGGTCAAGGCCATGCATCTGACGGACGCGCAGGGCATCACCGAGCCTTTCGACTTCGTGTTCGTCTCCGTGAAGTCCTACGACACGGAGTGGGCAACCCACTTCGTTCGTCGGTACGTTAAGGAAGACGGGTTCTTCGTCTCCCTGCAGAATTGCTGGAACGACGTGATCATCGGCGGCATCGTTGGTGAGGAACGAACCGTGGGCTGCATCGCTTCCCACATCGAGGTTGCCCTCTGGGAACCAGGCCACGTCACCCGGGGCGGTGCGGTGGGTCGCGACCACGGCCACCACGTCTTCCGCGTGGCGGAGTTGACGGGCATCACTTCCCAGCGCGCTGAGAGGGTGGCGGGCCTGCTAGACACCATCGATGGTGCTTACTCATCAGACAACCTGTTCGGAGAACGGTGGGCCAAGCTTTGTCAGAACTCCATGGGCAACGCAATTTCCGCCTCCTCGGGCTTGGGGTCGCAGCAGATGGCCGAAGACACCCGCTGCCGCCTGATTCGCATCCAGCTCTGCAAGGAGGGAGCCCAGGTCGGTCTCGCCATGGGTCTGAAAGTCGTGGACATTAATGGATTGCCCGCGCAGACCTGGGCAGACGCTGACAAGGGTGACGTGTTCGAGGAGCTGGACGCCTTCTTGGCCGCTCGCGGCGGCCGGGTCAACTGGCTGGCCTCCATGGCCCAGGACGTCCACAAGGGCCGCCGCTCGGAGATCGACTTTATGAACGGGCTCGTGGCCTCCAAAGGCCGTGAGGTAGGAATCCCGACGCCCTTCAACGACGCTGTCATCGAGGCCATGCACGGCGTCGACGACGGCACCCTGCCTCAGGGTGAAGACCACGTAGACCGCGTCCTTCGCGCCGCCGGGCGATAGCAGCCGGGACGCCGTTCATTTGTCGGCATTATCGGCAGTACAACAAGCCGAATAGCTTCACTCGCCGGACGGGAGGACGGACATGTTCATCAAGGTCGAGCCCGCCGAGTTCTTTATGTACCGGGTCATCCTTGTGTTTGACCTGGAGAGCCCCAATTCGGAAGACCAAAATGTCCGCGACTACATGACTGAGTGGGAGCTGGAGCCCAAGTACCAACGCGTCGGCGACTTCGAGGGCAGCAACAGTGAAATCATGCAGTTCGGCGGCTGCTACCTCGGCAGGCATTTGGGCAAGATATCGGAAATCCAGCGCAGCCATGTCGAGCGGGAGATCATCATCGCCGAGATCGGCTTGGTGCTTGACGACGAAGGGGACCCGGTTGAAGTCCCCTCCGCGCTCAGGGAAGAGACCATTCGAAGTCTGGTGGAAACATTCCACCAGCCCGAGGTCTTCCAGCCCAACGACGAAGGGCTACTAGAAGCAGTGCTGGACGCCCCGGCCGTACGCAGGGCGGCTCGCGAGTTGCTGGCGACCACTGGTTAACGCCAGCAGGCCTCCGTCAACTCTCCAAGGCAAGACAAGAAAACGAAAGGCCTCGGCGAACACAACGCCGGGGCCTTCGAAGTACACGGCAGGTGGCTGCGCAACACTCTCGCGCCTTGATGGTAGAGGATATGGAGCGGGTGATGGGAATCGAACCCACATAGCTAGCTTGGAAGGCTAGAGCTCTACCACTAAGCTACACCCGCCTTCATTGAGCCAGGCCACACGGCCAGCCCTTCATCCAATTATATTCCCGCTGCCGCCACCATGCCAGTCCAACCAGGGCGCGGATAGCGCCCGATTTCAGGTGGCCCGCATTCCAGCCGACTCTTCACCCTCGCTGGCAGTCCGTCGTCTTCAGGGATTTGACGGTCCCAAAATTGGCCCGCACCTCTGGGCCCACGGCGATGGCCGAATCTCGCCGGAAACGTCTGGGAACGGCCGGAAAATAAGAGATATCGTCCACCAACGCCATGTAAGGGACTTCGTTCCTGCCTTTGAATCGCCTACTGAACCGTAACCATTCCCTGGGGCAAGCTGTGCCTACTTGTGTACATTTCGCTCCTCGCGGGGCTGGCCGCGGGAGATGGTTGTCTCGTGTCGAAACAACCCTTCGTTCTGTGAAGTTGTGGTGAGATTTCACTACCACCCCATGAGGCATCTTCCCGCAGCACTTTGACCCCGGGCTTATAGAGTCAAGGCGGTCGCACGATATGCTCCGAACGGCACGCTGCTCCGACAAGTGCAAATGGACTCAACCGAAGCCATCGAATTCCTCACGGGAATGGTTAGTGGAACCTGAGCGGTGCGAGCGGTACCTGGGCAACCTGGAAAAACGACATTAGAACCTGAAAGGGGTGGTAAACCTTGGGAGAAGTGAAATGGTTATAATGGATGATAGTTGAAGTTTAAGGAGCAACTGCCCGGCCCCTCCGTCCGGAGATGGCTGGCAATGCAGTCCGAGAAGGATGTGAGACATGGTTTTGGGAAACTTCGGACGAACCATCAGGGACTCGATTACCGGAACCATTACGGGAGCCGGGGACGTGCTTGAAAGCACAGTTTCGGCTGCCCGCGAGGTAACAGTTGGCGCTCTCTCCGGCACCAGGGTTGCTGTAACTGAGTTGCAAAGCCTGGTCACGGACGTGATGAAAGGCACAATTCAGGCCACCGGAGGGGTGGGGGCCGAGCTGGGGTCTACGGCCAAGGGAGCCGTGATCGGCGTCATCCGCGGCGTGGGTGAGATCTCGGCCGTTACGGTCGGGGTGTGCAGCGACACGGTTAGGGCGGCCATCAAGGGTACCAGCGAAGTTGGCGGCGACGTGGCCACCGTTGCCCGCAGCGCGGTAGAGGGCACTCTGGAGACTACGAAGAGCGTCGGGCTGCGCGCCGAGGACACTGCCTTCAGCGTTACTCGCGGAGCCATCCAGGGAACCCGGGAGGTGGGCGGCGACCTGGGCGCTACTGCACGGGATGCGGCCAAGGGCACTGTAACCGGGACCGCCGAGGTCGGCGGCAATGTGCTCCAGGCAGTGGAAGACAGCACCCGTGGCCTGATACAGGGGGCTGCCGACGTCGGCGGAGACGTGGGGGCAGTTACCCGCAACGCTGTGGAGGGTGCCATCGAGGCCACTGGTAGTGTAACCGTCCGCATGCAAGACGCAGCTTTCAGCGCAGCCCGTGGCGCGATCCATGGCTCCAGGGAGATTGGCGGCGACCTTGGCGCTACCGCCCGCGACACCATCGACGGCACCGTCATCGGCGCAAACCAGATCGGAGGCAACGTGTTGCAGGCTATCGAAGACAGCACCCGCGGCCTCGTGAAGGGGACAGCGGAAATTGGTGGCGACGTGGCAGGCGTGGCAAGGAACGCTGTCGAACAGTCCATCGATTCGGCCAAGAGCATCGGCCTCCGGGCCGAAGACGCGGCGTCTGCTGCGGCAAACGGCGCAATCAGCGCGGCCGGTTCCTTCGGCCAGGCAACCACCACTGCCGTCACGGAGTCTGTCGGCGGTGTCGTGGGAGGCGTCTCCGTCGCGCTGAGGGCCCCGTTCAGGGCCGGCAGGGGAGAAGGCTAGAACAAATGAGGTGGGGCTAACCTGCACATCCAACCTGCGGCGGACCTGGTGGCTTCAGCCAGTCTTACCAGCCTGTACAGCTTCGTTCATCCAACCACCCGCCGGATAGCAGTCTTGAGAGGAGACTCCGTAAAGAGTCTCCTCTATTTCATAAGTAATACGACAAATTATGGCGCTTCTGACTGACATAACACACATCAAGAAAAGGCTGCTGTCCCCTCTTGAGGGTAGCCGTTGGGGGCGGGTCTCGATTCCCCGTGTTCGTCTGCGTCTCCGGGCACGGATCAGATCTCTGAGGGGGAAACTGTTGACAGTTCCTGGAATGGAATTGGCGCGGCGCACATATAGAGAGCTGGGAGACGACCACGCGGTGGACCTGTCAGCGTCGATGGCTTACTACGCCATCCTGTCTCTTTTCCCGTTGGCGATTACGCTCGTGACCTTGTTCAGCCTGGTGTTGGAATCCGAGACCATTGAACGTGAGGTCCAAGATTTCTTCCAGACCTACCTGCCTGGTTCTCAAGGAATTCTTGCGGCAAACGTAGAAGCGGCTGGCAACATCAGAGGCGTCCTGGGCGTTCTGGGGTTTTTGGGACTCCTGTGGTCCTCTACTTTACTGTTCGGGGCCGTCAGCCGCGCTGTGAACCGGGCTTGGGACATCGAACACGACAGGCCCTTCTATATCGAAAAGCCGCGCCAAATTGTTATGGCCCTGAGCGTCGCGCCATTGTTCCTGATATCGGTGGCTTTGACTACGGCGCTGCAATTCATTGGCAACGAGGAAGTTCCAGCGATGGATAGTATGGCCATTCTGGAACACAACGGATTCAACACCCTCGCCAGGCCGCTGCCCTTCCTGTTTTCATTCGTCATATTTCTTCTCATTTACAAGTTCACTCCTGTAACACGGACCTACTGGCGATACATCTGGCCGGGAGCGCTTATTAGTGCGCTGCTCTTCGAGATAGCCAAGAGCATTTTCGTCTTCTACCTCGAGAATTATGCAGCATACGAGAAAATCTACGGTACGCTTGGGTCGGTGATTGCTCTCTTGGCATGGACCTACGTCTCCGGATTCATCGTGCTGATAGGAGCTGAGGTGTCTTCCGAGTACCACCGGATGCGGGTGGGTGTGGGTCGAGGACAGCCTGTATCAGTGCCTGATGTAGGCCAGTCGTTCTTATCGCGACTATGGCGTCGGAGCAGAGACCGCTGATTCAGGCATCCGCAGATATTTCTTCTTGCGGCTATTTCCGTGGCCCCGATATACTCACGCGTACATAGAGCCCTAAGATGGAGCGGTTTCCCCGGTCTCCAGAGAGCGCAGGAGGCTTCCTGCCAGACCAAAGGCGACACCGGCCGAACCACCAGGGCCGGTTGGAATCACCAAGGATGGATTAAGCCGTGACCAGCCATTCGCCGGCACAGACCTATATAGGTGCTCCTATTCGAAGGCGGGAGGACATCCGGTTCCTGATGGGACGGGGTGAATACCTGGACGACATCAGCGTGCCCGGGATGTTGCACGCCGCCATCCTGCGTAGTCCTCACGCCCACGCCAGAATCCGGGGTATTGACACGTCGGCGGCACTGGCGCTGGAAGGCGTGGTGGCAGTCTTCACGTACGCCGATATGGCGGATCTGGCAAAGCCTATCCCAATGAGAGTTTTCCCCCTGCCTGGGCTGGACGACTACCTGCAGACGCCCCTGTCTGCAGATGTCGTTCGCCACGCCGGAGAGGCAGTGGCGGTCGTGGTTGCTGCAAGCAGATACCTGGCAGAGGATGCGCTCGACGTCATAGAGATCGACTACGAACCCTTGCCTGCCGTCACTGGCATTTCACAGGCGTTAGAGGACTCGGTCGTGGTGCATCCGACGAACGGCACCAACCTTGCTGGCTCTGCGGAGATCAACGTCGGCGACGTGGATGCTGCCTTCCGGGATGCCGATTACGTGCGCAAGGAGGAATTCCACACCAACCGTCACACCGCCAACCCAATGGAGACCCGTGGGCTCTTGGCGAGTTATGACACCGAAGATGGACACCTGCGTGTTTGGGGTCCAACGAAGGTGTCACACACGAACAGGGCTATCCTGGCCCGGCACCTGGAGATCGAGGAAGAACGTATTCACTTCATCGAGCCCGACGTAGGGGGAGGATTCGGAGTTCGAGGCGAGTTCTATGCTGAGGACTTCCTGATTCCCTTCGCATCCTTCAAGCTGGGACAGCCGGTGAAGTGGGTGGAAGACAGGGTGGAACACCTTGCCTCGGCCAATCATTCTCGCGAGGTGTTGTGCGAGGTCGAGATCGCCGTACGCAATGACGGAACGTTTCTGGGGCTCCGCACGACAGTCTACGGAAATATGGGAGCCTACGTCCGTACCCACGGCAGTGTCGTGCCTGCTCTAACCGCCGTGATGATGACCGGGCCGTATCGCATTCCCAACTTCCGGGCCTCGGTCAACTGCGTGATGACCAACAAGATGGGAGCGGGAACCTACCGGGCCCCGGGCTTTTTCGAGGGCACCTTTATCCGGGAACGTCTGCTCGATATGGTCGCCGACGACCTGGGCTTGGACCCGGCAGAACTGAGGCGCCGCAACATGATCTCCGCTGCTGAAATGCCGTACAACGCGGGGCCTACCCGCCTGGACGGCCGGAACACGGTCTACGACAGTGGCGACTACCCCAGCGCCTTCAACCTGACCCTGGAGCATATTGGCTACGACGAACTAGCTGCTCGCCAGGGCCCTGACGATCAGGGTCGCTATCACGGAGTGGGCATCGCGTCGTATGTCGAACCCACAGGGTTCGGTCCGTTCGAAGGCGCAAGGGTGCTGGTCACGCCACAAGGCGGAGTGGAAGTGTACTTGGGCACGGCCACCATGGGGCAGGGACACGAGACGGTGATGGCCCAGATCTGCGCCGACTCCCTCAGCGTTCTCATCGAAGATGTCAGCATCTTCCACGGGAACACAGACTACATTCCGGCCAGCATTGGCACTTTCGGGAGCCGTGCTTCGGTCATGGCCGGGAGCGCCATTCACCTGTCTTGCCAGACGCTTCGGGCGCGGATACTGTCCCTGGCAGCCAGTTACCTGGACACCGCTTCCGAAGCGCTGGACCTGAGACATGGTGTAGTTGTGGTCACGGACGACCTGAACGGCGGACGGGAGCTTACGCTACAGCAGGTGGCTGGGCTGGCCGAAACGCAGCGCAGGTTCGACGATCCCGACACCGCGCTGGACGCGACCGAGTACTTCCGAATAGAGGAATGGACATATTCGTACGGCAGCCACGCCGCCCACGTGGCCGTCGACCCTGAGACCGGCAAACTGGAAGTGCTGCGGTACGTAGTGGTCGAAGATGTGGGCCGCTGCATCAACCCGCTTACCATGCACGGACAGTCCGTCGGCGGCGCTGCCCAGGGGATCGGCGGCGCGTTGCTGGAAGAACTTGTCTACGACAGCAGCGGGCAGCTCATTTCAGGCACCCTGATGGACTACCTTCTGCCCACCAGCACAGACATACCAAACATCGATACCGTGATCACCGAGGAAGCTCCCTCCCCACTGAATCCCCTCGGCGTAAAGGGGGCAGGCGAAGGAGCAATACTCGCCACGGGAGCAGCCTTGGGCAACGCTGTCGCCAATGCCCTGTCTCCCTTTGGCGTCAGGGTAAACAGTCTGCCACTGAGCCCTGACAACATACGACGCTGGCTGAAAGGGGCGCAGCAGCAGGACGAGTAACACTGGCACGACCACCGGCCGTTCTGACCCGTTACCCGTAGAAGTACGGGAGCCTTGGGGTCAATGTGGGGACAGCATTTACCGCGGCCCCTTCCTCGCGGGGTTAGCCCAGGACTGCGATCGCTTCGATCTCCACATCCAGGCCGGGCTCGGCCAAAGCGCTGATCTCGATGAGGGAGTTAGCCGGGTATTTGCCCTCGAAGTAACGGGCAAAGAGCTCAGCCTGCTTCGATGGGTTGGCGGTCCAGTCGGCGATGCTGGTCACAAAGCTGGTGATCTTCGCAATGTCGCCTGGGGAGCCGCCTTCCGCCTTGACCACTCCAACGACTCTTTCCAGCGTGACTTCCAGCTGCTCCATGAGTGACTTCCCCTGTGCGTCCGACCCCCGGGCGGTGCAGCCGGATACGAACAGCAGATTGCCGGCGAGTGTGCCCCGGCTGTAGGTGGGACCGGCCGGTGCGATATCTGGGTAGTCTCGATGTTCTACGGCCATTTCTTCACCTCTGGTGTGAATGGTGTGAAATTATGGAGGCACTGCATAAGCGAGCGCTGTTTTGATTGGTGGTGGATACCCGATAAGTGTCCGCAAAGAAGCGAAAGATTGTAGTGTTGCCCAGTCCTGCCGACCGAAGGATTGGCGTACTCAGTGAAGTGCAACCTATAATAGCGGCAATTTTGCGAAAATAGTCCTAATCGGGCGTCTTAGGAATCCAACCAGCAATGGGCGAGAGCCAATTAGCGAGCCATCTATTCGTCGACCTTGTGACCGTGGTCGTCGCCGCCTTCCTTGGCGGGGTAATTGCCCGTGTCCTTCGGGCTCCTCCTCTCCTCGGATACCTCGCCATGGGCATGATCATCGGTCCTTACGTTGTCGGTCGCACCGGAGATGAATGGCTCCACTTCGCCACGGTAGCCGATGTGCCAACCGTGCACAAGCTGGCTGAGATCGGCGTGGTGTTGCTGGTGTTCGCCATCGGCATTGAGATCTCGTTCCGCGAGTTGGTCAGCCTTGGAAGGGTAATCGTCTTGGGCGGTATCCTGCAGATAGCGATCACCGCTGCACTCCTGACAACAATTGGCGTGGTGCTGGGGTTTGATGTGACCACCGCCATCATACTGGGGATGGTGGGGGCCCTGAGCAGCACCATGGTCGTGCTGAAGACGCTGACCGACCGGGGCGAAATTCACAGCCTGCATGGCCGGCTCCTGACCGGCTTCCTGCTAATGCAGGACCTCGTGTTCATCTTGATGATCGCCATGTTGCCGGCCCTGGGCGGCAGTGGGAGTGGTACCGACGTACTGCGCGAGGCGGGACTTGGCGTACTGAAGACCACGATCGTCATTGGGGGAGTGGCGTTCCTGGGCATCAAGATCATGCCCATGGTGATGAGCCGCATTACCCTCCTGGGCTCGCGGGAAGTGTTCGTTCTGATGGTTGTCGCCCTGGTGTTTGCTATCTCGGCGCTCACTAACTTTGTGGGCCTGTCGGCGGCGCTCGGAGCTTTCGTGGCCGGACTGCTGCTCAGCGAGTCGGACATCGGCCACTGGGCGCTGGCCGAAGTAGCCCCGCTGCGCGACGTTTTCGCGGCGATGTTCTTCGCGTCCCTTGGAATGCTCACCGACCCCGTCTTTATTGTCGATAACTACGCGCTTGTGCTGGCAGTGATCGGGGCCACGGTATTTATCAAGTTCATAGTCACGGCGGCCATCGTACGAGTCTCGGGATACCTGCCTAGCACCTCGCTGCTGGCCGGACTCGGCCTCGGCCAGATAGGTGAGTTCAGCTTCATCCTTGTGGCTGGAGCGCTCGCCATTGGCGTGGTCGATCAGGACTTCCATTCGCTGATAGTGGTTTCGGCAGTGCTCACAATGGCCGCGGGCCCTCCGGTTATCACCGGCGGTACGAAGCTGGTAACGGTGCTCAGCCATCGGTTCCGATTTCTCAGGCCGTACCGAATCGGCGATCCGCACGGTGAGGAGCGGCCGAGGCAGATGTTCGGGCACGTGGTCATCTGTGGTTTGGGAAGGGTCGGCTATCTTGTGGCGCAGGAACTGAGGGAACACGACGTTCCGTTTACAGTCGTTGACCTTGATCCGCGAACGCTGGATGAATGGCGGACGAGTGGTTATCACACGGTGTTGGGTTCTTCAGATCGGGAGGAAGTGCTTCGCGCGGCTAGGGTGCCCCAAGCAGGCCTTCTGGTGGTTACCACGGGAGACCCGGTGTCAGTGGAGATGACCGCCTATCACGCCCTGCAGCTCCAACCCGAGCTGGATATCGTGGCGCGGGTCAGGGCCCGCTCCGAGGGAGAGGACCTGCAGCACATGGGTGTTTCCGAGGTGGTCTGGCCGGAGATGGAGGCTGGGCTGGAGATAGTGCGACACTCGCTGGTCAGATACCGGACGCCCGACTACGAGGTCGACCGGGTAATTTACCAGTTGCGCGATCGCCTGAGCTTTGTTGTTTCGGACGAATCCCATCGCGTACGCCGTGGGGACGCTGACGGCAATCACGACGGGACGGAACTCCCCGGCGACGGAGCAGCTGCGCCGAGGGCAACTTCACAGACTGGCGGCACCGGTTCAAGGACAACGCGTCCAGGTGCGCGACGCCTGAGGGACTGATTTCGCAGCCGGCGGCGGTTTACGAAGGGCAATCCGAGGTCCGGCGAGTCGATATTTCCGCCCCAACCCCGCTTGCTGTCGACGGGGAAGCGATGATTTCGCTGCACAAGCCTCGTGGGGCTGAATCTCTTTTCTAGCATGGATAAGGCAGACAACTCGTGCGGCGGTAGTGTCTGGTGCGCCGCAGCGAGAGGCAGTGCATCGGGCATTAGGGTGCCGGTGAATCGCCGCCACTTCGCATTCTCCGTTCAATGCCGCGTCAATTCTGCAGCTTGAACAACCCGAGCCGAAGCTCATTCTGACAAACGAGAGGTGGCGAAAGCCATTTCTGCAGGCAAGCCTTCGGAAAATTGCAGGGAGGGCATGCTTATGCACTCGCTCCCGGCTTGGCCATTGAAAGAGCCAGGAAAGGAAGACTAGCGAGCGGTGGGGAACACCGCAGTCCTGCCTCCACCGTCTTGGTTGAGGGCTACCGGCATTGACGAAGACACCTTGGCTTCCAGGGCAACCGCCTTGGCTACCCCGCTGCTGCGGAAGACGTAGCAGCCCAGAGTAAAGGGCTTGAACACCCAGTCCACCTGGTCGCCGTCTACTGCTGTAACCTCCATAGTCCCGTGCGGAACTTCCCGCTGAAGTATGTGATGCTGGTTGTACCGGCTTTGAAACGTTGGGGGCGCATTGTCCTGCTTGCTGCCGAAGTGGACGTCACGGGACCCATACGAGTTGACGCCCTTCAGGCACCAGCGCTTGGCATCGACCAGGGTTTCCTAGGGGAAACCGGGCCTGTTCTGGAGGGGAGGTCGGCCCAGACGTGGGTCTCGGGGAAGTTGACGTCCCGTACCTGGCGCTCGTAATCGGACAGAGTAAGCCCGATGTCATTCAGACGCTTTTCAAAGGAGGAGTGTTTGATGAATGCCAAGAGCAGCTTGTTGCCCGCCATCCGGGACAGCATACTTGGAGCCATACAGGCAGCGTTTTCGGAGTAGGCGCGCTCAAGGGCCGCGATTCCAGCACTTCGGGCAGGGTCCGACTGGAAGGACTTCTCGTTCATGATGTCGTCGAAAAGAAGCCTCTTGTATATCAGGTTTATCTGGATGCCGTCCTCGACCCTCACCAGCTTGCCTTCGTCGTAGGCTATGTCCTCGGGCTCCAGGATAGCGGCGTCTATACCGTCCTTCTCGAGTAGGTTCTTGAAGGCCATAAACTCGGACGAAGTGGGCCGTCCACTGACGTTTGCGTCCAGTATTGCAGCCGAGCGAAGCGGGCGTCCGGGTCCTTTGTGGCTTTCCGGTAGCCATCCCAGTGCTCATACAGTGTATCCAGCAAGGATGCGCGGACAGTCTTGGGGGGTGGTTCCAGGGGAAGGAAGTCCATCCCGATTTCATGGCAGCGCTTTAATTGCCAGGGAACAAGAACGTCCAGATGAAACATGCCGGCGGGAGAGTCCGTGTTCAATTCAAGGACGTACAGGTCTCCCCGGTTGGTGAGAATCAGGTCTTCGCGGTATATCTCGGGGAGGTTGGGTCTTCGACGATCCCGGCCGCTGAAGTTGTTGGCCAGGCTTGCCCGGCCAACCTGACGTCGTTGTCGTCATATCCGGCGGCCCGCTGCAGTTCCCGGTCCTCCAGCAACACTGCCAGGGATTTGCCGGCCAGGCCGACGGCTGCCGTGGAGATCCTCATTGCCTCTTCATAGACGTCTTTCGGGACACCAGTGGACGGAGGACAGACGGAATTTCCAACTGTTGGTCGTTGTGTACCAGGCGGGTGCAGTCTTCATCCCATAGTTTCTGTTGAAGATTCTCGACCATAGTGATGATGTCGTCTTCGTGTCGGCGCTCCTCATTCTTTTCCCTCCACTACTTTATTCGGTCATCGTCATGTTGGCAGAACAGTGGACAACAGCGCACTTGACCATGGTCAATATCTTCGAGCTACGGTTGGAGCCAGTCCTTATGAGCGATCCCTCGGTCAACGGGGAGCGTCGCCGGGGATTCTTCTTATCCGCAGGTTGATTCTATGCAGGACAACCCCTCCCTACGGGAGGGGTTGCGTGCGTACCCATCTCTGGCTTTCGGTGGTCTGTCCCTGGCGGGGCGAGGTGTACCTTGAAGGTGTGACGATGACCAGCCAAAGCAGCGCCAGGGCCACCATGCCTGAGATGGCCAGGACCAGGGTGGGCCAGTGATCCTCCATGAAGGCAGTGGTCTTGTCAGCCAGTCCTGGGCCGGAGGGGTAGAGAATGACCCTGCTGAACTGGGCCTCGCCGGTCGCGAATTCCAGGCTGAACGTATGGGATTCGAATCCCTTCGCTGTGACAACCGCCTCTTCGGTACCGGGCGCGAAAACGATGGTGGCCTGGCCGAAGTCGTCGGTCAGAAATTCCTCCCCGCTCACGACCACTGCTGCGCTTTCTACGACGCCACCCTCCTCGTCGACCACAGTGACCAATGCCCGAGCCGTCTGGGAAGTTCCCGCGGTGCCGATCTCATTCCAGATTCGGTTAAGCTCACGTCCGAACAAGAAAGAGAAGTCTGCTCCGTCCGAAGCGCTAGTCAGAGGAAGCGGCGTCAGGTCCCAGGGGTTAGGCAGGGCCACCGTCGAAACGGTCTGAGACGGCTTGGGCTTACCGTAAAATCCGGCTAACCCCTGGATTTGTTCGGCGTCCAGGTCGAAGGCAACGCTCTCAGTGCCATCAAACGCTCTCAGTGCCATCAAACGCTCTCAGTGCCATCAAACGCTCTCAGTGCCATCAAAGGTCCAGGTTCCGGTTAGGCCGGCCAGTTGCTTCTCTTCGGGCGTCTCGAAGTGTATGAAGAAGGAGGCCACATTGACGCTGCTGGATAGTCCTGGCACAGCGATTTTGATGAGCCCGTTGTCCGGTTTGGCGCTGGTCCTGACGACTTCACGGGGCTCGAAAGTGCCATTACCGTTCGAGTCGAGCCCGGCGGTGGCGTTGACCCGCCCGACTCCCACCTGCTCGTTGAGGACGGCGATGGCCTCAAATTCCAGCAGGTAGGTAATGAAGTCGAGGAACACCACACTGTCCCCGGTGGCCGACACACGTAGGCGGTCGGACAAGGGGGCGGCAACAGCGTAAGGATAGCCAGGGTAATCCCCTTCCAGGAGGCTCAGTTGCCTGCCGTCTTCGTCGGCAATGTGGATCTTCCATCGTACGGGCCCCACGTATGCGAATGACGCATTGAGACCTTCCAGCGGCTCTCCGGCGTCGGCTTTAAACTCCTTGGTGGCGGTCTGGGTTTCGCCGCTGGAGTCTGTCAACTCGAATGTAGCTGCGCCGGATATTTCGCCCACTGCCTCCAAGTTGCCGAGGCGGACCTGCAGCATCTTGGAAGGTCCGGCCTCAGAGGCGCTGATTATGCCGGTGAAGGCCAACACGCCGATCGCTATCGCCAGAATCGCTATGAGCTTTATCATGATCGCAACTCCTTCGTGAGGTTAGGGTCGATACAGCCTTCAATCTCAACAATGGGGCCCGCCACACCGCCGCAGTTACTGCCACCATTGTCCTGAAAGCTGGTGGCCAAATGGATAAACTGCGGTCATCACTCTTGAGCACCGGGAGGCGAATAAATGGCTCGAGAGTGGCAAATGGGCCCAAGTTGTTTACCTTGGTAGGAGCCGACTCCAGACAGGAAGTTGTACAGTTTCAGGAGCAGGACCCCGAAGAATTCGAAGAAAGGGTGCCTGGAGAGCAGAAAGGGTATTGCCAACCGCATCGCCTGCTCGGCAGAACAGAGTCTCGCCAGGGTGATGCCCAGGCCCTTTCCTGAAAGGAGGTGCCGCTCAGTGTGGTGCTCCGGTTCTTTTCTCAGCTCTCGGAGTTCCGGAGCAGCCCCTCCTACTGAGGAGGGGCTGCCTGAAAGGTGCGTGTTGACCAGGGCGCCTCTACCCCCATAGTCGTGTATGGAATTCTGCTCTGGGGTTGGAATAGCCGGTCTAGGCGAATGCCTCGGCGTCCAGCTTGAGCCCGCCGGCCTTAATTTCGAAAGGGGTGGCCGGAACGCAAAATAGTGCCCAGGCAGTCGACGCAGACTGGTTCCAGTGGGCGATGACCACGTTATGGATGGGCAGCGCTCGTTCCAGAGAATTGATAAATTCCTGGCCGACGCGCGGATTACCGGTAACAAAGGTGGCGGCCATTCCCCGTCGAGAGAGAGGTATCCGGTCCGGCGCGAAGCCGTAGAACGGGGTGCTCCACTGACCTTTCCCGATCTCTCTTGCGGTCCCGAATGCAGCGTGGGTGTCGCTAAAGGACAGGGGCACAGAAGGAATCCACGGACCGGCAGGGACATGGGAGATGTCGGCGTAGTCCATGCCAACGGGCTTTGACGGGGCTCCCAGCGGGGAGAAGTTCCTGAGGCAGGCCGAGGAGAAGATGTCCACAATGTCGCGGATCTGCCGGTTTTCCTTCACGTCCTCCTTGTTGGAAATCAGGAAGATAAGGTCCCTCTGCACCGCCGCCATATCGGTGAACTCGGCCTCGAGATCGAGGAGGTGCTCCCTGAGGTCCCGGTGGTCGACCTGCTGCTCGCGGCGGCCCGCTGGTCGGGTTGCGACATGGTTCAGGATAGGCGAAAGGTCGGGGTCGTCGCAGAGGCCACCAGCCAGCACGGGCACTGCGTGAAGCTCGGAAGCAACATTGTGTCCGTTCTGGCTGAAGGGCTTGGGGATGTCCTGTTTGGGGGCTTCTTCCACCAGGAAGTGGGCATTGGCCTCCGTCCCGCGGGCGCGGGGAGCGAAGCCGTGTAGAGCGTCGACGAGGGAGGTGGAACCGTGTGAAACGATGTGGGTCCCGACTTGGACCTCGCAACCCTTGAGAAAGGCGTTCAGGAATGGCAACTGTTTGACAAGCCACTGCTGCCCATGGCGGATGGCGACGCCGATCTCATCGCGCACTGGTTCCTTGACGAAGGCTGCCACTTTCTCGCCTGACTCGGTTTCCCGTAGCTCGGGCGGGGTATCGATCTCAATGCCGGGCGAGGTGTCGGCTACTACTGTGACCTTACGCCGCCCTACGGCCAGCTCCTCCTGAAGTTCCGGGTCCAAGGACCCGGGTTCCCGGGAGATGTTGGAGATATTGCCGGCGGCTTCTTCGATAATCGCCACCTTGTCTGCGCCAGGGGAGTCGCCTATGACGAAATTCACCTTCCACTGTCGAACCCGCTCAAGGGCTTCCTTGGCGCTCTGACGCCGCTTGGCGAAGTCCTCGAGGGTCTGGAAGGCCCGGGTCATGAAACTGCGGAGCCAGCGACCGGAGGCGAAGAGGGCCGCCCCGGAGAAGGCCAGGGTGATGCCGAGCACCGCGAACTTGGCCTGCGGCGGCAAAGCAGCCACCTCGGAGAAGACGGAGGGTATGGCCATCATGGCGCTGGGGGTTGCGGCCGCCAGCAGCATGATCGCCAGGATCAGCTTGTGCCGCTGCACGAATCCTTTGAGTAACAGCATTTCAGGTCCTCCTGGAGTTGGGGGTGAGTCATTGGAGTCGGGTCCGGGAGACCGGTTGTCTTAGGCATCCGGCCTGCCGCATGCGGAGGGAGGGCACGGGCAGGCCGGCGGGGTCAGACGACCGTGGCCTCGATGGCGAGCCGGGCATTGCCAGGCTGGGAATGGTCCATATGCGTCGCCTCCTGCTACTGTGAAAGATCACCACACCGCACCGAATCACTGGTGCCATTGTCCCCAAGGAATGTGGCTGCGCGATGTACCCATAGGTCATCAACTTCGGCGGTTGAGGTCCCATCGTTGGACACGGCAAGGGACAAATGGGCCCAAAATTTGACTGTGGTTAACGCGGGGTGTGGTTCCCAGCTTTGAGAAGGGGACATCGGAGTCGGTGTGGAAATGGAGGAACGAAAGGGTGCCAAAGGAGCCATGGAGCAGGGTCGCCGTGCCAAAAGAGCGGCACCACATCAAGTCAGTAGATATCGCAAAAGGCAGTGCCCTAACGTCCGGCTAGCTGGGGCCTCAAGCTTGCTCCCAACCCATTCGGATATACCGCCTTTGGGATAGAGGTCGTGGGGACCGGGCTGAGGGCCGGACAGTAAAGGGATTCTTCTTTTCGATTACGCGCATTTCCCCTGATCGTGGCGGGAGCCATGGCCGGACCCTTCGACGAACTCCGGCCAGGTCACCGGGGTTGTCGGACAGGTTGGGAGCAAGCTAGGGTGGGCATTGGGCGGACGGCGGTTGGGTCCTGAGCAGAGCACAAAGCACAGCTTGTTAGCCGCCGGACGTGGCTCCGCCCCATGGCAGATTCGCCTTGAGACGAATTTGGCTTCCGGTTACACTGGCATCACGGCTGTTGGTCAAGCAAGGAGATAGATATGCCCAGCAAGGACAAGCGGCAGTGGCAGGAAGAAACTCTCGGTCCTGCAGTGTCCCGTTTCCCGGAACGCCGGGAGTCTTTCGAAACGGACAGCGGGCTGTCGGTTGAACCTCTTTACGTCCCTGAAGACCTGGACGAGCGGAGTTTCAACTACACGGAAGACATCGGTTTTCCGGGGGAATTTCCATATACGAGGGGGGTCCAACCCAGCGCCTACCGGGGTCGGGTGTGGACCATGCGCCAGTATTCCGGATACGCCACCGCCACTGACACCAACCGCCGTTTTCGCTACCTGCTGGAGCAGGGCCAGACCGGCCTGTCTGTCGCTTTCGACCTGCCGACACAAATCGGCTACGACTCCGATCACCCGTTGGCCAAGGGCGAGGTGGGGAAAGTAGGGGTGCCCATCTGTAGCTTGGAGGACATGGAAACGCTGTTTGACGGGATTCCGCTGGGGCGTGTCAGCACCTCCATGACCATCAACGCAACCGCTTCGCTGCTACTGTGCTTCTACATTGCCGCCGCCAAGCGGCAGGGGTCTACCCCGGACCAGATCAGCGGCACGATTCAAAACGATATACTCAAGGAATATATTGCCCGCGGCACCTATGCTTACCCGCCCAGGCCGTCGATGCGGCTGGTGGTGGACGTGTTCAAGTATTGTGCGGAGAGCGTGCCGCGCTGGAACACCATCAGCATTTCCGGTTACCACATGAGAGAGGCCGGGGCCACGGCTGTACAGGAACTGGCGTTCACCTTCTCCAACGCCATTGCCTACGTTCAGGCCGCTCTTGACGCCGGGCTGCCCATCGATGGATTTGCGCCTCGCCTGTCCTTCTTCTTTGTTGCTCAGAACAACCTGTTCGAAGAAGTCGCCAAGTTCCGGGCCGCCCGCCGCATGTGGGCGCGGATCATGAGGGACCGTTTCGGGGCCAAGGACCCACGTTCGATGATGCTGCGGTTCCACACGCAGACCGCCGGTGTGTCGCTCACTGCCCAGCAGCCGGACAACAACGTGATCCGCTGTACCGTGCAGGCCCTGGCAGCGATTCTCGGGGGTTCCCAGTCTCTTCACGTCAACTCTCGCGACGAAGCGCTGGCCCTTCCTTCCGAGGAATCGGCGCAACTGTCTCTCCGTACCCAGCAAATCCTGGCCTACGAAAGCGGCACCGCCGACGTGGTGGACCCCTTGGGAGGATCGTGGTACATCGAAAGCCTGACCAACGACCTTGAAGGGCAGGCCTTCGACTATATCCGGCGCATCGACGAGATGGGCGGCGCGGTTTCCGCCATCGAAGACGGCTTCCAGATGCGGGAGATCGGAGATGCGGCCTACCGCCACCGGCAGGAAGTGGAGTCGGGAGACCGTATCATCGTAGGCGTGAACCGCTATGCCACCGAGGAACCTCCGGTTGGGGGGCTCATGCGGGTTGACGAAGAAGCCGCCCGGCAGCAGCTGGCCCGCCTGGAGAGGCTGCGGCGGGAAAGAGATGGCAGCGCCGTGCTGGCCACGCTGGCCAGACTGGATGACGTGGCTCGTAGCCAGGACAATACCGTGCCCGCAATCCTGGAATGCGTGGAGGCCTACTGCACTCTAGGAGAGATGTCGGGCGTTCTCCGCGAAGCCTTCGGCGAACAAGAGGAGATGGCCGCGTTCTGAGAAGTAAGGCCGCCCATTCACGGAAGGCTGGCCCCCATTGAGGCATGGAAATGGAGCACTATAAAAATGCGAAAGTGGCGCATTTCAAGGCGCTGCAGATGTATTTGGACTTGGTCCGGAAGATCCGGAGGTCGTCGAGGTGAGGCTGGCGGATCATGATGAACTACATTCGATAATCTCGGCGCCCCAGGATGATGACGACATTTGCTATCAAGTGATCGATGCAGAGATAGCCGTAATGCGAAGCACAGAGAATCAGTCGTTTCTCTTTAACTTGGTAAATTGCCAGAGACTCCCCCAGGAAGGGATGGAAGAGCAAATATGTAGTTTCGGCGAACTAGTGTGGAAACCGTAGCCGATGCCAACATTACAACAGCATTTACTACAAGCCAAAAGAGATGAAGTGCTTGCGGATGCTATTGCATCTTTTCCGAAGGGGTATACAGAATGGGAAGTAACGATGCTTTTCTATTCCGCCTTGCATTATGTGGACACATTTCTAGCGAACAGAGGGTTTCACCTCAAGAATCACAGTGAGCGCTATGAATTAGGATTAAGCTAATCCAATGTCGCTCGCTATAATGAAATTCTATACAAGAGGAGTATGAACGCTTGATACCATCTCTATCACTTTACTCCGCAAGAAGTCACTAGAATCAAAGATGGTGCCTTCCGCCGCGTGAAAGAGGAAGTCATCGCGCTTCTCGGCAACCGTCCTTAGAGACATGATGCTGCTTGCCAGCGAAAACGCGATATAATTTGCGCTAGTTGGACAACCCACCAGAAGGAGTAGACCAACCATGCCGGACCTGATACTGAATGAAGAGGAGCAGATGCTCCAGACCACCCTGCGGGACTTCGTCGACCGCGAGATTGCACCGAAGGCCAAGGAGTCCGACGAGCGGGCCGAGTTCCAGTGGGAAGCCTGGCGGGGGCTTGCCGAACTTGGTTTGACCGGGCTCGGCGTCGACGTCAAGTACGGCGGCAGTGGCCCGGCAGGCTACAGGCAGGTGTCAATCGCTGCAGAAGAAGTGGCGCGCGGAGACGCCTCAACTTCCGTAAGCTGGCTGGCCCACCTGGCCTTGGGAGTTGCGTCGATTGATCGATTCGGCACAGATGAACAGAAGGAACGCATCCTGCCGCCGCTGGTTGATGGCAGGGGGGTTGCCGCTTTCGGCTTAACCGAGCCGGGCGGTGGGTCCGACGCCGCGGCGCTTCAGACTACGGCAGTCGAGCGGGACGGCACCTACTTCCTCAACGGCAGCAAGATGTTCATTACCAACGCGTCCGTGGCCCAGAGCATAGTCGTTTTCGCGACGCAAGACCGCGACCTGGGATACAAGGGCGTCAGCGCCTTCATCGTCGACAAGGGATCGCCCGGGCTGACCATAAATCCCATGCATGGAAAGCTGGGGATGCGCAGCTCCACCACCGACGAAATTGTGTTTCAGGACACGCCGGTGTCCAGCGAAAACCTGCTGGGCGAGGAGGGGCGTGGTTTCAACCAGGCAATGGAAATCCTGACCTCCAGCCGAATCATCATCGCTGCCCAGAGCACTGGCATTGGTCAGTCGGCGCTGGAGGCGGCCCTGCGCTATGCCCAGCAGCGCAATTCCTTCGGGCAGCCTATCGCTCAGCACCAGGCGATCCAGTTCATGTTGGCCGACATGGCCGCAGAGGTCCACTCCGCCCGAGTGGTCACCATGAACGCCGCCACCCTCAAAGACGCAGGGCAGCCGTTCATGCAGGAAGCATCCATCGCCAAGCTTATGGCTTCAGAGATGTGCATCCGCGTGGCCGATAAGGCCCTGCAGATACACGGCGGGTCCGGCTATTTCCAGGAGGCCGGGGTGGAGCGAATCCTTCGCGATGCCAGAGTGACCACGATCTACGAAGGTACCTCGGAAGTTCAGCGACTGCTCATTGCGCGACAGCTATTGAGGGATTACGCTATCTAGCGTCCGCGGTCAACGCGGAGAACCGTGGTTCCTGGCAACTGAGGTAACGGGACGAACAGTAGACACCGCGACTGCGACCGTCGAGAACCACTGGTCTTATCTTATCGGTCCTGCGAAAAGTCCGGACACGGCGGCCAAGGCGATGTCTAGTGCAGCCGACGACCCTCACTCCTAATCCTTACCTCTTGTGCGAGGAAGGCAGGTCCAGCGAAGAAATTTCATTATGCTGAACAACGAACGTCCCATCAGGATCCTTGTAGCCAAACCCGGACTCGATGGACATGACCGCGGCGCCAAGGTCATTGCGAGGGCTCTTCGCGACGCCGGTATGGAAGTGATCTATACGGGGATTCGCCAAAGCCCTCAGATGATCGTGCAGGCCGCGGCGCAGGAAGATGTCGATGTGCTTGGGCTGAGCATCCTTTCGGGGGCACACCTCGAGATACTCCCGGAAGTGATGACCCTGCTCAGGGAAGAGGGAATGGATGACGTGCTGGTCGTAGTGGGAGGGATAATTCCTGCCGTTGACCGTCAACCCCTTAAGGAAATTGGAATCACCGAAGTTTTCGGGCCAGGCACGTCCACTGGCGAAATAGTGGAGTTCATCCGGGAGTCAATGGTTGGGAAGGTCGAGACTGGGGCCTGAGGTTGAAGCAGCAATGCTACCACCTGTTTCCTCGAACTTCTTGATGCTTTTCTTGACTTATTTGCGCGGCAAAAACGCATAATGCAGTTTGCGAATTTCGTAAGCGTGGCTTAACATGCTGTATAATGTTTCGCAACTCCTGATGGAACCGATTGGTTCCACGAGGCGGTTCAGCCTGGACGGGCTGGCGTCCGGGGAGGCAACGGAATCTGCCATTGGGCGTGCCAATGGAACGGCTCGCCTGCTGCGCATTCACTATGGGCTGCTGGTAATTGCCACGGTTGAAGTGCAGGCTAGTGTCTCTTGTGCTCGTTGCCTAACGGAGTTCGACCGAAAGTCAACGGTCAGCCTTGAGGAGGAATGCTACCCGACAGTTGATCCGTCCACCGGCAGTAGGATGTATCCGCCGGACGAAGCGGAAGGAGTGGTGCACATCGACACTCGGCAGATCCTGGACCTGAGCGATGTTCTGCGCCAGTACCTTCTTACCACAGAGCCGCTGAAGAGTTTGTGCCGCCCGGATTGCCAGGGTTTGTGCCCGGAGTGCGGGACCAACCTCAACACGGAAAAATGTAAATGTGCCGAATTTACCATCGACCCCCGGTGGGACCCATTGGCGCAGTTACTGCCGGAAGGTAACTGACGGTACTATCTGTTGGAATTTATGGGTAGAGATAGAATTGCAGCTAGTAATCGCCCCGTTCAATGAAAGCCGGGAGTAAGGCTGGGTCGAAGCTTTCCACTACAGTTGATATAATGCCCCCACGGAACTGGGTTATCCCATGGAGGACAGTACACAATGGGCGCGTTACCCAAGAAAAAATTGACACGGGCGCGGCGGGGACGACGGTTGACTGCCTACAAGCTCAAGCCAGTACACGCCGCTACCTGCCCGCGCTGTCGCAGCGCCAAACTACCTCACACAGCCTGTCGGGAATGCGGGTACTATCGGGGACGGCAGGTGTTGGAGATCCAGGGGTAGTCGACGTTACCCTCAGCGACACATCCCGGGCGTCAACATAAAACGGCTGCATTGCGACGATCAAAAATGCAGCGCGATTGGCCGGCCGGAAGCTTAACTGGCGGCATGAAACCACGGGCCTAATAAAGAGGCCTCGGGTTGGCTTTTCGGGTAGCTGAATTCACATAACATTGGCATAATTCGCATTGCATTTCGATTTGCAGGTGTCATAAAATTCGCGGCAGGATTCAATTCCGGCTCCTTAATTCAGGAGGCTGTTACGGAAACCGAGGATATGAATAGGGCCCACGTGTTCCCTGGGCAGGGTTCGCAGAAGGTGGGGATGGGCGTCGGCCTGCTGGAAGATTCCAGGGTCGCCCGCGAGACCTTCGAGGAAGCGGATGACAGCTTGGGATTCCCGTTGACCCGCATGATATTTGAAGGGCCAGCCGGGGAGTTGCAGAACACTGTGAACTCGCAGCCGGCCATAATGACCGTAAGCATCGCCGCTTGGCGGGCTTGGGCTGAGTTCGTCGGCCCCGAGGCCGCAGACGCCCAGGCGGTAGCAGGCCACAGCCTGGGCGAGTACACTGCCTTAGTAGCTGCCGGTGTGCTGGACTTTGCCGATGCCGTTCGCTTGGTGCGCCGGCGTGGCGAACTGATGAACCAGGCTTCCGTCAATCGCCCAGGGGCCATGGCGGCCATACTGGGGTTGGACGAGTTGGCCTTCGCGCAGATTTGTGCTGAGACCGGCGTGGAGCTGGCCAACATCAACACCGAGAATCAGATAGTTATCAGCGGCGACAAGATGGCCATTGCTCACGCCGTGGACTTGGCCACTGCCCGGGGCGCCCGCAAGGCTGTCCCCCTGCCGGTCAGCGGTGCATTTCATTCGTCGCTGATGATGGAAGCGGAAGTGGGTCTGGCTGCAGAGCTGGAAACGCTGGAATTCCGCCAACCCAGAATGCCCATAGTCGCCAACTGTGATTGCAGACCCCTTACTGACGTCGACGAAATTCGGAACGAGCTGGTCCGTGGTCTATGCCGCTGCGTGCAGTGGAAAGACTCTGTGCGGGCCATGATTGACTCGGGTATTGATCGGTTCGTGGAATTCGGAGCAGGTGGTGTGCTGGCCGGGCTGATCAAGCGAATAGACCGGGAGGTGGAGGTGTCCGCGGTCGCCGACTCGGATTCCGTCCGCAAGCTGGCTGCCACAATGCACTGAACCCTCCGGGTCTTGCCAAGGGCTGGGCTGTATGGTCAAGTTTGTTGACCCGAGAAGCGTCGCACGGTCTGTTGCGCTGCAATGCCTGTTTGCTGCCGACGTCCGGGCGGGGGTGCAGGCCGAAGGGCTTTCCCGCAGACCCGTGCCCGACTACGAATGGCTTGACGAAGAGATTGACCGCCAAACCATGGAGTTTGCCGATCGGCTGCACCGTGGCGTGTATGATAACCGGCAGGGATTGGACGGTCTGATTGGTCGTTTTGCCCCCGCATGGCCGGTGACCCAATTGCCCATAGTAGACCGTAACATATTGCGGATTGCACTATTTGAACTCTTGCATAATCCGGCCACACCACCGAAGGCGGCAATTGACGAAGCGGTGGAGTTGGCCAAGGTGTTCGGCAGCGATAGCTCAGCCAGGTTTGTCAACGGTGTTCTTGGCTCAGTCATGGCAAGCCTGGAGTCCGGAGAATTGACCGCCGCCGGTTCTGCGCCTGATGGGAGATGAACCTTGTCCACAGTTTTCGAGCGCGTCAAAGAAATTGTCATAGATAAGCTGGGTGCCGATGAGGGTGATGTGGAGGAAACTTCCTCTTTCATAGATGACCTGAATGCAGACTCCCTTGACTTGGTTGAACTGATCATGGCTTTCGAGGAGGAGTTCTCCACGGAGGACTCTCCACTGGAAATTCCCGACGAAGACGCTGGTTCCATCGCAACCGTCAACGATGCCGTGACCTACCTGAAGGGCCGCGGGGTCGAAGACGGCTGAGCTCGGAAGGTCTTCGTTCATTCGCCAGCACAGCGCAGCCTGCCACGGGTGCCGCTGCCCCGGAGGATTGATTTCCACTGGGCAGGTTAATGTGTCTGCGTCAATTTACTACGTCCCACATTGGCATTCGCGTCGGAGTCAGGAAGGCAATGGATAACCTGGACGACGTAGCCCTCTTGGTTCGTACCTGCACCGACTGTCCGCTGCACCGCGGTCGCACTAACGCTGTGCCCGGAGAAGGTAGTCCGGCGGCGGAGCTGATGTTCATCGGTGAGGGGCCGGGCTTCCATGAAGACAGGCAGGGCCGCCCCTTTGTAGGACCTGCAGGACAGCTATTGGAAGGTCTTCTCGCTTCCATAGGCACCAATCGGGAAAATGTGTTTATTGCCAATATGATCAAGTGCCGTCCACCAGACAACAGGGATCCTCAGCCTGCCGAAATATCTGCCTGTTCAAAGTACCTCGACCGCCAAATTGAGTTGGTTGACCCCAAAATTATCGTGACGCTGGGCCGGTTTTCTCTCGGCCGATTTTTCCCGGGCGAAAGTATCACCCGTGCCCGAGGCAGGCTGCGCCAGAAGGATGGAAGGCTAATATTCCCGGTGATGCACCCGGCGGCAGCACTTCGCAGACCCGAGTTGCGAGCCACGCTGGTGGACGACTTTCGGGCGATCGCCAGCGCGCTGGAGACTGCTCATGTACAGGAAACGCCTCCGGAGACGCCCCCCGGTTCGCTGGGTGCCGCTTCAGCGGACCAGGAATCCGCGGCGATGCAGATCGGACTTTTCGGCGCCCCCGTGGCATCAGCCCCTGATCCTGGTTCCGGCGTTGGGGCAGAGGCCGATTCGCCGGAAGAATCTGATTCCGCTGACAGGCCGGAATCTCCCCTGGACCCACAGCAACTATCGATGTTTTGAAGAACGAATCGCCATGCATTGAACCCAGGAAAACACAATGCAGATTCAGGATTTGGGCTGTAGCACATCCATTTTTATGTACAGAAGTAGAAAAATATTCACAAGCAACAGGGCTGAGCGTGGCTCTAAATACGGAGAAGAGTTGTGGAAAGATACTCCTGATTTTGTCTACGGCAAGAGGCAGGCCCAGCAATTCACGCGTGCCACGCTCATAAATTTATGCCTTGGCTATTGGTCGTAAGCTGTTTATGTAAATGAAGGAATTTGCGTGGTGGATGATAAAAAACAAGAGAATTACAAGATCGAGAAGGCCGACTTATACATTATGTAAAGAAGCTTTTTCGCAGCGTGTTCTGCTAGTAATATTTCCGGATTAGAAATAATTACAAATATTTAAGCTGCTTGACTTTGCTCTGCAAAATCAGCCAACGTTGCCAGAAGAAAGGATCCGTAACAACAGAATTGCAGATCGAACCAAGCGAATATAAAAAGCTGCACTCCTTGAAAATGCGATAAAAATCATGAATATACAGGACAGTACAACGAATTGAATCAACAATTTTCTGAAAAATTACGTGTGATTCCCTTGGGAGGGCTGGGGGAAATCGGCAAGAATATGATGGCCCTCGAATTCGGGGATGACATCATCATTATCGACTGCGGCGTGCAGTTCCCCGAGGAAGGTATGCTGGGGGTTGATCTCATCATCCCCGACATTTCTTACCTAGTGGAACGTTTGGACCGCGTTCGCGGTATTCTCATCACCCACGGCCACGAAGACCACATCGGTGCTTTGCCGTACGTCCTGCCGCAGCTGCCCGCAGGGGTCTTCGCTCCCCGGCTGGCGCACGGCCTCATTTCCGCCAAGCTCAAGGAGCGTCGAGCGACTCGCGGATTCGAATGTACGCCCATAGACCCGGGCATTCCTTATCAATTCGGACAGCATTTTGCGGCCCGGTGGTTCCGTGTCTGCCACAGCATCCCGGATGCCATGGGCATCGCAGTCAGCACACCGCTCGGCACCGTGATACACACGGGCGACTTCAAGATCGATCACACACCCGTCGACGGCAAGACCATAGACCTCACCGCGCTGGCTAACTACGGCTCGGAGGGCGTACTCCTCCTGCTGTCTGACTCAACCTATGCGGAGGTGCCTGGGTACACTCCGTCCGAGCGGGTCGTCGGCGAAGCGCTGGACCGTGCCATCAGGGAGGCGCCGGGCCGGGTTTTGGTAGCCACCTTTGCGTCGCTGGTCTCGCGGGTGCAGCAGGTGGTGGACGCGGCGGAACGGCATGGCCGAAAGGTTAGCATAGTGGGCCGCAGCATGGTGGACACTGTGAACGTGGCATCCGAGCTGGGATACCTGCGCCTGCCCCCTGGCATACTGCTGCCCCTCAACGCCACGCGCAGCCTGCCTCCCGAACAGGTTGTACTACTGACCACCGGAAGCCAGGGCGAACCCACTTCCGCGCTGGTTCGCATCGCCAACGAGGAACACCGAGACGTTCGTATCATGCCCGGCGACACCGTGGTTATCAGTGCCACTCCTATTCCGGGCAATGAACTGCCTGTCAGCCGCACCATCGATAACCTGCTGCGCCAAAAGGCTCGTGTCCTCTACGATCGAATTGCCACCGTGCATGTTCATGGCCACGCCAGCCAGGAGGAGTTGAAACTGGTATTGAGCCTGGTCAAGCCCCGCTACTTCGTGCCGGTACATGGCGAGTACCGCCATCTCAATGCCCATGCTCAGCTGGCATGGGACTTGGGAGTGGGCAAGAACGGAATATTCGTCCTGGAAGACGGAGACGTGCTGGAATTGGGCAGCGAAGGCGCCACCACGGGCGAACGCGTGAGCACCGGCCCCATCTACCTGGACGGCATCTCCCGCCGCGACATGCAAAGCCCGGTGCTGACCCAGCGTCGCAGTCTCTCGCGGGATGGGGTGGTGGTAGTGGTGTTGACAGTGGAACAGGGCAGTCTCACACCGGCGGGTGAACCGCTAACCGTGGCAAGTGGTTTCATGGAGGAGGGAGAGACCGGCGCGCTGTTCGAAGAACTTGGCATTCACCTGCTCTCACAACTGTCCACCAACGGCGGTCCGCCGCCCACGCATGATGAATTGAAGTCCAAAGTGCGCGAAACTGCCCGCAGTTTCATAGCTAACGCCACGCGGCGATCGCCTATGATAATACCTGTGGTGACCGAGGTCTGATCAGACCCCGGTTCCCTTTCCGCGGGGAGAGGGTGTGTGTGAGGGCGTTCTTGAGTGTTCCTCCTTCGGTTGCCTCAATACTGTGACCGGCAAGGAGGTGCATTTTGGCCACCGCTGCCAGCAAAGTTCATTCCGGCTCGGGTCCCCCAACCTTCGCCGAGATGTTCCGGTTCACTCCCTGGCTTTTCCTGGACGGTCTTGCCTTTATGTCCGTCATCGTTGTTGGGGGGGCGTTCTTCTATTTCTACCCTGATACCCGGGAACGGGTGTGGCAGGCCCTGGGCTATGGCTGGGCACCCGTTGCTTTGTGGATCGCTTCAGCACTTTTCTTTCTTCGTTACCGCCCCCGCATGCTGCTGCGTTTCTGGCGCCGCTGGGTCGCCGCCGCTGCCGCAGTCGCGCTGACGCTGGGCGCGCTGTCATATGCTTACCCGCCCCGTGGCCTGCTGGAGAACGTTAGCTTCGCCGGACGCTGGGGTGTGGCCATCGGCGGTCCCTCGCTGCTACCCTTGGGGGTGGCAAAGATGGCAGCGATACTCGCATTCGTGCCGCTGGTGCTGTATCCCCGCGCCGTGGGCCCGCTTTACACGCGTGGTCTCTCTCGCGCCTGGAGGGGGTTCCATTTGGCGGCTGGCTACACGTACCTCGGCGTTCGCTGGGCTGGCTCTGGCGTCGGCAACGGATTTGGACAGTTCAACGAGAGGATGGTCCGGGGCAGGCAGGCACGCCTTGAGGCCAGGGCGAGGCGCGCTCACGACAGAGACTCCCAGCCGCCATTCGCGATACCTTCTGAACCCGGACCTGAGTACCGTACAGATGCACCCGACGTACTGAGCTGGCCCGTAGTGGCGGAACAGGCGGAGAAACGGGATCGGGGACACGGCGACGAAAAGGATGAAGTCCCGCCGTGGATGCCCGCTCCCGAATCTGGCCCAGAGAACGCCGACGACTCCGGCTGGCGCCTGCCTTCTGTCGAGCTTCTGGCCCCTCCGGAACCTGCTGGCGCCACCGAGGAGGAGTTCCAAGGCATGGCACGGCATGTTGAGCAAGCGCTGGCCGACCATGGTGTTCGCGTGGAGGTGACCGACATCAAGGCCGGCCCTCGTGTCGTACAGTTTGGCTTGTCCCCAGGCTGGGTCGCGAGGAAGGGATCGTATGCCGGCGAGGAAGGCGGCCAGCGCAGCCGGGTCAAGGTGCAGAGCATCATCACGCGCGAAAAAGACTTGGCCCTTGCCCTCATGACCCCGTACCTTCGGGTCGAAGCTCCGGTACCCGGTGCCGCACTGGTTGGGCTGGAGGTGCCGGCCCCCAGGCCTACGAAGGTCCACCTTCGCGCCGTTATGGAAACCCAGGAGTTCCGCAAGCTGGCAGGCAAGGGCGGCCTGCCCATCGCCATGGGACAGGATACCGGCGGTGCTCCGGTGGCCCTCGACCTGGTATCCCTGCCCCACATGCTCATAGCCGGCGCCACCGGGAGCGGCAAGAGCGTTCAGATCAACTCCATCATTGCCTCTTTCCTGCTTACCAAGACGCCCGAGCAACTCCGCCTCCTGATGGTGGACCCCAAGCGGGTGGAGTTGACCCCCTTCAACGGCATTCCTCACCTTATACAGCCGGTGATAGTCGAGGCGGAAGAGGTCACGGAGGCCTTACGCGGGCTGAACCGGGAGATGCTCCGGCGGTACAAGATGATGGAGGGTATGGCCGTTCGCAACATCGAGGTTTACAACGAGCGCAACGAAGAAAAGATGCCCTTCCTGGTGCTCATTGTGGACGAGTTGGCCGATCTGATGATGGTTTCCGGGTTCGAGGTGGAGCAGAGCCTGGTGCGCCTGGCACAGCTGGGTCGGGCAGCGGGCATCCACCTGCTGCTGGCCACGCAGCGGCCTTCTGTCAACGTTGTTACCGGGCTGCTCAAGGCCAACATCCCGGCCCGTTGCGCCTTTGCTGTCTCCGGCCAGGTGGACTCGCGTGTCATCCTGGACTCCGTGGGGGCCGAGAAGCTGATGGGCAAGGGAGACGCGCTCATCCTTCACAAGGAATCGATCAAGCCGCAGCGGATGCAGGGCGCGCTGGTCTACGACGAAGAGGTGGAAGAGCTGGTCAAATTCTGGCAGGAACAGGAGGGCCCACCCTTGCCCGAGATCGACCTCCTCTCCGGCGATGCGGGCGAGGAGGGCGGATTCATCGTCGATGCGCGGCAGATGGACGATGCCCGGGATCTGGCGACACGAACCCCCAACCTCAGCACCTCGGTCATTCAGCGCCGTCTGAAAGTCGGGGGTGATCGGGCCGAGGAGATCCTGGAGGCGCTGGAAGAAGAGGGCTACCTGGCTGTTCGGTAAGCCCTGGCGGACAGAAAGGCTGTTTCGCGTGGGCTCCGTTCCGAAAGGGATGGAGCCCTTTCCGTTCCGCATTTCGCAATTCAGCCTCCCGTGCTATTATTGGGCCACCCTGAACTTACCCGCTGGCTACTGCTTTGCTCATCGATCTCCATACTCACAGTTACCCCATGTCCGACGACAGCTTCATGAGCGTCGATGAACTCATTGAGAACACCAAGGCCGCGGGCCTGGACGGCGTCTGTCTCACCGACCACGATGCCTTCTGGACCCTGGACGAAGCGCGGGAGCTGTCGCGCCGACATGACTTCCTGGTGCTCCCCGGGAGTGAGATCAACACCGATGCCGGCCACGTCCTCGCCTTTGGCCTGGAGCAGTACGAGTTCGGGATGCACAAGCCGCAGTTCCTGCAGGCGTGTGCTGACCGGTACGGAGGAGTCCTGATCGCCGCGCATCCGTACCGGCGCCGTTTCCTTGAGGACCCGGGTAGCGACCCTGAAGCCCGCTCCGGAATGCTGCAGCGGGCCATAAACGATCCCTTCTTCGGCCTGTGCCAAGCGGTGGAGTCGCTGAACGGAAGAGGTACGTCTGAGCAGAACCGCTTCTCGTTCGACCTTGGCGGAGCGATTTCAATGCCCTCGGTCGCTGGGAGCGACGCGCACCGGATCGCGCAGGTTGGCACGGCGGCCACCGAGTTCGAGGGGAAAGTGGGGTGCCTGGAGGACCTGGTGCGACTGCTGAGAAACGGTCGCTGCCGTCCGGTGAATCTGCGCGCCCGGTCCGAATCCACAGCAAAGGCTGGAGCAACAGGTGCGCCCGCGTCTCCTCGCTGACTTCAGGCCACGTTCATCCTAGTCCGAAGGAACAGGCCTTAAGCGCCTCACGTTCGGAGTATCGCACATGGCGGAATCCCTTAGAATCGAAGACCTGAAAGTAGAGTTCCGCAGCCCCGCCGGTACGGTGAAGGCCCTGAATGGGGTCAGCCTGGCACTGGATGACGGCGAGACGTATTGCCTTGTCGGCGAGAGCGGGGCCGGAAAGAGCACGCTGGCCCTTGCCATCATGGGTCTGCTTCCGTACAACTCCTCGGTTCTGGGCGGCCGCATCTTCTATCGCGGTGTCGATCTCATGCGGGCCGGGCCGGAGCACATTCGCAGCCTGCGGGGCCACGAGGTCGCGATGGTGTTCCAGGACGCGCAGGCAGCCCTCAATCCCGTTGAACCCATCGGCTCGCAGCTGGAAGAGGTTATCCTGCACCACAGCGATGTGTCGCTGCGGAACGCCAACCGGATGGCCCAGGAAATGTTGCACGAGATGGGCCTGCCCGACCCGAAGCGCGTCATGGGCCAATACCCCTTCTCCCTCAGCGGTGGAATGTGCCAGCGGGTCATGATGGCCATTGCGCTGGTGCTGCGTCCCCGGCTGCTGATTGCCGACGAGCCGACCTCCGGGCTGGATGTGACGCTGCAGGCGGAGATGCTGGAGCGGCTGCGCGCGCTGGTCAGGGAACAAGGATCGTCGGTCCTGCTCATTACCCACGACATGGGGGTTGTGGCGTCCATGGCCAACAAGGTGGGCGTCATCTACGGCGGAAGCGTGGTGGAGCG
Organism: Dehalococcoidia bacterium; assembly: GCA_965222025.1. Classification (GTDB taxonomy): domain Bacteria; phylum Chloroflexota; class Dehalococcoidia; order Lucifugimonadales; family UBA3495; genus VXOI01. Next base: position 472,227 of record CBDCTI010000012.1, on the reverse strand, counting down.
CGCCGATGTCATCCCCCTCTTCCGGCGCGCCCAGCACCCGTATACCTGGTCGCTGCTGCAGTCCCTCCCCCGCATGGACGACGTTGAGCGAAGGATCATGCCGGTTCCCGGCAACCCGCCGGACCTGGTCAACATGGGCGACGAATGCCCGTTCCTGCCGCGGTGCTTCAAGGCGATCAACCAGTGCCGCAACCAGCCCTTCCCTCCGCTGGCCGAGAGGGAGGAGGACCACTACGTCGCCTGCTACAACCCCATGGAGCCGCCGGATTGAGGAACCTCAAGTCTCTAGTTGCACTCTCGCAGGAAATGCGCTAATTTATCCACTCTAACTAAAACTCTCTGGAGACGCAATGTCCGCTTTACTATCTAGCTCAATCCCAACTGATGATACTACTTTTGAGCAGTTCGCGGATGAGTGGCTATTGGAATTCAAGTCGACAGACTTGTCTTCTTTCGAGAAGGGCCAACAATTTGCTTACAAGTTGATAACGCAGTGGTTGGATGTGGCCGAGGGTGATGATGACTTAGTATTGTTGGATGGATCTGGGGATGGCGGCATTGACATTGCCTATTTGCAGCGTCCCGACTTGGACGAAAACGAACAAAATGAAAATCCAGAGAAAGGTCATACTTGGTATTTAATTCAGAGCAAGTATGGTACTTCGTTCAGGGGATATGCGACGATTGTCAGTGAAGGTCAAAAAGTAATCTACACTCTCTCTGGTGAAAATGATCGGATTTCTGAAAATACAATGTAGTTCTTGGAGCGCATAAATAATTTTAGAAAAATGGCTTCCGATAGAGATCGAATAGTTTTGGTTTTTGCCACTGATCAGCCGATTCAAGAGGCCGACAGGTGCGCTCTCGACGCCGTACGCAGCTTTGGAATTGAGCAATTTGGAGCTATTTTTGATGTCGAAGATATATCTCTAAACACAATATGGGAGGAACGATTCCCAATCGATGGAACGGTTATACAGTTATCCATTAAGGGTAGTTTTGCGAATACAGACCTCGACTCAGGTTTGAGAATTGGAGCGATCCCGTTGACCGAGCTTTATGCTTTTCTTAAGGAATACGACATAAAGACCGGCAATTTGGATCAACTCTACGAGAAGAATGTTCGTCAATTTTTGGGCGGCAGAAAAAAGATAAATAGAGGAATGGCAAACACATAAAGATAAATAGAGGAATGGCAAACACATTATGGGACAACCCTGAAAACTTCGGTCTCTACAATAACGGGATTACCATAGTAGCTTCTGAATTAATGAGTGAGCCAGATCAACTTGTCCTTTGAGACCCATATATTGTGAATGGATGTCAAACAACAAAAACTATATGGACTGTTTTGAGGGAGAGGCTGGACTCAGGAGGAACTGGTGACGACAGTGAATCCAACGAGTGGGTGGAAAGGGCAACAAAAGGCGTGGTTCTTGCTAAAGTAGTTAAGAGTGACCATGCGCAAATTGCGAGCATTACTCGCTATACTAATTCGCAGAACTCCGTTCGCGAGCAGGATTTCTTGACCTTGGAGAATGAATTCCAAAGCTGGTCGTCGGCGATGTCGGATCGGTATAGTATTTTCTTGGAAATTCAGAGGGGTGGATGGGACGCTCGTCGAGCCTATCAAAAACGTTACCCTAGTGCAAAGCACTTCAATGAATACGCTAATGCTTTCGATTTGGTCAAAGTCTATGGAGCAGGCTGGCTTCGATGGCCAGGACAAGCCTTTGGGCGCAGTACACCGTTCCTACCCGGACCCGGAGGGTTTGTGTTCAAACACGTCACGGAAACGGAGAAAATAGATGTTGAGGATCTTTTCGCGGCGTATAGACTCCAAAAATCAGCAGATCAGTTCAAATTCGGGAGAGGAGCAGATGTTGTTCCAAGTCGGAGGTTAACAAGATTCCTTTATTACTTTGTAGTTCTTGAACTCCTACGGGACGTGCTTATTAGAGGGCAAGTTGACCATTCATCGCCAAGCCTGACAAGCGCCTTCTTGAAACTTCAGGAAGATGAGCACCACGAAGCCCTTCGTCTATTGCTCGATGGGGCTATTGAGGTCGTGGACGAATATTTGAATGAGGCTTCTGAGGATTCAGTATTCAAGGAAGTTCAATTCGAAGGCAATTTGAATGGCTGGCTCAAATCCGAACGATTAGGGAGAAATGAAGAGGGCACGCACCGGTTTAACGCCCTTTTGGCAGCACATAAGGCTATATTTGGCAGAGCTAGCGGAGGGAATCCGTCTCCTCGGAGTCTGGTGACCGACGCCATCAGGCCCTAATAGTAATTAGATAAATCCGGGCCGCTAACGCTGGGGCGCTGACTCGCCCACCAGCAGCTCTAGGGCCAGGTCTGGGTCGACGCGGCCCTGCTTGATGGAGAGGTCGGCCTCGAGGAGCCGGTCGTAGCGCCAGGCAATGTCCTGGCGGGAGTAGCGGCGAGCCTGTTCCATCGTCTTGCGCACCACGAAGTCCGATGACGTTCCGAGCGTTCGCTTCAGCTCGTTCTGGGGCACACGGCGCTCCATGGAGTCGCGAGCCAAGGCCAGGAGCCGCAGCTGCCGCTCCACCATGGCGATGATGTAGAGTGGCTCGCGTCCGTCGTCACGGAGCTGGGCCAGAAGCCGGAGAGCGGCCTGTGGGCGGCCCTCGATCATGGCGTCCACTGCCTCGAATATGCTGGCCTCTCTGACCTGAGACACCATCAGCTTGACGTCGCCCTCGCCGATCTCGCGACCGCTGGCGTAGAGCGAGAGCTTCTCCAGCTCCTGTTCCATCGTCCAGAGGTCTCCGCCGACGAGGTCGGCCATGGAGCGGATGGCGGCTGGGTTGATGGCCGCGCCCTTGGCCTCTGCGGTCTCCTTGATCCAGCGGGCCAGTTGCTCGCCCCGTGGCGCCGAGTGCTCCTCCGATTTGCAGACGGGGTTCAGGGCACGGAGCAGGGGGTTGTTGGCGGACAGCGGGCCATCGGATAGCAGCAGGAGTGTGGTGTCGGGCATCCTGGGTATGGCCTCGGCGAGGGCCTGCCAGCCGGCTGCAGCATTGCTTCCTCGCCGCCCTCGCCCGCCGCCGGAGCGAGACTCGGCGGTGGCCAGCAGGCTGTCCACGACCACAAGGCGGAGTGTGTCCAGGAAGGGAAGGGCCTGGCAAACCGCGAGAAGTTCCTGCGGGTTGACCTGGTTGCCCTGCATCCGGTGGCGGTTGGCGTCCAGCAGAGCGTCGGCGCCGTGCTCCGCTTCGAGGGCCGACATGCGTTGCCGCACCAGGAAACTGTCCCCAAACACCACAAACGCAGGCAAGCAAGGCTCCAAAGGTCAGCGGGATTGGGGCAGATTATAGCACCGTGCTGTGCTTGGTCAGGCGAGTGCACTGCGGGTAACCCGGTACGCCCGGAAGGGCATTCGAGCGCGTCTGGGGCGGTGAGGGACAAAAGATTTCTCCTGACGAGAATCCTGCTGGCCAATCGGGGGCAATGCTGGTTTCGGCTGGCCCTTCGACGGACTCGGGGCCAGCGGGCGCCGGATTTTTGTTTTTCCGGCCATATCCGGCCAAAACCGGCCATTTTCGGCCATTCCAGGCAGTCTGTTCCGGGTAGGGCGAGTTATGTGCCTGAGGGCGTTCGGGCGCGGCTGGGGCGGCGAGAGACAGGAGAATTCTCCTGACGAGAATCCTGCTGGCCATTTGGGGGCACTGCTGGTGACGGCCGGCCCTTCGACAGGTTCGGGGCCAGCGTGCGGCGGAAATATTTTGTTTTCCCGGCCATTTCCGGCCAAGACCGGCCATTTCCGGCCATTCCGGGCAGTCCGTTCCGGGTAGGGCGAGTAGGTGCCTGAGGGCTTTCGGGCGCGTTGGGGGCGGTGAGGGGCAAGAGATTTCTCCTGACGAGAATCCTGCTGGCCAGTTTGGGGGCACTGCCGGCGACGGCCGACCCTTAGACAGGCTCAGAGCCAGCGAGGAGGGACGGAAATTTTTTGTATTTCCGGTTATTTTCGGCCAAAACCGGCCATTCCGGGCAGTCCGTTCCGGGTAGGGCGACTGTATGCCTGAGGGCATTCGGGCGCGTTTGGGGCGGTGAGGGGCAAGAGATTTCTCCTGACGAGAATCCTGCTGGCCAGTTTGGGGGCACTGCCGGCGACGGCCGACCCTTCGACAGGCTCAGGGCCAGCGAGGAGGGACGGAAATTTTTTGTATTTCCGGTTATTTTCGGCCAAAATCGGCCATTGTCGGCCATTTTTGAAATCCTGGGTGGACTGATGGCTGCCCTGTATTTTTAGATATGGTGGTAATTCTCTGAGGAGGCGCAAGTGCCCGGTACACGCTGTAATGGCGCACTAATGTTCTATTGATGTTGGATCAATGATACAGTGCCCTCAGTCGGTTTGCCAAGTGGGCGAATGTCAGCAGCGGCTTTGAGTGCCGGCTGGCCGAACTCGGAAAACCATGGCGCCCTGAAGCAGGGGCGGGTTTAAAACCCGCCCCTACACCATGGCCAGTACGATTGCAAAAGTGATGTAGGTGAACGCGCCGTGATGCTCACCGCAGCTTGAAACGCAAGATCAGCAGTGTTGCTCCCACGGTCAGGGCTGCTAGACAGAGGGGCGAATATACGATCAGTGGTCGAATTGTGATCATACAGTAGTCCAGACTGTCCATCTCCCTTGGCCACCCTCGGAGGTTGTCATTCCAGTAGACATAGGACTGGAGAATGACCGTGGTGATGGCGACCCCAACCAGTCCGATCCCCAGACCCCACAGGAGAGATTGACGCGTCGATATTCTGGACGAGACCGCACCCAAGCCAAGCCCAGCCACTGCCCCGAGGAACAAGGGTGAACCGAAATACGCAAGAGTAGCAAGCAGTACCAGAAAATCCAACATCATGTGGTACTGTGGCAACGAGAGGCCGGTGCGTCAATACCAACCCCCCCAAAACTCTATGCCTCTGACCAAGCGGGGCGTGTTCGGCTTTAGGGTTAAGCAGCCCTCTGCTGATACGAGGTGGTAGCAACAAGAGACAACGCCGAAAGCGACGGAGGTAGGCATCCTTTTGCGTGCCTTGTGCAAAATGGAGAGCGGTACTCCGGTATTGTCGTTATCTAGCTGATGGTGCACGCATCAGCCTACCGGGACTTTTGCAATCGTCTCCATGTCCCGCCCCTGTGGCGGCATTGGTTCCTGTGTGAAATAATTGGCTGTCCCGAATGGAAAGACCCTCAACTCGATGTCCTGGAAGGAGCCCATGAAGTTCGGCCTGTTTTCCCATGTACCGTGGCCCAAGGAGATCTCACCGCAGGCGGTGGTGGACAACATCACCGAGGAGTTTGTCGTTGGCGAGGAGCTGGGCTTTGACAGCGGCTGGCTGGCGGAGCACCATTTTTCCCGATACGGGCTGGCGTCGTCGTCGCTGATGCTGCTGGCCAATATCGCTGCCCGGACCACCACGCTGCGGCTGGGGACCGCCGTAATCATCCCGCCGTTGCACCACCCGGTGAAGCTGGCCGAGGATACGGCGACCCTGGACCTTCTCAGCGGCGGGCGGCTGGATGCCGGTTTTGGCCGAGGGACTGCGGGATACGAGTACACGGGCTACAGCGTCGACAGCGACGAGAGCCAAGGGCGCTTCCAGGAATCAGTCCGCATCATAGAGGGCCTCTGGACGACGCCGAACTTCTCCTTTGAGGGCCGACACTACCGGGTGGACAGTGCAAACCTGGTGCCGCCGCCGGTGCAGAAGCCCCACCCGCCCATGTACATCGCCGCCACTCGCAGCCAAGAGACGCAGGAATTCGCAGCCGCCAGCGGGCACTCCGGCATCATAGGCGTGGTGCTGGACACCAGCGACGGCCTGGACCTCTGCTATCAGCTGGTCGATGGCGCGTGGGAAGCGGGGAGGCCCATGGACATCGGTGGCATCCCGTTCTTCCGCTACTTCTATGTCGGCGAGACCGAGGAGCAGGCCCGCCGCGACACCGAGCCGGGCCTGAACTGGACGCTGGACGTGAACCAGTGGCGTCGCAGCTACAAGCAGGGAAGCGAAGTCTACGACAGCCTGGAGGACTTCCGCAGGACCCGCACGGAGGTCCCGACGTCCTACGAGTACCTGTTCGAGCACCGCGCCTTCATCGGGGACCCAGGTCAGGTCATAGCGAAGATCCGGGCCCTGCAGGACGCGGGCATCAACTACTTCGGCTGCAACTTCTCCTTTGGCGGCATGCCGCAGGACAAGGTGCTGAAGTCCATGGAGCTGTTCGCCCGCGAGGTAATGCCGGCCTTCGCCTAGAGGTTCCGAAGCAGCGAATCCCGCAGCAACCGGAGGATAAGATGACGACACTGGCAGAAACACTCAGCAGCTACTCATCCTCGCTCCGGTACGAGGACCTGCCGGATGAGACTGTTCATCTTGCCAAGCGGTTCATCATCGACACCCTCGGGTGTGCGCTGGGTGGATACTCCAGCGAACCGGCCAGGGTGGCGCGGGAGATGGCCGGTATGGTCTCCAGCACCCACCCGGTCACCGTGATGGGAAGCGGGCAGCGGAGCAGTCTCGACCTGGCATCCTTCGCCAACGGCGTGGCCATCCGCTACCTGGATTTCAACGACGGCTACACCAGCAGCGAGTCCGGCCACCCCAGCGACAGCATCGCCGCGTCGTTGTCGGCCACCGAGGCGGCGGCCGGTACCGGGAGGACGTTTATCCTGTCCACCGTGCTGGCGTACGAGGTGTTCTGCCGCCTGTGCGATACGGTGGACATCAAGCCCCGCTTCGACCACGTGACCGTCGGCGGAACAGCCAGCACGCTGGCGGCGGCGCGGGCCCTGCAGATGACGCCGGAGCAGACGCTACAGGCCCTGAACCTGAACGTGGCCTCCAACCTGGCGCTGTACCAGACGCGCATCGGGGACGTTTCGATATGGAAGGGCTGCGCATACGCCAACGCGACACGCAACGCCATGTTCGCCGTGCAGCTGGCCCAGCGGGGCATCACGGGCCCGTCGCCGGTGTACGAGGGGGCTGGTGGCTACTTCAACGCGGTTGCCGGACGCCCCATTGAGCTGGAAGTACTGGGCGGCAACGGAACGCCCTTCAAGATCGCAGAGTGCAGCATCAAGCGGTTCCCGCTGGGCCAGTACTCGCAGACCATCGCCCAAGCGGCGCTGGATGTGCGGGAGCAGATGCCGGGCGGCATAGATCCGGACGACGTTGCAGAGGTCAACATCGCCACACTGCAGACGGCGGTGAACATCATGGCCGGCGACGCCGAGAAGTGGCGTCCTGCCAACCGGGAGACCGCCGACCACTCGATGCCCTACACATCCGCTGTTGCCCTGCTGTACGGCGGGGTGGAGAGCCGGCACTTCGACGATGAGTTCCTGTTCGACGAGAGGCTGCTGGGACTGGTGGGCAAGGTCAACGTGTCGGTATCCGAAGAGGCCAACCGGCGTGTCCCGGAAGCCATGCTGTGCGACCTCGAGGTGGTCACCACTTTGGGAGAGAGGCACTCGGCGCAGGTGGCCTATCACAAGGGGCACTACAGGAACCCCCTGACCGATGCGGAGGTGGAGGACAAGTTCCGCTCCCTGGCTTCCGGGCACCTGCCCGACGACCGCGTCGATGCCCTGCTCTCCCACCTGTGGCACATCGACGAGGCGCCCGACCTGACGGAGCTGTTCCGGCTGTTGCGGTTCGAGTAAGGACCGGCTGGCACAAGTAAACGAGAGGGACACCCATGGCCAATGCCTTCGGCAAGATAATCGCCAATATTGAGCGGCTGTACCAGGTGATGGACGAAGAGGGGGTCTCGGCCGTGGTGGCCCGCTCGGGGAAGAACTTCACCTACCTGGCCGGTTTCGCATACCCGGGCACCCTGGCCCGCCACCTGGAGTTTCCCGACTCACCGAGGGAGGTCCTGCTGGTGTGGCCGCGGCTGGGTGAGCCGGTCATGGTGCTGAATTCCTACGCCGCCCCACTGGCCCGCCGGGACTCGTGGCTGGAGCGGATCGAGGTGTACGACGACTATGCGGAGTCGCCCTACGAGCGCGCTGCCGATGTCCTGGCGCAGATGGGGGTTGCCGAGGAGGCCATCGGCTTCGAGAAGAGCTACGTCAGCGCTGGCCGATGGGAGGAGATAAACAGCCTGTTGCCCAAGGCCCGTGTTGTCGACAGCACCGAGTTGATGGACCGGGTGCGCTGGGTCAAGACGCCCGAGGAAGTGGAAGCGCTGGAAGCTGGAGCCCGGTTGCTGGATGAAGCGTACCTCGAGGCGCTGCCCCTGGTGCGGCCGGGGGACACCGAGCGGCTGGTGCACAGCCGAATCATCGAGGGCTGCCTGCGCAGGGGCGCAAACTGGGTCCACGGCATCCTGAACTCCAGCCGCAACACCGTGGCGTACGGCGGCGAGAGCGACATGGCCTTCCAGCGGGGCGACATCATCCGCAACGACTATGTCTCCTACCTGAACGGCTATCCGGGACACCAGTCGCGCACCGTGTGCGTCGGCTCGCCTTCAACCGAGCAGAAGAAGCTCTACGAAGTGACCAGGGACATCTACCGGGCCACCATCGAGCGGTGCGTTCCAGGGGCCCGGACTGCAGACATCTACAACTTCGCCAACGATGCCTTTCACGACGCGGGGTTCCTGGGCAACGTGGCACTGGCCGGTCATGGCGTGGGCGCGTGGTGGCATCAGCAGGAACCGTACATGGTGCCATCCAGCACGCGGGTTCTGGAGGAGGGCATGGTGGTGGCTCTGGAGCCCCACATCGGTTACTGGCACCTGCAGGACATGGTGCTGGTAACCGCCGACGGCCCCCGGCTGCTCTCGCCCCTGTTCAGCACCGACGAGATGTTGGTGGCTGGCGGGTAGCCCCAAGCGAACCAGCCCTCGGGATGGCTAGGGGCGCTCTCGCAGCTCCTGCAGGGCGATGCCTGCCTGGCGACGCAACCGGTCGGAGTTCAGGCGTTCCTCGTCGACCGCCCTGAAGACGTCAACGGCGAAGGGCCGCCATGAGGTGTACAGAGTCCGCATGGCAGTCTCGTCGACCTCGGCAGCCTCCACCACCAGCGAGTAGATGGGTAGCAGGAAGCCTGCCTGGGGCAGGTCCCGCACCTGGCGGGCCAGCGCACCGGCCTGCTGGCTGAACTGCTCCAGTTCCCCGGTGACCTCCACTTGGTCGCATCCGCCGTTGCTCTCCCGCCAGTCGCTGAACTGGCCGTGGAAGGAGTCCCATTCCCGCACCAGTCCGCGGTACTCGGTGTTGAAGTTCTTCACGTCGGCCAGGTACTCGGCTGACTTGTCTTCTACGGTCTCCTCGATGGTCTGGCTGATATCCTCGAGGGACTCGATGCTTTCTTCTACTGCGGCTTCCAGCTCTTCCTGGGGCGACGGAAGGCTTTCCACCGGGGCGACGTTGGCTTCAGAAGATTCGGGGGCGGATTGTCCTTCAGCCGGTGGAGCGGCGCGGGGGCCGTCGGCGCGGGTGTCGGCTGGGCTACCACTCCGTCAGCAGGCAACAGGGAGTCGGCAATTCGCTCCAGGGCAGAGAGCTCGTCCTTGGCCAGGTCCTGCATGGTCTCGATTATGTCTTCGATGTCCTCGTTGCCAAGGGGTGCCGACAACTCGGAGATGCTCGCGGAAATCTCTCCGAACTGCTCTATGAGTTGGAGATACTGGGCTCTCAGCTCGGCCTGGGTGAGCTTGGCTTCAGCCTTGGTCAAGTCCCGATAGGCGTCGTGGTAGTCATCCCAATCATCGGTGATCTCGTCGAAGATGTCGGCGAACTCCTCCATGTCCTCCACTTCGCCTTCGGTGGGGCCCTCTTCGAATTCCTCCTGCAGTGCCAAGGACAGGTCTTCCGCGCTCTTCCGGGCGCGTACGGACTCATTGCGGCGCAGCTCGACCTGCTCGAATAGCGAGATGTTGCCTGTCTGCCAGCGGTCCCTGAGTTCCCGGTATGCCGCTTCCTCTGCCTCGGCGGCTGGGATCAACAGGTCGGCCAACTCCTTGGTGCTGGCAGTTCGCGGCAGGTTCGCAGCGCGCTCGGTGATGCCGATGTAGGATGCTGCGAATGCGCTCATGGACTCCCGCGCCGTGGCCGGGTGGCATTCGGTCAGCCCAGCGCGCCATGTCTCGAATTCTTGGTAGAAGTCGTCCCGCTGGTCCTGTGCGGCCTGGAGCATCCCGGCAAACTCGTCGATGGTCTCCCGCTCGCCGGCCGTCAGGGGTCTCGGCTCCTCGACGGGAGCGACCGTGGGGATCAAAGGCGCCGCGGTGGGCTCCGTATCGTCGACGGCGCAGGCGACCAGGAGGGCCAAGAGGATCGATATAAGGGCCAAGGGGATAGTTCGTGCCTTTATCATCTACTGGCTCGCTGCCTGGAATTTGTGGACTCCCACGAAATCGTTCAGGAGGTCGCTGCGGTATTCTCCGGAGAACAGCCTGGCTATGGCACCGGACAACGTCACGGAAGTGTCGGCGAGGACCACCAGCATGTCCCGTCCTTGGCTCTGGTCCAGCACGACTATGGCCGTGCCCTCGAGCGGCAGGTCATTGACGAAGGGTGTGCCCAGGGTATCGTCCACACGAACACCGGCACTTTCGAGGTACTGGCTCACCTGCGGTGCGTCTTCGAACAGGCCCAGGAACACGGTATCCCTGCTGACGTCCTCGACCGGGCTTATCCGGGAGGAGAGACTATGGGGCGCGAGGCCGTTCTTCATCGTCTGGCCGTTGCCCAAGAGCGCAGGCTGACCAATCAGGATATCGACTCCCGTGTTTGAGCCGCTCCCGTAGAAATGCGGGAAGTCGGTCAGCAGGAACTCACGGTCGCTGTCGGTGACGTAGTCGGCGATGTTGGCCACCAGCTTTCCGTTGTCGAGGAGGGAGTCATGGGAAGGGACCATGAAGGTGAAGTCGGAGATGGCCAGCACGTTCCGGCTGTCGCCCCAGGCGACTATGGAGAAAGTCTCCGAAGTATCCAGCAGGGAGGACTTTGTGCCGGGGCCAGTGAAGGCCAGCCCGCCGCCGGAAGACTGGACTGAACCCGCATATTCCAGTGTGATCTCCTCAAGGCCGGAGGTGAGCCGGTCGGGCTGGAAGTCCCTTACGAAAATGCGGCGGAAATTGGCGTCGTTGTCGACGGTGTTGTAGAGGTAGTCGGCCTGGAAGTCCACGCCGAACTTCTTGGCCAAGGAGTTAGTCTGCTGTGGCCTGCCGGGATCGGAAACCAGCAGCAGCTTGCCGCCTTTGCGAACGAACTGCTCCACAAGCGCGGCCTCGGACTCAGTGAAGGCCGCCCGCGGCTGGATGACAGCGAAGGCGTCGGCCTGACGAAGCTTTCCCGCCAGTTGCACCAGTCGTGACTGCGCCAGGCTGGGATCCGCGATGGGCAGGAAGTCCCCGAGGACTTCCACCTCGAATCCCCGGTCAGCCACCTGGGAGGTAAAGCTCACGAGCTCGTTCTCGGAAAAAGCGTTCACGTGCTGTGCGTCCACCACCAACAGGCCCTGGCGCAACTCCCCGGGTGGGAGTCCGGTTACGACCCGCGACGGGGCCGAGGACGTGGTGATCTGCGCCAGTTGCGCATCCACGGGAGCGGGCGCCTCATAGCCGCCGCGGTAGAAGGTAAAGAAGGCGATGAGGAAAGCCACCGCGGCGAAAATGGGAAACAGTGCAAGTATCGACAGCTTAACGATCATTGCCGACGTACAGGTAATAGAAATTGGGGTGGTTAAATTCCAGGGGGAAGTCCGGTAGCGGGTCTTCCTGCCCGACTCCCAGTCTGCCGTACATGGTCAGCCCCTGCAGGGCCGCCAGCCGTTCCATGCCGCTGCCGGGCTCCGCGCCGAGGGTCTGCAACTCTGGATTGTCTGAGGTGTAGTCTCTGCCGATGACGGCTAGTGCGTCTGCGGAGGTTCCTTCCGAAGAAGGGAATATTTCTTCGAGGTCCTTGATGAACTGCCGCAGAACCTCAAGGTTCACGTCCACAAGACCGTAGTTGGAAATGCCCGACATGTCTGCGGCCTTTGCAAAGGCGTCGTTGTCGCCCCCTAGTTCGTCGACCAGGCCGAGTTGCACGCCCTGCAATCCAGAATAGAGGCGCCCCTGCGTCAGTTCGTCCTTGGTCAGCCGGAGCTGGTTGCCCCGTTCGCTGATAACAATCTGGGCGAAAGAGTCCTTGAGTTGCTCGACCGTGCCGAACCACTCATCCCGAGAGAAACCCGGGCCCTTGAAAGGCCCGGTGGTAAGCACGCTCTCGCCTGGAAGAGAAGGGACCAGAGGATCGGAGAACGACACAACACCCACGTTGCCCACCAGCGAAGAGGTCTGCGCGTAGGAGTGGCTGACGCCCATGGCCATCATGTATCCGCCGCTGGCAACCAGCCCGTTCATGACCATTACCACGGGTTTTTCTTCGCGCAGCCTGCTGGTCTCCAGGTAAAGGCGCTCGCTGGCTGCGGCGCCACCGCCGGGGCTGGTTATCTTGATAACCACTGCCTTGATGGAGTCGTCGCGGCGGGCGTAGTCGAGGTACTGGCTGATGATATAGGAAGAATCTTCCGTAATGACGGTGAACGGTATGTCGATGACGCCGATCTTGGGCTGTCCGGGGAAAGCGTAAACGAAAATCAACAAGCCCACCGCCACCCCTAGTCCGGCCAGGACCGGCGCGACGAAGTAACGGCTGGTGAAGAGACTTCCTAGTGCTGAAAAGAGGCCCATCTTGAGTGGCTAATACCTGCAGCGCCCTATTTTGCGGAACGCCAATGAGTCGCCGGACTGTAATCTTTGCCTTCGTTCAGAACTGCGGCGGGAACAACGGCCAACAAGCATATCACACCGGCTTGGCGCTACATTGTGAATTGATTTTCGCACGAAGACATCTCTTTTATACACATTTCAACGAAGGACTTACAGGGACTTTATAAAGGGACAGCAGCGTTTCGAAACATATACGCAAGCCGTCCCCTTGTATCTGGGATATGGACGTGGCAGACCGCATAGTCCTGAGCTTGGTCTTGAGCATAGTCCTGAGCTTGTCGAAGGACGGATGATCGAAATCCCCTTGTATCTTGAGTTTGTCGATGGAACCGAGCGCGGCAGACCGTCATTCCCTGGGTCGCGACAGGCCGTCCAGTAGCGAGGGTTGCCGCGCTCCCTACAAGCAGAGCCCGAACAGTTGCCCGGGCCGATAGAGCCCGTATCGTGCAAGGACGGGCCGACGCTCACACAGGAGGTACGGATGGAAGGAGAACCGAGATACGTAGGCATTGATGTTTCGAAGGCTCAGGCAGATGTGGCCGTCCGGCCTACGGGACAGATATGGGCCACGCCTTACAACGAGACCGGCGTCGGGGAACTGGTTTCCCAGTTGGTGGATCTGGGTCTCGCCATGGTGTTGCTGGAGGCAACGGGTGGTCTGGAACTGCCGTTGGTGGCCGCTCTCGCTGCTGCGGCGCTGCCGGTGGTGGTGGTCAACCCGCGCCAGGTTCGAGACTTCGCCGGGCCACCGGTACGCTGGCCAAGACCGACTCTCTCGATGCGGCGGTGCTGGCCCACTTCGCCGACGCCGTTCGTCCCTCCGTGCGTCCTCTCAGAGACGCTGAGACCCAGGTACTCAATTCGCTGACTGCCCGCAGGCACCAGGTGTTGACCATGCTGGTATCTGAGAAGAACCGGTTGGGCACTGCCACCAGCGCCGTTCGTCCCCGCATTGAGGCTCACATCGCCTGGCTGGAGCAGGAGTTGAACGACTTGGACGAGGGGCTGAGACAGACTCTCCGCCGGAGCCCTGTGTGGCGAGAGAAGGATGACCTCCTGCGCACGGTTCCCGGCGTGGGGGAACAGGTTTCCCTCACTCTGCTGGCCCACCTGCCGGAGCTGGGAACACTGGATCGCCGGGCCCTGGTGGGAGTGGCTCCCTTCAACCGCGATAGCGGCACCCTGCGGGGCAAACGGGCCGTCTGGGGCGGGCGCGCCCGAGTACGAGCCACCCTGTATATGGGAGCGATGGTAGCCAGCCGCCACAACCCGGTCATCCGCGACTTCTATCGGAAGCTGTTGGCCGCCGGTAAACCCAAAAAGGTGGCGCTGGTCGCTTGTATGCACAAACTGCTCGTCATCCTCAACTCTATGCTCAAGCATGGCTGCCCGTGGCGTGACATGAGCCCGGCAGTAGCTGATTGCTCCTCTTGACATTAAATACAGTTGCTACTGGATGGACGGCGCCGCCGATGTGGCGGAGACCACCTATGTCCCCTTCCAGAGTGAGCCCGGCGCCGCGCCGGTGTGGCTCATCGTCCGGCGGGTGAAGCCCACGCCCGGTTCCCAACTGGCCCTCTTCGCCTACTACAGCTATCACGGCTTCATCACCGACCGGGACGGGGAGACCCTGGAACTGGAGGCCGACCATCGCCGCCACGCCGAGATCGAGAATGCCATCCGCGACCTGAAGTACGGTGTCGGGTTGAACCATCTCCCCTCGGGGCGCTTCCCCGCCAATCCTGAGCTTGCCGAAGGGCGCCTGGCTGGCCGTCCAGGTGATGGCCCACAACCTAGCCCGCTGGACTGGGCGCGTCGGCCTGGGCGAGCAACTGGCAACCACCAAGACCCTCCAGCGGCGGTTCTTCTCCCTGGCCGGAAGGCACACCCGCAAGGCCCGGCGCCTCACCCTGCACTTGCCCCACAACTGGCCCTGGCAAAACCAGTTCAGTAACGCCTTGGCACGACTGCGCGCCCTGCCACTCCCCTCCTGACGGCGTCCTTTTGCCACTGACCCGTCATCCGGACAACTGAATGTCCCTGCCAACTCGCGCCATCCCGGTCCGCGGGGTCTCTTGCCGTGTCCTGTCCTGCCATCTCGCTCGCCACAGCCACTGCAGGCCGCCACCGGTGCCCCCAAAGCGTCTGCAGACTGCCCGCCAACCTCCCGTCTACACGAATTCAAGCCCGGGTCATCACCCCTGTAACTCCCTACCCCCTTCCACTGTCCTCGCGCCGTCCATCGGTGGATTAGGGTTAAGGAGTTTCGTATCGTGGACATTAGCTCCGGCCTGTTGTTGTCCAGCGATTACGTCCCCTCAATTGAAAAGCGAATATGTCCCCTGGCTTAGTCGGCGGCCGCGAGCGATGCGGCCAGAGCCTCTGCTTTGGCGCGCTCCTTGGCGCTGAGCTTCTTGGTGGGTGGGCTCGCGGCAGACGCGTACTTTTTCGCAGTGTTTTTGGCCATGCCCAGACTCCGGGCTATGGCCCGCAGTGAAAGTCCCTGCTCCCTGGCCAGCTGTACAGCCTCCCAGCGGGCCTGCTGGGTTGACCTGGGCGTCCGGTGCAACTGGTGGCGAACTGGCTTCCCCTTACCGCTCCGGCCCTCCGTCGCCCCCTCACCAGTCGATTCCAAGGTGGAGAGGCGTTCCCGTTGAGCCGCGTTCAGGTGGCTGTGGGCCACGCCGCCGGTGGCTTCCTGAAGCCCCGGACCGGGGGAGCAGCCGCTGTCTGCGCCCCACAGCGCCGAGGAGGGCGGCGGCCCCTCCTGAAAGTCACAGCCTCACCATGGTACCGAATCATCAGCTCCCCGTCGGCCCGTTCCAGGACGTCCACCCGAAGACCGGCATAGCTGGGGCGCTCCGCCTCGGGCAGCAGTTGCAGCACCCGCCACTGGTACTTCACGGTGTTGTCCCTGGCCACCTTGCGGCTGTCCCTGAGGCAGACGGTCTCGGTCAGGGACAGTTCCGCCGGCACCGGCCGGTAGACCGTCTCCGGTTGCTCCGCCGCCATGGCGAAGTGGGCGTTGAACCGGGGCAGAAACTCGTTTAGGACCAGGCTGGCCTCGTCGATGAAGCTGGCCTGGGCCAGACGCAACTCGGTTACCAGCTGGTCTTGGAAGGTCTCCAGCATCCGCTCCACCCGTCCCTTTGCCTGTGGAGAGAGGGCGAATATCTGCTGGATGCCCAGCTCCCGCATCACCCTAGCGAACTGGGTGGTTTCCACCGGCACCGGCCTTCTGTCGGGCGTTGTACCTGAAGGCCGAGTGGCGATCGCTGTAGAGGGCCAGGAGGATACCCCACTGCTGGACCATTCCCTCCAGGAGCACCAGGTAGCCGCGGGTGTCCTCCGTGGTGCGGAAGACGGCCTGGGCAACCACTCCGGTTGCATCGTCGACGGCGATCAGCAGCGTCAGCTTCGGTCCCAGGTCCTCCAGCCAGGAGTGCTGACTGCCGTCGATCTGCACCAGCATACCCTCCTGGGGCATGCGCCTGCGCCGGAAGCGGTGCTGCGGGGAGCGGCTACTGCGGGGGCTGCCGATGCCGGCCTTGACCAGAATGCGGCGAACGGTGGGGCGGCTCAGGTCGATGCCCTCGCGCTCCCGCAGCAGCTCGGTGAAGTGGCTGTGGTTTGACCGGCGTAGCCGTTGATGGCCAGCTTCACCACGGAAGCAGCGGCCGCCTCGGGGACGGCGTTGTGGGGTCGGCGTCCCCGGTTCCCATGGGCCAGTGCGGCGGCACCATCCTTGCGGTAAGCGGCGAGGAGACGCTTGGTATGACGTTCGCTCACTCCAATAATCTCGGCCGCCTGGGCGATGGGAAGCTGATGTTCCAGAACACCGTTGAGCACTTGAATCCTGGCCTGTTCCTGCTGATTCAACTTTACATCCCTCATGGGGATGACATGTTCGCTGAACAGTTAGCACATGACCGAATCGTAGAACATCAACACCGGCCACCACCGCAAAGTGGCCCACCTGCCCCGTCGACCAGGGTGCTTTTCTTACTCCCAGCCTTCCCCCGGTCCGTGGGATTGCGTCCAATAGCGCCCCCCCAAAAAGCGCCTTCCCCATCGAGCAATCGGCTGACTGCCATTCCCAGTTTACGCCGTCCAACTCGCGGCATTCCTCTATCAGGACGGCCCAGACACCCTCCAGCACCCCACGCTCTACTCATCGCTGGAAGGTCCCGTGGATGGTGCTGTCATTCCCAGCTCCTTGGGCAAGTGGTTCCATTGGCAGGAGCTGCGCATGCGGAATATGATGCCTTCCAGCATCTTCCGCTGACCCACCGGTTTGCGCCCCTTTGGTTTGGCTGGGTCCACTCCGAAATCACCGGCTCAAATTCGCTCCCACAGATCATCTGGTATTTCCCATATCATTGGCAGAGTCTCCCTCTCCCCCATCATTCACCACCACCCAACTTTCCTTTATCTTAACCGTACCCCCTATCTGTTTGCCCTCTCAGGCCAATCCAAATTTGAAATAGTTATTTAGTGGGTAGCAATGTTATGCCCGTGCCCGGCCCGTGCAGAGGCCACTAACTGGCGAGTCCGCCCAAGAAATGTATACTCCACGTTAAGGCGCTTCGTCCGGACAGAGGCCGAGAGGGCAATGGTGCGTATCGCCCGGTCGATAGCATCGTCCGGCAGCCCTGCGGCCGCATCATTGGCGACGCCCCGGCCAGGGCGATCCCGTTGGGGAGATTGTCTACGACCCGCGACTCCCTCCGGCGATGCGCCTGCACGGTAATCCTGGAGGCGGTGATGGGCAGAAGCAAGAGCGACACAGAGCAGGCGGGACTGTCACAGCAGAAAACCTGTACGCGGCGGTCATCGGCGTGGGCGCCACCAGCCATTTTGTGGCGGTTCCTGCCGACCGGTCAGAGCAGCCGGTGCAGGGAGTTTGAGTCCTTCACAGCGGACCTGTACCGCCTGGCCAACTGGCTTTCTGAGGGCGGGGTGGAAACCGTGGTCATGGAGTCCACCGGCGTGTACTGGATACCGCTCTTCGGAGTCCCGGAGGAGCTGGGGTTTGAGGTGATGCTGGTGGACCCCAGGCGCATCAAGAGCGTGCCCGGCCGGAAGACCGACGCGCTGGACTGCCAGTGGCTGCAACAACTGCACACCTACGGTCCGCTCTCCGGGGCCTTCCGGCCCGACGGGGATATCCTGAGCCTGAGCAGCTACCTGCGGCAGCGGGCCATGCTGGTGGAGTATGCTTCCCAACACGTACAGCACATGCAGAAGGCGCTCACTCAGATGAACGTGAAGCTGCAGCACGTGATCACGGACATCATCAGCAAGACCGGCATGGACATCATCGAGGCCATAGTCCGAGGCGAGAAAAGTCCCCGCAGGCTGGCGCAGCTGCGCGACCCGAGGGTAAAGTTCGACGAGAAGACCATCGCCAAGTCGCTGCGCGGACACTGGCGGCAGGACCACATCTTCGAACTGAACCAAGCCCTAGAATTGTACCGGACCTATCAGGACAAGATTGCCCAGTGCGACCGGGAGATTGAAGCCCAGTTGGAGCGGTTTGAAGACAGCAGCGACGGCGAGTCTCCGGCTCCCATTGGCAAGAGGCGCAATCAGAAGAACGCACCCCGTTTTGATGTCAAGGGCCAATTGTACCAGATGACCCGAGTGGACCTGACCCGCCTCGACGGCGTGGACGCCTACACCGCCCGGAAAGTGGTCAGCGAAGTCGGCACCCGACATGACCAAATGGCCCACGGCCAAGCACTTCGCCTCATGGCTGGGGCTGAGCCCCAACAACCGGATCACCGGCGGCAAAGTCATGAGCTCAAAGACAAAGGTCAGCGGCAACCGGGCGGCGGCGCTGCCTCTGGCGGCCAACGCGCTGCACCGCTCTGGGAGCATTCCTGCGGCGGAAGAAAGCCCACCTGGGTGCGCTCAAAGCCATTACGACCCCGGCCCACAAGCTGGCTAGGATCATTTACTCCATGCTGCGTTACGGTCAAGGATACGTGGACGCCGGAGCACAGTACTACGAGAATCAGTGTCGTCATAGGGCGTTGCGCGCCGCGAAGCACAGAGCGGCGCAACTGGGCTACCAGCTGGTGCCTCTATCAGTAGCCTCGGCATCGCCTGTGTCCCACGCATCTGTGGCGACGTCGGCTAACAATTGAGGTTAGTGGAGAGCCTTTACCTCCGCTGTTTACAGTTTCTACCGTATAGTGTTGGCTTTCTCAGGTTGTTGAGAAATCACCAAGCCATCGGTATAATAGATCGAAACATAATGCTTGCGTCCTTGAAGTTGTCCTGAAAATCTCTAACGCTTCAGGAGTCCGAAGTGACCCAACCTAGCATCGTAATTTATACTCGTCCCGATTGTGCCTCCTCTTCAGTTGCCAAGGCGGATTACCGTAAACGCAAGGTAGAATACACCGAAATTGACCTATCCAAACAGGCCGACCAAATCTCGTCTTTGCTGAAACTGACCAATGGCAAGCGGGTCACTCCGGTTATAGTCGAGAACGGCACAATTGTGATCGGTTTCAAAGGAGGTTATTGAGAATTCTGAATTCAGGGCCAGTTGGCCTCTTAAGGTTGAAAGCGCCCACATTTTAACCAATAATCTGAGTCGTGCATTTGGGTCGTACTTAGGCACTAACCAAGAGAACAGCGTTACCCTCAAGAGATGATTTGGCCAAAAGGTAGCGCCTAAGCTACAAAAATCCGGGCCAATCTTAAAATTCGCTATCTAAGCTGAGGCGCAGTAGCCGGATTACTGGTTATGCAGATGCCTCGACGCTCAATTCGAAGGCTTCTGAGTGTAGGTCCCCGACTAGAACACCGCCAGCTTTCGCGTTAATATAATGGTAGACTTCACTGGTTTCAGATTTCGCTAAATCCGCTTCAGTTTCCCAGAGGCTAATAGAAAGTCCTTTGCTACGTTCAGCATCCGTTGTCAGGTATGCCATTTTAAAGCCCTTCTGGACCTTGAACATTGGGACTACCCATCTATCGTAAAGATTTACTATTTCCTGGATTTTACCAGGTTGACATTGGAAAGTTACCACTCTTGCGGGCATTATTGTACTCCTAATGTTTCAGTTTCAAATCCTACGGAAAGGGAGCAAGTGGGGTCGACGCCAAGTAATACGCTCCAACACACTACCCTTTCACCAGTACCTCAGTCACCTCAGGATTGGTGAAAAGTGGCTTCACTGCTTTCGAAACAGGAGAACTTCACCCACCTAATGCGTCCGCCACTATTTGAGGTCAACCCAGAAGTCGCCCCATCGGTCCCGCCGGACTCGACTATTGGTTGAGTGCTATAGGTTGAGTGCAGGAGGACTTTCTTTACACCTATGTATCTAAGCCCACCTACCGCATTAAATCAGTTGCAAAGCTACGGCGAATCTTTCGTTAACTCTTAGTGCTCGTGACCGTGATCACGAGGAGCGGTCGAATGGGCTGCACCGGAAGCAACACCCATAGACTCCCCGGACAGATGCTCGTTGATCTTCTGCATTATTTCCAGGTAGTCCGGGAAAATCTGCTCCTTATTCGGCCCATGTGTGTGCTCACCCACCAACTCTCCGTTAATGTGGATGTCGAAGGTACCGTGACCTGCGGGAATCAGCTTTAGCTCAGAGACACTGTCGCCCATCCGAGTCAGTATTTCGCCAGTCATCCAGACGGCGCGCAGGGCATGTCGTCAATTCTGGCAGTACGCAATACTGACTTCTACGGCCCTGGGGTGCTGTGTTGGATTGAGTGGGGTCGGCAAGGTGTCAGCCATGATCAGCCTCCAACATATTAGAGATGTAAGATCCACCAGTCGGCGTTTTGAACTTGCTTCCGAACGCTGGCGAGATTACGACAATTAACCCCAAAAACCACTAGGGTTGCTCAGTCTAATCCCCCGTCACACCCTACGTCAACTGCCCGAAGGGAGTGTCTCATCCATGGATTGCTCCCACAACTTCCGCATGCATTCGGGGTGAAAAGCTAGTAGGAGCTGTGGATCATAAAGCTCTGTCCAGACGGCCGCCAAAGACCCATAGCTGGGTTTGCGCCCGGCAAACACCCCTAAAATCATTCCACTTGCAAGCAGCTCCTCTTTACAACCATGACACGTATCGGCCATCTCACTATCCTCCAACTATGCAGAACATCCCGGCGGAGTACGGTAACCCAGGGCTTGATGCAGTTTCAGGATATTGTAGCACCGGAAGTTGTCTCCCAGTCCCCGTCGGGCCTCGAAAGAGTTGACGCAGGCTTTTAGGTATACTTCCTCATCTGTCACCTTCCGACACATCAACTCAATGGGTTATGTTGTCGGCGTATCTCCCACTCCTGCCCTTGCCGATCTCCACCTGTCGGTCCCGAAGGACCTTGGTGAACTTCCAGCTGGTAAACTGGCTCCCTTGGTCGGTGTTGAACACCTCCAGCGTTCCGCGGTCCAGCAGCTCAGTCGACCTCGACGCAAAAGCCAGCTCACATGATACCGGACAATCGCCAAGCCGCTACGGGGCGGCTGTGCCAGTTCGTGGGGCCCACCAGATTGAGGACCCCCTGGCTGCTAGTATTACAACGACAGTTCAAGGCGGGATAGTCCGAGATGCGCGCAAAGCAGACCGGCGCTTGGCGTGGGAGCGACTGGCTCGCTCGTTACTACACTGCGTCTGCTTCAGCCACAGTAGCAACTCCTCCGGCCCGAACGACTCCCGGGGCAGCATCTCCCGCACCACCCGGTAGACCTGAGGACGGGTGATCCGGGGCATCTTTTTCCCCCCAAGCCTGTTGTAGGCTCAGCAGGAAGGCTCCGCCCAGCAGGCACAGGGCCACGTGATGATGCCAGCCCGCCCAGGTGCGGGTCTCATATTCGTCCAGCCCCACGTCCCCCTTTCCCGTCTCAAACTCCGTTTCTATGCGCCACCTGGAACCGCCCACGTATGCCAGGGTCTCCAACGGCGTATCCTCCGGAGCATTGGAAAGGTAGTAGCGGGGCTCGCTGCCGTCCAGGTTCCGGCGGTAGACGGCCCAGTGGATTTCTCCGGGCTTCCTTTTGCTGCTGGGCCGCACCCGCTGGGCGCTGAATGTATAGCTCCTCGGCCCCTGGCTCCCCTGGGCCACCGTGATCTCCTGCCAGGCATCCTCCGGCAATTCGCCACTGCGCTCCCCCATCGTGCGCCGCTGTCCGGCCACCAGCCTGGGCTTGGGAGGCCCACCCCGTCCCCGGTAGACCGGAGTGGTCCACTCGGGCTCCACCGGCCACACTGTAAAGGCCTCTGGAACGTCCAGGACGTAGTGCATTCCCAAGGTCGCCAACCCGTTGCGGAAGGACGGCGACACGCCGAAGGCGTCGTCTGCCGCGACCCATCCGGCCCTCAGATGGCCCAACTCTACTGTCCGCTCCAGCATCTCCAAAGCCAGTCCCGTCTTCGACCGGTAGCTCCGTCGCTCCCCCGGAATCCCAGCCGCAGCACAACGGTCCTCGTCCGAGGTCCAGCTCTCCGGCAGATAAAGGCGCTTGTCCACCAGGGACCGGCCCAACGGGCTTACGTAGGCCAAGAACATCCCCGCCTGGCAGTTGGCCACCTTGCCCAGCCGGCCGCAGTACTGCCGGGCCACTCCCGCCGACTTCCTACCCTGCTTGGGAAAGTCGCTGCCGTCCAGGACCCACACCCCCTCAGGATGCTCCAGCCGGGTTCCCAGGTACTCCTGCAGCCGCCCTATAACCGCGTCATCGTCCCAGGGAGAGTCGGTGAGAAACCGCTGCATCCCCCGGGCGGACTCAGGAACCGTCTCCGATAGATTCTCGGCGTTGCGCCGCTCCCCGGATTGCACCAGCAGGGCTTGCAGATAATGGCCGCTGCGCTCCCGCGTCTCCCGGCGGCCAAACAGCCCAGCGAAGTAAGCGTGAAACCCCTGAAAGTCCTGATATATCTGCTCGAAAGCTGCCGCATCCACTTCCCTACCTCACCCGACCAAGCCTTCCCCAACCTCCCAGTGATCTTATCACGCCAACTGTCGTTGTAATACTAGCAGGTAGGTGATGTCGGCGGCCTATACCTGGTTGGCCTGGGTGATCTTTGCATTCCCCATCTAGTACTGGGTCAAACTTGATTTTGAACACAAGGGCACGGACTTTGCGGTGGTGGCCGGTGTTGATGTTCTACGATTCGGTCATGTGCTAACTGTTCAGCGAACATGTCATCCCCATGAGGGATGTAAAGTTGAATCAGCAGGAACAGGCCAGGATTCAAGTGCTCAACGGTGTTCTGGAACATCAGCTTCCCATCGCCCAGGCGGCCGAGATTATTGGAGTGAGCGAACGTCATACCAAGCGTCTCCTCGCCGCTTACCGCAAGGATGGTGCCGCCGCACTGGCCCATGGGAACCGGGGACGCCGACCCCACAACGCCGTCCCCGAGGCGGCCGCTGCTTCCGTGGTGAAGCTGGCCATCAACGGCTACGCCGGTCAAACCACAGCCACTTCACCGAGCTGCTGCGGGAGCGCGAGGGCATCGACCTGAGCCGCCCCACCGTTCGCCGCATTCTGGTCAAGGCCGGCATCGGCAGCCCCCGCAGTAGCCGCTCCCCGCAGCACCGCTTCCGGCGCAGGCGCATGCCCCAGGAGGGTATGCTGGTGCAGATCGACGGCAGTCAGCACTCCTGGCTGGAGGACCTGGGACCGAAGCTGACGCTGCTGATCGCCGTCGACGATGCAACCGGAGTGGTTGCCCAGGCCGTCTTCCGCACCACGGAGGACACCCGCGGCTACCTGGTGCTCCTGGAGGGAATGGTCCAGCAGTGGGGTATCCTCCTGGCCCTCTACAGCGATCGCCACTCGGCCTTCAGGTACAACGCCCGACAGAAGGCCGGTGCCGGTGGAAACCACCCAGTTCGCTAGGGTGATGCGGGAGCTGGGCATCCAGCAGATATTCGCCCTCTCTCCACGGGCAAAGGGACGGGTGGAGCGGATGCTGGAGACCTTCCAAGACCAGCTGGTAACCGAGTTGCGTCTGGCCCAGGCCAGCTCCATCGACGAGGCCAGCCTGGTCCTAAACGAGTTTCTGCCCCGGTTCAACGCCCGCTTCGCCGTGGCGGCGGAGCAACCGGAGACGGCCTACCGGCCGGTGCCGGCGGAACTGTCCCTGACCGAGACCGTCTGCCTCAGGGACAGCCGCAAGGTGGCCAGGGACAACACCGTGAAGTACCAGTGGCGGGTGCTGCAACTGCTGCCCGAGGCGGAGCGCCCCAGCTATGCCGGTCTTCGGGTGGACGTCCTGGAACGGGCCGACGGGGAGCTGATGATTCGGTACCATGGTGAGGCTGTGACTTTCAGGAGGGGCCGCCGCCCTCCTCGGCGCTGTGGGGCGCAGACAGCGGCTGCTCCCCCG
Source organism: Dehalococcoidia bacterium (assembly GCA_965222025.1). Lineage (GTDB taxonomy): Bacteria > Chloroflexota > Dehalococcoidia > Lucifugimonadales > UBA3495 > VXOI01. The sequence continues at coordinate 448,086 of CBDCTI010000012.1, read as the reverse complement.
GTCCGGGGCTTCAGGAAGCCACCGGCGGCGTGGCCCACAGCCACCTGAACGCGGCTCAACGGGAACGCCTCTCCACCTTGGAATCGACTGGTGAGGGGGCGACGGAGGGCCGGAGCGGTAAGGGGAAGCCAGTTCGCCACCAGTTGCACCGGACGCCCAGGTCAACCCAGCAGGCCCGCTGGGAGGCTGTACAGCTGGCCAGGGAGCAGGGACTTTCACTGCGGGCCATAGCCCGGAGTCTGGGCATGGCCAAAAACACTGCGAAAAAGTACGCGTCTGCCGCGAGCCCACCCACCAAGAAGCTCAGCGCCAAGGAGCGCGCCAAAGCAGAGGCTCTGGCCGCATCGCTCGCGGCCGCCGACTAAGCCAGGGGACATATTCGCTTTTCAATTGAGGGGACGTAATCGCTGGACAACAACAAATTCACAAGCATGAGGCCCCGAGCAGTGGCTTCTTAGGCCCGAATCCACCGAAAGGGTGAGTGTCGCGGGGTGCTGACGAGGTAAGAAAGTGCTCCTTTGCTTCTGGGATAATGGTTTTTGAGATAGAAAACCGACCAGAAACAAGGAGCACCCAAAAGGTGCTACCACTTGAGCATCCCGACCGCATCCACATCGCCTTCGATGACCACCGCCTAGTGGCCAATGCTGGGCTGATCCTTCCGGTCACCCTGGCCCATCATCTGGGACTGGGGGAACTGGTGGATCACCACGTTGACCTGGGAGATGCACCAGGTCGGGCGAATGCGGGAGACAAGTTCCTGACCCTGGTGGCGTCGGCGCTGGCTGGTGGCGACTGCATTGACGACGCCGACGCGCCGCGCGCTGGGGGGACACTGGGCGGGTGCTGGGATGCGTGATCAAGGCGCCGTCCACGCTGGGAATCTTCCTGCGCATCTTCCGGTGGGGGTACGTGCGCCAGCTGGATCGGGTGAGTCGGGAGCTTCTGGCTGGGGCCTGGTACGCCGGTGAGGGTCCCGGCGACGGGCCGCTGACCATCGACCTGGACTCCACCATCTGCGAGACCTACGGTCTGGTCAAGGAGGGGGCGCGCGACCACGGCTACACCGGCCAGCGGGGCTATCACCCGCTCCTCGCCGTCGCCGCCGGAACCGAGGACGTGTTGATGTCCCGGCTGCACAAGGGACGAGCCAACACGGCGCGGGGCGCTGCTCACTTCCTGCGGAAGACGGTGGGTCGGTGCGCCACGCCGGAGCCACGGGTCAACTCACCATGCGGGCCGACAGCGGCTTCTACACTTATGGCGAGATATCTGTCTGCCGCAAGATGGATGTCCGCTTCTCCATCACCATCCGCCAGCACAAGGGCCTGCGCAATGTCATCGAGGCTATACCCGAGGATGACTGGACTCCGATTCCCTTGTATCTGGGATATGGACGTGGCAGACCGCATAGTCCTGAGCTTGGTCTTGAGCATAGTCCTGAGCTTGTCGAAGGACGGATGATCGAAATCCCCTTGTATCTTGAGTTTGTCGATGGAACCGAGCGCGGCAGACCGTCATTCCCTGGGTCGCGACAGGCCGTCCAGTAGCGAGGGTTGCCGCGCTCCCTACAAGCAGAGCCCGAACAGTTGCCCGGGCCGATAGAGCCCGTATCGTGCAAGGACGGGCCGACGCTCACACAGGAGGTACGGATGGAAGGAGAACCGAGATACGTAGGCATTGATGTTTCGAAGGCTCAGGCAGATGTGGCCGTCCGGCCTACGGGACAGATATGGGCCACGCCTTACAACGAGACCGGCGTCGGGGAACTGGTTTCCCAGTTGGTGGATCTGGGTCTCGCCATGGTGTTGCTGGAGGCAACGGGTGGTCTGGAACTGCCGTTGGTGGCCGCTCTCGCTGCTGCGGCGCTGCCGGTGGTGGTGGTCAACCCGCGCCAGGTTCGAGACTTCGCCGGGCCACCGGTACGCTGGCCAAGACCGACTCTCTCGATGCGGCGGTGCTGGCCCACTTCGCCGACGCCGTTCGTCCCTCCGTGCGTCCTCTCAGAGACGCTGAGACCCAGGTACTCAATTCGCTGACTGCCCGCAGGCACCAGGTGTTGACCATGCTGGTATCTGAGAAGAACCGGTTGGGCACTGCCACCAGCGCCGTTCGTCCCCGCATTGAGGCTCACATCGCCTGGCTGGAGCAGGAGTTGAACGACTTGGACGAGGGGCTGAGACAGACTCTCCGCCGGAGCCCTGTGTGGCGAGAGAAGGATGACCTCCTGCGCACGGTTCCCGGCGTGGGGGAACAGGTTTCCCTCACTCTGCTGGCCCACCTGCCGGAGCTGGGAACACTGGATCGCCGGGCCCTGGTGGGAGTGGCTCCCTTCAACCGCGATAGCGGCACCCTGCGGGGCAAACGGGCCGTCTGGGGCGGGCGCGCCCGAGTACGAGCCACCCTGTATATGGGAGCGATGGTAGCCAGCCGCCACAACCCGGTCATCCGCGACTTCTATCGGAAGCTGTTGGCCGCCGGTAAACCCAAAAAGGTGGCGCTGGTCGCTTGTATGCACAAACTGCTCGTCATCCTCAACTCTATGCTCAAGCATGGCTGCCCGTGGCGTGACATGAGCCCGGCAGTAGCTGATTGCTCCTCTTGACATTAAATACAGTTGCTACTGGATGGACGGCGCCGCCGATGTGGCGGAGACCACCTATGTCCCCTTCCAGAGTGAGCCCGGCGCCGCGCCGGTGTGGCTCATCGTCCGGCGGGTGAAGCCCACGCCCGGTTCCCAACTGGCCCTCTTCGCCTACTACAGCTATCACGGCTTCATCACCGACCGGGACGGGGAGACCCTGGAACTGGAGGCCGACCATCGCCGCCACGCCGAGATCGAGAATGCCATCCGCGACCTGAAGTACGGTGTCGGCCTGAACCATCTTCCCTCGGGCCGCTTCGCCGCCAGTCCTTGTATCTTGAATATGGACGTGGCAGACCGCATGGTCCTGGGTCTTGAAGACCGTGGCTCAGCTGGGTCGTCGCGTCCTGCCTGCTCGGAGCCCGAACAGTTGACTGGGCCGCAGAGCCCGGATAAGGCAAGGCTGGGCCAGAGTTGGTGAACATTTGCAGGGAGGTGCTGAATGCAGGAAGTCCAGTTGTTTGTTGGCATAGATGTCTCCCAGGAGCGCCTGGATGTGGCGGTGCGTCCCACCGGTGAGGTGTGGCGGGTCTCCCATGATTCCCAGGGCATCGGCGAGGTGGTGGAGCATTTGGAGAAACTGATGCCCCAACTGGTGGTGCTGGAGGCTACCGGCGGAGTGGAAATGACCCTGGCAGGGGAACTGGTTGCCTCCGGGCTGCCTGTAGCCGTGGTCAACCCCAGGCAGGTAACCCCAGGCAGGTGCGGGACTTAGCCCGTGCTGCCGGGAAGCTGGCCAAGACCGATGCCCTGGACGCCCGAGTGTTGGCCCACTTTGCCGAGGCAATGCGCCCTGCCACCAGGCCACTGCCGGATGCCGGCACCCAGGAGATGGCAGCACTGGTGGCCCGGCGACGCCAACTGGTGGAAATGATCACCGCAGAGAAAAACCGGCTCCGAACCGCCGCCCGGCGTATACGCCCCAAGGTTGAGGAGCACATCCGCTGGTTGTCCGCTGGTTGGAGGAGAACCTGGCGGACTTGGACCGGGATCTGGGAGACCTCATACGCTCCTCCCCAATCTGGAGGGACAAGGACGAACTCCTCCGGAGCACTCCGGGAGTGGGGCCTGTTCTGTCCATGACACTCTTGTCCGACCTTCCGGAACTGGGCGCCTTGAACCGTGGTGAGATGATTAGATTGCCGCCCTGTTCGGCGTGGCGCCCTTCAACCGCGACAGCGGCACACTGAGGGGAAAACGCAAAGTGTGGGGTGGGCGCGCCCAGGTGCGAGCCGCCCTGTACATGGCAGCCTTGGTGTCCACCCGGATTCAACCCGGTTCAACCCGGTCCTCCGGGCCTTTTACCACCGGCTGTGCGCGGCAGGCAAACCCAAGAAAGTGGCCCTCACCGCCTGTATGCGCAAGCTCCTGACCATACTCAATCTCATGGTCAGGCAAAATCGCCATTGGAACCCCGGACCCCAAAACTCTTGACATCAAAGACAGTTGCTGAGCTTGCCGAAGGGCGCCTGGCTGGCGGTGCAGGTGATGGCCCACAACCTAGCCCGCTGGACTGGGCGCATCGGCCTGGGCGAGCAACTGGCAACCACCAAGACCCTCCAGCGGCGGTTCTTCTCCCTGGCCGGAAGGCACACCCGCAAGGCCCGGCGCCTCACCCTGCACTTGCCCCACAACTGGCCCTGGCAAAACCAGTTCAGTAACGCCTTGGCACGACTGCGCGCCCTGCCACTCCCCTCCTGAAGACACCCACGGCTTCTGACCATCCGCCGCACCACCCAATCGCCTCGCCGACCCGCGCCAGGCTGGCCCCACAGTGTCTCCTGCTGCCGTCTGCCAAGCTGATCTCGCCCTCCGCCGACGCTGCGGGCCGTCACCATCCCCTTGGCGTGGCTGCCACACCCTGTGCCCAGCTGGATTGGAGCGGGTCAAGGCCACCCAGTCTCTACACGGCTCCTCTCATCCCTTGCCTCTCGGGGTGCCAGACCCTTTCGGTGGATTTGGGCTAAGTTGGTGGCCGGACAGCGTCGGGCCATGGGGGGAGCGCAGTCATGAATTGCCGGAGGGAGCCTGGCAGGAGATAACGGTGGCCCCGGGAAGCCAAGGGGCCCCGCAGCTACCGGTTCAGTGCCCAGCGGGTGCGTCCAATCAGCAGGCGTAAGCCCGGCGACATCCACTGGGCCGTCTATCGCCGCAACCTGGACGGGAGCGAACCCCGCTACTACCTGTCCAACGCTCCGGAGGATACCCCGTTGGAGACCCTGGCATACGTGGGAGGCTCCCGCTGGCGCATAGAAACGGAGTCCGAGACGGAGAAAAGCGACGTAGGCTTGGACGAGTACGAGACCCGCACCTGGGCGGGCTGGCATCACCATGTGTCCCTGTGCCTGCTGGCAGGGGCCTTCCTGCTGAGCCTGCAACAGGCTTGGGGGGAAAATGATGCCCCGGAGCGCCCGTCCGCAGGTGTACCGGGTGATGCGGGAGATGCTGCCCCGGGAACGGTTCGGGCCCTTTGAACCGCTGCGGTGGCTGAAGGAGACGCAAGAATGCAACCAGGGTGCCAACCGTTCCCGCGAGAAGCGCCGAGCCACCCTTCGTGCCTCCCGGCACATCCCTCCCTGAACTGTTATTGTAATACTATGAAGGCATTTCATCCCAATTTGAGAGCAGAGATTTGCCGGACCTTAACTGTTACGAACCGGTAGCTGAAGGGGCTCCATCGTTCAGGAAGCGCTCTATGGCCGCCTTGAAAATGTCGTAAGGATGGGCACCTGTGAAGACCAGATTCCCCACTAAGAAAGTGGGAATTCCGCTGATTCCATACTTGAGTGCCTCCTTGTACTGGGCCACAACCGCCTCGGAGTAGGTCTTTTCCTCCAAGTGCTTAACCATATCATCGCCATTGAGGCCTACGCCATTGGCCACGGCATGTAGCACCTCAAACTCACTCAGATCCTTTTGATCCCCCCAGTACGCCTTGTAGGCCGCGTGGTGGAACTCTAGGAACTTCCCTTGTTGCTGAGCGTACTCCGTCGCCTCCAGTGCGTACAAGGTATTGGGGGTTCGATCTGGTGGCTTCATGAGCAGGCCCGCTTCTTTGGCATAGCTTCGAATCGGCTCCGCCAGTTCGTCGGCGGTTTCCCCCGCGCGCCTAGGACGATCGACTCCTTCTTTGGGAGTGTCTGGCCTCAGCAGATATGCACGCCCTTCAACGGCTATGTTGTACTCATTGGCCAATTTGTCGACTCTCTCCAGGCCGACGTAGCACCAGGCTCAAATATAGTCGTACCACACCGCGACTCGTACTGAATCGTTTTCTGTTCTAGTGGTCTGGGTGGGTTCTGCCATTGGGGCCCTCCTGCTGGGCTCAGTAGAATCCAAGCCCGGATGGATGAATTTCGCAGCGGAATGCCACCAAATTGGATGGCCGGTCTACAATAAGCCTACATTAGCATGCATGGACCCAATACTCCGACCGGAACTCAGCAACAACAGCCTGGTACTCGGTCAAAGTAGAAGTGTCAGGGTATAGCCTACGGAGTTTGGTTCTGGCCTTCTTGGTGGTAAATCGCCAGTTGATGGGTACTGCCGCGGCGTTGCGCTCCGAGACGCAGGTGTTGACGGCTTGCTCCAAGCTGTCCTCGTCCGGGTTGCGTCCCCGCAGACAGGCTCGGGCGAGGACGCTGAACTCGATCTCCGCCATCCCTTCGGCAGGCTCAGGACAGGATTCAGCCAACTCCCATGCTTGGGCGTGTGGTGGAACTCCAGCCGCTTGGCAATGCGCCGAGCCTCTGCTGGCGGGAAGGTCTCGTACAGCGACGCCATCCGGTGGGTGTTCAAGTTGTCCAGCACCAAGCGGATCACCGGCACCTCAGGGTAGGCCTCATCCACCAGCAAACGCATTCGGTGGGCGAAGTCCTGCATGGTACGCTGTCTGGTTATCGCCACATGGCGCCAGCCCCGTTTGGGCTCACAGGTAAGGAACAGGTTGCGGGTTCCGCCCCTCACGTACTCGTAGTCCTCACGTCTGGGTTTCCCCGGCTCCGCCGGAAGGGGCGGCCGGGCGTCGGCCAGCAACTGAGTGGGACTCTCGTCAAAACAGACCACCGGTCTGGCTGGGTCGTAAGGCTCGGCGTACAGGTCCAGCACATCCTCCATGTGGGCCACGAAGTCAGCGCTCACCTTGGGGATGCACCGCTGTTGCTTCTGCCACGGCTTGAGCGCGTTTTTTTCAAGTGCAGCCGCACCGTCTCGTGGGACAAGGACTCCACCAATCCCAGTTCCACCGTCCTGTCTGCCAACAGGCGCAGGGTCCAGTGGTCGTGGCCTTCGGGCGCTGTAGTGCAGGCCAAGGCGATCAGATGGGCCTCCACCCGTTCATCCACCTTCCGGTGCCGGTTGACCTGATTGCGCCGGTGCAACGTCTCCTCCAGTCCCTCCTCGGCAAAGCGCCGCTTGATGCGGAACACCGTGCGCTCCGTCACTTCCATAGCCGCCGCCACTTGGGGAGCTCCTGAGCCTGTCGAAGGGCCAACCCTCGTCTATCTTCAGCAGAACCCGGGCCCGGGTGTTGGCTTGAGCCGAACTCCTACCCGACCGAATCACCCTCCGTAGATGCCCTCTTTGCTCCGACGTCAGCCTGACCGCATACCTCTCCTGAACCATGGATACCACACCTCAACCAACACAGCTTCTCTGGCAACCCTACCAATTCCATTCAACATATGATAGGCCTGTCATTACCACTCTGACTGAGTACTAGGCCACTCGACACGCTCCGTGAACCAGTAAGTGGTTCTGCCTGTAGAGGCTGTGCCCGAGCTTTTCAAGGGCAGAAAAACCTAGCCAGAGCCGATTTTAATCTTAGGTTGAGCAACTGCCGTGTTTCCATTTTAATGGGCCCAATAACTAACCCTACAATATGCGCAGGCTACCTTTCAAATATTTGCGTTGTCAAGGCAGGACGATTGCAAAGTCAGGGAGGGGAGGTTATAAAGGGAGAAGAGTGAGATTTGGGAGTGTGTGGATATGGAGGCGGCGGAATCTCTGTTCGGTTGTTTGGAGCAGGTGCCGGACCCCAGGGGGGTCAGGCATCCCTTTCAGGCCATTTTCCGGCTGACCCTGCTGGGATTGGTCTGTGGTCAGACCACCATGGCCCACATCTCCCTCTTTGCCAAGATGGACTGGCCGGTGCTGAAGGGGCCTTTGGGGTTACTCCGGGACCATCCACCCCACACCACCACCATCTCCCGCGCACGGGCCCGAGTCTCCTATGAGCAGTTGCAGGGCGCCCTGACGGGATGGGTGTCAAGGGAGATGGCGGACCGGGAGGTGAATGCCGCATTGGACGGCAAGTGGGCCAAGCAGTCCGAGGACGTAAGCGGCAATCCCTTGGTGATGGTGAACCTGCTGGCCCACGACCTTGTTGTTGTCCAGCGATTACGTCCCCTCAATTGAAAAGCGAATATGTCCCCTGGCTTAGTCGGCGGCCGCGAGCGATGCGGCCAGAGCCTCTGCTTTGGCGCGCTCCTTGGCGCTGAGCTTCTTGGTGGGTGGGCTCGCGGCAGACGCGTACTTTTTCGCAGTGTTTTTGGCCATGCCCAGACTCCGGGCTATGGCCCGCAGTGAAAGTCCCTGCTCCCTGGCCAGCTGTACAGCCTCCCAGCGGGCCTGCTGGGTTGACCTGGGCGTCCGGTGCAACTGGTGGCGAACTGGCTTCCCCTTACCGCTCCGGCCCTCCGTCGCCCCCTCACCAGTCGATTCCAAGGTGGAGAGGCGTTCCCGTTGAGCCGCGTTCAGGTGGCTGTGGGCCACGCCGCCGGTGGCTTCCTGAAGCCCCGGACCGGGGGAGCAGCCGCTGTCTGCGCCCCACAGCGCCGAGGAGGGCGGCGGCCCCTCCTGAAAGTCACAGCCTCACCATGGTACCGAATCATCAGCTCCCCGTCGGCCCGTTCCAGGACGTCCACCCGAAGACCGGCATAGCTGGGGCGCTCCGCCTCGGGCAGCAGTTGCAGCACCCGCCACTGGTACTTCACGGTGTTGTCCCTGGCCACCTTGCGGCTGTCCCTGAGGCAGACGGTCTCGGTCAGGGACAGTTCCGCCGGCACCGGCCGGTAGACCGTCTCCGGTTGCTCCGCCGCCACGGCGAAGCGGGCGTTGAACCGGGGCAGAAACTCGTTTAGGACCAGGCTGGCCTCGTCGATGAAGCTGGCCTGGGCCAGACGCAACTCGGTTACCAGCCGGTCTTGGAAGGTCTCCAGCATCCGCTCCACCCGTCCCTTTGCCTGTGGAGAGAGGGCGAATATCTGCTGGATGCCCAGCTCCCGCATCACCCTAGTATTACAACGACAGTTGGCGTGATAAGATCACTGGGAGGTTGGGGAAGGCTTGGTCGGGTGAGGTAGGGAAGTGGATGCGGCAGCTTTCGAGCAGATATATCAGGACTTTCAGGGGTTTCACGCTTACTTCGCTGGGCTGTTTGGCCGCCGGGAGACGCGGGAGCGCAGCGGCCATTATCTGCAAGCCCTGCTGGTGCAATCCGGGGAGCGGCGCAACGCCGAGAATCTATCGGAGACGGTTCCTGAGTCCGCCCGGGGGATGCAGCGGTTTCTCACCGACTCTCCCTGGGACGATGACGCGGTTATAGGGCGGCTGCAGGAGTACCTGGGAACCCGGCTGGAGCATCCTGAGGGGGTGTAGGTCCTGGACGGCAGCGACTTTCCCAAGCAGGGTAGGAAGTCGGCGGGAGTGGCCCGGCAGTACTGCGGCCGGCTGGGCAAGGTGGCCAACTGCCAGGCGGGGATGTTCTTGGCCTACGTAAGCCCGTTGGGCCGGTCCCTGGTGGACAAGCGCCTTTATCTGCCGGAGAGCTGGACCTCGGACGAGGACCGTTGTGCTGCGGCTGGGATTCCGGGGGAGCGACGGAGCTACCGGTCGAAGACGGGACTGGCTTTGGAGATGCTGGAGCGGACAGTAGAGTTGGGCCATCTGAGGGCCGGATGGGTCGCGGCAGACGACGCCTTCGGCGTGTCGCCGTCCTTCCGCAACGGGTTGGCGACCTTGGGAATGCACTACGTCCTGGACGTTCCAGAGGCCTTTACAGTGTGGCCGGTGGAGCCCGAGTGGACCACTCCGGTCTACCGGGGACGGGGTGGGCCTCCCAAGCCCAGGCTGGTGGCCGGACAGCGGCGCACGATGGGGGAGCGCAGTGGCGAATTGCCGGAGGATGCCTGGCAGGAGATCACGGTGGCCCAGGGGAGCCAGGGGCCGAGGAGCTATACATTCAGCGCCCAGCGGGTGCGGCCCAGCAGCAAAAGGAAGCCCGGAGAAATCCACTGGGCCGTCTACCGCCGGAACCTGGACGGCAGCGAGCCCCGCTACTACCTTTCCAATGCTCCGGAGGATACGCCGTTGGAGACCCTGGCATACGTGGGCGGTTCCAGGTGGCGCATAGAAACGGAGTTTGAGACGGGAAAGGGGGACGTGGGGCTGGACGAATATGAGACCCGCACCTGGGCGGGCTGGCATCATCACGTGGCCCTGTGCCTGCTGGGCGGAGCCTTCCTGCTGAGCCTACAACAGGCTTGGGGGGAAAAAGATGCCCCGGATCACCCGTCCTCAGGTCTACCGGGTGGTGCGGGAGATGCTGCCCCGGGAGTGGTTCGGGCCGGAGGAGTTGCTACTGTGGCTGAAGCAGACGCAGTGTAGTAACGAGCGAGCCAGTCGCTCCCACGCCAAGCGCCGGTCTGCTTTGCGCGCATCTCGGACTATCCCGCCTTGAACTGTCGTTGTAATACTAGCCGGTTGATTCCGAGGTTTGTCCCGACCAGGGTTCAAGAATAACGATGGGGAACCGCAGCGAGGCCTGGCAAGCGGTAAGTGTCGCTGAACAGACTCTTTCGATTAGCACCCAGCGCTGTTTCGACCGGACGGTGGGAAATGGGAGCACCGCCGGTGTCGCCGAAGTGTTGCACTCTACGGAGTCGCGATCGGGCTCGCCAGCTATGGGGAGAGGGTGCTCAGTGGCGGCAGGGCATCCGGAGAGTGTCGCGTTATGTCGCGCCCCAAAGCTGGCGCTTCAAGAAAGGGTTGCATTCGGGGGTGGCGGGTGGTTCGACACGCCCACCAAAAGCGGTGGTGGAGATGACTTTTCGGCGCTAGGCATGGAGCCTCGCAGGCCGTCGGTCGCGGGATAGACTTGCGGGCGTACAGGCCTACTACACTTGATGGTACGGGGTGCCCCGGGGGCTGGCAAGGGGACGAGCGACACCAGATGGAGAGCGAGCCCCTTCGCTAGGCCCAGGGTGGCAATCAAAGGACCCTGGTCAACTAATACCCAGCAATCGAGACGGAAAGGATTCCGATAAATCCGGGCCTGCTGTTACCATGTAGCCCGTTCAATCCCAGCGGAGAGCAACCTTTTGTACCTGACGGAAACTGAACTGGACATACCGCCGGCTCCGGCGGGCGCAGGGCTGTTGGAGTGGCTGGCGCGGCAGATGGCGGAGCGGCTGCCCGAGGGCCATCGTCCGCTGCGGTTGGTAGTCACCGAGTCAAACCAGCGGGGCTACCGCTGCGAGGTGACCACCTTGGTTGAAGACGGTCGCGGCCCACCACAGTCGGGCAACAATCTTTCCACGGAAGGCGTTGCAGGGTTCCGTCCCCGTCTCTCGGAAGACACCTCGCAGTTCAACGCCGTGCTGCTGGTGCCCACAGGGATCGGCGCGGCCATCGGCGGGCACGCCGGAGATGCCACGCCCGTGGCGAGGCTGCTGGGTTCCGTCTGCGACACGCTGATCACACATCCGAACGTGGTAAACGCCTCCGATATCAACGAGATGCCAACCAACGCGTTCTACGTAGAGGGCAGCGTGGTCTGCCGTCTGCTGCTGGGAACGGCGGGACTGCAGCCGGTCCGGTCCAACCGGGTGCTGGCGGTGGTGGACTCTCACGCGAACCCGCTTTTCACGGAGCTGGCCGTCAACGCGGTGAATGCGGCCCATGCATCATACGGACTGCTCTGCCCCGGTGTGGTCGCCCTGGACCCGCCGCTCGTGATGCGCTCCGAGTACACCGGGTCGACCCGCGCCGCCGGCCGCGTCGAGGACGTGGAGCGGCTGTTTGCTGTGCTGGACGCGCGGCGCGGCGAGTACGACGCAGTGGCCCTGTCGTCGGTGATATCCGTCCCTTTCCAGTACCACGCCGACTACTTCGGCAGCGAAGGCGGTATGGTCAATCCATGGGGCGGGGTGGAGGCGATGCTGACCCACGCAATCTCCAGCCGCTACGAAGTGCCCTCGGCCCACTCGCCCATGCTGGAGTCGCAGGAGGTACTGGATCTGGACGTGGGGGTCGTCGACCCGCGGATGGCAGCAGAGGCGGTCTCCATGACCTTTTTCCAGTCCGTACTCAAGGGGCTGCAGCGGAGTCCCCGTATCATCACCGACCGGGAGGCGATGCGGGAGCCGGGGGTGTTCACGGCCCGCGACGTTTCCTGCCTGGTGCTGCCGCAGGGGAGCCTGGGCCTGCCGACGCTGGCGGCGCTGGAGCAGGGCATACCGGTCATCGAGGTGGAGGAGAACGCCACCCTGATGCGCAACGACCTCTCGGCCCTCCCGTGGCGACAGGGACAGTTCCACCACGTCGCCAACTACTGGGAGGCCGCGGGGGTGATGGCGGCGCTGAAAGCAGGGATCAACCCCGCCTCGGTGCGGCGGCCACTGGCCCCGGTGGCCGTTCAGAAGTCTTCCCTCTTCCTTGAGGGCAAGGATTAGGTCAAGCGCCCGACGATTGGCGCTGTGCTAGAATCGGCCAATGGGAACCATCAGCCTGGACTATCGCGACCAATACCCCGACGGATTTAACGCGATATGTACCCCCGCATTCGTCTACGACGAGCGTACCATTCATCGCCTGCTCGATTACACCAGGGCACTGCGGAGCGATGGGCGGTGCGGAGTGCTTTTCGCCATAAAGTCCTTCTCCTTCGCCCCGGCGCTGCGGGTGATGGCGCCCCGGCTGGACGGATTCGCGGCAAGCTCGCTGTTCGAGGCAAGGCTGGCGCGCAGCGTGATTGGCGACCGCGGGTCGCTCCACATCACCACGCCCGGGCTGAGGAGAACTGAGCTTGAAGAGATTGGCTCGCTGTGCGACTACGTTTCCTTCAATTCCCTGAATCACTGGACGATGCTCTCTCCGATGCTGCACGAACGTGCAAATTGCGGCCTCCGGGTGAATCCGCAGCTCTCCTTTGCCGACGACTGCCGCTACGACCCTTGCCGTCCCCAATCCAAGCTGGGGGTGCCGCTGGATGACCTGGAGGCCGTGCTTCGCGACGAACCGGCACGGCTGGACGGGGTGCGAGGCGTGCTGTTCCACTCCAACTGCGACTCGTCGGATTTCGAAGAGCTGCGCGCCACAGTCCAGCGGCTGCGAGAGCGTGTACCGGGGCTACTGCAGCAGGTCGAGTGGATCAACCTGGGCGGCGGTTACCTGTTCGAGGCAGACTGCGAGCCGTGCGGGCAGCTGGACGACCTATGCCGGACGATTGACGGGCTTCGATCGGAGTTTGGTGTTCAGGTATTCGTCGAGCCCGGCTCCGGGCTGATACGCGCCGCCGGGTACTTCGTCGCCACGGTGCTCGACCTGTTCAACAGCAACGGCGCGAAGGTCGCAGTGCTGGACACGTCGGTGAACCACATGCCGGAGGTGTTCGAGTATGGCTTCCAGCCCGACGTGGTGGGCCACAATGATGACGCACCCCACGAGTACCTGATGGCAGGCTGCACCTGCCTGGCGGGCGATGTGTTCGGTACATACCGGTTCGACCAACAGCTGCGCGTTGGGGAGAAAGTGGTGTTCCGCGACTCAGGCTCCTACACGCTGACCAAGGCCAGTATGTTCAACGGCGTCGCCCTGCCCTCGATCTACGCTCTCACTACCAGAGGTGAACTGGTGCTCCAGAGCCAGCCGTCATACGCGGAATTCGCTGCCCGCTGGCAACTCACAACTGCCGAGTCCTGAACAGTCCCATCTCCCTTGAGGGAGAAGGCCAGGATGAGGGTGAAGCCTTGTCAGAGAAAACGTCCGTCCTGCCCCACATACTCCAAGTCCGAGACGTGGTCTCCAACCGCGAATTCTCCCTTCGCTTGGAGCCTGAGGACGTTCGCCTGCCGCTGGGCGGGCTGCTGGAGTGTTACCTGAGGCATGCCCCCATCGAGAGGCTGCTTGAACAGTCGCGCATTACGCCTTCATCCGCCGATTCCCTGTTCGCGGTACAGGACCTGGTGTACGCCAGCGACGACCACGGGCGGTTGTTGGAGATGTTCGACGGCATCGGCTTCGCCAACGACTCGCGACCCTTCGGGCTAAACGACGCACCCACGGTGCATACGGCTGAGGTTGCTGGGCAGGAGATTGCCCTGCTGGACGTTGAAATCGACCGCATCGCCTGCGACTACGATCGCAACTGGATCGGGTTTCACGCCCGCAAGTGGAAGAAGGCCCCGGAGCGATACGCATCGTTTGTTCGCGACGCCCTTGTTGCCGACCATGGCGTGGCGATCGCGGACGACCTGCTGGAGCTGCGCACGGCAAGGCAGAGGTTGATGTTCTTGGAGTCCCTGGCGCGCCGGGTCTGGAACAGCCAGTTCGAGAACTACTCCCGGTTCTCGGGCCAGAAGCTGGTGTACAAGTCGGGCGACGAGACTATCGACAACGTACTGGACGGCGACGGTGGAATCTGCTCGGAGAAGGTGCAGGCCCTGAAATTCCTCACCGACCACTTCGGCCTGGAGTCGGAATACCTGATTGCCGGCCCGGACGCAGACGGACCGGTGCCGGCGGATAAGCTGCGCGAAATCCTGACGACTTTCGACCCCAGCTTTGCGAAGCGTTACATGCGTTACTGGCAGCACACCGCCCTGCTGTACCGGGTCGACGGCGTTGAGGTGCTGGTGGACGCCACCAACGGCAACGTTCCTTTCCTGTTTCTGCAGGGGAGCGACGCCGACCGCCTGCTGCGCAGCGAGGACAAGCGCCCCGTGCCGGTCAGGATGGTCGAGGCCGAAGAGGATTTCTATTACCACCGGGTGCCACAGGACATTCCGGAAAACCTGTTCTTCGCCCTCGAAGGCTGGATGTCCTTCTCCGATCTGATGCAGGTCTTTGACAACGAGCTGGGGCTCTTCCTGTCTGCCGACTTTCACGTCGCGCCGATCGCATATCGCAGCGAGAAGGCGTTCCAGCGCGATCGCGAACAGTTCCTGGGGGTATGCGGCCGAGGACAGCTCCAATGCTGCATCACAGAGGACTGGTCGCTGGACACACCCCTGGGCCGCGCCTTTGAGGAGGACGAGCCGGAAGCCGCCGTCAAGATACTGTCGTCCCGTGACCACCTGTTGCAACGCCTCGACCAGTGCGACGGACCGGGCCACGAGGCCGGGCTGGTGGTAATCAAGCTACGAAGCTGAGGGCCTGTCCCTAATATTGGGCCGGGTATACACTGGCCGGCATGAGATCTCGGGCACACACTCCGACGAGGCTGCTGGCTCGCGTTTGTGGCTACGACCTCTTGTCACACTCGGATGGCGAATTGCGGGAGGCGGTCCGTCTCCTGATGGAACTGGCGGCAGAGGGACCGGAAGAGGCCCTGCAGCCGGAGTGCTTCGCCATCGTCAACGAGGCCATTGACCGGCGGCTGGGAGCCTGGCGGCTGTTCGACGACGCCCTGGCGGCTGACTCCGCCAACGAGAATGCGCCCATCATCGCGGAGACCGTCGCCGATGTGACTCGCCAACGCCGCTTTCGGCGGGACGGCGATATCCTCCTGCCCGGTGCGTTCTATGAGGCAGCTCGACGGCAAGATGTCGATGGCCGCCTCCGGTTCCGGGCCACCGACGAACAACTGCTGGGTGGCATGCACCTGTTCCGGGGCAGGGTGGTGCAGATGGACGCGGGCGAGGGCAAAACCGTGGCCATCGCATTCGCCGCCGCGCTGCACGCCGTGCTGGGCCGCCGCGTCCACGTGATCACGGCCAACGACTACCTCGCGGACCGGGACGCCGCGCTGCTGGAGCCGGTCTATCGTTCCCTGGGGCTGAGCAGCGGCGCGGTACTGGGGCACATGGAGCCCGGTGAGCGTCGCCATGTTTACCGTCGCAGCATCGTATACGGGGCGATGCGTGAGCTGGGCTTCGACCATCTGCGGGATAACCTGAAAACCATTCCGGAAGAGCGTGTGCAGCAGCCCCTGGACCTTGCCATCGTTGACGAGGCAGACCATGCCCTGATCGACGAAGCATTTACGCCGCTGATTATCTCCGGAAACCCCTTGGGCGGAACGCGGTGGGCGGTGCGGGTGAACGGCGTCGTGGCAGATATGGTCGCGGAGCAGCGGGCTCTTGCAGAGGGACTTGCCCGGAGCCTCGGCGTACCCGGCGTCGGTCCCCCGGAGGACCTGCGTCTCTTGGCCACATTGGTGTTGGCCAATCCGGACAATGATTTGCTTCGCCGGCACCTGGCGGCCTCCCCGCGGCGGATGCGGCGGGCCTGGGCACTGGCTGAGGACGACTTCCGGGCACTCACGGCCGGTCTGCTCTTTGCCGTCGCTCCCGGTGGACGATATGTAACCCTCACCGACGCGGGCCGGGATTACCTTGAGCAACGGCTGGGCCCGATTTTCGACGGGCCAAACAACGGGGCAGGCGGCTCGCCAGGTCGAAGCACGCCGTCTTCAGGCAGGCGGTCGCTTCCGTCCCTGGGATACAGTCCTCGACGGTTCGGAGCGGCCCTCCAGGTCTCCCAGGCGTTGCGCGCCCACCTACTGCTGCAACGGAACGTAGACTACCTGGTGGACGATGACAGCGTGGTCCTCATCGACCCGCACACGGGGCGTCCCAAACCGGACAGCATCTACCAGCAGGGGCTGCAGCCGGCGGTGGAGGCGCGGGAAGGCGTGACCGTGAGGCCGGAAAACGAGACACTGGCGCAGATATCGGTCTCGGGGTTGGTCAGCCTATACGGGCAGGTTGCGGGCATCACCGGCACCGCCGAACCAGCTGCCGGAGAGCTTCATCGTAAGTACGGGCTGGAGATCGCCATGGTGCCTCCGGTGCGTCCGCTCAAGCGGGCCAGCCGTCCGCCAGTCGTGTACCTTTCGCGGGAGGACAAGCTGGCAGCGGTGGTGGACGAAGTGGAGGCCCGGCACCGGACGGGACAGCCGGTGCTGCTGGGCACACGCACGGTGGAGCAGTCGGAGGTGCTGGGCGGCCTGCTGGACGAAAGGGGAATACCCCACCGGGTGCTCAACGCGGTCACCACCCACACCGAGGCCGCAATCGTGCGCGAAGCCGGGTCTTTTGGCGCAGTTACCGTGGCCACGCACATGGCAGGGCGTGGCACCGACATCCTGCTGCAGCCCGATCTCGATGTCCGGATGGCGCAGCGGTGTGCCGCCGGGATAGGACGGATGTTGACCGGTGGGACAGGGGACACCGGGGCGGTGGAGGTAAGCTGTCCTTCTGCGGAGCAGGCCGCCGTGCTTGAGGGTGAACTGAACAAGAATGCAGAACTTCAACTCGTTCGTTCCGGCGACAGTTGCGGCTTGCGTATCCGGCAGTGGGGGCAGGCCACAGACCGCCCCGGAATCGCCAAACTGGACTTCGCTCCGGGCCTGTGCGTGATTGGCACCGAGGTGCACGACTCCAGCCGGATCACGTTGCAACTGAATGGCCGGAGCGGGAGACAGGGGCAATTCGGGATAACCCAGACCTTCCTTTCTCTGGAGGACCGTCTGGTCAACCTGGACGCCGATGCCATCCTCAAGCTTGCTGACTGCCGAAAGAGTGACGCAGCTGGGCGCACGTACTATGAAGGGCCGGAGGTGTCCCGGCGTATACGGCAGTTGCAGGACGCCGCCGATCGGGAGGGCGAGGCGCAGCGCGCGCTGATGCAGGACTACGCCGCCGAGCTGGACAGGCAGACCCACCTGTACCACCAGCGCCGCCAGGAACTGATCGACATGGCCCCTGATCCGAAACGGGTCAGGCCAATGTGTGAGCAGGTTGTCGCGAGGGTGGCCTCCCGCCTGGCCGCCAGGCACCTGGGTCTTGACGTGGACGACGATTACGCCCTCAGGTTTGAGAGTATGCGGGAGGAGCTGCGGCGGAACTACGACGTAGACTGTTCGCCTCTTTTCGGCCTGGACCTTGGTTCCCTGCCGGAGTTGCTGGCAGGGCTGCTCACCGGACAGCTTGAGCGTCAGGCCAGCAGCTGCGTTGCCAGTGCCTTCGCAGAGCTGGCCCGGCTGCTCTACTTGCAGGTGTGCGGCGAGCTCTGGCCCGGACACCTGGCCGCCCTTCGCGACCTTCTGGCCGTTCAATTGCTCAGCGGGTGGAATCACAAGTCGTCGGTGGCGGCGTACGTCAGGCGCTGCAGCGAAGCATGGGACGCATGCCGGGAGATGGTGGACGAGGAGTTCCTGTCGCGTTTGGCCACCGTCCGGACGGGTGCTGTTGATACCCGGGCTACGCAACCAGTTCCCGTGAGCGGCGAAACGGAACAGCTGCTGGCCATGGATGCGCTACCGCCGTCCGGCGAGGACCGGGGTAGCATCCCTTAGGTATGACGTCCACTAACCACGCTGGGAATGGCGGCTGCCGGAGGCGGCGGTTACAATGGCAACAGATCATTAGGGGAAGACTGACATGGTTTGGCGAAAGATGAGGCTGGGCACGGCCCTGTCCCTTGGCGGCATTGTCGCCGCAGGGCCACTGATCGCTGCCTGCGGCGGCCCCTCGTACGAGGACTGGGCGGCCACCGACGGCGCCGCCGGGCGGATCAACCTCGACGACGTGCAGCAAGCGTTCAAGGATTCCGACAGCGCCACGGAGTTCGAGCGGCGGGTGAATGAAATCTACGAGGGCGACGGCCTGATCCTGATCCGGGCCAGGCAGGACGGCGAAATGCTGACCCTGGAGGGTTGGGAGGACCTCAACAACGACAACACCATCGACGATGCCAAAGACGACCAGCTCTTCTCCATCGTCAGGGGTTCCAACAACGAATACGATATGCGCGGCTATCACGGCAACGGGTATTACAATAGCCACTTCGGGGCTGGCGACTTCCTGTTCACTTACCTGATTATTTCATCTCTCTCCGGGCCGCGCGGCTACTACTACAGCACTCCGCCCTCCCGAGGAACGGGGATCCGCAACCAGCGCAGCACCTACCGCAACTCTTCGGCTTATGGCGGACAGACGCAGCGAAACGCCAGCTACAACTCAAGGCAGGCCTCCTTCGCCGGTTCCCGCTACCAGTCGAGCCGCGGCAACGTCAGCTCGAATCGTACTTCCTACCAGTCGACCCAGAGAACCAGCGGATCCTTCCGCACCAGCAGCTCGATCTCCCGCAGCAGCTCGGTTCGATCGTCGTCCCAGGGTGGTTTCGGCGGGTTTGGCGGCGGCGGCGCCTTCCGGGTGCGCCGGAGGTCCTAGGCATAGCCAGTCCGGAAGATCACTTTACCCTCCGGGTCTCCCTCGCAGGCATGTCGCGTGAAGACCGCCTGACGGTGGTCATGCCCGCCGAGTTCCTCGAGGTTTCCGTCTCGCAGCTGCTGGACCAGGTCTTTGGAGCCGACGAGGAGAAACAACGAGCAATCTCCGAGCGGTTCGACCTCCGTACCAATCCCGACCTGCCCGACATATACGCCGTGTTCCTGGCCGTATGCGAGGAGTGGCGGGACTGGCGTTGCGCGTTGGCGGTGTCGTGTGTCGGTTCCCCGGTGGAGTTGGACGAACCGGTTTTACGCCTCTTGCGGCTTGACGAAGACAAACGGAACGTGGCGCTGCACCTGGAACAGCATTACACCCCGCTTGAATACGCGGTGCGGCATGGCCTGTGGAACAGTCGCGATGAGCTGCTGTACTGGATGCGTTCTATGACCGTGCTGTACTTCCTCGACAAGCACGAAGTGGAGGTGGCCACACCCGGGTCGTCGTCAGGAACCGCGTCGAGCCTCGCCCGGGCGGTGGAATATCTGCATTCCCAGGGAATCGTGGCGCAGCAGCAGTCAGAGGAGGGCGGTTCGGACGAGCCGGGCCCAATGGCGATTACACCCGAGGGGAGGGGATTCATCGCCCGGCTGCTGTCCGAAACCGAGTCATATATCGACCAGTACGACCACTACCAGGACACACTGTTCGATGCTGACCGCAATGTGGTGGAGTTCGGCACGGGGCGCGGTCTGGACCTTCGGGTGGAAGCCTTGCTGGCCGAGGAGCTCGACCCCATACGCACCGTGTTCCTGCTGCGCCTGTACGACGGCACACTTGACGCGCGGCTGCGAGACTGGGCTGCGGTGCTGGAGAGCGACGAGTTCTTTGATTCCGTGCTGGAACCTGTGGTAAACCGCGACGGCGTGCCCCTCGATGCAATGGAAGCGGTCATGGAGCAAGGCTACGCCTGGCTGGAGGAACAGCACGAGCAGGCCCGCCGGGACGCCGCCGATCGCGATCTGCTGCGACGGGCTGGCGGCGATGTCCCCTGCTAGATTGCCATGAACAGGATCATGGCGGAGCTGATCACGACAGCGCTCTCCACGAAGGCCACGCCCACGTTACGCCCACTGGACAGGGCCTGCGTGACCCGCACCGTCGGCAGCAGGATCAGGTCGAACAGCACCCGCATCACATAGAGCAGGACGAATCCCAGCAGCGCGAATACAAGGAAGGCAGCAATGCTTTCTCCCCAGCCCACGAAGTCGCCAAACACGGCTTTCAGTGTAACCAGCCCAATGGCTATCAGGTTGCCGCCCAGCGCAATACCCACCGCCGGGTTGTCGTTTTCGATCTCCTCGTGGATGTTGAAGGGCGTGGTGAACTCGTAGGCCAGGGCGAAAACCACCAGCAGGACCAGTCCCATACCAAAGAAAGCCAGCGCAACCAGGGCCGCCTCGGTGTCATTCATGGTGCCGCCGCCGGCCACCGAGCCCGCAATGAGCAGTCCGGTGGCGACGTACATCCCGAACTCCGCGGCTCCGGCTCCGACGTTCTGGTCTTCCACCACTTCCTTTTCCAGGTGGAACTTGTAGAGGATCAGACGGTCGAAAATCAACCGCACCAGGTTGAGGGCCACGATTCCGGCCAGCGAATAGATGAACACCCGCAGCACTTCCTCGCCCAACTCCCAGTTGAAGCCGAACCCACCCGTTGCGTCCAGTTCGGCCGCTGCTGCGTACGAGAACCATCCGCCGCTTGCCGGTGGTCCATACAGCGCCCCGAGGAACACCAGGATGATGGCGATGAAGTAGCCGCTCAGACGCAGCGCTACGGCTAGGTTGCCCTTGGTGGTGATTTCCTCGTCAACCCGGTAATTGCGGGTTACGGCGTCCCTGGCAAACTTGGCGATCGCCAGAATGATCAGGCCCTCGGCGACGAACACCAGCCCCCGGGGGAAAGACTGTAGCGCGTCTATAAATGCGTCAATCATCGCCTGCTCCGGCTGGTGTACGTGCGGTGCGGCTTCAGGGGTTCCGCCGCTCGCCCTGGTAGAGGGTGACGCTTTCCGGCGCGATGTCCTCGCTGAACACAACCTCGAAGGGGCGGCCTTCCCACTTGGTTATGGTCAGGGCCATGCCGCCCTGCTCCCGGATGAAGTCCCACTGGTAAAAAGCATCGCCCGGTCCCTTGCTGTCCTGGAAGAAAAGCACCTCGGCGCTGTTCCGATAGTAGTAGTTGTCGCCGTCTATGGTGACGTAGTTGTCGATGGAGTGCTCCTCGTCCAGCTGGATGAGGTCGTCTTCGGACAGCCCCGTGGCGCTCAGTCCCGTCAGGCCGGTGTCTTCCGTAATGGTTGCCGAGAGATCCCGACCGTCGGTCCAGTCGATCCAGAGACTGGCGTCACCGTCAACGCACAGGAGCTCGTGCCAGGTGTCGGAGGAGCTGGAATAGCGATGGATACGTTCAATGAAGAAGAGCCGCTCGTCATATTCCACGGAGTAGCCGGTGATTGTCAGCACGTCGCCCACCCGGGCCGCCCTGATGCTCTCGTCCGGCGCAGGCCCAACCGGTTCTCGCTTTTTCTTTCCCCGGCCAAACAGGGAGCGCAACATAGTCAGATCTCCGGCGGCCAATTGAACCCACGGTTGAGTGTACTCAGGCCATGGGTACAGGTCAATCTACGGCATACCCGGAACAGGGCAATCCGGTTTGGATAATTTTACGTCATTTGCCGCTTGCCAAGCCTGATGACGCCTCCGTTCCATATCCCAGAGTGCCTGCTGCCGCCCGAACTGACCCGGACCTGTTCCCGGGTTACGGGGTAGGCGTCAGTTCAACCGCAAACACCATGGAGAGCGGTGGCGGTACGGAATGGGACGGGAACCGAAAAATTTCTGTCCTCCGGTGGCAGCGCAAATACCGCGGAATGTGAATTTGTGGAAAAATGGGACTGAATGGGGAGAATCGGGACCAGGATGGTGAAATTCCTCCCTAAGCCCGAATCCACCGATAGGGGGTGTCAGGTTGGCGTCCTGAAGTTGCAAGAAGGTGCTCCTGTGCTTCTTGGATAGTGGTTTTGCAACGAAACCGACCCCGGAAAAAGAGCACCGAATTCCTGCTACCACGCAACCACCTCGACTGTCTTCGCGTCGTTTTTGACGGCCACTGCCTGGTGGCCAATGCCGGCCTGCTCCTGCCGCCACCCTCGCTCAACACCTGGGCCGGCGTGAACTCGTTGACCGCCACCATCGTCCTCGGGGATGCGCCGGGGCGGTCGAACGCGGGAGACAAGTTGATGACGCTGGTGGCCTCGGCGCTGGCGGGCGGCGACTGCATCGACGGCGCCGATGCGTTGCGCACCGGGGGAACGGCCTGCACCTTGGGCGGCACGGTAAAGGCGCCATCCACCCTGGGCACCTTCCTGGGCACCTTCCGGTGGGGCCATGTGCGCCAACTGAACCGCGTGAGCCGGGAGCTACTGGCACGGGCCCGGGCCACTGGGGCGGGACCCGGCGACGCGCCGTTCCCCACTCCCTGCCTGACGGCAATGCCGGTGTCTGAGCCATCCAACGGACAACCGAACATCCCCGCCAACTTGCGCCAGCCCGGTCCGCGAGGGCCTCTCGCTGCGTCCTCTCCCCCCACCTCGCCCTGGCCAACGTCCGCAGAGAATCACAAAGTCTCCCCGCGGCAACTGAAGACAGACACCCGCCCCTCTACCCGAAATCGTACCCGGACCATCCACTCCCCTGCCGTAACCTCATCCCTTCGGTGGATTCGGGCTAAGGCTCTGCGATGCAGCAACAAAGACCGCCGGGTTTTCGTTCCCGGCGGTCTTGTTTTGGCAGAGGGGACGGAACTCGCTGCTTGCGTCAGGCTTGGCCTAGCCCGGCATCAGGCCCTCGCCCACGAAGAGTTCCTCGGCTTCCCGGAGGGTCAGGTCGGGCTCCGGCAAGATCAGGTCGGATTCCGACAGTTCGTCCACAGGCACCGGCTCTCCGTTATCCCGTACTAGGTCCAGCATACGTTTCAACAGGGTCTCGTAGGCCGCCTGGTCTTCCGCCTCCACAGCCTCCACCAGCTCGTTGTCGATTTCGTTGAGTCGGTCGATGAAGGAGCCGGGCAGGTTGTACTGGCCCTCGGAACTAATGCGGACAATCATCAGGAGCTCCCCCCGCTGCGCCGGGCCTTCAGGGCGGCCAATTCGCTCTCGGCGCCGCTGCTGACCGACATTTTCTCCAGCTCGCGGGTGATGTCGTCCTTGTTGCCGCCCGCGAAATCGTCCAGGACACCGGCGTTGGCCAGCTCGTCGATGGCGCTGGCCCGGGCCCGCATACTCTCGGTCTTGGTCTCGGCCCGTTCCACGGCCAGGCCAACGTCGCCCATCTCCTCCGAGATGCCCGAGAGGGCGGAGCCGATACGGACCTGGGCCTGGGCCGCGGTGTACTGTGCCTTGATGACCTCTTTCTTGCTGCGGAAGGCGGCGACCTTGGCCGAGAGACGCGCCTCGGCCTGGGTCAGCTTTTCCTGCTCCAACTCCATGCCCGCTGTCTGCTCGTCCAACCCCTGCAGTTCCATCACGGCGGCGTGCTTGCGCTCGAGGGCCATCAGCGCCAGGTCCTCCCTCTCCGCGTCCAACGCCTGCTCCGACTGACGCTCCAGGCGAGTGATGTTCTCCCTCACCTTGTCGGCCTGCTGCTGTATCTGGCGCTTGGCCGCGACCATCTCCACGACGCCGCGCTTGACGTTGCGCAGCATTTCCAGCTGCTTTTCGTAGGAATAGTCCAGCGTTTCCCGCGGGTCTTCCGCATTGTCCAGTATGCGGTTCATCTTTGACTTAACGATGGTGGACATTCGCGAGAGCATCCCCATGATGCTTCCCTCCATTCTGTGCGTTGGGGTTTGGGGGACAAGCCCAGTTCAGAACCCGCTCGAACCCCGGTTTCTGCCGCTGAAGGCGGAAATTCCGGCAATAACAACAACCACTACGCCAATAATGATGATGATGACTCCCAGTACATTCAGAAGCCACTCGAATATATTGGACTGGACGAACCATCCCAGAACAATCAGGACTACGCCCACCACCAGCAGTGCTACGGGACTCATCAGAAGCTCCTCTAGCCTACGCAATGGGTTCCGGTCAGGTTCAAGCATAATTCAAGGGCTTATACCCCCGCAACAAATACGGCCCCGTCGAGCAGGACGATTGCAAAGTGACGGAGGGGGTTTATAAAGACAGGGAAGTGAGATATGGGAGTGTGCGGATATTCCCGCAGGCGCTCAAGTAACCTTGAGGTGGTTGGCCTGGAACGGCCGGGGACACGCACTGCTGCCATTAACGCCGTAACGGACACAACGATGACAGGAGGGACACCGTGAGACTCAAACTCGAATCAACGGGTGTACAGATTGCGTTGACCCTGGAGGTGGACACACCGGCGGACTTCGGCGCAGGGTTGGGTGTGCTGTTGACAGGGCGGCGGACTTGAGGCTGCTACTGATGGCCCTGGACGGGGACAGCGACGACGGCGGAGACTACCCCGACGACGAGGGCACCGGCGATGACAACCCCAACGACGCCCCCAGCGCAGCGACTGGGGGCGATACGTAGTCCGCCCACGCTTGCATCTAGTTCCGCTGACAAGTTACCGATTTGGTAGGGAGTCGCGCATTCTCTTGTCTTGAGCTGGTTCAACAAAAAAATGAGTGATAAAGCGTTCAAACAACGTGACGTTCCACGAAGTCTCTTCCAATGATGGTTCTATAGGTTGGCCATGCTCATCATCCCATAAGTGCGCGTCATAGTTACCGAGTTTTCTGATCGCGGCCAAATTGTCCATTATCCCTTTGGGAGTCCCCTCGGATCTCTTTTCCAGTTCCCCAATCAGTTCCACCAATCTGGGCCTGTCTTTGCCCTCCTTAGCGTAACCCGACCGCTCTAGGGTGACCTCTAAGGACCTCCGAACTAGGACGTTTGCATAACCGTAGAGACTCGCAGAGTCAAGAGCCTCAATTGCCTTCCTGTAGTCCGACGCTATTCTTTCAGGGACTCCTTCTAAATCTACCGGTGCGCGGGAGCCTACTGACAATTTTGGCCAGATGTGAGAGGCTGAGGTCACATCAGCGTAGGATAATCCTAGATAGTCGGGGGCAGGATAACATTTGATGCCCGCAATTCCACAGTCAGGACACGCTGCGGCAAATACCCGATACATTGGGGAACCTGCGTCCGTTCCACTTGGACGGACGTCTATGGATTGCCACTGTTCATCATTGTCCGCGTAGCTGGTTCCGCAACTGCATTTCACTGCGCTGCCCTCCCTACTGGGTCAAGAATTAAGATTCAGTGGACGGCAAAGAATCACCCGCCACGAAGTCCGCCCAAGCCCGCATCAACCCACGCCGCACTGAAACACAAGACGACTCGTTTGCGGCAACTCAAGCCGAGCTCTTACGCTTCACTTGACTGCCAGATGAGACCCGGGAACTCGCCGTGCAGACCCATCAGTACGGTAGCAATGGTTCCGAGCCGTCCTCGTCACGGGTGTCGGCTAAACCGGTGACCTGATAGCTCCTGCCCCTCCACTGAAGCGCCGTGGTGATACGCTGGAAAGGCGACCGCTGATCTGCATGAAAGTCACCCCGTTGACGTATATCATGTCGTCGCAGATTGGGCTGGCTGCGTTGGGTGCTGCGTCCTCGAACATGGCATCCCCGAAATTATATGTTTCGATGAAGTAACGCATTTGTACCTCAAGACGTTGTAAATTTGCATGCAGTATGGCTCACGCCCAGCCCGTTGCGGATGGGCAGGAATTCGAGGTGAGCTTGGAGGGCTACACTGCGATTGACTTGGCAATGAGCACAAGGCGTTGCGTTTCGCTTCGCTGCGGGCGGACACCGGCACCTCCGCCACAACCTCCTCCAATGCCTAAACCGCCGCCGCAGCACCTTCGTCAGCGTGCCGACCTCGATCATGCTGATGTGTACAGCGTTCGTACAGCAACGCCGATATATGAGTTATAATAGACCCAATCCGTAGCTAACTTGGGCTTGAGTTCTACGGACACTCCCTCTGCCACCGCAACTGCTCCTCTACATCTCCGGCCGATTCGCCTTCAAGCCAAATCGCGACTGGATATGCGAAGCTACCCTCTCGAACCACCTCCCGACTTCCGACGGCATGCCACCCTACCCCACGCGTCGTTCGGGGGAAACAAGGAAGGGCAGGGGACTTGAGCGGGCTCGCCGTCCGCTGGGAAAATACGCCTATCGACCCCGACCGGCACAGCGAATACGACAGCCTCAGCCCATGGTAGTGCCCCTATAACCGGTCCAGGATCAACGTCAGGATTGAGGGGAAACGGGGTAAGGGCAGGCGAAAACGCACAAGATCATTAAGCCGGGGCTGGGACTGGGGGTTCCCAGTCCCAGCCCCGGCTCAGTCGCTCCACCGCCCGCCGCCTACCCTATCGCTGTAGCTCGTAGCGGTATCCTGTGTGCGTGCCGCGGTCTGGGACCGCCGTGGGGCTCGCCGGCGGGAATGGATACGAAGCGTCGGCATTCCTCTCGCCCAGCGTGTTGCGCACTGAGCCTATGCCCTCCACTTCCATCTCCACCACGTCGCCCGGCTCCAGGAAGCGGGCCGCCTCGTAGCCCTTGCGGATAGCCTCGCGCACCGAGCCGCCGCCCACCGTGCCGCTGCCGATGACGTCGCCCGGCGCGATGCGGCTATCCTTGGACGCCCGCTGCACGATCTCGCCCCAGGTGTAGTAGGCCATGGAAGCGTCGCCGTTGGTCTGCCACGACTCGCCGTTGACCCGCACCTGGCACTTCGCTGTCAACCGCCCGTCGCGGATATACGGGGCCAACTCGTCGGTGGTCACCACCCACGGCCCCAGGGTGCTGGCCGTGTCCTTGCCTTTGGCCGGGCCCAGTCCGAAAGCCATCTCGTCGAACTGCACGTCCCGCGCACTCCAGTCGTTGAAGATGCAGAACCCGGCGATGTGCGACAGCGCATCGGCCTGGGATACATCGACACCGTTCTTGCCGATGACCGCCCCGATTTCCATCTCGTAGTCGTACTGGTCTGAGGTCGATGGGAAGGGGACCGTGTCGTCGGGGCCGTATATACACAGGGTGTTGGAGAAGTAGAACACCGGCATCCGGTACCAGACCTCGTTGGGTTCCCGCGTGCCCTGGGAGCTAGCGTGCTCCTCATAGACGATGAAGTCGCGGACCGTGGGTGGCTGCAGGATGGGCGAGCGCAGCCGTACGGCGTCCAGCCCGACCGAGGGTGCAGCTGCCCCGCCGGCCAGCGCGTCGCCGACGCGGTCGACGGACGACTCGTCCAGGGCCAGCAGCGCGCCCACGTCCCGGATTGTGCCTTGTTCTCCCAACAGCGCGGTTACGTCAACGACGCCGTCGCCTTGCAGCACACCGCAGCGGGGACCCGCGCCCGTGTCGTAGGTGAGTAGTTTCATGGCGGTCGCTCCCTTTCGAAATGGACTTCCGGAAGATAAAGAAATAGGGCACGAAGATGACTCAGGCCGTTGTCCTGGTCTTCGTGCCCGTGGAGACCAGGCGAGGTCTAGTGCATCGGGGAGAACTTGGCCGGTATCATAATCTTGTTCTCCTGCGAAACCCGGCCCGGGGCTCCGCTGGGCCACTGCGGGATTTTGCTGGCGGCGGTCCGCACCTCGGCGCGGTGGCCCAGGCTGTCGTACGGCCAGATGTGCATCCACTTGTTCAGCCCGCCGAACTCCGTGTGCATCCCGGCGGCCAGCGGCGAGAACTCCTCGCGGTAGGGCAGAGACTCCGCCCACCGGCGCAACAGCTCGGGAATCGAGCCGGGCTGGTAGGTGTAGACCCGCATCTCGTAGACGTTCCCCAGGGCCTGGTCGCCGCCCATGGGCTTCATGAAGGGCGCGGGCTGCCAGATCTCGGCATTCATGTTCAGGATGTTGCCCGGAGTAATCTTCGGAGGCCAGTTGGCCTCTTTGCTGGCGGCGTCGCGGATCTTGGCCCGCTCCTCGAGGTTCTCGTATCCCCAGACGTGGATGATCTGGTTCAGCGGCCCGATGTCGGTGTGCCAAAAGGCGGCGATGGGCGAGTACTTCTCGCGGTAGGGCAGTGCCTCCGCGAAGGCCTCCTCGGCCTGTGCTACTGCCCCCGGCTTCAGATCGTAGGTGCGTACTTCGTAAATCATGGGCTCTCCTTATGACGTCGCGTTGACGCTCTTCCTTTGGATTTCGACGCTCGTTCCCCGATTACGGGCAGTGTAGCAACAGGCCAACCGAGCGGCAAGCGCGGCGGGCTCAGGGGCAGGCCCTTCAAATTCTCTCTACCTCGTGCCCGCGCAGTCCGTCAATCCTGCTAATGCAGGAATGCAGAGCCCTCGTCTCCCTCAAAAGGCTTCGCGCTGAGGGGAGCGAAGAATCTCACTCATGTAAAAGAGACCATCCGACGCACTCAGCGTGAAAACTAAATGGCCCTCGGCTGAGGGCACACTTCCCTGGCGTTGTGGTTCAATGGGCCGTCGCTATCCTTTATCATTGTTCTGCACCCAAGTTATGTCGGAGGATCTTCCATGTCGCAGGAGCTGGGACGTATCGAGCGCCCATCGGCAGAGCAGTACCGGGGCAGGCGAAAACTGATGCTGGTGCCTCTCGTCTACAGCCCCGCAGCGGACGAGCCTGAGGGCGCCGCTTCGTTGCAGAATTACTGGGAGCAGATGCAGGCCCAGGTAGCCGGCCTTGAGACTGCACTCGGCGGCCTGCAGCACATCTACCACGAGAGCATCGCGGATGGCGGCGACGAGGGCATGGCACAGCTACAGGCCGGGGATCTGCGAAGCCACAACTTCGTTTCCGCCAAGCTGGACGCCGGGGCGCAGCTCGAAGCAACGGAGGACTTTGAGGCCCTGCTGGAGACTCTCGACCTCCAGCGTTGCCTGATGATCCCGATGGCCAGTCTCACCGTGGCGTCCAGAATCCAGGAATGGCACGCCGACGCCAACCGGCGCCGCTACGAACACATCGCCACCCGTATCGACGAAACCCTGCCCGAAGACGGCGTCGGACTCCTGCTGATCAGCGAGCGCCACCAGGTGCAGTTCCCAGCCGACATCGAGGTCTTCTACGTGTCTCCCCCGGCCCTGGATGAGTTCCGGCGCTGGCTCCAGAACTGGGCCACCCGCCAGCAGCACGCCGCTGAAGTAACTTCGGAAAATCTTTCCGACCCTGAGGATGAAGAAGGTAGCGCTCCAGCGTAGCCGGGTCACCTCCCGGAAAATCCATCATCCCCGTACACTACCCGTCATTTGTAGGTTGCGAACGCAGGAATCCAGAACCCTCGTCTCCCCCGAAAGACCTCGAGCTGACTGGAGCAAAGAATCTTACTCAAGGAATAAGGACTCCTCCGCAACGCTTTGGCTGACAATCAAGCGACCCTGCCGGACGAAGTGGGCCGCAATTGACACCCCGTCCGCGCAATTCCATACTGGCGTCGACCCGCCAGTCGAACAAATCGGCTCATTCCGGCCCGCATGGGGGTTCATGATGAAACGCGAATTCTTCTTCTTTACCGAGATGGGTTATACCGCCTATCCACAGGATGAGGCCAAAAAGCTCGGGTACAACAACCTGATGTTTCCCAACGAGCACTTCAGCCCGGAGAGAGCGCAGAGCCTCTACAGCATGTATTTCGACGAGCTGCAGTACTGCACCGAGTCAGGCTTCGACGGAGTGATGATCAACGAGCATCACAACAACCCGCTGTGCATGATGCCCTCGGTGAACGTAATTGGCTCGACGCTGGCGTCCCGGACCAAGCAGGGCAAAATCGTATTCCTGGGCAACGTGCTGCCCATCCACGATAACCCCCTGCGAGTGGCTGAGGAAATCGCGATGATCGACATCCTGTCGGGCGGTCGCGTGGTCTGTGGGTTCGTGCGCGGCATCGGCCAGGAGAGCATGGCCACCAACACCAACCCGATCTACAACCGAGAGCGGTTTGATGAGGCCCACAACGTCATCGTGAAGGCCTGGACCAACCCGGGCCCCTTCCGGCACGAGGGCAAGCACTACCACTACCGGGTGATAAACCCGTGGGTGATGCCGCTGCAGAAGCCCCATCCGCCCATCTGGATCCCGGGCGTGGCCTCTCCGGAGTCGGTCATCTGGGCGGCCAAGCACAAGTATCCATACGTGGCCCTGGCCCCGCCCCTTCAGTTGCTGGCGGATATATACCGCCTGTACAAGGACACCGCAGAGGCCGACGGCTGGACGCCCACGCCGGAGCACCGCGGATACGCGGTTCGGGTGAACGTGGCCGACTCGGACGAGAAGGCTTACGAGGAAGGCAAGAACTTCTACTGGCAGCTCGGCACGTCCTTCGGCGTAACGCCGCCTCACTGGCTGGCTCCTCCAGGGTACATGACACGTGCCGCCGCCAGTGGCGCCCGCGAGCAGGCCCGCCGCGCCGTGCAGACCGTTGTCCCCGGTGGGCCAGTGCTTCCCTATGAGGACGCCCAGGAGACCTACCAGATAGTGACCGGCAACCCCGACACGGTCATCAAGAAGATGAAGCACCTGATCGACATCATCGACCCCGGCTACATCATGTTCTGGGGACGCGAGGGGCCCATGTCCCACGACGTCGCTGTCCGCAGCATCGACCTGCTGACCCAAGAGGTAATGCCAGCTCTCCGCGAGTACGAGGCCCAGCGCGCGGGGTAGGGCAAGAGGCAGCGGCTCTAGTGCGACAAAAGCAACCGGGCGACGGTTATTCAAAAGGCAGACGCCGTTCTTCAATAAGGACGGCGTCTTACTATCTTCGCTCACGAATTGCAGATAGCTTTGGCTCACCAGAGTTAGGATAGAAACGCATGACCACTCGGTTCACGCCCGCATAATCGACTCCCCTAAATACCTGTGTTAAGTGAGGCCGGGTACATGCTGTTCGGTGGCCCTCAGCAAACTCTCGAATTCATCTGGGCGAGACCACCTAGCTATTTCTGAATGTACTTCCACAAGGTTAAAATCTTCTGGTCGCCAAATATCTTCCGTATCGTCGAAAAGCGAAACAAAGGTCGGGGCAGACTGTCCGTTTTTCAGGTGACTCAGGTCCACGCACCTAGTGACTACGTGCTCAGTCACTCTGAGTACAGCACCCCTAGTTCCGGTGCTCAGTAGAAACACGAGTGAGGTGCGGTTGTCTGTGTATGTCTCGAAATCTACGTTCCAAGTGCGCATCGACCGGCCTTGCTTCTGCACTTGACGCTCGAAGGGGATCTGTTTTTCTCGCAGCCACTCATCCACTTCGTCCGCCGTGCTCTGAACAACTTGGAATCTCAGCGTGAACCACAGGTCAGATACTCTTACAGCAGCTTGAGCAACGCGAATCACAGATTCCCCCAAAGAATCGCTGCTTACTGACTTGAGTAGCAATTGGCCGTGTAACAACTCAATGCGGAGAGTTTGACAAACGTCCTGAATTAGCATGTGCTGCTTGGCCGACCGTTGGCGACTAACCGACTGAATACTGAGCCAGCCTAATGCATCCCCGAAGTCCGTAACCATGTAGCTGCTACCCCTTTGCAGGACGAAAACATCCACGACACCGCCGTCAGGGTACAGCATTGGGGTACGTACACGTACCCCCTCTTGTGAGGCCGGAGAGCACACGAACAGTGGAGGCAACGAACGCCCAATTGACGCGCAAAGATCGTTGACGTTCATAGCAGCATAGATCCTCGGACCACCGGATCTTGGATAGTGCCCAAATGCCGGATGTTCGCCTCGGCGCAAAATTGAGCCCAAACTGCCGCTGGTCGGTTCCACGTTTCCGTAATGTCTTGCGGCACATAGGCCCATTTGCCTCGGCTTCCCGGTCTCCAATGATTCTTGTGTTTCTCCCCGACAGATACGCCGTCGGGGTTAACGTGGTCGGCACCGAGATCTAGGCCGTAAATTCGCCCCACACTACGATGGATTATGGAATACGACAGCTTACCGGATAGTGGATTGTACCAGCCATCTATAAAGATGGGATGCTCGTCATCAGACTCGATATCGATTCGGAATCGGCGCGTTGCCGAATTACCGGCAACCTCCCACTCGATATCTTCGTAGATTACCTTCGTCCTGTCGCTGATGATGGAATCGTATTCCCACTGACTCAACGTCATGTCGCCTGCCGAGGCCTACTCTTTCTTATAGTTGGTTCACCTACCATTTTATATAGTCGTCTGACGTACTACCCCCGGTCACCCGGCAGGCGGGTGGCGACGCTTCCCATGCCAACCGGGGGCCAGTCGCCGGTCAAGTAATCGTAGAGGTTGGCGGCGCTGATGCGCATCACCATTGGCGCCATCCCCTCCTGCTCCACGTCCATCGGGTAACGCTCGGTCATCGCCGTCAGCGTGCTTACCGCCTCTTCGCGGGTCATACCCCGGTCGACGGCACCCTGAACATAGTCCTTCCACTCGACGATGAACTCACCCTGCTCGTCCAGGTAGCCTTTGCCGCAAAGCGCTCCGTGGCCGGGGACGAATATGTCCTCGTCCAGCTTGCGCAGCGACTCCAGGGCCACCAGCCACAGGTCGGGGTTGCTCTCGTGGAGCCAGGTCTGCACTCCATGGAATATGTTGTCGCTGGTGAACACCACACCCTCTTCCTTTATCACCACCGCCGCCTGGTACAGTGTGTGCCCCGGCATGTGGATCATCTCGAAGGTGTGGTCCCCCACGCGCAACGTCATGGAGTCCTGGAAGGTAAATACCGGCGCATTGGCCCTGTAGCCCTCCAGCAGCGCCGGCTCCTCGGGCCCGTAGGTGCCGATCCGCGCGACGTGCTCGGCCATGTCGGTGTTGAGGATGCGCGTCCGCACGCCTTCGTGCGCAATCACTGGCGCGTCGAAGAACGCGTTGCCCGTCCAGTGGTCGCCGTGCGGCTCGGTATTGATGATGTACCGCAATAGTCCGTGCTTTTCGATCTCCGCCTTCAGCCACACTGCCGTGCTGGGCTTATGCGGGCTGTCGATCATCACGATGCCCTCGGACGTGGTAACGAAACCAAAGTTGCAGCCGCGGACTTCGGTTTCCACCCATACGTTGCTGGTCAGTTGTTTCATGTCGTCCTCCATTGCTGGAAGGGAATAGTCTCTTGAATCAGAAGTTTCCGATGGCTGGCATTCTACACGGTTGACCGAGGGGTGTGCCCCACCTATGCTGGATTTCGTAATAGGTCGCTCGTTGGGGGTAGTTTGGACAGTCTCGAGCTTGATCTGCACGGCAAGACCTGGCCCGAAGCGCTGCAGGAATTCGTGGACGCCTACAACCGGGCAGTCCAGCCCGGCGGCCACACCTGCCGGGTTCTCCGGGTGATCCACGGCTACGGCTCCACCGGTGGCCCGGGCATCCTCCGCACGCGTTTCCGCCGGTTCCTTGAGAAGCACCGCGAGCGACTGGAGTTCACTCTCGGCGAGAAGACCGACGGCAACCCTGGCCATACGACCGTAACCCCCAAATATCCCCTTCCCGGAGCCGACGCTGCTCTCTCAGAACTGGTCTGGGACTACTGCGAACAGCCCAAGTCCCTGAGCAAAATAGTCGGCCAGTTCCGGCGATATGGCACCCCCAGGGTGCAGCAGGCGGTGCGCTCACTTGAGTCCCAGAAGCGCCTCCGCAAGGCAGCCCGTGCGAGGAACAGCGTCTACCAGGCCGTTTGAGGGGCGTCAATTCCAGCTTCCCCTCCAACGCAATCTCGACACTTGAATTGTTGACTCCAGTAACTTCAACTGGAGTTCAGGAGGTGCCACAATCTACCTCAGGATAACGACACACAGCACATTGGGAGGTAAAGAAATGGCAGAGTCAGACTGGGTTTATGACCGATATGGAAACCGGCTGCCAGAACCGGAGAACCATGCCTTAGACTTTCTTGCCGTGGAACGTCAACGGGCGGAAGAGCTGCAGCGCATCGATTGGGAAAAGAGGAAACAGGTGGAAGAGTTAGCGCGGGATCGGGAATACTTGTACCGGCGCAGCGTCGGGTGGTCCGCAAGGTAATGAGGTGGACCCCATTGGTTGGACAGGATTAAGCCACAATTAAGTGGGACTCCTGCACTCCTTCGTATGATACCAAGACCCGTTGGTCCGGGCACCTCCTTTCCTTCAACTCCTCTTCTACAGGCTCGCCGTGGAAGACCTCCGCCGGCGTACGGTAGCCCAGGGCCTGATGCGGCCTACGGTGGTTGTAGAACCGGAAGTACTCTCGCAGCCCTCGGCGGGCCTCAAGGCCGTTGGCGTAGGCCTTCAGGTAGACCTCCTCGTACTTCACCGTCCTCCATAGCCGCTCGACAAGTATGTTGTCCTGGTACCTGCCCCTGCCATCCATGCTGATCTTCACCGAGTGATCCTGGAGTATCTGCGTGAACTCGCGGCTGGTGAACTGGCTTCCCTGGTCGGTGTTGAACACGTCGGGCGTTCCCTGGTTCAGGGCCTCGGTCAGGGCCTCGGCACAAAAGCCGGCCTCCAGAGTGTTGGACAACCCCCAAGCCACCACGTACCGGCTGTGCCAGTCCATGATGGCCACCAGGTACAGGAATCCCCGGGCCATGGGCAGGTAGGTGATGTCAGCCGCCCACACCTGGTTCGCCCGGGTGATCGTCAGATCCCTCAGCAGGTAGGGATAGACCCAGCGTCCCGCCGCTGGTTGGCTGGTGCGAGGCTGCCGGTAGATAGCCCGCAGTCCCATCAGTCTCATGAGCCGCTGCACCCGCTTCCGGCTTACCGGCAGGCCCTGCCGGCCCAGCGAAGCCTTCATCCGCCTGGAACCGTAGAAAGGGGTTTCCAGGTACTGGCGGTCCATGGCCTGCATCAGGGACAGGTCCCCCAGGGGTGTCCCCTTGGGACGGTAGTAGAGGCTGGAGCGGCTGACACCCATCAGCTGGCACTGCCGCACTATGGACAGGTGCCGATGTTGCCGGTCGGTCAGCTCACGCCGCTGTGCTGGGCTCATGGACCGGACCTTTCCTCCAAGAAATCCCGCTCCACCTTGAGCTGGCCGATCTGCTGGTACAGGCGAGCCACCAGGGCGTCGTTGTTCTTGTTCTTCTGCTCCTTGCCCTTATTGGTCCCGTTGCCTTGGCCGAAGATAGCGGCCGCGCCATCCACTAAGGCCTTCTTCCAAGTCTGAATCTGGTTGGGGTGGACCTCGAACCGGGCGGCCAACTCGGCCACCGTCTGCTCGCCCTTAATTGCCTCCAGTGCAACTTTCGCCTTGAAGGCCGGGCTGTGCTTTCTCCGCTCTGTGGACATTTCCCGCTCCTCATCAACAGCTGTCGCTGTCCTC
The DNA here is from genome assembly GCA_965222025.1 of Dehalococcoidia bacterium. Taxonomy (GTDB): domain Bacteria; phylum Chloroflexota; class Dehalococcoidia; order Lucifugimonadales; family UBA3495; genus VXOI01. The sequence continues at coordinate 412,627 of CBDCTI010000012.1, read as the reverse complement.
AGTTTAGGAGCAGGATTCCCACTTAACCAACTGTCCAGTTTTCCGGGTCCACCTCACTCGGGCAGCATCTTTTGCGCTAAGGTTACACTCTATGTACAGACCGTTTGACAATTTTTTGGCGCCGTGAAACTTTGTCCCTCTTGAGTTTACAGGCTCAGTGTTAATCATATACCGGTTCTTCTTGTTCCCTATAGTTACTGGACAATCCTCTCCAGAGATTAGTCCTTTCTTTACCAGAGAATCAGCGCTTTGGAAGAGAAGGTCGGGCCAGCTTCTAACTGGTACCTCGGTCTGACTCGCGTCTCGAAAGCCCCTTGGTTTAACTGAACTACCTCCTGTTGGATCAGTGTTACCCCATTCGCCGAGTTGGACGAATGACATCCAATTTCTAGCGCCTCTTGAGTCAAGATTGGAGGGTTCTGAAATCGGATTTCGCGCCGATGGTTCCCTGCCTTGCGTCGTCTGCGAAAACAGCCCGATTTCCTGAGCTATGGATTCTAGTGCCTGCAATACGCGCTCCCTAGCGTTGTTGTAGATTAGCCGTCGGTCGGGGACTTTGGATTCCAGTTTGCCCAGTTCGCCTTTCCATCCCTCGAGCTCCTGCCTGAGGCCGTCTTCCCATTCGGAGAACAGCCGGTATTCCTCCAATTCACTTTTGGGACGGGCTTCAAACGGCAGGGTGGCGATATATTTCTTGAACATTTGGAGCAGACTGTCACTGGCTAATTCTGACTCTCTCACGGTGATGAACGAACGCAGCTCGCGCTTGCGCTCGTCATCCGGCCCGTCGGCCCGCCGAAACTCCTCCTCCAGCACGAGTCGCAGACCGGCGTCCAAGTCCGCCCCCATATCGGTCAACCTCCGCAGATCGTCGGGGACTGACAATCGCGATTGGATATGTGCGTCGTAGTGGCACAGGTCGCAGACCAATTGGTGCAATTCACCACAGTAGGTTTCGTAGCGCCAGCGTTGCCAGGCCCGCCATACGCCGCAACGCGGGCATTCCTTGCCGAATAGGGACTGGCAAAAGACGCAGAAGTGGCTGGCGGCTGGGGAAACGGCGCCGCATTTCTCGCAGTGGACTACCGGGGCGTCGCCCCCAGGGTTGGACCCGCGAGGCTCCAGCGACCAATGTCGGCTCTGCCCCGGCAGCCCGTGGAGTTCGGAATTACCCGCCAGGTCAAGAATCAGGCAGTTTCCCTCGTTGGCCTTTGGGCGCAGGACGCGTCCTACCATCTGCAAGTACAGCGCCAGGCTCATAGTGGGCCGGGTGATAACCACGCAGGAGGCCTCGGGCAGGTCAAACCCCTCTGTGGCGACGGCTACGTTGACCAAGACTCGGAGGGCTCCGTCACCAAAGGCTTTGATGGCCATGGCGCGGTCATGAGGCAACGTGTCGCTGAGCATCACGGCGGAGGGGAAGCCTGCTTCGTTGAATACTGCCGTCAGATTGCGGGCGTGGTCCTGGGATATGGCATATACGACGGTTTGGCGTTCGGCGGCGTGGAGCAGCCAGAAGCGCAACGCGCCCGCGGTCATAATGTCGGAACGGTCTTGGTTGGCCTGCTGAATCCCTGATTCGGAGTATTCGCCGACGGCGTTGATTGCCCCGCCGCGTATGATTGCCTCCGGCTTGGGCATCAGAACACGCGCCTGGCATAGCCATCCGTCAGCTTGCAATTGGCTGACCTGTGGGCCGCGGAGCAGTTCCTTGAAAAGATGGTCAAACCCCTCGGTCTTGGACAACCGCCAAGGGGTAGCGGTGAGGCCGATGACCCGGCCCGGCCACTGGCCTATGGCCCGTTCCCAACCTTTGGCCGTGGCGTGATGTGCCTCGTCTATTACCAATAGGTCGCCGCCTCCGTATTCCCCCCAGACATGCATCAGGTTGGTGCGTCTCCCGACAGTCTGGGCCATCAATATGGCCACGCCATTGGGAACTGACGGGGCATCGTTGCCGGCTTGCCAGGTGTTCAAGCTGATGGCTGACACTCCGGCGTCGACAAGCATCCCGCAGGTCTGGTCGGCCAACTCCGTGCGGTGGGTGAGCCAGGCGGCCTTGCGCCCCTCGTGAAGCCAACGTCTCAGCAGCGCCCCGGCGATGTGGGTCTTGCCGCCGCCGGTGGGCAATTGGAGCATCACCCGGGCATCAGGTGGTCGTAGAGCGGCGTCCACCCGGTCCAAGAGTCCCTGCTGATAATCGCGGAGTGCTGCCACGCCTACCCTCTGTAAAAACAGTTGGGATTGCCTTCATCTGCGAGAATATATCACAAGCCACTGACAGGGCAGCAGTGCTGCTCGCTCCTACGAGCCCGTCGGCGGCAAGTCAGTCTCCGTCACCCGCTGATCAACGACAATTAGTCTTGCCAGCCTGTTGCCTCACCCGAAAATGTTGCAGAAATTCTAGCCCTAATTTCCCACCCCAACCAAGACTAATTCCACCTTCTCGCTCCGTTCCGATGTAGGTCCATCAGATGCGGCGTAGACCAGCCTCTTGGCCATGACGCCACGTCAGTCCTTCACCCTGCACTGCAGTGTTCGCAGCTGAGCATCTCCGAATCGGCCCGGATAGGCCTCGCGTAATTTTGCCAGCAGATCCTCGGCGTTGGTGTCAGGGTCCTTCTGCAGCCACAGAAGCACTTCGCACCACACGCCTTCGAAGGGATCCTTCCGGGTATGCCAGTGGCGAGGCGGGCGAACTCACGCCTTGTGAGTGGGCCGAACTTCCCCCTGCTGCCACTGGCTGGGCAGGCCGGCCAGAAACCGGTCAATGCTTTCAAAGTGAGGAGTTTCCTGGAGCTGAGGTGAGGACATTGCTGCCATCGCCGACTGTGCCTCCCGCATGGAACGCAACAGCACCACCGGAGCCGGTCCGGAACGATATTCACGCAACTCTTTCTTCTGAAAACCCGCTTGTCGGCTTGCTGTCGAGTTTCACGCCCTCCACCTCTGGCAGTCCCACTCAAAAAACCATTGACGGCATTGTTGAGGTCAAAATATTATTGAGGGGAGTTGTTGAGAGGCTTGTCAAAGCTGGCAGGCGGGGTCCTCATCGGCCCTCTCAAAAACGGCCGTTTGTTGAGCGGAGAAGAACGCCATGCACGTCTGCCTGGCAGCTGCCTGCCCCCAGTGCCGCAGCACGACGATGGTGATCACCAACCAGGACGACGCTTGGAGAAAAGACCACGCCATCAACTGCGGTGTCTGCAGCCGCCGGGTGATCGCGGCAGGACTCACCGGGGGAGGACTGCAGTGGCACGGCTCGATAGACCCGGAGGTTTGGGCCAACAAGCTGTGGGACTTCGCTTCGGAAGGGGTCGATTCCTTCACCATGGCAGAGGGTGACCGCAGACGTGAGGAGAGCAGAGTTGTCGCCGCAGCCGCTGTGGTCCACTACGCCCCGGGAGACTCCCCGCTGTGTGGCCTCGAGGAGAGTCCCGAACCGATGACCCCCGACCCGGAGCTGGTGCGGGGCTGCGGAGACTGTCTTGAGCTGGTGGCCGAGGACCTGTCCGACCAGAACGCATACATGGGCCGCTGCCTCCACTGCAATCAGGAAGTCCATGCCAAGGGCGGAGTCGCCTGGCGTCGGGCGGTCCGGAACCCCTGCCCGCACTGCGGCAAACCGGGGTGGTGGAGCGATGATGATTCCCGTCACCTATGGCTACGCGCGGGTCAGCAAGAGCGACCGGGACGACCGGAACCTCGAGACCCAGCTCCGCGAGCTGGCCAACCACGGCATCCGGAGGGAGCTCACCTTTTCCGACGTGATGACCGGCCGCTTGATGTCGCGGCCCGGATGGAACGAGCTCATGGCCCGGATCCAGCCGAACGACACCATCGTGGTGGTATGGCTGGACCGGTTCAGCCGCAACTTCGACGAGGGCGTGAGGATCCAGGCGGACCTCACCAGCCGGAACATCGGCATAGTGGCCATCAAGGAGGGGATCGACACCACCGATGAGAGCGCCGCGGCCAAGTACTTCCGCCGGATGATGATGGCCAATGGTGCCTACCAGGCTGATTCCACCAGCGAGCGCATAAAGGTGGGCCAAGAGCGTGCCAAGGCCGAGGGGAAGTCGCCTGGGCGGCCACCTGCGCTTTCACCCGACCAGGTGAACGAGTGCAAGCGTATGTTCGCAGAGAACCCGTCGGTGAGCCGTGTGGCCAGGATCATGAAGATCTCGTGGAGCACGGCCAACAGGGCAATCTTCGATGAAAGTTCAGCGCAAGCAGGAATGCAATGACCGGTCGGGACCGACCGGTTTGCGATTGCCTAGAACCCTGCGCCTGCTACGCCGAGGGTTACGCCGCCGGCTCGGGGACGGAGACAGGAAGCGGGACCGCGTTTCCTGAAGGTGGCTTCGATCGGCTCGGCCTCCTGTAGGCCGCTGAAAGCCCTGGGCCGGTGATGCCACACCCGGCATTTCCCGGAGCGGAAGTTGCGGCCCCTGACGCGCCACACGAGACGGGTGCAGCCGGAGGCCCGCCAGGCGGGCCCAGGTTCATCCGGCGGAGCCGATGCGGTACTTGCCTGTGCCGCACACAGAGCAGACAGCCCGCAGGGCGGGACGTCCGTTCTTCATTGTTACCTGTTCAACATCCCTTGAGCCGGTCTTGGCCCGGCACTTCAAGCAGTAGATTTCAACGGATTCGGGGGGCGTGGCCATAATTGAAGGCTCCTGTTCCGAAGGCTGCCAGGATTATAGCCAAAAGATACCCTCCCGCCGGATATGGCTACAGGATCGGCCTGACCGGCCGGTCATTGCGCTCTGAAATTGCCTGAATTCTCCCAGGAGCTACGGGCGGGCGTGGGTGAACTAGATAACCCTGTCTCCCCGCCCTGGCGTGGACTGGCTGTCCGATTCACCCGCCGCCCCGGGCAGCGGGGTCAACATCACGCGCCAACGGGGAGTTTCCTTGGACGCCTCGACTAGGAGTTCTCCCAACGGGACATCGACGTCGATATCGTCGAATTCGAAGTTGAAGGCGGCCTTCACGTGGGCGGGGCAGACGAGGCCCGCCGTGGCGTTGTTCTCCCGTCCCACCCGCCTCAGTTCCTCGTGTTCGTCGAGGGTCATCTTGATCCGGCGGTGGCAGCCGGCGATAGCGCATTTGACCGGGACTTTTCTGGCCATTTCCCCAATATTACAATGACAGCTCAAGGAAGGGGGGCGGGCATGCGCGCAAGATGTTCAACGTCAACCTTTATCCTAGTTGCGGACTGGGAAAATCCCTGCACCCAGGTAGTCCTGGCCATAGACTCGCACACCGGAAAGGGCCGTTGAACGCTGAATACGCGGTTCGCGCAACCGGTCTTCCGTCGGGCCGGCGTAATCAAATGGAATGAATTCCGATGGCGCCAGTCGGCTCCACGGCAGCCCGAGGTACCGGAAGGAATTGCTGGCTACTGGCACAGGAGGGTTCTGACCGTCTCATCGTTGTCGCCAGCCACGTCGCATGGCGTCTCACCTCGATCGTTTCTCGCCTCGGAATCCGCGCCGGCTCCCAGCAGGACCGAGATGATTCTGTGCAAATCCTCCTTGGGCAACATGTACCATCGTTCACCGGCAAAAAGCAGGTGCAGGGGCGTTTCCCCTGCATCGCCCCTGGCGTTTACATCACCTCCTGCGGAGATCAACGCACTAAAGATATCCGGCTCCCCAGCCAGCAGGGCCGCAGAATGTAGCGGCGTCCTGGAAGACGGACCGGTGGCGTTTGGCTCGGCGCCGTGAGCAAGAAGCAGCTCGACGCTTTCCGGTGAACTGAACACCACCGCAATGTGCAGGGGCGTCTCCCCGTCCTTGTTGACTGCGGCGACAGATGCCCCCTTTTCCAGCAGCAGCTCCGTGGCAAGGTCGGCGTCAGCGGCCTGTCCATGAGTCCGCCTGAGGGCCCTGTGAAGCGGGGTGTTCCCTTTGTCGTCCACCGCCGACAGGTCCGCTCCTCCTTCCAACAGGAGCCGCACGACATCCGCGTACGGCAGATCCATAGCGCGGTGCAGCGGCGTCTCACTCGCGTCATTCCTGGCGTTCACGTTGGCCCCGTTGGCCAACAGGAGCCTGATGACACCGGCATCCGGCGGGCGGAAACTGCTGGTCGGTATCGCTGCGTGCAACGGCGTATTTCCCTCAACAGCCTGGCCGCTGGGGTCGGCGCCGTGTTTCAAAAGCAACTCCACGATCTCCGGATCGTCCCGGTGGACCGCTAGGAACAGGGCCGTGGAACCCCACGGTTCCTGCAGTTGCTCACTGCCGCCGTGTTCAACAATGGCCGTGACGATTTCCTTGTCAGGCACAAAATACAAGGCAAGACACAAAACAGGTAGTTCGAACAAGAATCCGGTAGGGGTAGCGACCGGGTCCGAGCCGTAATCCAGGAGCATCTTCACTATTTCCGGATCGCCGGCTTCGCCATCACTGTAATCAAACAGTCCGAGCAGATACAGGTGCAGGATGGTTAGGCCCTCATCCTGGTATTTGACGGTGGCGTCCGCTCCGGTTTCCAGGAGCAATTTAACAACAGCCGCGTTTTCGATGTATGCGGCCGTCCTAACTGCGACCGACAGTTCGGTTTCACCATGACTGGTCTTACCCACATTGACGGCAGCTCCATATTCGAGAAGCTCTTCAATTACTTCAGGGCTGTTCCCCGCACCTGCCGCCGCCATAAGCACGGAGACCCCAGCGTAGGACCTGGCGTTCGGGTCAGCGCCATGCTCCAAGAGAAGGGACGTGATCTCCGGGGTGTCCGCGTAGGACCTGGCGTTCGGGTCAGTGCCAGGCTCCAGGAGAAGGGACGTGATCTCCGGGGTGTCCGCGTATCTCACAGCCCAGTGCAGCGCCGTCTCTCCCCGGTCTCCCAACCCCACCAGGTCTGCTCCGCCTTCCAGCATCGCCCTCACCGACCCGAGGCTACCGTCCTCGGACCAGAATTCATCGGAGCAAAGCTCCCCACAGAAGAGCAGGATTTCACCATCACTTCCTATGTGAGCCAGTTTTTTCGGAGCGTCCAGAGGGACTAGCGGCTCCGCAGCTGAGGTTGCCGGAGAGGGGATGGAGACTCTTTTCCCTCCCTGGGACCTCATCCCGTAAAGCGTTTCTCCGTTCCATGTTCCGGGAGGGATGTCAATGGGGTTGTTATTGTCGTTGTGTCCCCAGCAGACGACGGCGCCGTCGGTTCCAAGGGCGCAGGCGTACCCGTTTCCGACACTGACCTGGGAGAAGGTCCCTCCCGGCGGCGTGATGGTATCGATTCCCCCATCCCAGCAGATGAGTGTGCCGTCCGGCCTCAATCCGCAGCTGTGGGAGCCGACGCTGACACCCGTCAGCGCGCCCAGATGCGGATAGGCGGCATGGGTCCCCCAGAAGACATCCTGGCAGACAGCCAGTCCATCGCCAGTCACGCCGCAGGCATTCCTCCGCCCTGGGTCGTAGGCGATGTATTCACCACTTGTGGCGATGATTCCGTCGCCCCAGCATTGGACCATTCCGTCAGCCAGGACGCCGCAGGTCGAATCGTCTCCGGAGCTGATGGTACGGTATTCTCCGGCAGGCGGCTCTGTCCTGACTCCGTGATAGTTGATCTTTCCCCAGCATACGACCTGACCGTCAGGTCGCAGCCCGCAGGTGTGTTGCTCACCGGCGCTGATTGCAGTGAATTCGCCGCCGGGAGACGTCGCCTGGCTGTTGTGGCTCCCGCCCCAGCAGATGACCGAATCGTCCGCCCTTATGCCGCAGGTGTGGTAGCGGCCGACCGCGATATCAGATAACAAGTTCGAGGGCGGGACCTCCGGCCTGCTCCTGAAATCTGGTGGGCCTGGGTTGGTGGGGGCGGGCCCAAAAGACGGAAACATGGAGTCGCCACTGGAGTACGTATCACCCCGTCCCCAGCAAATAGCCTTTCCGTCCGATTGCACTGCGCATACGTGGGAGTTGAGGGCACTAATGGCGACATATGTCGGACCCGCCGTCTCGGGTCCGGTGATGCCAACCTTGCCCCAGCAGAATCTTGAATACGAGTCCTCCCAGTCGGGAGCCGTCCTCCATTGGCATGAGTGGTCCTGGGCCGCAATGGTGTAGGTGACGACGTCGCCTTCTCGCCAGGCCGAAACCGAGTAGACCTCCCCCCACTCATTTATTCCGATGCCCCCGGGAGGCAGGGCGCCGTCGCCCTCACCCCAGCAGACCACGGAACCGTCGTCCCGCAGAGCGCAGGCGTTGTTGTGGTGGATGCTCAGGGCCGCGTAGGAGCCAGCCGCCAGCACGGAGGCCCCCACGTACTCGAATCCCTCCTCTCCCCAGCAGGTGATTTCCCCGTCTGTCTTCAACCCGCAGGCATAAATGTCAAACAAGCTGATGGCTTTGAACCTTCCGATGGGCGTCTGCTTCCTCGCAAATTCTCCGCCGTCGAGTCCCCAGCAGTCGACGCCGCCATCCGAACGCAGTCCGCAGGAATAGGAGTGGCTGGAGGTGCGCACAGATAAGAACGAATCCTGGGTCAGAATGGGAGTAACCTCCCCGTATTCGCCGCCCCAGCAGACCACCCCACCCACCGCCCTGGCTCCACAGGCGTGGTCGTACCCCACGTCCACGGAGAGAAATTCTCCCTCGGGGACCCTCTCCACTCCCATAGATCTGCCATGTTCACTGGACCAGCACAGCACCACATCGTCGTGCCTGAGGCCGCAAAGGTGGTCCGATGCAGCACTTATCGAGGCAAACTTCTCTTCCCCGAAAAGGACTTCGCCACTCCCAAGCGGAGCCTGCCCCCAGCATTGGATTCCACCCTCTGTCAAGGCCCCGCAGGTCTGTAGCCTGTAGGCACTCAATGACACGAAACTAGCCATCGGCACCGAGGCCTGGCCTTCGTAGTCTCTTCCCCAGCATATTGCTGAACCGTCCTCACGAAGACCGCAGGAGTGGCCGAAGCCAGCTACAACCTCCACAAGGTTCCCGACATGAACAGGCTCGCCCACGACCGTTGCCGGTACCGCGGGGGTCGAGGCCCCCTGGTCTTTCGCTGTCGAGGCGGGACGCTCCTCTGGAGTCGGCGTGGGTTCAGGTGTGGGGCCGGCCGGTAACGCAGGAGTAGCCGATGGCGAAGGGGCCCGCGTTGGCACCGGCGACGGGATGGGTGTGGGGCTGGACGGAGGTTCGGGTGTCACCGAAATGGAGATGGGCGTGGGTGGCGCCGACTCACCGCTCGTGTCCCCGACTGGAGCAGTGGATTTGGACGTCGAGGTCTCTTGCTCGCCGTCCCCACATGCGACAAACACCGAGAGAACGAAGATTGCAAGGGGCAAAGCGACGAGGGTGGAGAGATGGTGTTTCAAACGGCACAGTCCTTGTAATTTCGCGGCGTCAGAGCGTTCATCATGAGAAAATCCAATCTTAGATCAACGTTCTGGATCCGACCTGTTACCTCGATCGGAGCATTTTCCATCGGGAAATTGCTTTCGCGACTCGCTGAACGGGAATAAGAAACTATCCAAAGACTCGCAACCGATCCGAACCACCATTCCCGCTTTCGCAGGGATCCGAGTGTCCCTGTAGGATGCCATGGATAGCCACGCTACACCCTTTACAAGTACAGCTCCTCATCTCCCGCGAAATCGCCGGTGACAGGGCTGACTAACACCCCTTGCCCTGCTAAACCGGACTACCCGAGATCCGATTAAAACCCGTGATAAAGATAAACTTATCACGAGCCTTCCTCACAGGTTTTACCCGCTCCCAGTCGGGGCGGACGTTCGCGCTTGCCGCCGGGTTCCTCACGGTTGAAGTTGCGGTTCGGACAACCGGTCTTCTGACTGCCGGACGTAATCGGGGGACATAATGGACCCGTCTGCCAACTGGAGACGACCGAAGGCAAAGTGCAGGACCTGAGAGCGTGCGGCCGGGCCCGGAGCTTGCTGCAGAGCACATGGGAAGGTGCCGGCACTGCCGCAGTGAGGTCCGGGGCACGGGCGGGGCCGCCTGGCGGATGGTGGTTCGGGGACCACCCCCGCATTGTGGGCGGGCGGCATGGTAGGCAGGGTGCTTGTCAGGCGCAAATGGCAGGCTCAATGAATGTGCCCCACTTTCATGCCCTCGAAGCGACTGAGGACACTGAGGATGGACAAGTAGGACAAGATCCAAGCCGGCGAGAACCCCACCGCGCAGGAGCAACCAACTCCAATGGACCGAACGGGACGATCACGGAAGACCCGTCACCGGCCAAGCGAGTCCTACGACGGCTCGGAACCCGCATCCACCAGACCGTTCTGGACCGCCCAGAACACCAGCTCCTGCTTGTTCGCAAACCCCAGCTTCCGCTGGATGTTGTAGACGGCGTTACGCACCGTTATCGGCTGGATCCCCTTGGCCTCCCCTATCTGGGCATAGCTCCGACCCCGGGCGAAAAGAGCCAGCACATCCCTCTCCCGAACCGTAATTTTGTCTAGAGTCGATCCGCCCGACGGCCTGGGAGCCGAACGGACACCGGCCAACACCCGCCGCATGGCGTCATTCGGAATGCGGTACTGGCCAGCCGCAACGTCGCGCACCGCAGTCAGGAACTCCTGTCTCCCGCACACCTTCTGCAGGTATCCCGTCGCGCCGGCGGCCAGCGAATCCACCACCGCGTCCTGCTCGGTGGACATCGTAAGCACCAGGACCCTGGTACCCGGCAACTCGTCCATGATCTCCCGACAGGCGTTGATGCCGTTTTTCACCGGCATGATCAGGTCCATGACCACCACGTCAGGGTGCAGCTCAGACGCCATTTCGACCGCCATCTGCCCGTCGGCGGCCTGCCCCACCACCTCGAAATCCCCAGCGCTTTCGAGAACGTCCCGCAAGCCCTCAAGGACTATTTCATGGTCGTCCACCAGCATCACCCTGACCGTCGGCGAACCCACCATCTCAGAAGCCTCCTTGACCTCGTTCAAAGGAAATTGAACACATCACCCTGGTACCCGCGCCATCCTGGTTGTCCATCACGCACAGACTCCCGCCCAGGCGTTCAGCATCGGCCCGCATATTGCGAAAGCCGTGCCCACGACGGGCGTAGTCCTCCGGCAACCCCTTGCCGTCGTCGCTCACCCAGAGCCGCAACCGGTCCGACTCGAAGTCCAACACTATATCAACCCGGCTCGCCTCCGCATGGCGGAAGACGTTGGTCAATGCGTTATGGGCGATGGAAAATAGCAGACTCTTTGTACCGACTGAAAGCGGAGGCTCACTCCCCAGTTGGGTGACCTCCGCCGGTATCGACGTGATGGCCGTGAAGGTTGCGGCGTGGGAGCTGAGGGTGGTCACCAACCCCTGACCATCAAAGATCACACCAATGTCTATCGGGTGTCTCAGGGACCACATCGCCGACCGCGCAAGCTTACCTGTCGCCTCCAGGCTGCGGACCAGTTCCGGGTGGGCCGAACCCGCCAGATCCTTCGCGTTGTCGATGCCTATGCCGATCATGTAGGCCGACTGGCCCACGGTGTCATGGATTGTATGGGAGAGAGCAATGCGCTCTCGCTGCAGAACCTGCTCGCGGGCCACTGCCTCCCTCCGCTGGATCCGCTCGTACCGGGCTATCAGGCTGACCGCGCAGGCGACAGCATACATCATCAATATCCGGGTGAGCAGGTGCTTCTCATCATTGGCCCCCAGGTCCAGCCCAGCCCCAATCGTCCAGCTCAAGGTCGCATAGACGGCCGCCACAAAGGTGGTCCACACAACGGTCAGCCTGACGGAGGTGAACACCACCGCGAACATGGCCAGCACGAGAAGATATACCGGGAAGAAGTGGCTCTCAAACCCACCGGACATTGCGACGCTGAACGACGTGATGAACACGTCCAGGGCCGACAGGGCGAGGAGCCACCGCGCCGACACGGCCCCCCCGGACCGGATCCGGTAATAGACGTAACCGTTGATCAGCCCCGGCGTCAAAACGTACAGGGTATTGAGCGCATAGTAGCGGTCCTGGTAGCCGGCCGGATAGTTGATTTCTATCAGCCCACCGATGACCCAGAACCACCTCACCCAGACCGAGATGATGGCGCCGTACCGGAGTTCCTCCGGGCTGAACCCGTCGGACCAGATCCAGCCGACGATCATTCTGAACGGCTTCGCCGGGAGTATCCGTGAAGTGAACCAACCCATAGCTCAGATGATACTCAAGACCAGGCCGTTGGCAACAGTGGCCCCGTTTCCGAGAGTGTGAAGAACGGGGTCGTTGAAGAGACCCTAGGGCCGAGACAACGCACCAGAGCGGACCACGGGACAACGGGTCAGTTGAGGTCGCCCTCACTGGTGCCAACCCCGATTCGATCTAGATCTAGTCGTCGTCCTCGATGAGAACACGGGTCCTGAGGGTCTCCGTGTAGGAGGCGCTGCTGGTGGCCGTGATCCTGGCCCACTTATTCACGCTGTCGTCATCCTCAGACGGGTTTGGAGTAACGGTGATGGACTGGGTTTCCTGCCAGTTGGACCAGTTGAACGCGACCGAGTTACTGCTCAGGGTGAGCGCACCCGCCGGGTAGACCGAGAACCTCACCCGGTTGGTGGACGAGCCGGGGTAGTAGTTGATTCCCACGCTGTATGTGGCGCTGGAACCCTCATCTATGGTGATATCAGTGGGGCCCGACACCTTGTTGCTCTGGAAGGTCGTACCCAAATCAGTCGACACATTGTTGACGGAGAACGGTTCGAAATTCTCCAGGATATTGTCGGACGAATCCAGGAACATGCCCTCGGAGTCTTCGGCAAAGATGTTGTTGTAGGCGACGTTCACCTGGTCCGCTGACGAGATGTAGTGAGCGGACTGGATGTCAATGGTGAGTTTGGCCCCATCTATTGAGGCATTCCTGGAGTCCACCGCCCTGATTCCGTTGCTTCCGGCATAGACGTCGAAGACGGCGGCGTAGAACCGCCCCAGGTCGATGTTCAGAGCGTCGCTGAGTGTCTCCAGGAGTGTCGGTATTTCGATGTCCCGGTTGAAGGTGAGAATGACCTTGCTTCCCGTGGTGTTGGTGGAAGCGTCCAGCAGGGTGAGTGGGGCCTCATAGGAACCGTCCACCTTATGGCGCGCTCGGGCAGAGGTCCCAGCATAGAGATGGAACGACCTGGTATCGGTTTCCACCTTGTCCAACGCCTTACCCGACACGAGCCCGTGCCGGTTTCCCTGGTCGTCGGTATAACCCCGGCTCAGGTGTATGCCGTCGGTATCCGAGTCGCTGGCGACCACGGTATGTTCGAACACCAGTATCTTGGTGCCGGAACCGCTCGCGTAGGGAGCTCCCTTCCAGGTGCTGCCGATGGTGAAGCCCATCCTGAGGTTGCCCTCCACGATCACCTCACGGTTGAAGTGGGCGGCGAGCCGGATTGTCTCGTTCAGGCCGTAGGTATCTCCGATCACCGGGGAGGAGATGATCCTGACAGCGGTCACGTGGGGGTCGTCGTCGACGATGGTGACGATGCACTCGTTATCCTTGGCGGCGTCGTCCATGTCCAGGATGGTGTCATCTTCCGGCACCCTTATGCGGAAGGTCTCGTTGTCCTCAACCTCATCGTCATCGGTGGTTTCGATGTACCTGACAATGAAGTTAGCAACGGAGTGCGGGTAGGGCTCGTTATCGTAGACGTTGACCAGGTACTCGAAGTCATCGAGCTGGGCGGTACCGGTCCGCGTGTTCCACCTGGTGTAGAAGGCGTTGTTCTTGTGGTTTTCGTGACTGGTGACCCGATGGTAGTAGGCAGTGGCGGACCAGCCCTCCCGTACCTGGGAGTACAGGCACTCTACGTAGAATTTATCGCCGCCCCCGTGGGCGGAGACAGGCTGAGAAGTGGGTGCCTGAATGAGGGGGATGAAAACCAGGGCTGCCGCAAACACCAGGATGATTACCGGCAACCGCAGGCTGACGGCCGGCAGGCGGCGCATCCAAGAACGCTTGAGGGAGGCGACGGGGCGGTGTTCGGAACCGCCATCCGACGAACGGGAATATGCGGGGCGGGCTTGGTCCATGTCCACCATCCTATTGGCTGGGATTCCCAGAGTTGGCAGCATAATGGTGATTATAATTTATTGTGTATCGATGATATTGCACTGATATAAGAATTATACTGCACTGGTTTTCGCGTCACCATGAACAGTGGTAAGAACACATATTACACTCCCGCCGCTCGAAGCTAGCCGAATCAATCACTCCATCTCCCCATCATTTTCTGGCCCGCCATCCTGCAAGACAACTCGCCGTTGTAGTATTATTGGTCTGTCCGTAAAGTACTGATTGACCAGCACGTCCACCCCAATTATCGGTTACGTCATCGACTATTGCAGATATATTTCACTGAATTAAGACGGGCCTTATTCATCATGTCACCTCCTGCGCATCCGGACAGGGAAGCGGGCTGTGAAAGACAGACGCAAAGCGCCACTTCCCGGCAGGTAGAAGGGACAAACAGGGGCGCCGGCTGTTCACGTCGAAACCGGTGAGCCGGAGCAAATCCTGGGATGAACGAATACGGGAACAGTCGGCAAACCGGCGAGTTGTCCTCAGAAGGACCCACCCGTTTGGTGGACGGCTGTCTCAGCATCTCGTCGGAACTGGACCCCAGCGCCGCCCTCCAGAAAATCGCGGATGAGGCCCGCCGGTTGGCTCTTGCTCAGTACGCCGCCGTCCAGGTCTTCGAAACCGGGACGGGCCCAAGTGAAATGGTCACCTCTGGATTCAGCCTGGGAGAAAGTGAAGCACCGGAGCATCAGGCCAGCCAAGAACACCTGCTCCAATCCCTGAGCCAGGAGGCTCCGGAGTCCCAGGCCTTCGGGAACGCCGGCCTGCTTCCCGGTCCCTGGCTGAGCGTACCCGTCAGTCATGACTAAGAGGACATTGCACGTCTCCATGTTGCAAACAAGGAGGGAGGCGAAGCCCTCACACCGGAGGACCGGACTCTGCTGCAGATGTTCGCGTCCCACGCCGGGGCGGCCATCGCCAATGCCCGGGCCCACGGTCAGCAGCGGAGGGCCAGTGCCGGGCTGGAGGAGATGGTCGGGGAGAGCGCCGGGGTCCCGGAGTTCGTGAGCCACCAACTCAGCGCTTCACTGGTCGCCATCAAGGAGTCCGCAGCGACGGTGCTGGGATCTCCCCATTCGATGGACTCCAGGGAAACACGCCATTTCCTACGGATAATCGAGGACCACGCCGACCACATGCGCCAGCTGATAGGCAACCTGTCCAACCTCAGGGATATGAAACCCGATAGGGAACCGGGGACGCCGTCGGTCACCCCCGAACCCAGCAACCTGTCGGATCTGGTGGCAGATGCAACGGAGGCGTTTCGGAGGAGGGGCGCAAAAATACCGTTGTGGTCGACTCGGCTCCGAAACTCCCCAGGGTGATGGTGGACAGGGAACGGACTCTCCAGGCCCTGGACATCCTCCTTACGGACGTATCCGAAAACTCACCCCCGTCGTCGGTCATACAGGTGAGCCTGTCAGGTGCAGAAGCAGACGACCGGGTGAGGGTGGAAATTTCCACGGGAGAGAGATCCCCGGACGATGCCCCGGGCATGTTCAGCCAGCCCTGGCCTGCAGACAGCGACGACGTTACGGAGTGCGACCCCACATCTGGCCAGGGATGAGCAATCTGCCGGGCCATGGTGGGGGCCCACGGGGGCGCATATCGGGGCATAGAACCGGGATTCGGAGTCTGGGTTGCATTCATCCTCCTTCAGCCGGCCCGGACCGGGACCAGTCCACCTTGGGGCGGACAGTGAGGGACTGAGCGCGCATTCTCGCGCTTGAGAGCGACCCGCAGACATGGGAGAACATGCGAAGCATCTTCTCGGGAGCCGGTTTCAGCCTCCTGACGACCAGGGACGCCAGCAACCTGGAACACCTGGTCGAAATGGAACGACCCGACCTCCTCCTCTTGGATATGACCCTGCTGACGCTATCTGTCATCCATATGCAGATAGGAAGGTTGGGAGATGGAGCGCTAGCAGCCCGTCCGAGAAACGGGGTTGGTGAGCCGTTGGGGGTATGATGGTACGGAGCATCAGACGATCGGAGCGGTCAATGAGCAAGACCTACCTTCCCTACGACCCGGACCAGCAGTTGCTGCTGCCGGCGGCCCTCCAGGAATGGCTGCCGCCGGAGCACTTGGCCTACTTCATCTCCGACGTTGCGGACCAGTTGGACCTCTCGGACATCACCGCCCGCTACGAGCAGGAGAGGCGGGGCGGCCCGCCCTACCATCCCAGGATGATGGTGAAGGTGCTGCTCTACGGCTACTGCACCGGCGTGGCCTCCTCACGTCGCATCGCCCAGAGGCTGCACGAGGACATCGCCTACCGGGTGCTGGCGGCCAACAACACGCCGGACTTCCGCACCGTCTCCGACTTCCGAAAGGACCATCTGGAGGCGTTGGGGGAATTGTTCCTGCAGGTGCTGGAGTTGTGCCAGCAGGCAGGACTGGTAAAGCTGGGGCACGTGGCCCTGGACGGGACCAAGGTGAGGGCCAATGCCTCAAAGCACAAGGCGATGAGCTACGGGCGGATGAAGGAGAAGGAAGCGCGGTTGCAGGCCGAGGTGGACGAGTTGCTCCGCAAGGCGCAGGAGGTGGACGAGGAGGAGGACCGCCGGTACGGGAAGGACAGGCGTGGGGATGAGTTGCCGGAGGAACTGGCCTTCCGGGAGGGACGGTTGCGGAAGATAAGGGAGGCCAAGGCGGCGCTGGAGGCCGAGGCCCTGGCGGATGCGGAGCAGGCTGAGTCCGAGGGACGCAATCATCTCGGGGTGCCTGATGACAAGGCGCAGCGGAACTTCACCGACCCGGACTCCCGGATCATGCCCGGCCCGGGAGGGAGGGACTTCCAGCAGTCCTACAACTGCCAGGCGGTGGTGGACAGCGAGCATCAGGTGATCGTGGCGGCCTGTGCCACCGATCAGCCCTCGGACAAGGATCAGGCCGTGAGCATGATTGAGGAGGCCATCCTGAACGTGGGCACAGTCCCAAAGGAAGTCTCCGCCGACGCCGGATACTACTCGGCCAAGGCGGTGGAGGAACTCTACGCCCTGGGAGTGGACCCGTTCGTCGCGCCGGAGAGGACCCGCCACGGCTGGGTGCCGCCACCGGCGCCCCGTGGCCGCATACCGAAGGGGCTGTCAGCCAAGGACCGGATGCGGCGCAAGCTGCGGACGAAACGGGGCAGGGAACGCTACGCGCTTCGGATGGAGACGGTGGAACCGGTATTCGGGCAGATCAAGCAGGGCCGGGGCTTCCGGCAGTTCCTGCTGCGGGGTCTGGCTAAGGTGAACCGGGAGTGGCTGATCATCTGCGCCGGCCACAACCTGCTGAAGCTGTTCCGGTATGGGGCCGGGATGTTCGTCAAGGCGAGGGGAAAAGGCGCCACTGGGAACGACAGGGAGACGCGCCGGTCCATGGGCAGTGGGATTTTCAAGCGACAATCCGCAGGTGCCTACCCGCACCCCGCCAGAACCGTTGTCGCAGGGTAATCCCGGCTGACCGACACCGCCAGTCGGTCAATCCTCAGACGGGCTGCTAGGATGGCAACGATCATGGAATCACTGGCCCACACAACAGGATCCATGATTGGTGGGCATCTCTTGGTGTGGGCTGCGCGAGGGCTTGGCTCACGTCTGAAGCTTTCTGCTGTGGCGGGCCTCTTGGTGTTGGCGGCGATGGTGGCATTGCCGCTCGGCACGCTCGCACAAACGCCGGGCGCCCCGCCCGAGAGCCCCCAGAACCTCAGCGGCAGCGTCCTGCATGACTCAGTGAGTCTCAGTTGGGATGACCCCTCAGACTCCAGTATCACGGGTTACCAGATCTTACGCAGGGACAGGGCCATCCATGAGGCTGGTGAGTTCCACCCTATAGTCGATGACACAGGCAGTTCCGGGACCGCGTACGTGGATTTCACGGTAGAAGCAGGTACGGAATACGTTTACAGGGCAAAGGCGCGCAATGCAGCGGGGTTGAGCAGTTGGAGCGGCCTCCTCAGAGTGGACACGACTTCTGGGCCGATTCAGGGGTGCCTGCGAAACCCTCCCCTCCAACGGTCACCGAGGTCGCCCACGACACGGTCACCATATCTTGGACAGCCCCCGGAGACTCCAGCATCACAGGCTACCAGGTGCTACGGCGCAAGCGTGGTGAGGATGGGCGTGGGGTGTTTGAGCTAGTGGAAGACGATACGGGGAGCACGACCACGAGCTCCACGGACAGTAGTGTTGTGGCGTCTACAGAGTATGGGTATCGGTTGAGGGCTCGAAACGCTCAAGGTTTGAGCGAGAGGTCTGCCTCCGTAGGGGTGGAGACCTCCGCTGCACCGGAGCCAACGCCCACGTACACCCCTGAGCCGACGCCGGAACAGACGCCAGCGGAACATGAGCAGGCTGATGTGCCGACGTGGTCGGCTGAGGTGACCGTAGGCGCCTACAACCGTCCCTCCCCGCCGATGATTGGCTATTCCACATGGTCGCAAACGGGTGCCGTGTCCGATAGAGACTTCGAGATGGACGGAACCACCTATCGAGTGCTGGCGCTGATCGAGCAGGCCGGCGGCCTGTACCTGGCCACCACCCCCGCGCTGCCCGTTGAGTTCACGCTGGCCACAGGGGATCAGGAGTTCGCGGCCTCGGACAGCTCAGTACCCGCAACGGCGGGCGCTGGCCGCTACTGGTGGCAGACCGACACCGAGCTGTTCGCCGTCGGCGAAACCGTCAGCGTGAGCATCACCGCGGCCGAGGACACGGAGGCGTCCGCCAACCGGCCGCTCGCACCACCCACCGCGTATTTCTCAGATATCCCTGCGTCCCACAACGGTGCCGACGAGTTCACGCTGCGGGTCTCCTTCAGCGAAGAGGTATCCCTGACGGCAACGACATTGCAAGAGCACGCACTCGTCGCAACCGGCGCAACGGTCACCGCCGTCGCGCAGCGCACCGCCAACTCGACGAGGAACTGGAACGTCACCGTGCAGCCCGGCGGGACCGCCGATATCACCTTGGGACTCGCGGCCACCACGGCCTGCGACCAGAGCGGTGCCGTGTGCACTTCAGACGGCCACCTCCTCCACAATCAGCCCCACGTCGTGGTGCCCGGGCACGCCATAGCGCAACTCAGCGACCTGGCCGTGGCCGGACTCAGCTTGAGCCCCGCGTTCAGTCCCGCCGAGACCCTCTACACCGCACAGGCCTCCACCGGCCTCATCGAAGTAACCGTCACCGCGATCGTACCCCGTGACGACATCACCGTCGAGATCGCACCCGAGGACGCCGACACCACCAAGACGGGCCACCAGGTGACGTTGGAGCCGAGAGTGCCCACGACGGTGACGGTCTCAGTCACCGCGTCTGACGGAAACGCCTCGCGTCTATATCAGGTGACCGTCACCCGCGAGGCCGTCACCTGCTTCAACCCCACGCCGACGGAAGTGCCGTTCAGCGCCCTGCCCATCGTGGTGAATTCGACAACCGACGATTACTTCGTGCTGTATGTGAACCACGATGTGGACGGTACGGTGCAGGAAATGCCTGTTCTGGTGAAGCGGGGGGAGGCGGGCACCACCACCCTGGCCGAGAACGCGCCGGCGCGGCCGGTGGAGCGCTACCGGGTGGAGAGGTACCAGGTCGCCGACCCGGCCGACGTCGACGGGGACTGTATCGACGACCTCACCGAGCTCGCAGCCCTGGGAGCCATGAACCCCGTGAACCCCGCCGCCACGGTCGCCCCCGAGGCTGGAGTCCTGGCCTTCGTCACCGCATTGTCGGGCTACACCAAGTTCGTCATGTACGACCTCAATCTCCCGATCCGCCCGAGCCTCGTCTTCCAGAACAGGACCAACTACCCGGGACATGACGAATTCATGAGACAGATCCTGGGCATCGAGCCATTCACAGCAGGCACACTCAGGGGCAATATCTCCTACAACCCGACACTCGCCAGCCCGGACGGCAGCCCGGGAGCCTACGTCTTCTGGCTGTCTGGATACGAGCACGACTGCAGCTATATCGACCGCGCCTACACCATGCTCGTCGCCGGCATGCCGGTGCTCGAGAAAAACCTCGTCTATTGGGTACCGAAGAACGACATTCGCGAGTACCGGCGTTGCTCGTCGATGCTCAGCCGGTCGCGCATCACCCTCACCACGGACCTCGGGGGTGGGACCAGCTACTCCGCCCTCAACCAGGCAACCGGTTTCGGCCTGCTCCGCGAGAGAGATGCGGACGAGCGCCCTCACCCCCGGGAGGTCGTGATCTATGAGGCGCTGCCCAACGAGTTGCCCCGCGTCGCCGGCATCATCTCGACCGTGCCCCAGACGCCGCTGTCGCACGTCAACCTGCGTGCCGTGCAGAACGGCATTCCCAACGCCTACATCCCAGGTGCGCTCGACGAGCCCAACATCGACGAGCTCATCGGCAGCTACGTCCGCTATGAGGTGCAGGGTCGCACATATTCGATTCGCCGAGCCACGAAAGCGGAGGTGGACGCGCACTATGCGTCGTCGAGGCCGGCCCAGGCCCAGACGCCCCAACGGGATCTCTCGGTCACGTCGATCACCCCTCTGAGCGACGTCGGTTTCGACGACTGGGACTCCTTCGGCGTCAAGGCGGCGAACCTTGCGGTGTTGAAGGCGCTGGGCTTTCCGGCGGGGACCGTGCCGGACGGGTTCGCGATCCCGTTCTACTTCTATGACGAGTTCATGAAGGCGAACGGGCTCTACGACGACATTGAGCAGATGCTGGCCGACGAGGACTTCCAGACGAGCCTGGAAGCTCAGAAAGACGATCTGAAGGACCTGCGCGACGCGATCAAGGACGCCGACTCGCCCCAGTGGATCATCGAGGCGTTGACCGAGATGCACGCGCAGTTGCCCGTCGGGACCTCCCTGCGCTACCGGTCCAGCACCAACAACGAGGATCTGCCTCGGTTCAACGGCGCGGGGCTGTACGACTCCAAGACCCAGGACCCCGACGAGACCGAGGAGGACGGCATCGACAAGTCCCTCAAGGGGGTGTTTGCCAGCCTGTGGAACTTCCGGGCCTTCACCGAGAGGGACTTCCACCGCATCGATCACCTGGAGACGGCGATGGGCGTGCTGGTGCATCCCAACTTCTCCGACGAGCTGGCCAATGGGGTGGCCGTCAGCTTCAACCTGATCTCGGGCCGGTACGACCGGTATTACGCGAACACGCAGATCGGCGAGGACCTGGTCACCAATCCCGAGGCGCACTCGGTGCCCGAGGAGCTCCTGCTGAAACTGGGCGAGCCCGGCACCGTCTCCACCGGGAATAACCCGATCGGGACCCGGCCGTCAAGCAGCGTCGACGTCATCGCCCTGTCGAACCTGGTCGAGCCGGGCCAGATTATCATGAGCGACGACCAGATCGCCCAGCTGCGCCAGCACCTTGAGACGATCCATGACCACTTCGAGACGCTGTACAACCCGGCATCGGGTGAGGACTTCGCGATGGAGATCGAGTACAAGATCACGAGCGAGGATGTCCTGTCGATCAAGCAGGCTCGCCCGTGGGTGTTTGCAGTCGGGCCGCCGCTGGCTGCGCATTTCGCGGCGTTTCCTGATGCCCACGATGGGTCGACGCCGTTCACGCTGCAGTTGAATTTCATTGGGACGGCTCAAACTGACGGAGCCGCCTTTGCAGGACGCGCTGGTCGTGACCGGCGGCGCTGCGACCGCGGTGAGGGCCCAGGGCGGGTCGAGTCCGCAGAGTTGGGAGATCACCGTCCGCCCTGACGGATCCTCCGGCGTGACCGTCGCACTGGTCGGCGGCATTGCTTGCAGCCTGCCCGGCGCGATCTGCACCGCGGGAGGCGATCAGCTGCACAACAGTCCCGAGGTTTCTGTTCCGGGCCCCCCGCCCAATGCCGCCACTTTGGCGAAGCTGGAGGTTGAGGGCGCTGATCTCGCGCCTGCACTCGCCGCAGACACGCTCACGTACACCGCGGAGGTCGGCCATGACGTCTCGGCGGTGACTGTCAGCGCGACCGCAGACGACGCCGGCGCCAGCGCGGTGATCGCGCCCAGCGACAGCGATGCCAACACACCGGGCCATCAGATCGCGCTGGTCGAGGGCGACAACACCGTCACTGTGACCGTCACCGGCTCGGACGGCTCCGCTCTGGTCTACACGGTCACCATCACCCGCCAGTCCGCGCTACAGGATGCCACCGTCGAGTCGCTGTCCCTCGACGCCGTCAGCCTCACTCCCGCGTTCGCCCGCAACATCGACACATACGAGGCCGACGTGGCAGCAGACGTCGCGCAGGTCACCGTCGAGTTCGCCACGACCCAGGCATCAGCCACCGCGGCGGTCGTCCCCGGCGACAGCGATGCCATCACGCCGGGCCATCAGATCGCGATCACGCCGGGCCTCAACACGATCACCGTCAACGTCACCGCCGCCGACACCACCACCACCCGCAGCTACACCATCAAGGTCAACCGCGGCTTCTCCGCACAAGACGCACTGCTCAAGGCGCTGTCCCTCGACGGATTCGAACTCTCGCCGGCTTTCGCCACCAGCGCCTACTCCTACACCGCGTCAGTCGACTACGACACGTCCCAGGTCACCCTCAATCTCGCTACGGGCCATGCGTCGGCCACCGTCGCGGTCACCCCCGGCGACGAGGATCCCAACACGCCCGGCTGGCAGATATCCCTCGCTGAGATGACAGAGCCGAGCCTGCAACCCACCGTCACCGGCATCTCCGTCATGGTGACCTCCGCGGACACCAACACGACCGAGGTCTACACCGTCGCCGTCACCCGGCAAGCCCCGGCGAGCGGGTCAGCGAGGTTCAACTTTGCGCTGCCGGAGGGGTGCGTGCTCGAGACGCTCAATCCGGCCGGCTGGAAGCTGACCAAGGCAGGTCATTGGAAGCCTGACTGTCGTTCCATCCTCGTTTACAACGAGTACTCCTCGTCGCCGGTGGCGACCGGCTACGCCCGCTTCTATCACTTCACGGTGCAGCAGCGGAGCAACGTCGTGATCGCGATGGATCACTCCGACACCAGCTACCGCTTCGTGCTGCGCGACAGCGACGGCACCATGATTGAGCAGCTCATGTATCACAAGACCCTCTTCAGATGTTGGGAGGCGTACGGGCTCGAGTGCGACAGGTGGTTCTCCACGGTGCTCGAGCCGGGAGACTACGTCGTTGAGGCCATCCAGCACTTCAGCCACGACGGCCGCGAGATGAACTTCACGGTCTCGGTGCGCGGCGACGTGAGCGGCGCCGTGGCGCCGGGCGTCTCGAGGTTGTCCGCGGTGACGGTGGACGGGGCGTCGATCCTGCCGCTCCTGTCCGCGGACGGTTCCTACGAGATCCTCAGGACGGCCGCGATGGTGACGGTTGCTGTCGAGACCTGGGAGGCGACGCCGGCCCCCGAAGTGCTGATCCTGCCGGCCGACGCCGATCCGAACACCGACGGCCACCAGGTCGAGGTGGCCGAGTTCGGGTTGACCCCGGTGGCTGTGATAGTGACCGATGTAGCCCGGTCGGTCACCGAGGTGCACAGGCTGGTGTTCTCCGGTGACTAGCCCGACAACTCCACGAGCACCGCGACCGTAGACGTGGACGGGTCCGTCGTCGGCAGGATTGACTCCGACGGGGATCGGGACTGGTTCGCAGTGCAGATCGACGCGGCGGGGACCTACGACATAGAGCTTAGAGGCGCCGACAGCGGCGACGGCACGCTCGCGGACCCGCACCTGCGCGGCGTGCATGACTCGACGAGCACTCTGATCACGGGCAGCGACGACAACGACGGCGGCGACGGACTCAACAGCAGCTCGACGATCACGCTCAGCACGTCGGGCACCTACTACATCGCCGCGAGCGCAGCAGGGTCCGGGATCGGCACCTACACACTGGCGGTGTCACAGACCTAGGCCGCCCGGCATCTTGCCTGTGGGCGCTCGAAACTGTGTCGTGGCTGGTTGGGCGGCTCTTCGGTACTCGCGCCGCAGCGCGGCGCTCGAAGGATTCGAAGCTGTTGTTGGGGTCGACTCCGGTATGGGGCGGAATCGTACGCTAAGGCTGCTATCGACGCTTTGGCTGCCGGTATTCGCCGGTGAGCAGGATGTGGGCCCACCCAAGGGGTGATATGTGGGCCAGGAGCTCGCCCACGCCGGTCTGGTCGGCTGTGCTCCCCTCGATGAGCAGACGGCCGCTGCCGTCGTCCCAGCGCCTGATGTGTCAGACCAGACGAGAGCCATGGCCTCCGACCGCCGCAGACCACAGTCCCGCAGCACCAAGGCTATGTCCATTATGCCCGGCGATCGCGCTCCCTGGGCGACCGGCCGTTGCCAGGATGGCCTCAATTGCGTCATCCAGCAACGCTGGTGGTCCAGACGTGGAGACCACGGTTCGCAAAACCGGTCTTCTGACCGCCGGACGTAACCCAGGGGACAGAACGGACCCGTCTGCCAGCCGTTGGCGAGCAGGGGGAGCAACGTTACTTTTGAGGCACAACTACCTCCCGTCCGCTGGACTGTGGCTTGAGCCCTCTCCACCACGGCAGCATCCATTCGCTCAATTCAGCGCCCCACCAAACAACGTCGGCTCGCTCAGCTAAATCCAGCAGCCCGGCCTGTAAGCGGTTGGTCGCGGGTCACTGGCCCCGCGGCGGTGGTGGTGGGCCATCGCCCGCTGCCACCTCATTCAGCAGTCCGTTCCGCCCGGCCCAGGCCACGAGCTCCTGTTTCGAATGGACTCCCACTTTGTCCTGAATGCAGTAGACAGCGTTCCTGACGTCCACGGTCTTGGTCCCGCTGGGCTCGGCGATCTGGGCGTATGACCTGCCGCTGGCAAACATCGTCAGGATTTCCTCCTCTACCGCGGTCATCCCGTCCAAGGCCCGGTTGGCGGTGAGCCCCCGCTGGCTGCGGACCATGGCGAGGACCCGCCTGATGGACCTGTCCGGAATGCGCAGAAGGCCCTGGGCCACATCCCGGATCGCCTCCGCCAGCTCCTCAGGCCCCGAGTCCTTCTGCAGGTAGCCCGTCGCTCCGGCGGTGATTGCCTCGATGACCGCATCCTCTGTGGTGGAGGCCGTCAGCATCAGCACCCGCGTGTCCGTCCGCAGTTGCATGATCTCCCGGCAGGCGTCCACTCCGCCCTTGTGCGGCATCATCACGTCCATGACGATGACTTCGGGCGCAAGGCTCTGTACCATCCTCACCGCCTCAACCCCGTCTCGCGCCAGTCCGACAACCTCAAAGTCCCCCTCATCCTGCAGGGCGTTCCGCAGGTCGTCCCTCATGATGGGATGGTCATCCGCCAGCATCACCCTGATTTGTTTCGGCGTCGTCATCCCGGTCTTCCCTCAACAGCTACCTGTAGGGTGTCTCGGGTTGTTCGCATATCTGCGCCGCAGGCCACACGACCGAGGTCGCGGACCTCTGGCGACCCGCCCTCGGGTCCCGTCCTACGACGAGTCTTGGTCCTGCTCATGGCGCCGGTGTGTGTCCTCGATGGCGACGTCAAGCTCATTCCACATGCGCTCCACCATCGAGCGCATCCGCATGTTCTGGTAGGCGGCCCAGACAATCATGGCGGGCGGCACCACCAGGATGGAGACGATCAGCGCGTACGCGATCGTGATCGCCGCCGTGATTCCGAACTGCTCCAATGACTGCAGCGGCGACAGCGTGAGCACCGCGAACCCGAGCGCCGTCGTCAGCGCCGAGCCCAGCAGAGCAGAGCCGGTGTTGGCGAGCGTCCGGATCGCAGCCGCTTCCGGGTTGCGCCGCTTGGCGAACTCTTCCCGGTAGCGATAGATCACGTGGATCGTGTAGTCCACGCCGACCCCGATTGAGAGCGCCGTGGTGATCGAGGTGACGATTGTGTAAGGGATGCCCAAAAGCGCCATTGTGCCCAGTACCCAGATGACGACGAGCACTATCGGTCCTACCGCGATGAACCCCAGCGCGGGCTGGCGCAGCGTTATCCAGAAGAAGATCGTGAGGATGCCGAGGGCTGCCGCGATCGTCGTGATGATCACCTCTGTCTGGCGATCCCTTATCTCGTCCGAGGTGGCGAGTACGATGATGTCCTGCGAGGTCATCGCGATCGCTTTGTCGTCGCCGAACCACAGCCCGTCAATGTCCTGTACCATCCCCTCGGTTCGCTCACGATTGCCTGAGAAGGCCCGGAACTGGAGCAGCGTGGTGTCGATGCCCCCCGTGTCCCCGACCAGAACCCGCGCCACGGCTTCGGGATCGGTGGCGGCGAGCGCATCAAGGAACTTCTGAATCAGCACCGGATCGAGATGCAGTCCCGTTGTCGCCTCCGCGAACAACCGATCTAGCTCGGGGTCGTACCTGTCACCTGGCGTGCCGTCGTCCGTGGTCCAGTCGAGGACGAGCAGAGGGAGCGAAGCCTCCATCCCGCCGTCCGCAGCCCGTGGCCGGCTTAGGTCGTCCTCAAACGCCTCCGTCATGGAGAACAGGTTCTGGAGCACGCGGGTCTCCGTCACCTCCGCCCTGACCAGGACGCTTACAACCTCCGTTGAGCCTCCGACGGCCGCATCGAGCGAATTCAGGTCCTGGGTCAAGCTCCCGTCCTTGGACAGGACGTCGCGGATAGTGAAGTCCGTGGTGATCCCCGAGGCCGCGAACCCGAGCCCGACCGTCACCGCAACTACGAGAACCAGGTAGGCCACTGGCCTCTGCGTGATGGATGTCCCCAGCCTTTCCGCTAGCCGGTCGACGCCGGGGATTGCATTTGCGATCAGACGGGGCGGAGGAAGCGCTCCGCGGGCCTCGCGACGCTGGTCGATGATCGTTCGCGCGGCTGGGATCAGCGTCAGCATCACGGTCAAGCTCAACCCGACGCCCAGCGCCGCGACCACGCCGAAGTCCCCGATCCCCGAGATCGGCGAGAGCAGGTTCGCCAGGAAGCTTACGGCCGTGGTGGCGGCGGCCAGCGCCAGAGGGATGATGACGTTCCGTAGCCCTGCGAGCACCGCTACCGCCACCGGCTCGCCGGCCATCCGTTGCTCCCGGTAGTGCGACACCGCCTGGATCGAGTAGTCCACCGCGAGGCTTATCAGGATGATCGGCACCATTGCCGTGAGCGCGTTCGGTGGGCCGATCTCATCCAAGGCGCCCGGACCGAGCCAGCTCTCCGCCCCGACGGTCCAGATCACTGCGAGTACGAGCCCCGTCAGCGTGAGCAGCAGGTCGGAGAGTGTGCGCATGAAGAGCAGCGTCAGCAACGCGACCACGAGCAGCGCCAGCCCCACCAGCGGCAGCACGCCGGTGCTCGTGGCCTCCTGATACTCCTCCTCAATCACGGCGAGCGACACGCTGCTCACGCTCAGCGGGCCCTCGTCCGTCTCCGCCAGGCTGTTGATCGCCAGCTGCGCGTCGTCAACTGCCTCGCCGCCGGTATCGCGCAGCCGGACGGTGGCGACCGTGATCCGCGTGCCATCCGTGTCCGTTCCGGTCATCATGTCGAGCGCTGTTCGCGCCGGTTGGAACTCCGGGGTGGCCCGAATATGGTCGAGCG
Organism: Dehalococcoidia bacterium; assembly: GCA_965222025.1. Classification (GTDB taxonomy): domain Bacteria; phylum Chloroflexota; class Dehalococcoidia; order Lucifugimonadales; family UBA3495; genus VXOI01. The sequence continues at coordinate 385,086 of CBDCTI010000012.1, read as the reverse complement.
CCGTATCGATCTGCACCTGCGTGACCGAATCGAAGTCGGCTACCTGGAGCAGGGGTTTCATCAGCAAGGTAGGGGCGGTGACTGCATCGGCGGGCGGCAGGAGTTCCCCCACGCCCGGGTAGCTAACGATGCGGACGAGCAAGCTGTCCATCTGGGCGAGTCCATCGGGTGTGAGCGCTTCACCACGGAAGACGAGCGTAACCACGACGACATCGGAGTCCCCGAATAGGGTCTCTATCTCCTTCAACGCCTTGGCGACGCCGCTATCCCGAGGGAGGAAGGCCTCGTTCTCTGCCACCGGCGCGCGCTGCGTAATCCCGGCGGCCAACACCAGTGTCACGATCGCGATGACGACAAGCGTGACCCACGGGTGCACCGTCACAAGCCAGCTCAGCCAGTTGAGCGCTCTGCTCATGGCTCATCACTCTCACTACGTCCATGGGGGAGGCTAACAATGCCGGAGAGACACCGCCTATGGCTGCTCCCCGAGCTTGGTTCCCGCTCGCTCCACGACACGGCGCAGTCGCAGGTTCTGGTACGACCCCCCCACGATCATCGCCGCAGCACTACCAGCACTGCTGTAATCAGCGCGCACACGATCGTGATCGCCAGCACGTCCAACTGAGCCGATCAACGCCGAGCTCCGCCCGCCATCTCCTATTGCACGTAGGGGTCTGTCGAGCGCCAAGCGAGTATCCCCTTGCTTTGAATCGGGGTGGTTACGCTGCATAGAGTCGCTGATCGATATTACAGTATCGTGGGCGGTCCCCGTAGGGACATAGCCCTGCTCATCACGGACAAGTTTCTGCTCTATGGGCGCATCACTCCTAAACCAAAGCCAAAGTGGGATGTGCATTTGGGGTGTGCCCGGAATCGGGCTGCGAGTCTCGCAGGAGTGCTTCGGCCCCTGCTTGCAGGACGGTCCGGCAGCGCCGTTTTACTTCGCCGCTCCGGCTGGTCAGACCGGAGCGGAAATTGCCGACTCTCTGCTGTACCAGGGCCTTGCTTCCCAGACACGGATTCCCCGCCGCCCCCTCTCTCACCCAGCCCCAGACCGGCTCATCAGCGTTGAAGTCTGGGCTGCAGCCCGGCAGGTTCACCAACCGCAAGTTCAGGCCAGGGGTCTCCGGGTATGACCGCATCGCTGGACCCCTCCTGAGCTTGCCGAAGGGACGCCGGCGCATTGTCCCAGATCACGCCCAGCCGACCGCCTTGCCTCTCCCGCAACCGTTCCAAGAAAGCCACAGAGCTTTCTCCGTTGCTGTTCCCCCCCAGTTCCATCCATTCCTCCTCGCCGGTCTCCAAGCACACCGCCGTGTAATAGCTGGCCTTATCGCCATGCCTCGGACTGCTGGAGTCCACCAAGGCCGACTCCCCTTTCAGCACCCACTTGCCCCGCAATTCCGCGTCCGCACGGGTCAGACACACCCGGTCACCATGGCTGTAAATCCCCACTCCCCGTAGCTGATAGGGCGGCTGTAAAACCCGGTTTCAGAGCCCTTGGCAGAAAGCCATACTTCGGGTATTCCAGCACCCCCCAATACCAACCAGGACCAGCCGCCGTGTACAAGAAACCCTGTCCCCTCAAGGGCGTACCCAAGCGGGAGATCTTCCTCCGCATCTGGGCTTACGGCATACCCATAGCCGTAGGCTTCCTCGGCCTGTTCCTCGGCTGGTGGGAGAAACTCGCCAATGCCACGTAACCGACAACCCCAGATCTCCACAAGAGAGGCGCCACCAATGCCCACAGTCAAGGTCACCATAGCGGTCGGCGATCCACAGGGACTGCACTTTGAAGACCTCGAGGTCACCGTGGCCACCGGCTCCACCTACACAGCTGTCCCACGGACGCTCCTCACACGCCTCGGCGTGCCGGTCGTATGTTCTCTCCCCGCGGAGACCGCCGACGGCCGCGTCTCCAGCGTCGACGTCGGCGAAACCACCATCCGGCTCGAAGGGCAGCAGTTTTCCACCCAAGTCATATTCGCCGAAGAGGACGCCGCCAGCGTGCTGGGCATCGTGGCACTGCAGGAGGCGCTACTCGTCGTCGCCCCCGTGGCACGCCGGCTGACGCCAACCCATCTGCTGCGCCACTGACCCAGCTGCACAATTGGTATATCGGGCACAGAGGCCGAACCGGTATCTCCCCGAGGATCCCGAACGTATTAAGGCAAACCCGACTTGCGGACCCCTCTCCTACCCCTCCGGACTGGCCTGCATCCGGGTAGAACTCCACAGGTATCAAACCGGAGTCCGAATCCACCTTGGCCACACCCACCACCCCTGACTCCTGACAAACACCGCCGACACCGCCGACCAGCTCCCCTCTCCCTGGCTCCGCCGTTTGATGACAGTAGCCTGTTGCGCACCAGCACTCGGATGCCGGATCATGTAAACGAGCCCCTCAGCGCCTGACATACAGTAAACGGCGACGACGCCGGCGCGGTCGGCTCATCCTCTCTCCACCTCCAGGACGCCACCCCATGCAGAAAGCCGCCATCTACGTCAGAGACCCCCTGCCAGCACCCGGCAGCAGCATCTCCAAAGAGGACCAGGAGACCGCCTGCCGCGAATACTGCCAAGCAAGAGGCCTCACAGTCTCAGCCACGTTCATGGACATGGCCGGCACCCGGAACGAGTTCACCAGGATGATCTCCGAGGCCACCCGGGACGACAGCACTCTCGACTTCATAGTCGTCTGGAAGCTCAACCGCTTCTCCATGTCCCTGGAGGAGACCATTGAGCTGCGAGACAAACTCAGACGAGTTGGCACCAAGCTGGTCTCCACCACAGAGAGAGGCATCGACTAGGCGTCCGCCTCGATTTCATCAACCGAAACCCCGCAATCCCACATCCCCAGTCAGGTGTGCCAACAGCCAAGTATTGGCATTTTTAGGGGCAAGTAAAACCCGTGATAATGTAGTCTTTTCACGAGTTTACGAGAGTGCCCGATGTCCGCAGATTTTGAAGAGGAGCGCCGGTCTATTCTTGCCAGCTCTGCCCACCTGCAGGAGGACCTAGAGCTGTCGGACCGTGACCATGATGCGGCGCAGGCCGTGGCCACAGGCCTGCGCGATGCGAAGGCCGCCAACACCAGGCGGGTCTACGGCAGCGCATGGCACGAATTCCATGGGCCCTCGCAAGTGGCCGTCAGTCACTGTCGGCAGAGCCCAGACAGTCGCCCTCTACCTGAGCCGCCTGGCGGCGGACGGCAGGGTCATGGCCACCATCGAGCTGGCCCGGGCTGCCATCTCCCACGCCCATGCCGCCGAGGGGATCGCGAAAGGCGACAATCCCCGCCCGCCATCCGGTCGTAGCCGAAATGATCAAGGGTTGGCGTAATCAGGCCCCCGCGCCCAAGCAGGCAGGCCCGCTACACCGAGGCCCAAGCCGCCTGCAGGGGCGTTATTACCGAGGGAAGCTCCGAAACGGAATTGACAAGTGAAGGTTCGGGTGAGCACGAAGACTTCGCGAATGAGGCTCTCGCCGCCCAGTGGGGCCACTCAACACCGGCAATTTCCAGGCAAAGCGGACAAGAAGGAGTTTGAAACGAATGGAAACCCTGACCTTGACCCTGCACAAGTCCAAGGAGACCAAGAACAAGGTGGTGTACGGCACCGGAGACGGCAGCGTCATCCAGAGCGTCTACATCGACAAGGATGCGCTGGGGGACGCACCGCCAGCAACTATTCAAGTAGTCATATCAGCCCAGTAGATTCCCCGCACGCACGAATGGGCGGACAGTTGGGCCGACTACGCAAGACGCAAGATAGAGAATGAGCGTTGGCTACTGTAGTATTGCGCTGTTTAAAGATGTGATCACGCAAAAGACAGGTTACCGAGTACCCTTTCTCGTGGCTGTTACTCTGGCTTGTGTTTGGTTCCTACTGGTGTCCAATGCCTCTGCTCAGCAGTCCGGTATGGCGGGAAAAGGACGTATTGCTGCGCAGTGTTCCCGGCGTCGGCGAACAGCTGTCCGTGACGTTGTTGGCCAAGCTGCCAGAGTTGAGCACACTGGATCGGGAACAAAGCGCCGCCCTCGTCGGAGTGGCCTCCTTCAGCCGGGACAGCGGTCCCCATCGAGGTAAGTGCACCGTTTGGGGCGCGGCAGGCACGAGTCCGTGCCGCTCTGTGCCTGGGGGCGTTGGTTGCGAGCCGCTGGAACCCGGTAGTCCGGGACTTTTACCAGCGGCTGCTGGTAGTCGGCAAACCCAAGAAGTTGGCCCTGACGGCTTGTAAGCGAAAGCCGCTGATCATACTCAAGTGCATGGTGAAGGCCGGCAAGCATTGGTGCCCGGACTTGGCACACTCTTGACGTTCAAGACAGATGTTTTACGCTGAACACTTGACCGGACATTTCTCCTGAACTTCGAAAACGTTGATGGCATAAACAATGGACACGACAATCCAACGGGCCGCCGGGCAGTTGCGGCTCACGGATACCGGGGACACAGCAGGCGCATATGGGAAGAGAAACCGGGTGCTTAATGGCGTGAAACGTTATCCCGCCCGTCGGCGGGTGGTCCGCGCGCCCCAGTTTGGCTATCGAAGTGACGTGGAATCCTGGTGGCCTACTACCTGGTGGCCTACTACCTGGTGGCCTACTACCTGGTGGCCTACTACCTGGTGGCCTACTACCTGGTGGCCTACTACCTGGTGGCCTACTACCTGGTGGCCTACTACCTGGTGGCCTACTACCAAGGAAGCATCCAACTACATCGGCCTGACCCAGTTGCCGTGCGCCCTGCTCTGGTACCGCCGCCAGTGGCAACTGAAGTCTTGGGATAATTTCCAACCGTTGCTCATCCTCACAGGCAATAGATGATTCACTATATTGGGGAACTCCTGGGTGGGCTGGGACTGTTCTTCGTGGGAATGTGGCTGCTCTCCGAGAACCTCAAGGCCTTGGCGAACCCCCAGCTACGCAGAATTGCCGCCTACTGGGTTCCCAACGACTACACTGCCTGGGGCTGGGGGGTGTTGGCGGGGAGCGTCTCCCAAAATATGTCGGCCCTTACATTTATTACAATCAACGCGGTGCGAGCCAACCTTCTCTCCACGCGACGCTCTTTCGCCTTCATCCTCGGGGGCAACATCGGCACGGGTACGCTGGTACTGCTGATTTCTCTGGATATTCGGCTGGCCGCCTTCTATGCATTGGGCGCTGCCAGTGTGTTCATGTTGAGCAAGAGGACCATCAAGTTTCGCCCTATCGCCACGGCCTTGTTTGGAATGGCCTTGATGTTTGTCGGCCTCAGTCTGGCCAAGGCGTCCGCCTCGTCCCTTGCGGACCAGAGGCTGGTCGATGAATTCCTTGGATTGTCCGGCGGCTCAATGTGGGTTTCTTTCTTGGGAGCGATTCTGCTGACCTTCATCGTCCAATCATCTTCGGCAGTGATAGTGTTGGGAATCAGCATGGGCGCCGTTGGTCTCCTGACCTTCGACCAAGTGTTCATGACCGTGTATGGCTCGTATATCGGATCGAGTGCCATCCTCCTCGTGCTATCGTGGCCCCTGACCGGAGTGATGCGCCGGGTCGCGATGTTCCAGATTCTCTACAACCCCGTGATGGTTGCAATCTTTGTTCCGCTGTTTCACCTGGAGCTATGGTCAGGAGTACCGCTGATGAAAGCACTACTCCTGGCCATTCCCTTGGAACAACCTATAGCGGTGCTGGGTATGCTGAGCGGTTTACTCGCCTTTTTGCCCTTCATGCTCCTTCTGCCCTTCATGGCGCGTCTGTATTCGCGACTGTGGCCGGCAACGCAAGCAGAAGTGATGTCGCGTGTCGCCCACATCCACTCCCAGAGTTATGGGGACATCACTACGGCGTTGCATCTTATCGCCCTGGAGCAACGACGCGTATTCTTCGGCTTGTCATCGTATTTGGATGCCGTGCGTCGGGGGAGCGAAATAGACTCCCTGAGGGATTCTGTCAGGCCACTGATAAAGGAGATTGACGAATTCCTCACAGGGGCCAGGCTACGATACCCCGACCACGAGATCGAGGCCGTCAATTCCATACTAGCCCAACAAAGGTTGATTGTCTGGCTGGAGGAACAGTTCGCGGAATTGTGCACAGAGCTCAACGAACTGCCCAAGGGGGAGGCTGCGGGCCAACTGCGGAACGCTCTGGTCGAAGGGATCGATGCCGTGTTATTGGTGATCGCGGATGGGCTGGCCAACCTGGACCCGGAGGTCCGTATAACGGCCAAACAAATCACCGGCGACCGCTCCGAGTTGTTCCGGCGGATCAGGAACGACTACATATCAAGGGACACTTCCTCGGGCGATACTGTCCATGCAAGGATCCTTAAGGTGACAAATACGGCAGGGGAGATATTCATCCTGTTCTCCCGGCTAGCCCAAAATCTGGAGAGCTCCTCGTATTCTCCACCGACGTCGCCCCCTCTCTCTGAGGCATGACCGAGTATGAGCTGAAACATTGGCGCAATTCTGGCGGGTCCACCGTGCCAATCCCGTCAAGCTCTGGCTGTCATTGATTTTCCCTAGAAATCCAACCGGACAGCCTTGTTAGGGAAGATGTATTTCGGCAGCGAGGCCCCGGCACACTCGGTCTATCGCGAGATGGATTCTCCGCGGAGCGCAAGGAGGCGAGGCCCCGTGTCCTCTGTGCGCTCCGCAACGTACGCTGCCTACCGTGTGCCGAACTGCCATGCTGGCCGAAGCCCGAGGGCTGCCGGACCGCCCTTCCATGTTGGGCGCGGCAGCCCCGGACAGTCAGCACTGCCGCCGCCCAAAGGATGGCTGGCTCATACCCCTCATTCCAGCCACAGGGCGGACTCGCCCCGAGTTTACCTCGCCGCCCCGGCACTGCCGCATGATCGCCGGCCCGGGCCAGACCCACCCGGCCACTATGGCCAGAGAACCCCTCCCCCAAACCCGCTGCCTGCGTCGCAGCCTTGACCCAGCGGTTGGTCGTCTTCCCGAAGACGGAAGGGTTCGCATCGCCGCGGAACTGCCGGAACTCGTCCAAGGCGGTCATGGCCCGGCGGGTGATGAACACCGCCTCGACCTCGCCGGCCTGATCGGTTTTGCTCCGGTCGATGAGCAGCCGGCCGGTGCCGTCGTCTCACCGTTCGATGTCGGACGAAACGAGAGCGGAATTCTCTCCGCACCGCGGCTCCCTGGCGGGCCGGTTCCTGGCGGCGTTGGGGCGGATGCTCAGACCCGGGTTCGGCCGGAGGACGCCAGGGCGGCGATCACGGAGAAGCCGGGCTGAAAGGGCCGGATGCGGCGCCGACCGGCGAGAATTCCGGAGAATCCGTCGTTACAGGATGTGATTTAGGGCCCCTCAAATTTGCCGGGCGACCCGATGGCCACCCCGGCCGGGGATGCTGCGGACGGGCCCGCCCAGGGCCGCGGACGGAGTGCTCTCGCCGATGGTCCAGACGTGGAGACCGCGCTTCGCACAACCGGTCTTCTGACTGCCGTACGTAACCCGGGGGACAGAACGGGCCCGTCTGCCAACTGTTGATGACCGAAGACAAACACGTTGCTTTCGAAGGGTGATTACCCCCGTCCGCTGGACTGTGGACTAGTATTACAGCGACGGTTCAAAAGGAAGGGACCTTCAGCATCTCTTTATGGCGACATGCCCACCCCCCGTGACAGCTTTGTGGCCCAGCCTCCCGCTGGGCGATTTCCGGCCAAAAACTGACCACATTGAGGAATCGTCGTTGTAATACTAGAAGTCTGACCGGAAAGCCATTGGCCGGGTTTTGCGCTACGCCAAGCAGACGCATTCCAGTCTTATACCGCGTGGTAGTGCATATAATACATTGCAACACCCACTATTTCATCGATAATCGACGTTAAGAAAACGACGGCTTGGGCAGAATCGGGGTTTCCGTTCAGGCTTCTAATGCTACAGTCGCAGATTAAAAGAAGTGGAGTAGGGCATTGCTTGATCACGATGTCTGGCAGTGGCGAGCAACGGCCTACTGCCGGAAGTGGATCAGTAATAAGAAGGTGCTGAACGGGTGCATCAGCACATTATGGGACGATGTCCGCCTCGACTTGGATGAGTACGTTATTCTAAGAGTTTGCCCGCTGTCGGTTTTTCAGACAGGCGAGAAGGGCCAGTCGACTGCTCATGCCGTCTCGGAGATAAAGAGTGGCTGCATCACGCGTCTTCGCTTCCCGGGTATTCAATGCTTACCCGAAGACTGGCGATCCCATTATTCTGCCAGGTTCCAGACCGAAATTTCGGCCTGCTTCTCAAGTTGCCGATCACATTCGATGACGGCCTCATGAGTGAGGCGTCCCAGCGGCGAACCTCTTTGCGGCCATCGCTGTACGACACCTCAAGCCAGGCTTCCTTGGTGCGTAGCAAAGCGGCCAGGAAGTCTGCGGAGTTCTCTGGATCCAGGGTGATCGGAAGGGTGGAGCCCTGCCCTGCCCTGCGCATTCGCCTCACTGAAGGAGTGTTGGTTTCCCGAGATTGCACCAGTCGGGGACTCCCATCAGGTGCGTCGTTCAGTGCACGGACGCGCCGTAACAGAAATTGCTCGACTAACTCAGGTTCCGGCTTGAATCCGCAAATGCGCTCAGTGGTCTCCGAGATTAACTCAACCAGGATTTCATCGGGAGCTTCGACGATTTGGTTCCAGGCTCGGACGATGGTTTTACTGGTAATTTCTGCTCGTTGCTGCGACTGCACCAAATCCTCGGCGTCACTGACCGCCCGGCCGCTGATCACCTTTTCCTTGGAAAGGTGCGCCAGGAACCATTGTTCAACGATGTCTGGTTCTTGTGATTCAAGGTCAATGGTCAAGAACCGTCTCTGTTCCCAACTTCCCGGTTGCAAGGGCAGATAGAGCCACCAGGTCCGTCCATTGGTTAATGCGGCCAGCCTTACCCCTTCCTGAAAACAATACTCCAGTAACTGCTGCTGGTGGTTTTCCAGATTTTCGCTGGGCCGTTTGACCTCTATGAACACGGCGTTGACTGAACCCGGCTGGAGTGCAATATCGACACGCCGGGTCCCAACCGTATATTCAGGTACAACCTGAGAAGGGTCGAACGGGTCCCACCCGCAAAGGTTGAGCAGCCGGAGAACCACACCCTGCTTGGTGGCGGATTCGTCCAGGCTCGCTAGGAATATGGTTTTGTTAATTCGTTCTACGGCTCGGGCTATCGTCTCGGCCATGCTCTTGTCCCTTCCAAGGCAACGAAAAGACGGGCTCCCGTTCATTGCCGGTTGCGCCGATTATATTTCAGCCTTGTGTGAGGTGCGTAATGGTCGCTGCAATCCTGGTGGCTGTCGAAGTATATGAGAGTTGGTAATACACCAGCGAATAATGCCAAGCAGGTTCAGACAGCATTGAAAATATTGACGCCCCGCTATCTCCTGGCGGCTTTGCATCAAGCGTGGCAAAGCTGAATCCAAATCAAGAGAACATCTGCAAACTCCACCTCTGCGGATCTGCTGCTACAGTACTATAGCCCGCGCCCAGGCAAACGTCCTCGTATGATATCGGCCAGCTCCTGTGGCAGTTGCTCCAGCCGGTAGGACAGCAGTCTTTTCCATTAACGTCAGGGGATTTTGTCGGAGGCACACTAACAGGGAATAAGGCTGGGCTTGGCATTGCCAAGGGATCAACGACAATTAGTTTTGCCGGTCCTGTTGCCTCATTGAGAAATGTTACTGAAACTTTAGCACCTGGGGTCCCGCCCCAACCAGCGCTAATTCCGGCATTGGAGGAAGTTCCGGCACAGGCTCATCGACCGCAGCGTAGACCAGCTCTTTGGCCATGATGCCGCGCCACTGCTGTACTCTGCGTTGCAGCGTGCGTAAGTGAGTGTCGCTGAACCGGTCGGGATGGGCGGACTTCAGGCGGTTCAGCAAGGCGATGGCCTTGGCGTCCGGGTCCTCTTGCAACCAGGACAGCACGTCGCACCATACTCCTTCGAAAGGATCCCGCCGAGTTCGCCAGGTGCGGGGTGGTTGCACCTGCCGCTCCCGTGAGGCATGCGCTGCATCCTGCCGCCACAAGTCGGGCAACTTGGCCAGGAACTCTTCCAAGCTCTCACCGCTGGGAGTGGGCCGGATTTCGGGAGACGTAACCGCCGCCAGGGCCGACTGGGCTTCCCGGATGGCGTGCAGCAGCGCCACCGGGTCTAACTTGACCCGATACTCTATCAGCGCCTCCTTCATCTCCACGCTGACCGCGTCGTGCCGCATCAGCCGGTCGCAGGGCGTGGCTGGCGGGCTGTACCGCTTCACCACTCTGGAGCCGTGCCGCGTTTTCTCCACCAACTTGAACGACGGCTGGAAGTAATTCACATACCGTCGCACCGCTCCATACAGATGGGCCATAGTTTGTCCGGCCACCGGGCCGGAGTAGCGGTCATGACCGGCGAAGTGGCGGACCACGGCCCCGTTCTTTTGCTCAATCCAGGCCTGGTCGTTCTTGCGGTACGGCCGGGAACGGGTGAACTCGATGCCCCGCCCGGCGCAGTACTGTGTGAGAGTATCGTTGATGAATACGCTGTCGTTGTCCGAGTCAATGCCTTTGACGGGGAAGGGCAGCTGCCTTCCGATGGCCTCCAGGCCCTCGACCACCATGGACCGCTCCCGGGCCAGCAGCGGCACCGCTTCAGTCCAACCAGTGCAGATATCGGTGGCCACCAGGCTGTGGATCATGGAACCCCACAAAGAGCCGCCGTGGTGGGCTACCAGGTCAATCTCCAGGAATCCCGGTGGCAGCGCATTCCAATCGGCGAAGGTCCTCACCGGTATATTGCGGCCCGGCGACTGCTGCCTCCTTCGTCTGAGCCGGCGGCCCGCCGGTGTCCTGATGGGTTGGAGCAAGCGGTCCAGGGTGGCGGCGCTGGCCGCCAGCAGCCGTTGGCGAACTTGAGAGTCCAGACCCAGGTGGCCGTGGCGCTCCATGGACTCCACCAGGTGGGGCAATGCTGCCCTCAGCCACTTGCCGCAGATTCGGTCAGCAGCTTCCCAAACCACGATCAGCGCCTCACGAACCGCCTCGCCGTAGATCCGTCGGCCCTTTTTTACCGCCAGCAGCTGCGCTCCGTCATCGTCGGACTGCCCCAGCAACCTGATGCCATGCTTGCGATGGTGGCCGGTCACCGCGATGAACTCGTCCAGGATCCGGCTTTTCTCCCGCTTGGATGAAGCTCGGTAGCGGTCTCGGATCGTCGCCAGCAACTCCCGCTTTGCCATCCTGCTGATGCCTCCTCCTACGCGGTCGCCTCCCCGATTTTGGGTAACATTTTATTTGAGGCAACCAATTTCGTTGGGTTACGTTTTGGGTGAGGCAATGCGGTAACGCCCCAACCGACAGTGACGTTACTCACACCTATATCCACTACACGGTTCTCGGCGACCCCACGGAACACACCTACCCTGACGTCCGCACTACGTTCACCGCCACGGATCTGCCCCAGAACACATCCGTAAGCTTCACCGTGAGATGGGCCACAGGCAACGGCGTTGGCAACCGCGGAGCACACCGGGGACTGACTGCTAGAACACTGGAGGACAAACAGGCGCAGAACCTGGCAGCCACGGAAATAACATCGGAATCCGTAACGCTGACGTGGGGCAACCCCACGAATTACAACGTCACCGGCTATAAGATCGAGCGGCGCACCGGAAACAGCGGCTCCTTTGCCACACTGGAAGACGTAACCAGACGGGGAACCGGGTTCACGGATTCGACCGTGTCGGCCAATACGACCTACAAATACCGCGTCACCATCAACCACATACCCTCTGGCTCGATACTCCCTGAGCCCGGCAATCCCGTGACACTCGATGTGGCCACCCCAAATTATTCCGACGTCCCCGCGCCCACCAACTTCAGGATCACAAACGCCACGCTCACAAACGGCGTATACGTACTGGCCAACCACGACGACCACCCGGCGCTCGCTTGGAATAGGCCTCTAGCCACCACCGGCTATAAGTTCACCCGAAAATGGATCGACAGCGACGCCACATGCGGGACCAACTGCCCCTGGCTGGTGGTTGCCCTAACAAAGGGCACCGGCCACAGCTACTTCACCGACCGGTACATCGCCCCAGGCAAGTGCACGTTCCGCGTCAGGGGATTGGACAACACCAATAACCCGGGCGCGGCGGCCGAGATCACCGTCATGCTGCCCGACGGACCGCCTTTCGTGCCTGAAGCACCCACAAACTTCAGCGTGACCGGAGGCAGATACGGGTCGTCAGCCACCCTGGAAGGGGAATGGCATCGGAATGACTCGCCCCGCCACAAGATACCGCCTGCCTTCGTCGTGCAGTGGGAATCAGGCAACCAGGCATACCCCACCGGACCAACCGGCAACCGGAGCCTCATAAACGCGTGGAGCGGACCTCACATGCTGGGCGCCGACGGAAACGACCAGTGGAGTCCGGCCTGGAACAAATTCCACTTGAGAGATAACCTGGAGAGAAATGGCGTTCACCCCGAACTTGGACTTGGATACCGAGTACACCGTGCGCGTCGGCATGTGCCTCACCACTGACTGCACCCTGAGCGATGCCGTGTTCGCGGCGGAACGCTCGGTAAGGACGCCTGCGGCGCCCTTACCTACTAAGCAGGGGAACCAAGGACAACGGGTAGACAAAGGCAAAGGAGAAGGGTCTTGCAGGGCACGATGCAACGTGTCCCGTAACTCCTGTTATAGACACCTTGACCAGGAACAATTATGCCCCTGCAGCACCCGCCGGCCTCACCCGACCTATGTCCTGTAACCTCAACAATCGGCCACATTAATATCAAAAAGGAGGATACCATCGGACGGCTTTGCACAAAAATAATTTCGGCCCCTCACAGGAGGGACTGAGACCGTTGGATGTGCATTGCACAGCCCCAGCCGGATGAAGGGGAATGAAAAAATCCGGCTACGCACCGGCCAAGCAAAGAATCCGACCTGCGAGCGCTCTGCCAACTCGCAGCCCTCAAACCCAGGGGGGGAATGAGGCCCAAAAGGCCTAGTCCCTCCTGGGTGCAGAATCCTGACCAGCGCATGGGCAAGGCAGCGGACCGGCGGGGGAAAACCCCCAGCCGCCGGCCCAGACCAATAGGGCTTATAGCCCACAGAGACAGAAATGACCAGACATATCTCACCTCACAACCAGGCCACCGTCCCGGTCCTGGATAAGAACGGCGCACCCCTGGCGCCCACCAGGCCCTCAAGGGCCCGGAGATGGCTCGAAACCGGCAAGGCCGTCAAATGCCGGAAGCACGGTCGGTTCGCAGTTCAACTCGTCAACCGGTCAGCAGCCCAAGCCGTCGTGCCGGAGATGGCCCTGGGAATCGACCCCGGCGCCCGGAAGACCGGCATGGCAGTGACCCTCCAGACCCAGGAGGGTTCAAAGGCCGTCGCCGCCCTCGAGATCCATCACCGGGGACACCGGATAACCTCTGCCATGTCGACCAGAAGGGTTCTCCGGAGAAACCGGAGGGGGCGACTGCGCCGGAGACCAGCCAGGTTCGACAACCGCACCCGAAAGCCGGGTTGGCTACCGCCGTCCCTGGGTTCCATCCAAGCCAACATCCTGACCAACGTGAAACACCTGAGGAACCTGTTCCCAATCTCCAGAGTCCTGATCGAGACCTGCAAATTCGACCCCAGGCTCATGTGGGACGAAGGCGTCGAAGGGAAGGAGTATCAGGAATCGGAGCGGGGCAGGATGCAGGTGAGGGAATATGTACTCCAGAGGGACGGATGGGGCTACGCCACCGTCCACACCGACGATTGCGCCATCAGTGGAGCCAACACCTGCAGCATCACCGTCAACCAAGCCAAGAAAGGCCGCATCAACTACAACACCAACGAGGACCTCGACGGGTACACCGTCCGTTTGGTTAGCGGCAGAACCTACGTCATCAGAGTGAATGGCAAGTCCAGCGGTAACGGCACTCTGGTAGACCCATCCTTCGTACTCAGACGCGTCTCAGACAACATTAATGTCGCCAGCAACAACGACGGAGGCCAGGGGCTCAACGCCAAACTCACATACACCCCCACCAGCACAGAGGATTTCCACATACGGGTATCGGCGCACACTGCCGGCGAACGCGGCTCCTACCGGGTGAAAGTAACCGAGAAATAACGGGGAATGCGTCACCAGATTACACAAACCCCTGTTCCAATTCAGATACAAATCAACCGACCAACTCCGAATTATGAACAGGGACCCTGAGGTATAAAGACAGTATGCTCACCGCCCAGAAGACCAGGGTCCGCTACTCCCCCGAACTCTCCCTGAAAAACCGGACAGTTGCAGTCCATCACGACGACAATCGGAACCTCAGACTGGAATGAACGGTAGCCATGGCGTGACCCGGAAGGCCGGGCCACCGCCGCAACACCCCCGGGCCTCCCCAGAAAGGGTGGCATGCCACAGATAAGAGAAGGGCCGAGCACCACCGCTCGGCCTCTCTTTTTGCGCGCCCCTCAGGGGCCGATCCGGCTGCTCGACTGCGTGGCGTGTGTGGGAACCCGCCGCCACAACAGGTTAAACTCACGAGTTCGTCAGAACTCTTCACGCAAAACCCACGTCAAGCAGAAACCGCATGGCGCCGCCAGGGGCGCTGTGAGGCTCATTCTCAGCCTCAAGGCAAAAACCACTACGGACACTCGCTCAGAGGCCTCCATGCCCCCAGCGTAAGAATCTCGGGCATCCTCCTGCATTGGCCATCGGCCCAACGGCCATGGAAGAAAAAACGAAAGCAGCGCACAAACTTCGGCACCATCAGGTAGACAGACGACCTCGGCCGTCATCTCGGCTGGGGACCGACCCACGTCCCACCCCCAGACTCGACAGCAGGTTGCACGACACCACCACGACCGCGCCCGCCAGCAGCAGGTCCAGCCTGGCCACCGAGACGCTCCGAAAAGCCAGCAGCCAACCCAGTGCCAGCAACGGCGACAGATATGCCAACCCATTCACCGTCAGATCGTCGGTCAACACATTCGCCAGACGCCAAGCGACGCTGGCGACTGTGTAGACCAGCACGCCGCCCACCAGGCCCAGTGCAACATCCGACCACTCCAGAGTTTCCCCCATTGCCCACCCCACGGCCAGATTCACCGCCATCGCCACCAGGTCGGCCACCACGATCCCCGCCGCTATCCCGAACATCTCCAGGGCCACCGGCCCATAGCGAGTGCCGGCATACGGCACCACCGCGACGCCCAGGTCGGCCCCCCACCGGAACAGTCCCGCCGCCAAGGCCACCGCCACCGCGGACCCCAGCGCCAGCACGATCCCAAATACCACGGCCAGCCCCTGGCAGGACCCTTGCCAGACCGCCTTGGCTCACCGCAACCAGTGCGCTGCCCACCAGACCGCCCGCCAACAGCAGGCCCATCGTCAGGGTAATCCGTCCGAACCGACCTTCGCTTCGAAACCACCAACCAGTAGCTGCGACCAGCAGAAGTGGCCACACCTCGAACAAGACCGCCGCCACCCCTACATCCACGAATCTGGTCGACCACACGAACAACGCGTAGTCGAATCCGCTCGCTGAACCAGCTAGCATCGGCCAGCGCAGCAGCCGCCGAACTACCAGAGACCACACCTTCCGGTTCACGACCAAAGGACGGTAAGCGAACCCCAATAGCAGGATGTATCCCAACATCCCACCGGCCTGCAAAAATGCGCTGAACAGGAACGGCCGCTCCGACACGCCGGACCAAGACACTGCCAGCGGGGCCAGCGAGTATACCAACACCGACACCAGCATCAGCAGGATCGCCCGGCCGCGCCAAGTCCCAACCACTCTGCCTGTCGACACTATATCCTCCTAACAGGCGCAAACCACCAACCTGCCGCCCTGGTATCTGATTATTATCAGCCGCAAGGCTAAACTAAAGCCAAGCCAAGGTGAAATCTACATATCGCTAGACCGCACTATCGGTGACCACCCAGTTGGGGCCTAAAGGTGATATGAGGTGCCGTGGAGTCCTATCGGTCATCGTCAATCTCCCCGGAATGTAGATCCCACCTTGGTATTGGAGCTTGTCTCAGAAGTCAGAGCTCATAACGATAATCGAAGCAAATTTGGATTGGATACATGTAATATGGTTCCCAATAGTTCAGTTACCATATAATGGACTGGAATTTAGGCGATATTCGTCTGGCAAAACACTTCTGAGACAAGCTCATTGGTTTAGGAAGGTTGGGACAGATATTCAGGCCCGGGCCCCGAATGGAGAACGGCCGGTAAAAGACTGATCACCTGGGGGACCTAGACCACCTGGACCTAGAAGTCTGGCCGGAAAGCCATCGGTCGGGTTTTGCGCTATGCCAAGCAGACGTATTACAGTCTTATATGGCACAATACTGCATATATTACGTTGCAACACGCTCTGTTTCATCGATAATCGACGGCAAGAAAACGACTGCTTGGGAAGAATCGGGGTTTCCGGCCAGATTCCTAGGGTCTCTGGACATTCACGTTTCCCATCTTGTAGGGTTCAGGTTCATTATCGGCCGGTAGGCCCTCAGGATTTCCCTATATGGGGACTAGAATGGACACCACAACTCGCCGCGAGGTGAAACACATGTTCACCGAGGAGAAGACCACCGGGAAGATACTCAACTGGGGCGACTGCCCCGGCGTGGTACGCGACCCCAACCGTCTGGCGGGGGCTTGGACCTTCGGCAACACCCGACTGACCCTGCAGCCGTCTTTGAGAACCTGGCTGGCGGCGCCACCATCCAGGAGATAACCTGCCAGTTCACCGTCACCGAGGAACAGATCAAGATCGTCCTGGCCCACACAGCCCGGATGCTCGAAGAGGACCGGCTCCCGCGGACCACGACGTCCAGACCGCCGACCGCCTGGGCTGGGAGACCCTGCGGAACGGGGACTGTCAGTACGCGGCAACCTCAGCTACTCTGAAGTTTGCTTCGGAATTGAGAGGTGCGATTGAAGCAGCAATACCTTCGTATCGTCCTGGTTTTGTTGGCCCTTGCTGCTGTTCTTGGCGCTGCATGTGACGGTACGGAGCCGACCGCGGCCGAGACCGGTCCACCTGCCAGTTCGACGGCAGTGGCCAGTCCAACAGCGTCGGCCGGCTCAACTCCGACCGCGGTAGACGCTGTGCCCGCCATATCTACGCATGCTCTCACACCGACCGATACGCCGGACCCTGTGCTCACAATCCTTGCGGACTATCACCCGAAGCTGCAGGAGGCCGTTCTTCACCCTGCGCCGAACACGGCAGGAGATAAAGCGTTTCTGGCGGACAGCGAACTGTCAGAAAGCGAGCTGAGAGCCTTGGAACGCGCCCAGAGCGTCTTTGGCATCCCAGCTTTCTACAATGCTTGGGAACTGGATACGTTGGAGGCGAACGAGGTGCAGGCGGCGCTGTACATGCTCTCCTTCTATGACCCGTACACGGTGGTCAACGACATCACGGCAGATCCCGCTGACCCGGAGGCAGAGGGCGCCAGGATGACCAGAGCGTTGGATGACTTTGGGGTTTATCCAGGAAGCTGCGTGTACTGCAAAGGCCAGAGGTACGGGGACCCAAGGAAGGATTGGTGGGGTTTGGACCCGAACCCCACATTCCATCGGACCAAATTGCTGAACCTAGCAGCCCGTCTGAGGATTGACCGACTGGCGGTGTCGGTCAGCCGGGACTACCCTGCGACAACGGTTCTGGCGGGGTGCGGGTAGGCACCTGCGGATTGTCGCTTGAAAATCCCACTGCCCATGGACCGGCGCGTCTCCCTGTCGTTCCCAGTGGCGCCTTTTCCCCTCGCCTTGACGAACATCCCGGCCCCATACCGGAACAGCTTCAGCAGGTTGTGGCCGGCGCAGATGATCAGCCACTCCCGGTTCACCTTAGCCAGACCCCGCAGCAGGAACTGCCGGAAGCCCCGGCCCTGCTTGATCTGCCCGAATACCGGTTCCACCGTCTCCATCCGAAGCGCGTAGCGTTCCCTGCCCCGTTTCGTCCGCAGCTTGCGCCGCATCCGGTCCTTGGCTGACAGCCCCTTCGGTATGCGGCCACGGGGCGCCGGTGGCGGCACCCAGCCGTGGCGGGTCCTCTCCGGCGCGACGAACGGGTCCACTCCCAGGGCGTAGAGTTCCTCCACCGCCTTGGCCGAGTAGTATCCGGCGTCGGCGGAGACTTCCTTTGGGACTGTGCCCACGTTCAGGATGGCCTCCTCAATCATGCTCACGGCCTGATCCTTGTCCGAGGGCTGATCGGTGGCACAGGCCGCCACGATCACCTGATGCTCGCTGTCCACCACCGCCTGGCAGTTGTAGGACTGCTGGAAGTCCCTCCCTCCCGGGCCGGGCATGATCCGGGAGTCCGGGTCGGTGAAGTTCCGCTGCGCCTTGTCATCAGGCACCCCGAGATGATTGCGTCCCTCGGACTCAGCCTGCTCCGCATCCGCCAGGGCCTCGGCCTCCAGCGCCGCCTTGGCCTCCCTTATCTTCCGCAACCGTCCCTCCCGGAAGGCCAGTTCCTCCGGCAACTCATCCCCACGCCTGTCCTTCCCGTACCGGCGGTCCTCCTCCTCGTCCACCTCCTGCGCCTTGCGGAGCAACTCGTCCACCTCGGCCTGCAACCGCGCTTCCTTCTCCTTCATCCGCCCGTAGCTCATCGCCTTGTGCTTTGAGGCATTGGCCCTCACCTTGGTCCCGTCCAGGGCCACGTGCCCCAGCTTTACCAGTCCTGCCTGCTGGCACAACTCCAGCACCTGCAGGAACAATTCCCCCAACGCCTCCAGATGGTCCTTTCGGAAGTCGGAGACGGTGCGGAAGTCCGGCGTGTTGTTCGCCGCCAGCACCCGGTAGGCGATGTCCTCGTGCAGCCTCTGGGCGATGCGACGTGAGGAGGCCACGCCGGTGCAGTAGCCGTAGAGCAGCACCTTCACCATCATCCTGGGATGGTAGGGCGGGCCGCCCCGCCTCTCCTGCTCGTAGCGGGCGGTGATGTCCGAGAGGTCCAACTGGTCCGCAACGTCGGAGATGAAGTAGGCCAAGTGCTCCGGCGGCAGCCATTCCTGGAGGGCCGCCGGCAGCAGCAACTGCTGGTCCGGGTCGTAGGGAAGGTAGGTCTTGCTCATTGACCGCTCCGATCGTCTGATGCTCCGTACCATCATACCCCCAACGGCTCACCAACCCCGTTTCTCGGACGGGCTGCTAGTCCATCACGCCACCGTCCAAGCCGACATGCTCAGTCCATGCGATCTCAACGACTTCTCGGAAGAAGAACTGCTTGCGCTAGGTGTGATGGTCCCGGCCCACGGTGGGCGGCTCTTATACAGCCGGGGAATGGTGAGTTTCACTCACTCGATACGACTCACCAACGAGTTGTTGAACTCGGCGAGTAGAGGCGCCGCTGTACACGGGGAATCCCGCGAGTGGATTGCGAATGCCGTAGGGGTTCTGGTGCAGCCGGGAGAAATCCTTAGCCCTTTCACTCATGCCATCCGGGCTACAGGCGGACCTCCTACCGCAAGGGGGATGGAACTATGCCTGAAGGCGGTTGAGGGAATCGTGGACTGGGATAGCAAGCGATACATTCACTTCACGGGCGCTTGGAACTCCGTGTCGCCAATTATCGAGTACATATTCCCAGAGAGTCCGCATGTCCCCCCGGTATGGGCAACCTTCCTCCTATACGAATCGGGCGGACAGGATAAGGGCGAACGTCTGGCAGCCCAGTTCAGGGCGCTGAACATGCCCGCTGTCAAGGATGGGGCCGGTATCTACCTGAATGAAAATGCCGAGCGTTGGGCCATAACCTTTGGTAGGGATGGAATCTTTCTGCCCGCGTTCAATCTCTACATTCACAGAAACATTGGCTTCGGTGCAACAGAGATGGAAACCGACATCAAGAGAATGATCCACAATGGCACCATCCCGGACCACTGTTCCCTGCAACGTGCAAGAGAATCATTTCCACATGGAATTGGGTGGGTGGAATACGTCTGCGACAAGGAGGCGAGAGCCTTTGGTGATCCACCGGAGGGGACATTCGCGACAATCAGCGCGGGCACTGGGCATGTCTGTGCGTTGATCACAGACGGAACGCCCGTGTGTTGGGGATCAGAGTCCAATGGCAAGTCCTCACCTCCGGCGGGAGCAAAGTTCACAACCATCAGCGCCGGATCCGACCACACGTGCGCCCTGCTGGCAGACGGAACGCCCGTGTGCTGGGGAGCTGACCTACGTGGTCAGTCCTCACCCCCAGCGGGAGAGAAGTTCACGGACATAAGCGCGGGATTTGGTTACACCTGCGCACTGAGACAGGACGGCACGCCCTCGTGTTGGGGCTACGACATTTTTCAAAGGCTTGACCATCCCAAGCTAAGGAAGGAGATCTTTTACTCGTCAAGATTCCGGGAGATAGACGCAGGTGAGATAGGTGTTGTCTGCGGGCTGCTCGCAAACCGCGAGATGATGCGTTGCAACAGAGAGCATAGAGGCCTCTCAATTCAGATTGGACAGGATGCTCATTCCATCAGCTCAGGTATAGGTGCTGTCTGCGCACTGCGGAGAGACGGATCGGCGGTGTGCTGGGGATCAGATGATTTGACCCCCCCAGCCGATGAGAAGTTCACGGACATAAGTGTAGGCTCGCGCCAACTAGCCTGCGGACTGAGAACAGACGGCACGGCGGTGTGTTGGGGGCCTTGGGCTTCGTTACCGCCGCCTGCCGGCGCCAAGTTCATAGACATCAGTGTTCCCTCTGCCAGGAGCGCTGACAGCGGGTACGGCTACGTCTGTGCGCTTAGTGAAAACGGGGCGGCGTCCTGCTGGCGACATTGACGCTCTCGTCGCTACGGAAATTGCCGAACATCACCCCCTACCCCTCGGCAGGCGGAGCAGGCTGGGAGCCGCGTCGACGGTTATGAGCATGGCGCGCGTCGAGTGGGTGAAGTCGATGACGGCCTAGAAATCTGGCCGGAAAGTGGCGTCGGCCGGCCAGCGGCTATACTTGAGGTCAACAAGCGTAGCGAGGGCTGAGAATGCTGGGAGAGCGATCGGACCAGAGGGGTCTCTGGGAGGCGGACCGTCTGTATCTGGACCATGTGGGGCGGGACACTTTCTACGGTCTGCCGGCCTCGCTGCGGGGCCGGTTGTTCGGGGATGCAGATTTCGCCGTGTTCTACTGCGCCGACAACGGCCGGGACAGCGTGCCGCCCAGCCTGCTGGCCACGGCCCTGCTGCTCCAGTCTCACGACAAGGTCAGCGACGCCGAGGCCAAGGCCCGGGCCGACTTCGACATCCGCTGGAAGGTGGCTCTGGGGATTGAAGTGGAGGACAGGCCCTTCGCCAAGAGCACGCTGCAGGTGTTCCGCGCCCAGCTGATACTGCACGACAGGGTGCGGGAGGTATTCGAGTCCAGCCTGCGTCTGGCCCGGGAGTCGGGCTACCTGAAAAGGCGGAGCATGAGGGTGGCTCTGGACACGACCAACATCCTGGGCCAGGGGGCGGTCAAGAACACCTTCAATCTGCTGGCCGACGGGGTCGTCAAGCTGTTGGGGGCGCTGGCGGCAGTGGAGAAAGCCAAAGTCGAAGAATGGGCCAAGGCCCGGGGATACGGGCGGTACCTTGCGTCCAGCATCAAGGGCGAGGCGGCCATCGACTGGTTGGACAAGCGGGCGCGCACGGCCCTGCTGGCCGGGATTGTGGCTGACGCGGACAGGCTGTTGGAATTGTCGCGGCAGGCGCAGGGGGAATTGGCGGAGGACAGCGCCGAGCGTCAGCAGATAGTGGCGGCGGCGGAACTGCTGGGGCAGTTGCTGCTCCAGGACATTGAGCGCAAGAGCGGCGATGGCGACGGCGATGACGGCGTGAGCCTCAAGGGTGGGGTGAGCCAGGACCGGATGATGTCGGTGCATGACCCGGAGATGCGCCACGGGCACAAGAGCAGAAGGAGGCGTTTCGACGTACACAAAGCGGCCATCGTCTTGGACACCGACACCCAGCTGATCACCGCCGTGGAGGTGTTACCGGGCAACGCTCCGGACAACCTGGGGGCGCTGGATCTGGTGGAGGAGAGCGAGGCCAACACCGGTGGCCGGTGCAGGAGGCCATGGGGGACGCCGCCTATGGGGACGGCGGGACCCGCCAAGCCTTCGCCGATGCGGGCCGCAAGCTGGTAACCCGGGTGCCAGGCCGCCCCGACCGGCAGCGCTTTCCCAAGGATGACTTTGTCATCGACCTGGCGGCGGGCAGTTGCACCTGTCCGGCGGGACGGCTTACCCACACCATCGTGCCGGCGGGAAAGCGGACTGATGGCAAGGGACGGGTTCACCACCTGCGGGCCTTTCAGTTCGACGGGTCCGAATGTATGACATGTCCACTGCGCTCCCAGTGCATCTCGGCCAAAGGCAGGAAGGGACTGTGGGTGCTGATCCATCCCCAGGAAGCCCTGTTGCAGCAGGCCCGGGCATTGCAACAGAGCGCCGGGTATGACGAATATCGAGCGCGCCGAGTGGTGGTGGAACACAGGTTGGCGCGGCTGGTGCAACTGGGAATCCGCCAGTCCCGCTATTTCGGCAGGGTCAAGACGCGATTCCAGCTGTATCTGGCTGCCACAGTGGCCAACCTGACCCTGGTGGCGGCCAAGGCCGGCCTGCCAGGCGGGACCGGTGGCGGTTGCAGTGTCGGCAGCTCCCTGCGCACAAAGGCCATCCGTGCCGCCCTTGACTTCGTCCCTGCGCGGCTCTGTCAAGTCATGCCCCTGGCCTTGCTTGCGTCGGCCTCACTGCCGAAATTCATCCCATTCATCTCCCCGGACAAGGCTTTCCGGCCAGATTTCTAGGTAGTGTCGTAGAATCGAGTTGATAGTGGTAGATTGCAGTGGTGAGTGAGCGTGCTTGGAGTGGGGCATATGACAGCATCGCATCGTCGGCACGACCTTTCGGAGCGGGTTTGGGAACGGCTGCAGCCTCTCCTTCCTGGGGAGGCTGGCAAGGTGGGGCGGCTGGCACAGGACAATCGCCAGTTTCTGAATGCAGTGTTCTGGATTCTACGCACCGGTGCGCCTTGGCGAGACCTGCCGCCCGATTACGGGAATTGGAAGAATACTCATCGCCGGTTTTGCCGCTGGCGGGACCGTGGGGTCTGGGCTCGTCTCCTGGACAGCGTGATCGATGACCCTGAGTTTGAGTGGTTGATGATTGACGCCAGCCATATCAAGGTGCATCCCCATGGGGGCAGGTGCACGTGGGGGTAACCAGACCATCGCCCGCACAAAGGGGGCTGAACAGCAAACTACATCTGGCCCGTTGATGCCCACGGAATGCCGGTACGGTTGGTTCTGACCGAGGGCACGGTGGCGGACTGCACGCAGGCCCCAGTCGCGCTGACGGCGCACCTGCCGGCCCAGTATCTGCTGGCAGACCGGGCCTACGACACCGACGCCATCGTGGCCGGGGCCATTGCACAGGAAATGGAGCCGGTAATACCTCCGAGGAGCCATCGGAAAGATCCCCGCTATTACGACAAAGACCTGTATCGGCTGCGTCACTTGGTGGAGAATGCATTTCTGAACTTTAAACAATGGAGGGCGGTGGCAACTCGCTATGCCAAAAGAACCGCCTCGTTCCTCGCCATTTGCCAGATTAGAGCACTGGTCCTCTGGACCAAGTTATTGTGACGACACTACCTAAAGGGACTCCCGTTGAACGCAGGGAGAAGTCAGTATATTGGAGAAGACTGCATGCAGAACAACACCTGCATAACGGTACATGGAAAGCGCTTTCATTACACCTGGCTGCGCGACCACTGTTTATGTAAGGAGTGCTATCACCCGGAATCATCACAAAAGATCTACGACATCAGCCTGAGTCCTCTGCCTGTGGAACCCCATGCGGTTGAGGAAACTGAAGAACAATTGCGAATTCTCTGGAACGGACCCACTCCACACGAAAGCATCTTCCAAATTAACTGGCTCCTTGACCACTCATACGACCCCGCCCCAAATCCCGAATCACAAGGTGAAATCGCCCTCTGGGATGCGGCATATTTAGAGGCCCACCCTCCAGGATTCTTCGACGCTCCCGCGACTTCCTTCGAGTCGTGGACTCCACAGCTCACAACCCTGGGATTCGCCGTACTACACAACCTGGACCGGTTGGACCTGCACCTCTGGTTCAACGAAATCGCCCCAATTCATGTGACCGAGTATGGAGTGACCTCGCGGGTGAGACCGACATCCGAGGCCAGAGACCTCGCCATGTCAAACGCCGGGGACGGCCTTCTGCCGCACACCGATGGGTCGTATCGCTGGGGGGAACGGCTTCTGCAGTTTCTATATGCACACCACAACACCACCGTGGGCGGCGACACCATCCTGATAGACGGTTTCAGGGTGGCACAGGGCTTTCGCCGGCAGCACCCTGTTGAGTTTCAACTGCTGGTTTCGACACGAATACAGTACCGGCAGTACGACAGGCCGGCCGGCTATTTGTTCAAGCACACGACTCCCATTCTTCTCCTCGACAATTCGGGTGAAGTCGAAGCGGTGTACTACTGCCCTAAGAACATTGCCTGGCAGCTTCCCTTCGATGAGGTGGACGGCTTCTACCGCGCGTACAACCTGTTTTCCAGTTACCTGAACGACCCGGCGTACCAGTATCGGTTCCGTCTTGAACAGGGCGACTGCGTCCTATTCCAGAACTTCCGGGTGCTGCACAGCAGAAGCGGATACGATCCAAGTTCGGGTTACAGGGATTTCGAAACCGGTTATGTGGACTGGAGCTACATAGAGGCACGAATGGAGTACCAGAGGGTCAACGGCAACATGCAGCCACCGATAAAGGGCTGATTTAAGCAGCACCTCAGTAATTGGAAGCGGCGGAGATAAAGTGGGCCGCGTGGGCGGAAGATCGCCGAGTATCGGCGACCTAATAGTGTACCGCCTGCCATCATTCATAGGGTTGTAGCCGGCCCCATGGATGGTGCGATGGATGTACAGAGTGGACGTATATCTGCGGGTTCGCCGGGCGGTGATGGTGGATGGGATGAGCATGCGGGAAGCAGCCCGGACGTTTGGCCTGCACCGGGACACCGTGCGCAAGATGCTGGCCTACTGATCAACGACAATTAATTTTGCCGGTTGGCGACGACTATTTTTGCCGGTCACACATGGTAATCATCCGGTACAGGAGGTGCCGGATTGGTTACGGATCAGCAAGTCGCATTACTGAGGCGAAGACGGATGGAAGGAAAGAAACAGCAGACGGTGGCGGCCATGGCGGGGATGAGCGAGCGGTCGGCGCGCAAGTGGCAGTGCGGCCCGTTGCCGTCGGAGACCAAGCAGGAGCGCCGGTGGCGCACGCGCCCCGATCCCTTTGACGGCGTCTGGGAGGAAGAAATTCTGTCCCTGCTACGGGGTGAGGCTGCCGGCAGGCTCAGGGCAACGACAATTATCGAGTGGCTGGAGGAGAAATTTCCCGGCCGGTTCAGCGCCTCCCAGCTCCGCACCCTGCAACGCCGGTTACAGGCCCTTCGACAAGCTCAGGAGGCGGGCACTCAACGGTCCGGATCAAGAGGTTTACTTCCCCCAGGAGCATCCACCTGGCCGGGAGGCGCAGCTCGACTTCACCCACTGCAACTCTCTGGGAGTAACCATCGGCAGCCGGCGCTACCGCCACCTGCTGTTCCAGCTGGTGTTTAGCCAATCGGGGTGGCGCTACGCCGAGGTGGTTGCCGGCGAGACCTTCCTGGCCCTGAAGCAGGGGTTGCAGAACGCGCTCTGGGAACTGGGCGGCGCGCCCCAGGTCATACGCTCCGACAACACCTCGGCCCTCACCCATGAAATAAAGCGCAGCCGTGGCCGGGCCCTGAACAACAACTACGCTGAGCTCCTGGACCACTACGAGCTGGAGTCCACGCTGATCACTTCCGGGAAATCCCATGAGAATGGCGTGGCCGAGCAGGCTCATTACCGGTTGAAGGACGCTTTGGACCAGGCTCTGATGCTGCGGGGCAGCCGGGACTTCGATTCCGCCGAGTCCTACTCCGGCTTCGTCAGGAAGGTGGTGGACCG
Organism: Dehalococcoidia bacterium; assembly: GCA_965222025.1. Taxonomy (GTDB): domain Bacteria; phylum Chloroflexota; class Dehalococcoidia; order Lucifugimonadales; family UBA3495; genus VXOI01. The sequence continues at coordinate 359,052 of CBDCTI010000012.1, read as the reverse complement.
GCGCAACCGCCTGGTGCAAGGGAAACTGGAGGAGGAACGCCCACTTCTGCAGTGCCTGCCTCCAGCTCCGGTGCCGGAGTACGTCAACTACCAGGCTCGGGTGCGCAAGTGGAGCACCATCCAGCCCTTCGACAAGCTCAGGAGCCGGGCGGACCTACACCGTCCCCTCCCGGCTCATCGGGAAGGAGGTGCAGATACGCTTGTACGCCGAGCATCTGGAAATTTACTACAAGGGCCACTTGGTGGAACGCATGGAGCGGGTGCGCGGTGAAAGAGAGGCCAACGTCAATTACCGCCACGTCATCGGCTCCCTGGTGCGCAAGCCCGGGGCCTGCGCCCGCTACCGGTTCCGGGAGCAGATGTTTCCCACCATGACCTTCCGCATGGCCTACGACGCCCTCAAGAGGTGGCGAGGCGAACGGGCTGACGTGGAGTACGTGCGGATCCTGCATCTGGCGGCGACAACTATGGAGTCGACGGTGGACAGCGCTCTGGCCCTGCTGCTGGAGGCCGGTGAGCCCTTCGACTACGCCATGGTCAAGGAGTTGGCCAACCCGGCTCCACCGCGGGCGCCGATGCTGACCCTGCCCGGCACGCCTGATCTCAGGGTCTACGATAGCTTGCTGGCGGGGGTGGCCTGATGATGGACGCCAACGCCATTCAGGTCCGGATCGGGGAGCTGTGCCACCAATTCCGGTTGCCCACCATGGGGGCACAGTCGGTCTCCCGATTCACCGGCGCCGGGCACGGCGACGCCTTGGAGACCCTGATGGAAGTGCTGGAGCAGGAGGCCGAGGACCGCCGGCAGCGCCGCATCGGCAGGCTGCGCACCGCGTCCAGACTGCCCGTTGGCAAGACCTGGGAGACCTTCGAGCACGACCGAGTGCCCCTGGCTCTGCGGCAGCAACTGGGCGAACTGTCGGACGGCAGCTTCGTCGACCGCGGCGTCAACGTGCTGGCCTTCGGACTGCCAGGCATCGGCAAGACCCATGCACTGTGCGCCTTGGGCCACCGGCTGGTGGAAGCCGGACGCTCGGTCCTATTCGCCCCGGCCTACCGGCTGGTGCAGGACCTGCTCGCCGCCAAGCGCGACCTGGCGCTACCGCGACAATTACGAAAGCTCGACAACTACGACTTCCTGCTGCTGGACGACTTTGGATACCTGCCCCAGGGCGCGGAGGAGTCCGAGGTGCTCTTCACGCTCATCGCCGAACGCTACGAACGCCGGTCCATGGGCATCACGTCCAATCTGGTCTTCTCTCAGTGGGAACACATCTTCGCCAACCCAATGGCCACGGCGGCGGCTATCGACCGGGTGGTCCATCACTCGGTCATCTGGAATTCGACGTGCCCAGCTACCGCACCGGAGTGGCCCAGCAGCGGGGTCGGGATAAAGAGGTGAACCGGCAAGAGAAATCGACGGGACCGGCAAAAGTAGTTGACGCTGAACGGTAACCCGACGCCCTCCTTCGGTGGATTCGGGCTTAACCTGGAAAAGCTGAGAACTCTAGTGGTAAGTCGTTCAGGTCCAGTTCAGTTCGTGTTGTTTCCAAATTGCCCTTTTCTACTAGCAATATGGACATACAGACTTGGGAGTAGCGCGTACCCGCCATCTTCGAGACCTCATGGAAATAGCCTGTGCCTCTCAAAGCTCGTGGGCGGGGGACCAGGTTTAATAAGCAGTTGACCACCTCATCGGCGTCGCTCACCACATAGGGCACTATCCCTTCTTGGTCCTGCGCGTCGAATTGGATTCGATAGTGAGAATCTTGGAGACCTCCTTGGCTTTCAATATTCTTTAACAAGCGCATATCTGCCAAAACGAACCTGCTGGACACCCGGTACATTTCCTCCCATACTTCCTGATATCTAGGTTCGATAACCAGGACGCTAGTGCAGTGGACCAAGTCGAAGGCCCAGTCATCGAAAGGAATTGTCACCCCATCGGCGACCTCAAATCGGGCTTCCTGATAGGTCTGGCGGGCCAGGTCGATGGCTGGCTCGGCTATGTCTATTCCAGTATAGTCAACGGTTGGTTCCAAGGTGCGCATGATGTTGAAGAATCCGCCGGAGGCACACCCCACATCCAGCACTTTAATCCCCGGAAACAAAACTCTAGGCAAAAAAACTCGCTCCGATGGATAAAGGTCGGACACTTCATGCCGATGTTTGGAGTAATATTCGATGGCGCTCGGCTGGGACCATGCCTTAGCGAATTCCAAAGTGCACCTTCTGCTGTTCAAGGGTTAGCCGGCATCCAACGCCCGCTGATTTCCCGTGGCGGCGGAGACAGCGTTAACTTGGAGCTTTCCCGGGATCCAGAGTCTCTGCCGCGAAAATTCTTTCGGCTGTTTGGAGGTCTTCCAAAGTATCAATCTCCGCCCACTTATTGGGTGCGGCGCAAAGAATAGCCAAGCGCAGGGAGCCTTGAGAAATCAGGTCGGCGAAGACCGCCTCATAATATTGGTCGTACCGCTGCTGCGCCACATGGGATTCCAGCCGGGGAACTATCTTGTACTGTAAAACCTCTTGGGAGAATTTATAAATATTTACTGTCTTGAGGACGGATGAGTAGTCGAAAGCATTCCCTTGGTGCGTTTTTAGGACCATCCTGCCAGCCCGAGAGCCATTGGCCTGGATAACCGTTCCATCCATGTAAGGCTGAAATCTTTCGACGATAGCAACGTCCCGTTCAGGAGCTTGAGCTAGTCTCTGTAACAACTCGGGATCGAAAACCAGGTCCCCTTCCAGCAAGAGCACCTGGCTATCTAGGTGTTGTCGTGCAAGCCACAGGGAGTAGATGTTGTTAGTGCAGTCATAGAAATGATTCTGAACGTAGTGTATGTTCATGCCACCGTACATAGTCCCGTACCTGTCAGACACTAATTCTGAAAGATAACCCACCACTAGGATTATGTCTCGGACACCTGCCGTCAACAGTGCCTCTAACTGATGCTCCAGAATGGGTTTAGAATTAACCGGGACCAGACATTTGGGGAGGGACGAAGTGATGGGGCGCAACCGGGTGCCCATGCCCGCGGCAAGAATTATTGCCTTCATACCCTACCCCGCCTGGTGCAATCTGGATGTCTGGGAGTCTGGATGTCCTAGAGATGGTCGGGGGTCTAGTCCTTGCAGGGCAGCTACCAGAGCCGCATTGTCCGCTTTGGTGCGGGAAGCAATTCGTATGTAAGAGTCCTCCAGTCCCTCCTTCTCACTGCAATTGTTGACCAGGATATTGTACTGCTCGAATAGAGCTGAAGTTAATTCCCCTCCGGTAAAGCCGTGGAGGACCCGGCACAAGACAAAGTTGCCTTGGGTCGGGAAGGGATGAAGGTAGGGCACTCCGCGAAGTTGTTGAAACAGCTGCTGGGTCGCTTCCCGCACCCTTAAGCACGAAACCGTGAACTCCTCTTGGTACTCTCCGTAATGGCGTAAGAAGAACTGGGCTAAAGAATTGATGTTCCAGATGGGGAGGTCCTGTCGCAGCTGCTTGACGCGCTCATTGTCCCCGGAGACAGCATACCCTAAACGAAGCCCCGGGATTCCGTAATTCTTGGAGAGGCTCTTCAGCACGACCAAGTTCGGAAATTCGAATACCAAGTTCGACGCTGCTTGGTCCGATTCCGTGGTTACGAACTCAATAAATGAGTCATCCACCAGCACCAGGTCTAGGTCCCTGAGGTCTTCCAGCAAAAAGGCAAGGTCAGATTTGGAGATAAGGGACCCGGTAGGGTTGTTGGGCCGGATGAGTACAGCCGCATTGGACCCCGTTTTTCTCACGTGCCGTACAAACGCTTCCGGGTCAAGTTTGAATTCGCCGCGAAGGCGGAAGGGGTTGACTTTCCTGCCCAAGGTCTTGGCTCGGTTGGTAAACTCATTGAATGTAGGTACAGGGATAGCCAGATTCTGGACGAATCGATTGACCAAAAGGTCTATCAATTCACTGGCGCCGTTTCCGACCACCACCTCGTTCTCAGTTAATCCCAAGGGGTCCGCCAGCAATGATGATATATACCAGTTGGTCGACGGATAAGCCTTGACCAATTCCGTCAAATGTACCCCTAAGTCCTCCAAGAGAGTCGCTGGGGGAAAAAAGGGGTTGCTCATATAACAAAAATCTTTGACTTCAAAGTCCCAAAATCCGCCGTACAAAGAGCTCAAATATTCTACCGTCTGGTCGGGCATCAATTCCTCCAAAAGAACACAAAACACGAGCCTTGGCGCCCTAAACGAGTCTCGGAAATGCAGAAGACTCCCAGTGGGTTAATGAGCGGGGATAGCTAAACCAATACCAAGGTGGAATGTGCATTTCGGGATCTTGAAGATGACCGAAAGGCCTCCACGGCTCCTCATATCACCTTTAGCCCCCAACTGGGGTCGCCCGCTACAGTGCGGTCTAGAAATATGTACATCACACCTTGGCTTCAGTTTAGGTAAGAACGGCCTGATGACGCTTCGGGAGCGAACCGAACCCTCTGAAATGCTCATAACGAAGGTTGAACCGGAAACTTACTCCATGAAGCGCCATACACATGTCCAGAGATGCCGATTCCCAAGACAAAAGGGGCAACGGCCAGATGGCAAGCCTCCATTCGTTTATACCAATACCTTAATTGACTGGAAGTGTCAACTTGGGAGGCTAAATGATTCCCAGTGCCTCACTGCCGCCCGAATCGAGCGTTAACATGACCCTCCGATTGACCGGGCAAGGAATAAGTCCCTGTTGCCGCTATCAGATCTTTGGGTTTCGTCCCGCGGCCTGCCGGTGCGGGCGTCCCTCTTGGAGCTGCCGGGCGGCCTCTTGGGTCTGGTCCGGCGCCGCCATCTGCACCTTGATGCGTGATTATGATCGGATTTCCTCTTTCTTCGTCTAGAACATTCGCTCAGGCCTCCTCCCGGGGCCAGATCTTGGTGCAGAGGGTGGCCATCCACTTGCTCCGGTCGCTTATGTCCTGCTCGGTGAAGTCATCCTTCTGGGGGACGATCAGCACCTGGGTGAGGAGGATGTCCCGGTGTTCCTCCGGCGATTCCCGCTTCTTCTCCAACCGGGCTTCCTGCTCCCTTTTCCTCATGGGCCCGTTGATGAGGGTCAGGTTGCCGAGTTGCTTCAGCGCGTCCTCCCGGCGCTGTTGCCTGCTGGGGGTGGGGCGGCTCTCCTGGATCGGGTAGTTGGTCGTGCCTGCCTCTCCTGGGGGGATGAGTGTGACGGTTCGGAGCGTCCGGTCGGTGGGGGCGAGCCCCTGGTCGATCCGGAGCCGGTCCTCGATGGCGTGGAGGACCATGTCGTGCCAGGTGGGCGTCATCTCGTGGGGCTTGTCGGAGACCTTGTCTACGACCTCTGCGTCGGAGGGGCAGCGCTTGGCCTCGTTCCTGGTCTGGGCCAGCCATTGGTACGCTGCGGTCTTGATCGGCTCTCCGGCGGCCAGTGCTCTCTGCAGGCGGTTCAGGATACCGATGATGTTGCCGCTGGTGCCCTCGGTCAGGGGCATCCCGGCAAGGACCCGGCCGACGACGTAGCTCTCGACCATCCGGAGCACGCGCCGGTGGCGTTGTCCACGGCCAGCAGCAGGACGAAACGCGGTTCCCGATCCTCCAGCCACGGATGGTGGCAACCGTCGATCTGTACCAGCATGCCCTCCTGGCGCATGCGCCTACGCCGGAACCGGTGCTGTGGGGATCGGCGGGTTCGAGGGCTGCCGATGCCGGCTTGGGCCAATATGCGTCGCACCGTGGGACGGCTCAGGTCGATGCCCTCACGTTCCCGCAGCAGTTCGGTAAGGTGAGTGTGGCTTGCCCCCGCGTAGCCGTTGCTGGCTAGCTTCACCAAGGCAGCCGCGGCTGCCTTGGTCAGCGTTTTCGGCATAGGATCAGACACAGCGGCTACCCTGCTGATCACGGCTGGAAGCAATCCCGAACGCCTCCACTCCGAGGCTGCTTTCGCAGCCCTGTGCGGAGTGAGTCCGATACCCGCCTCCTCCGGCAAGACCAACCGGCACCGGCTGAATCGGGGTGGCGACCGCCAAGCCAATGCAGCTCTCTATCGCATCGTCATAGTCAGGCTTCGACATGACGGCCGGACCAGGGAGTATATGCGCCGCCGCATCGGAGAGGGAATGAGTAAAACCGAGGTCATCCGGTGCCTAAAACGCTACGTTGCTCGGGAGGTCTTCGCCGCCCTCAGAAATCAGTCCGGTATGGTCGGCAGACCAGCTTGACATCTATAGCAACTGTCTTTGGTGTCAAGAGGAAAGAGCTGCGGATGGCGAACTCATGTCTCCCCAGGATGCACGATGCTTGAGTATGGCGTTGAGGATGACGAGCAGTTTGCGCATACACGCGACCAGGGCCAACTTCTTCGGTTTGCCAGCCGCCAGCAACTTCTGGTAAAAGTCCCGGATCACGGGGTTATAGCGGCTGGCCACCAGCGCCCCCATGTACAAGACAGCGCGGATCCGGGCGCGTCCGCCCCAGACAGTGCGTTTACCCCGGATGGTACCGCTATCCCGGTTGAAGGGAGCCACCCCCACCAGGGCAGCGATCTGGCGGCGGTCCAGCGTGCCCAACTCCGGCAGGTAGGCCAACAAAGTGAGGGAGAGCTGTTCTCCCACGCCGGGAACGGTACGCAGCAGGTCATCCTTCTCACGCCACACCGGACTCCGACGAAGAGTCTGCTGCAGCCCTTCGTCCAAGTCGTTCAACTCCTGTTGCAGCCAGTTGATGTGCGCCTCTATGCGGGGACGTACGGCGCTGATGGCGGTTCCCCGCCGGTTCTTCTCAGACACCAGCATGGTCATCATCTGGTGCCTGCGGGCCACCAGGGAGTTGAGCACCTGGGTCTCGACGTCTCTGAGAGGGCGCACGGAGGGACGAACGGCGTCGGCAAAGTGGGCCAGGACAGCCGCGTCGAGAGAGTCGGTCTTGGCCAGCGTACCGGTGGCCTTGGCGAAATCTCGAACTTGGCGGGGGTTGACCACGACCACCGGCAGTGCCGCAGCGGCCAAGGCGGCCACCAGCGGCAGTTCCAGTCCGCCAGAAGCCTCCAGCAACACCAGGGCGGGACCCAGATCCGCCATCTGGACGACGAGTTCTTTGACCCCGGTCTCGTCGTAGGAGACGACCCATCTCTGTCCCGTAGGCCGGACGGCGACATCAACCTGGGCCTTTGAGACATCAATGCCCACGTATCTCGGTTCTCCTTCCATCTCTACCTCCTGTTTGAGCGTCGGCCCGGCCTTGCAAGATGCGGGCTTGGTTGGCCCAGGCAACCGTTCGGGCTCTACTCCGGTACGGGTGCGGCGACCCTCGCTATAGAACGGTCTTCCATGACCAAGGAGCATTCGGTCTGCCGCACCCTGATCCACGTGATTGACGTGATTGTCACACGCCAAAACCAAGATACAAGGAGCATCATTTTCGCTGAACAGTTAACTGGTGACCGAATCGTAGATCAATAACAACCGGGTATCTCTGGGGTTTCAGCACTCCCAAGGTGCGTTACTTCCTCCGCCGAGCCAGCCGGAGAAGGGAGGTGGTTGAGGAAGTGATGGGAGACGAGTTTGAAGGAGTGCTGGTCAGTGGCTTCTACGGCGCTTACAACGTGCATAAAGGGCTGCACCAACGATGTTGGACCCACCTGCTGCGACATCCACCAACTGAAGGAGCGATACCCTCAACATCAGGGACTAGCCGAATGGGTGCGGGAAGTATATGACCATGCCCAGGCATATCCCGGCCCGGACCCGCAACTGCCGGAAACGGTGCAGCAGTCGAAAGCGGGTAAAGCAACAACAACAATACCAGCAGCAGCTATTGTCCATCTGCAAGCCTTACCTGGACGGCGGTGCACCCATGAGGGTGCTGTGCCAACGGGTGGAACGCTTCTTGCCGGAGTTGTTTGCCTTCGCCGCTGACCCCCGGGTGAACACGGACAACAACACGGCGGAGCGCAGCCTGCGCCCAACGGTGGTGAGCCGGAAGATTAGCGGCGGGACCCGTTCGGAGCAGGGAAGCGAAATCAAAAGTGTCCTCGCTTCCTTGTTCGGCACATAGCGCTTGCGAGGCTGCAACCCCTACCAAGCCCTGAACTCCATCCTCTCCCAACCCCAACTCGCCCCAGTCTGAACAGTTACGACCGGGCTTAGCATTTGCGAAACCATCTGCCACGACATAGAGTATCGTCTCACACCAAGCGTTTGAGTCAGGGTAAGGAGAGAAGATGGCCCTAAGCAATGGAGCCGATGAGGCGGCCCTAGAGAGGTCGTATTCAGTCTTGCAGCCGATGGACCCAGCCGCCGCCGCAAGTATGCTGAAGGAGGCCAAGCAGATCCTGGACCATCTGGGAGTGGTTTTTTTCCTTCGGCAGGGCACATGTCTCGGCGTGATTAGGGACAACGGATTCATCCCGTGGGATGATGACTTGGATTTGAGCTCGGTCATCGGACTTCATGGGCTCACCGAGAATTCAATAGACCGGGTTGTGGCTGCCTTCAGGGACAACGGGTATTTCGCTAAAGTGGAACCCAACGACCACTACATAAGTGTGGCGATGATGAAGTCTTACATTAGGATCGACTGGATTTGCCATTGGATCGTTGACGACTGCATAATTCAGTACCCTGGAGTACGAATCCCTGTCACACTTGTCACTCAACTGAAGGAGATTGATTTCATAGGCGAGAAATTCCTTGTGCCAGACCCGCCGGAAGAATACCTGCGGTGCAAGTATGGCGCCGATTGGATGACTCCTAAAAGGACAGGGTATGAGAGGGATATCTTGGAATTGGTCCCGGAAAGTCCGCTCCCCGCGCCCAGCCGACTCAGTCAGTCGAGCCCCATCCCCAAATCGGGCGACAGCCGGGTCCGGGTTCTTGACCATTCCGGCCAACCGGTCTCCAGTGCAGAGGTCATGGTCGCTGGACTGGGCAGTTACCAAACTAACGAGCAGGGTTACGCGATTATTGATCTGCCTCGTGGCGACTGGTACGCGTTGATTATCAATTATGGTGATCACGAAGAAGTGCTCTACCAGGAGAAGCTGGCTAAAGGCGAAAGTTACGTCTATAACCCAAACCCATCAACCGCTTCAGGACGACTCTGCGTTTTGTCGCCGGAGTGAATTCGCTAAGCCCGAATCCACCGAAGGAGGGCGTCGGGTTACCGTCCTGAAGCGGCAAGCAGGTGCTTCTGGGATAATGGTTTTGGAACAGAAAACCGCCCGGAAACAAGGAGCACCCAATAGATGCTGCCACAGAACAATTCCGACCGTATCCGCATCCTCTTTGACGACCGCCGCCTGGTGGCCAATGCCGGCCTGCTCCTGTCGGCCACACTCGCCCAGCACCTGGGCCTGCGGGAACTCGTCGACCATCACCTCGACCTAGGCGGCGCGCCGGGGCGGGCCAACACGGGGGACAAGATGCTGACGTTGGTCGCTCCGCGCTGGCGGGCGGCGACTGCATCGACGACGCGGATGCGCTGCGTGCCGGTGGGACGGTCGGTGTTCTCGGCTGCGTGGTCAAGGCTCCATCCACCCTGGGCACCTTCCTGCGCAGCTTCCGCTGGGGCACGTCCGTCAACTCGACTGCGTGAGCCGCCAGTTGCTGGCCCGGGGCTGACCGCAACCCTCAACTAGGACGGCTCGATCACCCTCACTTGGTCCGCTCCCGATGACGGCTCAGTGACCGGCTACCATATCCTGTTGCGCAGGCCCAAGGAGGGCGAGGAGACTTTCATCGTTTACGTCTCCGACATGGGCAACACCGCGACCGCCGACACAGACACCGGGACCGACCTGGATACCAGGTACGGGTACCACGTCAAGGCCAAGAACGCTCACGGCCTGAGTGATGTGTCCAACTTCGCCCGGATCGACACCTGACTCCTCTCCGGAAACACTGCCAACGCCACCATGCGCCACGTCCACGGTCCACACCCGCCGACACAACAGCACCCTGAAAACACTGCGCAGTCACCAAGGCGGGTGCATGATGCGCAGGCGCTACTCACGCTTTACTGCGCGCCTGACTGTCGCAGTCAATACGCCGACGGACCTGGCGACGCTCCGCTGGCTGACGCCGCTGGCTACCATCTCGATAACGGCGGCCTCCTGATCCTCTGACAACCGGCGAGGAGCGCCCAGTTTCTTCCCGGCCGCCCTCGCCTTCTCCAAACCCGCCTTGGTACGGCGGCGGATGGACACCAGTTCCTGGTCGGACACCCAGGCGGCGAATCCGGCCAGAGTATAGCCCAAGAACGACTCAGGCGACTCGGGGTCGGCATCCAGGTACTGGACCCAGGACTGTTCGTTATCGGCCAGGCTGCGAATCCTCACGCCGCGCCGTTGAAGGTCGTGGATGTTCCCCATGGTGTCCAGCCAGCGCCGCCCGATGCGGTCGATGGAGACCACAACCAAGGTGTCGGCTTGAGCCAGCCGGGAGTCCAGAGAGTGCCAGCCCAGCCGGCTGTTGGTCCCGGAGGTCCCGGAGACGCCGACGTCCTCAAAGATGTGAGAAAGCGCCACGCCGGCGGCCTGCAACTGCTGGCGTTGTGTTTCCGGGTCGCTGCCCGACAGCTCGGAGACTCTCGGGCGGCTGGTGCTGATGACTGGGAACGCCGGCGTGAGGCCGGGGTGCCTGAGAGTGTCGGCTTTCGGACCAAGCCGCAACTGGCCAGGCTCATGCTGGAGCGGGCGGTGGAGTCGGGAGTGCCCTTCGGCTGGGTGGCCGGGGACGAGGTCCACGGCAACGACCGCAACCTGCGGCTGTGGCTGGAACTGCGGTGCGTTCCCCACGTGCTGGCCATCAAACGCAGCGAGAAGCTTTGGGCTTTGACCGACAAGGGGCCACGACAGGTGAGGGCTGACCGGCTGGCCTCTGGGGTTGAGGAATGCGCCTGGGTGAGATGCAGCGCCGGGGACGGAGCCAAGGGACCACGGGTCTACGACTGGGCCACTGTGGATATACGTCCCCTGAGGGAGCCTGGCCAGGGCTATTGGCTGTTGGTCCGGCGCAGTCTGGCCAACCCCGGGGAACTGGCCTACTACGTCTGTTACGGTCCGGCGGTAACGACCCTGGAGGAACTGGCGAGGGTGGCCGGGACCCGGTGGGCCATAGAGGAATGCTTTGAGGAGGCCAAGGGACAGGTGGGGCTGGACCAGTACGAGGTGCGGAGGTGGGACGGCTGGTACCGGCACATCATGTTGGCGATGTTGGCCCACGCGTATCTGTCCGTGATCAAGCATCAGGCAATGGAACAGGGAGAAAAGGGGGCTGCTACGGCCCGGACGAACAGCTGATTCCTATGACAGTGCCCGAGGTGCGCCGGCTGCTGACCCGCCTGGTATGGACGGAGAACCAACTGCCTGATTTCGTCCTGTACTGGTCGTGGTGGAGACGGCGCCACCAAGGCAGAGCCCAGAAATGCCACTACCAACGGCGCCTAACTAATCTGCGACTGTAGTACTAGGCCATTTCTTTCCACTAACTGGCTGGAGCACTTTCACGAACAAGATAGGGGAGTGCAAATCGAGGGAGCTATCAAGTCGCTGGAGAGGAAGAAGTTCACGTTCGGGCCAAATTCGGAATCGAAAGTGGCCGTTTTCAATGTAGGCGATGCCAAAAGAAGATGTGAAGTCGAGGGATATCCCGTAGAAATCAAGACTACCGGAGAAACCTACGATCCCTCTCATACGGGAATGTACGGGTTTGAACATTCCTACAAGGATGTTGCCGCCATCCTCGCTGTGGAGGTTGACTTAACTCTATATCGCGTGAAGGATTTCCGACAAGGAAGTTGACTGTATAAGCCCGAATCCACCGATGGGAGGCGTGAATGCTGGGCAAATTGGGATGAGGGAGCCTGCAAGGGAGAAAGCCTGGGCTCCATTGGACCGATGTGACCCCGCGAGGGTTTTCAGTAGCCGCACCGGACCTGGAGAGCGGTCTATGGAGGCTGGGAATCGCGTGATAGTGAGATCGGACGCAGCAGGATGCACTCGCGGGCGGGGCGGACGCGAGTTTGGAGGTGTTGGGGCGGTTGCGGACGGCGCCGTCAGGCGGGGAGTGGAATGGCTCGCAGCCGGGCCAGGGCGCTGCTGAACTGGGTTTCCCAGGGCCAATGCTTGGGAAGATGCAAAGTGAGGCGGCGCGCCGAGCGGGTGGTCCGTCCCGCCAGGGCGAAGAACCGACGCCGGAGGGTCTTGGTGGTCACGATCTGCTCGCGCAAGCCGATGCGGGCCGTCCAGCGGGCCAGGTTGTGGGCCATCACCTGTACCGCCAGCCAAGCGCCGTTGGCGGCGAATCGGCCGGACGGCAGGTGGTTCAGCCCGACGCCGTACTTGAGGTCCCGGATGGCGTTCTCGATCTCGGCGTGGCGGCGGTGGTCGGCCTCCAGCTCCAGGGTCTCCCCGTCCCGGTCGGTGATGAATCCGTGATAGCTGTAGGTGGCGAAGAGGGCCAGTTGGGAACCGGGCGTGGGCTTCACACGCCGGACGATGAGCCGCACCGGCGCGGCGCCGGCCTCACTCTCAAAGGGAGTGTAGGTGGTCTCGGCCACATCGGCGGCGCCGTCCATCCAGTATGGGATGGGCGTCCAATCCGTCTCGGGTATGGCCTCGATGAGATTGCGCAGGCTTTTGTGCTGGCGGATGGTGATGGAGTAGCGGACATCCATCTTGCGGCAGACGGCGACGATGGCGTGGGCATAGAAGCCGCTGTCGGCCCGCACCGTGAGTCGGCCCCTGGCGCCGGCGTAGCGCACCCGTCCCACCGTCTCGCGCAGGAAGTGGGCGGCGCCCCGAACAGTGTTGGCCCGGCCCTCGCGCAGCCGGGACATCAACACGTCGCCGGTGCCGGCGGCCACGGCCAACAGCGGGTGATAGCCCCGCTTGCCGGTATAGCCGTGGTGTCGCGCCCCCTCCTTGGCCAGTCCGTAGGTCTCGCAGATGGTGGAGTCCAGATCGATGGTGAACGGCGCGTCGCCGGGTCCCGCCCCGGCGGCCCAGGCCCGGGCCAGCAGTTCCCGGATCACCCGGTCCAGCTGACGGACATGGCCCCAGCGGAAGCTGCGCAGGAAGGTGCCCAGGGTGGATGGCGCCTTGACCCTACAGTCGAGAACACCGGCCGTCCCACCGGCGCGCAGCGCATCGGCGTCGTCGATGCAATCGCCGCCAGCCAGGGCAGAGGCGACCAGGGTCATCATCTTGTCGCCGGCGTTGGCCCGGCCCGGCGTGCTGCCGAGATTGAGGTGATGGTCTACGAGTTCCCCCAGGCCCAGGTGTTGGGCGAGAGTGGCCGGCAGGAGCAGGCCGGCATTGGCCACCAGACGGTGGTCGTCAAAGACAATGCGAATACGGTCGGGATGGTTGCGTGGTAGCATCAATTGGGCGCTCCTTTTCTGGGGTCGGTTTCCTTTCTCGAAAACCATTATCCCAGATTCAGAGGAGCACCCTTTGACCACTTCAGGTCGCTAACCTGACGTCCTCTATCGGTGGATTCGGGATAAGTAAGCAGTAGTTCACGTCATATCTTGGGCGCTCAAGCACATCTCCTTCTGCGGGCTGCTCCTTTCGAGGGAGGCACATCTCGATATCCGAAATGTGTTGACAATAACCAAGGCTGAGTCTCAACTTCAGAGTGATCTATCGGCCGCCCTTGGCGTTACCGAAGCAGAGGCGCGGCAGGTGCTGAATGCACTGAGGATGATGCCCCAGAATCTCCACGCTCATACATCGGAACCCGCCGTCGATATCGCTCCGTTCCTGAATATCAACTCTGGTGGCGTAATCCATTCGATTGCGGGGACGCTGGGTAGTCCGTTCGACTTCATGCTTGCCGGGCTTAACAGGCGGTATCCCAAGGATTGGGATCACGCAGTCAACGAACGAGAAGGGGTCTTTCGCAAGGAATTGTGCGATCTATTCCCACCACAGAAGTTTTGGAAGGCGGAGAAGCCACTAAAACTGAAGCACGAAGGAGCAATTGCAACAGACATAGACACTGCCGTATTTGACGCCTCTACTGGGACACTTGGTCTATTTGAGCTGAAATGGCAGGACCCCTTTGGGACGTCTATGAGAAAGCGAAATTCCAAGATGAAGAATTTTCTCAATGAAACGAACCGATGGGTTTCCACGGTTAGCTCAATTCTGAATCGTAATCCGCAAGCCCTTGATAATCTGCTCGGAAAGGAAATAACGCACATATGTGACACGAAAAGAATCCTGTTGTTTGTCATTGGCCGCCATTTTCCCCACTTTTCCGGCGGTGTGTACCGGGATTCCAGGACGGCTTGGGGTATTTGGCCGCAGATGCTCCGTCTGTTTAAAGAGTCATACGATGGCTCAGACCCGATTTCGTGGCTGCACAAGATGCTTCAAGAACATTCACCCTCACTAAGAACACCTATAACCGTGGAGGAATACGAAATGCAGATCGGAGGATACCGGATCAAATACGGCCCGGCATCAACGGGATGAGTTCCGTGACTCGTCAGCCTGTGTCCCTCCACCCCTGTGATAGACGACAATTAGTCCTGTCGGTAGCGACGACTATTTTTACCGGTCGATAAAGGGTAATCAATTGGTACGGAGGTGCCGATTGATTACGGACTGACAAGTCAGTCTACTGAGGCAGAAACGTATGGAAGGCAAGACACAGGAAACGGCAGCGGCCAAGGCTGGGATGAACGGCGTCTCGCTCAAGGTGGATAGCGAGGGCTTCTGGGTGGCGTCGGAGGTCCCGCTCCAGGTGGTTAGCTCTTCAGTAGGGGGGCGACCTCAAAGAGACCAGCCATATCCTCAGCGCGGGAGTGCCGGCTGACCCTGAGCAGCGGGAGTACGCCCTTCGTGGACCCAGAGCCTTCGGCCGGGAACGAGTCCGGGCCCTGGGGATCAGCGACCCGGTCATAGGCCTGATCACCGGCCTGGACCACGATCGGATCCAGGTGGCGACCTACGCCGAAGGGGAGACCTAAGTGGCCGCTCTGGCTATCGGCCCCCCTCGCCACGGTGGCTAAAACTCTGGCGTTGTTCGAGGCCGGGGTAAAGACCGAGGGAGGGTCAACGGCTACTGGGACTTCCTTGGACGCGATGGTCTTAGCCTCCACCGGCGGCGGCGTCTTTTCTCAGTAGGCGGCACATCCACCCTGGTAGGCAATCTGATCGGTCTGGCCGTCTACGATGCCGTGGCCGAAGGAGTACGCTTGGAACAGGAGGCATCGGGAAAATCCTTGGGCTCCGCGGCCGCTCGGAGCGTAATGTCGGTCCTGACCACGTCGCAACGCTAAGGGCATCAAAATGGACCTAGCGAACGCCTGCTCCTGGGCCGTGTAACGGCATTGCCCCGACCGACATCAGGGGGTAGAGAACACAAATCAAGACAAGACGGACTGGTACATTAGGCTTGATGCAAGGAGGTTCTGTGTCGACTGGCAACCTGCCCAAGTATGCTGCCAAAGGGGAAAG
Organism: Dehalococcoidia bacterium; assembly: GCA_965222025.1. Classification (GTDB taxonomy): domain Bacteria; phylum Chloroflexota; class Dehalococcoidia; order Lucifugimonadales; family UBA3495; genus VXOI01. Next base: position 343,589 of record CBDCTI010000012.1, on the reverse strand, counting down.
GCAGAAACTGGACCTTGATTGGATAAAATTGCTGCACCAAGAGGGACTGGCTCCCTTTTTGCCGGTAGCGTCCGATCCACCGGCCAAGTTTGGGCAAACGATACGCGAGTTCAATCGAGCACAATACTGGCAATGTCACGAAACCCTGGAAGAACTTTGGCTGCCCGAAGGGTATCCCCTGCGCTTGTTTTACCATGGACTGATCAAGGCGGCGGTTGGCCTCCTGCACCTAGAGCGACATAGCCGCCATGGAGGGACAGCTAAGCTCCGTGACGCCCAATATGCCCTGACCCCCTTTTCTCCCAAATTCATGGGCGCTGAAATTGGAAACTTGCTCAGCGATATCGGCAAGCGTTTGGCCTATTGCCAGGATGCAGAAGTAGCAGACTGGTACGCCATAGACCAACTTGCTCCAGTCTATTTACACTTTGAGAACCCCTATTGAAACCATGCTAGTACTCAGTCAACTTTGGAATCAAAAGGGTAAAGGCGGTGAAGTTTGGTTCGGGCCTCCTGGGTTTTGAACCGCCAGTTGATACCAACTCGGGCGGCGTTGCGCTCCCGCACCAGTGCCTGGACTTCCCTCCCGAGAGCATCTTCGTCGGGGAGCCGCTGCTTCAGGCAGGAGCGGGACAGCACGCTGAACTCGATTTCCGCCATGTTCAGCCAACTGCCGTGCTTGGGCGTGTAGTGGAACTCCAACCGTTTCGCGATCCGCCGGGCCTCGGTCGCCGGGAACGTCTCGTACAGGGACGCCGCGCGGTGGGTGTTCAGGTTGTCCAGAACCACCCGCACCACCTCAACCTCTGGATAGGCTTCATCCACCAGCCAGCGCATCTGCTGGGCGAAGTCCTGCATGGTGCGCCGCTGGGTCACCGCCACATGGCGCCACCCCGCCAGGGGTTCACAGGCCAGGAACAGATTGCGGGTCCCCTCCCGCCGGTACTCGTAGTCCTGCCGCTGGGGGCGTCCCGGCCGGGGTGGCATCGGCGCCCGGGTTTCGGCCAGCAATTGGGTGGAGGTCTCGTCAAAGCAGACCACCGGCCGCTGGGGGTCATAGGGTTCGGCGTACAGGTCCAGTACTTCCTCCATGTGGGCCACGAAGTCGGCGCTCACCCTGGGGATGCACCACTCTTTCTTTTGCCAGGGCTTGAGCGCGTTTTTTTCAGCCGCCGGCGAACCCCCTCGTGGGAGATGGAGGTCGCCAACCCCAACTCCACCACCTTCCCAGCCAAAAGGCGCAGGGTCCAGTGGTCATGGCCTTCCGGCGCCGAACTGCAGGCCAGAGCGATGAGGTGGGCCTCGCCCCTGTCGTCCAACTTCCGGCGCCGGTTGACCTGGCGCCGGTCCCACAGGGCCCCGTCCAACCCCGCCTCCGTAAAGCGGCGCTTGATCTGGTACACGGTGCCCAGCGCCACGTCCAAGGCTTCGGCCACCCGGGGAGCGGCCCAACCGTCGTCGCTCTTGAGCAGAATCCGCGCCCTGGCCGTGACTCGGGCCGAGCTTTTCCCAACCCGAATCAGATTCTGGAGTTCTTCCCGTTGTTCCGGCACCAGCCGCACGGCGTACTTATCACGCACCATCACCGCCACCCCCACCGTCAACACTTCATCCCGACCACTATAGGGCTATTGGCCGGATTACCGAAGGACTTTCAACATCAAAGTTGACAGAGTACTAGTACTCAGTCAACTTTGGAATCAAAAGGGTAAAGGCGGTGAAGTTTGGTTCGGGCCTCCTGGGTTTTGAACCGCCAGTTGATACCAACTCGGGCGGCGTTGCGCTCCCGCACCAGTGCCTGGACTTCCCTCCCGAGAGCATCTTCGTCGGGGAGCCGCTGCTTCAGGCAGGAGCGGGACAGCACGCTGAACTCGATTTCCGCCATGTTCAGCCAACTGCCGTGCTTGGGCGTGTAGTGGAACTCCAACCGTTTCGCGATCCGCCGGGCCTCGGTCGCCGGGAACGTCTCGTACAGGGACGCCGCGCGGTGGGTGTTCAGGTTGTCCAGAACCACCCGCACCACCTCAACCTCTGGATAGGCTTCATCCACCAGCCAGCGCATCTGCTGGGCGAAGTCCTGCATGGTGCGCCGCTGGGTCACCGCCACATGGCGCCACCCCGCCAGGGGTTCACAGGCCAGGAACAGATTGCGGGTCCCCTCCCGCCGGTACTCGTAGTCCTGCCGCTGGGGGCGTCCCGGCCGGGGTGGCATCGGCGCCCGGGTTTCGGCCAGCAATTGGGTGGAGGTCTCGTCAAAGCAGACCACCGGCCGCTGGGGGTCATAGGGTTCGGCGTACAGGTCCAGTACTTCCTCCATGTGGGCCACGAAGTCGGCGCTCACCCTGGGGATGCACCACTCTTTCTTTTGCCAGGGCTTGAGCGCGTTTTTTTCAGCCGCCGGCGAACCCCCTCGTGGGAGATGGAGGTCGCCAACCCCAACTCCACCACCTTCCCAGCCAAAAGGCGCAGGGTCCAGTGGTCATGGCCTTCCGGCGCCGAACTGCAGGCCAGAGCGATGAGGTGGGCCTCGCCCCTGTCGTCCAACTTCCGGCGCCGGTTGACCTGGCGCCGGTCCCACAGGGCCCCGTCCAACCCCGCCTCCGTAAAGCGGCGCTTGATCTGGTACACGGTGCCCAGCGCCACGTCCAAGGCTTCGGCCACCCGGGGAGCGGCCCAACCGTCGTCGCTCTTGAGCAGAATCCGCGCCCTGGCCGTGACTCGGGCCGAGCTTTTCCCAACCCGAATCAGATTCTGGAGTTCTTCCCGTTGTTCCGGCACCAGCCGCACGGCGTACTTATCACGCACCATCACCGCCACCCCCACCGTCAACACTTCATCCCGACCACTATAGGGCTATTGGCCGGATTACCGAAGGACTTTCAACATCAAAGTTGACAGAGTACTAGTAGAGCTCGGTGAACGCCAGCAGGAGGACCAGGGGAACCTATGGTAAATCGAGAAATTCAAGCCACCCGGTATTACCACAACGGCACCAAGCACCCCCACGGGAATCTGATGGACCCTCGGCACTCCTTTGACCCGTCGAGCCAACCCCTGCTGTTCAAAATATACCCCGACCTGGATCCGATTCCGTTGCCGTTTGAGGTATCGCCATCGGTGGTGCCCGCGCTATCCGCGATCTCCAAGGAGGTTATTCCCTCAGTCAGTGACGGAACACTGGATATCACCACCTTGAGCAGCATTCTGTACTTCTCAGCTGGGATTACCAAGAGGTTGAACTTCCCCTGGGGATCCATGCCATTTCGTGCCGCGGCCTGTACCGGTGCTCTGTACCACATCGAGCTTTATGTGGTATGTGGAGACCTGCCTGGTTTAGCAGCCGGAGTCTACCACTATAATCCCGGAGGGCCGTCCCTAACCCGGCTACGGCCGGGCGACTATCGGGGAACCCTGGTGGCTGCCAGTGGCAACGAGCCGAGCTTGACCCATGCTCCCGCCATAATCCTCTATACCGATGTATTTTGGCGGAACGCCTGTAAGTACCAGGCCCGGGAATACCGCCACTCCTATTGGGACAGCGGAACCATTCTGGCGAACACTTTAGCCATAGCCGCGGCGCATGGCCTACCTGCTAAGGTGGTGGCCGGATTCGTGGACAGCTCGGTTAACCGCCTGCTGGATCTGGAGAACCGGCAGGAAGTAGCTCTCGTGTTGGTACCAGTTGGATTCGTTCCCGAGCCGTCAATCGGATCCTCTTCCGGCTTAGAGCCACTTTCGCTGGATACTCAGCCGATTTCGGAGTACGAGGTAGAATTACCCGCCATTTGGGAGATGCACGGTGCCTCCTCTCTGACGGATGAAGCAGAGGTGGTTTCTTGGCGAGGCGAAGGCCCGGCAATGCTGATGCCCAATCCTTCGGGACGCCTCGTACCGTTAAATCGCTACTCTGACGGCGAGACGCCCCAGGACTCCATCGAGTCGGTCATCGTTCGGCGCGGGTCCGCACGCCGTTTCAGCCACGAATCGATAACCCTCCGGGAGCTGTCGACGGTGCTCGAAAAGGCCACGCAGGGCATACCGGCAGACTTTTTAGGACAACCTGGCGCTGCGCTCAATGATATTTATCTGATCGTGAACGCTGTGGACGACCTCCCATCTGGCGCATATGTGTTCCACCGAGACCTGAAGGCTCTGGAGCTGCTGAAGGAGGGAGACTACCGTCGGCAAGCTGGTCATCTGGGGCTCGATCAGCCGCTTCCGGCCGATGCCAGCGTCGACTTTTTCTTCATGACCAATCTGAATCCGATACTGGAGCGTTTTGGTAACCGGGGTTACCGGTTGGCTCAGCTGGATGCCAGTATCACAGCGGGCAAAATCTACCTGGCAGCCTATGCCCAAAGACTGGGGGCCTCTGGCCTGACGTTTTACGACGACCAAGTATCCGGATTCTTCTCGCCCCACGCGGAGGGTAAAAGCGTGATGTTCCTGGTGGCGCTGGGGAAGCGAGCCAGGCGTAGGCTAGTCACCCTCGACACCAGTCGGCTGAGGCAACAGCCCAACTTGTAAAGGGCACGCCACTTAAGGAACTTGACCATCGCCGAGGAGTTGCCATACCTGGAGAGAGAACACACCTCTCCGAGGCCAAGCGAGCAAATTTTAGGGGTAGCGACTATCAAGGCCCCAAAACCGTCAAGCTAAAAACCGGAGTCGAGGAGTGCTTTGCATGAGAGTGTATTGGCGAAAGGTAAAAAGGGGAGAGAACCTGATTCTCAGTGACGAAAACGATGGCCATGAAGAGGAGCTTGGAGGGTTCCGAGACACCAAACGGGGCATCGACGCGTTGGCGAAGACTTTTAGCTACGACCCGAGCCACTCCCGGAAGGGGTTCTCATCTATCGAAGAAGCCAAGGATTTCGTGGAGTCCTTCAGACCTTGGGAGCTATTCGGTACCCAGGGCGTTACTGTCGACCCTGGGGTTAGGCCCGCCCTAGATTCGGCCACAACAGACACAGCGGGCACGCCAGACCAGCCGGCGCAGTCGATTGTGGCGGACCTGCGATCAACGAGAGGATGGTGGCAGTTCTGGAAGAAGAGTTAGACGCTCCATGACCCTCCCGCCAGAGACCCGCGCCAGTAGATGCCACTTGGTTTTGGTTTAGTTTCCCATGCTCGCACGGGCAGATATTAAGCTGTTCCAATCGCCAAAGGGACCTCCTTTCGATGGGCGGACGCGGCAACTCTCCGGAACCGTTAACCCAAGAATCAGATGGTTTTTGCTATCAAAGTTGGGGAAAGGGAGTAACGAATATAGAGGAACGAAAGCCAGGGCCGTTTTAATCCAGGTCGCATTACAAAAAGGAGAAGTGGCCATGTAGGTCATCGGAAGAATCGGCAAAGCGCAGCCGGGGAAGGTATGGCAGGTTGCCAACCTGCTGATCAAAATATGCGCCGCCTACGAGGAGAATGGCCGGCCCAAGGCACAAGTGTATGTGTCCCAGGACCTGCCGGGAACTCCCAACGTGGCCTATGCTAAGAGGACCCAGGCGACCATCGAGCCCAACTGGCCTTCCCAGGCCCCCGAGGTGGTACGGACTCTGAACGCCGAGATGCAGGCCCAGCTCGACTCCTACGAGATCGAGTTCTACGAGTTGGTCACACCGGAGAAGCTAGCCGAGAGGGAGGCTCATAAAAGACCTACGATAGAAGACCCCTGTAAGCCCGAATCCACCGATGGGAGGCGTGAATGCTGGGCAAATTGGGATGAGGGAGCCTGCAAGGGAGAAAGCCTGGGCTCCATTGGACCGATGTGACCCCGCGAGGGTTTTCAGTAGCCGCACCGGACCTGGAGAGCGGTCTATGGAGGCTGGGAATCGCGTGATAGTGAGATCGGACGCAGCAGGATGCACTCGCGGGCGGGGCGGACGCGAGTTTGGAGGTGTTGGGGCGGTTGCGGACAGCGCCGTCAGGCGGGGAGTGGAATGGCTCGCAGCCGGGCCAGGGCGCTGCTGAACTGGGTTTCCCAGGGCCAATGCTTGGGAAGATGCAAAGTGAGGCGGCGCGCCGAGCGGGTGGTCCGTCCCGCCAGGGCGAAGAACCGACGCCGGAGGGTCTTGGTGGTCACGATCTGCTCGCGCAAGCCGATGCGGGCCGTCCAGCGGGCCAGGTTGTGGGCCATCACCTGTACCGCCAGCCAAGCGCCGTTGGCGGCGAATCGGCCGGACGGCAGGTGGTTCAGCCCGACGCCGTACTTGAGGTCCCGGATGGCGTTCTCGATCTCGGCGTGGCGGCGGTGGTCGGCCTCCAGCTCCAGGGTCTCCCCGTCCCGGTCGGTGATGAATCCGTGATAGCTGTAGGTGGCGAAGAGGGCCAGTTGGGAACCGGGCGTGGGCTTCACACGCCGGACGATGAGCCGCACCGGCGCGGCGCCGGCCTCACTCTCAAAGGGAGTGTAGGTGGTCTCGGCCACATCGGCGGCGCCGTCCATCCAGTATGGGATGGGCGTCCAATCCGTCTCGGGTATGGCCTCGATGAGATTGCGCAGGCTTTTGTGCTGGCGGATGGTGATGGAGTAGCGGACATCCATCTTGCGGCAGACGGCGACGATGGCGTGGGCATAGAAGCCGCTGTCGGCCCGCACCGTGAGTCGGCCCCTGGCGCCGGCGTAGCGCACCCGTCCCACCGTCTCGCGCAGGAAGTGGGCGGCGCCCCGAACAGTGTTGGCCCGGCCCTCGCGCAGCCGGGACATCAACACGTCGCCGGTGCCGGCGGCCACGGCCAACAGCGGGTGATAGCCCCGCTTGCCGGTATAGCCGTGGTGTCGCGCCCCCTCCTTGGCCAGTCCGTAGGTCTCGCAGATGGTGGAGTCCAGATCGATGGTGAACGGCGCGTCGCCGGGTCCCGCCCCGGCGGCCCAGGCCCGGGCCAGCAGTTCCCGGATCACCCGGTCCAGCTGACGGACATGGCCCCAGCGGAAGCTGCGCAGGAAGGTGCCCAGGGTGGATGGCGCCTTGACCCTACAGTCGAGAACACCGGCCGTCCCACCGGCGCGCAGCGCATCGGCGTCGTCGATGCAATCGCCGCCAGCCAGGGCAGAGGCGACCAGGGTCATCATCTTGTCGCCGGCGTTGGCCCGGCCCGGCGCGCTGCCGAGATTGAGGTGATGGTCTACGAGTTCCCCCAGGCCCAGGTGTTGGGCGAGAGTGGCCGGCAGGAGCAGGCCGGCATTGGCCACCAGACGGTGGTCGTCAAAGACAATGCGAATACGGTCGGGATGGTTGCGTGGTAGCATCAATTGGGCGCTCCTTTTCTGGGGTCGGTTTCCTTTCTCGAAAACCATTATCCCAGATTCAGAGGAGCACCCTTTGACCACTTCAGGTCGCTAACCTGACGTCCTCTATCGGTGGATTCGGGATAAACCGACCGGGGCATTGATCCCACCTTGCCGGGTGCGGAGAATGGTGCCACGAAATCGATCTGGGGCAAGGGGCGACCGGAACGCGTATGACCTCAACGGTGCTGTTGCTGGTTCTGGCGATCTTGAATGTCAAGGCACCCTGAGGGGGGGAGCAGACCTCTCTGGCAGTGGCCACCGCTGTCCCTGCCACGCCAGCGGACACAGCCTCTCCGGTTGAGACGCCCGAGCCGGCCACTGGATGCGGGTCACATGGTCGGTTCGGCCACTGCCCGCCAGCCTGCTGTTCTCGGTCTCAAGTTGCCTCACCCGCCGCGCCTGGTCAATCCGGAGGCCGCCGTATTCGGTGCCGCCAGTCAACAACAACCGCCCCGCCCATGCTCATATCCGAGGGGCGGGGCGGTTATCTATATCTATGGATACAACCCTGCGACGAAACTCCGGCGGAGCTGGGCAGGAAGCCCGACCTCAGACCCCCTGCCCCGGCGCCTCCCCTTCGGGAGGAGTCGCCGGGGGCCAGCCCGGCGGAAGCCGGTGCCCCCTCCGGTTCCCCGCCGTCGCCCATCCGGTAGACGGCAATGATCAGGCTGCCCCCGACGACGAACGCCATGTAGGCGTACAGGCACATGGCATGCCACATGTAGCCCACGTTGAGCCGGTCCAGGGCCTCCTCCCTCGTGAACCCCATCTCCGCAAAGTCGATCTCCCAGGAAAACAGGAGATTGTGGTCGGGAAGGACCATGGGCAGGTCCGGAGACACATATATTGCCAGGATCACGGCCAGGCCCACGGTCCCGCACAGCATCGCCGCCCAGGCCACGACGGGGAAAAGTATCCGCCGGTCCCGCTCGCTGAAGGTCACCTCCGGGTCCCGGAGGACCAGGAGCGCGGTGAAGACCGTCGCAATGACCGGGACCAGGAACGCAAACTGGATGGACACCGAGGCGTTGGTGATCACAACGGCCACGCCGTAAACCACAACCAACGGGGGAAGGGCCACCCAGAGCGCCCTCCGGAGTGCGCCCCCGGTTTCCCCGGCAGCGTACTGCCATCTCTGGAGGAGGTGGAAGAGAAACCCGGCCCCAGAGGCCAGCACCAGGTTAACCAAGAGAGCCAACAGGCACGGCACCCAGGTACCGCCAAGTCCGTCAAGGACATGGAAGTTGTAGTGGTCCAGTCCCAGGGGGGCGAACTGGAGGAGCGGGGTGGTGAGGACCATGAATATCGACACCCAGAAGAACTCCCTGAGTCCGGCCTGTTTGTCAGGAAAGAGAAACCCCTGGACCAGCACCAAGGCCATGGCGAACCCGGCGAAGGGGAGCGTGTGCAGGGGCGCGTCCCAACCGGGCAGAGACAGCAGGTACCCGAAGGCGCTGAAGGCCAGGCCCAGGAGCAGGGCCCTGAGGAACAGGAACCGGACCTCCGCCAACAGGCCAGGCACCGGACCTCCTGCGCCCCGGTACCCGGCGGAGCCGGCAGGGGGGTCTTCCTGGTCAGGTTCACCGGACTCAGGGCCGCCGGACCCGTCATCCCCGGACACAGCCCCTGGTTCAACTCCTGACTCAACCCCGGCTGATTCGACCTGTCGGCTGGGGACCGCACCCGTCGAAGCAGCGTGGACGGCGGCCTCGAAGTCCGGGGCGAGTCCAGACAGGAGAATGAGCCCCGCCACCTCCGTCTCGGAGAGGTTCAGGGCCGCCCCGAATACACGGAGCCGGGCCAAGGTGGGGCGGGTTGCCCCCGACTCCCAGCGGGAGACGGTGCCGTGGCTGTACCGGGTCAGGTACTCAGCATCAACCTCCGACATCCGGCGGAGCAGTTCCTCCTGGGTCAGCCCCCGTCCTCCGCCCCGGGGAGCGAAGGACTCCCGGTATAACCGCATCAGAGTCCCGGCCTGGGCCGACCTCAGCCTCTGCACATCACGCTGTGACGCCATGTTTCACGCACAATCTGATACTGAAATGTCAAAAGTCACACCATGTCCCGAATCTGCACCAAATCAGCACATGAGCCGGGTAAATTACCGGTGCAGATGTATCCTCACCCATTCCTCATACCAGTCATACGCCACCTTCATGAAGGATCCATACGACCGGGAATATTGCCGGAATGTTGATGGCAATGGTCTCTTGGACCAAACAATTACAACGTGAATGGTGCAACGGCGCACATGGTACACGAAAATCGCCCAACCGGCAGTACGGCTGAACCCGGTTGCGCCGCGCTTGCACACGGAGGGCTCCCCCCCCCCGGGCGGCAAAGCAGGGTGAAGATCCGGCCCGAAACACAGTGGGCGGAATGCGAACGGGGACGGAAACGGGTGAGCGGGGACCGGCCTGGGAACGAGGGATAGGAGCAGCAGGCAACCACAGTGGAAGAAAGTGCAAGCTACACCTCCGGGTCACGTGATGGGTTACCCGACTTCGTGACCCGCTCTCTCAGGGCGTCACTGGTGGCCATCAAGGGATCGACGGCGACGGTGCTCGGCTCCCCCTATCCCATGAACTCTGCGGAAATCCGCCGGTTCGTCCGGATTATCGACGACCACGCCGATAGCCTGCTACACCTGGTTGGCAACCTGGCCGACCTACGGGACATGGAAGCCGGGACGCTCTCGGTGGACCCCGAGCCCGCCAGCCTCAGGGACCTGGTGGAGGAGGCAAGGGAGGCGTTCTTGCGAAGGGGAGGCGGGAACACCATCCTGGTCGATTTGGCACCAAACCCGCCCATGGTGACGGTGGACCGGGAGCGGATATTCCGGGTCCTGGGCATCCTCTTGGCCGACGTTTCGGAAAACTCTCCGCCGCAGCACTTCATCAGGGTGAGTTTGTCGTGGGAGGAAAGGGAGGGCAACCTGAGCCTGGAAATTGCCACAGAGGGCGGCGGGGACGGGGTCCCAGGCCATGCCCCAGGCCTGTTCGCCCAGCCCGCGCCGGAGGGGGGCGTGATACACGGGCAGGGGACGGCAATATGCCGGGCGATAGTGGAGGCCCACGGAGGCTGGCTGCGGGACCACGACCCCGGACCGGAACCCGGCCCCCGTTTCATCCTCACGATCCCGGCAGGCACGGCCCCCGCAGGGGGCCAGGGAGCGAACACCGGTAATACCGGGCCCGGCGCCTCCGCATCAGCCACGCAACGCTCAAGGGGAGGCCAGCTGCGGGTACTGGCGGTTGACCCGGACCCGGTGTCCCGCAGCTACACCTGGAGCATGCTCCTGGACGAGGGGTTCGAAGCCGTCGTCACCGGCGACCCCGACAGGGTCGAATACCTGGCCGGAACGGAACGACCCCGCCTCTTCCTGGTGGACGCGGAACCGGAGATCATGGAGCGCATAGCCAGGGAATCCGACGGTCCGGTGCTGTTCATGCTGGAGCACGGAACGGTCCCGGACATGGAGAGGGCCCTCGACCTGGGAGCCGCCGACTTCATCCTCAAGCCCTTCACCCAGCAGGAGCTTGCGGGGAGAATCAGGACGGCCGTGCGGAGAGGGCGCGAACCCGTTCAGCCGGAGTGGCCGGAACCATTCGTGCTGGGCGAGCTGACCATCGACTATGCGGAACGCACGGCAACCGTCGCCAACGTCCGGGTCCAACTGACGGCGACAGAGTTCAACCTGCTATCCGAGCTCTCCACGAACGCGGGGGTGACGCTCACCCACGAACACCTTCTGAGACAGGTCTGGGGACCGCTCCACCAGGGGGACGTCCGGGTGTTGCGCACCTTCATCAAGGGGCTGCGCCGGAAACTGGGGGACGCCCCCTGGAGTCCCAGGTACATCTACACGGCCATCCGGGTCGGATACCGGATGCCCAGTCCCTCCGGGACATAGCATCACCGGGATACAGCGCCCCGGATGGATCCCCGGTAACGGTAATCCTTCACACCCTGCCTCAATCTCTCCAATCATCGTCCATGGCCCGACGTTACAGGCAGACTTCATAACACCCTCACGCGTTTTCCCCGCATATCTTCACGTCAGGTTCACCTTGCTCTGCGACAATTGTTCGTTGGAGGAAAAGTCTCTGGCAAGAGGTGTGGCGTGGACCCTGACACCTGCCTCAGCCAGAGGTGGTCTTTGCCGAAAGGCCCGGGGCCGATCTCAGTCTGTGGCTGGCTTGGTCAACCTGCCGGCCAAGGGGATGGCTGAGCTCAAATCGTCCCACGGCCTGTCGCTTGGACAGTTCGTGCCGCTCCGGCTCCTCCTGGACAGGGAAAGTGGACCACTACCCAGCTGAGCCAGGTGTTGCCGGTCAGGGTGTCCCGGATCAGCCGGGCGGTGAACAAGCCGGTGAAGATGGGGCCGCTGGCCCGGCGGTATCCCGGCGACGACCGGCGGATGGTGCTGCCGGAGCTGATAAAAAATGGGAGGGCGCTGATCCGCGGGATCCACCAACGTGGGCAGGAATGCGAAGCCGCACTTTTCAAGGATACCAGTGAGGAGGAAATGGCGGTGTTCCTGCAAGTCACCCTCAGGGCCACGGGCCAACGCGTCAATGCGGTACAGGTCAACCCGGGGAAACGCCCATCGGTCGGAACGGGTCAGTCAGTGGGGAAATTTGCAGGCTCACTGGGCCAGTCCGCCTCCAGCGGGGCTGGGGGCCCTGACGGTCTGTGAACAGAGAAGGGGAGGCATGGGACCCAGTGTTCAAGCGGTCTCGCACAGGCGGGTAACCCCGGAGGCCGCTCCCGGGCCGCCCTGAAAGCCGGGCAGTGAGCCAATATCCGAAACCGGCCCTGGGGATCATATTTGTCCCCTGCTGGGAGCATTTTCCAGTTGGCAACCCGCTCCCACCTAGGCCCAGGCGGTCAACCCCAGCTATGTCACCATCCAGACCAGCGTCCACCAGGGAGGTCAGGCGCATTCATGGCAATGCATTCCGGCGGCAGCCTGGAGAATTCCCTCACACAGTCCGGGTGGAAACCTGGGAGACGAACCACGAACTCCCCAACCCCTCCAACCTGGCCGAACAGACCGACTCGGTGACCCTCGCCAAGGGAATCAGCACAATTACCGGAGAAAGGCCCCCTTGTGGCAATTCTCGGGGGATGGTCACCTGACACCGGGAGCTGCCGAACGGGTGATGAAGATCGCCTGCGACGACCCAGGCCTGCCAGCCAACCTCGCACAAACCGGTTGCTCGACGTATTGGGAGGTGGCCAACGTGGCCGTCCCCGGGTGGGACTGCACCGTCGGCTAGGGATAACTTCCGCAGAGCAAACAATTTGCTCCCAAAGAAAGACAGGGCCCAAGTTAAAAGCGCGGAGGACCAGACACAATGCGGACCAATGGCGAATTTGACAGAGAAATTGATGCCAGAAGAAACAACACTGCCCTGAGGACAGTTGCCTCTAGGGGGCCGGGACGTTTACACCTTCTCCCCTTGGCGGCGGGCGGCTTGATGGCCGTGCTCATCGCAGCCTTCGCCACGTTCTTGTATCCGGCGAACGTGGAGGTGGCGGCGGCTGCGAGTCCCTGTCCCGCGGTCAACGACTGGTGCACGACGATGACGGTGGCAGACGCCGAGGGTGACGGAATATTAAACGGGTATGAATTTGACAAGTTCGGCTCGATCGTCGACGACACGATCCAACCCGGCGGCGCAAACATCAACGTCTGGACCGTGCACACCTTTGCGCACCCGCTCCCGCAACTGCCCGATTACATTTACTTCGGCTCTATCCCGAGGGTGCCGCGCGGCACGCAGGTCACCATTGAAGGGCACACGTTCATAGCGGACGCGGAGTCGGACGACGGCGCCGAGGGCGATCGATGGGATTTTCCCTCTGGCGAGTTGCCCGCCAGCCTGGTCTGGTCGGCAGGCCAGGAGGTCACGGTAAGCGTGAAGCTTGCCTCCCCGTGCGACAACCTGGACAACTTGGTCAACGCCATCGTCGTCAAGAACCTGACCGGTGAGATCACCCAGGCGGGAGACACCAACCTCCACAAGATCAGGCTCGACCCCTACAAGAGCTACCTCATCGAGGCCATCGGAGTGGACGGCAGCGACATGCTCGGCGTCGAGGAACACCCCAACCTCACGCTCTCCAACCCCGACATCCCAGCAATCTGGAACGCCAAGGCCACCTCCAGGTGGATTACCTACGGTGACAGCAACGACGGCGACGAAAGCAAAAACGTCATCAGGCGCTTCCTGCGCACCGGCTACCGGACCTACAAGGTCGAAGTCGCCTCCGGCAACAACGGCACCGGCACCTACCAACTCAAGATCCGGGTCAACAACGTCTGCCGCATCGACGACGACGGCAATAAGCAATACCAGTGGGACGGTGGCCCCGAGGGTTACCCCGCCGACTCCGACCTGCCCGCCGGAACGGGCGGACGTCAGGTCCTGTTGGCCGGCACCGACTGGGGCAACAACAACGTAACACGACCGGAACTCCACCACGTTCTCGGAGACAACTGGGACTCCAACCCCGACGAGGACTGGTTCGGCGTAGACCTGGAACAGGGAAAGGAGTACACCGTCAGGCTGCGTACCAAGACCAACCTACCCGAAAGGCTGCAGGCCACCCAACTCAAGGTCCTAGGCATCAAGGAGGCCAACGGGAACACGATCAGTGGCACCGCCAGCGCAGGAGATGCAGGGAAGAAGGTCTACGTCACCGACTGGACAGCTCCCAGCACCGGCCGCTTCTACATCGCAGTGGGTTCAGAGGGGACCGACCGCACTGGAACCTACTGGCTCAGCATCACCAAGAAGGCGACCAACTGACCAGGGCTTCCTCACAGAGGAGGGCATATCCCAGATAAAAGAGAGGCCGAGCGTCAGACGCTCGGCCTCTCCTCTTGGCCTCCCCTCGGGGCCGATCCGGCGGGAAGACCCTGACTGAATAGAGAAGATCAGAACAGACTTATCGAACTCTGCTAAATTCGTGACAATATTGAATTATCACGAGTTTAACTAAGGCATCCATGACCACCGATCTCGCCGTAATCCAGCAGCTCCACAGCACCCCGGATCTGCCGGAGCGCGACCGTGGTGCGGCCGAGGCCGTTGCCGCCGCCGCAGGACTCCGGGACGCCAAGGCCGGGAACACCCGCCGGGCCTACAGCTCCGCCTGCGGGCAGTTCCGGACTTGGGCCGAGGCCGGTGGCGCACCCCGCACTGCCCGCCGCCCCGCAGGCCGTGGCCCTCTACCTGGGCCACCTGGCCTCGACCGAACGGTCCATCGCCACCGTCCAGCAGGCCCGCCCGGCCATCTCCCACTTTCACGCCGCCGCCGGGATACAGAAGGGCGACAACCCGGCCTCCACCCGGTGGTGTCCGAGGCGGTCAAGGGGTGGCGCAACCGGGCCCCGGCTCCCAGGCAGGCAGCCTCCCTCACCGCCGACGCCCTGGCCCGGGTCCGCGAGGTCCTGCGGGTGCCCAAGAGAGGCCGCGGCGGACGAATGGAGTCATCGGACTCCGGTGCTCCGAGGCCGCAGCCCTGACCTGGGGCGACGTGGAGCTGTGGGCCGACGGCACCGGCCGTCTCACCATCCAGAAGGGCAAGAACCAGGTCGAGCCGGCCACGGTGGCGGTCACCGCGACAACCGCCCGCGCCCTGCGGGATATCCGGCCCGACGATGTTGACCCAGCCGCCCCCGTGTTCGGACTCACCGGGGAGACCCTGGCCAGCCGGGTGCGCACAGCAGCCCGGGACGCGGGTCTGGGCGACGGGTTCAGCGGACACAGCGGCCGCATCGGGATGGCGCGGCGGATGGTGGCGGCAGGAGCGCCCAACGCAGCGGTGCAACGCCAGGGCCGGTGGAAGAACGGCAACATGGTGGCCCGTTACACGCGGGGTGAGGCGGCAGGGGAGGCCCTCAAGTGGCTGACCTGAACTACGCCACACCTGCCCAACTACCCGCTGCAAGCTACCGGTTCGCCATGAACTGGGGGCGTGTGGGACGTTTCCGTTAATGCACGACCATCTACAAGACCGCCCCGATCAAGCGGGCCATCAGGCAACTGGCCAAGTCAGCATCGCCGGCCCTAGCCGCCACCCAGTACATCGGGATCTCGGCCAACGAGACGCGCCGGGCCAAGCCGGCCCGGGACGCCTGGCTCACCAACCGCTATCCGCTCATCGACATGGGCTGGAAGCACACAGACTGCATAGAGTGGCTGGAAGCCAACTACCCCGGCCACCCGGTGAAACGCTCAGCCTGTCATATTCAGTCGTTCAGCAGGACGTATACCGCGGCCGATGGGGTCAGGTCGTTGTGCGAATGGCCCTTGCCGGTAACGTCCTCCATCAGCCGGATATCCCCGGACCGCAGCACCCGTTTCGCGCCGTCGCTGGCCCCGATCTCCACTTCGCCAGACAGGTGGATGATCAACCTGCGCTCGGGCAGGGGATTAAAGTCCCTGTGGCGCGACCCGTCAAATTCCTGCACCCGCACCTCGGACACGTTGATCATCGCCCCCAACTCCGGGTGCTCCTCCAGCTTCAGGTCCTCAATGTGGCTCTCGCCGTCGGCGTCCGAAAATACCCGGTATATTGGCATTACGCCCCCTCTACGTTTCTGTAATGGATACTCTGGTAAACCCGGTGGCGGTCACAAACCAGCGCAATAGCATCTTGATGACACAGGCCCCTCATCCTTCCCATCAAGACGCATCCTACGCGTCAGTCTCAACCCTTTCTACCTCATTCGTCATACCAACTTCAACCGGTGTGACGGGCAACCGGCAGCCTTGCCACCTCAACTCAATGAACCTGGTCAATGAACCTGGTTCGCAAGTCCCCTGACTCTGCTGCGGCATTCCCATAGCCGCAGGCCGGCATGACCTCCTCCCCGAACAGCCGTATCGACTCCTTTATCTTCTCGTGGAGTGGCCCTCCCGAGTGGGCGCGGCGCAGCCGCAGCAGGAAGTATTCGGCGCCCACGGCCTCGCTGTAATTGTGTTATTGTCCAGCGATTCTGTCCCCTTAATTGAAAAGCGAAAATGGCATCCTGGTTAGTTGGCGGCAATTAGTGATTTGGCCAGAGCTTCTGCCTAGCAGCCCGTCCGAGAAACGGGGTTGGTGAGCCGTTGGGGGTATGATGGTACGGAGCATCAGACGATCGGAGCGGTCAATGAGCAAGACCTACCTTCCCTACGACCCGGACCAGCAGTTGCTGCTGCCGGCGGCCCTCCAGGAATGGCTGCCGCCGGAGCACTTGGCCTACTTCATCTCCGACGTTGCGGACCAGTTGGACCTCTCGGACATCACCGCCCGCTACGAGCAGGAGAGGCGGGGCGGCCCGCCCTACCATCCCAGGATGATGGTGAAGGTGCTGCTCTACGGCTACTGCACCGGCGTGGCCTCCTCACGTCGCATCGCCCAGAGGCTGCACGAGGACATCGCCTACCGGGTGCTGGCGGCGAACAACACGCCGGACTTCCGCACCGTCTCCGACTTCCGAAAGGACCATCTGGAGGCGTTGGGGGAATTGTTCCTGCAGGTGCTGGAGTTGTGCCAGCAGGCAGGACTGGTAAAGCTGGGGCACGTGGCCCTGGACGGGACCAAGGTGAGGGCCAATGCCTCAAAGCACAAGGCGATGAGCTACGGGCGGATGAAGGAGAAGGAAGCGCGGTTGCAGGCCGAGGTGGACGAGTTGCTCCGCAAGGCGCAGGAGGTGGACGAGGAGGAGGACCGCCGGTACGGGAAGGACAGGCGTGGGGATGAGTTGCCGGAGGAACTGGCCTTCCGGGAGGGACGGTTGCGGAAGATAAGGGAGGCCAAGGCGGCGCTGGAGGCCGAGGCCCTGGCGGATGCGGAGCAGGCTGAGTCCGAGGGACGCAATCATCTCGGGGTGCCTGATGACAAGGCGCAGCGGAACTTCACCGACCCGGACTCCCGGATCATGCCCGGCCCGGGAGGGAGGGACTTCCAGCAGTCCTACAACTGCCAGGCGGTGGTGGACAGCGAGCATCAGGTGATCGTGGCGGCCTGTGCCACCGATCAGCCCTCGGACAAGGATCAGGCCGTGAGCATGATTGAGGAGGCCATCCTGAACGTGGGCACAGTCCCAAAGGAAGTCTCCGCCGACGCCGGATACTACTCGGCCAAGGCGGTGGAGGAACTCTACGCCCTGGGAGTGGACCCGTTCGTCGCGCCGGAGAGGACCCGCCACGGCTGGGTGCCGCCACCGGCGCCCCGTGGCCGCATACCGAAGGGGCTGTCAGCCAAGGACCGGATGCGGCGCAAGCTGCGGACGAAACGGGGCAGGGAACGCTACGCGCTTCGGATGGAGACGGTGGAACCGGTATTCGGGCAGATCAAGCAGGGCCGGGGCTTCCGGCAGTTCCTGCTGCGGGGTCTGGCTAAGGTGAACCGGGAGTGGCTGATCATCTGCGCCGGCCACAACCTGCTGAAGCTGTTCCGGTATGGGGCCGGGATGTTCGTCAAGGCGAGGGGAAAAGGCGCCACTGGGAACGACAGGGAGACGCGCCGGTCCATGGGCAGTGGGATTTTCAAGCGACAATCCGCAGGTGCCTACCCGCACCCCGCCAGAACCGTTGTCGCAGGGTAGTCCCGGCTGACCGACACCGCCAGTCGGTCAATCCTCAGACGGGCTGCTAGGGTCGATCCAGCCCCTGCTTCGTCCGCCGACTGATGTTGGCCCGCTTGATGGCAGCTACTCCGGCGGCGACCAGAGCACCGCCACCAGCCACGTCTAGAGCGTCACCGGCATATCCAGCGCCTTCCGCTCCACGTCCATGATGGCCATCCCGGTTGATCAGCTCCAGGAGACCCAGCGTGTCGCGTCCCAGCCTCTCCAGCGCGGTCACCACCAGGATGTCTCCGGTCCGGATAACGTCCATTCGCCCGTACCTGCGGCGAGGACGGCAGGTTATTGGTGCGGCCACCTCTTCCGATCGGGTTTATCTTCGCGCATGCGGGGGAACCATACTTACATCTGTGGTCTGCCTTTGTCCCGATACGAATGGGCAGCCCTAGTATTACAACGACGAGTTAAGTGATAAGGTATGCCTTGGGATAGCTGGGGCATTGGGATGGGGAGGTGGGGTGATGGATGTGGCAGCCTTTGAGCGGGTTTACGAGTCTTTCCGCGAGTTTCATGCGTTCTTTGCAGTGGCCTTCGGACGCAAGCAGTGGCGGGAACATAGCAAGAACTATCTCCAAGCCCTGCTGGTCCAGTCCCAAGAGCGTCGCAACGCCGAGAATCTCTCCGAGGCCGTTCCGGCTTCGGCCCGGGCCATGCAACGTTTTCTCACCGAGGCCCGTTGGGACGATAACGCGGTCATAGGACGTCTCCAAGAATACTTGGGCCCCAAGTTGGCTGACTCTCAGGCGGTGTGGGTGTTCGACGGCAGCGACTTTCCCAAGCAGGGCGTTAAATCGGTGGGTGTGGCCCGCCAGTACTGCGGGGCTTTGGGGAAGATCGCCAACTGCCAGGCCGGGGTGTTTCTGGCGCATGTGGGGCCACGGGGTCGCGCACTGGCCGACAAGCGCCTGTATCTGCCCGAGGAATGGACTTCGGACGCAGACCGCTGCGCGGCGGCGGGAGTGCCGCCAGACCGCCGTGAGTACCGGTCGAAGACGGAGCTGGCCTTGGAGATGCTGGAGCGGGCACGGGAGCGCGGCCACCTGAGCGCCCGGTGGGTCGCCGGGGATTCCGCCTTCGGGATGTCTCCGTCTTTCCGGGAGGGTCTGGCGGCAGCAGGAATGTGGTACGTACTGGACGTGCGGCCGGACATGACGGTCTGGCCGCTGGAGCCTGCCTGGAGCAACCCGGCCTATCAGGGATTTGGCCGCGCCCGCAAGCCCAAACTGCTGCGGGAGCAGCGGCTGACCGTCGAGGGGCGCAGCTTGTCGCTGCCTGAGGAGGCTTGGCGGGAGGTGACAGTGGCGGAGGGAACGCAGGGCCCGAGGACTTATATGTTCAGCGCCCAGCGGGTACGGGTAACGCGGAAGCGAAAGCCTGGGGAGGTGGTCTGGGCGGTCTACCGCCGGAATCTGGACGGGAGCGAGCCCCGCTACTACCTGTCCAACGCCCCGGAGGACACACCCTTGGAAACGCTGGCTTACGTGGGCGGGTCGCGGTGGCGCATTGAAACCGAATTCGAGACCGAAAAGAGCGACGTGGGACTGGACGAATACGAGACCCGCACTTGGGCCGGCTGGAATCACCATATCGCTCTGTGCCTGCTGGGTGGGGCTTTCCTGCTGAGTCTGCAGCAGGAATGGGGGGAAAAAGATGCCCCGGATCACCCGCCCGCAGGTGTACCGGGTAGTGTGTGGAAGGCCAGCGAAAGCGTCCTGGCTAAATGGCCAGCAGAAATGTCACATTCACTCCATGGAGAATGTGATTTTGACGCCCAAGGAACAGACGAGACTCCAGGTTCTGAACAGCCTGCTGGCGGAGCATATGACGCTGGAGCAGGCAGCTAAGCTGATGGGATTGAGTCCACGGCACACCAGGCGCATCCTGGCGGATTACCGGGAGAACGGCGCTGCATCCCTGGCCCACGGTCTGCGCGGCCGCAGACCAGCCAACGCCATACCCGAGGCAACCAGGAGCAGGGCGGTCTACCTGGCCAGCACGATCTACGAGGGAGCCAACCACACTCATCTGGCAGAGTTCCTCAGTGAACGCGAAGGCATCGACATGGGCAGGACCACCCTGCGGCGCATCCTGGTCAGCGCCGGGCTGAGCAGTCCCAGGCGAAGACGCCCGCCAAAGCACCGCGTGCGCCGCCAGCGGATGCCCCGGGCGGGAATGATGATCCAGTTGGACGGCAGCCATCACCGCTGGCTGGGCGAGGGCGGTCCGCAGTTCGCGCTGCTCTTTGCGGTGGACGATGCCACCGGCAGTGTGGTCAACGCCCTGTTTTGTGAACAGGAGGACAGCCTCAGCTATTTCCGTCTGTTAGAGGGCCTGATCCAGCGCCGGGGCGTCCCTCTCGCCCTCTACACCGGCCGCCACCCGGTCTTCAAGCACCGCTCGGAATACCAGCCCTCCGGCACACCCACCCAGTTCGGCCGGGCGATGGAGGAGCTGGGGGTCCAACTGATATTCGCCCTGTCGCCCCAGGCCAAGGGGCGGGTAGAGCGGACGGCGGGAACCTTCCAGGACCGGTTGGCCACGGAACTCCGGCTGGCCGGAGCGTTCACCATTAAGGAGGCCAAGGCTGTACTGCAGCAATTCCTGCCCCGGTCCAACCGGCGTTTCCAGGTCCCGGCCCAGTGCCCTGAGCCTGCATATCGGCCCTTGGAGGAGGGCTTGCCTCTGAGGCAGATTCTGTGCTTCAAGCATCGAAGACGAGTAGCCAGGGACAACACCGTGAAATACCACAGGCACACCCTGCAACTACTGCCGAGTCAGCAGCGCCGCAGCTATGCCGGAGCGGTCGTGGTGGTGCTGGAAGGCTTGGATGGCCGGCTGTCGCTGCAGCATGAGGGACGTATTATCGCCTCTCAAGTAGCGCCGCCGAGTCCGGGCTTTCTCCGGAACGGCAACGAGAACTCCAATAAAGGTTTCACCTTGACTCGCTATTCCCAGCCCTCAGTCGAATCAAAGACAACGGCCCCCCAAGCTCTGACCACATTGCCAGTGGATGAAAGATTTGAAGGCCTTGGCGCAAACAATGGGGATGTAGACGGTTTGCAGGTAACTGCATCACCGGGAAAGCCGACATTCCTGCAGACCGCAAGATGGAAGGCAGTGCAACAGGCCAAGCTTGAGGGGATGTCCATTCGACGGATGGCAAGGGAATTGGGGATTCATAGAGACACGGTGCGGAGGTACATTGACGCTGATACTCCACCGACGCGAAGATCCCCGGTAAAGCCAACTGACCCACCCAGTGATACCATCATAAGTCCAGCAAGTGACATTTCTGCTGAACACTTAGCCCGAATCCACCGAACGGAGTGGGGAGGGCGCTGGAACAGGACATCACAGGTATGGAGAGGAGACCGTCCCGGCGGATATGAGCGGGCGGGGCCAATAGTGGCCTGTTGTTGGTGAGGGGGAGCCGCGCATATTGGGCCACGTGGCCGAGTAATCGCTGACAAACGGCTGTCGAGGTTCAGGATAAATGTCCGCTTAAGTGTTCAGCAGAAATGTCACTTGCTGGACTTATGATGGTATCACTGGGTGGGTCAGTTGGCTTTACCGGGGATCTTCGCGTCGGTGGAGTATCAGCGTCAATGTACCTCCGCACCGTGTCTCTATGAATCCCCAATTCCCTTGCCATCCGTCGAATGGACATCCCCTCAAGCTTGGCCTGTTGCACTGCCTTCCATCTTGCGGTCTGCAGGAATGTCGGCTTTCCCGGTGATGCAGTTACCTGCAAACCGTCTACATCCCCATTGTTTGCGCCAAGGCCTTCAAATCTTTCATCCACTGGCAATGTGGTCAGAGCTTGGGGGGCCGTTGTCTTTGATTCGACTGAGGGCTGGGAATAGCGAGTCAAGGTGAAACCTTTATTGGAGTTCTCGTTGCCGTTCCGGAGAAAGCCCGGACTCGGCGGCGCTACTTGAGAGGCGATAATACGTCCCTCATGCTGCAGCGACAGCCGGCCATCCAAGCCTTCCAGCACCACCACGACCGCTCCGGCATAGCTGCGGCGCTGCTGACTCGGCAGTAGTTGCAGGGTGTGCCTGTGGTATTTCACGGTGTTGTCCCTGGCTACTCGTCTTCGATGCTTGAAGCACAGAATCTGCCTCAGAGGCAAGCCCTCCTCCAAGGGCCGATATGCAGGCTCAGGGCACTGGGCCGGGACCTGGAAACGCCGGTTGGACCGGGGCAGGAATTGCTGCAGTACAGCCTTGGCCTCCTTAATGGTGAACGCTCCGGCCAGCCGGAGTTCCGTGGCCAACCGGTCCTGGAAGGTTCCCGCCGTCCGCTCTACCCGCCCCTTGGCCTGGGGCGACAGGGCGAATATCAGTTGGACCCCCAGCTCCTCCATCGCCCGGCCGAACTGGGTGGGTGTGCCGGAGGGCTGGTATTCCGAGCGGTGCTTGAAGACCGGGTGGCGGCCGGTGTAGAGGGCGAGAGGGACGCCCCGGCGCTGGATCAGGCCCTCTAACAGACGGAAATAGCTGAGGCTGTCCTCCTGTTCACAAAACAGGGCGTTGACCACACTGCCGGTGGCATCGTCCACCGCAAAGAGCAGCGCGAACTGCGGACCGCCCTCGCCCAGCCAGCGGTGATGGCTGCCGTCCAACTGGATCATCATTCCCGCCCGGGGCATCCGCTGGCGGCGCACGCGGTGCTTTGGCGGGCGTCTTCGCCTGGGACTGCTCAGCCCGGCGCTGACCAGGATGCGCCGCAGGGTGGTCCTGCCCATGTCGATGCCTTCGCGTTCACTGAGGAACTCTGCCAGATGAGTGTGGTTGGCTCCCTCGTAGATCGTGCTGGCCAGGTAGACCGCCCTGCTCCTGGTTGCCTCGGGTATGGCGTTGGCTGGTCTGCGGCCGCGCAGACCGTGGGCCAGGGATGCAGCGCCGTTCTCCCGGTAATCCGCCAGGATGCGCCTGGTGTGCCGTGGACTCAATCCCATCAGCTTAGCTGCCTGCTCCAGCGTCATATGCTCCGCCAGCAGGCTGTTCAGAACCTGGAGTCTCGTCTGTTCCTTGGGCGTCAAAATCACATTCTCCATGGAGTGAATGTGACATTTCTGCTGGCCATTTAGCCAGGACGCTTTCGCTGGCCTTCCACAAAACGGCGGTTGCAAATCGGACCGTCCGCCGCCATCCATAGGCTTAAAGTTGAGCCTATGGATGGTGCGACGGATGTACAAGGTGGACGTGTATCTGCGGGTTCGCCGGGGGGTGATGGTGGAGGGGATGAGCATCCGGGAGGCGGCGCGGGAGTTCGGGTTGCACCGGGACACGGTGCGCAAGATGCTGGCCTATTCGGTGCCGCCGGGTTACAGGCGGCAAACCTCTCCGCGACGCTCCAACCCCTCGACAAGCTCGGGAGGAGCCCTATACGGGTGTCATCGACCAGATCCTGGAAAAGGATCACAGCGTCCCCAAGAAGCAGCGCCACACCGCGAAGCGGATCTTCGAACGTCTGCGGGACGAGTATGGGTTTGGCGGCGGATACACCACAGTCAAGGACTACGTGAGGGAGCATCGCCGCCAGACGCGGGAGATGTTCGTGCCGCTCTCTCACCCGCCGGGCCATGCCCAGTGCGACTTCGGCGAGGCTTTGGTAGTCATCGGCGGGGTGGAGCAGAAGGCCCACTACCTCATCTTGGACCTGCCGCACAGCGACGGCTGCTTCGTCAAAGCGTACCCGGCCGAGACCACCTAGGCGTTCCTGGATGGCCACGTCTCGGCGTTTGCGTTTCTGGGCGGAGTGCCCCAGAGCATCCTGTACGACAATACCAAGCTGGCGGTGGCACGGATACTGGGAGACGGTAGGCGCCAGCGCACCAAGGCATTCACTGAGCTGCAGTCTCACTACCTGTTCGACGACCGGTTCGGCCGTCCCGCCAAGGGCAATGACAAAGGAAAGGTCGAGGGCATGGTGGGCTACGTGCGCCGGAACTTCCTGGTGCCCATCCCGTCCTTCGAGAGCTTTGATGCGCTCAATGCCCACTTGGAGCGGCGTTGCCTGGAGCGGATGGACGCCACGCTCCGGGGCCACTCTAAGACCACACTACAGCGGATGGAGCGGGATCTGGATGCTCTGCTACCATTACCGCCAGTTCCTTACGATGCCTGCGACAGACAGGCGGGGCGAGTGAGTTCGCTGTCGTTGGTCCGGTGCCGGTGGCCTATGGACACCGGGACGTCATTGTCAGGGGCTACGTGGATCAGGTGGTCATCAGCTGCGGGTCGGAGATCATCGCCACTCATTCTCGCTCCTACGAGAGGGACGACTTTGTGTACGATCCCATCCACTACCTGCCGCTGCTGGAGCAGAAGACTGGCGCCCTGGACTAGGCGGCTCCGCTGCAGGGCTGGGAGTTGCCGGAGGAATTCGGCACGCTGCGCCGGTTGCTGGAGTCCCGTATGGGCCGCAGGGGCAAAGGGGAGTACGTGCAGGTTCTGCGTCTGTTGGAAACCTTTTCGATGGGTGAGGTCCACTCTGCGGTGAAAGACGCCCTCCGGATGGGGTCGATCAGCTTCGATGCGGTGAAACACCTGGTGCTGTGCCGGCTGGAGGGCAGGCCGCCCAGGCTGGACCTGGAACTGTATCCCTACCTGCCCAGGGTGCGGGTGTGCACGACCGCCGCCGGGAATTACATGAGCCTTCTTTCAAGGAGTGCAGCATGAGCGGCAAGTCCACTCTGCTCTTGGAGCACCACCTGAAGGAGCTCAGGCTGCCCAGCTTTCTGCGGGAATACGGCAAGCTGGCCGCCCAGTGCGCCGCCGAAAATGCGGACCACCCCCAGTACCTGCTCCACTTGGCCGAGCTGGAACTCATCGACCGACACCAGCGCAGGGTGGAGCGCCGGATCCGCGCGGCCCGCTTCCCCGCCGTCAAGAGGCTGGACACCTTCGACTTCCTGGCCATCCCATCGGTGAACAAGGCACTGGTGATGGAACTGGCTCGCTGCGAGTACACCCTGCGCCGTGAGAACGTCATCGCCGTCGGCAACAGCGGCACCGGAAAGACCCACGTCGCCTTGGGACTGGGCTTGGCCGCCTGCCAGCGGGGATTGTCCGTGGGCTTCACCACCGCTGCCGCCCTGGTCCACGAACTTATGGAGGCCAGGGATGAGAGGCGTCTGCTCAACCTGCAGCGGCAGCTAGCCCGCCTGAACCTGCTGATCATCGACGAGCTCGGCTTCGTGCCCCTGTCCCGCACCGGCGCGGAACTCCTCTTCGAGGTCTTCAGCCAGCGCTACGAGCGGGGCTCCACCCTGATCACCACAAACCTGCCCTTCGACGAGTGGACCGAGGTCTTCGGCTCAGAACGTCTCACCGGAGCGCTGCTGGACCGGCTCACCCACCACGTCCACATCCTGGAGATGAACGACGAGAGCAACCGGCTCAAGCGCAGCCTCGAGAGCGCCGTGCCCCAAGCTCCGGACGACCCGGTCAACGCCTAACCCGCCCAACACCCAGTCGGCTCACATCCCCTGATTCTGTCTCCAACTCTCCCTGCCCAGCCAACTGCCACCACGCTGGTGGTCCACCATTCCGCCGCCCCAGTGGCCCACTTTGCCGCCGCCCTTGACATCCACCCCCAACAGGTCCGGGTTGCTCCGGGGGAAGGGCTTTGTCCACCAAGGCTTGATGGGACTTAACCTCGCTTGCTTGTCTAGCTGCGGTCGGCTAAGAAAGTGTCCGTCGCCCGCTGCAGCCCTGCTCTTCTGTTGACCTGCAATTCCTCTTTGCGCTCGCTGGCCCACCGTTGAGACGCGATGATGCCGGTCAAAGACCCCTGGAAGTGGGGCATCACATAACGGGCCAGTAATTCGAAGCTACGGTGAATCTTGTCCCGAGGCGCCCAATCCTCCGCACGTATCATGAAACTGCCGAATCCTCCACTGATCTCCTGGAGCCGTTCGATTGCGGCGATGCAGTCGTCGGGTGTACCTACGATCCACTGATTGTGGTCCACCATGTAGTCCACTATTTGGTCGGTAGGTACATCGGGCGCCGGGTTACCCAGGGTCCCGGCGGAATACTCGGTGACAACACGCGCGCTACCCACCCGGATGTCCTCGTAGGCTTCCTTGCGGCTTTCCGCCAGGTGGCAGCCCATCACGATTCCCCAGTCTTCCCGGCGCACAACCTTGTTGTGCTCCGCCGCTGTATTCTCGGCAATGGACCAGAGGTCCGACAGGGAGGTCTTGCGGACAGTTTCCCGGGGTACGCTAAAAGAGAGGACCGCTGCACCGTGCTTTCCCGCCAGGGTTACGCCGAATGGCGACTCCACCGACGCCACCGCCACGGGTATATGGGGCCGTTGATAAGGTCGCAGCTGAAGCACGGCATCGTTCAGGTCAAACCAGTCACTCTTGTAAGTAATCGGGTCAGTCTCAGTGAACAACCGCATAATAATACCGAGCGACTCGTCCGTCATCTCCCGCTGTCGATCCGGGTTGATACCCAGCATGAGGGCATCGGAACCCAGGGCTCCAGAGCCCACGCCCAATATCACCCGGCCGCGGGTGAGGTGGTCCAGCAAAACCATGCGCTGGGCCACCATGTAAGGGTGGTGATATGGCAGGCTGACCACACCGGTCCCCAGTCGGATCTGGCGGGTCCTTTCGGCGGCAGTGGCCATGAACAACTCCGGCGACCCAATGGTTTCCCACCCGGCGCTGTGGTGCTCTCCGATGTATGCTTGGTCGAAGCCTAAGACGTCCAGCCACTGGATCAACTCCAGGTCCCTTTCCAGTGCTAAGGTCGGATTTTCACCCACCCGATGGAATGGTCCCAGGAAAATTCCGAACTTCATTGTGATAGTTGATGTCAAGTCGCCGTCCTCCATCGTTTTCCGGACTTACAGACTTAGTGCTCACCGCAATGTCTCAAGCGATACGCGACGCGTGTATGTCGGAGGCTTGCGAGTTAATCGCCTAACTTGTGACTCAGGCCGCGAGTATAGCTCACGAATGCAATCAACGCTCCCATCAAGCTCACAAAACCATCCTGCGGCGGCGTAAACTGGTGTTTGATGGGTAGCAGAAGTGGCTTTCAACACGTTTGCACTCCCTTCGACCTTCTCCAGAAGTGACAGTCCTAACTTCTGATGACCTCAAGGATATTAGCTACCCTGGTGCTGGATAGAGCCCGGCGATACGTAGCGTCCGCCTGGCGGAATACCTCCCGGGACACTGCCACCTCGGCAAGCCCCGATTTCATCGAGGATTCTCGACGGAGTTGGAACTGAAACACCAACCCCGGAATTTGGCTGATAATTAGGATGGTTGCCGGGTCAACCATGGCCTACAGCCAGATGGTTGCAGTCTGTTGACAGGCACCTCAGCTTACATTAGCGTCAGATATTAAATTGATTGGACAGGCTCATATAGGAGGACCAGATGGCTGATCAGGATATTGCGTTAATGGCCCACTTGTTACGCCGGGCCGCCTTTGGCGCAAGCCGCGACGAGATTGAGGCCAGAGCGGCCAAGGGATTTGACGCAACGGTGGAAGAGTTTTTGAACCCGGAACAACAGCCCGAATTAGAAGAAGACCTGCTGTTGCGCTTGCAGCCTTCCTATTACCAGGCCCCCGCCATTGAAGCCAATGTGCAGTTGTGGATATACCGCATGATCAACAACCCCCGCCAGCTTCAGGAAAAAATGTCCCTCTTCTGGCACATGATTTTTTGCGCTGGCCACAGCAAGATTGACAGTGGTACTGAAATGGGCCGTATGATCGTGCTATTCCGAGAAAACGGCATGGGCAACTTCCGGGACCTGCTGTATAAGCTTTCCACCAACCCCGGCATGATGTATTACCTGGACAACTCCGAAAGCCACAAAGTAGCCATCAACGAAAACTATGGGCGTGAGCTCTTGGAGCTGTTCTCCTTGGGCGTTGGCAAAGACGAGGAGTTTAATTACACCGAGGACGATGTCAAGGCGTGCGCCAGGGCATTTACCGGTTGGAACATTGCTCCTTGTTATCCTCCATTCCCTCATGGCCGCAGCCTATGGGACTTTCGCTTCGACCCCGCAGACCACGATGAATCCGAGAAGACTTTCTTGGGCGAAACCGGCAACTGGAACGGCGATGACATCCTGGATATCATTTGCAAGCAACCTGCCACCGCCCGTTTCATTTCCCGCCACCTGTACAACTTCTTCGTTGCAGACGATGTTCAGATTCCGGCCTGGCGGCTGACCCCTACCCAGGATGCGGAATTGATTCGGGCGATGGAGAAAGCATACTTCGATTCAGGATACGACATCACGGCAATGCTCCGGACCTTGCTCACCTCCGCCTCGTTCAAGTCCGAGGCGGTCCGGTATGCCAAGGTAAAGAACCCGGCCGAGATGGTGGTGGGTACCCTTCGCATGGTGGAAGATCATAGGGAAATCAAGCCCGGCCTGTTCGAGCTCTCCCAAGAGCCCAAATACATGGGCATGGACTTGATGAACCCTCCCACGGTGGAAGGGTGGCATACCGGTCGTGAGTGGATTGACAGCGGCACGCTGGTGGAGCGAATCAATTATGCTTCCGATCTGCTAGGCAACACCGCCCTGCCCGGCGTCCAGTCTTTGGTGGGACGTCTGATGCAACGAGGCGCAACCTTGTCCCCAGGGTCTTTCGTCGACGGTTGCTTGGATGTAATAGGTCCGATAACGGTGGGCGACAGCACTTACAGTGAGCTTCTTGCCCACGCACAAAAGGGTGGTGATTTGAAACACGACACGAGTGCCGCGCAAACAGAATTTACCCGCCGCAGCGGGGAAATGTTTCAGATGATCGCTTCGACTGCTGAATTCCAGTTCGAGTAAAAATCCAACTCAGAAATGGCTCAACATCAGCCAATCAGAGAACTCCCTCTTGGAGAATTGGTTCGACTTGGGCTCCCAGTCCATCATCGGCAGCAGCCAGGAGAAGGTGAATTTCCTCTAGGCCCACTGGATCAGGCCACCTCACCTACCAGAGATGTCTCAAGAGCAATCCAGACCAGTTAACCAACTGTTGAGGAGACCAAATCCATGAGCACCCACTTATTTGGAATTGCCGATCGAACGTTTGCTTACAGTCATTCGGTGGGCCGTAATGAATACGGGGGCACCGGGTTCCGAAACCCGGTGGACGTGGCTGTTGCCGTCGATGGCACAGCCTATGTCGTGAACCGGTCCTGGGAAGGACGGCCCGACGGGTTGAGGATAACCGTGCTGACCCTAGAAGAGGAGTACATCACCGAGTTTGCGTCCTACGGCCATGGCGACGGTCAGTTTGTTTGGCCTTCATCCATTGCGTTAGACGACAAAAACAACGTTTACGTGGCCGACGAGTGGCTGAACCGGATTACCATCTTCAACAAGGATGGCGAGTTCCTTGGCAAGTGGGGCAAATTCGGTACCGGCGACGGTGAGCTAAACCGGCCTGCCGGTATAGCCATAAACGGCGATACCCTGCTACTCACCGACAGCCACAACAACCGGGTGCAAAAATTCGGTTTGGACGGCGCCTTCCACGGCAAATTTGGGAGCTCCGGCAGCGGTCAGGGCCAATTCAACCTGCCTTGGGGAGTCAGCATTGATCAGCAAGGCTTGGTATACGTTGCCGACTGGCGAAACGACAGGATTCAGCAATTCACCATGGACGGCGAATGGCAGGCTTCGTTCGGTCAAACCGGCACCAACATTGGCCAGTTCAATAGGCCAGCCAGCGTCTGCACCGACGACGACGGAGACATGTACGTCGCTGACTGGCAGAACGATCGCGTTCAGGTTCTTAGCCCTGACGGGCGATTCATCGCCCAGTTGCATGGAGACCACGTGCTCTCCCAATGGGGTAAGGGGAAACTCCTCTCCAACCCGGGTATGCTCCGGCAAAGGACCATAGCCATCGCCAATGACGGCGGGAGTTTCGAAAGAGGCTTTGGCCGACCCTGTGCGGTGAAAATTGATAACTCGGGGCGTTTGGTCGTGCTGGAACACTTCTCCGCGCGAATCCAGATATATGTGAAGAGCAAGGACCCGGTGCTGGTCTAGAAGTTATTAACCGTCATGGAATCATCGCCAGCTTAGCTGGCTGAAGACCAATTCTGTTTATGAACAACGTAAATGGCCGTGGTTCGGCAAGCCGGGTCCACGGCGTTGTCCTAGTATTACAACGACGAATTACGGAGGAATGCCTGCCGGTGCCCGGCAGGTGGCGGCGCGGCGCTTTTCGTGTGAGCGCTTGGCTCGTTCGTTGCATTCTTGGGTGTGCTTCAGCCATGCCAGCAGTTCCAGGGGTCCGTACTGTTCCCGGGGCAGCATCTCACACACTACCCGGTACACCTGCGGGCGGGTGATCCGGGGCATCTTTTTCCCCCCATTCCTGCTGCAGACTCAGCAGGAAAGCCCCACCCAGCAGGCACAGAGCGATATGGTGATTCCAGCCGGCCCAAGTGCGGGTCTCGTATTCGTCCAGTCCCACGTCGCTCTTTTCGGTCTCGAATTCGGTTTCAATGCGCCACCGCGACCCGCCCACGTAAGCCAGCGTTTCCAAGGGTGTGTCCTCCGGGGCGTTGGACAGGTAGTAGCGGGGCTCGCTCCCGTCCAGATTCCGGCGGTAGACCGCCCAGACCACCTCCCCAGGCTTTCGCTTCCGCGTTACCCGTACCCGCTGGGCGCTGAACATATAAGTCCTCGGGCCCTGCGTTCCCTCCGCCACTGTCACCTCCCGCCAAGCCTCCTCAGGCAGCGACAAGCTGCGCCCCTCGACGGTCAGCCGCTGCTCCCGCAGCAGTTTGGGCTTGCGGGCGCGGCCAAATCCCTGATAGGCCGGGTTGCTCCAGGCAGGCTCCAGCGGCCAGACCGTCATGTCCGGCCGCACGTCCAGTACGTACCACATTCCTGCTGCCGCCAGACCCTCCCGGAAAGACGGAGACATCCCGAAGGCGGAATCCCCGGCGACCCACCGGGCGCTCAGGTGGCCGCGCTCCCGTGCCCGCTCCAGCATCTCCAAGGCCAGCTCCGTCTTCGACCGGTACTCACGGCGGTCTGGCGGCACTCCCGCCGCCGCGCAGCGGTCTGCGTCCGAAGTCCATTCCTCGGGCAGATACAGGCGCTTGTCGGCCAGTGCGCGACCCCGTGGCCCCACATGCGCCAGAAACACCCCGGCCTGGCAGTTGGCGATCTTCCCCAAAGCCCCGCAGTACTGGCGGGCCACACCCACCGATTTAACGCCCTGCTTGGGAAAGTCGCTGCCGTCGAACACCCACACCGCCTGAGAGTCAGCCAACTTGGGGCCCAAGTATTCTTGGAGACGTCCTATGACCGCGTTATCGTCCCAACGGGCCTCGGTGAGAAAACGTTGCATGGCCCGGGCCGAAGCCGGAACGGCCTCGGAGAGATTCTCGGCGTTGCGACGCTCTTGGGACTGGACCAGCAGGGCTTGGAGATAGTTCTTGCTATGTTCCCGCCACTGCTTGCGTCCGAAGGCCACTGCAAAGAACGCATGAAACTCGCGGAAAGACTCGTAAACCCGCTCAAAGGCTGCCACATCCATCACCCCACCTCCCCATCCCAATGCCCCAGCTATCCCAAGGCATACCTTATTACTTAACTCGTCGTTGTAATACTAGAAATCTGGCCGGAAAGTTCTCGTTGGGTGGCAGACTTTGGGCCAAACTCTGCCACCGGCAACGCCGCGGCCGCATCAGAGGCGGACGGCGGCAAAATGTTTCAGCCGCATACCCCGTCCGAAGCGGTTCTCAGGGCACACCGGACCAGCGACTTTTTGCGTTTCCGAAAGTATGGAGCTAAACCGCTCCCAGCAATGGGGTCAACTCCGCTAGGGGGCAGAATCATACACTAAGCCCGCCAGTCGAACAGGGTTGCCCCAAGGGCTAGCCAACGCCATTGGCGCTCCTCCGCAACACCCTCCCGGGCAGAGCCCCAGTGTGCTCTGCCTCATCAATGACCACCTCCCCGTTCACCACCACCGTCGAGATGCCCGTGGCGTATTGGTGGGGGTCGTCGTAGGTGGCCACCTCCGCTACGGTGTCCGGATCGAAGACCGTGACGTCGGCCCAGTTGCCCTCTTCCAAGGTGCCCCGATCCACCAACCGCAGGGCCGCCGCCGACCCACCAGTCATCTTGTGGACGGCGGTGTGCAGAGGCATCAGGCCCAGGTCACGGACGTAGTGGCCGAGGACTCGGACGAAGGTGCCGTAGAAGCGCGGGTGCGGCTTCCCCTGGCCGGTGATGCCGTAGGGCGCCAGTGAGTTTCCGTCGGAGCCCACCAGAACCATGGGCGAGCGCAGGATCTCCTGCACGTCCTCTTCCGCCATCGAGGTGACCACGATGCGGGTATGCCCCTTGTCTGCCAAGAGGATGTCGCAGGCGGCGTCCAGCTGATCGATGCCCCTGGCCTCGGCCACTTGGCCCACCGTCTGGCCAGCCAGCTCGGGCATCTCGGGGCTGATGGCGATGCGAACGGCGTGCCATGATTCGACTCGCCCGAAATTGTTGAGCCCGTCCTGCAGGATCTCACCCCTTATGCGCTCCCTTGCCTCGCCGTCCCGCAGTCGCCCGAGCATGGGCTCCACTCCTCCCTCCTGCACCCAGACGGGGAGCAGGTTGCGCAAGGGGTTGGTGCCTGCAGTGTAGGGATATTGATCGCAGAACAGGTCGACGCCCCGTTCCCTAGCATCGCTGATGATCGACAGCAGCGACGGCACATCGCCCCAGTTGTCCGTGCCCGAGAGCTTCAGGTGGGCGATCTGCACCCGCACTCCGGCACTCTGGCCGATGCCAATGGCCTCGCGTACTGCCTCGAACACATGGTTGGCCTCGTCGCGGATGTGAGAGGCATAGGTGGCGCCGTGCTGGCGCAAGACACCTGCCAAGGCCAGCAACTCTTCGCTCCGGGCATAGTTGCCTGGTGCAGTGAACAGCCCGGTGGACATGCCCAGGGCGCCGGCCTCCAGGCCCTCGGCCAGGAGTTGCTGCATATGCGAAAGCTCGCTGGCAGTGGGGTCTCGCGCCTCCAGGCCCATGGCCATCAGGCGCAGGGTCGCGTGGCCCACCTGCGTCACCGTGTTCACCGAGGTGGCAGGGAAGCCGTCCAGGTACTGGGCAAAGGTGCGTGGCTCGTAGTCCAGCCAAGGAGCCCCAGCCCTCAGGTAGTCCTGAAGGGCCTCGGCCTTGCCGGGCAGCACGGGCGCAGTGGAGTAGCCGCAGTTGCCCACCACCTCCGTGGTGACCCCTTGGCGGATCTTGCTCTCGGCCAGCGGGTTCAGAGGGAGGGTGAAGTCGGAGTGGGTGTGGATGTCGATGAAACCCGGAGCGACGATCTGTCCCGAGGCATCGATCTCCCGTTTTGCCTCCCGGTCCTCGCAATCTCCCACGGCAGTGATGCGTCCATATCTGATGGCAACGTCCGCCCGCCGCGCCACTGTCCCATTCCCGTCAATCACCTGTCCACCACGGATCAATAGGTCTTCCATCCTCTGCTCCTCGATGTCGGGTCCGATGTCCAGGGAGTCTGCCGCCAGTTGCGAGCCGGCTACTAGCTCCTGGGCCAGGCGCAGCTTGCGGCAGGGACCGATTCGGACGTCACACCGTCTGACCGCATGGGGATATTTTACGGCAGAACCGCCTCGTCCTCCACGATCTCAATGTCCGTTGCGAAGTTGCGGATGGGAGCCTTCCGCGCCAAGATGGCGCCTTCCTTCAGGAGTTCCCGGAAGTCGGCCACGTACCCCTAAGTCTTCCTACTGGTGGGTAGTTCCGCCTGCCGCTGCAGCCGAGCAGCGGGGCAAAGAACAGGAATTGTCGAAGGGACTGTGATGAGAGACGGGTAGAATGGAGGGTGGACTCCACGAAGAAAGAGGAACCCCCCAGTGCTGCGAACTATCATCCAAGCAACCCCTATCATCCTGATACTCATGGCAACCCTGGCAGCCTGCTCCGGTCCGACACCGGACCCGATAGCAACATCGACACCGACAGCAACGGCGACGCCAACAGCAACACCAGCACCGACTGCAACGGCGAACCCAACGGCCGCACCGACGGAGACGCCAACCATTTCCCCAGTCCCAGAGAAACCAACACCAACCCAAACACCCGACGGGAGACTCGCTCCCATTCGGCTTCAGGACTCCGAGTCCCTACAGTCCGCTCTCTCCAACGCAGAGCTCGCGTGCATCGGTGATGACCCCGAGGCCCTGATGCGTTCGCTTACAGGGCAGACACCCACATCCCGGGAAGAGCAGGCCAGGCTCATTGGGTGTCTCAACGACGAGACCCTGGCTCGGCTTTTCCTGGCAGGGTTCGTACCCGGGCCTGGGCCGCTCAGCACAGAATCCTCCGAATGTGTCCGAGACGCATTCGACGTCATCAACCCCAGAGAGGTGATGACCGCGGGCTTGGAAGGCAACCCCGGAATGGCAATGGCCTCCAGCATGGCTGCACTTTCGGTGACCATGGCATGTCTCAGCAACGAGGAGTGGTATCAGGCCGCTCCGGCAGTGGGAATGTCCGAGGAGGAACGGGCAGAAGCCTAGTGCCTAATGGCCGGGCTCGGAGGACCAAGGCAGATGGCGGAGGCGATGCAAGCTGCCGGGGAAGGAGACTTCACCAAGCTGGCCGAGGCAGGAGCGGTGTGCGGGCTGAACATGGCACCGGCATCCGGGCAAGCGCCAGTCACACCCCCTCCGACTCCGACAGTTACTCCGACAGTGGCATCAACAGCAACGAGCACACCGACTGCGACGCCGACTCGAACCCCTCCAACACCGGCCCCAACGACAACTACCACCCTGGTGATCACCGTCGCCGAGGTCCCCTCGGACACCCCTGATTACGACCGATCCGACTGGCGGCACTGGACGGACGAGGATGGAGACTGTCAGGATGCGAGGCAGGAAGTTCTGATCGCCGAGAGCCTGGTGACAGTGACCTTCGAGACCGACAGGGAGTGCAGGGTGGAGACCGGCCAATGGTGGGCACCGCACCTGGGGCATCACCTGGGCAACCCTTCTCATTTGGACGTCGACCACCACGTGTCGCTCCGGAACGCTCACGTCTCCGGCGGATGGACCTGGACACCAGCGGAGAAAGAGGAGTACGCCAACTACCTAGAGGACCCGGCTCACCTGGTGGCGATCAGTTCCCGGCACAACCGGAGCAAGGGCGCCCGAGGGCCGGAGGAGTGGGCGCCCCCAGACAATGCTCTGTGGTGCGAGTACGCCACGGACTGGACCAGCATCAAGGCTCGGTGGGAGCTGACGATGACCCAGGTTGAATCGGAAATAGTCATGGACATGCTGGGGACGTGCGAGAACCCGCCGAAGGTGGACGTCAGGACGGCCCTGGGGAAGGCGACGGGAGAGCACAAGCCGACGGCTGAGCCGGAGGAGACGGTGTACGGGTCATGCGAGGCAGCAGAGGACGCAGGAGAAACCCTGGTACAGGGAAGCCAGGGCGGAGGCCGCGGGTTTTCCGCGAAAATGGTTCCGAGCGCACGGGATGGAGACGGGGACGGAGTTGTGTGTGAAAGATGACCCAGCCATGGGAGCATGACGCCAGGGGCCAGCCAGACCCGTAGCCGCGACATCACCGCCACCAGACCAAGCCCCTGAGAACCGGCAACCACTGACACCGGGAACACCAAACCCAGCGGTATCAAGTTGAACGGCATGATATCCCAAAGTACACCGCCACCCTCAGGGCAGAAGATTGCGGAGAACTCCAAGCAGACCATCAGTGCGCCGGTCTGCGACGTTCCCCGCATAGCGAGGCAACCGACTCCCGAGGAGGAGATGACCCTGTGATCGACTGGAGTACCTGCCTAGCGGTTGAGAGCGTACCGGGCAAGGTCAGCGGCAACTGGGTGTTCACCGGAACTCGACTCCCGGTGTATACCCTCTTCGAGAATCTGGAGAGCGGTGCAACCGTTGAGGAATTCATGGACTGGTTCCACCCGGTGGATGAGTGGAAAGTGCGGGCCGTATTTCAGCATGTGGCCGACTCATTGAGAGCATCCGCGCCGAGGGGCAACACTGGAAATCCGGCTTGACCGCGCCGCCGCAGCACCGGCGCCACCAGCAACAGATTGATGACACTACTACGGGTCGACTCCGGTAGGAGACAGGATCGTACGCTAAGGCTGCTATCGGCGTTTTGGCCACCGGTATTCGCCGGTGAGCAGGATGTGGGCCCACCCAAGGGGTGAGATGTGGGCCAGGACTCGGGCTCGACTGTCAGCCCGGCGGGTTTCCGCTGTCTGAGCGCTTCGCCGAGATGGGCGGTATTCCAGCGCCGATCGGCTCCGGGAACGAGACGTGAAACTGGCCCTCGGCCGGGCGCTCTACGACCCGGGCGATCCGATGGGAAAGATGTTCTTCAATATCCTCGCCACCTTCGCCGAGTTCGAAGCCGATCTCATCCGCATGCGCACCCGCGAGGGTATGGCAATCGCCCGCGCCAGGGGGAAATTGCGCGGCAAGCAGCCCAAACTGTCCGACAGACAGCAACGGGAACTCTGCCGCATGCATGCCAAGGGCGAGTATTCCATCAGCGATCTCGCCGAGTTCTTCTCCGTCTCAAGGCCAACCGTCTATCGTACACTCAACCGGCACCTTTCCCCTTATCCCGAATCCACCGATAGAGGACGTCAGGTTAGCGACCTGAAGTGGTCAAAGGGTGCTCCTCTGAATCTGGGATAATGGTTTTCGAGAAAGGAAACCGACCCCAGAAAAGGAGCACCCAATTGATGCTACCACGCAACCATCCCGACCGTATTCGCATCGTCTTTGACGACCACCGTCTGGTGGCCAATGCCGGCCTGCTCCTGCCGGCCACTCTCGCCCAACACCTGGGCCTGGGGGAACTCGTAGACCATCACCTCAATCTCGGCAGCGCGCCGGGCCGGGCCAACGCCGGCGACAAGATGATGACCCTGGTCGCCTCTGCCCTGGCTGGCGGCGATTGCATCGACGACGCCGATGCGCTGCGCGCCGGTGGGACGGCCGGTGTTCTCGACTGTAGGGTCAAGGCGCCATCCACCCTGGGCACCTTCCTGCGCAGCTTCCGCTGGGGCCATGTCCGTCAGCTGGACCGGGTGATCCGGGAACTGCTGGCCCGGGCCTGGGCCGCCGGGGCGGGACCCGGCGACGCGCCGTTCACCATCGATCTGGACTCCACCATCTGCGAGACCTACGGACTGGCCAAGGAGGGGGCGCGACACCACGGCTATACCGGCAAGCGGGGCTATCACCCGCTGTTGGCCGTGGCCGCCGGCACCGGCGACGTGTTGATGTCCCGGCTGCGCGAGGGCCGGGCCAACACTGTTCGGGGCGCCGCCCACTTCCTGCGCGAGACGGTGGGACGGGTGCGCTACGCCGGCGCCAGGGGCCGACTCACGGTGCGGGCCGACAGCGGCTTCTATGCCCACGCCATCGTCGCCGTCTGCCGCAAGATGGATGTCCGCTACTCCATCACCATCCGCCAGCACAAAAGCCTGCGCAATCTCATCGAGGCCATACCCGAGACGGATTGGACGCCCATCCCATACTGGATGGACGGCGCCGCCGATGTGGCCGAGACCACCTACACTCCCTTTGAGAGTGAGGCCGGCGCCGCGCCGGTGCGGCTCATCGTCCGGCGTGTGAAGCCCACGCCCGGTTCCCAACTGGCCCTCTTCGCCACCTACAGCTATCACGGATTCATCACCGACCGGGACGGGGAGACCCTGGAGCTGGAGGCCGACCACCGCCGCCACGCCGAGATCGAGAACGCCATCCGGGACCTCAAGTACGGCGTCGGGCTGAACCACCTGCCGTCCGGCCGATTCGCCGCCAACGGCGCTTGGCTGGCGGTACAGGTGATGGCCCACAACCTGGCCCGCTGGACGGCCCGCATCGGCTTGCGCGAGCAGATCGTGACCACCAAGACCCTCCGGCGTCGGTTCTTCGCCCTGGCGGGACGGACCACCCGCTCGGCGCGCCGCCTCACTTTGCATCTTCCCAAGCATTGGCCCTGGGAAACCCAGTTCAGCAGCGCCCTGGCCCGGCTGCGAGCCATTCCACTCCCCGCCTGACGGCGCTGTCCGCAACCGCCCCAACACCTCCAAACTCGCGTCCGCCCCGCCCGCGAGTGCATCCTGCTGCGTCCGATCTCACTATCACGCGATTCCCAGCCTCCATAGACCGCTCTCCAGGTCCGGTGCGGCTACTGAAAACCCTCGCGGGGTCACATCGGTCCAATGAAGCCCAGGCTTTCTCCCTTGCAGGCTCCCTCATCCCAATTTGCCCAGCATTCACGCCTCCCATCGGTGGATTCGGGCTTAGCGTACGATCCTGCCCTCTACCGGAATCGACCCGGCATAGGCGGTTCGGGCATTGCATCCTCCTCCAGAGCCTGGACCAGGATGCGTTCCAGCCGGCGCACGTCTATGAGGTCGACCTCCAGGGATCGGCGACAGGCGGCATCGAGACGCTTCGCCGTGTAGCGTTCCCCGAGACGGAGCAGCTTGTGTCCCTGCCTGACCTTGGCCCATGGCAGTGGACCGTCGAACAGCCGCTCGGCAAACTCAGCCACCGCTGGGCCCAACTCGATCGCGCGGCGCTTGATATGGTCGGGCGCCCTGGTGGTGTAGGCGGAAAGCTCAGCAGGATAGTCCTCGGGATCGGTGGCGCGGCCACCCTTGGGCTGACGGACGTGGGTCTTGATCAGCCTGCCGCCCTGAGCCTGTCGAAGGGTGGTAGATGTGCACCAGCTTGCTGTCGACTCGGATCTCCACCCGCTGGCCGGGAGGGCACAGTGCGGACGGCACCGAGTCCAGTGCCTGCAGGCACTGGACGTGGTGGTCGGGATGCACCTTGGCATCGCGCCAGTCTGAGATCTCGTAGGGCTCGCCGTCCCACGGGATCAGGGCTTGGCGCTCCTCGTCCTGGAAGACCACCAATGGTTTCCTGTGGGTGGTGCCGTGAATGCGGAGCCCCGCGACATCGCGGCACCAGCGCTGCGCTTCTGACCGGAGGTGTGGCAGGCCATTGAAACTGCCGCCCTTGAAGAGGCGCTCTCGGACGTACTGGACGCCCCGCTCCACCTTGGGCTTGTCCTTGGGATGCCTGACTCTGGCCGCGTCGGCGATAAAGCCGCGGCGCTGGGAGTATTCCAGGAATCCCCGGGTGAAGACGGGATGCAATGCGTCCGCTCCCGCCACCGCTGCCGGGAAATTGTCGATGACCAAGTAGCGGGGGATGCCGCCGAAGAAGGCCCAGGCCGACTCCAGCCCGGCGACGACGTCCTCCAGCTTCTGGCCGAAGGTGGGCCAGACGAAGCAGTGCCGTGAGTATCCCAGCACCACGATCAGCGACCACACCGCGCGGCGGTGTCCCGTGTCAGGATCTTGGATCAGACCCAGCCGGCCGAAGTCCACCTCCGCCACTTCGCCAGGCGGGGTGTCCCCCATCCGCACTGTGGTCCTGCTGCGCCTGCTCCAGTTCCGTCTCTGGATGAAGCGCCGCAGCGACTGGTACGGCACCGGGCAGCCGCGACCCAACAGCAACTCGTGAATGCGGGTCAACTGCAGCCGGTCGCCGGTGAGCCACTGGTAGACCTGGTCGGCCCACGGGGCAAGCAGGTCCTTGCTGGGTGTCTCCGCCTGACGCGGGCCGGGCTGGCCGATGACCGCCAACCGGCAGAGCTGATCATCGGTGGGAACGGGCCCGTCCCTGGCGATGCCCTCGGCTTTCGCCGCGGTCAGGTACTTGCGCACCGTGTTCCGGGACAGGCCGGTGCCTGATGCGATCCGGCGGTATCCCTCACCAGCCTGCCAGCGCCGGATGATTTCCTGTATCTCCACTCTGGTAACCTCTCGGTACGCCATCGTTGCACCTCATCCCTGAAGTGCTCCAATGGTCGCCCCTCCGGCTCCCAGGGTGGGTCATAGACCCTGTCATTCAGGGGTCAATGACCTGGTCAATTTTCCGGTTTACCGGGTCAAAGTCCCTGGCAATTCACACACACCCCTTCCGGATGCTCCAGCCGGGTTCCCAGGTACTCCTGCAGCCGTCCGATAATCGCCTCATCGTCCCAGGGAGAATCAGTGAGAAACCGCTGCATCCCTCGGGCAGACCCCGGAACCGTCTCCGACAGGTTCTCAGCGTTGCGCCGCTCCCCGGACTGTACCAGCAGGGCCTGGAGATAATGACCGCTGTGCTCCCACGTCCCCCGGCGGGCAAACAGCGGAGCGAAGTAAGCGTGAAAATCCCCAAAGGCTCCGTACACCTGTTCGAAAGCTGCCGCATCCACATCCCCACCTCACCTGCCTGTTCCCTCTCCAGCTAGACAGTCATCCTATCAAACTAACTGACGTTGTAATACTAGGGATCGACTTCGGCAATGCTTTTCGGACGAGTGCCGTGAAGGGGCCCGGTAAGGCTTGGTGGACGTTATGGCCACAGGTTGTTGTGGACCATGGCCCAGTGGTATACACAGAGTCTCCCTCGGACTTGATCGAACGACTTCCGAAGGCATCCTGGGGATTTATCACGCCGTTTGTGAAACGCAAGCGTTCCTCCGACCAGGAGGAATACTGGTTCGTTATTTCCATTGGCGGGTCGGGTGATCCGAAAGAGCTAACCCTGGATCAAACTATCACCGAAGAACTAAGGGCTCTGACCCGCCTGGTCGAGTAGGCAGATCCATCAAGCTCGAAACTCCCCTATGGCCGTCTGCGCGGGACTTGGGCGAAAGGGTTACAATCTGCCCAGCCACATCTCAAAGATGGTTCTGCCTACGGTCAAAACAGGCCCACCGACCGTAGGAACCCACTAATGGACTTCGATCCTACAGCCAATTCGCTTACGGTCCGCCATATTCGGCGGCCGGCGGCCGGAGTGCGGCGATGCGAATAGGGGTTCTGGAGATTCTGCGTCCCGAGAGAAGCAGCCATTGGACCCACTCGGCGTACGCTCACTACTTCGTCAAGCAGTACGCCAGCATCATGCCACAGGCGGTCAGCGTATGGTGCCGGCAGATGGGGCACGAGTCCTTCTACGCCACCTACTACGGGCAGGGCGACGCCAAGGCCCTCTTGCCGGACGATTTGGACGTGGTGTTTATCTCCACTTATACACAGGCGAGCGCACTGGCCTACTGAGGTGGACCCCATTGGTTGGACAGGATTAAGCCACAATTAAGTGGGACTCCTGCACTCCTTCGTATGATACCAAGACCCGTTGGTCCGGGCACCTCCTTTCCTTCAACTCCTCTTCTACAGGCTCGCCGTGGAAGACCTCCGCCGGCGTACGGTAGCCCAGGGCCTGATGCGGCCTACGGTGGTTGTAGAACCGGAAGTGCTCTCGCAGCCCTCGGCGGGCCTCAAGGCCGTTGGCGTAGGCCTTCAGGTAGACCTCCTCGTACTTCACCGTCCTCCATAGCCGCTCGACAAGTATGTTGTCCTGGTACCTGCCCCTGCCATCCATGCTGATCTTCACCGAGTGATCCTGGAGTATCTGCGTGAACTCGCGGCTGGTGAACTGGCTTCCCTGGTCGGTGTTGAACACGTCGGGCGTTCCCTGGTTCAGGGCCTCGGTCAGGGCCTCGGCACAAAAGCCGGCCTCCAGAGTGTTGGACAACCCCCAAGCCACCACGTACCGGCTGTGCCAGTCCATGATGGCCACCAGGTACAGGAATCCCCGGGCCATGGGCAGGTAGGTGATGTCAGCCGCCCACACCTGGTTCGCCCGGGTGATCGTCAGATCCCTCAGCAGGTAGGGATAGACCCAGCGTCCCGCCGCTGGTTGGCTGGTGCGAGGCTGCCGGTAGATAGCCCGCAGTCCCATCAGTCTCATGAGCCGCTGCACCCGCTTCCGGCTTACCGGCAGGCCCTGCCGGCCCAGCGAAGCCTTCATCCGCCTGGAACCGTAGAAAGGGGTTTCCAGGTACTGGCGGTCCATGGCCTGCATCAGGGACAGGTCCCCCAGGGGTGTCCCCTTGGGACGGTAGTAGAGGCTGGAGCGGCTGACACCCATCAGCTGGCACTGCCGCACTATGGACAGGTGCCGATGTTGCCGGTCGGTCAGCTCACGCCGCTGTGCTGGGCCCATGGACCGGACCTTTCCTCCAAGAAATCCCGCTCCACCTTGAGCTGGCCGATCTGCTGGTACAGGCGAGCCACCAGGGCGTCGTTGTTCTTGTTCTTCTGCTCCTTGCCCTTATTGGTCCCGTTGCCTTGGCCGAAGATAGCGGCCGCGCCATCCACTAAGGCCTTCTTCCAAGTCTGAATCTGGTTGGGGTGGACCTCGAACCGGGCGGCCAACTCGGCCACCGTCTGCTCGCCCTTAATTGCCTCCAGTGCAACTTTCGCCTTGAAGGCCGGGCTGTGCTTTCTCCGCTCTGTGGACATTTCCCGCTCCTCATCAACAGCTGTCGCTGTCCTCAGTTTAGGAGCAGGATTCCCACTTAACCAACTGTCCAGTTTTCCGGGTCCACCTCAGTTAGCCATTGATATCCTCGATGAAAATCATTTCCGCCAATCATTTCCGCTATGGGTACAATTACTTCATAGCCACGTGGTGTGGGGAGTGGCCCTGTTTGGAAGTGATTCTCACTTTGAGTGACCGACAATGGAACCTCATCGAACCGATTTTGCCCGATGGACCGGGTAAGCCGGGCAGGAACGGCAACGACAACCGCATGTCGTTGGAGGGGATGATTTGGATTTGCAGAACTGGTGCTCCTTGGCGGGACTTGGGCGAGACTTGCCGGAAGTGTTTGGTAAGTGGGACACCGTGTATCGGCGATTCCGCCGCTGGGTCGCCACCGGTGTCTTCGACTCCATCTTCGACGAGATCGGGGATGAGCTGCATATGCTATCGGCCATTAGGGACGGAAAGCCAACCGCCTCATTTGACCCTGGCCCCACCTCCTCGTTGCCACTACAACCGTCGCCTGTCTAAAGTGAGACTGTAGTACTAAACCAAAGCCAAGGTGGGATGTGCATTTGCCGGAGGCTGAGAATCGGTCCGGGAGGCTCGCAGGAGCGCCTCACCCCGTGACTGCAAGACTGTCCGGCACCGCCGTCTCACCTCGTCTTTGCGGCTGGCCAGTCCGGCAAGGAATTTGCCGACCTTTTCCTGCACCGCCTCCCTGCTTCCCAAGCACAGATTGCCGGTGGCCTCCTCTCTCGCCCAACCCCAGATCGCCTCATCCCCGTTGAAGTCCGGGCTGTACCCCGGCAGGTTCACCAACCTCAACTCCAGCCCAGGCGTCCTGAGGTACTCCCGCATCGCCTCCCCACGGTGGGCCGGGGCGTTGTCCCAGATGACCCGCATCGGCTCAGGGTGTTTTCCCCTCAGTTGCTTCAGGA
This sequence comes from Dehalococcoidia bacterium, assembly GCA_965222025.1. Taxonomy (GTDB): domain Bacteria; phylum Chloroflexota; class Dehalococcoidia; order Lucifugimonadales; family UBA3495; genus VXOI01. Next base: position 300,280 of record CBDCTI010000012.1, on the reverse strand, counting down.
AGTCAACCGAGGTCCCGGCGTTGCTGTTCCCCTGCAACTCCATCCACTCCACCTCACCCGTCTCCAGGCACACCGCCGAATAATAGCTGGCCTTCTCCCCATACCGCGGACTGGTCGAGTCCACCAGAGCAGCCTCTCCTCTCAGCACCCACTTGCCCCGCAACTCTGCATCGGCCCGGAAGTGGGCCTCATCGGCGAAGAATATCCTGGCTCCGGTCCGTTGGGCCTCCTCCCTCAGGGCGGCATACTCCGCCACGAAGGCCTCCCGCTTGCCCTCATCCGCCTTGAGCAGACGCTTCTTGGGCCGCTTGAAGGCAAATCCCAACCGGTGCAGCCAGTTCAGACAACTGCTGCGGCTCAAACTGACCCCGAACCGTCCCAAGACAAACTGCCGGACTCCTTTCCAATACCAGTTGGCCAGTTCGATGCCCGCCTCAGCGGGCGGTTGCCCTACCGCCCCTTTCAACTCCGCCTGCTGCGTCTCGTCAAGGACGGGGGGGAACCACCGGTCTGCTCAAATATCAAGGCCGCTGGCCCTCCCTCGCCGAAAACCGAAGCCCACCGTCCTATGGTGTGGGGGTCCCGCTCCAGCGCCTCCGCCGTGGCCGTTGCTGTCCAGCCCTGCGCCAAGAGCCAGATGGCGTACCACCGCTCCCGCTCCCTGGGTGTGGGCGCCAGAATCATCCGCCGGCGCAAATCCTTGACCCCCATCTGCCATTGTTCCAGAGACCGGTCTATCTCCCTCACACCCATCACCAACCCCCCGTTACTCCTGAGACCAGCTAACCCAGTTCCCTCACAAATTTACCCTATGCGTCTGCGTATTTCACCTTGGCTTTGGTTTAGGACGAAGGGACGACCTGCACCGTAACAATATCTGTGTCGTGGTATTTGTGGTGCCGGACCGAGGATGCGTAATGACGCAGGAGGCGGAAGGAGATCTCGCGCTCGTCCTCTATCTCAGTCTGTTCGTTCAAATAGGCCAGCCTGTCCTCCAGGTTCCCGCCCTCGGTGGTCACCACGAACTCCATCTCGATGGCGTCGTCCGCACGATGGGCAGAGACAATCAGGCGCTTTCCGGCATCGTCTTCAGCCTCCCCATCCTGCGACAGCAGGCTCGAAAGGGTTTCCTCCCCGGCAGACCTGAGCCGGTTTGTTGATGACTCGTTCCAGCCGGCGCTGGTAGCGAATTCCTGGAGGAAGGAGTCAATACTGGGCAACGACGAAAGGTTCATGGCCACATTCAACCGCCTGCGACGTCTGGAAGCGAACTCCATCAGCAGGGCGAGCAAAATTACGCAGACCGAGCCGGTGGTCATACCGTTGCTCAGCAGAGTCCCCAGGGTTCCAGTCAGCAGATCGGGCAGAATCACCTGATTCTGAAAGCCTATGCCCATCCAGAGAGACACGCCTATCACCGCGGCTTTTCGCCCGTCTACACCGTCCCTGAAAACGGTCCTCATCCCCTGCACAAACAGGAGCGACATCAAGAAGATCATGTACGCCACCAGGACAGGGCGTGGAGTGGCAACAGCCAGTGCTATCAGCTTTGGAGAGAACGCCACCACTATCAGAATCAGGCCTCCGTAGACCCCCATGCGGCGCGCTGCGACACCGGTGAGCATCACCCGCGCGGAATTGGCCGCACCAATCATATTGGGAAGAGTGCCCAGGGCGGCTGCTAGGATATTGGTCAATACCAGAAGGTTGTGCGCCCCCTGGACCACGCGGAAGTCGGTGGCCCGGGGCCTGCGCCAGGCCACCTGCTGAATCACGACGGTGTCGGTGATCGAATTGATGGTGGTTGCCATGTTCACTATGACGAATCCCGGTAGAATCCCCCAGAAGGTTGCGCCAAAGCTGAGGTCGAATCCAGTCCAGCTAAAACTGGGAAAACCAATCCAGGAAGCATCCATAACGTGCTGCCTGTCAAATGCGCCGAACGGGGCCGCCATGGCGCACCCGACCACGATCGCCACGACCGGGGCCCATTGCTGCCACTTGGGCGATGCGAAGAGCCTGAGCATCATCAGGATGGACAGGGTCGTTCCTGCCAGGATGGGCGCCGCCACCGGGGGAGCGCCTTCCGGCAAGTCAGAAAGCCTGCCCAGTACGACGGTTATTATTGTCGAGGCCAGCAGCATGAGGACCGTCCCGGCAACCAGCGGGCTGATGACACGCCGCAGCCAGGAGAGCCGGGAGATGAACACGAACTGTATCAACGACGAGACGACTATGACGCTAGAAAGCAACGCCGGGCCACCGGCCAACAGCGCCGAGATGCAGATTGCGATGAATGCGGATGCGGAAGCTACGCTGAGGGAATATCCCGACCCGAATCTCCAGAAGCGAAAGGTCTGCAGCAACGAGCCCGTTCCGCAAACCACGAGGGCCGAAAAGAAGATCCAGGACAGATAACCCTGGGATTGTCCGCCCGCCACGGCGATGATCGACGCCGTGGCAGCCATTGCCACCATGCGGGTCATGACACTTTGGAATCCGTGGACCAGAGATGCCGGATGGCTTGGCCGCTCATCCGGTTGGTAGAGGATGTTTTCGTTTACCTGAGCCATTCGGAATACTCGTTTGACGTCCAGCTGGTCCCACCGGACTGGAAATTCAATGCCGGTTCAAGGCGGGATGTCCGGGGATGCGCCGAGGGCGGCACGCCGCTTGGCGTGGGAGCGCCCGGCCCGTTCGTTACTTTCCTGCGTGTCCTCGAGCCACCGCAGCAACTCATCCGACCCGAACCGTCCCCGGGGAAGCATTCCCCGCCCCACCCGGCATCAAGGATGCCAGGACCGGACCGCACCGCACCACCTCCATCCCGTCGATTCCAGGCAGACTGAACACTATTCGGGAGCCGGCTCCCGGCCAACGGCCACGTCGTCCATCAGGCCGTTGCGCACGGCCCAGATCACGAGTTCCTGTTTCGTCTCGACTCCCAGCTTGTCCTGTATGCGGTAGATGGTGTTCCGGACGGTCAAAGAGGTGTTGCCCCTCACTTGGGCAATCTTGGTGTACGGCATGCCCCCGGCGAACAGCGTCAGGGTCTCCCGCTCCACCGCCGTCAGCCGGTCCAAATCCCGACGGGAAACGAGCTCACGAAGGCCATGGACCATTGCGAAGACCTGCCGCACAGCGCTGTCAGGTATTCGCAACCGGCCTTCGGCCACGTCCACAACGGCTTCCACCAGTTCCGCCGGCCGCGAGTACTTCAGGAGGTAGCCCGTCGCCCCGGCGGCGACCGCCTCTATCACCGCATCCTCCTCATTCGAGGCCGTCAGCATCAGCACCCGCGTGTCCGGCAGGAGTTCCATGATCTCCCGGCAGGCATCGATGCCATCCTTGACCGGCATCATCACATCCATGACGATCACCTCCGGCCGCAGCTCCCCGACGGTCCTCACCGCCTCCTCCCCATCCTCAGCCAGCCCCACCACCTCGAAGCGGCCCGACGCTTCCAGCGCATCCCGCAGGCCGTCCCTCATTACGGGGTGGTCGTCCACCACCATCACCCTGATTCGGGTTGCTGAAGACATATCAGCCTCCTCATGCATCGGTGTCTTGGGGAACCACGCAGGTGATGGTGGTCCCGCCGCCCCCTGCGCCGCTATCCACGGTGAGCGTTCCGCCCAGCCGCTCGGCATCCGCCCTCATTCCGCCCATTCCGCGGCCGCCTCCGGCGTAGTCGCCGGGGAGGCCCACGCCGTCGTCCGAGACGGACAGCCTGACCTGACCTGACCCGAAGTCCAGCCTCACCTCGACCCGGCCGGGCCGGGCGTGCCGGAACGCGTTGGTCAGCGCATTGTGCGCTATGGAGAAGACACGGGAGCGGGTCTCCGCGGCGAGCGGCGGCTCGGTGCCCGACTGGGTCAACCGGGCGGGGACACCCGTGATGCTCTCGAAGGTCGCACAGTGCGACCGCAGGACTCGTCCCAGTTCACGGTCCTCGAAGATGAGGCCCGCATCTATGGGATGGCGCAGTTCCCACATGGCCTCCCTGGACAGCGCGTTGGTCGCATCAAGGGCGGCGAGCAGTTCCCTGTTCGACCCGTCGGCCAGCCCGATGGCACGGTCTATCCCCATGCCGATCATGTAGGCCGTCTGTGCCGCCGTGTCGTGAATTCTCTGGGAGACCTCGATGCGTTCCTGCTGCAAGCTCCGCTCCCGGTTCACCGCCGCCCGCTCGCGGTTCACGGCCGTCCTCCTCCTGACGCGCTCGAACCGGGTGATGAGGCAGACGCCCAGCACGAGAACATACATCGCCGCCAGCCTGGCCACCAGCACCTTCTCATCGCCCGCATCACGGTCGAGACCGGAGCCCACGCTCAGGCTCACGATGGAGTAGGCAACCGCGGCCATCGTCGTCCAGGCCAGACCGAGCCGGACGGAGGTGAAGACCAGGGCAAACAGCACGAGGGCCGGGTAGTAGGCCACAAAGATGAAGCGGTCGAACCCGCCCCAGACGACGATGGAGGCCGTTATCAGGGCAATGTCCATGGCGCTGAGGGCGAGCATCCAGCGCCAGGTCACCGGCCGGTTCGTCAGGAGCCGGTAATGCACCAGGCCATTGAGGGTCACCAGCGGCACCTGCACGAGCAGGTGTTCCATCTGGTCGGGATACCAGAAGCCCGGCCGGTAGGCCAACTCGAAGACGTTGACCAAACAGACGAACCAGCGACCCCAGACTGAGATCCTTGCGGCATACGGAATGATATCCGGGTCGGCCCAGATGGGTGATGAAAACCGGTTCGTTATTGCCCCCACATCAGCCTTCCGAATATCCAGGCTCCGAGGTCAAAGCCACGGACCTGGACGGGCTGCGGCATCCCTGAGGGCATACATACTTCCATAGCCGCTCAATGGAGATGGTCCTTACCACTGACAAGACCACTGACAAGTTACTTCAAAAAGTGAGCGGTTACGAGAGCACTATGTACCAATGGAGCTGGCAGAAGATGCGGTCGAATCAGTGAGCAAAAGAGAAAGGGGAATCTATCCATATTCACCTATCGCAGCGCCGGGGGAGGATGCAAGACTTGAACATCCCGGCCAATAAGGGGAGGATCTTCCCGGCTGACCCACGAGGACATCAGCCTGCGGCGGGTTGGACCGGCGACAGGCGCTTTGGGACGCTTGCGGCAGCAGGTCGCTGGGTTCAATTTCACAAGCCGGGTTCAATTTCAAAATCAGGAAGCATCTCTTCAGGCCAGCCGTCGTTGTAATACCAGATGGAGCGCCGATCGATTAATCGTAACCGGCCACCCGAACACCCGGCCACCCGAACACCCGAAGGGATACATCATGTGTTCACGGGGTTTGTTTTTCAGGCCGTGGTCCATGCTGATGGCCGCATCTGTCATCCTGCTCGTGTTGGCGGGAGGCTTTCTGACGGCCACGCTGTGGTTGGACGGTCAGCCTGCGGTTCAGGCCCAGGACGACCGGGGAGCTGTCAGCAACCTGAGCGTGTCTAGTCCCGGTCGGGGCCAGTTGGCCGTCGCATGGAGCGCACCCTCCGAGACGCCCACCGACTACCGGGTACGCTGGGCGCCCTCCGGCCAGGATTACCTCTCCTTCTCGGAACCCAACACATCAGAGAGGGGCAGCGCCTATCCCACAGGTACTTCCCACACCGTCAGCAGCCTGGCCGCCGGCGCCTCGTACAAAATCCAGGTCCGGGCGCGGTACAACGCAGGCGAACACGCCGACGATCCCTGGAGTGGACCGTGGAGCGCGGAGGCCACGGTCACCATCGCCAGCCCGCCACCGCCTCCACCGACGACGACGCCCGATCCCACACCCGAATCGACACCCGAACCCACACCCGAACCCACACCGGCCGCTGACGCGGTCACAGGTGTTGCCGTTTCCAGCGACACCGCCGGACAGCTGGCCATAGCGTGGACCCAGCCCACCGACGAGCCCACCGACTACCGGATCTCCTGGACACCGGCCGGTGAGGAACACCCACCCCACTCGGAGGAGAACACCTCAAGGCGCGGCAACTCATACCCCGCCGGAGGCGCCACGTCGTTGACCCTGACCGGCCTGCCGGGTGGCGTCAACTACAAGGTGGTGATGCGGGCCCGCTACCAGAACGAGGAGACCCAGGAATACACCAGCGGCCCCTGGACCGGCGAGGCCACCCAGCGGATCAGAATCGCGCCGCCCGCGGCTCCGACCGGGCTGAACGCCGCCGAGGTATCGGATTCCAGCGTCACGCTCAGCTGGACCGCGCCCAACAGTTCCGGCATCACAGGATACCGGGTGCTGCGAGGTCTCACAGCGGCCAAGCAGGATGTGCTGGTCAACGACACCGGCAGCACCGGGACCGAGTACGTCGACAGGAACGTGGAGGCCGGCACTGGGTACCACTACTCGGTGCGCGCCATCAACGACGGCGGCGTGGGTCCGGCCTCCAACACCATAGCGGCGACCACCAGCGACAGGCAGGCCGCCGGGCCCCGGCAGAACACCGCGGCACCCAAGTTCCCGGATATGGACGGCACGAGTGGCGCAGACCCCGTCACGCTCACCATCGCCGAGAACGTGGCACCTGGCACAGCCGTCGGCACCGTGAGTGCCAGCGATGCCGATAGGGATATCCTCACCTACTCGGTGAACGGCACGGACGAAACGGCCTTCGGGGGCGTGTTCAGCCTGGACGCCGGAACGGGCGCCATCACGGTCAAGACCGGGGAGACGGTTGACTACGAGACCAAGGCGTCATATGCCATCACCATTGCCGTGACGGACGGCAAAGACGCCGCAGGCGTCGCGGAGACCCCGGCGACCACTGACGACTCGGTGTCGGTCGCGATCAACGTGACCAACGTCGACGAGGCGGGTACGGTAACGTTGTCCGTGGAACAGCCCGAACTGGCGATACCACTCAGGGCCGAACTGGCGGATCCGGATGGAGGAGCAAGCGGGGTGACCTGGCAGTGGGCACATGGCGCCGCGGCTACGGGACCGTTCACCGACATCAGCGGGGCTACCAACGCCCGCCACACGCCGACATCTGCGGACGTTGGCAAGCACCTGAGGGCCACGGCGTCCTACACCGACGCCGAGGGATCGGGCAAGAGCGCCGAAGCGGTTGCGGCCAACGCGGTGAATGCGGTTGGTCGCAAGCTGGTCAACAATTTCGGCCAAGGGTCGGATTCAGGTTTTGGGGGGGCTGGACCCGGTACATCGCAGGGGTTCATCACCGGAGGGCATGCGGAGGGATACAAGCTGTACGATGTGGCGGTGGACTTCAATACTGTCGACAACGTGGGCCCCGAAACTCTCTCGGTAAAGCTCTACTCGTCCACGGACGCATCGACTCCCACGCAAAGGGTGCCGTCGACGGAGCTGTGGTCGTTCAACAATCCGGATACCTTTGGCGCAGGAATTAGACTCTTCACGGCGCCGTACGGGACGATCCTGGAACCCAACACGACGTACCATGTGGTGGTGGTGCCCGCTGAGGGGACATTCTCGTGTAGGGAACAAGTTGGGTCCGGCCGAGGACGCCGGCAAGGCCCCGGGCTGGAGCATCATAGACCGTGCGTGGAAGGTGGACAGCGAGATACAGACCACCGGCTCGTTCAGCATGATGGCCTGCAGGGTGAGGATTCGCGGTGAAGCGGTTGCTGACGCGCCGCACATTACCGGCCTGTCGTACACCGGCTCGCCGGTCTCGGCGCCCATATATGAGACCGGCGCAACTATTGAGGTCACCGCCACCTTCGACGAGGCGGTGGACGTTGCGACCTCCGATTCGCCGGTGCTGCCCCTGGAGATCGGCGCCAACACGCGCGACGCCGCCTACGTGGCCGCGGATAGCACCACCACCAAGCTGGTGTTCGGGTACACGGTGGTGGCCGGGGACCGGGACGACGACGGGGTCACGATCGAGAGAGACACGCTGACCGGAGGAATCACGCGCGCGGGTACGGCGGTGATGGCGGACCTGGACCACGCGGGGGACAGCAACAATCGATCGGTCCTCGTGAATGCCGCTCCCATCGTGGAATCGGTGCAGGTAACCTCGGCGGCCATGTTGCCGGGCTGGTACAGGGCAGGAGAAGTCATCGAGATCAAGGTGACCTTCAGCACCTCCGTGACGGTCACGGGCGACCCGGCGTTTCGGTTCCGCCTCGGCACCGGGCAGGTCACCGGGCAGTTCAACCGGGAAGCCGCCTACACGGCCTCTGCCAGCGCTCCCAACACCATGGTCTTCCGGTACACGGTTGTGGCCGCCGACGAAGATAACGACGGCATCTGGATCGGCGATCAGTCCAACACCTTCCAGTTGGACACGAACGACGCCATCAAGGACGGGGTGCGCACCAGTGGAAAGCTTGATGCCGTACTCACCCATGCCGCTCTGGACTTCCTGAGCGATCACAAGGTGAGCTCGCGACCCCGCGTTCTTTCGGTGGTGGCCGCTTCGAACCCCAGGTCCGGCGCCAGCTCCGACACCTATGGCGCCGGTGAGTTGATCGTGATCACCACGACGTTCAGCCAACCGGTGACCGTAGTGGGCGACGCACCCAGGTTCCGATTCTTCATGGGTCCCTCGAGCGATCCCGACCAGTCGGTCAAACGCGCAGAATACGATGCGGGACGAAGCGGCATGAACAGGGTGGTGTTCACCTATACCGTTTTATCCGGCGACGGAGACGCTGACGGCATCTGGATTGGGCCCAGCCGGCGTACCATAGAAGGGGCTGACAGAATCCAAAACGGGGCTGGGTTGGCGTCGGTGAGGGACCATGTGGAGGTGGGCACGCTCTCCGGGCACAAGGTGGACGGCAGCCTGACGCCGCCAGCCAGCACCGCTCCCCTGTTCCCCGATGCGGACGACAATGATACCGCCGACCCCTTCACGTTCAGTATCGACGAGAACAGCGCCGCGGGCACAGCCGTCGGCACGGTAACGGCCACCGACGCCGATGGCGACACCCTCACCTACTCGGTGGGAGGAACCGACCCGACGGCCTTCGCCGAGGTGTTCAGCCTGGACACCGCCACCGGGTCCATCACGGTCAAGACCGGGGCGATACCCGACCACGAGACCAAATCGTCGTACGCCATCATTATCAGCATCACCGACGGTGAGGACGCCATGGGTGTCGCCGAGACAAACGCCACCACCGACGACACGGTCGCGGTCACCATTAACGTAACAGACATCGAGGAAACCGGAGCCGTCACCCTCTCACCGCAGACCCCCCTCGTCGACACCGAGTCGACCGCCACCGTAACCGACCCTGACGGCAGCGTGAGTGCAGTAATCTGGCAGTGGTCCAAGTCGGACACGGCCAATGGCACGTTCACGAACATCACCGGTGAGACGAACGCCGCCTACACTCCGGCATCGGCAGACCTCAGCAAGTACCTGAAAGCGGCGGCTTCATACACCGACCGCCGGGGCTCCGGCAAGAGCGCGGAAAGCACGCCAGCACAGGTGGCGGAGTCCGAGGGCAACACCTTCCCGACGGTTGTAGGCTGCAACCCGCCCAGCCTGACGAACCGCCAACTGGTCTGGCACGGAGTGCTCACCGTGGGAGAGCAGGCGGTCCCGGCCCAGGGGGGAAGACCGGCAGAACGGGTCGGTTGGGGCTACAGCCAAGCCCAGGTGGGCGCAATCTCCGGAAGGAAGACCCCCATCGTCCTGGGCAGCAACTCCTACACCATCGGGGACCTGCTCATGCAGTTCGACATCGCGCCAACGCTGGCTCCCCTCATCGTCCCGCCAACCGGCGCCCTGGTGCTGAACCTCAGCAATGACCTGACCGCCGCGGAGACGGGGAACCTGGTCCTCCACGTCTGCGACCAAGCATTCAGTTTCCAAGACGCGCAGAGACCCGAGAGCCACCACAACATCGACCCGCCGCCGCCACCGTCCCCCAGGGACATCGACTACTACTGGACCGGATCCGGCCTCACATGGACGCTCGGAATGTCCCGGATACTGGCGCTCAGCATGCCCGACACCAGCTAGGGCAGGAGCGTCCCCGCCACCAAGGATGCCCCGGCCGGCAAGGGCTCCCAGACCGCCAGATCCAAAGGAGACGAAGCAAGGCGGACGAAGGGCCAAACCTCGGGGAGCCAAGCCAGTCCGGCCGCAAGATGGGAGAGCCCCTGCCGGAAAACCACGACGGCGAAACGCCGTCCACCGGGGAACTGCGCCTGGACCCCGAACCCGAAGCACAGAGCTACACGCAGGTCCTGGCCGCGCCCCAGGTGGACGGAGGCACTGCGACAGCAGTGAGGCGGCAGTCGCCGGGCGAAAACGGCATCTGGGCGATCACCATCACCCCCAGCCAGGGAGGCGACATCACCGTCCGGCTACCGTCCTTGGACTGCGGCCAGCAGGACGCAATCTGCATCGACGGAGAGTCCCTGTCCTAGATGCGTCCGCAACGGTCCCGGGCCAACCCTTCACCGCGACGTTCGCCCAGGTTCCCGCCGAGCACGACGGGTGAAACCCCTTCGACCTGCACCTGCATTTCAGCCACGAACCGGCCCAGGGATTCAGCTACCGCACGGTGCAGGAAGGATTGTTCGACCTGACCGGCGGCGCGATTGAACGAGTATGGCGTCTGCACAGGGGACTCAGCCGCAGATGGGGCATCACCATAGCGCCCTCAGGGCTGCAGGACGTGCAGGTCGCGGTGCGAACAACCACCGTCTGCGCCGGAGCGCGCGCGACCTGCGACATCGCCGGGAGAATGCTGCCCGGCGAGCTCAGAACCACCATCGCCGAACCGCCCACCCCGTCGTTATCAGATGCAGAGGCCTAAGAGGACTAGGGCGCGACCCTGGCGTTCACCGTGACGCTCAACCGGGCCCTGCCTGGCCAGGTCACAGTCGGCTACGACACCCTGGACGGCACCGCGACCAACGGGGAGGACTATACCCCGGTCTCCGGCACCCTGCCGTTCTCGCCGGGGACGACAACACAGACCGTCCCGGTGCCAGTGGTCAGGGACCAAGAGACAGCGAGGCGTCAGAGACGCTTGTCCTGACGCTCTCCAATCGCAGCCCGGCGCGGGTGCTCCTCGCGGACTCCACAGCCACCGGCACCATCCGTTAGTGCCTCACTGGAAGAAGTCCCCCACACATTCCATCGCAATTCAACAAGCTCCGTTTAACAAGACTGCAGGCCCTGCTCGGACGGCCAAGGCACGCGGTTATTCCGCCAGAAACGGTGGCTGGCGGCACAGGGGTGAATGGGTACCCGGTAGCCCGTAGGCATCCAACCTTCGGAGCAGGAGGAGTTGCCTCTGCGGCTCGGCTTCATCGCGGTTGTCATGGACGTCTCCCTGCGTTCGAACCGGGTGATGAGGCAGACGCCAGACACCAGGGCATACATGGCCACCAGCCTGCACCCGCACCTTCTCATCGCCCACATCACGGTCGATACCGGAGCCCAGACTCAGGCTCACGATGGAGTGGGCAACCGCGGCCACCGTCCTCCAGGCCAGACCGAGCCGGACGGACGTGAAGACCAGGGCAAACAGCACGAGGGCCGGGCAGTAGGCCACGAAGATGAAGCTGTCGAACCCGGATGCGATGGTGATGGAGGCCATTATCAGGGCAATGTCCACGGCGCTGAGGACGAGCATCCAGCGCCAGGTCACCGGTCTTTTCGCCAGCAGCCGGAAGTGGACCAGTTCGTTGAGCGCCGCCAGCGTCACTTGCAGGAACACGTACTACAGGTCACCGGGGTACCAGGAGCCTGCATGGCCCCATATCAGCCTTCAGCAAATCCAGGCTGCCAGGTCAAAGCCACGGACCTGGACGGGCTGCGGCATCCCTGAGGGCATACATCCCTCCATAGCCGCTCAATGGAGATGGTCCTTACCACTGACAAGTTACTTCAAAAAGTGAGCGGTTACGAGAGCACTATGTACCAATGGAGCTGGCAGAAGATGCGGTCGAATCAGTGAGTAAAAGAGAAAGGGGAATTTATCCATATTCACCTATCGCAGCGCAGGGGGATGGTGAGAGACTCGAACATCTTGGCCAGTCAGGGGAGGGCTTACCTCGCTGGCCCACGAGGACATCAACCCCGTGACAGTTCGGATCGCCGACAGGCACTTCGGTGACTGGATTTTACAGGCAACCGGTCTTTCGCAAACGGTCGCCAGGGTTGCAGGGAAAATTCATAGCCAAACGAGAGGAATTCTGGATGAAGATGGCAATCATCGGTAACCGGGTTCGCGCAGGTGTTCTCTTTACACTGCCCATGGCCGTACTGCTCATGCTCGTAATGACCCACGCCGCCCCTGCGCCAGCGCAGGCGACCGGAACCGTCTCGGTCAGCAACCTGGACCAGCCGTCATCAGCCCGCTATACCATCATATCGCCCAATCATCACTACGCGCAGTCATTCTGCACCGGCAGCGTCGCTACTACCCTGGACAAGGTGCGTCTGTACACTATATCCAAGTCAACGGACCCGAACGCGATGTTCTACCACGGCGATCCGGTGCCCGTCGTGACCATACGCTCCACTGATGCGTGGGGAAAGCCAGGCGCGGTTCTGCATACCCTGACCAACCCGGTCATCGACGGTTCCAAGGACACCGCCGAGGACTTCACGAGCAGCGGGTATGAACTGGCTGCCAACACCACCTATTCCGTGGCGATCTACCAGCCGAGCGACAGCGGCCACTTCGCATTCGTCGACACGGAATCTACCCTTGAGGAAACTGAACCGCAGCTAGGCTGGACAATCGGCGACCAATATATGTATTTGTGGAACGCGGGCGTGGGTTGGACTGATACCCATCGACAAGGCTATATCATGAAGATGGCCGTCTACGCCAGCGTTGCTCTGCCGTCCGTATCCACTCCGGCCTTCACAGACTGCGGCGATACCAGAAGCTCCTACCAGTTCTCAGTGGACGAAAATGCCCCCGAGGACACTGTCGTCGACGTAGCGGCCGCCGGCGACGCCGATGGCGACTCCCTCACCTACTCCGTCAGCGGGGCCGGCGCCGCAAAGTTCAATAACGTGTTCAACTTGAACGCGACCACCGGCGAGATCACCGTCAAGCCGGGCGCCTCCATCGACTATGAGAGCTCAGACAAATCTTACTCGATCACCGTCAGCGTGACCGACGGGGAGGACGCCTCCGGCGACGCGGAGTCCGATCCAACGATCGACGCCACCGTCTCCGTGACAATCAATGTCAACGACGTCGACGAGCCGGGGATCATCACATTTTCAACGACCGCGCCCAGGGTGGGCAGGGCGCTGACAGCCACCGTATCCGATCCCGACAGCAGTGTGCTGGTCTACACAGTACAGTGGGCCAGGGCCGCCAACGCTGACGCCCCGTTCATCGACATACCCATCGATCCCGGCTACATGGCCAATCCCACCTACACCCCCACGGCAGCGGACCAAGGCAAATACCTGAAGGTCACCATGTTATATGCCGAACGAGATTGCGGCGAGGTGTCCTCGTTCGACGACCGGTGCCGCAGAGAGGCGACCAAGACATTAACCACCCTCGTGGCAAACGCGGAAGGCCTGATCGTCCAAAGCCAGCGTGTGAACCGGCCGGCAACGGGAGAGCCTCGTATAATCGGTGCCCCGCCCCCGGGGTACCAGTGGGTCGGCTGGTTGGGGATTTGGGTGTCACGGCACACCGTACGGGACCCAGACGGCATGAACAGCGGAGTCAGCTTCCAGTGGCTGCGCGTTGACCCGGGCACCTTAGCCGAGGAGAACATTCAAAATGCCACAGGTTGGACCTACGTGCCCACGAGGGCCGATTTGGGCAGGGGCATCAAGGTGCGGGCATCCTTTGTCGATAATCTGGGCAACCGCGAGTCGCGGACCAGCCAACCCATATGGGCGCCGCGCCCGCCCAACAACCCGGCCACCGGCAGCCCTGGCATAACGGGCGCGGTGCAGGTGGGGCAGACACTATCCGCAGACACTTCCGGGATCAGCGACACTGACGTCATTGTCGCCTCTACGCTTGCGTACCAGTGGATCGTAAACGACGGGACGGATGACACGGACATCCAGGATGCGACAGCCGCCACCTACACTCTCGGCGCCGATGACGAGGGCAAGACCATAAAGGTGAAGGTGAGCTTCACTGACGAAGTGAGGTACGAAGAATCGCTCACCAGCGCGCCCACGGCAACAGTGGCCTCACAGGACTCGTCGTTTACGGCCACCACCCACGACTTGCCTGAGTCCCACGACGGCGCCACCGAGTTCGCCTTCGAGCTGCGGTTTAACGAAGAGCCGGGATCGGGCTTCAGCTACGCGAAGCTGCGGAACGACAACGCCTTCACGGTGACCGGGGCTCGGTGAGCAACGTGGGGAGGCTTGAGCCGGGCAAGAACGTCCGGTGGGAGATCACCGTCACGCCGTCCGGGGACGCCGCCGTTTCCGTGTCCCTGCCCGCCACCACCGACTGCGCCGCCGAGGGCGCGATATGCAACATGCGCAACATGAAGCTGTCCAGCGCACTTGAATTCACCGTTTCCGGTCCGGGGACGTCCAACCAGCAGACCCCGCCAGAAAACTCGGCGGCCACCGGCGCCCCCACCATCAACGGCACGGCGCAGGTGGGTGAGACCCTGACCGCCTCGACGTCGGCAATAGCCGACACCGACGGCCTGACCAGCGCAACGTTCACCTACCAGTGGCTGGCCGACGACAGCGATATCAGCGGCGCAACCGGCAGCAGCTACAGCGTGGCGGCGGCGGATGAGGGGAAGGTCATCAAGGTCACCGTCTCCTTCACCGACGACGCGGGCAATGCCGAGACGCTGACCAGCGCCGCCACGGCGGCGGTCGCGCTCCCGGCCCTCCGGCTCCAGACGGCGGCGGTGGACGGGGCCACGCTCACCCTGACCTACAACAACGACCTGGACGAGGGTGTCACGCTGCCGACCAGCGCCTTCACGGTGTCGGTGGCCGGTAACACCCGCTCCGTCAGCAGCCTGTCGGTGAGCGGCAGAGCGGTGACGCTGACCCTGGCCTCGGTGGTCGAATCCGGAGAGGCCGTTACGGTCAGCTACACCAGGCCCGACGGGTCCAGCTTCATCCGGGACACCCAGGGCAACAGGGCCGGGTCCTTCAGCGGCGAAACGGTGACCAACAACACCGCGGACTCGACGGACACAGCGCAGCGGTCGGATACACCGGATCCGGAGGCTCAGGTGCCGGGCGCCCCGCAGAACCTTAGGGCCACCACCGGCAACAGCGGGGAACTCACCGTTTCCTGGGACGCGCCCACCAGTGACGGCGGGTCGGAGATCACCGGGTACAAGGTGCAGTGGAAGGCGTCGTCGGGCAGTTGGGACGCCCCGGCAGACGTGTCGGAGACGACGGTGACCGCAACGACCCACACCATCACCGGGCTGACCGACGGGACTGGGTATGACGTGCAGGTTCGGGCGGTCAACGCCGAGGGGATGGGAGAGGCTTCATCGCGGGCCACGGCCACGGCGGTGAATCCCACGCCAATGACGGCCACCACCCACGACGTGCCGGAGTCCCACGACGGGAGCGCCGCGTTCACCTTCGAACTGCGGTTCAGCGAGGCGCCCGTGGACAGCTTCAGCTACACGACGGTGCGGGACCACGCCTTCACGGTAACCGGGGGCTCGGTGGACAACGTGCGCCGGCTGGAGTCGGGCAAGAACGTTGGGTGGGAGATAACTGTCACGCCGGACTCCGACGCCGCGGTGACCATGGCGCTGAATGCCACCACCGACTGCTCCGCCGAGGGCGCCATCTGCACCAGTGACAGCAGAATGTTGTCCGGTGGCCTGGAGCTGATCGTTCCGGGACCGCCGAGTAACTCGGCGGCCGCCGGCGCACCCACCATCAACGGCACGGCGCAGGTGGGTGAGACCCTGATCGCCTCCACCTCGGGCATATCCGATGCCGACGGCCTGGCCAACGCAACCTTCACCTACCAGTGGCTGGCCGACGACGTCGACATCAGCGGGACCGCGACCTCCAGCTATACCCTGGCTGCCGGAGACGTGGGCAAGGTCATTAAGGTCGCCGTCACCTTCACCGACGATGCGGGGAACGAGGAGTCGGTGACCAGTGCGGCGACGGCGGCGGTCACGCAGCCGCCCTTGACCGCCACGATCCACGGTGAGCCCTCGTCCCACGACGGGAACGCCGTGTTCACCTTTGAGCTGCGGTTCAGCGAGGCGCCCGTGGACAGCTTCAGCTACACGACCGTCCGGAACCACGCCTTCACGGTAACCGGGGGCTCGGTGGACAACGTGCGGAGGCTGGAGGCGGGCAAGAACATCCGGTGGGAAATAACCGTGGAGCCGGACTCCAACGCCGACGTGGCCATGGCGCTGAATGCCACCACCGACTGCACCGCAGAGGGCGCCATCTGCACTGGCGACGGCAGGATGTTGTCGGAACCGCTTGAAATCACCGTCGGCGGTCCGGGCGGTTAGAAAACGGGTCCGGGGGTCAAGGCTACAAGACAGGAGCCCTGAATGGATATGGCAATCATCGGTAACCGGGTTCGCGCAGGTGTTCTCTTGACACTGTCCCTGGTCGTACTGCTCATGCCCGTGATGAACCACGCCACCCCCGCGATGGCGCAGGATACCTCGGCCGTCATGGTCAGCAACCTGGGCCAGCCGAAGGCGGACCGCTATACCAGAGTAGATAAAGATCAGTACTATGCGCAGCCATTCTGCACCGGCACCGTCGCTGTTACGCTCGACAAGGTGCGTGTATTCATGCATTCCGCCACAGCCGAGGGAAACCCGGAGGGCTACACTGAACGTGCGGGGCCCGTCATGGCCATACGCTCCGATAGCTCGGGGAATCCAGGCCCGGTGCTGCATACCCTGACCAGCCCGGTCATCGACCTTTACGGTGGCAACGCCGAGGACTTCACGAGCAGCGGTTATGAGCTGGCCGCCAACACCACCTACTGGGTGGCGCTCCACCGGCCAAGAAGCACCGGCCACATTGCATTCTTCCACACAACATCTCCCTCTGAGAACACCGGAACGAAGTTAGGCTGGACAATCGGCGACCAATATCTGTATTCCTCAGACCACTTTGGTTGGACTGACATCCGCCGAAAGGGCTTTGTCATGCAGATGGCGATCTATGCCAGCGGTCTCCCGTCCATATCCACCCCGTCCTTCATAGACTGCGACGGTACCGCAGCCTCCTATGAGTTATCAGTGAACGAAAATTCCCCCGGGGACACCGTCGTCGGCACAGCGCTCGCTGGCGATGCCGATGGCGACTCCCTGACGTACTCCGTCAGCGGAACCGGCGCCGCGAAATTCAATAACGTGTTCAACCTGAACGCGAGCACCGGCGAGATCACCGTCAAGCCGGGCGCCTCCATCGACTACGAGAGCTCTGACAAATCTTACTCGGTCACCGTCAGCGTGACCGACGGGGAGGACGCCTCCGGCGACGCGGAGTCCGATCCAACCATCGACGCCAGCGTCTCCGTGAGAATCGAAGTCAACAACATCGACGATCCGGGAATCGTCACACTGTCAGTACCCACACCCACGGTGGACAGCGCGTTGAGAGCCAGCTTTTCTGATCAAGACGGCGGGTCGATGCTCTACAAAGTACAGTGGTCCAGGGCCGATGCCGCTACCGGCCCGTTCGTCGACATCGGCGGCGCCAACAGCTTCAGCGCGAGTGACACTGACTCCTACTACACCCCCACGGCAGCGGACCAAGGCAAATACCTGAAGGCCACAATGTCCTACTTCCAACGCAGATGCGGCATCCTGCACAGCAGCGACGACCGGTGCCGCATAATGCCGGGGGAGACCTCCGACAACCGCGTGGCGGCAGCCCGGAGCAGGAACTCTGTGCGGGAGAAGGTCCCCAACTCCCGGGCAACAGGTGGGCCCAGCATCACCGGCACGCCCTTGGTCGGCGAGACGCTCACGGCGAACACCACGGGCATATTGGACTCCGACGGCATGACGAGCGCAGTCTTCGCCCATCAATGGGTCCGCCACGACCTGACCAGCGCAACCGGCACGGACATTGAGGGAGCGACGGACTCCACCTACACCGTGGTTGACGCCGACGCGGGCAAGGCCCTCAAGGTGCGCGTGAACTTCACGGACGACGTGGGCAATGCCGAGACGCTGACGAGTAACGCGGTGGCGGCCTCCCCGCCCGTGGTTGTCCCCGAGCCGATGACGGCCACCACCCACGACGCGCCTGAGTCCCACGACGGCGCGACCGCGTTCACCTTCGGGCTGCGGTTCAGCGAGGAACCGGCGTCGGGCTTCAGCTACACGACGGTGCGGGACCACGCCTTCACGGCAACCGGGGGCGAGGTAGACAACGTGCGCCGGCTGGAGCCGGGCAAGAACGTCGGGTGGGAGATAACTGTCACGCCGGACTCCGACGCCGACGTGACCATAGCGCTGAATGCCACCACCGACTGCTCCGCCGAGGGCGCCATCTGCAACGCGGACGGAGGGATGTTGGGTGGCGACCTGGAGCTGGTCGTTCCGGGACCGCAGGAGAACTCGGCGGCCACCGGCGCACCCACCATCAACGGCACGGCGCAGGTGGGTGAGACCCTGACCGCCTCAACCTCGGGCATATCCGATGCCGACGATCTGGCCAACGCATCCTTCACCTACCAGTGGCTGGCCGACGACACCGAGATCAGCGGTGCCACGGGCAGTAGCTATACCGTGGCGGCGGCGGACGAGGGGAAGAGCATCAGGGTGCGAGTCAGCTTCACCGACGACGCGGACAATGCCGAGACGCTGACCAGCGCCGCCACGGCGGCGGTCGCGCTCCCGGTCCTGCGGCTCCAGACGGCGGCGGTGGACGGGGTTACGCTCACCCTGACCTACAACAACGACCTGGAGCAGGATGTCACGCTGCCCACCAGCGCCTTCACGGTGACGGTGGCCGCCAACACCCGGTCCGTCGGCAGCGCGTCTGTGAGCGGCAGAGCGGTGACGCTGACCCTGGCCTCGGCCGTGGAAGCCGGAGAGGCCGTTACGGTCAGCTACGCCAGGCCCGACGGGTCCAGCTCAATCCGGGACACCCAGGGCAACAGGGCCGGGTCCTTCAGCGGCGAAACGGTGACCAACAACACCGCCGCGCAGGAAAACTCGGCGGCCACCGGCGCTCCCGTCATCGACGGCACGGCGCAGGTGGGCGAGAGCCTGACCGCCTCAACGTCCGGCATATCCGACTCTGACGGCCTGGCCAACGCATCCTTCACCTACCAGTGGCTCGCCGACGACGCTGAGATCAGCGGCGCAACTGGCAGCAGCTACATCCTGGTTGCCGGAGACGTGGGCAAGGTGATCAAGGTGACCGTCTCCTTCACGGACGATGAGGGCAACGAGGAGTCGGTGACCAGCGCGGCGACGGTTGCGGTCACGCAGCCGCCATTGACGGCCACCACCCACGACGTGCCTGAGTCCCATGACGGCGCGACCGCGTTCACCTTCGAGCTGCGGTTCAGCGAGAACATCGAGGGCCTCAGCTACAAGACGTTGCAGGAGCACGCTCTGACGGTGACCGGTGGCACATTGCCCAAGGTGCGAAGGCTGGAGCCGGGGAAGAACGTCGGGTGGGAGATCACCGTCCAGCCGTCCTCGAACGCCGATGTGACCATCGCGCTGCCCATCACCACGAGCTGCGCCGCCGACGGGGCCATCTGCACAGGCGACGGAAGGAAGCTGTCGAGCCGGGTAGAGTTGACCATCAGCGGGCCGGGCGGCTAGAGGGGCTCCATGTTCTCATGGGGTTTGAAGGAATTGTCGACGGCCTGTCGGAGTAGCAATCCGGCAGGCCGTCGCTGTGACGTACCGCCGCCAGAACGGGGCACGTCCACGGGCCACCAGGAAGTGACCGCACGTAATTTAACCAGCGGTTTCCGTGGGCCCAACAGTTAATAGTGGCCGATTTATAGATTCTCACGAATTTTTTATATTCGTGACTATGGTGGCTCAAGCCTCCCTGCTCTGGCGGACTCATCAGATAATCGCTTAAGTGGGCTTTGTGACGGACGACAGAGATTCCAGAGTGCCTTCACGGGTTGGTTCAAGAGGGTCTGACCCCGAACTACGCGACATTCTTTTCAACCTGGCCCTGGCTGTCCACGGTTGGCTGGTCAGGTACGGGTACGTTCTCCGCAACAACAGGTCGGCCCTCGGGTTGACCATCAACTATATCGTCCTCCTGACCATCCCGGTTTCCCCCCTGTTGGTCTACGTTCATTGGGTCGCCACTCGGAGTTTCCCCGAGGGGGACGAAATTGACTTCAAAGGTGTTGTGTCCCTGCTGGTGGCAGGTTATCTCTTCGGGCTTGCGGCGATGCACCTGCTGGCGCCCTGGGGCAATTTGACAGGAGCGAAGGAAATGTCAGTGTTGGGGGGCGTGGTATTGGTAGCAATAACGGTTTACAAACTGGTACCGGACTGACCCTGCGTTAGAACAGCAAAAGGGGCCCCGACGTTCGCCGGGGCCTCCTGATTGTTGTCGCGCTGGTCTGAGCACCTTCTTGGCGGCGGATTTGGCCTGACTTCGCCACCCTCGGCCAGGCAATCTGCGTGTTCGCTGAAACGGGTCGATTCCGGTAAGGGGCAGGATCGTACGCTAAGGGGAATTACGCCGCTTGAGTGTGCGATAGACGGTTCCCCTCACGGACAGCGCCGTGCATGCCGGTATGAACGAATATCGGAGAGGTTGAACATGCCGAGACGAAGCATCTGGAGCGCGCGCGCTGTTCGACCTGCCCACGGACGGAGCCGCCCTGCTGCGCCATTACACGCTGTCCGACGACGATATCAAGCATATCCGGGTGCGGCGCGGGGGACACAACCGGCTGGGCTTCGCACTCCGGATCGAGCGCCAAGGCGAAATTCGCGACCGCTCGAGCGAGGGCCGGCAATACCGCATGGCCGGGCTCAACCTGCTCGCCACCATCGTCATCCACTGGAATCAGTCCATCTCGGCGAAGCGGTCAGACAGCGGAAACACGCCGGGCTGACCGTAGCGCCCGAGCTCCTGACCCACATCTCACCCCTTGGGTGGGCCCACATCCTGCTCACCGGCGAATACCGGTAGCCAGAACGCCGATAGCGACCTTGGCGTACGATTCTGCCCCCTACCGGAATCGACCCGACCACGGGTGTGATGCTTACAGCCTGCTGTGGAACTCTGGAGCGGCGCTCCTGTCCATTATGACTGTGGTGTACCCCCGGGACTCGGTGGCGGAGACGGCCCGGTCTATCGTTAAGCACGACGCCGTCTGGAGACACGAATTCCGCAGCAAACAGTAGTCGACCCCTTTGAGGATAGCTTTACGGGTACCCCGTCGGCAGCGGTTCGTCGGGAAAATTAGCGGTCTGGACGACATGCCGGACAAGCCGGCCATTCGGATTGGTCAGTTTTCTGAACTTCATTCATCGCACCGTGATAAGAGTTGAATGTGCCAACAAACTCAAGACACTTTGATTGATCTGGGTTCACGTTGCTTTTTGAACAGGTTTCGCAATGAATTGTGGCCCGGCCAGTATGTTTGTGTCGGATGATCGTGTAATGTTTCATGCATTGCCCCTTTCGTTACCTTAGAGAGTTTGAGGTAGACAACTTGCGGGTGACGCACCTAAACATCGCTCTCCAGCATCTTGTAGATTTCACCTATCCTTGCTTGATGGATGCTGGCCCCACATGCGTGGATACCTTTTGTGACCGTTGCCTTGGGATTTCACCTGTTGGTTCATTTACTGACATCTCAATTCCCCGGGTCACTTCCAAATAGAAGTACCCCATAGCTGCGATTCCTATAGGACAAACCTCCTAATACTCGATCCGAAACGTGTGGTCGTAATAAATACCGTAAAGGGAACTTTTACGCCAAAAGTTCCCATTCGGGCAATCTGATCCCCCTCTCCGAGCCACAGCGCGAACCTGCGACCAAGTGCTCTGAGCTGGCCAGCAGGCCGGAAATGGGAACTTTTAGACTCAAAGTTCCCTCAAGCCATCCCCTGAATCCACTGCCTGATACACTGGGAACGAAAGTACCGAGCCGACCGAGCATCAGAGGTCCAAGGCCATGACCACACCAGGCAGGATAAGCGAGATCCTCCACGAGATGGAGTAGGACCCGGAGCTGGCCCAAGCACTGAGGGACACGATACTGGGTCAGGAAATCTCCGTCATTCCCGCTGAGGTCGCCCAGAAACAAGGCGTGATCATCCGGCTCATGGAGCGGCAGGTCGATCTGGCCAGCGCAGTGAACACTGCCCTGGATGCTGTGGCCATTGGCGACAATGTGGAAGCGCAACAAAACGAACTGGCGGCGCGAAGCGAGGTCGCGGTGGCGGATCACCCCGAGTAGAGGTCGTCGACAGCCGCGCGCTAGACTCGGCCAACAGGCCCACCAGGTCGATCATGTACTAACAGGCTCGGAGTCGCCGCCATAGAACCACTTGGACCACCGCCACACCTGCCTTACCAACCCGCTGCAAGCACGCAGTTCACCATGAGCTGCGAGCCTGGAGGGAATTTCCGTTAATGACCGGTGCCTTATCCTCAACGTGAGAGACAACATCGACAAATTCGAGCACAAGCTCGCTTTTTCGAACTTGGACTAGATCTAGGATTAGGGTTGCCCGAGTCAGTCTATTGGGTAGAACCATTCCAAGGAAAGGAGGTGTTTGAAGGAACCAGCGCCACCATCACTGGCAGGGCCCTCACTTAATTTCGCCTCAATTCTGTCCAAATAGCAAGATCAACCTCACCAAGATACTGGAGCTGATGCCGATGGCTCATGCAACTTCTCCGCAGCTGTCCAAATCCAGGTTTCTCGCAGGCCTTCAGTGCTTGAAGAGACTCTATCTTGAGTGTCATCACCGTGAGTTGGCCGACCCGGTAGAAGCGAGCCGGCAAGCCATTTTCGACGCTGGAACCGCCGTCGGCGTACTGGCCAGAGAACGATTCCCCGGTGGCGCACTCATTGATGAGGAACACTTTCAGCATGCCCAGGCGGTGACATCAACACAAACCCAGTTGGCGGATGCCTCCCTGCCGGCCCTGTTTGAACCGGCATTCACCTTTCAGGGGATCAGAACCAGGGTCGACGTCCTCAGCAGAGGTAATGAGCAGGAATTCGATCTCGTGGAAGTCAAGTCCACCACCGGCCCAAAGGACGACCACATACCGGATATCGCGATTCAGCTGCACGTGGTGGAGGGGTCCGGCATCTCCATCGGAAGGGCTTACCTGCTGCACATCAACAACACCTACGTATACCAAGGAGGAGACCACGATCCAGAGTTGTTGTTTTCCATGAAGGACGTTACGGACGAGGCCAGAGCGTACGCGGCGAAGGAGATGCCCGAAGGCTTGGCGCAGATGTGGGCGTCATTGCAGCTGCCAGAAGCGCCCGACATCGAGACGGGCCGGCATTGCACGACCCCTTACCGGTGTCCTTTCTTCGGACACTGCCACCTGGGTGAATCGGAACACCCGATAAGGAATTTGCCCGGCTTGAATAAAGAAGGTCATGAGCGCCTGAAGGCCTCGGGCATTTGGGACATCAGCGGAATCCCGCAGGATTTCGACGGCCTTTCCGTGATACAGCATCGAGTGCGGGACAGTGTGATAACAGGACGACCCTTCGTCGGCCCGGATCTGGCATCTAGACTGGAAGAAATCAGTTTTCCGGCAAGCTTCTTGGACTTCGAGACCCTTAAGCTGGCCATCCCGGTATATACCGGTACTCGTCCTTACCAGACAATTCCGTTCCAGTGGTCGCTGCACATACGGGATTCGGACGGCGGGTTAAGACACAGTTCGTTTCTCGACGGTGATCCTGGTGATCCGAGAGAGCGTTTCATTACCAGCCTGCTGGAGGCCATTCCTTCCCGGGGCACGATAGTTGCATACTCGGGCTACGAGAAAACCGTGACGAAGGAGTTGGCGCAAGCGTTCCCGCAATATGAAGAGCGGCTGCTGGCCCTATGCGAACGAGTGGTTGACCTGTTGGCGCTGATCAGGAATAACTACTACCACCCCGAATTTCACGGAAGCTTTTCCATCAAGTCGGTGATTCCCGCCTTGGTTCCTGACCTGGCCTACGACGACCTGGAAATACCAGAAGGTCTGTCTGCTGCTGCGGCCTATGCCAGGTTGATCGCTGGTGATGCGCCGCAGTCCGACAGAGCCAAAATCAGCGGAGCGTTGCTCGCCTATTGCGAAAGGGATACCGAGGCGATGGTCCGGGTCTTTGAATTGCTCCTGGCTGAATCCGGCGGCTAGAGTGGCCCCAAGCGGGGGAACCTCCGGACGCAAGATCAAAAAACGAATGCTGATAAAGGTGTATCGTCATGGTCCTGGGAATAGAGAACAGAACGGAAAATTGGAAAACGGCGCTCTATTTCTCTCCGCTATTCGGAGAAGGTGGCGGCGTGGGCCGCGCCAAGCTTGCCACTCGGCTCCTTGGGGGGATCTCTGAACCTGAGTTGGGTGATGTCCACCTTGAGCTCTACTGGAAGGGAATGCGAGATTACATGCATCAAAAAGGGCAAAAACGGGAGGACTACAAGCATGATCTTGCGGCGCGCTATGGTCGCTTGTTTCCTGACCTGCGCAAAGAGATTGAAGATTTCGGACAACATAGAGATCTGAAAAGCTCAAACTACAAAGTATCCAGTGAAACATTGGACAAGTTTTCCCGGAATCTCATCAACACAGAAATAGACATTGTCCTGGAATCTCAGGGCCATCTTTTCATTGGTGAGGCCAAGCATGAGATGGGTTTGGGAGGCGACAGCAGCCTCATTCTTGTACATCAGCTCATCCGCCAATACGTTATGGCGAAAATCCTGGTCGACCGCCTCGAATTAGACAAGGAAATAATTCCTTTTGTAGTCGGGGACTGCGCGGCAGATCTGAAGCGGACATTCCAGGTTAATTTCATGATCCAGCGTGGCCGGATGGAAGAGGAAAATGTGCTCGAATGGAATGACGTGGCGGCACTTGGCTCGTAAAATTTGACTGCCATTAGACCGGAGATAAAGCCTGCACTGTGTCTGGCCGCAAGTCCTGGTTAGGACCTTTGGTCAACGACAACAAGGAATGCCGGCCTGTTGCCACCGGTTGGGCAGACGGCCAAGAAACCTGTCAATGCTTTCTGCGTGAGGAGCTTTCTGGAGCTGAGGTCAGGACAGATAGTTCGGAGGCTCTGGAGCGACTGGCGCGGACGTAGCCGTAGGCCAAAGGGCATCGCTCTCCCTCCAACTGGTGCGTATTGCACTATGCCTTTGTGACCCACACTTGAACAAGCTGAAGGGAGTGACTTGTGGCCCAGTGTCACAAACGCGCGTTTGTGACACCACCCAGCCAAGGCGACTCATCCACATGGACCGCTCCAGAGGGAACCGGAAGCCAATCCGAAAACCGTCCTCTTCAGGTGTCATCGCCGGCCAGGCTGCAGGATTCAACCGCAAGATGTCAGGCATCTTCCGCCTACACGGTCCACTTTAGCGCCGGCGTTTACACGGCGGGAGTGCAGGGTCAGGAACAGAGTACTCGTGATCGGCCTGAAATAGATCTTGGTATAACCACAGGGGCAGGTCAATCAGGGGAGTGGGCTTGCTACCTCTCGTAGCTATCCAACGCTTCCTCGATTCCCAGAGCGTGTTGCACCATCAGTCGGTCGACCAAGTCAAGGCATCTCGAACGGGTGCCGTCATCTGAGCTTTGGCTATAGGCACGCAGGGTCAATTGGATAACGTTTCGTACGCGCCCCGCTTGACTATTTCTTATATCCGAGGCAGCCAAGCCAGCAACATCAATAAAGTTCTCGCAAGCCGATAAAACAAGCTCTGGCATATCAGCAGTTGTTAAGTCCAACGCTCTCAACAGATGAAACGAATCGTCTCGGAATGCCGGACTACTAATGAATTCGCTGATTAGAGAGCCGTATTCTCCTAGCTCGGACCCTTGAAAGCGTTGGAAGCACCTTGAGGCGGCGGATCTCACTTCAGTACTCACGTCGTTGAAAAGACTTGTCAAGGATTCTTCGCAAAACGAACGGTAAGTAGCCATCCTCACATTTGCCGCCATCACTTCGGCAGCACCCAGCCTTTGTGAGTCCGTTCCCGACAGACAAATTTCCGCTAAGGGAGTGGCTGCAGGCAAGTCCAATGATGTCAGACAGGCTAGTCGTCCTCCTACTGTGGACACTTCCGGTTTATCAGAGCGGACCATGCGTTCCAAGAGTTCCGAGAGAACTTGATAGTGATCCAGTAAGGCAAAATTCAAGAAGCGTTCGACGAAATGTGTCTGCAGAAGCTCGTCGTCAGTATCGCAGAGCCTCCGGAAAAGATTTACGGCCAGCGCGCCGTCGCTAGGCAAGCAGACCCACAATGCTTCGGCCACGCATGACCTGACGGCAATCGAAGGGTCACCAACCATTTTTTCGAGGATGGGGCGAAAGTATGTAAGCTTACTGGGGTCTTCACGCAACAATTGCGCTATTGTCCTGGCGGCTCTGCCTCTAACCGTGTTTATGGCGTGGTCAAGAACTCTTCCCCGAAAATAGAAATCCTTGGTTCCAGGTACAGGGATTCTCCACAACTCCTGGTCAGGGTCATGGTGCTGCGTTGCATACCAGGCCACAAGGTCCATCAGGCTCGACGTGATGTCCAAATGACCTGCGTCCGCGATCAGGTCACAGATCTCTTTACCCAAGGGCCGTCCAGGAACCTCGTGACACTGCTGGCAAACCCTATCGATGGTCTCCCGACCTAGGTTCGAGTCCGTCAGGCCTCGCAAGATGGCCCCAAAGTAGCTGGGATCAGAATCGTTCGGGAATTTTGCAACTAAAGTGGCAAATCTCTCGGGATTCTGCCGCACTTGCTTCTCAAGAACGCCAGACAGTTGAACGGGACCCCCGAGAAAGCCACCATTACGTTCAGTTTGGACCCCCTTGCGATCGTATTTGGAAATCGCGGACTGAGGTGGACCCGGAAAACTGGACAGTTGGTTAAGTGGGAATCCTGCTCCTAAACTGAGGACAGCGACAGCTGTTGATGAGGAGCGGGAAATGTCCACAGAGCGGAGAAAGCACAGCCCGGCCTTCAAGGCGAAAGTTGCACTGGAGGCAATTAAGGGCGAACAGACGGTGGCCGAGTTGGCCGCCCGGTTCGAGGTCCACCCCAACCAGATTCAGACTTGGAAGAAGGCCTTAGTGGATGGCGCGGCCGCTATCTTCGGCCAAGGCAACGGGACCAATAAGGGCAAGGAGCAGAAGAACAAGAACAACGACGCCCTGGTGGCTCGCCTGTACCAGCAGATCGGCCAGCTCAAGGTGGAGCGGGATTTCTTGGAGGAAAGGTCCGGTCCATGACCCCAGCACAGCGGCGTGAGCTGACCGACCGGCAACATCGGCACCTGTCCATAGTGCGGCAGTGCCAGCTGATGGGTGTCAGCCGCTCCAGCCTCTACTACCGTCCCAAGGGGACACCCCTGGGGGACCTGTCCCTGATGCAGGCCATGGACCGCCAGTACCTGGAAACCCCTTTCTACGGTTCCAGGCGGATGAAGGCTTCGCTGGAGCGGCAGGGCATGCCGGTAAGCCGGAAGCGGGTGCAGCGGCTCATGAGACTGATGGGACTGCGGGCTATCTACCGGCAGCCTCGCACCAGCCAACCAGCGGCGGGACACTGGGTCTATCCCTACCTGCTGAGGGATCTGACGATCACCCGGGCGAACCAGGTGTGGGCGGCTGACATCACCTACCTGCCCATGGCCCGGGGATTCCTGTACCTGGTGGCCATCATGGACTGGCACAGCCGATACGTGGTGGCTTGGGGGTTGTCCAACACTCTGGAGACCGGCTTTTGTGCCGAGGCCCTGACCGAGGCCCTCGGCCAAGGAAGGCCCGACGTATTCAACACCGACCAGGGAAGCCAGTTCACCAGCCGCGAGTTCACGCAGATACTCCAGGATCACTCGGTGAAGATCAGCATGGATGGCAGGGGCAGGTACCAGGACAACATATTAGTCGAGCGGCTATGGAGGACAGTGAAGTACGAGGAGGTCTACCTGAAGGCCTACGCCAACGGCCTTGAGGCCCGCCGAGGGCTGCGAGAGTACTTCCGGTTCTACAACCACCGGAGGCCGCATCAGGCCCTGGGCTACCGTACGCCGGCGGAGGTCTTCCACGGCGAGCCTGTAGAAGAGGAGCTGAAGGAAAGGAGGTGCCCGGACCAACGGGTCTTGGTATCATACGAAGGAGTGCAGGAGTCCCACTTAATTGTGGCTTAATCCTGTCCAACCAATGGGGTCCACCTCAGACAACCATTCTTCGTCCTTCATACGAAGGGCGGCTGCCTGTGGTATCGGAGATTCTACGTACTGTACCTCCATCCTGGCCGGCGGCGATGGAACAACTTGTGGAAACTTCCTCTGCAACTCCTCTCGTCGAATCCGACCACGTTGTGACAGCCGAGGCTCCGCGATTCCACTCAGAAGCATAAATTGAGCATACCCGAATTGCCTTCTGCCATACGGCCCCCTTTCGAAACTCGGGTAAAAGTCGAGGAGAGTGTCTTCCAAGCTTTCCAAAGCCTTCGGCGAAGCGTGGGGTGTACTCTCTTCTATCAATCGCCGCACGCTCCAACGTGAGTCGGACAGATAACCGACGTTGAGCCGTTCCGTGTTCTCGCAAAGATGATTCAGCGCTTCTTCAGCGAAATAGGCGCCGTTCGCCGAGAATCCCTGAATTACCAAGTACTGAAGGGTTTCTGAAGATGAATTCCTGACGGGATCAATGACACGGAGGAATTCATCTGGCTCCTCCAAGGCCAAATTAGACAAAGCCTCCGCTAAGCTTTCAATTACCAAGCCTTCCGCGCTGTATCCTCCGGGGAGAATTCGATAAGTCCAGGCCGGGTCCTCCTCTAGACCTTCGTCTCCCAGCACGGCTGTGTCTTCTACAACCACACGCACGAACGGGAGGACTTCTTCTATAAAGGACTTGGGTGTACGCCGAGCGCATTCCGAGATTATTTCTTCGGAAAATTCACTGTAAGGGATGGTACCGGACGTGTAATCGAAGGGATTCGCCTGTCCAGCTTCAAGGCCCAATTCTCGCCGTCTGCGAAGGTAATGCCCGATGACCTCACATGCCCAGGCGGGATGACTCTTTGCCCAAGAACCCAAGAGGCTCCAGAAGTCACTGTTGACTGCAATGGGTCCCACAGCATTATCAAGGACCCCTTCGTCTATCAGCCGAAGCATAAGATCCAAATATGTTCTCCCGTTGCACCAGTCAGTCCATTGGGCCAACATTCGCAGTCTGTCATTCCACCGCTGTGACCTGCCCACGTACGGGGCCAGCAATTCTGCCGTTCGATCAGCCTGGCTTTGCTGTACGCCTACAAGTAGCCATCCAAGTTGGTCTAGGAAGTATTCGTCTGACGAATCCAGCCATCGCTCGATCAACCCGAATGAGTCCACTAGCCTGAACCACGGAGTCGACGTCCGAATCAGTGCCCAAATTCGACGTGAAGCAGGGTTGTTGAGGTCCTCCAGGTCGAAGGAGGCGAGAATATTCCATTCATTATCGGTGGGCTCGACAAGGTCAGCGAGCAGGGCAAACACCACCTCCTTTATGTGGAACCTGATTTCATCGCTGCCAAGGACCTCTTTGAGTTCTGGAATGTACCTATCGAAATCCGCCTCTCGCAGATAGAGCAGAATCTGCCTTACCTGGGTTCGGCGAAAAAGCCCCTGCTCGTCTCCAGTCAGTAATCCCAACAGGCTTTCATTACCAGCGGAAAACCCCCGGGCGTAAGAATAGTCAAAGAACCCTTCATGAAAGAACGAAAGGCGGTGGTTGTCCAGAACGAGCACGTTCTCCGAAGACATCGCCGAAGCGTCAGAACTCCATTCATCTACGATGGATTCCGGTGCCGATAAGATCTGGCGTTCGTGCATATAGTCGCAGAGCCTGTTAATTACCTTCGACCACTGAACCGGTTGACCCAGTCGCTCAGTAAGCACCTGCTGTTTATCCTGCCAATACCTGTTGTAGAGATCCTGCGCACTCTCGAAGTTTAGCGCTCTCACCTCTGCATCATGAGCTAGGTCAGACAGCAGCTTCAGATGCAATGGTACCGACAAAAGGTTCAGTTGCCTGCCATTCAACAGGGAAGCGTTAATGCCAAGTCCATCAACAACTTCACGAACCGTCCCCTCTGAAAGTCGGTTGACTGTCACGGGCTCGGCAATACCATCAGTACCAGCCAATTGGCGCAATCTTCCGTCGTTTTCCAGGTCGAACTTCCGGCAGGCAAGCAAAATCCGCATGTTATCGAACGCTTGCGCTTGTAATAGAATTTCGTAGATACAATCATAGAAGCTCGTATTCCTACCCGAAGCCAAGCTGATGGCATCCAACTGGTCAATCACCAAGACGCAGTGCCTGCCTTTGGAAACTGTGGCCAGTACTCTGGCCGGCGAGCCAGGTAGCCCTATTTGATGTCCCACATTGTCAGGCAATTGAGTAGGCTCCAACCTGTCAACGCGCAGTGCGATCACAGGCACAGCTTCATCAGCCAGATTGTCCACAACCTGGAACATCACGCCGCTCTTGCCAATGCCAGCCTCACCTGTAACCAGGACCCCTGCCTTGCCTCCGTCTGACCGGAGAAGGTCTTCAACCGTATGCACCTCTTCCCTAGACAGAACCTCTCCCCCGATGGTCTGACTCCGAAGGGACGTGATGTATCGCTGGTTCGCGTCACTCACAGCCGACAGCACACGGGGGTCTTTGTCCCACCGGCGGCGCTTAAAGCCATTTTTTTCCAGCTGGCTCCAGACGTCTAACGCTGTCAGCTCTTGGTGAACTGACGCCAGAGCAAACTCAGCAAGTACATCGACAACGCTTCCCGCATCACCGTCAACAATGGCAGATGCTCGGCTCTCGGTTACCGAGCGAAGAAATCTTTCCGAACATGACTCCACCCGAATCCGCTTCAGGCGCTCATATGCATCTGATTCGGATATGTTCTGTGTTGAGATCCGGAATCGATCAAACCACTTCCTCTTCTCGTCCGACCGTAGGAACTCTCTTTTGAACTCCTCCCAATCGATTGAACCCCTAGCTCTGTCGCTCAACTCGGCTAGTTCACTTGCCAACTCGCTAGAGACGAACACACATTGAGTAGCCGGATCCCCAAGCTTATTGGCAAAGTCCGCCAGAACCCCGTCCCGTGAAAGTCGGTTAACCGACCAGCGCCCTGCACTCTTGACCTGATGGTATTCCAGTACTGGACCTTTTTTCACTCGAAATTCGAATCCCTTACCTTCGGCGCCAGGGACTTCAAGGCGAATAGAGTCTGCCTTTTCGTCCATGAGATCTAACAGACATGCCACTGTCCAGCGACCTTCATACAAGTTGCCATATTTGTCAGCTGGACCACCGGATAAAGGCATAATGAGCTTAGTCCTCCCGGGATTTGTAGATATATCTTCGGCTACCAGTATCTGGCGACACCGTTCAAATGCTACCAGCGTCATATAGGCAAACAAAAGTTGAGGTGACCCTAGTTGTTAGGACAGGGTGAGGTGGAATTAAGCGAGAGTCCCGCTGTTCCTGCCAATGGTACCAACAGCTGTTCCGGTAGGCTTTTCCCGATATTAGACTCCTCCGTCGGCACATTCCCCGCCCCGTAGAACATTTCGGCTGGGCCCGGTAGCCCAGAGCCAGATGGAGTCTCTGATCGTTGTAGAACTGGCGTGTTTTCGCAGACCTAGGCGGGCCTCGATGCCGCTGGCGTAGGCCTTCAGGTAAACCTCCTCGTACTTCACGTCCCGCCATAGCCGCTCCACGAATATGTTGTCCTGGTACCTGCCCCGGCCATCCATGCTGGTCCTTACCGAGTGATCCTGGAGGACCTGTGTGAACTCCCGGCTGGTGAACTGGCTTCCCTGGTCGGTGTTGAACACCTCGGGCGTTCCCTGGTTCAGGGCGTGGCCCAGCGCATCGGCACAGAAACCGGTCTCCAGGGTGTTGGACAATCGCCAAGCCACCACGTACCGGCTGTGCCAGTCCATGATCACCACCAAGTAGAGAAATCCCCGGGCCATGGGCAGGTAGGTGATGTCGGCCGCCCCATACCTGGTTGGGCCTAATGATCGCCAAGTCCTTCAGCAGATAGGGATAGCCCCGGCGTTCCGGCGCCGGTTGGCTGGTGCGAGGCTGCCGGCAGATGACCCGCAACGCCATCACTCTAAGGTGTTCATATCAAACTACCGCGCCATATCTTGACCGAAGTGACCGCCGTTTCGCTAACTCGAAGAACAACCTAAGGAAAGTCTCGTCCCGGCAATCTCGGGCGACATTCAGACACCAAGACACCGTGTCGGAGCCCCTTGGCGACCAACGCTGTGGGGAAACGGCAGACGCCGGACCGACCCGCAACGCAGTCACGGATCAGTTCAATCCCCTCAGATCACTGCGGCACTTCCGCGGCATCATCCTCATGCGCTGTTACCGCCCATGACAGGCCCGAGACCCAGAAACTCGACCTAGGCAAACGCGGCCACTATGCTTGAGCAGAGCCGTTCAGTCTGGCCACATCAAAAAGCCTATCATCTAAATTTCAGAATGTCAACAAGGCGATTATTGACACACAAATTAAACAATGCTATAAATTGACAGTCATGCTTTTGATGGATATTGCCGATGTTAGCCAAGGCTTAGCGCTCGCTGGGCGTGGGGCTGGAGCTCGAGCCGGTGACTGGATACTAAAAATCGCCGAGGGCGGCGACATCGGCGGCGAGGGTTGGCTTGAAATCGAGGACCTCAAGGAGGTCGGGGTAGTTCAAAGCCTGCGCACCGAACGCCACCTTCTGCGCCCCTTCGATGTGCTGGTGACAGCCAGAACTGGAAGAACGCAAGTGGCGCTTGTGCCGCCAAATGTTTCCAGAACTGTGGCCGGGGTTACTTTGCTGGTGGCTCGCTCAAAACAACCGGAATCAGGAATGGGCCACTGGCTCTATTATTTCTTGGCTTCAGCGTATGGTCAGGCTCAACTTGCCAAGCGTATGGCAGTCAACGCGACCTCATTGTCGCTGTCAGCCAAAAGCCTAGGGGAAATCGAAATCCCCATACCACCTGCTCGGATGCTTGGCTTGATGGCCCGACTCATTGAGTCGTCAGAGACGGCGTATGATGCTGAATTGCGGGTAGCCCGGTTGCGGCGGGAAATTCTCCGCGACGCAATAGTGCAGGATGCCTTGCAGGCCGTAGAGAATATTTGAGGAGACACCATGCCGCTGACCAGCCAGGAACTGCAGAGCAAGCTGTGGCAGGCCGCTGACATACTGCGCGGGCAGATCGACTCGGCCGACTACAAGAACTACATTTTCTCCATCCTCTTCCTCAAGAGGTTATCAGACCGCTTCGACGAGGAGGTGGAAAGTGCGGTAATCGACCGGGGCGTGCCGCGGGAAACGGCCCTCGCCGACCGCGACGAGCACGAGTTCTTCGTGCCGGAAGAAGCCCGCTGGTCCGTCATCACGGCCCAGTCCATGGGGCTGGGCGAGGCGCTGAACGTCGCCAGCTTCGCCGTGGAGGACGCCAACACCGGACGGCTGGACGGTGTGCTCACCGGCGTGAACTGGAACGACGAGCAGAAGCTGGGCAGCCCGGCCAACCGCGAGAGCCTCATCCGCCAACTCCTCAACCACTTCGCCGGGCTGGACCTCAGCGACGCCAACCTCCGCGACGGCCAGGTGGACGCCGGCAATGTGCTGGGGGACGCCTACGAGTACCTGATCTACCAGTTCGCCGACGACGCCGGCAAGAAGGGCGGCGAGTTCTACACTCCCCGCGAGGTGGTGCGGCTGATCGTGGAGCTGCTGGAGCCGCAGGAGCGGATGCGCATCTGCGACCCCACCGCCGGGTCCTGCGGGATGCTGATCTACACCGCCCAGTACGTCCAGGAACAGGGCGGCGACATCCGCAACCTGGTGCTGCATGGGCAGGAGCGCAACCTGGGCACCCTGGCCATCGGCAAGCTGAACCTGCTGCTCCACGGTCTGCGGTCGGCGCGGCTGGAGGCGGGCGACGTCATCGCCGAGCCAGGGCTGGTGGACTCGCAGGGACGGCTGCTGTCCTATGACCGGGTCATCGCCAATCCTCCCTTCAGCCTGAAGAACTGGGGACACGAGTTCGCCCCCGGCGACCCCAACCACCGGTTCGACCGCTACGGAGCCATCCCGCCCAAGACCCGGGGCGACCTGGCCTTTCTGCTGCACATGCTGGCGGTGACCAATGCCCAGGGCCGGGTGGGCGTGGTGATGCCCCACGGCGTGCTGTTCCGGGGGGGCGCCGAGGGCAAGATCCGGCGGGGCATCGTTGAGGCCGACCTGTTCGAGGCGGTCATCGGCCTGGCCCCCAACCTGTTCTTCGGGGCCAGCATCCCCGTCGCCATCTGCGTGCTGAACCGCGACAAGCCCGCCGACCGGCGCGGCAGGGTGCTGTTCGTGGACGCCGCTCAGACGGGTTACTACCGCGCCGAGCGGGCCCAGAACTTTCTCGACCGGGAGCACATCGCCGGCATCGTCGCGGCCTACCGCGCCTTCGAAGACGTGGAGCGCTTCGCCCACGTGGCCGACTTGGCCGAGATCGAGGGCAACGACTTCAACCTGAACATCAGCCGCTACGTGGACACCACCGAGCCGGTGGAAACGCTGTCGGTGGCGGAGGCGCTGGCCCAGCTTCGGGAGGCCGAGCGTCGCCGCGACGAAGCCACGGCCCGCATGGACGCGCTGCTGGCAGAGCTGGGGTATGGGCGGTAGGATAGAAGTACCATGCCCGTATTGTTAAGGGAGGGCCCTTACCGATTTTTCTTCTATTCGGCTGATGGGGTAGAGCCTCCTCATGTGCACGTGAGGCGGGACAGGCTTACCGCCAAGTTCTGGCTGGACCCCTTGGCATTGGCAAACAGTGGAGGGATGAGGAGTTCCGAAATTCGCCGGATAGAGCGTGTAGTTGAAGCGAACAGGGATTCATTCCTGAGGGAGTGGAATGCATATTTCAACAACTGAAATAAGCGTACCGGACGCAATGACAATCGAGGTAACGGACGACACCCTTACCGCCGAGCTTTCCGATGGGCGCACCATATCGGTCCCCATATCATGGTATCCCCGGCTGGTCCACGCTTCGCCGGAAGAACGCAACAACTGGGAATGGATCGGGACCGGACAGGGCATCCACTGGCCCGACCTGGACGAGGACTTGAGCGTTGAGGGTTTTCTGGCCGGAAGGAAGTCAGGTGAAAGCTCACACTCCTTCAAACGCTGGCTGGAGGCCAAAGAAGCCGGCCTCCCGGTGAACATCTACGAGATAAATCCAGCCGTCTCTGAAGAAATCTGATGCAGCGCTCCTCAGACCACGGACCAATTCCCGACGGATGGCAGCGCGTGCGGCTGGGGGATGTCGCCCGCGAAAGTAATCAACGCTCAAATTCGCAGTCGGGAGAAAAAGTATTTTCAGTTACAAAACACGCTGGATTTGTCCTTTCCCTTGAATACTTCAACCGGCAAGTCTTTTCCCGCGACACTAGCAATTATAAGCTAGTTCGCCGCAGTGATTTAGCGTATGCGACCATCCATCTCGACGAGGGGTCTCTAGGAATTCTCCTTGAAGCTGCTAGAGGTGTTATCAGCCCAATGTACACGGTCTTTGAGGTGGACAAGGCGCAGGTGGAACCAAAGTTTCTTTACTGTGTATTGAAGCTACCCGAGATGGTTGCCCGGTACAAGCGTATCGGGGAAGGGACGGTTCACAGGAGGAAGTCCGTTAGCTTTGAACGGCTCGCTGCTCTTTCTATTACTATCCCCAAGATCCAAGAGCAACTCCGGATTCTCGCCGTGCTGGACAGCATCGACGAGGCCATAGAGGGCGCCGAGGCGGTCATCACCGCAACTGAGGGCCTGCGCGACGCCCTGCTCCACGACCTGCTCACCCGCGGCCTCCCCGGCCAGCACACCGAGTTCCGCGACGCCCCCGGCCTCGGCACTATCCCGGCGGACTGGGACGTGGCGCGCCTGGGGGATGCGGTTCCAAAGTTCGAATACGGGACTTCTGTTCGTTGCTCAAGCGAGCCGGTCGGGATGCCAATTCTGCGCATCCCTAACATCGCCTCCGGGAACCTCAACCTGACTGACCTGAAGTTCGCTGACCTCGGCCCAAAGGAATCGGCCAGCGTTCAACTTGACGCGGGAGACATCCTGCTGGTCCGTACTAACGGCAATCCAGACATCTGTGGTCAGTGCTGGGTGTCGGACGGTTTGGTAGGAAAATGGGGATTTGCCTCATACCTGGTTCGCGGAAGGGCTGATCAATCCCGAGTGAACCCTTGGTTTGTGGGACATTTCCTGAGGTCAGATACCGGTCGACAATTGCTCAAGCGCAACATTCGAACGTCTGCGGGCAACTACAACCTGAGTGTTGGAAACTTGGGCTCGATGCCTATGCCAATCCCCACGGTCAACGAGCAAGAGACCATAGTAAAGACCGTTAAGAGTTTGGCGCAGTCCCTTGACGTCGCGAGAGAGGAAGCGGCAAGACTACGATTGTTGAAGGAATCAACGGCGGAAGCTCTGTTGACGGGGCGGATGCGGGTAGTCGGGAAATCGGGGGATAGGGAATGAAGGTAGAAACCCTTGCGGAACAGCTGCTTTTCTCAACAACAAGAATTGAGGCAGGGCCAAATGTAGGAACTGGGTTCATCGTTAATCACAAGTGGGGGGAGAACAAGACCGGCCCCTTCCTGATCACCAACAAACATGTTGTGGACGGAACCAAGGTTGGACGACTCACATTTACGGTCATAGATCAAGATTCAATTGAGAACCGCCCGAAAATGGGAAAGACCACGTCAGTAACCGTCAGCGATGGCCCATGGGGTTGGACAGGACACCCTTCACAGGAAATAGACGTTGCCGCCCTGCCTTTGGCACCTATAGTTAATCACTTGACGGAAAAGGGAGATACACCGTTCTATAAAAGCATACAAACTGACATTATTCCCGCGCAGGATGCTTTAGAAGACCTTGACGCCCTCGAAGAGATTATGTTCGTGGGCTATCCAAGCGGAATCTATGACAGTGTTAACAACCTTCCGATCACCAGAAGAGGGTCTACGGCAACTCCTCTCAGTATAGATTATGAAGGGAAACCCATTTTTCTGATTGACGCTTCGGTCTTCCAGGGTAGTAGCGGGAGTCCAGTGCTCATCTACGATAATGGTTCATGGCACAGCAGGGACGGTGGCTTGATGGCGGGTCAGCGTCTTTTTCTATTAGGCGTTTTGGGAAGTGTGTTCTTCAGAGAAACAGATGGCACGTTGACTTACGAAGAGATACCCGCGGCAGTTCAGCCAGTGGTCAAAACAAGCCAGATGATTGATCTTGGTGTGGTCTATAAGGCAAGGACCATTGTGGAGACCATTGAACATCTGCTACATCAGAGGGGTGAGTTACCCACAACCGTACTTGAGTCGGTTAGAAGTCCATGACAACACCCTCCGCGCTCAACGAGTACAGCCAGGCCGAGGAGCCGGCCCGCGTCCTGCTGGAACGGCTGGGATGGACCTACGTGCCGCGGGAGGCGCTGGCTGCGGAGCGCGGCGAGGAGCGTGAGGTCTTGCTGAAGGGGCCGCTGCGGGCCGCCCTGCTGCGTCTCAACGACTGGCTGACGGAGGAGCAGGCGGAGCGCGCCATCTTCGAGCTGGAGCACGTCAACGCCGTCGGCATGGCCCGCAACCAGGCCGTCCACGAGTACCTGACCTTCGGCCTGCCCCTCACCGTCAACACCCAGCGCGGGCAGGACACCCGCAACGTCCGCTTCTTCGACTTCGATCACCCCGAGGGAGGACTCAACGAGTTCGTCGTCACCACCCAGTTCCGCGTGCGGCGGGGCAACGATAAGAGCGATTCAGAGGACGACCAGCGGGTGATCAAGCCCGACCTGGTGCTGTTCGCCAACGGCATCCCGCTGGTGGTGATGGAAGCCAAGTCGCCGTCACTCATGGACGTGTGGAAGTCCCAGGCAGTACGGCAGCTTCGCCGCTACCAGGAGGCGGGGCTGGAGTGGCACA
This sequence comes from Dehalococcoidia bacterium, assembly GCA_965222025.1. Lineage (GTDB taxonomy): Bacteria > Chloroflexota > Dehalococcoidia > Lucifugimonadales > UBA3495 > VXOI01. The sequence goes on along the minus strand of CBDCTI010000012.1, from coordinate 262,111 downwards.
GCGCCGGCGCCCCTGAGCTGTTCCACTACAACCTGCTGTGCGTCGCCCACTGCGGGGCCGCCGCGTCCTACGCCGCCATGGGCGCGCCGGAGAACGCCTACTTCGAGTGGAAGTCGGTGTCTCCCTACTCCGATGACGAGGTCCGGGAGCGGTTCGGCGTGGAGCCGCAGGGCCAGGCCCAGCTCATCGTGGGGATGCTGTCCCCGGCAACGCTGCTGGACATTCTGCGCGACTTCGTGGTCTACGAGCCGGAGCAGGGCCGGGTGGTCAAGAAGCTGCCCCGTTACCAGCAGTACCGGGCGGTCAAGTCGGCCATGCAGCGCATCCTGACGGAGAGCAAGGCCGAGGAACGGGGCGGCGTGGTCTGGCACACCCAGGGGTCGGGCAAGTCACTGACCATGCTGTGGCTAGCCACCAGGATCCGCCGCGAACCGCGCCTGTCCAACGCCGACATCGTGGTGGTAACCGACCGCACCCAGCTGGACAAGCAGATCTCCGACACCTTCAAGCGCTGCGGCTTTCCCGCGCCGGAGCGCATGGACCGCTCCCGTCCCGAGCCGGAGGAGCGCCGCGCCCGCAGACGGCGAGAGACGCCCAACCGCGCGCTGCCCCTCGACCTGCAGACCGTGCTGCGGCAGGGCGGCGGGCGCACGGTGATGACCACCATCCAGAAGTTCGAGGAGGCCCTGACCACCCCTAACGGCAAGCTGGGCGTGCTGAACGACTCGGCAAACGTGTTCATCATGGTGGACGAGGCCCACCGCACCCAGTACGGCAGGCTGGGAGCGCAGATGTCGCGGGCGCTGCCCAACGCGGTGATGATCGGCTTCACCGGAACGCCCATCGACAAGGGCTTTGGCCGCAGCACCATGAAACGCTTCGGCCCGCTTATCGACTCCTACACCATACCTCAGTCGGTGGCCGACGGCGCCACCGTGCCCATCTGGTACGAGGCCCGCCTCCCGGAGCTGCACATCGAGGGGCCGAACACCCTGGACAAGCTCTTCGACGCAATGTTCGGCGAGGAGACGGACAGTGTGCGCGAGGAGATACGCCGCCGTTATGCCAACCGGGAGACGGTGGCCGAGGCAGAAAGACGCATTCAGATGATTGCCCTAGACATCGCCCAGCACTTCAGGGACAAGGTGCGGCCCAACGGGTTCAAGGCCCAGGTGGTCGCGCCCAGCCGCGCCGCCGCCCTGCGCTACACCGAGCAACTGAGAGTCTTCGGCCTGAGCGCCTATCCCATCATCACCACCGGCCACAACGACGGCCCCGAGTTCCAGGTCGCCAAGGAACTGGACCAGGAGCAAATCACCAACGCCTTCGTCGACCCAGAGGGCGAACCGGAGGTGCTGGTTGTGGTTGACATGCTGCTGACCGGGTTCGACGCCCCGGTGGAGCAGGTGCTTTACCTGGACCGCCCGCTGCACGAGCACGGTCTTCTCCAAGCCATCGCCCGCGTCAACCGCCGCTTCTCCCACGAGAAGGACGGCACTCCAACCGAGAAGACCCACGGCCTGGTGGTGGACTACTGCGGCATCTCCCACGACCTGGAGCAGGCGCTGGCCAGCTTCGAGTGGGACGACGTCCAGGACACCATGCACGCGCTGGAGGAGGACCCAGCCGCGGTCATCGAGGCCGCGGCCGTTCGGGCCGAGTCGCATTTCAGGGGGCAGGATCTGAGCGACACATGGGCCTGCATCCTTCTGTTCGCGCCGGACGCCGGCACCAAGGGCAACTACAAGGCAGACCTGTTCGAGCGGTTCAACGCCGACTATCGCCAGTTTTCCCGCCTGATGGACCGCCTGCTGCCCGATCCGCGGGGGCTGCCCTACGTCGACAGGCTGGCCCGGCTCACCCTGATCCGGTCCTATGTCCGCGCCCACTTCCTTCGGGAAAATGCCGGCGTCAACTGGACCGACATTGGCGCCAAGGTCAAGCAACTCATCGACCAGCGCATCAGCGCCGAGGTACGCGAGATGATGCAACCGGTCTCCATACTCGACCAGGACTTCGACGAGAAGATAGCCCATCTGCCCCACGCCGAGGCCCGCGCCTCGGTCATGGAGCACGCAATCCGCGCCCAGATCCACGAGCGACTGGAGCAGAACCCGGCCTTCTACGAGCGCCTCTCCCAGCGTCTCGCCCGCATCATCGAGCAGATGCGGAGCCAGCTAATCGACGCGGCCGAAGCCTACCGGCAGATGGCGGTGTTACAGGGTGAGGTCCATGGCGAGGCCACCGTCGCCGCTCGGCACGGTCTGTCGCCGGTTTCCCTGGCCATCTACGAAATCCTGCAAGGGCCGACCGTCGAGGAGACAGAGGAGGAGAGACAGGTCCGGCAGGATGCAGGCTCATACGTCATAGATGTGGACTCCGATATGCGGGACGTCGCGCTGAGGGTCGAGGAAGTGCTGACCGGGCATGCCGTGATCGAGTGGCAGACCAACGAGGACGTGCAGCGGCAGATGCGCCGGGACGTCAAGGGCAGCCTCCGAGCCACGGGTTTGTACGACGAAGCCCAGATGGACGAGCTCGCCAACCTGATCGTGCAGGTCGCCAAGAGCCGGGTGTAACGTGACTGAGCTTGGCCGGGTCAGGTTCGGCGACGCCACCATCGAGTACGAGGTCCATCGTAGCCAGCGCCGCCGCAAGACCGTACAGATCACCATGGACGGTGGCCGCGTCCTCGTCGCCGCACCCACGGACACACCAGGCTCAAAGCTGGAAACCATCGTCCACAAGAGAGCGCCATGGATCCTGCGGCAGGTGCCGGATCCGCTTGTCGCTCCATCAAAGAAGCGCTTTGTCAGCGGTGAAACGCTCCCCTACCTTGGTCGCAACGTGCGTCTGATCGTCCAGCCTGCTGACGTGCCCTCACCTCGAGTCCGGTTCGATCACTGGAGTTTTCGCATCGATGTTCCTGCCCGGCTGGACGATGCCGATCGATACGACGGGATCAGAAAGGTCGTTACTCACTGGTATCGACGCCGTGCTGAGCTACGATTGCCGGAGGCAGTGGAGATATGGCGGAAACGGATGGGGTTGTCTGAAACACCGGAAGTCCTGATTCGCGACCAGCGCCAGCGCTGGGGCAGTTGCGCCCCCGACGGCACCCTCCGCTTCAACTGGCGCGTCGTAATGCTGGCACCTCCCCTGATCGAGTACGTTGTGGTCCACGAATTAGCCCACATGAGAGTAAGCAGCCACTCGAGCCAATACTGGGATCTGGTTTCCAGTCTGCTTCCGGACGCTCAGCAACGACGCCAACGGCTCCGGGAGACCGGCAGACTGCTGCCCCTGTAGAAACTCCCAGAAGTGTAAGTGGCGACAGGTCCCATGCGCCGATAGCCGAGTTATCCTTCTCCGAAGGCCGAAGGCGTTATCTCTTCGAGGTCCCAGGTGCAGATCCGGCGGATGCTGCTTGAGGGCAACCCGGTTATCGTGGCGATCCGCCCCCACGAGAGGCCGTCTCGCTGGCGCATGTTCTGTATCTCTTCGGCCCGCTTCCGGCTGATGCCCTTGCGCCGCCCGATGTGCTTACCGGTAGCCCGTACCCTCTCCAGCCCCGCCAGTGTCCGCTCCCGGGCCAGATCGCGCTCCATCTCAGCAAAGACAATGGCCAAGTGCAGCATCGCCCGGCCCATGGCGCTGTCCTGGTCGATGGACTCCCGGAGGCTGACGATTTCGACGCCCTTCTCTCGCATCCAACCCAGTAGTTCCAGCACCTCTGTCAGCGACCGGCCCAGTCGGTCCAGCGCCGCTACCTTCACACAGTCGCCCGGCTGGAGAACGGCTTTCAACCGATTCAGCCCGGGCCGGTTCCAAGAAGCCCCGCTGCCCACGTCCTCAAACACGTGCTCGCAGTCACCCAGGAGGCGACGCTGGTTCTCCAAGTTGTTGGCGTCGGCGTCACTGGCCACCGACACGCGGGCGTATCCGAACAGCCTTCGATTCATCTTTTGCTGGCCCCCGGTTCTGGCATAGGAGCATAATACTACGGCTGGTAGAGTTGTGGCTATGCTCAGATATGTCCCTTTCCGGCAGGGTTGGCCGGGCGGACGGCCCGGATCTGAGCGCGATGTAGAGCACAGTGCGCAGTCGGTGTACGATTCCGTCCGTACCTTTTCCAGCGAGGCAACGGGAACGGCAAGACTAATTGTCGTCAAATTACTCTTCTTCTGCAGCTTGTCGATTCTTCTCGATCACCTTCGCAAGTTTCTCGTTTACAAGTTCTCCAATATGGGATGCGCTTGGAACATTCGCTGCCCCGCCGCTTGGTACCGCAGCCGCACTGTCCGCCGACATAGCCAGTATGTTCATCCGTCCCGACGTAGGAACGTTTGAACGTTTGTAAGTTACAACGTTCGAACGTCTATGGCCATGCATCCTGCGGATGATCCCTTCCCTGATTCATGGCGTCCAATTTTCCCGGGACCTCGAACCAGCAATATCTCACGTCGTCGGCTACGTCGGAACACCAAGACGTTTTAACGTCTAGATACAGGGACGTTAAAACGTCCATACGTTAAGATGCTCGAGTCTAGGAATCCGTCAGTCCCTCAACCTGGAGCCCCTGGGCTTGAAGGTAATCTATAACCGCCGCATCAATGATGGTCGAGATGGTTTGCCCAATTTGCACAGAAATGGCTGTCTCCAGATCGGATGACCGGTTGCCGGTGGACGCGGCCTCTGGCGGTGCCTATGCTACTCCTCTGCTATGCGGGCCATTACCGTAACTGTGGTGTCCCCCTCTTGACGGCCCTGGATCAGGTGCCACGTCCCCTGATGAGCGCCTGCACTGCTACTGCGCGGCGTTCGTCCTCACCAACACTCATAAAGTCTGTTATCGTCTCTTCGGCCCGGTCGATCCAGGACTGAGCCTCCGTCAATGTGAACTGACGGCTAGCGTCATAGTCCGCAGTGTGCCGGGCGTTCTGCAACGCAGCGAACGTCGTTATGAATTCCTGCACGGGTGTCGAGAATCGGTGCCGGTCTTGCTCGAGGTTTCTTCTGGCCGGGGTGTGGTCAAGGCCGCGCCGAGCCCGTTGCCATGTGTGTTCCAAGAGCGGGCTTGTCTGTGCTCCGATCAGACAGTCGGCGTTGCTGTTTGCCAGGGCGTGGAATACGGCGTAGTACGCTGTGCTCACCGCCCTTCTGAGGGAATCCGGCAGCGGCGCGGTGTTTGGGTCCGGTGTGCTCGTCAGCAGGCGGCTGGTCACGATCAAGTCCTGCCACCGCATCACCCCTGACCTTCGGGTGAAGCCGCCTCCACCGTCTGTGACCAACTGTTGTCCTCGGTCTTCTCCCGGTATGAGATGGTTGGGATCTTTTCGATGCCGATGGCATGCAGGTCTTTCTCGATGCTCCCATACAGGGAGTTCAGCAAACGTGGGTTCAAGTCGCTGGGCCTGCCGTCGTAGATCACCTGCACGTCCAAGTATTCCTCATCGTCGTCGCCGGGTCTGGGGGTGACCCGGATCTCGACAAACCGGACCTTGCCTTGGAACTGGGCTTCCAGGCCGCGCTCGATAATGTTCTTGGCCTTCTCGTGGGCGTCTTGCGATGTGACCATCGTGATCGCTCCGTTGCTCGAATGTGCTCGATGCTACTTACTCATCGGGTGCCCGTCAATCGGCTTCCCGGATTACCGTGTTTCGGTCGAACCATCACCCAAGCCCAGGTCTGTTCGAATCTCGGTGAGAATTTCATCGTAGAACCGCAGCGCCCAGTCCTGCGTTGAGAAGCGGCCCATCGAAACCTCGGCCTCATCCCCTGTCTGCACCACGACGTCGTAAAGTATGGAGATAGTGGGTGAGTTTTAACCACGTAGCTAAAACTGTGCAAAATACTGGGGTGTGCGTCGAGGTCGGTTGCGCAATTTTGCACAAAGTCGCTGTCTCCAGACGGGATGACCGGTTGCCTTTTTGATGCGGTGTACCCCACCATCATTCATAGGGTCATAGCCGACCCCATGGATGGTGCGATGGATGTACAAGGTGAGCCGGTCTCAAAAGTCCCTTTCCGGCAGGGTTGGCTGTGCGGACGGCCCGGATCTGAGCGCGGTGTAGAGCACAGTGCGCAGTCGGTCCACGATTTCGTCCGTAGCTTCCCCAGCGAGGCAACAGGAACGGCAAGACTAATTGTCGTCAATTTACTCTTCTTCTGCAGCTTGCCGATTTTTCTCGATCACCTTCGCAATTTTCTCGTTGACAAATTCTCCATCATTGGATGCGCTTGGAACATTCGCTCCCCCCACTTGGTTCCGCAGCCGCACTGTCCGTCAACATAGTCAGTATGTTCAAACGCCCCTACGTCGGAACGTTCAAACGTTTGAAAGTAACAACGTTAGAACGTTTCTTACCGTGCATCCTGCAGATGATCCAGTCCCTGATTCATACCATCCAATTTTCCCGGGACCTCGAACCAGCATTATCTCAGGTCGTAGGATACGTCTGGACACAAAGACGTTTTAACCTCTAAATGCTGGGACGTTAAAACGTCCCTACGTTATGACGCTCGAGTCTAGGAATCCGTCAGTCCCTCAACCTGGAGCCCCTGGGCTAGAAGGTAATCTATAACCGCCGCATCAATGATGTCGGACATGTGCATGTTCAATTCCAAGCGAGCTAAATCCAAAGCGTACCGCACCTGCGGTGAGAAATAGCAGGTCGTTCGAACCTTATTATCTCCCTGCACCTCCGGTCGAACCCGGCGGGGCTGCCGCTGTCGGGTGAGCACCATACCGTGGGCCTCTGCCAACCGACGGGCCTCTGCCAGTGTGTCATCCGCGCTACTCGCGTTGGACACAGACGAGTCAGCCTCGACTCTCTCTTCCAGCTTGGGCGTGGCACGCCGGTTCTCCCGGGACTGCAGCGGACGCTTGGCAGAGTTGGCCATTATTCGTTACCTTCCTTTCTCACATCAAGATTCATTCGCCCGGCCACCCACACCCAAAGGGAATCGATCTCCTTGGCCGCAATGGATTTAGGGAAAGCCTCATTGACCCCCAACCCCAGACGTATCGCGTCCAAGTGGGCCACCCGGTGCTGTATTGCCACTGGGCAGACATCATCGGAAAACTTGGCCAGTTCCTGCAGCATTTCCTCATTGCGCGCCCGTCCCGCGGATATGTTGTTCGGAACAAAGACCACCGGCAGATCTAGCCGTTCCACCATGCTGGTGAAATTGGCCGCAACCATGATTTCGACAGCGCTGTCCCCCACTGGAGACAGAATCAGGTCCATCTCCATCAACAGCCTACCGAGAGCCATACTGTCCGAACCAGGAAGATCACAGACCAACAGGTCATATTCTCCTCCGGATTTCATCGAGGCAAAACTCTTGGCAGCGGCCACGTTGACCCTGCTGGCAAACACCGGCCAAGCAGACTCCTGGTCAGCGCGCAGGTCTAGCAAGCCTATGGCGCCCTCTTGAGGGTCACAGTCAATTACCGCCACTCTCAGACCTGAAGCATGGGCCCGCTCAGCAAGGTTTACTGCCAACGTGGTCTTGCCTGTGCCACCTTTCATTGAGCAGAGCGCGATGGCTGGCAAGTCTCCTCCAGATAACAGGATTCAGAAAACTACCAAACGTCCGAACGTTTGCACGTCTGGACACACTAACATAAGGACATCCGGTCACATAAGCTAAACGAGGGGCAGGTTTGGAGATAAATCGCTCGCACCGAGATCCGTCCTTGGTGTGACAAGCTCGGGCCAGCATAAACATCGTCCTGCAGAATTTGCGTATGCTGATCCTCTGGCTTGACACTGGATGAGACCAGAATGAGCTGGCGCAAGTGCCGGACCACGACCAGAGGATTGGTTGAGCTGGAGAAGTACCTTAAGTCTTGGCGTTACTGCTGGCTACCACCAGGTGGACAAACCGCGCTTGTCGAGCAGTTGAGGTTGAAAAAACCCATTAATGCTTAAAGAAGACCTAGTGTGTGTATCCGTAGTTCATCAGTAAAGCAAGTGGCAATACACGTTGGTCTTTGCTCTAGTTCGAGCAAAACTTAGGTTCTATATCCTTTCAGAAAGCACCTTAATAATTGGGCGAACTACGGATACACCACACTAGTATTACAACGACGGATTGCCAAATATGGTGTCCGGCCCTTCGTTTTCGGCCACGAGCGAGAAATCGTGGTGCGCTCACGGCAGTACGGTTCAGGTCCAAACCGGTCGCGAAAATCACCCTGTCATATAAATCGTCGTTGTAATACTAGTAGTCGACCAGTGAGGTGGACCCCATCGGTTGGACAGGATTAAGCCACAATTAAGTGGGACTCCTGCACTCCTTCGTATGATACCAAGACCCGTTGGTCCGGGCACCTCCTTTCCTTCAACTCCTCTTCTACAGGCTCGCCGTGGAAGACCTCCGCCGGCGTACGGTAGCCCAGGGCCTGATGCGGCCTACGGTGGTTGTAGAACCGGAAGTACTCTCGCAGCCCTCGGCGGGCCTCAAGGCCGTTGGCGTAGGCCTTCAGGTAGACCTCCTCGTACTTCACTGTCCTCCATAGCCGCTCGACTAATATGTTGTCCTGGTACCTGCCCCTGCCATCCATGCTGATCTTCACCGAGTGATCCTGGAGTATCTGCGTGAACTCGCGGCTGGTGAACTGGCTTCCCTGGTCGGTGTTGAACACGTCGGGCGTTCCCTGGTTCAGGGCCTCGGTCAGGGCCTCGGCACAAAAGCCGGCCTCCAGAGTGTTCGACAACCCCCAAGCCACCACGTACCGGCTGTGCCAGTCCATGATTGCCACCAGGTACAGGAATCCCCGGGCCATGGGCAGGTAGGTGATGTCAGCCGCCCACACCTGGTTCGCCCGGGTGATCGTCAGATCCCTCAGCAGGTAGGGATAGACCCAGCGTCCCGCCGCTGGTTGGCTGGTGCGAGGCTGCCGGTAGATAGCCCGCAGTCCCATCAGTCTCATGAGCCGCTGCACCCGCTTCCGGCTTACCGGCAGGCCCTGCCGGCCCAGCGAAGCCTTCATCCGCCTGGAACCGTAGAAAGGGGTTTCCAGGTACTGGCGGTCCATGGCCTGCATCAGGGACAGGTCCCCCAGGGGTGTCCCCTTGGGACGGTAGTAGAGGCTGGAGCGGCTGACACCCATCAGCTGGCACTGCCGCACTATGGACAGGTGCCGATGTTGCCGGTCGGTCAGCTCACGCCGCTGTGCTGGGCTCATGGACCGGACCTTTCCTCCAAGAAATCCCGCTCCACCTTGAGCTGGCCGATCTGCTGGTACAGGCGAGCCACCAGGGCGTCGTTGTTCTTGTTCTTCTGCTCCTTGCCCTTATTGGTCCCGTTGCCTTGGCCGAAGATAGCGGCCGCGCCATCCACTAAGGCCTTCTTCCAAGTCTGAATCTGGTTGGGGTGGACCTCGAACCGGGCGGCCAACTCGGCCACCGTCTGTTCGCCCTTCATTGCCTCCAGTGCAACTTTCGCCTTGAAGGCCGGGCTGTGCTTTCTCCGCTCTGTGGACATTTCCCGCTCCTCATCAACAGCTGTCGCTGTCCTCAGTTTAGGAGCAGGATTCCCACTTAACCAACTGTCCAGTTTTCCGGGTCCACCTCAGTAAGAAGGCCTGAAGTCGCTCGCGATGGCGGCCCCTGAATCACTCTAGCCGATGACCGCGAATCTTGGCCCTGAAGATCGGCCTTCCAAAACTCCATTTGGCATGGTTTCGGAAGGCCGATTTTGTGCATTAGGTCAATCACCCAATGCGGGGGAAACCGAAGGCTATCGGGTGGCTCTTCGCGTTTCTCAGTTGCAATTGAGCCGCTAGCTTCATTTCAATTGTTTACCCAAGTAACTTCATCACAGCCACTAAAATCGCCACAATCATCCTCAGGCCAGCGCGAACTTGCACAATTGGGAGGGTTAGAGATGGGGCAGTTTGACCCGGATTATAGGTACCAGCCAAAGTGGCCAAGCCAACAGGAGATTCATAACCAGTTCCTGGAGGAAGAGATACGGCGTCGTGAACGTGCAGAAGAAGAGCGGCGGCGCAAGGAGCAGCAGCGGGGTCGAGAAGAGCGTCGGCAGCAGGCGTGGGACGGCGTCTGTTTTGAGGAAGCACGACGGCGCTGCGTACCTTTCGCTCATGTTGCAGGCCCGGTGCCGGACTGGTTCCGCGGGTGGTAGAGTATAGTCTCCCTGCGGGTCCGGGGTCCTCTGGACCAAACAGGCCCGCTGGATAGACTCTAGGCCCCGGAGGAAAACCATGGGCGAGATGCTGCAACAGGGGGCACGGTTCCCCAAGCTGGAATTGAACCTGGTGGGCGGCGGTACGCTCACCCTGCCCGACGATTCTCCTACCCGCTACAGCGCGGTGCTGTTCTACCGCGGCCACTGGTGACCCTACTGCCAGCGGCAGTTGGCCGCATATGAGGCAGCAAAGGCGGAATTGGAAGCGATGGACGTCAGCGTCTATGCCGTCAGCGTCGATGACGAAGAGAACGCCCGAGAGGTAAAGGACAAGGGTCTCTCTTTCCCCGTTGCCTACGGCGCCACCATGGCCATCGCCGACACCATCGGCTCGTGGTGGTCCGACGACCGGCGTGGGTACATGCAGCCGGCAGAGTTCCTGCTGGGCCGAGGCGGCGTGGTGCTCGGGTCTGTGTATGCCTCCGGGCCCGTGGGACGCATGGGCGCCGACGAGGCCATCCGCTTCGTACAGTTCCGCGAGAACCGGCGGCGCCAGGAAGAAGGTGAATCGGCCGAATAGCCGTTCATCGCTGTCCCCGCGGAGGCGGAGGGCGGACCAGAGAGAAGGACAATGAACGAGACCAATCAGCAACTGGTGGACATGATGGAGCACGTCTGGCGCTCCATCGGCGAGCTCTGCGACGGGCTCACCGAGGCCGAATGGAAGACCCCGACCGACTGTCCAGGCTGGTCGGTGCAGGACCAGGTCTCCCACCTCGCCGGCTCAGAGACGGGTATCCTCGGTGATCCCGACCCCGATCACACCCCCAGCGACGAGGTCCTGTCCCACACTCGCAGCGACCAGGGAAAGCGCAACGAGGTCGTTGTGGACTTCCGCCGCCCCTGGGGCGGAGCGCAGGTGCTCTCGGACTTCCGGGCGAAGACGGCCCGCCGCGTGGAATCCCTGCGGGGGCGGTCAGACGACGACTTTGCCGCCGAGATGCAGACCCCCGTGGGTCCCGCCCCCATGTCCGAGTTCATCAGCATCCGCATCATGGACGCCTGGGTGCACGAGCAGGACATCCGCCGCGCCCTAATTCGTCCCGGCCACTACGACAGCCCGGCGGCGGCACATGCGCTGAACCGCATCATCCGCGCCATGCCCTTCGTAGCCGCCCGTCGCGCCCAGGCTCCCGACGGTACGACGGTAGTGCTGGACATCTCCGGCCCGGCTGGTCGGGTCATGTCAATTGGCGTCGAAGGCGGACGCGGCCGGGAGCTGGAACAGCCGCCCGAGAGCCCTACTGTCCGCATCAGCCTGGATGCCGAGACCTTCGGCTGCCTGGGCTGCGGCCGCTGGCAACCGGACGAAGTTCTTGGCTCCGGCAGGGTTTCCATAGAGGGCGATTCGGCCCTAGGCGAGTCCGTGGTGCGTCAGATGAACATAATGCCGTAGCGCGGCACACTCTTCGATGATTACGCTGCGTGGGCGCAGGAGACTTCACATCTCCTGCGCCCTTGCATTTGAATGTCCCTGTCGAACCTTTCAGATTTAGTGCTATCATTGCGGTTGCGAATGAAAGCAGGGCTTAGTCATCATCTGTTGAGTCGAGACGTTGCAAAGGCAGTCCGGTCCCCTATCCCCAGTGGGTCCACAGAGCGAGCTGCAAGCCACCGGACTGGCGGCGCGTCTCCCCTTCCACTACAGCTGGATAATTGTCGCTATCCTGGCGACTGTCCAGATCTTCGCCAGCTCAATCAGCATGGCAGCTGGCATCATGCTGCCACCGCTGACTGACGATAGCGGGCCGTTCGGCTGGAACGAGAGCCTGGTTACTCTGGGCATTGCCACCTACTACGGATTCGGAGCACTGTACGCACCTGTTACCGGCTGGCTCGGAGACCGCTTCGGGGCCCGCATCATGCTATTTACGGCCGCCTGCCTGTACCTCGTAAGCATGCTGCTCCTCAGTCGTATAACTGAACTCTGGCACTTCTTCCTATTCTTCGGAGTACTCCTTTCCCTCACCCAGTCGTTGGGCATGGTGCCCCTGATGGCCTCGATAAGCGGATGGTTCCGCCGTCGCCTCGGTCTGGGCATCGGCATCCTCTGGGCTGCCGGGGGCATAGGTACCGCCGCCTTCGCTCCCGTCGCCGGCTGGCTCATTGAGACGGTGGGATGGCAGGGAAATTTCATGGTCATTGGCCTGATCGGCGGCATTGCCATGCTGGCGCTGGTCCCCTTTATGCGCAATCGCCCGGCCGATGTGGGGGTTGAGCCTTACGGAACAAGGACCGGCGACTCTGCGCCTGCCAGGCTATCAAAGGGGATGGAGCGGCTCCGGATCAAAACGTTCAACCAGCACATCCGGCACACTCGGCCCTTCTGGAATCTGCCCCTGATTCACGGCCTGGGTTGCGCAGGCCACGGCATCATCCTGATTTATGTTGCCAAGTACGCCATAGACTCGGGCGTATTCAATTCGCTGGCCGCTGCCGGAATCATCCTGGCGATCATTTCGCTTGTCAGTATCATCAGCCGCTTTGGCACGCCGGTGCTGGCCGAGATCTACGGCACCCGCCGAATGATGGCGGTGAGCCTGGCTATTCAGGGCCTCACGGTTCCAATAATCATGTTCGGGCCGGCGGAACCCTGGCTCTTCTACCTTTTCGCGGTCGTTTTCGGCGTGGGGTTTGGCGGAGAGTGGACCGGCTACCTGATCATCAACAGGCAGTACTACGGCGATGGCCCAATGGGGACAGTCTACGGCTGGCAGACTACCGGCGCCCTGATGGGACACTTCGTCGCCACTGCACTGGCAGGCTTGATTATGTACGCCACCGGTTCTTACCTGTTGGTGTTGTCACTGTCCATGGTCTACAGCCTGGGAGGCTTGGTGGTTATCTTCCTGCTGGACAGTAACTCTCATGTCCTGATACCCGACTGGGAGAGCGAACTGCCCGACGAGGCAAGGCTCAGACCCAGAGGTTCTCCCAGACCGGCCCGGCCACCGGCCGCGATGCCGGCCCCAGCCGGCGGGGACGGCGATGGGTAACCACAAGGAATAGCTTGCAAGGGAGAATACATTGGGGCGAACCATGGTTCGCCCCAGTCCATTTTCAGAGAATGTCCCGGACTATTCTCTACTCCCCATCCAGGAACTCCTTCACAAAGGCCGTTGCCGGTTCCTTGTCGTAGAGGCTGTTCAGGAGCACTACGTTGCGGTAGACGTCGCCCTGGAAGAAGCGTTCGTAGAGGATCTGCCGCTGTCCAAAGGCGCTGCAGCAGGTGTCCCAGGCCAGCCGGAACAAGCGTATACGCTCTTCAGCCGTGGCGGTGTCGGTATCGAGATAGTTGGCAAGCTCGTCAGCCATGGGGCCCTTCAAGTCGGCCTCGGTGGGCAGGGCCATCAGGCTGCTTGAGCCCATGAGTTGCAGGATCTCCCCCATTCGCGGGTACATCCTGATGAAGAGGTGCCGCGCCACGGTGAGGGGCATCTCCGCCGGGCACATCACGCCCCACTGATCGGGGGCCGCGTCGGCCTCTGCCGCCTTGAGCAGAGCCTTGGTGGTCTCCAGGTTCTCGATGATCTCAGCCGTCATTTGCATCATCTGAGGCTGCTGGCCGGAACCGAGAACCTGCTGCATCAGGTTGGCCAGGCCCAGCATAAACTCCACCTTGACGACATTCTTGGTCACCACCTGGTGCCCCGAATGCAGGTACTGGTGTGTGACCCGAGACATGTTGTTGCACCGGTCGGGGTCGCCCAGCAGGAAGACTCGCTCCCAAGGCACGAACACGTTGTCGAAGAAGGCCAGCGCATCCATTTCCTCGAAGCGGGACCCCAGCGGGTGGTCGAACTGCGACCGGCCCAGGTCGAAGCTTTCCCGGCAGAGGAACTTCAAACCAGGAGCGTCGCACGGCAGGGCAAAGGCAAATGACGTCCTGCCCGGCGCTCCCGTCGGCAGCCGGTGCGAACGGGCCGGATAGACGGCTATTTCGTCGGAGATGGGCAGGGTGGCCAGCAGCCGCGCCCCATGGACTATGATGCCGGAATCAGTCTCTTTGACCACCGACAGCGCGATGTCCGTGTTGTCGTGGAGGATGGCCTCCGTCGGTACGCGACTGCGTTGCAGGTTGACCAGCGTGTGGGTCAGTACCAGGTCTTCCTCACGCACCTTCTCGTAGTAGTTCCGGATGTTCTGTTTGAACTCCGGACGGTCTTCGGCAAAGTAGTCGCCGGCCTCTGCCATGGCCATGAGGCTGACGTTGAGGAAGTCGGGGGTCCGTCCCATCATGCCGCAAGAGACTTGCGCCCAGCGCCGCATCATCTTCCGACGGGCATCCAGGTCTTCTGTACTCTTGGGTGTGATGAACGACAGCCCCACCGGATCGGCACTACTGGGGGAGGTGTAGGTCATTTCAGGGCCGACGGAAGGGTCGTGCTGAAGGTCGTAGAGCCGGGCTACCGTCTTGACGCCGCCGCTGAGCCCCGCGTGGGTTGTAGGGTCGCCAATGCGTTCGCCCCTCATGAACAGCGCAGGCGGCCTTTCCCTCAGCCCGTCAATGTACTGCTGCCCGTTTCTGGCCGGCATCTTCAACCCTCCATTCGATTCCCGTCGGCTCCCCATGGGAGTGTCTTTCGTCTATTTTGGCCGATGGATGAGCGAATGGATAGACCGGGGTCGTCGTAGATTCATTCGTTGCCTTGGGCAACCCCTCCTTCCAATCACTTCACTTTTACCCCTCGTTCAGCCCGGCATACCCAACTCCAGTGGCCGTCCCTTCCCCCTCAATCGCAAGCTGAATCTACTTGACACTCAAAAAAGTGTGTGATAATTTTCACTCGATTTTTGGCTCGTATCCCTTCGGCGGGAATTCGGGCCGCTAATTTTGTCGGACACGGGTCAACAGGCAAACTGGGATCCTTCGGCAACCCACCGGTTTACCCAGGGCAGGATGAACGGCATTCCATGGACCCCAAAGCACTAACCAGCACCGACTGGCAGAACATCCACCTCTTCCTTCAGTGGTTCTGGATTTACTTTCCGCTGGTTGTTACCTTTGCCCTCACCATGCTCACTGCCCATGCCCTCATCCCATCGGCGGTGGAGACGGGCCATCTTCCGCCCAGCGTTGGCAGGCTCAAGTGGCCACTCACTGGTTTCGCTCTGCTGGTGGCCGTGGTGGCCATCATCATCCTGATTCTCGGCATAAATCAGACCCTCGACGTGAGGAATTTCTGGGACCGGCTGCTAATCTAGGTAGGCCGGTTTCCATTGCGCCGCCCATTCATTTGCTTGAATCGGCGACCGGTGGTGGCGAAAGCAGGCATCTCAACATGAACGGTTCCAATCCAGAATGATACCCTCATCCAAAATGATCCCGCTTATGGTGGCGGGTGGAATCTTTACCGTAATCATCGGCTTCGTGCTGGTAGTGTTGTTCATTTCCTGGTTCTCCAACCCCCCCTTCGGCTTAGGCAACGCATCGGCCCAGCCCATCGCCTTCCCGCACACGGTCCACGTGGAGGAGAACAACATCCAGTGCGAGTTCTGCCACCGAAACGTGACCAAGGGCGATGCGGCCACGGTCCCCGCGGTGGAACAGTGCCTTTTCTGCCACAAGGATATCTCCGGGCGGGACGGACAGGCCCAGGCGGAGATAGAAAGGGTCCAGCAGTACTTCGCTGATGAGGAGCCCATCGACTGGGAGCGGGTGCATCGCGTACCCGACCACGTCCGCTTCGTTCACGAGGCTCACATCCGCTTCTTCACCAGCGAAATGGGTGCCGAAGGTGTGGCTGGCGAGCGCTACGACATCAACGGCAACGAGATTACCCGTGCCTACGGAATTACCGAGACCTGCTCCATCTGCCATGGCGACGTGGGCAGCATGAAAGAAGTGCAGCCCAAGGATGGCCAGTCCCTCAAGATGGGCACTTGTCTGGACTGCCACAGAGCGAACAACGTACCAACCGATTGCACGGTCTGCCACAAGTAGATTCCCCTCCACCTAGTGGTGGATAGGGACGGTACAGGCCCCGAATAGATAGAGACTGGACACGTAAAGCGAAGATTCTTAATAGATGAAACTGAGTAGGCGACATTTTCTGGCTTGGGCCGGTCTGGGTGCCCTGGGCGCCGTGGCCTGTGAGGGCTTTGGCATCCGTGAGGGCGAGCTGAACATCCAGAGCCCGGTAAGCCTTCCCGAAGACCTTGTTCGTGGAAAGGACAACTGGTACGCCAGCCTGTGCCGCAACTGTCCTTCGTGCGAGGGAATCCTTGTGCGGGTGATGGAGGGGCGCGCCAAGAAGGTTCAGGGCAACCCGCTTTACCCCACCAACCAGGGCAAGAGCCACGCCCGCTGCGAGGCCGGCGTTCAGGCTCTCTACCACCCTGACCGGATTCCCGGCGCCATGCGTCGCGGCGGCAACCGTGGCTCCGGCCAGTTCGACTCCATCAACTGGGACCCGGAGGGCATGGACACCCTGGTCAGGCAACTCACCGACCGGGGTTCCCGCTCGGTTCTGTTGACCAAGCCTACCCGAGGCCACATGGGCCAGCTGACCTCCCGCTTCGCCAACGCTGTCGGTGCCGAGCACATGAGCTACGAGGCGGTGGACAATAACGTCTTTCGCACTGCCGTCAAGAACGTATACGAGCAGGACGTTCTCCCCGACTTCGACCTGGAGAACGCCAATATCATTCTTTCCTTTGGTGCAGACTTCCTCTCCACCTGGATTTCGCCGACCCGCTGGAACCGCGGTTACGGTGAGTTCCGCCAGGGTGAGGGTCGAAGCGAGCGCGGTTCGCTGTACCAGGTGGACTCCCGCTTCTCAATGACTGCCGCCAACGCCGACAAATGGATTCCCGTCCGCCCAGGATGGGAAGGACATCTGGCTCTGAGCATTGCTCACGTCATAGTCGACGAGGGACTGCAGGCTAGCGGAGTAGATGTCGACGCCCTGCTGGGAGGCAATGGCGGTCGGTTGCTGTTGGGCAACTACCGGCCCGAGAATGTGATCCATCGGGTGGGGCTGACCCCGGAAATTGCGGGCGGCGACCCTGCCGAGTTCATTCGCAAGCTGGCCCGCGACTTTGCCACCCATGGCCCCAGCATCGCCATCGCCGGTGGCTCCGCGGGCGCGCACAGCAACGGACTCTTCAACGTCGAAGCCGCTTCCGTGCTGAATTGGCTGGTGGGCAGCGTCGGTGCCAAGGGCGGAGTCCGCTTGAATCCCGCAAGCCCTTGGGACGACGTTCCGGCATCGGCCCAAAGCGCCAGTCTCGAGGACATGAACAGTCTCACCGAGCGGATTCGCAGCGGTGACGTCCGCCTGCTGATGCTCCACAACGTGGATCCGGTGCACGGCTTGCCCGGCTCCGTCGACTTAGAGGACGCCATAGTCTCCGCGCAGGACCTCTACGTCATAAGTTTCTCGCCGTTCGTCGACGACACCACCGCCTTGGCCGACCTCCTCCTGCCCGACCGCGTGTACTTGGAGGACTGGGGCGATGATATTCCAGACCCCGCCCCGGGCTACCAGGTGGCCGGATTCCAGCAGCCCGTGGTCAACCCCCTCTGGGATCTCGACCCTCGCAGCTTCCCGGACGTCCTGCTGTCAGCCGCTGACGGCCTGGGAGTCGGTGACCAGTTGCCTTGGGGGAGCTACCAGGCCATGCTCAAGGAGAGTGCTACTTCGCTCTTCGAGGAAAACCGTGGCTCGATCCAGGCCGCAACCGCCGACGAGTTCTGGACCGCAATACTGCGTCGCGGAGGCTGGTGGGACGAATCAGCCACGGGGCCTGATGTCCCGCGCCCGCGGGCCGGTCTGCTTCGCAGGATCATCGACAACGCGTCGGAACCGGCTTTCGCGGGATACGGTGGAGAGGGCACACTCTACCTGACCCCCTTCTCGCACAACACCATCCAGGACGGCGAGCTTGCTCACCTTCCGTGGCTGCAGGCGACTCCAGACCCCCTTACGTCTGTCACCTGGCAGACATGGATCGAACTGAACGACATAACGGCCAACAAGTACAGTCTCAGGGAAGGCGACATCGTCCGAATCGAGTCCTCCCGTGGTTCCATCAGGGCCGTTGCATATCTGAACCCGGCAACTCCACCGGAGGTGGTCGGCGTGCCCTTCGGCGGCGGACGCCGCCATGGATCGCCGTGGGCCACCGATCGTCCTGCCACCGAGAGTTCCAACGTGGCCGATATCCTGGAGCCCACCCGCGTGGCTGGTCCCGAGACCCTGGCCTGGGCCGGTACCCGGGTCCGCATCTCGGCGACCGGTGAGAGTGTCAACGTCTCCAAGTTGGAAGGCGACTACAGGGCCGTTGAAGTTGGCCTGAGCGCGGCCGAGGAAATCATCAAGACTATCGCTCCCGGCAACTACTGATCCAAACGTTTATCCGACAGACAACAGGCAAATAGATGGTAACGAATCGCATAAACCACAAGTGGGGCATGGTGGTGGACCTGGACCGGTGTACCGGTTGCCAGGCCTGCGTCGTGGCCTGCCAGGCCGAGAACAATCTGCCCATTAACACCAAGGACTACTTCCAGCAGCGACGGGCGTACGAGTGGATTCGCATCGAGCGTTATTGGGAGGGCGAGTTCCCCAACGTGAAGGCTCGCTTCATTCCCATCATGTGCCAGCACTGCGAGAACGCCCCCTGCGAGCCGGTATGCCCGGTCTTTGCCACCTACCACAACGACGAGGGTCTGAACGTTCAGGTCTACAATCGCTGCGTCGGCACCCGTTACTGCGCCAACAACTGCCCCTACCAGGTGCGCTTCTTCAACTGGTGGGAGCCCAAGTGGCCAGAGAGGCTGCGCAACCAGCTCAATCCTGACGTCACCATTCGCAGCCGGGGAATCATGGAACGTTGCTCCTTCTGTGTGCAGCGCATCCGCCGCGGAGAAATCACCGTGGAGCGCCGCGGAGTGGAGCCTCTTACTGGCGAGCGTATTCCCGCTGGAGAGGGCAGGTACCTGAATTACCAGCGCATGAAGGACGGCAACTTCCTGCCTGCTTGTGCTCAGGCATGCCCCACCAACGCGCTGAAGTTCGGAGAGCAGAGCGATCCCACCGGTCCGGTCTACGAATATTTCGAGAAGGCCAACGAGCAGTACGACAAGGTTCACCACAACGAATACGTCGACGAGTCCAAGACCCGGGTGTATCGGCTGCTCGAAGAGATGGGCACCAAGCCCAACGTGATTTACCTGAAAAAGGTAGACAAGTATCCCATCGGTGGCCCAGCCCACTAGAATCTCAAGACATTCTGCCTATATCTGTAAGGAAGCAGGCGAAATAACTCAATGGCAGCCAGCGAAAGCGAACATATCCACCACGGTGTAGCCCACGGCGATGAGCACGGGGGAATCTCGGGTGGGCACTACCCCGGAATGTGGATCTTTCCCAACCCACGGGTGATGACCCGCGACATGGCGGAGAAAATTTCCGCCATGCCCCGCATGTTCACCCTTGGGCTGATGCTGACATTCGCCATGCTCGTGTTGGGAGTGGTGGGATTCATTGCCCGTGTCGCCGCGGACGGTTTCGATGACCGTGGCCCGTGGGGCTATTACATGGCCACCTTCTCCTTTGTCTTCATGGTCACCAGCGCAGCCCCTGTCGCGGCGGTGGCTTTCCGCTTCACCAAGAGCCACTGGCGCCGTCCACTCTCGAGAGTCTCTGAGCTCTTCGCCGTGGTGGGCATCTTCAACATCATCACCTTCATACCGTTGATGCTGGTCTTTCCTCCCATCGCTAATCCGAACCCAGGCCACGGCCACGATCTCGACATACGCCGGACCATCTGGTTCGAGGTGCCCATCGGTGCGCCCCATGCCTGGGATCTGGCTGGTGTCGTTGGCCTGGCCGTAGCGTCGATGTTCATTCTTTGGCTCTCGGCCGTTCCTGACATGGCTGAGGCCAGGCATACCGCCACTGGCTTTCGCGGGTGGCTCTACCGGACGCTTGCCGGCCATTGGTACGGCACCAAGCGCCAGTGGAACGCACAGAAGGCGGGCTTGGCTATGCTGGGCGCCTTCTATTTCATGACGCTGATCTTCGTGCACTTCATAATCAGCTCCGACTATGCCCAGAGCATGATTCCGGGCTGGAAGGACTCCATCTTCCCGGTGTTTTACAGCCTGACCGCGTTCCAGGTGGCCTTGGGTACCTGCCTCATCGTCCTGTACGTGATGCGCCGGTGGGGCGGCTTCCAGGAATACTACGGCAAGTCCGTTTTCTGGTCGGCCAGCAAGGTGCAGCTTGGACTTACGCTGCTCTGGGCCTATCACCTGTTCGCATTCTTCATCACCTACTGGTTTGGACGCTTGGTGGTGGAGCAGAACATCATCAAATACCTGTTCGCCCAGTCCTACGGCGGCGTGTTCGTTGCCAATCTGATCCTGAGTTTCGCCATCCCGTTCTTGCTCCTGTTGTGGAACCCCGTCCGCCGAAGCGCCTGGGGCCCACCCCTCGCTGGCCTGTCGGCCGCTGCTGGCGCGCTGATGTTCAGTGTGAGGGTGTTCGTGGGAGGGGCAAACTCGGGTAACATCTACGCACCCTTCCTGAACGAGGTCCCGGCGGCAGTCTACCCCGATATCTGGGATATCTTCATAGTCGTCGGTGGTATCGGAGGCGCGGCCTTCGTCTATCTGGTGGCGACCAAGATATTCCCCATGTTGTCGGTGTGGGAAGTCAAGGAAGGCGCCCTTTACCAGCGAATGGCCCGTTTCATCCGCGGCGAATACTTGGTGCTGGCCAAGCCTGAATAGGAGCTTTCAACCACAGGGTACGCGGAGGGAATCGTCTTAGTCTCCGCGCCCTCTGCGGAGAACACTAAAGAGGAAAGATGCAGGAAGGCAGGACACCCATACCCTATCGGCAGATCAACCGCGAATTGCTGGTTTCTATCCTGCAGTCGCCGAAGTGGTTCCCGATAACTGTGACCATCCTGGGACTGATCGTTCTGGGAGGGTTCAGCGCGGCTGGTTTGCTGGTCAACAAGGGCTTCGGAGTGACTGGCCTTAACCGGCCGGTGATGTGGGGTTTCTTCATCACCAACTTCGTGTTCTGGATCGGCATCAGCCACGCCGGCGTGATGCTGTCCGCCATTCTGCGCCTGTCCAAGGCGGAGTGGCGCCGTCCTGCCACGCGAGCGGCCGAGATCCTCACCGTCTTCTCGCTGATGACGGCAATGATGATGCCCCTGATTCACACCGGGCGTCCGTGGCGCACTATCTATTGGATTTACACTATCCCCTTCGCGCCGTACGACTACGCACGTGGCATCTGGCCCAACGTCAGGTCGCCGCTGGTCTGGGACCCTAGCGCGGTCTACACCTACCTGACCTCCAGCATCCTTTTCGTGCTAGTCGCGCTGATACCCGACTTCGCGGTGTTGCGTGATCGCACCTCAGGCATGCCCCATCGCATCTACACCATCCTGGCCATGGGCTGGCGGGGCAATCCGCGCCAGTGGAAGCTGCAGATCATTGCTGGCGTGCTGCTCTCTGCGCTGATCCTGCCGGTGTTCGTCTCGGTGCATTCGATAGTGTCCTGGGACTTCGGTATGGCCGTGTCGGTGAAAACTTGGCACTCGACCATCTTCGCCCCCTACTTCGTGGTGGGAGCGGTCCACTCCGGCGTTTCAGCCGTGGCCTTCGCGATGATCATCCTGCGCTACATCTACGGCTGGCAGAACTACATCCGCCCAGAGCACATCGACGCCTTGGGCCGGCTGCTCATCGTCGTGGCGACCGGTTGGTTCTACTTCTTCGTGATGGAAATTCTCTTCGGCTTCTAC
The DNA here is from genome assembly GCA_965222025.1 of Dehalococcoidia bacterium. Taxonomy (GTDB): domain Bacteria; phylum Chloroflexota; class Dehalococcoidia; order Lucifugimonadales; family UBA3495; genus VXOI01. Next base: position 240,121 of record CBDCTI010000012.1, on the reverse strand, counting down.
GGAAGGGAGGCCGACGAGTTGGCGGTGCGCGATCTCCAGTTCATGCAGAATCCATGGAACATCTGGATGATGGTGTTCGTGTTCACCACATACTTCCTGCCCGTAGCCCTGTGGCTGCCCCGGGCCTTCCGCCGGAACCTGTGGATCATGTCCGTTGCCTGTATTTCCGTTAACATCGGGATGTGGCTGGAAAGGTTCATCATCATCGTACCCGGATTGCAGAACAAGCAGGTGTTCACCTTCACCTGGTACAACGTCTACTCTCCCAGCGCGGTTGAGTGGACTATCATCGGTGCAACCTTTGCCTTGGTCTCAATGCTGATGCTGCTCATCGCCCGGGTGGTGCCCTTAATACCGCTGTATGACATCAAGGAGTACGAAATCCTTCGGACCGAAGTCAAAATTGGCCGGGTGAGCGTCCCTGCGGTTTACCGCGAGGACTAGCGCCACCGGCTATCCCCCACGTCATGAAAGGACGGGGCGGGAGTCCAAGAGAAGGAACGCAACATGGCTAAACGACCTATATTAGGGCTGTTCGAAGACGCAGAGTACGCAGCAGAGGCTGGAGATGCCCTCCAGCAGGCCGGCGTCTCGCCCAACGACTACGACTTCCTTACCGATACCCCTTATCCCGAGGGCGCGTTCGGGGAGCGCCACGAAGGCCACCGCCTTTATATCTTTCCGCTGTGCGGCGCGCTGGTCGGACTGACCATCGGCATTCTGCTGACCTCGATGACCCAGATGGCCTACCCGCTGGTTCAGGCAGGCAAGCCCATCCTGTCGCTTCCTCCGATGGCAGTGGTGACCTACGAAAGCACCATGCTGACGGCCATCATTTTCACCATCATCGGCATCATCTTCGAGTCGCGGCTCCCCAACTTCAAGCAGGGCTTGTACGACACCCGCATCACCGAGGGATACATAGGCGTACTGGCCAACGTGGAAGAAGAACAGCTTACCCAGGTGTCGACCCTGTTCACCCAGGCGGGTGCCATAGACGTGGTACGCGAGAATTAGAGGCCGGTCCCCCAAGATGACGTTCCTTAAGTTGCCCCGCCTCATTGACAGAGAAAGTTCCGCCTCCCCTCGAGGCAGGACCGGTACGAAGGCGTTCCCGCTTCGGCTACTGGTCGCGGGGATGGCGCTGTTCGCTGCCTTGGCAGTTGCCGGATGTACCTCCGGCAGTTATCCCGTGGATATCTTCTACGAGCAGCACTACCAGCAGTCCTACAAAGCCCACGAACCTCCCCGCCTCGGTGGGGTGGCTGGGGCGATTGCCTTCTACCCGCCTCCGGCCAACACGACGGACGACTCGCCTGCCCACCTCTACGAGGTCAACTGCCAGATGTGCCACGGCCCCGGGGCCAAGGGCGACGGACCCGTGCTGAATCTGCTCATGGGCAGCTACGGCTACGAGACCGCCGTAACGGCCGATCTAACCACGTTGACCCCGGAGCAGATCGAGGGCTTCCTGAAGGTTAATGTGCGACCCTTCGGCCCGGCCTCGGTGATGCCGCCCTTCGGCAGGCTTTTGAGTGAGGATGAACGCTGGGCCCTTGCCCGCTACGTCGACGGCCTGCCAAAGTAGTTGCCGCCTTCCTCCGGACAACGACAACCTTAAGGGTGGTGGAGAGGTATTCTTGACTAAGAACTCTCTGGTGCCCTTATTTCTTTTTTTGACCTTGTTCCTGGTCGTCGCCGCCCCTGTTGCCCATGCCCAGACCCCCGGTGATGAACTGGAGAAAGAGGCCCAGAACATAGACCGTATGATCATGTGTCCCGTATGCCCCGCCGAGACAATCGACCAGGCCCAGGTGGAAATCTCCTTCCAGATGCGGGCCGTAATAAAGGAGATGCTGGCCGAGGGCAGGACACGCGACGAAATACTGGATTACTTCGTCGACCGCTATGGCCCAGACATCCTCGCGGCGCCGCCCAAGTCAGGCGCGAATCTTTTGGCGTGGATTCTCCCCATCGTCGGAGTAGCCGCGGGCCTGGCTGGAGTGTTCTTCGTGATCCGCGCAATGACCAACCGCGACCGTCCCGCACCCGCCCGTGCGGCAGGCAGCACGGGCAGCAACGAGCCGCCGACACAGGAACCGGCCGACCCTGAGCTTGCACCATACCTGGAGATCGTAGACCGAATGCTGGCCACCCGTCGCAGGACTCAGCCAGCCTTCTCCGCCGCCACCGATGCTCCGGAAGCCGCGCCCCCTGAAACCACCGACCAGTCCGGCCACAGCTCGCCACCCGGACACGAAGAGACCCCCCATGGGTGACCTGGGCGCAATCAGCCTGTGGCTGGCTCTTGCCTTGGCCGCCTACTCGTCCATCGGTTCAGTGGCAGGCAAACTGCGCGGCTCGGTGGCTCTGGTGGACAGCGCCCAGGCAGCAATGTACGCCACGGTCGTCGTCCTCTTCGTCTCCACCCTGAGCCTCGTGGTCTCCTTCATCGCCCGCGACTTCGAGATCGAGTATGTAGCCCGCCATAGCGACCTCGCGATGCCCGACCGGTTCACCTGGGTCGCCTTCTACGCCGGCAACGAGGGCTCGCTGCTCTATATCGCCATGGTGCTGTCGGCGATGACGGCCATCGCCATCTGGCGCGCGCCCGAGCGGGTGCGGGACGCCCTGCCATACACCACCGGCGTGATGATGCTGGTGCTGACCTTCTTCATCGCCGTAATGGCGTTTATGGCCAACCCCTTCGACAAGCTGCCCTTCATCCCGCCGGACGGAGAGGGCATCAATCCTCTGCTCACCCATTTCGGGATGTTCTTTCACCCCCCGGCCCTGATGGCCGGGCTGGTTGGGATCACCATCCCCTTCTCCTTTGCCCTCGGCTCTCTGCTGGCCCGGAAGACCGGCGACGAATGGGTCGATCCCGGGCGCGTCTGGGGCATCATCACCTGGGCCCTACTCGCCGGGGGCCTGCTGCTGGGTTCCTGGTGGGCCTACACCATCCTCGGCTGGGGCGGCTACTGGTTCTGGGACCCAGTGGAGAACGCCGCCTTCATGCCCTGGCTGGCCCTCACGGCCTTCATTCACTCCATCATGGTGCAGAAGCGCCGGGGCATGTTCCGTATGTGGAACATCGCCCTCATTAACGTTGCCTTCGCTTTGGCACTCTACGGCATGTTCATGAACCGGGGCGGCTCGGTCCCGTCCGTCCACTCCTTCGGCGCTTCAAGCCTCGGATGGGTCTTCCTGCTTTTCCTGGCCATCGGCGTCATTGTGCCCTTCATCATCTTCTTCTGGCGTTACCCCCTTCTGAGGAGCGCGCAGAACCTTGACTCAATGCTATCGCGCGAGGCAGCATTCCTGGTCAACAACCTCCTGCTGCTGGGAATCGCCTTCGTGACCCTCTGGGGCACCGTCTACCCGCTCATCTCGCGCCTCACCAGCGGCGAGGAGATCACCGTAGCTCGTCCCTTCTACGACCAGGTCAACGGCCCGCTGATGCTGGCCCTGGTGTTCCTCATGGGCGTCGGGCCGATGCTTCCCTGGCGACGAGCCAACTGGGCCAGCGTCCGGCGTGCCCTGGCCGTGCCTGTCGGCGTCGCCGTGCTAGCCTTCGTCGTGCTGCTGGCCGTCGGCCTGCGCAAGGAGTACGCGCTGGCCGGATTCGTGCTGGCCTCTTTCGTCGCCGCTGGAATCCTGATGGAATGGTACCGTGGCGCCCGTGCTAGGCATCGCAACTCGCGGGAAAACTACGCCGTCGCTTTCCTGCACCTGATATGGGCCAACCGGCCGCGCTATGGCGGATACATCGTGCATCTGGCGGTACTGATGGTGGCGCTGGGCATCATCGGTACGTCCTTCTTCAGCACCCAGAAGGACGTGGTACTTTCCCCCGGAGAGAGCGTGGCCGTCGACAACTACGAGATACGCTATATTGGGACCACGCTGATACCCTTCGGCAACCGTACCGAGTTCATCTCCTCGGTGGAGGTCTACCGGGACGGAAAGCTAATCGACACCATCAGCCCCAACCGCGCTTTCTACCCCGACTTCAACATGGCCTCCACTCGCGCCGCCATCCGCTCCTCCCCCGTGGAGGACTTCTACGTCGTCCCCAGCGAGAACCTGCCCGGTGGCGACGTGGGTTTCCGAATCCTGATCAACCCGCTGATCTGGTGGATGTGGGTTGCTGGCCCGGTAATGGTGCTCGGCACCGTCATCGCCCTGTGGCCTGAGCCCTCCCGTGTTCCGGCAAGGGCCCCAGCCCGTGCTCCAGCGGCTGTCAGTCCAGCCTGAACTGCGGTCGCCACAACCCCGAATTACGCCGCCCTCTGGTCCTGCGCATCGTCGGGCGGTAGAAATCCATTCCTGATAAACTGGAACGCATGGACGGGCAAACCATATTTGCCATACTCATAGGAGCCGCGCTGGCCTGCTTCAGTCTGGTGATGGTCGGCTATTCCTTCTTCCGGGGCAACGATGCCAGGCCAGAGGCCGCTCTCCCGAATGATAGCGGCAGCGACGAAGGGGTCGGCCTCGACGCCATCTACGATTCCATAGACACCCTGGAGCTTGAGCACCAACTGGGAAACATCCCTGACCAGCAATACCGCGACCAGTTGCAGGCCTACAGGATCCAGGCTGCGGCGGCCATCAGGGCCCAACTGGAGAGGGGCGAAGCCGACCCTGAAATATCCCTGGAGCACGAGGTCCTCGCCTTCCGCAACGAAATTCGCTCCTCTTGGAAACCCTGCCCCCAGTGCGACGCACCTCTGCCAGGATCTGCCGGTCGCTCTTCCGACTCCACCTGTCCTCATTGCGGCGCCCTGCTGAACCTTCCATCCCCAAACGTCACCCACGCCCACACCGCTGCGGAAAGCGAGAGTCAGGCACAAGTCCGGTGAGGGCTCGCCTACCCGAATTCACGGGCAGCGCAAGGATGTCGCTGCCTCGCTTGTCACTGCTTGCCGGTCTCATTGGATGCGCGATGGCACTGTTGCTACTGGCATTCCCCCTCCCCGTCCCGGCCCAGGAGTCGATAGCGATCCATGGCAAAGTGGTAAACGGTACCTCACAGGCTGAAGTCCCCACCGACCTTGCGGTGCTTATGTTGGTCACTGGTTCCGACGGCACGCTGAGGGACACCGGCCAGACTGTGATGGAGCCCGACGGCACTTTCCTTTTGGAAAATGTCCCGGTCATCGACGGTGGTGTCTACAATCTGAGCGTGGATTACGGGGGCATCTTCTACGGCCGTTCCGTAACTGCTGATGGACTGGCGGAGGAGGTGGCAATCACCGTATTTGAGACCACTGAGGACGCCACCATCATGGAGGTTCAGCGTCAGGTCATGGTCATCTCCCAGATTGACGTAGCCGGGCGAATCGTAACGGTGACCGAGTTTGTCCGATTCACCAACCCCACCGACCGTACGCTTCGGCCCAACCTGGAAACGGCCCGCCCAGGCATGTTCAGCTTCATGCGCTTTGCCCTCCCGCCCGGCGCGGCCGACGTCACGGTGCAGTCGAACCTGCGCGGAGGCGAGGTCATTTCCGTGGGCTCGGGTTTTGCTCTTGCCGCCCCCGTACCTCCGGGAGAGCACAGCGTGGACTTCGCCTACACCTTCCCCTATGAGGGCGGCAGCCTGGACTACCGAAACAGTTTGCCCCAGGGTGCAGAGATCTTCCAGATCCTGGTCCCTGAGCAATGGGCCGACATCGAGATTGGCGGCCTGGTACCTCGCGATCCGGTGGGCATAGGCAATGAGATTTATCGGGCATGGGAAGGCCGCGACATTCCCGCGGGCCCGGGCGTGCAACTTGATTTCAGGGGCCTTCCGCAACCGGGCCTCTTCGCGCGGCTGGGAACGACGCTATCCGGCGGATCCCTCTGGATGAATGCCATACCTTCTGCAATGGGTGCCGCCCTGCTGGCTCTCCTTGCAATGGGTTTGATTCGCCGATACCGTCCTGTTGCCACAGTCGAGACCGCCGGTGGCGCTGACGGAGAAAAGGCAGATGCTCCCGGTCCCGCTCAACGCGCCAGATTGGTCGCCAGCCTCGCAACCCTCGACGAGCGCTACGAGCAAGGCGCCATCGCTGAGGATGTTTACCTGGAAGAACGGGCAGAACTGGTTGCCCGCGCCCTGGGTGAGACCGTAGAGAACGAAAGCCGATGGAACAACAGGCTGACGACCAGCCAGTCGAAGAGCTGAGCACAGGCAGCCGCGGCGGATTTGGAAGCAAGCTGTTTATTCTGATCGCCGCAGGCGTGGCAATAACCGTCTCTGCCTTTCTGGCCATACTGGTCTGGGCATCTGTCACGTCCGATCCCGCCCGCGGCGGCTTGGCGGTCAACGATCGGATCGTGGAGCTCAACGTCGGCGGAGAGGCGGCCCCGGAGTTCAATCTGGCGCTAATTGGCGGCGGCAATCTCGACACCAGCGATCTGCGGGGGCAGGTGGTCATGCTCGACTTCTGGGCATCCTGGTGCCCTCCCTGCAGGGACGAGGCTCCGGTCCTGGCGCAGGTGTACGGCGAATACCGGGATCGGGGCGTCGAGTTCGTAGGCTTAGACCTGTGGGACAATGCAGGTGATGCCGAATTGTTCCTTCAGCAACAGGGCCACGAATACCCCAACGGCATCGACCACGACGGCAGGATCGCCATCAGCTACGGTGTGCGGGGGATCCCCGAAAAATTCTTCCTGGACCGCGAAGGTCGGATCGCTCGAAAGTTCTCCGGTCCTATGACTGCCGACCTGCTGCGACAAATCCTCGACACCCTGCTGTTGCAATAGACCAGGCTCAGGTAGCGGCGATATCACTCTTTGGGAACAAACCTCTTGCTCCTCTCTTGAATTGGAGGATCCATGAATGAACAGCAGGCCAAGGTGGCTGTGGACTGGGGCGGGACATGGTGTCGCGTTGCCCTCATTGACCGCCAGGGAGAAGTTGTCTGGCAGGCCCGCCGCCCCAACCCTCGCGGCGGCCACGCCGATAGCTATCTCGCGCTGGCCGCGTCGCTCTTAACGGAGGCATTCGCCCTCGATGGCGTCCGGGCCGACGGCATCGGAATCGCGGTCGCAGGTCCGGTTGATCCCGTGAGTGGCATCCTCTATCAGCCCCCCAACCTCATGGCCCTGGACGGCGTTTCCCTCAAGCGAATCTGGCAGGAGCGGTACGGCCTGCCGGTGGTTGTTGGCAACGACGCCAATCTCGCCGCCATGGGCGAGTTCCACTTCGGCGCAGGCCGCGACGCCTCCCAGGCCGGGCACCCGCCCCGGAGCCTCTTCTACGTCACTGTAAGCACCGGCATCGGCGGGGGCGCCATCGAGGGAGGACGACTGCTCCTGGGGGCCAACGGCCTCACTGCCGAGGTGGGCCATACCACCGTCGACACCTCCGTCAGTGCCCCACAGTGCCAGTGCGGCAAGCGGGGATGCCTGGAGGCGGTGTCTTCCGGCACGGCTATAGCCAACTATGCTCGCACCGCACTTGGCGAGGGTCGGCACCACGACTCCGCCCTGGCCGCCATCGCCCCGGCCGAACTCACCTCCCGCGCCGTCGTCGCCGCTGCGGTGCAGGGCGACCCCTTCGCCCACGCCCTGATGGCCCGCGCCACCGAAGGTCTGGCGGTAGGTCTGGCCAATGTGGTCCACCTGTTCAACCCGGACATGATCATCCTGGGAGGCGGCGTATCCGAAGGGCTCACCCAGCTGAATCTGCTGCCGCGCATCAAGGAAGGCATCCACGATCGCCTGATGAGCGAGCTGCACAAGGTCTTCGATCTGGTTCCATCCGTCTTGGGAGACAACTCAGGTCTGCTGGGAGCGGCGGCAGCTGCTTGGGAACGGGGAGACAGCCCCTAGACGATGTATCGCCCGCCCATCACGTTCACGCTGTCCCCAGTGATGTAGGCCGATTCGTCGCTGGCGAAGAACAGGCAGGCGTTGGCCACGTCCTGTACCGTCGCCTGCCGCCCCATGGGCAGGTCCTGCAGGTGACCAGACGAGCCACGACTCACGTTGCTCTGGAACTCCGGGTACCACTCCGGATGCTCGCGGGATGTGTCGGTCGATCCGGGATTGACCATGTTTGCCCGAACGCTGTGGGGCGCCGCCTCCGCCGCAATGGCCCGGATCAGTCCCAGCAATCCGGTCTTGGCGGCCGTAACGGCAGTGGTGTTCGGCCGTCCGGTGATCGACGACTGCCCTCCCAGAGCTATGATGCTGCCGCTTTGCCTCTCCAGCATGCCCGGTAGCACTGCCTTGCAAAGATAGAACGCAGAGTTCAGATTGGTATTCATCACCTGCAGCCACTCGTCGTCCGAAACCTCTGTGATCGGCTTGTGTGGACGAATGGCCACGTTGGACACCAGCACGTCAATCTCGCCCAGCTCACCAATGCCCTCTGACACCATGCTGCGCACTGCATCGGAGTCTCCCACGTCGCACACTGCCGTAACGGTCCGCGCCCCCAGCTCCCGGCACTGCGCCGCCACCTCGTCCAGGTCCTTCGCACTCTGGCGGGTGTTCAGCACCAAGTCTGCGCCCTCCCGCGCGAAGGTCAGCGCGATCTCCCTTCCGATGTTGCGGCTGGCGCCCGTGATAACCGCCGCCTTGCCTTCCAATCGCATATTCCCATCCCTTGATTTAGAATAGATTTGGTCCCCGCTCCCCGAGTAAATCGGGGAGGTCTGACAGAGGATAACATAGCAACAGATTAGATAATCAGGAGGCGCTTTCATGAAGTGGTGCCGATACACAGCCGAGGGGTCCACCAGCTTCGGAATCATCGATGGCGATACGGTCAACGAGGTATCCGGCAGCCCCTTTGGCGAGCACTCGAAGACCGGCAAGTCGCACTCCCTGGGCTCCGTAAAGCTCGAAGTCCCGGTCATCCCGCCCACCTTCTACGCCGCCGGCATCAACTACCCCGAGCACGTTACCTGGGCCGCCCAGATGCGTGGTCAGGAGCCAAACCTGCCCAAGAAAGCCGACGTCGGCTACCGTGCCAACAACGCGCTGGTCCCCCACGGCCACGACATCGTCGTCCCCGCCGACGCCACCGAGGAGCTCCAGTACGAAGGCGAGCTCGTGGTCGTCATCGGCAAGGCCTGCGGGCCGGCTTCTTCTGGCCCGGTCAGCGAGACCGACGCCTTGGACTACGTCTTCGGCTACACCATCGGCAACGACGTCAGCGAGCGGTACTGGCAGCGCAACGACCGCACCATGTGGCGGGCCAAGAACACCGACACCTTCAAGCCCATGGGACCATGGATCGTGACCGACCTTAACCCCGACGACCTACACGTCATCATCCGGGTCAACGACCGCGTGGTAGGCGAGTACGACGTGGCCACTGCCCTCTTCGGCGTACGCAACTACATCAGCGAAATGAGTAGGTACCTGTCGCTGGTCCCCGGCGACGTCCTCTGGATGGGCACCGAGGGCGCCACCGAAAACATGAAGGACGGCGACCTCTGCGACATCGAGGTTAGCGACATAGGCACCCTCAGCAACCGCGTAAATTGGCTCAAGTAGCCAGGGATGCCGGACGCAGAGAATGGACTGCGGATTGGGATTCTTCCTGATCCCCACGTTCTCTGTAGCCGCTAAGACTCTGAGGCGGGAGGGGAAAGCGTGGGGATAGTCCACGTGAATGTAGGACTGGCTAAACCCTTCGACCCTGAACCAGCCGAGTCGGTCAGGGTCATGGTTGACACGGGCGCGACTATCAGCGTCTTTCCCGCCGGACTGCTGGACCGACTCGGAATTCAGCGCGTCGGCCAGCAGCGGTTTCGTGGATTCGGGGAAGCTGTGGTCCGTTCCGTGGGCGGCGTTGCCATGTCCTATGGCGGCGTAACCGGCGTTGTTCCGGTGGCCTTCGGTGATGACGGTGATCCTGCGGTTATGGGAGTTTCCGCACTGGAATCACTGGGTTACCAGGTTGACCCAGTACGCGGCGGACTACACCGCGTGGACGCGCTGCTATAGAGACTCGCCCATTCCCTTCGGCCTTGACCGACCACTCTACCCGTTGGGGTCAAACCCCGTCTCCGCCGCCCACGCCTGCAGACCGCGACGGAAGGCCAGCCCTCCCATCGGCATCGCCACGCACTGCAACGCCTCCAGTACTTCCGTGGGCGTCGCCCCCTCACGCAACGCTACTCTGATGTGCGCGCCAATCTGGTCCACGTCCGCGCGCAGGGCCGCCTCGACGGCCACTTGCAGCAGTTCCTTTGTCTTGCGGTCCAGGGTGCGTTCCCCGGTGTACGTCGCCTCGATAAAAGCGTTGTACTTTTCCACCCACGCCGGATCAGCCGCGGCCATGATTCCGTGCATCTCCAGCGTGTAGCCCCGGCTCTCCGCGATACCGGCCAGCACTTCCCGTTGTTCCTCAGACGCCATGATTTTCTCCTGATTCGATTTTGGGTCCCGATTCGAGTTGGGGATCGTTTCTTGCATGCAGCTGGTCCAGACAGATTTCACCCTCTCCCAAGCGGGAGAGGATACGATGCCGCGGGACTGAAAAGAGGCTCTCGCATCTAAAGCTCATAGTGCCGGCGAGCCGCCGCCTGCATCGGGTTGTTCTGCTGGAACAGGTCCGGATGAGCGCCCCGGGCCACCGCCAGGTAGTACGTGAAAAGCTGCAACGGTAGCACGTACGCTATCGGGCTCCAGAGCTCCGGCACCGGGGGCATGGCAAAGTGCTCGGTGCAAAGGTCCGACAACAGCGTGTCCCCCTCCTGCACCAGGCCCCACACCGGCGCGCCCACGGCGGTTGAGGCCCGCGCTACATTCATCGCCCGCTCATAACCCGGCCCCGGCGGTGCCACCAGTGTCACTAGGCACTTCGAGTCCACCGAGCAGAACGGACCGTGCAGCAATTGCTCGATCTGCAGTCCCTCGCTGTCGCAGGCACTCGTCTCCTTGATCTTCAGAGCCACCTCGTAGGCCGAGGCGATGTTCGGGCCCCAGCTGGCGCAGATGAATCGCTCGCGGCTCTGGAACCTCCGGGCCGCCCTTTGCAGCTCCGACACCCGGGCCGTCACCTGCTCCACCGCCGCCGGAATCTCGTCCAGCCGCGCCCGTAGCTGCGCCACGTCTCCGCTGCCGTCGGTCCAGCCTCCCAGCGCCGAGGCCAGCATCGCCAGGGTCATCAGGCCTGCCGTATAGCTGATGGTGAACGCCGCCGATCGCTCCTGCGCCACCGTCTGCAACTGCGCGTCGGCCACCGCGATGCGAGGGCCGGGGTCGGTGGAAGTGATGGCAATGGTGTAGGCACCGCTGCTCTTGGCCATTTCCAGGGCGAGAAAGGAGTACGTCTTGGTGCCCCGGTGGCTGATCACAATGACGCCGTCCTCTGCCCCTAAGGGGGGCGGGTAGGCGCAAAACTCAAAGGAGTGCCACACCTCGATCACCGGCCCAGCCCCAGCGAACTTGCGGAACCAGTGTCCGGCGACCAGTGCGGCATGCCAGGACGTCCCAATGCCCACGATGTAGACGCGACGTTTCTTCGCCAACTCCGCCGCCAGCGGATGCACGGTGTTGGAGTGCTTGGTCAGCATCTCCTCCAGCGCCTCCGGCTGGCCCATGATGGCCTCATACATAAAGTACGGATGACCTTGCCGCTCTTCTTGCCGTTGCACCATTTCTCCACCCCCGCAGACTTCTCCCTCTCATCTCAGAGGGGTAGGGCGAGCGCGTTCTCGTCTCTACTGTTAAAGACGAAATTTTAGCGGAATTTTCTGCTTTGACCAGCCCCCACCATCATTGGGGGACGGCCTTTTGGTATTTTCCGGCACAACGCCAGTCAGTTCATGGTGAGCCCGTCGAACCGCGAACGGACGGTTTATCAACAAGCTCAGCGCAAAATGAGTTATTAATAATCGAATGACTCTGATCATTGGGGGGGTGGCGCAGGTCCAGCATGGTAAAATCCGCCTTGCCTGTCGCCGGGGTCGCGGCTCCCGACGGACCGGAACCATCGTAACCGGCAGGCACACGGAGGAGGTAGCGGCGATGACCGAGTTTTCCCCTCAGAACTTCGAGCGGGTGGATGAAGAGGACGATCGCCTCTTCTACCTGCAGGCGCGCAAGGTGGTCCATATCGACGACGGTGCCATTGCCGCCGTGGGCAGGCTGTTCCAGGAACTCATTCCGCAGGATTCCGTGGTCCTCGATCTGATGAGCAGTTGGCGCTCTCACTGGCCGGCGGGCCACCCCAAGGCCCGCTTGGTGGGGCTCGGCATGAACCGGGAGGAGATGGAGGACAACCCTGACCTCGACGAGGTGGTGGTCCACGACGTCAATCGCGACCTTCTCCTGCCCTTCGACGACGACATTTTCGACGCGGCGGTGATTACCGTCTCCGCCCAGTATCTCATCCACCCCGTGGACACCTTCGCCGAGGTGAACCGCATCCTCAAACCCGGCGGCATATTCATCATCAGCTTCTCCAACCGCATGTTCGCCACCAAGGCTGTGTACATCTGGCGCGCCTCCAGCGACCGGGGCCGCGTTGACCTGGTGGGAACATACATGGAGGGAGCAGGCAACTTCGAAGACATCCAGGGCGTTTTCGCCAACCCCCAGGACAGCCCTCCCGGCGACCCACTCTTCGCCGTCCACAGCCGCAAGTCGTCACCAGGCTCCACAGCACCCATGTTTCGCCCGCCGCCCGAGGAAGTCTAGGCGACCCTTGATTTCCCGTTCCTTTAGGCGAGCCGGTCAGGATGAGACTTAGGCGAGCCGGTCAGGATGAGACCGAAGTCTCAGCGGCCCCTTGCCGTCTCCGTGGCGGAACGGCGGTCAGCACCATCAGGGCCGCCAGCCCTACTGCCGAGGCGAAGATGACGAAGGGCACTCGGTAGCCTCCGCTGGCGTCGAACATGAATCCGGAAACCGACGGCCCGATAGCCTGCCCGCCGATCTGCGCCGGCAGTGTGAGGCCTCGTATTTCTCCCAGATGAACGCGGCCGTAGTAGTCGGCCCAGGCCAGCCGAAGCAGCGTATGCAGACCGCCTACCCCGGCCCCGAAAAGGAATCCGAAGAATATGCCCCAACCCAGCTGCTGGCTGAACGCTATGCCGAACACTCCGCCGCACAGCCAGGCTGCAGAGATCGCCAGCATTAGCCGCACCGGCATCCGGCGTCCCACACCCGCCCACACCATTCCGCCCGGTATCTGCCCAAAGGCAAATGCAGTGGCAACCAGCGCCGCAAGCCCGTGCGACACGCCCGCGTCTACATAGTGGGCTGTTTGGTGAAGGCTGACCCCCGCCTGTGCCATGAATCCGACCATCGAGAAAAATGCGAGGACCCAGAAAGCAGGGGTTCGAAGTGCCTCGCGAGCGGTGTAGTCCGTGTCTCGCCACAGAGTGGAACGTGCCGCCGGACTGCGGGATGAATCGGATGATGGGGCCTGTCCCGGTTCTCCCTGCGGAGCCGGGTCGGCAGCCAGGCCCATGTCCTCGGGGCGGCGAGCCATCAGCAATAGCGGCGGAAGCACACCCGTCGCTACGGTAAACACCCCCAGCGAGACCCACGCCGAGCGCCATCCCAGTGTGTCAATAAACAGGGCCGCCACAAGCGGCAACAGCCCCAGGCCGACGCCCTGTACCGCGCCGAACCACGCCAGGGCTATGGGGCGGCGCCGGATGAACCAGTTGCTTATCGCCGTGGTCGTTCCCAGCTCCAGCGGGCTGGAGAACACCGCTCTCCCCGGTACGTATATGGCGTAGAAAGACCACGCCTGCGACACCACGGCCAGCAGTAGAGCACAGACTCCCACGATTGCCGAGCAACCTGCCAGTATCACGCCGGAGCCGTAGCGGTCAATCAGCCTGCCCGCGAAGGGCGACATCACCAGTCCGAACACCGCCCCCAGGCTCACCGCCCCGGAGAACTGCCCCCGCGACCAGCCAAACTCCTCGGTCATTGGGATCACGAAGACCGACAGCACCGCCACCGACGCCACCGGCCTCGCGCCGAAGCTGGGGAGGTTGGCCATCGCAAATATCACCCACCCGTAATATACGGGCAGCCGCGCCGCCAGCCTCGTGCGAACCCCGGCTCCGTTGAGCATCTCCCTCCGCCGGTTCAGAAAGCGCAAGTCCGACGTAGTGTAACACCGCCCCATCCCAGCCCAACCCCGTCCGCCACCCCCTCGCCGTCCGTCATCCCTGTCACCGTCCGTCAGCCGTCATCTCCGCACCCCAGCCGCCATCCCCGTTGCCGTCCGTCAGCCGTCATCTCCGCACCCCAAACGCCATCACCGTCGCCGTCCGCCATTCCTGTCGCCGTCCGTCAGCCGCCATCTCCCCATCCCAAGCGCCATCACCGTCGCCGTTCGTCATCCTCGCGAAAGCGGGGAGGTGGATTCAAATTTCAAGTGCAACACCTGGTCTCTGAGGTTTTTGGCAAGGATCTCGGTCGGGGTGTAGTAGCCCAGGCACTTGCGGGGAGTGTTGTTGTAGTTTTGCACCAGCTGGTCAAATCTTTCGCTGCTGATATCCGCCAGGTCCGTCTTTCTGGGTAGCACCCGGCGCATGCGTCCGATGGTGTTTTCCACTCCTCCCTTCTGCCAGGGGGAATGGGTGTCGCAGAAGAAAGTTTGCGCACCCAGGTGGTGGAGGCGGTAATGGCGGGCGAATTCGGTTCCGTTGTCGAAGGCTACTGTCTTTCTCCACTGGGGAGGGAAGGCGCCCAGCACCTGGGTCAGGGCAGCGGCCACCGGATCAGCCGCCTTGGAGGGTTGCCTGAGTGCGATGAGCGCCCTGGAACAGCGTTCGTGGAGAGTGAGGACGGCCTGTCCGTATTTGCGAAACAGCATCAGGTCGGCCTCCCAGTGGCCGGGAGTCTGGCGGGAATCGGCCTCGGCGGGACGTTGGACAATGGCCGCCGGTCTTGGATGAAAGAGGCGGGACTGCCGCCCTTGCGGCCCCGCCGGCCCCGCCGGCCCCGTTTGTACTTGGCCCTGGGCAGAAGGAGGCGCCAGTTGTAGTTTGTGGTCCTGCGGATCTGGGCATAGATGAACCGGTAGATGGACTCGTGGGAGATGACCCGGCGTCCCGACTCCAGGGCCAGGCGTCCGGCCACCTGTTCCGGGGACCAGCCTTGCCGGAGGCGGACAAGGACCTGCTCCCGGAGGGAGGCGCTGCGCTCCAGCCTGGAACCGGTCCAGCGTCGGGCCCAGGCCTGCTGGTCGGCGTAGACCGGCAGGTAGGCCTGGGTGCGGGAGGCATTGCGCCTCAACTCTCTCGAGATGGTAGATGGCGAGCGATCCAGAGCTGCCGCGATCTGGCGGACTGGGTATCCCGCGGCTCGTAGACGGGCCAGTTCACACCGGTCCTCAATGGTGAGGTGTCGATATTGAGTTCCCATGGCAACACCTTAACTTGGTGTTGCACTTCGTTCATGAATTTAGCGGAACCACTGTGCCAGAGCCGTGGGCTCCCGGTGATGCGGCGACACCACGATCCGAGCAGTTCGCCTCTTTATGGGCAGGTTTGAAACCCGCCCTTTCAACACCGGGGGAAAATGACCCCCGGATTGGGCATCTCTAGAAACACTGCCAGCGACCATGCCAATCGCACAGCCCCTGGGAATCCGTTGGTTGTTGGCCTGTCGAACCATCAACGATCCTCACGGGTCGTCCTTCCACAGGGTCAGAGAATACTGTCTTGGGACTGCTAACACTCTGCAATTGTCATGCCCCGCTGACCAAGGCAATTTCGTCTGGGAGATTTGATGACATTTGCCCCTTGCCTGCCCTTGTGATACCCGCGTACCATTTTGGTATGACATCTGCTGAGCGCACCTGTTCTGGTCCCTTTTGTCTGGGTCGCCTTCTGCGCGAGGCGTGCCGGTACTCCAGAAAATGGACAAGGGACGAATGGGACGAATGGGACAAAATGGTACGGGAACTGAAAATTCTCCGCTCAACGCTCTCCGGATAGCGGGCTGTCAGCTTTGAATCCGGCCCCGACTGCCGAGGAAATGGGAGATATCGGGAAAATATGGGATGCGATGGGAAAAATTCCACCCCGTCCTTCCCACGAGCAGTCCTCCGGCATCTGCCCATTGTGTTCCAGTCCAGCCCTGTGTCCCTCGATTCGACATCCCAACCGGGAAGCCCCTTATCCCAACGCGATTAACCTTGCCCTGCTGAACTCCCTGAATTGACGCTGAATACGGCTGGACCGGCGAAGGGTACTGGCCCACACAGGCGGCCATGTCCGGCCCCTGTTGTATACTTACCGCAAAACGAATTCAGGCATGGAAATGGCCCGCACGTTCCGCCTGGCCCTGGCCCAGATTAACCTCACCGTCGGAGACCTCCCCGGCAACACCTCACGGATGCTGCAGTGCCTTCACGAGGCTCGCCAGGCCGGCGCCGACCTCGTCGCCTTCCCCGAGCTGGCAACCACCGGCTATCCCCCGGAAGACCTGCTCTTCAAGAGGTCTTTTGTCGACGCCAACGTCGAAGCGATGCAGGAGGTGGTCGCCGGGTCCCATGGCATAGCCGTCGTACTCGGATACGTTCAGCCCCGGGAAAACGGCGTCGCCAACTCGGCCGCCATCGGATACGACGGCAGCTTGGTGGACACCTACGATAAGATCTTCCTTCCAAACTACGGCGTCTTCGACGAGGAGCGGTACTTCCTCAAGGGCAACGTCTGCCCCGTCTACGAAATCGGCGGCGTGCGCATCGGCGTCAACGTCTGCGAGGACATCTGGTTCGCCGCTGGCCCGTCCGCGGTGCAACGGCAGGCCGGCGCTGAGCTCATCGTCAACATTAACGCCTCCCCCTTCCACGCCGGCAAGAGTGCCTACCGCCGCGACAACATCGTCGGCAGCCGCGCCTCGGAGAACGGCCTGTTCATCGCCTACCTGAATACTGTAGGGGGCCAGGACGAACTGGTCTTCGACGGCAACAGCATGGTCTGCGACCCGCACGGGAAGGTCGTTACCCGCGGCCCCGCCTTCGCCGAAGCCATGGTGTTCGCCGACATCGACATCGACTGCGTTCCTTCCCTAGATTCACACGACGCTGACCACAGCCGAGAATGCGGCCCGGAGACCGTGGGCCGCCCCAGGAGTATATACGTCTCCGGCGCGTCGGAAAGCCGGGAACTCCCGCCGCTCCCCACCGTTCAGCAATCCGGCGAAGTCGATGAAATCGAAGAAATCTACCGCGCTATAGTCATGGGCACGCGCGACTACCTGCACAAGACTGGTTTCAGCAAGGCCATCATCGGACTCTCCGGCGGCATAGATTCCGCCCTCACTGCCGTAGTGGCCGCCGACGCCCTCGGCCCGGAGAACGTGCTGGGCATCACCATGCCGTCCCGCTACTCGTCCACCGGTAGCATCGACGATTCGGCGGAGCTGGCGCACAACCTCGGAATCGAGTTCTGGGAAGTCCCCATTGAGCCGGCCCATACCGCCTTCACCGGGATGCTGGAAGACCGATTCGTGGGAACCGAGCCCAACGTCGCCGAGGAAAACGTCCAGGCCCGCATCCGCGGCAACGTCCTGATGACCGTCTCAAACAAGTTCGGCTGGATCGTGCTGACCACCGGCAACAAGTCTGAGATGGCCATGGGCTACGCCACCCTCTACGGCGACATGGCCGGCGGCTTCGCCGTGCTCAAGGACGTGCACAAGACGACGGTCTATGCCCTCAGCCGCTGGCGCAACGCGCACGGCGGCCTCTTCGGCAGCGGCGATGACGTAATCCCCGAGGCCATCATCGACAAGCCTCCCAGTGCCGAGTTGCGCGAGGGTCAGCTCGACGAGGACAGCCTTCCTCCCTACGACACCCTAGACCCTGTGATCCAGGCCTACGTCGAGGACGACCGAAGCTACGCCGAGATGGTTGACGCCGGCTTCGACCCTGCCGTGGTCCGCCAAGTGATCACCGCCGTCGATCGCAACGAGTACAAACGCCGTCAGGCCCCGCCCGGCGTCAAGATCACTCCCCGCGCCTTCGGCCGCGACCGCCGCCTCCCCATAGTCAACCGCTACCGCCAGGTATGACTACGCCAATACCGCAACCGACGCTCGCTGCGGCTCCCCCATGGGCTAGCTCCCCTGAAATAGGTCTCTATGAACCTCTCGATCGTGGTTCCCGCCTACAACGAGGAGGAATATCTCGAAGCGACTCTCGATTCCATCCTGGGATCTGCAGCACGGTTGTGTTCCCGAACTGACGCTTATGTAGAGATCATCGTCGTCGACAACAACAGCAGCGACTCACCGGCTGCCATTGCCCTCGCCAAGGGCGCCCTGGTAATCCACGAACCGTCGCAAAGCATATCGAGAGCTCGGAACACAGGAGCACACCGCGCGGCGGCCGACGAGCTCATCTTCATCGACGCCGACGTCACCATCCCGCCCGATCTGCTGGAGGAAATCCACGCCGCGATGAGAGACCCAGCGTGCGTCGGCGGCGGGGTTGAGGTTGACTACCGGCCACAACGGCTGACCATCAGGATCTACCTCCGTCTGTAGAGGCTGCTTAGCAAGGCGTTCGGAATGGTCCAGGGCGCAACCCAGTTCTGTCGTAGGGACGTCTTCGAGGAGATAGGCGGCTACGACGAGAATGCCTGGATCGGCGAGGATGTGGATTTCTTCTGGGCCTTGAAGAGGTTGGCCAAGAGAGAAAACGGCAGCGTTCGATCGATCCGGGATCCCCGGGTGCATGCGTCATCTCGGCGGTTTGACCGATGGCCGGTCTGGAAGACCCTGATCTGTACCAATCCTCTCTTCATCGCGCTCCTCAGAAGGAGGAAGTGGGCCTGGGGAGGGTGGTATTCCCGCCCTGTCAGGTAACCGTCAGTCCCCCGGCTGCGGCGCCGCCTGCTCCTGACGTGGCGCTGGCTTGGGCCGCCCCTGCAGGAAAGACACAGTCATCGACGCAATCACGAGGCAGATCAGCACATAGAACGCGTAGCGCATCCCCACGGCGAACGCGCCTCGCACGCCCTCCACCGAGCCGGTCCGCACTGCCTCAAGGCTGGGCTCGTATCCCAGGGAGCCCATGGTAACCGTAACGATTGTAGTGGCAATGGCCAGGCTGATCACGTTGGCCGAGTTCCGAACCAGGTTCAGAAAACCCGAAACCACCCCGTAGCTCTCGCGCCCCACGGCGCTCAGGATCGAGCTGGAGTTGGGCGAATAGAACATACCCATGCCGCCGTTGACCAGTATCAGCCCCGGGATGACCTCGTACAAATGGGAGGTCTCGGTAATTCGGCTCAGTATTATCAGGCCCACGGTGGAGCACAACATCCCGCCGACAGTGAACCACCGCCATCCAAACCTGTCCGACAGCGTACCGGTGACCGATCCCATGATCGCCATGCACAGCGCACCCGGCATGACCACCAGCCCAGCAATCTTCGGGCTGAACCCCAACACGTTCTGTACATAGAACGGCATCAGGAAAAGCACTGACGACTGCCCGAGGAAGGTTAGAAAGGCGGCTGATATTCCGCAAGAGAAAACTCGTTCCTTGAAGAACCGCAGGTCAAACATCGGCGACGAGGTCCGAAGTTCCCACCAGATGAAGGCGGCGAACATGCCGGCCGACAGCACGAAAACGACCAGTATCGGTGGCGACATCCAGCCCCGGCTCACGGCCAGCGTGAGTCCGAGGAGCAGCGCCACCAGCACGCCCGTGGACAGGCCTGCCCCGGCCCAGTCGAACCGGCTGTCCCTGGAAGCCCTCTCTGACTCCCACCGGCGCAGCACGGCAAGCGTGGCAATCACGCCCAGGAGCCCAAGGGGGATATTGATGAAGAACACCGCGCGCCAGTGGATGTAATCGACTACCAATCCGCCGATGGCCGGCCCCGCCACCGCTCCAACGCCGACGGTGGTCATCAGCAGCCCGATGGCGCGGCCGCGTTCATGCGACGGGAATACCGAAGTCATGATCGCCATGCCCGTGCCCTGGGTCATGGCTGCTCCCACGCCCTGCAGAATGCGCGCCAGCAGCAGCGCCGCTAGGTTGGGCGCCAATCCAGCGGCCGCCGCCCCTACCATCAAAATGACGCTGCCAAGGATGTAGACTTTCTTCTGACCGATCATGTCGGCCAGCCTTCCCATGGGCAGCAGCAGTGCGCTGATGGTCAAGGCGAAGCCAATAACCACCCACTGCACGCTGGGCAGTTCAATGCGAAGGTTCTCTGCAACGGAAGGCAGCGCCACTATGACGCTGCCGTGGTCTACGACCGAGGCGAATAGCCCGATCGCAAGAGCTCCGAAAACTATGTATTTGTTGATGCTTTGATTCACAGTGCCAGAGGCATGAAACAACTTCGGCGCGAAACCGGCGCCCGGCGTTGATATCCCGTACTCTTAATCTTGGGATTATACTTTAATTTGACTTACTGGACTGAAAATCGTTTTCATCCGAATTTGCAATACTTATCAAACGACAAGGAGAGACTACGATGGCCAGGATTCCCCCAGCCAGCCGCGACACTGTACCGCAGGACCAGGTTCAGGCCTTCGACGATTACGTGGCTGAGAGAGGCAGCGTACCCGACGCTGGCCCTCTGTCGGTAATGGTCCACGTGCCGGAACTGATCAATCGCGGCGAGCACCTGCGCGCCTACCTGAGAGGCGATGAGTCCAGTCTGCCTGCCAACATCCGTGAACTGGGGATGCTGCTGGCAGCCAGGGAGATGGACTGCCAGTTTATCTGGAACGCCCACGCTGCAATGGGGCGCCGTTCCGGCCTCAGCGACGAACTTGTCAACGACCTGCGGGACAAGAAGGAGTTGACCGGTCTGTCGCCAGCCGAGTTAGCAGTGATCGAATACGGGCGTGAGTTCTTCCGTACTCACAAGGTCAACCAGTCCACCTTCGACAACGCCATGGCCCAATTCGGCACTCGCGGCCTCGTGGAATTGACGACCCTGATGGGCTACTATTCCTGCCTCGCCTTCAACATCAACGCCTTCGAAGTCGGACTGCCTGCAGAGATCACCGAGACGCCCCTGCCGGTGTAGTGCTGTGCACCGTCCATCCTAAACCGCTTGGCCAATCACTACCTTTGGGAAAGGGCGAATAGGGACGAATCTCTAGCCAGCTTCAACAGCGTAAAAGGCCACTCGCTTTTCACTGTGCCCGGCCACCGATGCCACCACCCGGTACACACCGTAACGAGGCAAGCTCCAGCGGTTGTTAATTACCGCCGTGGCTCTGAATGACTGGCCCTGTGTGGCATTGACCGGGCGCCCGACGTTGACTGTCGCCTCGACCTCTGGGGGCACGGGGTTGCCGTCTTCGTCCTCAATTTTCAGGCGCAGTTGGTGTGGCTCGTTGGTTAGGTTCCACGGGACCAACACGCCAACGACAATCGCCAGCGACACGGGCATGTTGATGTCGCGGACACGTCGCCGGTCCCACGCTCCGCCCATCATGTACAACTTGCCGTTAAGAACCTCGGCCCGATCGGCCAACAGCAGGAAGTCCACCTCAACCTGGTCGAATCCGGTCGACATCTGGCACTCCGTTTCCCCCCGAAGGGCGCGGATTTCGCGTAAGGCAAATAATAGGGGCGCATCGCCGCGCCCCTCGAAGACTGGTCAAGCCTCTGGAGTCTACAGCACGGAGGCGGCGATCTCCTCGATCTCCTCTATGGCCGCGTCGCCCTCGGTGTTATTCAACCAGATGGTAACCCGGTCGGCGCCCGCGTCGATTAGTTCCTCCACCTGTTCCCGGGTACGGAACTCGTCGCCGAAGCCAAAGGCCAGTATGTCAATGGACTCGGGGTCGCGGCCTGCCGACTCGGCAAGTTCGTCCAGCGTGGCCCGGCCTGCCCGGATCTCCGCCACCGACGTGCGGTTCGGCATCCAGCCGTCGCCAAATGACACCACTCGCCGGAACACGTTCCGGGCCTTGCCACCCAGGTACACCGGAGGATGCGGGTTCTGTACCGGTTTGGGCCAGGACTTCACTGGTGGGAAATCGTAGTACTGTCCGTGGTATTCCGCCTCGTCCTGCGTCCAGAGCTGCTTCATTGCCTCAATAGACTCGCGGGTCTGACTCCAGCGGTGATCGAAGTCGCCGCCCATGATCTCTGTCTCCTCCCGCAGCCATCCGGCGCCGATCCCGAATATGAATCGACCTTCGGAATAGCGATCAAGGGTGGCGATTTCCTTGGCTAGCAGGAGTGGGTTGCGCTCCGGCACCAGGCAGATGCCAGTGCCCAGCTTGATGCGACTGGTAACCGCGGACGCCCGGGCCAGCGCCACGAAGGGATCGACGATCCGGCCGTATACATCCGGTATGACGCCGTCGGCCGACCCGGCGTACGGCGAGGTTGTGCGCACCGGCAGGATGGCGTGTTCCGGCACCCAGAACGACTCGAATCCCAGTTCCTCGGCCCGCTTGGCCAGCAATGCGGGATCGGCAGAACTGTCCACTTCGAAGGAGAATATTCCTACCTTGCTGGTGGTTTCGTTCACCGTAACCTCCAAGTGTCGTAGAATAGGAAAGGAGAAGCCCGAAGGGTTGTGGGCGAGTGTAGCAATGGCCAGTTTCCGACGTCAAACCGCCGCTCTTCGCCCCCGAGAACTGCGCAGGGAGAGGGAATTCAGCCACCAGTCTGCCGGAGATGGATTGTGAGGCAATAGAATTTTGGGTAGAAAGCAAGTACAATCGAGAAAACTTTACTGCAATGGCCAGGGGCACAAAGAGCGAACGAGCCTACAGAACTCCGCCCTTCCTAGAACCGGGCTTCGGTCCAATCAAGCAAGCGGGGGTACCGATCTTGGGGTAGTGGCTGCGGAAGCAATAGACAAACTTCTGGAAGAGGTGTCGACCTACCTGCCGGAGGACGCCACCAGCCTCATTCGAGACGCCTATTTTTACGCGAATCGCTGCCACGAAGGGCAGATGCGCAAGTCAGGCGAACCATACATTGCCCACCCCCTGGAAATCGCTCTCTTCCTCTCCTCCGAACTTCGCCTCGACGAAGAAACCATTGCGGCCTCCCTTCTGCATGATGTCGTAGAGGACTGCGACGTTTCGCTGGATGAACTTTCCCAGCAATTCAGTCCCGAAATCGCCAAGCTGGTCGACGGTGTTACCAAGCTGACCCGCCTCGACAGCCGCATCCACGACCCCCTAGGTTTCTTGCCCGACGGCTCAGACGACCCAGACAGCCTCTACGCTGAGAGCCTCCGCAAGATGCTGGTGGCCATGGCTGAGGACATCCGGGTCGTTCTCATCAAGCTTGCTGACCGCCTGCACAACATGAAGACGCTGGACGCCCTCCCCCCGGACAAGCAGCGCCGCATTGCCCAGGAAACGCTGGACATCTATGCTCCACTTGCCCACCGCCTCGGTATCTGGGAAGTGAAGTGGCAACTCGAAGACCTGGCCTTCCGCTACCTCGACATAGACCGGTATCGCGAGATATCAAGGATGCTCGCATCCCGGCGAGTCGAGCGAGAGGAGTACATCGCCCGCGTAACGGAGATGCTCCGCGAGCATCTTGATGACTCCGGAATCAGGGCAGACATTTCCGGGCGACCGAAGAACATCTACAGCACCTATCGCAAGATCCAGAAGTACGAGTCGCAGGGAAAGCAACTCAGCGACATCTACGATCTCTTCGCCTTGCGCGTCCTCGTGGACAATGAAATAGACTGCTACAGAGCCTTGGGCACAGTCCATCAGCTCTGGCATCCCATTCCGGGGCTGATAGACGACTACATCGCCAACCCCAAAGAGAATATGTATCAGGCTCTCCACACCACTGTGATCAGTGAGGGCGGGTCGCATCTGGAGGTGCAGATAAAGACCTTCGAGCACCACGAGACGGCCGAATACGGCGTGGCGGCCCACTGGCGGTACAAGGAAGGCAACTCCAGCGACAAGCGATTCGAAGAGAAGATGAGCGGCCTGCGTCAGCTTCTCGAGTGGCAGCGCGACGTTACCAGCACTGCAGAATTCATCGAGTCTGTCAAGGAGGACATCTTCCACGACCAGGTCTTCGTCTACAGCCCCAAGGGCCGCATCATCGAACTCACCGCCGGCTCCACGCCCATCGACTACGCCTACAAAATCCACACAGAGCTCGGCCACCGCTGCGTAGGCGCCAAGGTCAACGGCAAGCTCGTGTCGCTGGACACGCCGCTGCAGAACGGCGACACCGTCGAGATCATGAGAACCAGGTCTGACCGCGGCCCCAGCCTCGACTGGTTGAATCCCAACCGCGGTTACATCCGCTCCGCCACCGCCCGCCAGAGCATACGCCAGTGGTTCCGCCGCCAGGAGCGTGGCGCGAACATACAGCGCGGACGGGAACTGCTGCGTCGTGAGACTCGGCGCCTGAACCAGAAGTTCGAAGACAACGAAATCCTGGCTCTATTCAAATTCGACACCATAGACGACCTGCTGATGAACCTGGGATCCGGGGGAATCTCTCAGAGCCACCTGGCTCAGAAGCTGGCCGAGGCCAGGCAGGAGCCCGAACATCCACTGACCGTGAAGCGGCCGGACCTCCCCCTGTCCAGTCCCACATCCGGCATCACTGTTCAGGGTACGGGCGACCTGCTGACCCGCATGGGCCGATGTTGCAATCCGATTCCCGGCGACGAGATCGTCGGCTTCATCACTCGCTCCCGTGGAGTAACGGTCCACAAGCAGGACTGTTCCAGCATCAAGAACGAAGACGAGCCCGAGCGATTCGTCACTGTGGACTGGGGCCTGGTCAAGGAACTTCACCCCGTGCGGGTGACCATGCTTGCTTACGATCGGGTTGGCCTGCTGCGGGACCTCACCCAGAACGTCTCTGAAGAAGGCGTGAACATCTCCGACGTCATCACCGCCCGCCAGCCCAACGGAACAGTCAAGATGACCTTCAACGTCTACACCACCGGCCTGGAGCAGCTCAACAAGCTGTTCTCCAAGCTGGAGGGTGTCCGCAACTGCATTTCAGTCCACCGCGAGCGCGCTGCCACAGGGGTGAGCATCTGACAAACGGTCTTCGAAGGAATATACTCCCCCCCTTGGATGATCCGAGAGCGCAGAGAAGTACCTTCACTCTGCGCTCTCTTCGCTAAATCCGGATTTCAGAGGAGACAGTCATGCCAGAGCGACAGCCCATTATCCCCCCCGGCGCAGCTCCCAATCCCAACCTCTCACCCGGCATACGCGTGGGCGACATGCTTTACGTCTCGGGAAATGTGGGGACCGACGCGAACGGGAACCTCGCCGAGGGCTGTGAGGCCCAGTCCCGGCAGGTGATGGCAAACATCCGCGCCATCGTCGAGGCCGCAGGCGGCCGCATGGAGGACGTCTGCAAGATTACCTGCTTTCTCACCAATATGGCCGACTACGCCGACTATGCCAAAGTCAGGCTGGAAACCTGGCCTGCCAACCCGCCCGCCAGCTCAACCGTTGGCGTCTCCGCCCTGGTGCGCCCGGAAATGGTGGTAGAGGTCGAGGCCATCGTCAAACTGCCCGGCTAGCAACTCGCCTCATTCGACGAAGCGCACAGCCAGCGAGGGGTAACCATGCTCGTTGCCTGTGCGCTTCGTAGCACACATCACGCCGGAGAGAAGAAATGTCAGTCGAAGACAAGCTGCACGAGATGGGCCTTTCGCTCAGCGACCCCAACGCACCCGTGGCCAACTTTGTGTCGGCCGTGCGCACAGGCAATCTGCTGTTCGTGGCAGGACACATCCCGCGCATGCCCGACGGCTCCATCCTGCACCCCGGCAAGGTAGGACGCGATGTCACTGAAGAGCAGGCCTACGAGTCAGCCCGCCAGTGCATGCTCAACTGTCTGGCCGCCGTCAAAGCTGAAACTGGCAGTCTGGACAGCGTGAAGCGGGTGGTCAAGCTGCTGGTGATGGTCAACGCCGACCCCGAATACGAACGGCACTTCGCCGTCGGCAACGGCGCCTCCGACCTGCTCGTCAGCCTCTACGGCGACCAGGGCCGCCACGCTCGCTCCGCCGTGGGCATGGTCGGCCTGCCCCTCCGCGCTCCGGTAGAGGTCGAAATGGTCGTTGAGGTGGAGTAGAGGTTTTTTAGATCCTTATTCAAAACGAAAAACAGGACGACAGAGAGGTTCAACCGTCGTCCTGCTTTTGCGTCAAGAATGGAATCCCTCTAATCCTCCACCAGCGTGCGCGACACATCCACTGTCGCGTAGGACCACGCGATTCGGAACGGTCCGTCCCCCGTGTTGATCAGGCGGTGATGCGTGCCCGGAGTGATGAATGCCGCGTCCCCTACGGACACGTGGTTCTCTTCGCCGTTGATCAGCAAGGTCCCCTCGCCCTCGATCACGATCACCGACTCCTCGGCGTTATGGTAGTGCGTGGTGTTGGAGCGGCCCGCCTCGAAGCTTGTGATGCCGCTGGAAATCTCCGTCGCTCCGAACTCCTTGTTGATGTGGCTGGCAACGGTCACTCCTTCGGCCCGTTGCAGTTGCTCAACTTCATTGGCCCTGATCACTCGCGGTTCAGGCATCGCTATTCTCCTCATTCTCCCGGATGAGTATTGCCGTCTACTGCTGCTCCAGGAACTGCTGCACCCAGTCGGCGTGGGGCTGGTGGTCCTTCATGTTGTACAGGATCACGGCGTTGCGCACCGAATCGGCCTGGAAGAACCGCTCGTACAGTATCTGCCGCGCCCCGAAGGCGCTGCACGACATGTCCCACGCCAGCCGGAACAGCCGTACCCGGTCGCGGGCCGAGGCGGTGTCGGTCTCCAGGTAGCGGTTGATCTCCTCCGCCAGCGGCCCCTCCAGGTCGGCCTCCGTCGGGAGGGCCATCAGGCTGCTTGACCCCAGCAGGTGGATGATCTCCCCCATCCGCGGGTACATCCGTATGAACAGGTTGCGGGCAGCCTGCAGAGGCAGCTCGGCCGGCGCCATCACTCCCCACCGGTCCAACTCGGCGTCAGCTTCGGAGGCCCGTAGGCAGGCTCTGGTGACCTCCAGGTTCTCGACAATCTCGGCGATCATCTGCTGCACCTGCTGCTGCTGCGATGACCCCAGCGTCTCTGTCATAAGCGTGGCCAGTCCCAGCACGAACTCGCACTTGGCCACGTTCTTGGTCACCACTTGGTGCCCTGAGTGCAGGTGCCGGTTGGTGGCCTGCTGCAGGTTGTTGCACAGTTCCACGTCGCCCAGCAAAAATACGTTTTCCCACGGCACGAAAACGTGGTCGAAAAAGGCCACTGCGTCAATTTCCTCGAACCTAGAGCCCAGCGGGTGATCGAAGTGGGAACGCTCAAAGTCGAAGCTCTCACGGCACTGGTAGCGCAGGCCCGGCGTGTTGTTGGCCACAGCGAAGGCGAATGCATAAGGCTCCGGGGCCTGCCCCGGGAGCTGGTGCGAGGTCGTGGGATACAGTGCGATCTCCTCAGACAGCGGAGCCAGCGTCGCCAGCACCCGCGCCCCATGTACGTAGATCCCCGCGTCCGTCTCCTTCTCCACCCTCAGGGCAATATCGGTGCGGTCCTCCAGCGGCGTCGACCCCGGGGTTCGGCTGCGCTGCAGGTTCAGCAGCGTGTGGGTCAGCACCAGGTCATTCTCCCGCACGTGCTCGTAGTAGTTGTTGATGTTGTCTTTGAATTCAGGACGATTCTGGCCGAAGTAATCGCCTGCGGCGGCCATCGCCATGATGTTCACGTTCATAAAATCCGGGCTGCGGCCCATCATCCCGAAGGTGGCCCGGGCCCAGTGGCGCATCATCTCCCGCCGCGCGTCCAGGTCCTCTTTCGTTTTGGGCATGATGAACGAGGTACCCACGCGGTCACCAGTGGTGGGCGACACGTAGGTCATCTCATCCCGGATGGCCGGGTCATGTTGCATGTCGTAGAGTCGGGCCAGCGACTCCACTCCTCCCTTCAGCGCCGGGTGCGTGGTGACGTCCTTGACTCGCTCGCCGTGCAGATAAACCTCAGGCCCGTTTTCTTTCAAGTTGGCGATGTATTCCGCCCCGGTTCTGGCTGGCATGCGCGGCCCCCTGTTCTCGCTAGGGTGTCTTTTCGGAATGGTAACACGCTGGGCACAGTGAGTCATTGAGCATTTGTTCTTTCCATCTGCCGGCGGTCTTCGGTGGCCAGAACGTTTCGCGCAGCCGTCCGTCAACTGTTCGTGCCCGGCAGCAACATAGGCCTGACCTTCTCTGAATGCCGCCTCAGACCCCTGCTTGCTGGCGCGCTCGGCGGAGGTCAAATTCTCATGCCACTTGCGCCTTGCATAGCTCCCCTCCACGATCACACCATGTTTGTATGGAATCATTTCGTGAGCAAGGCAGGTATTGTCAGACTCGGAACTGGCCAACAATTCCTTCGGCAGTTCGTCCCAACAATCTGCAATCGCTGAAAAGTCCAAGAACCAACTTCAATCGGTAGTCCCTTTAGCACCCCGGAGGCCAGAGCGGGACACAAGAGGTTGTCGAATCTTGAAGACTTTAACTGGCTGTGAAGAGATTTTTGGTAGTGAATCACGGCTCTGATTGTGTATCAGGAAGCCTTACTGTACGATCCGTGTTGCAGTGTCAGAGTTATGCCAACGATCCAAAAGCTCCTGAGGAGAACCAACGATGTACGTGATCATCGCGCCCATCCAGATCAAGCCGGGATCCAAGCAACAGTTCATGGATGCCATCATCCCTGATGCCATAGGCTCGGTAAACGACGAGCCGGGCTGTCGGCGCTTCGACGTAATCCAGGATGCCAGCGACGAGAACCGCATCTGGCTATACGAGGTATACGACGACGAAGCCGCCTTCCAGGCCCACACCCAGGCGCCGCACTTCATCAAGTTCCGGGACGCCACCGCCGACATTCGCGTCGACGGCATACAGGGCGCGGCCCGCGGCAGCACCAACGTCTGGCCCACCGACGCAGAGTGGAAGTAGGAGACGCTTCATGTACGTAATCATCGCGCCGATACAGGTAAAGGAAGGCTCAAAAGAGCAGGTACTCGAAGCATTGGTCCCCAACGCCAGAGGGGCAGTGGAGAACGAACCCGGTTGCCTGCGCTTCGACGTGATCCAAGATGCCGGGGACCCCAACAGGCTGTGGGTCTACGAGATCTACGTTGATGAGGACGCCTTCAATCACCATATCCAGACCGACCACTACAAGAAGGCCATCGAGGTCATAGGGCCCAACCGTGTCGAGGGCGATCGCCAGGGTGCCGCAAGGGGCAGCGTCAACGTATGGCCCCCCGACCCCGAGTGGAAGTGAGGAAGGCGAATATGGCGAAGACGATTCTGCAGAGCAGCGAAGTGGCGACACCTGCGGGCATCATGTCCCAGGGAGTCGCAGTTCCTACTGGCCAAATGGTATTCGTCTCTGGTCAGGTCGCACGAGGGGTGGACGGCCAACTCGTAGGTCGCGGAGACATCCGCGCTCAGACCCGCAAGACGTTGGAGAACCTCCAGGCCGTCTTGACAGAAGCCGGCGCCACGATGGACGACGTTGTGAAGGTCACTGTGTTCGTCACCAACTTGTCCGAGCACTTTTCTGACATTCATCAAGTCCGCTCCGAGTTCTTCAAGTCCGATTACCCCGCCAGCACCTTGGTGGAGATCAGCCGGCTCGTAGATCCCGACATGCTGATCGAAATCGAAGCCATTGCCGTCGTCCAGTAAACGATAGCAGGGTCCCAGCAAATGCCAAGGGGCGCACTACTGTGCGCCCCTGAATGATTACATGGCAATGTCAGACGTCAACTAGCTGCGCTGGGCGGCCGCTACACCATCGGGGACCAGGTCGCCTTCCCACGGACCTGGGAAGTTGCCCTGCGGGCGGTCGCCGCTCATGAACAGGCCGTCCTCCCGGTGCCATTCCTCTCGGGGCGTCTCATAATAGACCTCGATACCGTTGCCGTCGGGGTCTTTGATGTAGATACCCAGCGACAGGCCATGGTCAGACACCCGCTGGATGTGTACGTCTTTTTCCTTCAGATTGTTGTAGAAGTCGGCCAAATCTTCCAGGCTGGCCATGCGCCATGCCATGTGATTCAGACCCACCTGCCCGGCCCGGGGGCCCTCGGCGTTCTCCCCTACTTCCATGAGAGCTATCTCGTGCGACTGGTTAAGGTCGGCCGACATGAATGCCGCGCGCCCTTCCTTGAAATCGTAGGTGTGCAGGCCGAGCACGGACTCATACCAGTCCCGCGCGTCTCTGGCATTCCGGACGTATATGTTCACGTGTCCGAGATAGCTTGGCGTGAAACCCATACTGCGCCTCCTTTAATTCGTGCGAACCTTGTCGCAAAACTAACACAGCCTGCCCAAGAGTCGCAACCGCGATTAGTGGCGGCAATAGTGCGGCAGCCCTTCCTGCTCTGCATGATGTGCGCCACACAAACGTAACGTCCATAAAGATGCGGTGCTACAATAGATAAGCAGCCCCTCCCGGCTGTATCAATTGCGGGCCGTTAGCTCAGTCGGCAGAGCACCGGACTTTTAATCCGGGTGTCGTGGGTTCGACCCCCACACGGCCTACCAAACAAGTAATTTCTGCTACACTCAGATACAAAATGAGGGCTCTTTCTCTGAGGTGCCATCAGATGAATGGTCGTCAAGTGCCCTCCCTCCAGTGGTTGTACCACGTTCTATGTTAGCCCGACCATCGCCGGGACAGGACCCTCAGGCAGAATGGTCTCGGGCGCCGGAGTCCGGTAGCCTAGGGAGTTGTGCGGCCTGATGCGATTGCAGGTCTGCCGGTATTGTTCGGTCAGCACCTGCACCTCCAGCTAAGTGTAGAATACCTCCCTATCCAGCAACCCGTCCCTCAGCTTTCTGTTGAAGCTCTCCACGTACCCGTTTTCCCACGGAGAACCGGGCTCGATATACAGGGTCCTTGCCCCCCACGTTGGCCGGCCACTCCCGGACCGCCCTGGCAGTGAACTCGGGCCCATTGTCCGAGCGAATATGCTCGGGCACTCCCTAATCGGCCATCAACTCAGCGAGGGTCTCAATCACGTCCGAGGCACGGATGCTGCGTCCTGCCCGGATGGCAAGACACTCCCTGGTGTACTCGTCTATGACGGTCAACAAACGCACCGGACTGCCGTTTCTGGTCCTGATGTGGACGAAGTCGTAGGCCCACACATGATTTCTCCCCTCCGGTCTCGGCCTTACGCATGACCCGTCGTTCAGCCACAGCCGCCCTCGCCTAGGCTGCCTGGCCGGTACCTTCAGCCCCTCCCGCCGCCAGATCCGCTCCACCCTTTTGTGGTTCACATCCCACCCGGCACCCCGTAGCAGGGCGGTGATCCGGCGGTAGCCGTACCGGCCGAAACGGGTGGCCATCCCCGCGATGTCGTTGGTCAAGGCCTGCTCGTCATCCTGGACCAGCGGCTCGTGGCGCTGGGTCGACCGAGGCTGCTCCAGCACCCTGCAGGCCCGCCGCTCCGACACCCCGATCACAGACCTTACGTGTTGGACACACAGGCGGCGACGGGCGGGGCTCAGAAGTTTCCCTCAGCTGCCTCCTTGAGTATCTGGTTCTCCAGGTCAGTTCGGCCACCGCCCGCTTCAGCCGGACGTTCTCGGTCTCCAGCTGCTTCAGGCGCCGAGCCTGGTCCACCCGGAGACCCCCGTACTCGGTCCGCCAGCAGTAGAAGGTCTGCTCGGAGACACTGATGCGACGGACGGCCTCAACAACGGTACTGCCCGAGGCGATGCTCACCTCCGCCTCCCTGAGCTTGTTGATGATTTCCTCGGCCGTGTGCTTCCTTTTGGCCACGTCTAAACCCCCGTTTTGACCAAAATCCTAACATCGATCCCGGATCGGCTTTCGGGGGTCAGGTCACAGTAGTGGAAATACTTGTAGACCAGCCGTCCGTCGGTGAGTACGACTCCCTCCTCTCCGACCCCGAGGCAGGTCAGCGGCTCGGTGGCGAATTCGGCCCGGACATATTCTTCCGCCGCCTGCTGCAACGCCTCCCGGGGCAGGGGCGTGCCTGTCCGGTGTCGCTCGACAATCTCTGGCAACTGCCTCAGGAAGTCCATGATTACTGTGACATCGTTGCCGGTAACGCGATGTTTGACCTCCTCCAGCCGTTCATTGGTGTAAATGGACTCCAAGTCGGTAACGAACCGACGGAGGTCTTCCAGCGAATTCGCGAATTCCCGCCTCTCGATCCACCAGGGATCCTGGCCTGCATCCACCGGTAACTGAAAGGACGGTTTCAACGCGGAGATCAATCCCGTGATTCTGATGAAGTTGATTTCGAATGAGGAAATCCTATTCGCGAGGTATCTCCGGAACGCTTCGGCGGCCATATCGACTTCGATGTCGGTGAATTCCAAGTATCGACTCCCTCTGGGCATCCCGCGGCCGGTCTGACGCTCCGCAGCCTTGAGTTGCAGCAGGTCGCGTAGGGATGAGTAGAAGGCGTGTCCCAGCATGTCCTGTTCCACATTGGCAAAACTGCCCAGAGCAGACCATTCGCTGGGCGCAGCGTTCCTGATCTATCGTATGGGGAGCTGGGACTGAATCACCTCGCGCCCTCCGGTGTAGAGGTTGAGCAGGCTCCTTACCATATCGCTGCGCCGGATGTCAGCACCGTTCACGGCGGGAACGTCATTGGGGAATTCCCGCAGAGCCTGGAGGTCGAACACCAGGGTGGCGGGTCCCCTGTTGATCGATGAGGAAGCAACACTGCCCGCGCCATCCTGTTCGCTTCGCACCAGCGGCCGGAATACCTGCACAACGCCCAGAATACCGCTGAGGCGAGACACCATCTCCCGGAAGGCCTCGCCAGCGGTCAAGTTCTGCCCCGTCGTCTCGTACCAGAAGGGCCGTTCCAAGTGGCTGGTACCACCGCTGGAAAGGTCATAGTAGTAGTCCGGGTTTTCCAACCTCGCCTGCCGGTTTTCGTCACGGAGGCCAGAAAACGGCAGCTCGGGAGACATAGCAGCAAGCCGGTGCAGGTTGTGATAGAGGTCAATCAATTGAGTCCTGATACAACTCAGTGCTGGGAGCGGTGGATCCCCGGTTACCTCGCACAGGACAATGCTGGCTCCGCTGTTCTTCAGCCTTCTGATTTCGGATACGTAATCGACATCCTGGTACTCGAGTGAGCCTTCTGCCCCGTAGGCGAGGTCCTCCAGCACCACATCGTCGTCGAGAATCCACACCACCGCTCCGGTCAGTGGCTTGGCGGTAACGTCGAGGCCCTGCTTAGTTGCCAGGTCCACGACGCCCTGCAACTTCTGCCTGGAAACCGGATCATGTCCGCCGTTTTCCAGCAGGACGACCCTGAGGGTAGCTTCCTCGTGCCTGCCAACCTTCTCGGTCAGAGAGTTCATGAGGCGTTCAACCAGTCCTGTGTCAGGAGAGGTAATCGCTGTGAATTTTCAATGTATATAGGCCAGTAAAGCGGAAGATTTACAGGAACCATCTGCCAGATTTTCAAGGTCATCAGGCCACTGTGGGAGCCG
This sequence comes from Dehalococcoidia bacterium, assembly GCA_965222025.1. Classification (GTDB taxonomy): domain Bacteria; phylum Chloroflexota; class Dehalococcoidia; order Lucifugimonadales; family UBA3495; genus VXOI01. Next base: position 206,708 of record CBDCTI010000012.1, on the reverse strand, counting down.
CATCAACGATCATTGCCGCACTTCGGAATCGAGGTGCACAGCGATGTCGTACCGGGAGGTTCCCCGAATGGAGCTACAGGAAGTCATTCGCCGTTGGCAGGCAGGAAACAGCCTGCAGCAGATCGCGTCGGGCACCGGTCTGTCCCGGGACACGGTGCGAAAGTACGTGGCTGCAGCGCAAGCGGAGGGAAATGCTCAGGACGGTCCGACGCCCGCCGAGGGGCAACTGAGCCGGCTGTCCGGCGTCAGTCAGGCGGGGCCGCGGCAGGCGGGTACGCCGGGGCAGGACCCGTTGGAGCCGTTGGGCTGACCAGATCTACCGCTGGCTCACCGGAGACCGGCTGCAGATGACGCGCATCCATGAGTTACTGGCGATCCGTGGCTGTTCGGCTTCTTATCCGTCGCTGCGGCGATTCATTCTGAAACGGAACTGGCGCAAGCCAAGCCGGACCACGGTGCGGATGGAGGACAGTCTGCCGGGCCAGGTGGCCGAGGCTGACTTCGGGCGTCTCGGCATGATGACGGACCCGCCCACAGGACGCCGCCGGGCGGTGTGGGCCATGGTCATAGTGCTGTGCCACTCCAGGCACTGCTTCGTCTGGCCCATGCAACGCCAGACTTTGGAGGACGTCATATCCGGGCTGGAGTCGGCCTGGGCCTTCTTCGGCGGTATGCCCCAATACCTGGTAATCGACAATTTCCCGGCCGCGATGGTGGACACCGACCCGCTGCACCCCCACCTCACCAGTGGCTTCCTGCAATACGCCCAGCACCGCGGTTTCATCGTCGACCCGGCGCGTAAGGTCCACCCCAAGGACAAACCCAAGGTGGAGCGGGGCGTGCCTTACGTCAGGGGGCGCTTCTTCAAGGGCGGCGACTTCAAGGACCTGGCCGATGTCAGGGAGCAGGCCCGGCGCCGGTGCCGCGACGTGGCTGGTCTGCGCATCCACAGCACCATCCGCAGGAAGCCTCTGGTTGTCTTCCAGGATGAGGAGCGCTGTGCCCTAATCCCGTGGAATGGAGAGCTCTACGAGATCGCCGATTGGCGCAACGCCAAGGTCCACCAGGACCATCACATCCAGTACCGTCAGGCCCTGTACTCGGTGCCGTCCAGCCTGTGCCCTCCAGGTCAGAAGGTGGAGGTCAGGGTGGATAGCAAGCTGGTGCATATTTACCACCGGGGCCAATTGATCAAAACCCACGTGCGCCAGCCCAAGGGTGGACGCGCCACCGATCCCCAGGATTACCCGGCCGAGCTTTCCGCCTACACCGCCAAGGCACCCGACGCCATCAAGGGCAAGGCGGCCGAACTGGGACCGGCGGAGGGCGAATTCGCTGAGCGGCTCTTCGAAGGTCCACTGCCGTGGGCCAAGGTCAGGCAGGGACACAAGCTCCTGCGCCTCGGGGAGCGCTACACGGCCAGGCGCCTGGACGCCTCCTGCCGCCGGGCCCTGGAGGTCGACCTCATCGATGTGCGCCGGGTGGAGCGCATCCTGGTACAAGCCCTGGAGCAGGAGACCACCCTCCGACTGCCCCTGCCGATGCCGCCCGGGCGTTTCGCCAGGCCCGGCAACGTCTTCGCCCAAACCAGCCAATTCCGCCTGTGGGCCTGAGAAGATTACCCGTGACCATGACCACCGACCTGACTCCCCTGCTCAAGCGGCTGCAGCTGGGACCCATGGCCGCCACCCTGCCCGAGCGCATTGCCTTGGCCCGCAGAGAGCAACTGGACTACGCCGCATTCTTGGAGATCATCTTCAGCGATGAGATCAACCGGCGCGCTCACCGTCTCATCGAGATGCGCCTGCAACAGGCCGGCTTCCAGGAGACCTGCCGCCTGGAGGACTTCGACTGGTCGGCGTCAATTACCCTCGACCGCCGGCTCCTGGACGCCGCCTTCTCCCTGGAATTCCTCCACAAACGCGAACACGTGCTGCTGGTGGGACCGGCCGGTGTCGGCAAGAGCTTCCCGGCCCACACCCTGGGCTATGCCGCCGTCAGGGCCGGACACACCGTGCGCTTCATCCACGCCGACGATTTCTTCAAGACGATGACCCAAGCCAGAGTCGACAACTCGGTAGAGAGCACCTTCCGGTCATTCCTCACACCCGACCTGCTCATCATGGACGACCTCGGACTGCACCGCTTCACCGCCCAGCAGTCGTCCGACCTCTACGAGCTGATCCTCAACCGGCACCGGGCCTCCAGCTTCGTCATCACCAGCAACCGGGCCGTGGAGGAATGGCTGGGCCTTTTCAAGGACCCCATCCTCGGCAACAGCGCCCTGGACCGCCTGGCCAACGCCAGCTATCAGATCGTCATAGAGGGCTCCAGCTACCGGGAACGGCAATCCCCTCATCGAGCGCTGATCGGCTTAGGCCGAGAAGGAGGTGAGTGAACACCCACCCGCAACCCGGATCCAACAAAAACACCGTCCTTCCAGGTGGCCTAATGTCCGTGAAAACGCTGGCCCAATCTCTCTGTAAATCCGTGTTGATGTTCTACGATTCGGTCATGTGCTAACTGTTCAGCGAATATGTCATCCCCATGAGGGATGTAAAGTTGAATCAGCAGGAACAGGCCAGGATTCAAGTACTCAACAGTGTTCTGGAACATCAGCTTCCCATCGCCCAGGCGGCCGAGATTATTGGAGTGAGCGAACGTTATACCAAGCGTCTCCTCGCCGCTTACCGCAAGGATGGTGCCGCCGCACTGGCCCATGGGAACCGGGGACGCCGACCCCACAACGCCGTCCCCGAGGCGGCCGCTGCTTCCGTGGTGAAGCTGGCCATCAGCGGCTACGCCGGTGCAAACCACAGCCACTTCACCGAGCTGCTGCGGGAGCGCGAGGGCATCGACCTGAGGCCGCCCCACCGTTCGCCGCTTCTGGTCAAGGCCGGCATCGGCAGCCCCCGCAGTAGCCGCTCCCCGCAGCACCGCTTCCGGCGCAGGCGCATGCCCTAGGAGGGTATGCTGGTGCAGATCGACGGCAGTCAGCACTCCTGGCTGGAGGACCTGGGACCGAAGCTGACGCTGCTGATCGCCGTCGACGATGCAACCGGAGTGGTTGCCCAGGCCGTCTTCCGCACCACGGAGGACACCCGCGGCTACCTGGTGCTCCTGGAGGGAATGGTCCAGCAGTGGGGTATCCTCCTGGCCCTCTACAGCGATCGCCACTCGGCCTTCAGGTACAACGCCCGACAGAAGGCCGGTGCCGGTGGAAACCACCCAGTTCGCTAGGGTGATGCGGGAGCTGGGCATCCAGCAGATATTCGCCCTCTCTCCACAGGCAAAGGGACGGGTGGAGCGGATGCTGGAGACCTTCCAAGACCGGCTGGTAACCGAGTTGCGTCTGGCCCAGGCCAGCTTCATCGACGAGGCCAGCCTGGTCCTAAACGAGTTTCTGCCCCGGTTCAACGCCCACTTCGCCATGGCGGCGGAGCAACCGGAGACGGTCTACCGGCCGGTGCCGGCGGAACTGTCCCTGACCGAGACCGTCTGCCTCAGGGACAGCCGCAAGGTGGCCAGGGACAACACCGTGAAGTACCAGTGGCGGGTGCTGCAACTGCTGCCCGAGGCGGAGCGCCCCAGCTATGCCGGTCTTCGGGTGGACGTCCTGGAACGGGCCGACGGGGAGCTGATGATTCGGTACCATGGTGAGGCTGTGACTTTCAGGAGGGGCCGCCGCCCTCCTCGGCGCTGTGGGGCGCAGACAGCGGCTGCTCCCCCGGTCCGGGGCTTCAGGAAGCCACCGGCGGCGTGGCCCACAGCCACCTGAACGCGGCTCAACGGGAACGCCTCTCCACCTTGGAATCGACTGGTGAGGGGGCGACGGAGGGCCGGAGCGGTAAGGGGAAGCCAGTTCGCCACCAGTTGCACCGGACGCCCAGGTCAACCCAGCAGGCCCGCTGGGAGGCTGTACAGCTGGCCAGGGAGCAGGGACTTTCACTGCGGGCCATAGCCCGGAGTCTGGGCATGGCCAAAAACACTGCGAAAAAGTACGCGTCTGCCGCGAGCCCACCCACCAAGAAGCTCAGCGCCAAGGAGCGCGCCAAAGCAGAGGCTCTGGCCGCATCGCTCGCGGCCGCCGACTAAGCCAGGGGACATATTCGCTTTTCAATTGAGGGGACGTAATCGCTGGACAACAACAAATTCACAATCCCCCGCCACCAACGTTAAAGGCGTTTCGGAGATGCCGTGTTCCGATAATGGCGGCACAGGCATGGCAGGAGCCGGCACGATGTCGGGCTTGGCGGGATCGCAGTGGAACAGCCTCCGACTCCTTTCTATAAACGCGTCCCGCTGCTCCTTCGTCATACGCCCCTGGTACTTGCGGAAGAAGTACCTCAGCCCGGCGCGCTTGGCGTCGCTGCCGGGCGTGGACAACCTGGGGCGGTCGTTGTCGGCGAAATGATGGACGAGGTCCTCCCTCAACCCACCATATCGAACCGTGCCCAAGTCGGACAGACGGATGCAGATGTCTCTGTCAGTGATGCTTGTGAGGGACTCGTCGAACCCGCCGGCCTCCAGCAGCCTGCGGAGCCGCACGAAGAGGTTGGATCCCTGGATGTGAGGGTTGCGCACCAGCAGGTCGCTCACTTCCAGGCTGAACGGTGGATGGTAAATCTGGGTCTCGGTGTCCTGATAGCGATGGAAGACCAGGCCGGCGGCCACCATGTCCAGGCCGTTCTCCGTTATGGCCTGCTCGCAACGTTCCAGGCATGTCTCAGCCCGCGAATCTCATCATCGTCCAAGACGGCAACGAATGCCGCGGGGTCAATCTCGTACAGGTGAATGAGGGCGTTGTTCCGCGCGCCGGATGCCCCGGGAGACCGGCGATTCTCCAAGTAAATCGTCCGGGTATCAGGGATGTGGAGGGCTGAAACCACTTCAGCGTTAGCACGTCTGAATTCGGCATCCGAATCATCTACGACAATCAGGCAGTCGGGATGGCGGGTCTGCTCCGCGATGGAGGCGAGCGCCCGCCTGGCAAGGAGTTCCGGTCTGTTGTGGGCGGCAACGACAGCGGCAATGGATGGCACAACGAACGTCCGGGTTGTCAGGGTGACAGTTCCAGGAGTCGAACTCGGAAGGGTAGTGTGGTTTCAGGGTGCCAGTAAAACGAAATATGGAAAAACAGGCAGCCAAATTGTAACCACGGGGACAGCCCCCGGATTCCATCATCGCCCCTGGGATGATATAGGAATGACCACACGGTACGAATGCCGGGAATTTTACCTCTATCATTCAGGGCTTTCGGTGCGTTCTTGGTTCCTACAGCCGCAGGGGATGTGCTCCGGTATCGCGCCAAGCCCGACGCCAACGTATTCGAACCCCGCCGTCTTCATGGTCATCGGATCGAGAGCGTTCCTGCCGTCGAATACGAACCTTGGTGGGGCCATATTGCAGCTGATAGGGGCCGAGTCGGCTTCGGCAATCTCGCGCCATTCGGCCATGACCACAGCAGCCTGCGCTCCGGCAGTGGCGGTCAATACATCTGTAGTGTCCTGCAAGATATCAGAGAGAAGCGGACTCTCACTATTCCCAAAGCTCGGATCATAGACCGTCAGTTGGGCTCCCTCCGCTGTAAGCGCTAAGCCCGAATCCACCGATGGGAGGCGTGAATGCTGGGCAAATTGGGATGAGGGAGCCTGCAAGGGAGAAAGCCTGGGCTCCATTGGACCGATGTGACCCCGCGAGGGTTTTCAGTAGCCGCACCGGACCTGGAGAGCGGTCTATGGAGGCTGGGAATCGCGTGATAGTGAGATCGGACGCAGCAGGATGCACTCGCGGGCGGGGCGGACGCGAGTTTGGAGGTGTTGGGGCGGTTGCGGACAGCGCCGTCAGGCGGGGAGTGGAATGGCTCGCAGCCGGGCCAGGGCGCTGCTGAACTGGGTTTCCCAGGGCCAATGCTTGGGAAGATGCAAAGTGAGGCGGCGCGCCGAGCGGGTGGTCCGTCCCGCCAGGGCGAAGAACCGACGCCGGAGGGTCTTGGTGGTCACGATCTGCTCGCGCAAGCCGATGCGGGCCGTCCAGCGGGCCAGGTTGTGGGCCATCACCTGTACCGCCAGCCAAGCGCCGTTGGCGGCGAATCGGCCGGACGGCAGGTGGTTCAGCCCGACGCCGTACTTGAGGTCCCGGATGGCGTTCTCGATCTCGGCGTGGCGGCGGTGGTCGGCCTCCAGCTCCAGGGTCTCCCCGTCCCGGTCGGTGATGAATCCGTGATAGCTGTAGGTGGCGAAGAGGGCCAGTTGGGAACCGGGCGTGGGCTTCACACGCCGGACGATGAGCCGCACCGGCGCGGCGCCGGCCTCACTCTCAAAGGGAGTGTAGGTGGTCTCGGCCACATCGGCGGCGCCGTCCATCCAGTATGGGATGGGCGTCCAATCCGTCTCGGGTATGGCCTCGATGAGATTGCGCAGGCTTTTGTGCTGGCGGATGGTGATGGAGTAGCGGACATCCATCTTGCGGCAGACGGCGACGATGGCGTGGGCATAGAAGCCGCTGTCGGCCCGCACCGTGAGTCGGCCCCTGGCGCCGGCGTAGCGCACCCGTCCCACCGTCTCGCGCAGGAAGTGGGCGGCGCCCCGAACAGTGTTGGCCCGGCCCTCGCGCAGCCGGGACATCAACACGTCGCCGGTGCCGGCGGCCACGGCCAACAGCGGGTGATAGCCCCGCTTGCCGGTATAGCCGTGGTGTCGCGCCCCCTCCTTGGCCAGTCCGTAGGTCTCGCAGATGGTGGAGTCCAGATCGATGGTGAACGGCGCGTCGCCGGGTCCCGCCCCGGCGGCCCAGGCCCGGGCCAGCAGTTCCCGGATCACCCGGTCCAGCTGACGGACATGGCCCCAGCGGAAGCTGCGCAGGAAGGTGCCCAGGGTGGATGGCGCCTTGACCCTACAGTCGAGAACACCGGCCGTCCCACCGGCGCGCAGCGCATCGGCGTCGTCGATGCAATCGCCGCCAGCCAGGGCAGAGGCGACCAGGGTCATCATCTTGTCGCCGGCGTTGGCCCGGCCCGGCGCGCTGCCGAGATTGAGGTGATGGTCTACGAGTTCCCCCAGGCCCAGGTGTTGGGCGAGAGTGGCCGGCAGGAGCAGGCCGGCATTGGCCACCAGACGGTGGTCGTCAAAGACGATGCGAATACGGTCGGGATGGTTGCGTGGTAGCATCAATTGGGTGCTCCTTTTCTGGGGTCGGTTTCCTTTCTCGAAAACCATTATCCCAGATTCAGAGGAGCACCCTTTGACCACTTCAGGTCGCTAACCTGACGTCCTCTATCGGTGGATTCGGGCTTAGGCCAGTTTCACCGCGGGAGCCTCGGTCAGGTCGTCGGTTTGAGGCTTGAAGGCTAAGCCGAGGATTGCGACTTTCAGACCGTGAAGGTTGGCGCCAAACCGGTCCCGGAGGGCACGGAGTGGAATTTGCCACTGTCGCTCGTTTACCCCGATGACGGCACGGAGCAGGTTGGAACCGGCGCCGGATTGCCGGGCGAGATGCTCCAGGGCGCCGATGTCTTTGGGCAGGCAGGGCCCACCGTAGCCGACCCCGGCGAATGTCCTGGCGCCGGTCCTGGATTTCAGGGCCAGACCTTGCCTCACGTCGTCTATGGACGCACCAACTTGGTCGCAGATGGAGGCGATCTCGTTCATGAAGGATATGCGGGTGGCAAGAAAGGCGTTGCTGGCGTACTTGATCATCTCGGCCGTGGTGATGTCGGTGGCCAGCACCGGGGCGTCGATGTTGCCGTACAGACGGCGCACCGCCTCCAAAGATCGGGTATCGCCGGGTTCGGTCCAGATTACAATTCGGTCGGGAAAGTCCCAGTCAACAAGGGCCAGTCCCGCTCGGAGAAACTCCGGCTTGGCGGCGTAACCGATGCCAGTGCCTGCCAGGAACCCATCAACAATTGTCCGTCCGGTACCCGGCGGTACCGTGCTCTTCATCACCACCACCAGGCTTCCATTGCTCCTTTCCCGCATCCACCGAACTGCAGCCTGAACTTGGTCCAGCTCTGGAGCATGGCTTCCCGAAAGAGGCGTCCCAACCGCTATAAGGGCCACCTCCCCAAGGTCCTCGTCCACGTCGTCGCAGTGCCGAAACCGGATGTTGCCAGTCGCGTGCACGTACTTGAGTCGTTCCGCCAGCCCCGGTTCGTATCCGTCGTATATCCCGGCACCCAGCGCCTGCATCTTGGCCGGATCAACGTCCGTCGCCAGAACCTCGTAGCCGGATATGGCCAGACTAGTCGCAGCAGCGGTCCCCACGTGTCCCAGTCCTATGGCTGTTACTTTCAAACCGTCAATCTACCCGCTATGAAATGATTGCGGAGGGTCCGGCGAGAACCGGTCATGGCAACAGACGGAACAGCCGTCTCACACGGTGTTCGGACTGCCGCAAAAGGCAAACATTTATCCGTATTCCCATGAGTGATGGAGCACTAGCCGTGAGGGTGGTAAGAGCGGCTGTCGACGATGAAACTCATCGGCAGGCAAGAAGCAAGGCCGCCTAAGGTGGCAGAAAGGGGCGGGTATCCTGCAACCCCAGAGGGCTTGAATGTGTATAACCCTAACGAAAAATCGCAGTCGTTACCGGCGCAAGCGCCACGGCATCGGCCGGGCCATAGCGACCCGCCTTGCCAGCGAGGGGGCAACTTTGTTGTAACCGACGTGCCGCAAAAACTGCACGCCATCCGCGCGAGGACCGGCTGGCTGGCTGGGAGTGACTGAACAGCGTGGCTGCCGAGATCAAGGCCATGGGCCGAGAGTCGCTGGCCCTGTTCTCCGACGTCTCCGACAGCGACCAGGTGGACGACATGGTTGGGCAGATGCTCGCCAGATTCGGGCAGATCGACATCCTAGTCAACAACGCCGGGTCGCGTCCCGGCAAGGACCGGGTGCTGGTGGTGGAACTTGAGGAGGAGGCCTTTGACGAGGTGATGCGAGTCAACGTCCGGGGCACCTACCTGGTCTCGCGGGCCGTTGCCCTTCACATGATCATCAGGGGTGGCGGCGGTTAGATCATCAACATATCGTCTGGAGCGGGCAAACAGGGCATCGCCCGGTACGCCGCCTACTGCGCCTCCAAGTTCGCCGTCATCGGGTTCACCCAAGCAATGACCCAGGAAATGGCCCAACACCGGGTCAACGTCAATGCGATGTGCCCCGGCCTTGTGGACACGGAACGGGTTGATTACTTCTCCACAGCGCTGGTGCCGGAGGGCGAGTCCAGCGAGGAGTACCGCGCCTGCCAAGGGCGATGGTATCTTGGGCAGCTTGGGTGTTAACATTCAGTATAAAGCAGCCGTCGCTGTGCGGCAGGAGGATGACGAAACAGTGGACCTTTGCTCCCCGCCGCCTATGACGACCATAGCCTCGTCGAAGTGGCACTGGGCGTGGTTCGGCGGACGGGACAACTGCACGAACATCTCCCTGGTCTGGCGGCGGTGCTCTCTTACATTGTCCGTAACCGTAGTGTATCCGCCTTCGAATTCTTACTCGTCCCTGAACCTCGCGAAGATACACTTGGCGGTGTGGCGCTTCTTTCTGGGACGCCTGAAATCGTCCTCCAGGATCCGGTCGATGACGCCGGAGTAAAGCTCCAACTTGCGACGCCGGGGCGGAGTCTGTCACCGGTAGCTCGGAGGCACGGAGTAGGCCCTCATCTTGCGCACCGCTTCGCGGTGCAGGCCAAACTCTCTGGAGACCTCCCGAGAACCTTTGCCCTCCACCATCACCGCCCGGCGAACCCGCTGATAAACATCCATTCTGTACATCCAAGGCACCATCGGTAGAGTCGATAATGATCCTATGAATGGCAGCGGGCGGTCCAATTTGCAACCGCCTAATGTGTTGATGGCCAGCGGAAAGGTCCTCGCTAACTGGCCAGCAGAGATGTCACATTCACTCCATGGAGAATGTGATTTTGACGCCCAAAGAACAGGCGAGACTACAGGTTCTCAACAGCTTGCTCGCAGAGCACATTACCCTGGACCAGGCGGCTTAAGTCATGGGCATGTCCCCTGCGCCACTCCAGGCGCATGCTGAAGGCTTACCGGGAGAATGGAGCTACAGCCTTGGCTCACGGCCTCCGGGGACACAAGCCGGTCAACACTGTCCCAGAAGCGACCAGGAGCAGGGTGGTGCATCTGGCTGGAACGATATACCAGGGAGCCAACCATACTCATCTCACTGAGCTGCTCAGCGAACGCGAGGGCATCGACATCGGCAGTACCACCCTGCGACGTATCCTGGTCAACGCCGGTCTGAACAGTCCAAGACGGAGACGCCAACCCAAGCACTGGGTACGTCGTCAGCGCCGGCCCCGGGAGGGAATTCTGATACAGTTGGACGGCAGTCATCACCGCTGGCTGGGCGAGGACGGGCCGCAATTCGCGTTGCTCTTCGCCGTTGATGATGCCACCGGCACCGTGGTCAACGCTCTCTTCTGCGATCAGGAGGACAGCCGCAGCTACTTCCTGCTGTTGCAGGGCCTGATACAGCGCCGTGGCATTCCCTTGGCCCTCTACACCGACCGCCATCCTGTCTTCAAACACCGCTCCGAATACCAGCCCGCCGGCACGGCCACCCAGTTCGGCCGAGCCATGGATGAGCTGGGGATACAATTGATATTCGCGCTGTCTCCCCAGGCAAAGGGAGGTGAGGAGCGGACGGCAGGAACGTTCCAGGACCGGCTCCTAACGGAACTCCGGCTGGCAGGAGCAGCCACCATTGAGGAGGCCAGAGCGGTGTTGAAACAGTTCCTGCCACGGTACAACCGGCGCTTCCGGGTTCCGCCCCAGTGTTCTGAACCTGCATTCCGACCGGTGGGACCCGAGCTGAGCCTTGGACAAATCCTGTGCTTCAAGTACCGGAGGAGAGTGGCCCGGGACAATACCGTGAAGCTTCATCGACATACCCTGCAGTTGCTGCCCGATCGGAAGCGCCGCAGCTATGCCAGAGCGGTCGTGGTGGTGCTGGAAGGGCTGGAGGGCCGGCTGTCGCTGCAACATGAGGGCCGCATCATCGCCTCACAGGAGGCGCCGCCCAGTCCGGGAGCGCTCCGATCCGGCGCTAGGGATTCTCCGATTGACGCCGTCTCGTCCCCCCTTCTCAAGGACCGGAATGCACCTCGGGACACGGCTTCTGAGCCGCTGGGCGCTGAGATGGCCGCAACAATGAACGAAGGCCCTGCCATAGAGGAAGATGACATGGTTGAAATGACGGTATCCGCCTTGCCGAGGAAGCTGACCTTTCTCCAGAGGGAGAGGTGGAAGGCAGTGCAGCAGGCCAAGCGGAGAGGCCTGTCCATTCGCGGGATGGCGAGAGAGTTGGGCATTCACAGGCACACAGTAAGGAGGTACATCGACGCCGAAAGTCCGCCCACAAGGCGGCCGCCGCAGCCCGCATCTGATACCATCGCGGAGTAGACAATGGACATTTCTGCTGAACAATTAGCCGGACATTCTCCCTGAACGTCGACAGCCAAATGTCAGCGGCTACCCGCCCGCACGGAACAATTTACCTCCGCCGTTCACATCGCCTGCATTCGCAAGCTGCCGACCACACTCAACAGCGTGGTGAAGTCAGCACGGCATTGGGATTCCCAAACAATTACCCCTTGACTTCCAAGACGGTTTCTTTGCTCCACCGTTTACAGCGTGAGACTTCAGAACTCTACCATTGGAGGAACGAGATTGCTTGGAATCCAGTGTGGAGCCGACACTAAATTGGCTCTGGCCGTAGGGGGCCAGAGCCAATTGTCATCAGAGTCCAGAGCCAAATTCCCTCGGCTTACTCCAAGACGACGGTATGAAGGCCGGACGGGTAGGTAGCTAATGGGAAAGGACTCCATTCCTTGACGCGGGACCCCACAGCCCAAGGAATATTGAGATATCCCAGACCAATAGCGTGGCTTTCCTCCAGAAGCCGACGATAGGCGTTATTCAAGCGCCTGACCCGCTCCTCCTGATCGAATTCGGAAACAGCATTTGCAACTAAAGCGAGTACTTCCGGATCGTCAGTCATACGAATTGCCCGGTCGTTTGCCCCCCAAAACACAGCCACGTTCCCAGCGGCGTCCAACCTGGTTTCGTTGTCCCGCCACCAGATCTCGCCTGGATGTTCACCTCCCTGCATAGCCGCCGACAGGGCTCCTTGGTCAGTCACATTTACTTCCACGTCTATCCCCAATTCCTTTTTCCACATATCAGCGCCCAGTAGCGCTGACTCCGGCATCAAGGGGAGCGCCGGGGATATATAGGTGTTGATAATCAGCTTGCCGAATCCCTCTCCGCCAGGGTAACCAGCATCGGCTAGGAGTTGCCGAGCCTTGTCCGGATCGTAAGGAAACGGGTCCAGTTCCGGGCCATAGCCAATGGTGCTGGGAGTGACGTTGACCAATCCTTTGATCTGCATCACTTCAGGTCCGCCGTAGAGTTGATTCTGGATGATTTCCTTGTCGATGGCGTAGTTGAGGGCTTGGCGGACCCGCTTGTCGGCGCATGGCGGCGCCGGTGTGGACCAGCAACCTATTTGGCGGATGTCAAAGTACGACCCCTCCTGACCGAAAATCAAACGGCCGCCTCCGGACTCAATCTGGTTCTTCGACGACAGGCTAACGGGGGCGATGTCCGCTTCTCCTGCCCGCAGGGCCGCCACTCGAGTGGCTTCCTCGGGTACAACCCGCAGGTCCAACTCCGCGAAAGTTGCTCGTTTGTCGACGGAGTAACCGTGAGCAGGCTGCTGGTAGAAATCATCGAAACGCTCAAAGAGCATCGAATCCCCCGCTACATGCTCCACCAGTGCAAAGGGGCCAGCACCGATGGGGTTACGGTCGTAAGCTTCCTCATCTGCATCATCGTGCAGGGTCGCTCGCTTAGGGAGGATCGCGCCGTACCAACCTCCACCTGATTCGCCGACACGTTCAGGAATCTCAGTAGTGATTACGTTATTGAACAAGGTGACCTGGTCGTCCCCTGTCTGCTCTATGCGATCCGTTTTCTTGGCCAGATTGACGACGCCGCCACCGCCATACTCAACTGCTTGGGGACCCATGATGTGCTGGAGGGTCCACAAGACGTCCTCCGTCGTCAGATCCGACCCGTCGTGAAACGTGAGCCCTTGTCTAATGGTAAAGGTCCAAGCGAGGCCGTCATCGGAGATCTCCCATGCGCTGGCGATTCCGGGGGCTTCTACCCTTCGGGTTCCTGTCTCGTCGACATCGGAGGAGATGAGGAAACCGTGAACTTGCCGGGCATAGTCGTGGCCTCCGCTAAAGACATAGTCGAACCGCTCGTTGTGGAAGCTACCTACCAACCAAGTAAGTTTGCCGGGATGCACTGTCGAGACAGGCGCGGCCGAGACAGGCGTGGCGGTTGCCGCGGGTTGCGCCGTTGGCGCACTCGCTGACCCAGAAACACCGGTTGCTGCGGGTACAGTGGTCGCCTGTTGTTGTGCCGCTGGCACAGCCGTTGCCTCGGCAGCACTGGTGGCTGCTGGTACGGCAGTAGCAGTTGCGGAAGAGCCACAGGCTATTCCTATGGCCAGTAACAGAGCAACTATTCCACCTAAGACGTATGAAACTTTTGGTTTAGATCTACCCAAATGACGCATTACCGTTCCTCCTTCAAGGAATGTGTAGACATACTTTTGTCTGACTGGGCTCAGATTACTGCATTGGCTTAATTCGGCCTTTGGCATCCCTTGTACTCAACGTCCAATCGCAAACGTTTAGGGCGATTCCCTAGTAATACGACGATAATTCATCGAGTTAGGCGGCCCGTGTTTGGAAATCGTATTGACGTACTCAAGAATGCAAAGCTGCCATGCGCGTCGACTGGCAACCGAGAGGGGCGTTCAGGAGCATTTTTTGCGAATCGTCGTTGCATTACCAGCAGCCGTCAAGAATTCGTGTGGTTGAGTTGAATGGATGGGCGCTGTCGTCAGCCCAAAGTTATGCGGTGGCGCCGGATGAACTTGCTATACCTCCATCAGCGTAGAGATGACAGGACACCATATGACCAGGCGTGATTTCTTGTAATGGAGGAGCCTCTACGGAGCAATGATTCATAACGAAGGGACATCGGGTATGGAAAGAACATCCTGAAGGCGGATTCATGGCTGATGCCACTTCTCCACTCAACACTAGCTCTTCACGTTGGACATCCGGACGTGATGGCAGGGACGCGGCAATCAATCCCCGAGTGTAGGGATGCAAAGGATTGGTAAACAACTCTCGGGTAGGAGCTGTCTCAACGATTTTCCCCAAGTACATCACTCCCACATGGTGGCTCATATACCGCACTGTCGCCAGGTTGTGGGCAATCAACAGGTAGCTTACGCCATATTCCTCCTGCAGGCGCCGGAGCAGGTTCATGACCTGGGCACGAATAGACACATCCAACGCCGATACCGGCTCATCCAGCACAATCACCTTGGGCTGCACAGACAAGGCCCGGGCAATGGCAATCCGCTGCCGTTGTCCCCCGCTAAACTCATGGGGAAAATGACCTGCCTGGAGGGCGTGTAGGCCCACATCCTCCATGAGCCGATTCAACTCATCCTTTGCCTCTCCCTTGGACAGGTGCCGGTTGGTCAGCAAAGGCTCCAGAATGAAGGACCCCACCCGCATTCTTGGGTTCAAGGAACTCCACGGATCCTGGAATACCGCTTGCACCGATGCGCGGTACTGCTGACGGTCATTTCCTTTGAAGTCGGCCAGATCCCTCCCCTGAAACTTGATTGATCCCTCAGTGGGTTGTTCGATGTCCAAAATCAGGCGTCCCGTGGTGGTTTTTCCACAACCAGACTCCCCGACGAGACTGTAGGTTTGCCCCTGCCGGATCTGGAATGAGACACCGTCTACTGCTTTGACCAGCCCAACCGTACGTTTGAGCACAATTCCCCTGGTCACCGGAAAATGCTTGCGGCAGTTAACTGCCTCAAGCAATATTTCACTTTCCGTGGTGGTTGCCATATGCACCATGCTTCTTCTGTTACGTGCCCATCATCACTCGTCGACAAGCCTAGCCCCGTGGTGTATCCAGCACCACTACCGGTAGGAACCCTATGCCGACCTCAAGGTCCAACAATCAAAGAGTATTATCGATCCCCCCTGGCGGCACACCCACTCCCGCTGCCGGGGTCAAAAATCAACCCCCAGAATATGCCGGGCCAAACGACCCTTCCGAATCTGTTAACCACTTAACTTAGAGGTTTCCAACAACTGGCTGTGTGTCTTTCTGCCAGATGGACCTCCGTAGGAAATTCCTCCCTGCATCGATCAAAGACATGAGGACACCTGGGGGCGAAGCTGCACCCTACGGGCAACTGATCCATGGCCGGTGGCTGCCCTTCGATGGAATAGAGAAATTCCACCTCTTCGTCCACATTTGGCACCGATTTCAACAATGCTTCGGTGTAGGGGTGACTAGGGCGGTTAAACAGGTCTCGTACACTGGCCTGCTCCACTATTCTTCCTGCGTACATCACCATCACTTGATCGCACATCTTGGCCACAATGCCAAAATCGTGAGTGATAAAAATCATGGATAGGCCGGTTTGGGCCTGCAACTCCTTGAGCAGGTTGAGATACTGGAACTGGATAGTGGCGTCAAGAGATGTGGTGGCCTCGTCCGCAATGAGTATTTTAGGTGAACCGGCCATGGCGATAGCGCCCACCGCCCGCTGCCTCATTCCTCCACTCAGCTGGTGGGGATAGTTTCCAAGCTGCACTTCTGGCGATGCGATCTTCACCATTTGCAACAATTCGATCGCCCGGGCTCTAAGGCCAGAATATTGACTCCCCATACTCATTTGCAGAGTTTCTATGACTTGGTCGCCCATGGTGAAAACCGGGTTTAAAGAGGTCATGGGATCTTGGAGAATCATGCAAATTTTGTGTCCACGAACCAACCGCATCTCTGCCTGGGACTTCTCCACCAAATTTTCCCCTTCAAAGAGCACTTGCCCTCCGACTATCCGACCTGCGGGGCTAGGCACCAAGCCCATAATGGAGAGAGCAGTCATGCTCTTACCAGAGCCGGACTCCCCCACGATGCCCAAGGTCTCTCCAGGATAGAGGGAAAAACTCACTCCATCGACTGCCTTGATTACCCCAGTCCGCGTAAAAAAGTGGGTCTTTAGGTCTCGAAGTTCCAGTATTGGGGCCTGTTTCTGAGTCAAAATATTAGCTCTCGGCCTAGGTTCGACTTCTGAAAAGCCATTCGGTTGGAAAGACACGAATCGCTCAACAAACTGACTGAGTCAAATTCAGCCGCGACTTGTATTGCTATCGTATATCGCTGGCATGTACTCGGATAATCGATTTTGTCGTGCGCACTACAGGCGGCGCAGCTTGGGATCCAGCGCATCACGGATCCAGTCCCCGAAGAAATTGAAGGCCACCACCACCGCGGTGATACCTAATCCAGGCAACAGCGCCAGCCACCAAACTTCCACGGTCACACTGCGTCCCTCCGCCACCATGATGCCCCAAGCAGGATGACCCGGGGCCAGACCCAGCCCGAGGAAACTGAGGGACGCCTCCAGCAGGATGACCTGTCCCACTAACAGGCTAGTCATGACCATCAGGACGTTGACGGTGTTGGGGAATATGTGGCGCCACATAATCACGGGCGTGCTAACTCCGGCTAGCCTTGCCAAAGTGACGTAGTCCATCTCTTTTACGCTCAACACCTCACCCCGAATCATCCTCGCAAACCTGGCCCAAACCGTCAGGACCACTGCCAAGATGATGTTCATGATGCCGGAGCCTAGCAAGACCACGATTACCATTGCCACTAGGATGCTGGGGAAGCCCAAGGCAGCATCGGCCACCCGCATGGCCACGGCGTCGGTCTTTCCTCCGTTGTAACCGGATATCAGACCCACCATGGTGCCTACCACCATCCCAGAACCCAAGGCTGCCAGGCTAATCATCACACTGGTGCGAGCGCCGTAAATCAGCCGACTCAGCATATCCCGGCCCAAAAGATCCGTGCCCAAGGGGTGGCGCCACATTTCGCCAGGCGCCACCCTGGTTTCCAGCATATTAATCGAAGTAGGATCGTAGGAGGTCAGCACAGGGGCGAAAACAGCGCAAATCAACAGGACGGCAACGATGACAACGGATATCCAAGGCAATTTCGCGCCTCCGATCCACCGTCGCACCTCTTGCAATCTGACTAAACTACTCCTGCCGGCAGTTAATGTTGTTTCCACAGCTATACTTCGTTACTGGAATCTTATTCTGGGGTTCACGTAGGCGTACAGGATGTCCACTACCAGCGATGTCATCAGGTAGAAGAACCCAGCCGCCAGCACCGTGGCCTGGACCAAGGGGAAATCTCGTTGTGCGACTCCCTGCAAAGCCAATCGACCGGCGCCGGGCCAAGCAAAGACCACCTCCACTGCCACTGAGCCATTCATCAGCGCAGCGACAGTCAATCCTCCAAAAGTAAGCACAGGGATCATTGCGTTCTTCAAGGCATGCTTGAATATGACCATTCGTTCAGAAAGGCCCTTTATCCGAGCGAACTTAACGTACTCGCTGTCAAGGACCTCAAGCATGCCGGAACGCACCAACCGCGCCATACCGGCTATGCCGCTCCAACCCAAAACGAAGGCAGGCAAGATCAAATGGCTCGGGCCTCCGCGACCAAAGGTTGGCAGCCAACCCAATATGGCCCCGAACAGCAATACCAGCATGATCGCTATCCAGAAATTGGGAGTGGCAATACCCAGCACTGCAAAAAACTTGACGAAACCGTCCCCAATACTGCCCCTTGCCACTGCTGAAAAAATGCCCAAGGGTATTCCCACCACGACAATCACTCCTAGAGCGGCCCCGGCTAGCTCCAAAGTAGCGGGCAACCGCTCAAAAAGCATATCCCTTGTTGACCTGCCGGTGATGGGGGATTTACCAAAATCGCCCTGGACGACGTCTTGCAAGAACAGCCCATACTGCACTACTACGGGCTTATCCAGGCCCATGTTTTTCTTCGCCTGTTCATAGTCCTCAAAGGTTGAATCAGGACCTAGCATGAACATAGCCGGATCACCTGTAAGGTGTACACTCACATAGACTATGAAGCTGAGGCCAAGAAGGGTTACTAGGGTCTGCACAGTTCGTAAGAGGATAAAACGTTGCACGAACAACCACCTGCGGTCTAGGGACCCTGACCTATGTGTCTCTAGGTTGAAACACAGGAGCTGGAATACTAGATGCGCCTACAACGGATTCCGCTGCAGCGACGCTGACTGATGGGTGTTTCACGGAGTTAACTTCGCCGAGCTGTTCAGCGAGTTGTTTACAAACGGCCTCCGTCATAAAGGCCCAAGAAGTAAGGCGTAAGTTTCCGGAAAACCTGGATACGGTGCCGGGCGGTTTCCACCACGAAAATTCGACCTTGGTCATCAACCTCCACAGCGATTGGCCCCCAGAACTGCCTCTCCCTCTCTATACCCTGGGCTACTTCCCGTTCCTTCCACATATCAGGATTAGCATTAAGCTTGTCTACGGCCCACTTTGAAAGGGTTGCTTCCCCAGTCATCTTGGTAATGAACTTTCCGTCCTGGTCGAAAACCTGGAGACGGTCATTGCCCCAGTCAGCCACGTAGATAGTTCCATCTCTATCCACAGCCAGTCCTGTAGGTCGGTTTAATTCCCCATCCCCATTTCCCGAGGTGCCAAACTTCATCAGAAATTGACCAGTCGGGCTGAATTTCTGAATTCGGTCGTTGTGCCAGTCGGCCACATATACGTCACCGAAGCTATCAATGTCGATGCCCCAGGGAAGGTCAAACTCACCATCGCCGTGGCCCTCTCCTCCCCACCCAGCCAGGAACACACCATCCTTCGTGAACTTTTGAATTCGGTTGTTCTTGCTATCGACGACGTACAGGTTATTTTCAGCATCAAAAGCTATTCCGGAGGGACCGTTGAATTCTCCATCGCCGTTTCCGGTAATTCCCCATCCACCCACTGGCTCTCCATCTTTAGTAAAGATGGTGATCCGATTGAGCCACTCATCGGCCACGTAAACATTACCTTCCTGATCCAAGGAAATAGAAGTCGGCCAGACAAAGGAATCGAAAGTTTCATTCGCGGACGCGTCGTCACTGCGAACAGGGTCCCCGTTGCAAAATGCAGTAATATATTCTTCATCCACAGTGCAGATGGTGAGACGCTTGTCGCCGGGACGGTAGTCGTAACCTCGGCTCACAACGTAGATAAGGTCCTCGTTACCCCGCACCATAGCCACCGGGTGTCGAAATCCGACACCGAGCCCCTGATTGCGTCCTATGGTATGACTGTAACGAAACGCCAAACTGAGTGTCTGGGTTGGCATTCTAACCTCGCAAAATAAGCAGCCGCCTAATCCAGTTTACCTGATAAAGAACAGATTGAAGCCCCCACTCCAGAAGATGCCTACGGGTGGTGCACCCGAATTAATTCCACTTGTCTACAATCGTCAAATGAAATCCAACTTTTCGAAACTGCCATTTACGATGGGCTGGGAATCCAAGCCCATCCAGTTTTCCAGCAAGGTTGCGTAAAGGCCCCGGAAGTCGTTGTTGAACTGGAGGTCTCCGTCCAGGAGACTTTCTGAGGCCAAGGAAGGGTATTCACCGTAGAGCCCTCCCTTGACAGCATCACCTATGACTAAAGCGATCCCTCCCGAGCCGTGGTCGGTTCCCGAGCCGTTGTCCTTGACCCGCCGGCCGAATTCGGTGAACAGTAGAAGCACCACGTTGTCGCTGGCATTCTGCTCCCTCAGATCGTCAAAGAAGTCGCCAACTGTTTGAGAGACGTCGGTCAACAGTTTGCCGTGGGTCGCCAGCTGGGTTCCGTGGGTATCAAAACTGTTGTAAGGAGCTGTGGTGTACATGATCCGGCTTCCCAATTCTGCGACATGAACCTGGGCGATATTCCGCATGTATTGTGCAACCGGACCGGTGCCATACTCCACAGTAGATGAGTACTTGCCTGTGGCCGTGCCCAGAATGTCTGCCCCCTTAAGCGCATCCATTCCCGTCTGAGAAAGGTAGTCAAAAACCGGGCCGCGTCCGTTCAGAGGAGAGTATATCCGGGAAAAGATGTCCAGGGCTTCCAATCTCTGTTCTTCCTCTTCGATGCTGGTCAGGACGCCATAAGTTTCCAGGTCTCCCACTGAGGCTACTGGTATGCCCTGCATCACTAGAGCCTTGGGGAGGCCGCGTCCGAAATTCACCCCCGTAAGCACGTTTTCGGCTGTGGGGTCCAAGTCCCTGATTGTGTGTCCCAGCCAACCATCGTTGCTCAGCTTTTCGGGCTCACAAGTATGCCAGATGTCCATGGAGCGGAAGTGAGAGCGGTTGGGTTTGGGGTAGCCGACACCCTGGATGATGGCCACCTTGCCCTCGTCGTACAGCCTCTTGATAGAGACTAGAGCAGGGTTAAATGCGATATCATCATTGATGGGCAGAACTTGGTTCTCATCGATTCGGACCACCTGACGGTAGTCATAGTAGAGAGGATTAGTATAGGGCACGACTGTATTTAAAGGGTCATTGCCCCCAGAAAGTTGCAGAACAACCAATACAGGATCTTTCTTGGTACTGGTCATGACTTCCCCTTTATTTAGCCACCAACGCTAGGGAGATTACCTCTGCGTCTATTCCCCCAACGACCCCTGCCCTATGTGCAGAGTCCACGCTCCGGGGATAGCGCTTGAAGTTCAATTTAGGCGAACTGGTACTCTTGAGTGGAGACAATCAATTGCAGCATTTGCGCGGCCCGAGTCGGGAACTCTGGCGCTTTGGAATTCAGCGGGCCGCCTTTCCGAGAGTAGTCCAGTAGGTAGCTGCGGGTTTCCTCGGGCAGCTCGTAATAGCCCAGCATTTCCAGGCAGCCATCTAATAACCGCTCGTGAGTTATTGAGTTGCCTTCCAACGCCAACCCATCGATAATGACCCGCACACCAGGCAAGTTGATATCGCCCACTTGACCTGCCGTGAAGTTAATGCGCTCCAACAGGGTGCCGCTGTCGATCCAATCTCTCCCGGTGTGCCAGCCCTCCACCGTGGGCGGGTTCAGCAGATCTTGCCCCATATAGCGGATTTCGCAGGAAATTTCATGCAGGTCTGGCCTGGGTTGAGTGAAATTTCCCACCAACCGCATGGTTCCCACCACCACCTCGGCCGGACTTTTCACTCTGGCAAACCGGGCCTCCTTGAAGAAGTCGGAGTTAAAAAGGACCCGGAGCATATCGCGTATATTGTAGTTGGAGCGGAAGTATTCTTCCTCCAGCATCTTAATGGCCCCGGGGTCCCTGGGCGGTGTTTCCTGCCAAGCAGGCACAGGAGGCTCATCGGCGACAAAGAAATTGTAGAGATGCCTGGAGATAAACCGGGCTGTGGCGGGCTGTTTGCCAAGGATTTCAATAATTTCCTCACCGTTCCACCGGCCCGTCTCACCCAGGAAAGTTTTCTCGTCGTCATCATGGTCAGCGGGGTTGTACAGGAACAAGGCATCGTGATGGCCGTAAGGGTACCTGGGTATGGCGTTACCTACGGTCCAGCCGGTAAAAGCGCGGGCGCAGGCTATCACGTCGTCTTCGGTGTAGTTGGGGCGCCCGTCCATTCCCACGCCCATGGTAAACAACTCAAGCAACTCCCGGCCCCAGTTCTCGTTGATGGCTGTCTTGTGGCTCAACTGATTGTCTAGGTAATAGACCATGGCCGGGCTTAAGGCTAACTCCAACAGCAAATCGGGGAACCCTCCCAATCCCTGGTTGCGGAACATATTCAGTTGTCGCACAATCTGCCTAGCGTTGTCTAACTTAGAGTTACCGACGCAGAAGATACCGTGCCAGAACAAGCTAATCTTTTCTTCTAACGGCCGGGCGGAATTGACCATCCTGAAAGTCCAGTATGTCTGATTCACGTCCAGACCAACACTTTCTTTCCAATCTGGGCTGTACCTTTGCATGATATCCGAAGGCAGATCGGGCTGTTTTTCGGGATATAGCAACTCCTCAACAGTAGCCTCATATCCCACGAGGGCTCGCCGCTCAAGTTCCCCATACGTGGCGCCGAATCCAGCGCGCCTCATCAGGTGAGCCATCAAAGAGATATCTTTGTCTTGCATTCCGATTCCTCATTCCTCGAATATCGTTATGGACTGACGAACAAGGCAGGTCTGGAGGAACACTTCAATGGGGCGGCAAACCAAAGACCCATCATGAACATCGAATAGACAACGACCTAAATAAGTCCGCCATCGACAAGTTAGCGAACAAGCGTTGGTATTCCAGTCGGACTGTCAGGGCAAGTATGCTTCCTGAAACTGTTAGTGACCTATCCCCCTAGCAACCTGAAATTGTGTAGCCGCCGTGTACGCCTCTGAACAGGGTAATCGCCCGGTGCGCCGCCGACCTGATAATGACAGGTTGGCCGCGCACCATATAGGTTCTCGGGAACTGCAACCTCATCGCGCCGCTGATTTACGGGGCGGCGGTGCGAGCGTGTTCAAACTGGTTCAGTTAAATTTCGGCGGGATAGAGGATCCCGTCGAACTCTTCCTCACCTACGGGATCTTCCGGGGGTATCCCCATCATATCCATATAGAGGTACAGTTGGCGCACATGGTGAACCAGGTGCCCCATGACCAAGCCGAGCATGTGCCCCACGGTTGTGTGCCCGTCCTTAAAGGTGTCCACTTCCATTTCCAAATGGCAGTTACCCTCGCCCAGCCACCAACGCATCCTGTCTAACACCTTTTCGGCATAGAGAGCCATGGATTCACTGGTTGGGAAGCTGACATCGTCAGGGTTACCGCTGCTTCCTTCAGCGCTCTGTTTGCCGGTTGCCTCTGCATCCGGGCACATCATTAGGCGTACCAGCATGTGGGACATAAGCTTGCGGATGGTGGTCTTTTCGTAAGGTGCAACCCAGTCCAGTTGATCATCCGGGATTTGCCTTGCGCCTCTGACAAGGGCTGGCAACAGGACTTCTACCTTGCCGAACATCCACTGCGGGTCGAACTGCATCGCTTCCGGGCCGGGAAGACCCAATGCTTCCGCTAGCTCTGGGATTTTATAACCTACGATCATTTGCTCGCCGATGAGCGTGATGGGAGTGATGTAGCCCAAAGCCAGCAATTCTTCGTTGGTGGATGCCCCTATCAACTCTTGAAGCTCAGCTTTGGCTGTTGGATCTACCAGCGTGTCACGAGTTTCGAACTCGATGCCCCTTTCCGAAAGAAACTCTTTCGTCATGTTTGAGTGGAATCAAGCACATGTGGTGTAAATCTTGGTTGAGACCATGTTTTCTCCTTTCTGGAGGAATTTCGGTTTAGCATCCGCGTGTCTTGACAGAAACTAACACAACGACTTAATCACTGTCAATTTTTAACGGAATCATGGCCAATTAACTCTATTGTGACGAAAAAGCTCACTCAGTTTAAGTTGATCCGTAATTAAGGCGGACCCGTGACCTGTGTTGATGTCCAGCGAAAATGTTCGCCCAATTGGTCAGCGAAAATGTCCGATTAGGCAGTCGGCACGCGATCGGGCTGCTGTGCCAGGATCGCGGTGGCTGTGCGCCTCACCGGCGGGCTGTCGGCCAGTGCATACTTTTCGGCGGTCTCCCCGTGGATGTTCAGTTCCCGGGCGATTGCCCAAAGGGACAGGCCCCCGAGTTTAGCCTCCTGAACGGATTTCCATATGTTCCTTTGACGAGGGGTGGGCTGTCTGTTCAGTTTCGCTCTGGATTTGTGTGTCCTCCGGGGCCGGTCTACATTTCCTGTTTCCATAGTTGCCAGCCTCTCTTGCGAGAGGCCGTTGGCTGCCATGCCCCATTGGCCCTCGCCGCCTCCTTGTGCACGGGCGGCATCTGCCCTGAGCAGACCCGGTCGCCGCGGTGCCTCCTGGGTGGGGATGACCTGCCCCAAATATTGCACGGGTATCGGGCCTTCCAGGTTCTCGTGTATTTCCACCTGCAACCCGGCGTAGCTGGGGCGATCCGTACCAGGCAGCAATTGGAGCGTTCGCGTGCTGTACTTGACGGTGTTGTCTCTGGCCACCCTGTATGTTGCGTTTGCCCTGCGAATAGGCCAATTTTCGGGGTGGGTGAGAAGGGCGCGTCGCCCAGCCACCGGGTGAGCCAGCCGTCAAGGCTGTGCTGCACCGACCGCAAGTTTGACACCCTTCCCACCGCGCTTGGGTGGCTCCGAACGAATACAAGGGCGTCAGGGCCCGCATGTACAAGTGTGGAGAACAGCAGGCATTATCACATCCAGAGGTAAGAACATGGCAACGGTAGCCGGCGTCGGCGTAAGCAAAGCCAACCTAGACGTCTCGGTTTCAGAGGGCCCGGTAGTCCGTTTCGACAACACAACGAAGGGCATTACCAAGCTGCTGAAATACCTGAAGGAACGAGACACCACCACGGCGGTTTGTGAATCCACCGGCGGCTATGAGCGGCCGATGGTCAGCAGGTTGCGGAAGACCGAGTTGGCGGTGCAGGTGGGCCACCCGATTAGAGTGCGCGCCTTCGCCCGGGCCTGTGGCTACGAAACCAAAACCGACCCCAAGGACGCCCAAATCTTGTCGCGCTTCGGCCAAGCGTTCCCAGATGAGGACCAGATGAGCTGGAGCCGGCACGCGAGGAACTGCGGGAATTGCTACGGCGGCGGCAGTTGGTGGACCAACGCGTGCAGGAGCTGGGCCGATTGGACAAGGGCGTTTCCTCCGCCATAGTCAAATCCACCAAGCGCCACATCGCTTGGCTGAAGATGGAGATTGCTCGACTGGACAAGGAGTACCGCGCGGCGTTGCAAAGCAACGTTACCCTAGCCCAGCGTGCTTCCTTGTACCGCACTGTGCCAGGCATTGGAACCTTGGCCTCAGCGATCCTGGTCGCCCATCTGCCCAAACTGGGCCACTGGGACAGCAGAGCCTTGACATCCCTGGTGGGTCTGGCGCCCTGGTCTCGGGATAGTGGCAAGAAGCGAGGCCAGCGGACCATCCGAGGTGGTCGCGGCGTCGTGCGTCTCGCACTGTACCTCTGCACTTGGTCAGCCATCCGGGTCAATGGCGAACTCCGCCGTTTCTACCAGAACCTGCGTCAATGCGGGAAGCCCGGCAAGGTGGCCTTGGTGGCGGTGATGCGCAAGCTGCTGCTGTTTTTGAACGCTGTAGCCCGCCGGGAAACGGCTTGGGTGGGTCAAGCGGAGTAGGGAATCTCCTACATAACCCCACAAACGAGCTTGACATCCAACACGGATACTTGCGGGAGTGTTTGAAGCAAAGGACATGCTCCAAGGACAGAGACGGGTTCAGGGGACGATGGGCTGGAGTCGATTCCTCTGCCTGCACTCCGAATTTCTGCGAATTTCTGGTTTAAGCGGGACAGGAAGCTGCGCAGGATGTCATTGACCTCATCGATGGTGGCGGCCCCCGACAGCCTGAGCTCGGTTACCAGACGGTCCTGGAAGGTGCCCGAGGTGCGTTCGACCCGGCCCAAGGAGCCTGTCTCATAAGTCGGCGGAAAGTCGAGGTGTACATGACGGCAGATTCTGTAAGACGGAAAAAAGATGCCGCTACGAGACATGAACCGAGAGCAGATGTGGCTCTTGCCTCCTCCACTAGATGAGCTGTTGCCCCTGGACCATCCTGCCCGATTCGTGGCCGAGTTCGTCCACGCCTTGGATCGTGAGGACTGGAAGGAACTCGACGTGGAAATAGAGGGCGACCCTACGGGAGCGCCGTCATATCATCCCCGGGCACTACTGAGCACCTGGCTGTATGGCTTCATGACCGGAATACGCTCCAGCCGCAAACTGGAAGCGGCCTGCCGGGACCAGATACCCTATTTGTGGCTGACCAGGTGGCAACACCCGGACCACAACACCCTGTGGAGATTCTACAAGGGTCATCGCCAGAGCATGCGGAGGCTGTTCCGGCGGACGGTGCGGACTACCCTTGCCATGGACCTGGTGGACCTGGCGGTACAGGCGGTGGATGGGACCAAGGTGCCTGCTAACGCTTCGTCCAGCCGAAGTTACAATGCCGAGGGACTGGCAAAGCTGCTGGAACGGCCCATAGCCGAACTGGAGGACCAGAAAGAGGGAGATACCGACGGGGCCCCAGTTCATCTTCCCGAGGAATTGGCCAACAAGAAGAGCTTGCGGGACCAGGTGCGTCGGGCGATGGAGGAACTGGAGAAGCAAGAAGGCCGCAACAGTATCAACCTGACCGATCAGGACGCCCGGTTCATGGAAATGAGGCATGGCTTTTTACCCGCTTACAACGCCCAAGCAATGGTCTCACCGGTAAAGACGGGCCGTGAAACGTCGGGCATGCTGGTCACAGCCACCGAACTCGTGGATGAAGGGGATGACAACTCCAGCCTGATCCCCATGCTTGAAAGGGCGGAGGAAATAACTGGTGTCAAGGTGCCAGTGGCCTTGGCCGACGGCGGCTATCACTCGGCGGCGGCGCTGCAGGAATGTGCCGATCGCGGTCAGCAGATGGTGATGCCAGAGCCGCCCAGAGGAAAGGCAACGGACCATCCCTACCACAAGGACCGATTTGCCTATGATGCCGACAGCGACACGTATAAGTGCCCCCAGGGACAGGTGCTGCGCTTCGTAAGCGGGCAGTACCCCAAGGGATCGAAGAGGAGAATGTACCAAGCCCCGAAGCGTATTTGCCGAGCGTGTCCGGTCGTTGCGGCGTGCACCACCAACAGTTCGCGCAGGCGGAGGTTGGTTATAGGCCCCCATGATATGGTTTTACGCCGTCATCGCGCCTGGATGGCTACCAACGAAGCCGAGTCCGCTCTAAAGAGAAGAAAACAGCTGGTCGAACCCGTCTTCGGCATCATCAAAGAGCAACAAGGGGTTCGAAGATTCCTGCTTCGTGGGATTGGCAACGTCGCCGCCGAATGGACCCTGCTGGCCATCGCCTTCAACTTGCGGACTTTATGGCGCATATGGCGCTCCCGGCCTCGGTTTCACCCGTGCCCCCGGCGGGAAACAGTACTCGACCCATAGACCCCAACAACGTTCCTACCAGTTATATCTTCTGCCGGCCGCATCGGCGACACCTGAACTAACCTCAGCCAGTGAGCTGGCCCGAATATCCCCCACGAGTAAATCTCTTTGTGTCCTTATGAGACAGGCTCCTTGGCCTGTGGCGATAGGGCGAAAATCTGCTGAATTCCCAGTTCCTCCATGGCGCGGGCGAACTGGGTGAGACCCGCTGGGTACTGGTTGAGATCGCCGGTGAACTTGAAGACCGGGTGGCGGTCGTTGTAGAGGGCAGGGGTATCCATGTTCTCTGATCAGGCAGCTCATGAGCAGGCAGCAGGATGTTGGCGGCCTCGGCGACGAAGGCCAGACCGGCCAGTTCCCTGACGTGGCGCTCGTCGATGGAGGGCTGGAAGGTGAAGTCGAATTGCTCCAAGGTGCGCTGGAAGGGCAGATGGGCCATTTTCGTCTTGGTAGCCAGATAGCGCTCCTTGCGGGCGGACACCTCCACTCCCAGCAGGTCGGCCAGCATCTCAGGGTAGGTCAGCTCTCTGCTGGCGGCGGCGTCCAGGGAGTTGTCCAGGGCCTCGACGGCCTGTTTCAATCCCAGGGTATCCAGGTGCTTTCGCGCCTGTTCCAGCGCGATCACCTTGCACCTCCCAGGGCAGCCAGCTCGTACACGTCCAGGGAGCGGCGCTCCACCTCACCGACCGGTATCTGCACCGCCACCGCCTCTCGGAGGGCCGGCCATCTCCCCTGGGCAGTCCCTGCCACTGACCAGGGAGAATGAAGCGCTGCCCCGGCTGCTGAGCCCTGGGATGCACCGCGATGCGCTCACTGCCGGACCAGATCTCCACCGTGCCCAGCCGCTGTCCCACTTGCACCGTCCTTCCCACCCATTTCCAGTTGACGCCGTAGCGGGAGCCTTTCCAGCTGATGAAGCAGTCCCGGGCCACTTTGCGATCCTCTCTGAGGTACGGCGTCAGGGTGGTGCGGTCCGGCAGTTTCCCCAGATGGGCCCGCTCCTCGTCCAGCATCTCCCCAGGGACCCGGTGAGTCGTGCCATGTATTCTGGCGTTGGCTACCACGTTGCACCACTCCAATCCCTGCCGATTCAGGTCAGCGTCGTCGGTGAAGCGCATGCTGGGCCACATGTTGCGCCGGACGTACTTTACTCCGCTCTCGACCTTGCCCTTGGTCTGCGCCCGGTAGGGCTGGCACAGCCTGGCCTCAAAGCCCACCCGCAGGGCGAAGTCCAGCATCCGCCGGTTCCACACCGGCCGTTTCTCCTCGTTCCGTCCCAGGGTGATCACCTTGGCATTGTCGTACAGGCAGCGCCGCGGCACGCCGCCCAGGTGCTCGAAAGCGTTGACGTGGCACTGGATGAAGGCTGAGGTGTCCGCCGTGCGAACCAACTCCACGTAACAGGCTCTGGACCAGCCCAGCGCCATCACGAACACCCAGACGCGGCGGCGCTTCCCGTCCTCGCCGATGCACGGCAAGCTGCCCCAGTCGACCTGGGCCTGCTCACCGGGCGCCGTCTCAAACCGCATAGTCGCCTCGGGCTGTTTGTGCTGCCGCCGCGGGCGGACATACTGCACCACCGTCGAGTAGCTGCCCTGGTACCCCAGGGCCTGAACCTCCCGGTCCAGCACCCGGCAATTCTCCAACCCCTCTCGCATCCGTCGGTCGATATGCGGCCCAGCCTCGAACCCCGCGGCGGCCTGGGCCTGGGCCTGGGCCGCATGGCCTCAGGCGACTTCAGGTACCGGCGCACCGTGTTGCGGGACACGTCCAGCTCCTGGGCAATCCCCCGGATCGAACGGCCAGCCCCTTTCATCTCGTAGATCTCTTTCACTTCTTCCACCTTCAGCAATGTGTTTGACGCACCTCCGCAGAGTCCCTGCGGATGATGCCACCACTACCGGGTGGGTCAGTTCCATCTTGCTACTTTCGCCCATTCTTAACTGGCTACTAACACTAGCACTCCAGTCGCAGATTAAGAGCTGGTAGAATTGGGGCAAACAACGGGTGCTGAGGTGAGGTTGTGGCCTGGCATCAGGATGAGGTGGCAGAGGTAGCCCGGTGGGCCGAGGGTATCGAGGGGGTACACGAGTGCATCGCGGGACGGTTCCGGCGTCCCGAGCCGCGTAAGCGGGCCTTGGACTATCTGAGGGGGCTGCTCAGTCCGGTGGAGCGCAAGAACGGCTGGCAATTGGCGGAGCAAGCAGGCGACGCCACTCCCGACGGAGTGCAGCGCCCGCTGTATAACTACCAGTGGGACGCGGACTTGGTTCGCGATGACTTGAAAACCTACGTGATTGGGCATCTGGCCGACGCCGCCGCAATACTGGTGGTGAACGAGACCGGATTCCTGAAGAAGGGAACAAGCCGGTCGGGGTACAGCGTCAGTACAGCGGCACGGCGGGGCGGATAGAGAACTGTCAGATTGGCGTATTCCTGTCCTATGCCAGTGCCAGTGCCAGTGCCAGTGCCAGGGGGAGGACACTGCTGGACCGGGAGTTGTATCTGCCCCAGGTGTGGGCGGAGGACTGGAAGCGGCGACGGGAGGCCGGAGTGCCGGAGAGTGTCGGCTTTCGGACCAAGCCGCAACTGGCGCAGCTGATGCTGGAACGGGCGGTGGAATCGGGAGTCCTCTTCGCCTGGGCCACCGGCGACGAGGTCTACGGCAACGACCGTAACCTGCGGCTGTGGGTGGAACGGCGGTGCGTTCCCCATGTGCTGGCCTTCAAGCGCAGTGAGAAGCTGTGGGCTTTGACTGACAGGGGGCCGCGACAGGTGAGGGCTGACTGGCTGGCGTCTGGGGTTGAAGAATGAGCTTGGGTCAGGTGCAGCGCCGAGGACGGAGCCAAGGGACCACGGGTCTACTACTGGGCACTGTGGAGATACGGCCCCTGAGGGAGCCTGGCAAAGGCCACTGGCTTCTGGCCCGGCGCAGTCTGGCCAACACTGGGGAGCTGGTATGTTACGGCCCGGTGGGAACGACCCTGGAGGAGCTGGCGAGGGTGGCCGGGACCCGGTGGGCCATAGAGGAGTGCTTTGAGGAGGCCAAGGGACAGGTGGGACTGGACCAGTACGAGGTGCGACGGTGGGATGGCTGGCACCGGCACATCACGCTGGCAATGCTGGCACATGCTTATCTGGCCGTGATCAGGCACCGGGCTATGGGACAGGGAGAAAAGGGGGCTGCTACGGTCTCGATGAAGAGTTGATTCCCATGACAGTACCGGGGGTGCGCCGGCTGCTCACCCGTCTCGCATGGACGGAGAACTGGCCCCCCGAATTCATCCTGTGTTGGTCATGCTGGGGACGGCGCCACCAGGCCAAAGGCCAGAAATGCCACAACAAACGCCGCCTGTCTAATCTGCGACTGTAGTATTAGGCTACGGGCCGCCGGCGCAGGAGACCATCCTCCCCACGAACCTTGTCCCAGAGCTGGCGGACCTCTCATAGAAAGTGGTACAGCCACTGGAGTAGGTCAGTCCTAAGCCCCAATCCACCGAACGGGCGTTTGTGAGAGGCCTTCTGAGGAAACAAAAGGGTGCTCCTCTGTGTTGATGGTCTACGATTCGGTCACATGCTAACTGGTCAGCGAACATGTCATCCCTATGAGGGATGTAACGTTGAACCAGCAGGAACAGGCAAGGATTCCGGTTCTCAACGGTGTTTTGGAATACCAGCTTCCCATCGCGCAGGCTGCCGGGATCATGGGAGTGAGCGAACGCCACACCAAGCGTCTCCTCGCGGCTTACCGCAGGAACGGTGCCGCCGCACTGGCCCATGGGAACCGGGGCCGAAGACCTCACAACGCCGTCCCTGAGACGGCCGCCGCTGCCGTGGTGAAGCTGGCCAGCAACGGCTATGCGGGCGCCAACCATACTCATCTCACCGAGCTGTTGCGGGAGCGCGAGGGCATCGACCTGAGCCGCCCCACGGTGCGCCGGATTCTGGTCAAGGCCGGCATCGGCAGTCCTCGCAGCCGCCGCTCCCAGCAGCACCGTTTCCGGCGCAGGCGCATGCCACAGGAGGGCATGCTGGTGCAGATCGACGGCAGCCAGCACCCCTGGCTGGAGGACCGGGGACCGAAACTGACGCTGCTCATCGCCGTGGACGACGCCACCGGCACCGTGGCCCAGGCGGTATTCCGCACCGGCGAGGACACCCGTGGCTACCTGGTGCTCCTGGAGGGCCTGGTCCGTCAGTGGGGAATCCCCCTGGCCCTCTGCAGCGACCGCCACGCTGCCTTCAAGTACAACGCCCGTCAGAAGCCGGTGCCTGTTGAAACCACCCACCAGTTCGCCAGGGTGATGCAGGAGCTGGGCATCCAGCAGATATTCGCACTCTCTCCGCAAGCCAAGGGACGGGTGGAGCGGATGCTGGAAACCTTCCAGGACCGGCTGGTCACCGAACTGCGCCTTGCCAAGGCCGGCACCGTCGACCAAGCCAAGGAGGTCCTCCAGGAGTTTCTGCCCAAGATCAACGCCCGGTTCGCCGTGGCTGCGGAGCAGCCCGAGACTGCCTACCGCCCGGTGCCGGCCGAGCTGTCTCTGACCGAGACCATCTGCATCAAGGACACCCGCAAGGTGGCCGGGGACAACACGGTGAAGTACCACTGGCGGGTCCTGCAGTTGCTGCCTGGACAGGAACGCCCCAGCTATGCCGGTCTCCGGGTGGACGTCATGGAACGGGCCGACGGGGATCTGATGGTCCGGTACCAGGGGGAGGCCGTGGATTATCAGGAGGGGCCGCCGCCCTCCTCAGCGCTGTGGAGCGCAGCCAACGCCTGCTTCCCCGGCCCGGAACAGCAGGAGGGCGCCGATGGGGTGGTCAACAGCCACCTGAACGAGGCTCAACAAGAACGCCTGGCCGCCCTTGAATCGTCAGAATCGTCCGATGTTATCGCCGATGACAACGAGGCCAACGACGAAGACGTAGCCACCAGGCGCAGAGGTGGGAAGACAAAGCCAGTTCGCCACCAGTTGCGCCGGACGCCCACGGAAACCCAGCAGGCTCGCTGGGAGGCGGTACAACAGGCCACGGAGCAGGGGCTTTCCCTCCGGGCCATCGCCCGGAAGCTGGGCATGGACCGAAACACCGCCGGAAAGTACGCCCTGGCGGAGACTCCGCCTACAAAGAAACTCAGTGCAAAGGAGCGTGCCAAAGCAGAGACCCTGGCCGGATCACCAACCTCCGCCGACTAAACCGGGTGACATATTCGCTTTTCATTTAAGGGGACACAATCGCTGGACAACAACAAAAAAGTACGCGTCTGCCGTGAGCCCACCCACCAAGAAGCTCAGCGCCAAGGAGCGCGCCAAAGCAGAGGCTCTGGCCGCATCGCTCGCGGTCGCCGACTAAGCCAGGGGACATATTCGCTTTTCAATTGACGGGACGTAATCGCTGGACAACAACACGCATCCTGCTCAAGACCGGCGAGGGCTGGTCGGCGTCCCGGGTGTCCCAGGCCTTGGATGTGTCCGAGGGCACGATGTTCCGCATCGAGCGGCGCTTTGCCGAGGACGGGCTGGAGGGGCGCTTAAGGATCGAGTCCAGGCCCACCGGTACCGGAAGCTGGACGAGCGGGTCGAGGCCCATCTCATTGCCCTGGCCTGCAGCCCTGCCCCCGAGGGCCATGACCACTGGGAACTGCGCCTGCTGGCGGACCGAATGGTGGAGTTGTCCTTGTCCCACGAGACGGTGCGGCTGCATCTGGAAAAAACTCCCTTAAACCGTGGCAGAAGAAACACTGGTGCATTCCGAAGGTGAGCGCCGACTTCGTGGCTCACATGGAGGACATCCTGGACCTGTACGCCGAACCCTACGACCCCCAAAGGCCGGTGGTCTGTTTCGACGAGACCTCCACCCAGTTACTGGCCGACGTCAGAGAACCACTACCTGCCAAGCCCGGGAATCCGAGGCGGGAGGACTACGAGTACAGGGGAGGGAGGGCACCCGCAACCTGTTCCTGTTCTGCGAGCCCCTGGCGGGCTGGAGGCACGTGGAAGTAACCCAGCGGCGCACCACCGAGGACTTCGCCCATCAGATGCGCTGGCTGGTGGTCCAGGCCTACCCTGATATCCCGGTGGTCCGCCTGGTGATGGGCAATCTCAATACCCACCGCAAGGCGTCGCTGTATCAGACCTTTCCGGCGGAGGAGACGCTGCGCTATGCGCCGCGTCTGGAGTTTCACTACACGCCCAAGGATGGCAGTTGGCTGAATCCTGTCCTGGGCTTGCCGAAGGGATGGCGGAGATCGAGTTCAGTGTTTTCTCCCGCAGCTGCCTCAGGCAGCGTCTCCCGGACGAGGAATCTCTCTGCCGGGAGGTCCAAGCCCTGGAACTGGAACGAAACCAAGCTCAAGCCCGCATCAACTGGCGCTTCGGCATACTGGACGCCAGAACCAAACTCCATCGCCTCTATCCCATGCATTCCTGACTTGACCATGTACTAGCCTTTTGACAACTACCTCCTGGCTACATTTAATCTATACCCCCATTGGGTGCATTTAGGGACCGGCGACGAGTTACCCCTGATACGATCCAGCTTGTGCGCCCACCAACTGGGTAGAAACTAGCTGGGAATACAACCCGTGGGCCTCAAGCAATTCATCGTGGTTGCCCTGCTCGACAACCCGTCCGTCGTCCAGCACAACGATTCTATCCGCGTTGCGAATGGTAGAGAGGCGGTGGGCGATAACCAAGGTGGTCCGGCCCTCCATTAGCAGTTCCAACGCGTTCCGCACCTGCTGCTCGTTTACTGCGTCAAGGTGAGAAGTGGCTTCGTCCAGCACTAACAGAGGGGAGTTCTTGAGCAAAGCCCGCGCGATGGACACCCGCTGACGCTGCCCCCCCGAGAGCTGCATTCCCCTTTCTCCTACCAGAGTGTCGTAGCCGTCGGGGAAGGAAGTTATGAATTCGTGAGCGTTGGCCCTCCGTGCTGCTTCCTCCACCTGGGCATCATCGGCATCTTGACGACCCAAACGCAGGTTCTCTCGAATGCTGGTATTAAACAAATAGGTGTCTTGGGTTACCAGCGCAATTTGTTCCCTCAATTGGTCTAGATTAAAGTCCCTCAGGTCATGCCCGTCCAACGAAATGTTTCCGGGTCTGGGGTCCCAGAAACGCATGAGCAGGTTAGCACAAGTTGACTTCCCGGCCCCCGATCGACCCACCAGCGCCAAGGTCTGGCCGGATTCCGCAGCGAAGGTCACGTCGTGAAGCGCTTCCGGCTCTTCTGGTCCGTAGGAAAAGCTAACGCCTTGGAAATTAATGGAAGGAGCGCTGGCTCCAGCGTTCAAGGTGGCGACTCCCGGTCCATCGGCAACCGGTAGCGGCTCATCTTGAATTTCGAACAACCTCCGGGCCGCCGCTAGTGTCTCCAGCAGTTGTTTCATCGTTCTGGCGATTTCGGACACTGGAGCGAAAGCAGCCACCGACAGAATTACAGCCAAAATAACTTGAGGGCGGCTTATGTCGCCCTGGATCTTGAACCACAGAGCCATCGCAATGACCGCCAAGCCGCCCAGCGCGGTCATGGCCTCGATGAAACCGACCTGAAAGGCCTGCTCCTTCAAAAATCGCAGCTGAAGTTGGGCGTACCGCCAGCCGTTGCGCACCATGTCTGCGGCGCGCGCTGGCCCGCGTCCGAACGCGGACACTTCCCGGAGTCCCTGGATGCTGTCCACCATGTGGGCATGAATCTCGCCGATCTGCTCTCGGATATCCTCCCCCAGCCGCTCAGTTCTCCTTTGGGCGTAGAACGGGCTGACAGCCACTAAAACCAGGAACGGAGCCAGAATCAAAGCAAGGGGCCAAGCAATTATCCCCAAGGTCACCAGCACGGCTATGGGCACCAGAACCGCGACGAACGCCGGTGTTATGGTGTGGGCAAAGAAGAACTCAACCAACTCGATGTCGCCGCCCATGATGCTGATCAGGTCGCCCGAACGCCGCTTCACCAGATAGGCCGGCGCCAGCGGTTCCAGCTTGTTGTACAGGTCGAGCCGCATTTCAGCCAGCAGCCGATAGGCCAAGTCATGCGAGGCCCAAGACTCGGCGAAGGTGAAAAATCCGGCCACGGGCACTAACACTCCCAATAGGATAATTAAGAACGTTAGATCTCCGCCGGTGATTACCTGCCCTACCAACAAGGCGCTGACCACACCCAGACCAATGATTGATCCATGCTGGGCCAATCCTAAGACAAAGGTAAGGGCTAGTTGGCCCCACCAGGGCTGCACTAGCTTGAGCAACCTGGTCCAGACGCTAAGAGTGCCGATGGGTTTCGCGGCCACTCGGTCATAGTTAACTTGTTCTCTGCTCTCCTCAATTACACTTTCGAGCGGGGCCGGAGGCGAGTGGTCATGCTCATGATCGTGCCCACCAAATTGGGATACCCCGCGATGCTCGGAGGTTCCACGCTGGTGATAGGGGTCCTCTGCGCCCGATGAGACCTGTCCGGTTTCCCAGCTTAAGGTGGCGACCAGAGTGTCATATTCCGGTCCCTCCTGCTGTTGGGCCATCAGGTGAGCGTAGACACCCCCGGCAGCCACCATCTCGCTGTGGGTTCCTGCCTCTACCAGTTCCCCGTCCTCCAAAACCAGAATCCGGTCGGCGTTCACGACGCTGGACAAGCGGTGAGCGATAACCAGGGTGGTCCTGCCACGCATCAGCCGGTCCAGAGCCTCTTGGATGACCGCCTCGTTTTCCGAGTCCACGCTGGATAGCGCCTCGTCCAAGACCAAGATTGGAGCGTCTTTTAACAGAGCACGAGCAATGGCGATGCGCTGCTTTTGGCCACCGGATAAACGAACCGCCCTCTCTCCCACCACCGTATCGTACCCCTGCGGCAGATCCTCGATGAAATGGTGTGCGTTGGCGGCGCGAGCTGCTGCCTCCAACTCCTCCTGGCTTGCTTCAGGATTGCCGAAGCGCAAATTGTCGGCAACGGTGCCGTGGAACAAATATGTATCTTGTGTCACCACCGCAACGTGGCGACGCAAGAAATCCAGGGGGAGCTCCCGTAAGTCCTGACCACCAAGAAGCACTCGGCCTTGTTGTGGGTCGTAAAACCGGAGAATGAGCCACACCACCGTAGACTTTCCGGCACCGCTGTAACCTACCAGTCCCAGCGTCTCGCCGGCCTTCAGGGTAAAAGACACCTGCTTCAATGCGGGCCGACGACCGTTGTCGTAGGCGAAGGAGACATTATCAAATGTTATTTCCGGCGAACGAAAAGCGGCTCGCTCCTCGACATCACCCTCACGTCCCCCACCCGACGGCTCTTTTATAGCCACCGGCGCGTCCAAGATCGCGAATATACCGTCGGCAGAAGACATGGCCATCATGCCCTGGTGGTAAAGGTTCACTAACTCCTTTAAAGGGCGAAATACCTCTACGCCCAGCATTAGGACAATAAGCAGCGAACGCAAGTCCAAGCCGCCGTCGGCGACCCGCACCGCCCCATAGGCCAAGGCTAAGGCAGCGCCGCTAGAGATGCCCAGGATGGTTATGGCGCTTGTGACCTGATTGGCCATCAAAACACTCATGGTGGTGCGGTACAGATACCGGGATCGTTCAGCAAGCAACTGGCCCCGTCCGCGGCTTTGCCCAAAGGCCTTCAATGTCCCAAGACCCTGGACAGCGTCAAGGAAGTCGGCGGCCAAGACGCCGTAAGCTTCCCGACGGGCCGTGCTCCTGGCCCGCTTCCACAAGCTGAAGAGATTGGGCGCCACCAGCGTAAACAGCGCGAACCCGAAAAATATCAACCCAAGTCGGAAGTCAATGATGGACATGAAAACGAATATTAGGATAGGAGCCAAGGCAGCCACGATGAACTGCGGCAGGAACTTTCCAAAAAACGTCTCAAGCCTCTCCACCCCATCGGTCAGAGACATCGTCACGTCACCCGTGCGACTCTGGTTGAAGTATTCCGGTCCTAAAGCCAGCCCATGTTCGTAAAGCCGCTTCCTGAGTTGGACCTTTACAACGCTGGCCGTGTGGTGGCTGGTGATCTCTTGCAGGTACTCCAAGCCAGCCCTCAAGACGATGAGCCCAGCCATGGCGATTAAGGGCCACATTAACGTCGAGAATGCCGCGCCTTCGTGGATTACCCTATATATCACGATAGCCGCCAGGGCCAATCTTGCGAGGCCGGCGACCACACCTAAAAGGCCCACTAGTGCGGCGGCCAGGATTCTCAGCCGCACTCCCTCGGTCAACGCAAGGAGACGAAATTGCAGGTACACTATTGATCCTCCTTGGCCTAGGCTATATCCTGTTTATGACTGCGCTTTCTCGTTTGGGCTGTCGCCGACACGAGACTTGCCCAGCGAGGCCAGCACATTCCCGCCCCCGGAATATGTGCTTACACTAGAGTAATGGCTACCCCCAAGTATGCGAGTTGACGGCCGCGTTTGAATCTACAGTTCGTATTTCAAGTCAGGGAGAAGAACAAGATGCCATGCGCAAGGTTCCCGGTATTTAGCCCATTCAAGCGGCGATAACGCAACTCCGGAATTAGTCCAGTGCTCGAAAACGGGCGTCCCGCCAGTCGAGAGCCGCCCGGAGGCCCTGCTCCCTGCTGATGGCGTTGAACTCTTCCTGTTCAGGGCTGGTGCTTGTGTCGAATTGGGTCATTAGCTCCAAGTGATGTTTGACCGCCTTTAAGAATCCCATCTCTTCCAAGGCGTGGTTTACCGAGTCCTTTGTCAGCTTTACGCCAGTCTGAGGTAGCAGGCAAATTTTCTTTGCTGCTTTTTCGCATTCGGCCATTAGGCTATCATGGGGCACCACGCGGTTGACCAAGCCGATTCGCGCTGCCTTATAGGCGTCAACACTGTCGCCAGTCAGCAACAATTCCTTAGCCATGGCCAGATTCACGCTGTAGGGAGTGATCAACAAGGGGGACCCAAATCCGGCTCTAATCTCCGGCTCGCCCAAGATAGCACGGTCGGACGCAATCTTGATATCGCAGACCTGGACCATCTCGCATCCCCCGCCCAGAGCATACCCGTTAACTGCAGCAATCACCGGTTTGGAGCAATTCCAGATGGTCATGAAAGTTGCCACTAGGTCCTGCAGTGGAGTGCGCCGGGCGTCCCCAGTGATGTTTGGTTGGTCTATTGAAGCGACGTCCATCTGTATGTCAAAACCGCTGCAGAAAGCTCTTCCAGCTCCTGTTATGATTAATGCCCGTACCTCTGGGTCCTCCTCCACCATCTTCATCGCTTCTCTGAACTCAGCCATCAAATCGGCGTTCAAAGCATTGAGCTTCTCCGGGCGGTTTAAGGTCAGCTGGGCAATCTGCCCGGTCCGCTTGTAGATAATGTTATGGGGGGACAAAAGGGCCTCCTTTGATTGGCTGGTTCCTGAATGAGTGAATGTCCCCTAATATCTATTGTGATGAAAGACCGGCTAGAGAATTGAATGATCATCATGCGTCTAGATCGCTGAACACCTTTGCTTTTCTGGGCATCGGTCGGGTGGCCTCTACAACTTCCAGCCCCTCGGGTAGCTTCGGTGCGTTAGAACGGTCGCTTGGCTTTCCCTGGCGTCAGTTGGATGAACCGGTTACCTTCTAATAGCAATGACTCCACGTTGTCGAGGTTGTGTATCTCTTGAGGCAGTTCCGTTAGTCTGTTTCTGCTGATGTCCAGGAATTTCAGGTTGCTGAGATTGCCTATCTCTGGCGGTAATTCCGCGATATGGTTGCGACTCAGGTGCAGGCTAGTCAGTTTAGTCAGGTTGCCTAACTCCGACGGTAATGCGGATAACCCTATATTGTCTAGGCTAAGTTCGGTTAGACTGGTGAGTGTGCCTACCTCTCGAGGCAACACGGCAAGAGGGTTGCCGTTCAGGTACAAGCTCTTCAATTCAGCAAGATTGCCAATCTCCGCCGGTAGCGTCGTGAGCAGGTTCCCCCAGAGTTCGAAATGCATCAAGTTCGTGAGGTTGCCAATCTCGGGAGGCAGTTCAGTGAGGTCGTTACCCTGCAGATGCAGGTGGGTCAAATTGGCGAGGTTGCCTATCTCTGGCGGGAGTGCAGTTAGCCCGACATAATGCAGATCCAGGCTGGTCAGATTGATGAGGCTGCCTACCTCTGGCGGCAGTTTCGTTAGGGACTGACGACCCTCACGCATAATAAATGGGTAGTATTGTGAGTGAAGGTGAAGGTGCGTCAGATTGGAGAGATTGGCTATCTCGGGCGGCAGCGCCGTAACTCGATTCCCGCCCAAGTTCAGATACGTGAGGTTGACTAGGTTACCTATCTCAGGCGGCAATTTCTTGAGTCGGTTACCGGTCAAATACAGGCTCGTCAGCTCGGTCAGCTTACCTATCTCAGGCGGCAGTTCTGTGATCTGGTTGTTGGTTAAATGCAGGCTCCTTAGTTTAGTCAGCCTACCTATCTCAGGCGGCAGATTGGTGAGGCGGTTACCGCTCAACACCAAGGTGTTAAGGTCAGTTAGATTTCCAATTTCCGGCGGAAGTTCAGTGAGCTGGTTGTTCCCTAGATTCAGAAAAGCCAAGCTACTAAGATCACCTATCTGGGGCGGTAGGGACTTGAAACCCGAAGAATTGACTCGCGGTTTAGAGTACTCCCGTCGCCCAACCTGACCTGACAGGTCCAATTTCGAGGTTAGGTTGCGGGCGGCAAGGGCTATCTTTGAAAAGACTTCGTCTGAATCCATCTAGAGCATCTCCCCCGTTGAAAGCCATTGACTCCTACGGACATGGGCAGTGCACAGCCAATAGGTTATATCGCGCTGACCTGCCGCCAGTGGTTGTACCACTTTCTATGAGAGTCCCGCCAGTTTTTGGTCCTGCCCCATTTTCTGTCCCAGCCGTAGTGCTAGTCTTGCGGGTCGATCTCCTATTGCCGCCAGCACGGCTAACTCTCTGAGGGTCAGGTTTCCTAGCGCGCTGTGGGGTCTGTGGTCATTGTAGTGCCTGCGCCAGGATTCCACCTTTTCCACGGCGTCCTTCAAGGACAAGAACCAGTTCTAGTTCAAGCATTCCTGCTGGAATCGCCCGTGGAACACCTCGATGAAGTCGTTGTCCGTGGGCTTGCCGGGCCGGCTGAAGTCCAACTCCACCTCGTTCAAGTAGGACCACTGGTCCAGGCGCTTCGAGGTGAACTCAGGGCCATTGTCCACCCGTATGGTCCGGGGCAGCCGGCGCTGCTCCATCAGCCGTTGCAACACCTCCACCGCTTCTCCCTTGATGCTGGCCGCCACCGGGCACGCAAGAGTCGG
Source organism: Dehalococcoidia bacterium (assembly GCA_965222025.1). Classification (GTDB taxonomy): domain Bacteria; phylum Chloroflexota; class Dehalococcoidia; order Lucifugimonadales; family UBA3495; genus VXOI01. Next base: position 166,423 of record CBDCTI010000012.1, on the reverse strand, counting down.
GATGGCCCGACTCTCAGGGGTGAAGTTATCCACTATCGTTTAGGAGCCGGATCCGCCGCCCGTCGAAGAGTTCATCACTCATGAAATCCAAGGACCAGCTCTCATCCACTCTCGCGGCCACCGGCCGTTCCTCGCGCCTCTGGCAGGACACGTGTCGCTTGGGTTTCATGTTTCTCAGCATCAGGCCCTCCTGGCAACAAACCCGGTAGACCCGCTTGTGGTTCACCGTCCAGCCCTCCCGTCTTAGCGGAGCGTGCAGGCGCCGGTAGCCGTAGTTCACCCGGGCCTGAGCGAGGTCCCCGATTCGCATCCTCAGAACCGCCTGCTCATCTGCCACGCTCCGGTAGCGGTGGCTGGCCCTGGGCAGGGTAAATACCTCGCAGGCCAGGAGTTCGCTGACGCGGTGGGCAACCTGCAGGTAGTCCGCCCGAGGCCGCAGCTGAGCAGGCGTCAGAGCTTTTTTCGCAGCACGTCCTACAATATCTGCTTGTCCAAAGACAGTTCTGCCACCAACTGTTTCAGCCTGCGGTTCTTCTCCTCCAGGACCCGCAGGCGTCTGACTTCGGCTACGCCCATCCCCTTTAATTTCCTCTTCCAGCGGTAGAAGGTCTGCTCGCTACTGCCCATCTTTCGGCACACCTCCGACACCGGGGCGTCCTCCTCCGCTTGGCGAAGGCCGAAGGCCACCTGCTCCGGCGTATACCGGGAACTCTTCATGGGACAATCCTCCTCAATTTCAGGTTTAGATCAACCCGCAAAGCTAGCTTTGCGGCTGGCTCAAGTTCCAGGGAGCAGGTCACACTTGGCAACAGCTTTAGAACTTAGAAACAACGACTTGAGGTTGGCGACTAAATGTAGACCCACGGGGTTCTTCTTCTCGTCATTTACGATATTGATTTACGAGAACAATCAGAATTATAGCAGAACAGCATGGCTGGGTTTACAGTTGAAGAAAATCGTTACAAGTCCGTTGACACGCGTCCCAATCCAATCTAAGATCACCGCGTCAAGCGTCCAACAATTTATCGAAGGGCCGATGCGAATAGAGCGGAACCGCTAAGGAGGGCGCAATGTACGATACCTGTCATGAATGTGGGGAAAGGATAGGGGTCAGGGACAAAGTAATGGGGGTGCTTTCCGCGCAAACACCACATTACTCATCGGCCCACCTCCTTTGGTCGGAGCTTTCTGGAGCAGAAATCCTCTTGCTTTTCCACCCTGAATGTATGGAAAAGATGTGGCTTCAAAAGACTGAGGAGAGGCTTCCAGAGGTGCACTCCCATGACGTGCCTAAATCGCACGAGAAACAACCCAACTAAGCTAAAGTTCGTTGGCGTTCCGCGGTGATCACGGCACGCTAGCGTTCGTCGGATGTGCCGGGCCGTAGAGAAGAGGCATTTTCAGGAATTTAGAGGGTGTGTGACATATCCTTTTGGCTGCGCGACCAAGCGGGTAGCCGGAGCATCCGCTATTGGTGAGAAACAGGGTACGCCCTCACCCTTACCCTCTCCCAGAGGGAGAGGGAATTTGTCACACACGGGCTCTAGTATTACAACGACAGTTCAAGGCGGGATAGTCCGAGATGCGCGCAAAGCAGACCGGCGCTTGGCGTGGGAGCGACTGGCTCGCTCGTTACTACACTGCGTCTGCTTCAGCCACAGTAGCAACTCCTCCGGCCCGAACGACTCCCGGGGCAGCATCTCCCGCACCACCCGGTAGACCTGAGGACGGGTGATCCGGGGCATCTTTTTCCCCCCAAGCCTGTTGTAGGCTCAGCAGGAAGGCTCCGCCCAGCAGGCACAGGGCCACGTGATGATGCCAGCCCGCCCAGGTGCGGGTCTCATATTCGTCCAGCCCCACGTCCCCCTTTCCCGTCTCAAACTCCGTTTCTATGCGCCACCTGGAACCGCCCACGTATGCCAGGGTCTCCAACGGCGTATCCTCCGGAGCATTGGAAAGGTAGTAGCGGGGCTCGCTGCCGTCCAGGTTCCGGCGGTAGACGGCCCAGTGGATTTCTCCGGGCTTCCTTTTGCTGCTGGGCCGCACCCGCTGGGCGCTGAATGTATAGCTCCTCGGCCCCTGGCTCCCCTGGGCCACCGTGATCTCCTGCCAGGCATCCTCCGGCAATTCGCCACTGCGCTCCCCCATCGTGCGCCGCTGTCCGGCCACCAGCCTGGGCTTGGGAGGCCCACCCCGTCCCCGGTAGACCGGAGTGGTCCACTCGGGCTCCACCGGCCACACTGTAAAGGCCTCTGGAACGTCCAGGACGTAGTGCATTCCCAAGGTCGCCAACCCGTTGCGGAAGGACGGCGACACGCCGAAGGCGTCGTCTGCCGCGACCCATCCGGCCCTCAGATGGCCCAACTCTACTGTCCGCTCCAGCATCTCCAAAGCCAGTCCCGTCTTCGACCGGTAGCTCCGTCGCTCCCCCGGAATCCCAGCCGCAGCACAACGGTCCTCGTCCGAGGTCCAGCTCTCCGGCAGATAAAGGCGCTTGTCCACCAGGGACCGGCCCAACGGGCTTACGTAGGCCAAGAACATCCCCGCCTGGCAGTTGGCCACCTTGCCCAGCCGGCCGCAGTACTGCCGGGCCACTCCCGCCGACTTCCTACCCTGCTTGGGAAAGTCGCTGCCGTCCAGGACCTACACCCCCTCAGGATGCTCCAGCCGGGTTCCCAGGTACTCCTCCAGCCGCCCTATAACCGCGTCATCGTCCCAGGGAGAGTCGGTGAGAAACCGCTGCATCCCCCGGGCGGACTCAGGAACCGTCTCCGATAGATTCTCGGCGTTGCGCCGCTCCCCGGATTGCACCAGCAGGGCTTGCAGATAATGGCCGCTGCGCTCCCGCGTCTCCCGGCGGCCAAACAGCCCAGCGAAGTAAGCGTGAAACCCCTGAAAGTCCTGATATATCTGCTCGAAAGCTGCCGCATCCACTTCCCTACCTCACCCGACCAAGCCTTCCCCAACCTCCCAGTGATCTTATCACGCCAACTGTCGTTGTAATACTAGGGTGTCGTCGGTCGTGTCTACCGTGAAGGTGGCGGAGGTGCTTCCTGAGGGAATGGAAACCGTTCCGGCCGCTGCCACATAGTCGTCGCCCGGGTTGTCAGTCTCGCCCGGGTCCAGGGGATCGCTGACCTGCCGCGTGGTCCAATCGGCTGTGACGCTCTCGTCGCTCACCCTGGACAGCGCAACCGTGAAAGTGGCGGCGGTGCCTTCGTCCACGGAAGGGGACCCCTGGAAAGATACGGTCAGGGATCCCTTGTCGAGGATAATCGTTGACGCCATTAGAGCTCCGGTGAGCCGGTCCGAGCCCAAGACCTCGGTCCATTCGTCGAAGGGCATGTTGGTGGTGACCAGGATGGAGCCCCGCTCGTAGCGCTGGCTGAAGACCTCGAAGAGCAGTTCCGGCCGGTTCTGGGCAGGGGCACGAAACCCAGTTCATCGATGATCAGCAGATTCAGCCGGGCCAAGTGTCTCTGTAAGTTCAGCAGGCGCCTTTCGTCCCTGGCCTCCATCATCTCGTGGACCAGACCGGCGGCGGTGGTGAAGCCCACAGAGAGTCCGCGCTGGCAGGCGGCCAGTCCCTCCTGAGCTTGCCGAAGGGCCAAGGGCCACGTGGGTCTTGCCGGTGCCGCTGTTGCCGACGGCGATGATATTCTCCCGGCGCTGGATGTATTCAGAGCGTGCTAGTTCCATCACCAGGGCCTTGTTCAGCGACGGGATGGCCGGGAATTCGAGGGTGTCCAGACTCTTCACAGCGGGAAAGCGGGCGGCGCGGATCCGCCGCTCCACCATGCGCTGGTGGCGGTCGATGAGCTCCAGCTCGGCCAGCCGCAGCAGGTACTGGGGATGATCCACATTCTCGGCGGCGCACTGCGCTGCCATCTTCCCGTACTCTCTCAGGATGCTGGGCAGCTTCAACTCCTTCAGATGGTGCTCCAATAGCAGCGTCGACCGGTCGTTCATGCCGCCCTCCCCGACAGCAGGGTCATGTAGTCCCCGGCGGACGTGGTGCTCACCCTGACCCGGGGCAGGTAGGGATAGAGCTCCAGATCCAGCCTGGGCGGCCGCCCCTCCAGCCGGCACAGCACCAGGTGCTTCACTGCGTCAAAGCTCAGCGACCCCAGGTGGAGGGCATCTTTTTTCGCTGCGTGCACCTCCTGCTGGGAGAAGGTCTCCAGCAGCCTGAGCACCTGCACGTACTCCTGCTTACCCCCGCCGTCCCATCCTAGACTCCAGCACCCTTCGGCGAGCTCAGGAGGCGCAGCGTCCCGAACTCATCGGGGAGTTCCCAGCCCTGCAGGGGCGCGGCCTGGTCCAGAGCTCCCGGCTTCCGCTCCAGAAGCGGCAGGTAGTGGATGGGGTCGTAGAAGAAGTCGTCCCGGTAGTATGATCTGGGATGCTTGGCGATAACCTCGGTTCCGCAGCTGATCACCACTGCGTCGACGTAGCCCCGTACCAGCACGTCCCGGTATCCGTAGGCCACCGGCACCGAGTAGTCGTTGGTCCTGTACCGGACCAGCGACAGCGAACTCACCCGGCCTGCCTGTCGCACGCGTCGTAGGCCACCGGCGGCAGGGGCAACAGGGCGTCCAGATCCCGCTCCATCCTCTGACCGATGGTCTCCGTGTGGCCCCTGAGCTTGCGGTCCATTCGCTCCAGGCATCGTCGCTCAAGGTAGGCATTGAGTGCATCGAAGCTTTCGAAGGACGGCACCGGCACCAGAAAGTTGCGGCGCATGTACCCCACCAGGCCCTCCACCTTGCCTTTGTCATTGCCCTTGCCGGTTCGGCCGAACCGGTCCTCGACCAGGTAGTGGGACTGCAGTTCGGTGAAGGCGCGGGTGCGCTGGCGCCGGCCGTCTCCCAGTATCTTCGCCACGGCCAGCCTGGTATTGTCGTAGAGGATGCCCTGGGGCACTCCGCCCAGAAAGGCGAACGCTGATACGTGCCCGTCCAGGAACGCCTCGGTAGTCTCAGCCGGATAGGCCTTGACGAAGCAGCCGTCGCTGTGCGCCAGGTCGATGACGAAACAGTGGGCTTTCTGCTCCCCGCCGATGACCACCAGGGCCTCGCTGAAGTCGCACTGGGCGTGTCCCGGCGCATGGGACAGCGGCACGAACATCTCCCTGGTCTGACGGCGATGCTCTCTGACGTAGTCCTTGACTGTGGTGTATCCGCCGTCGTAGCCGTACTCGTCCCTGAGCCTCTCGAAGATGCGCTTGGCGGTGTGGCGCTGCTTTCTGGGACGCCTCTGGTCGTCCTCCAGGATCCGGTCGATGACGCCGGTGAAAGGCTCCTCCTGAGCTTGTCGAAGGGTTGGGCCTTCGAGGGGGAGTCTGTCGCCGGTACCCCGGAGGCACCGAGTAGGCCAGCATCTTGCACACGGTGTCCCGGTGCAGACCGAACTCTCTGGAGACCTCCCGAATGCTCTTACCCTCCACCATCACCGTCCGGCGAACCCGCAGATATACGTCCACCTTGTACATCCGTCACACCATCCAAGGGGTCGGTGACAACCCTAATAGATGGCGGCAGACGGTACACTATTAGGTCGCCGATACTCAGCAATCCTCCGCCCACGCGGCCCACTTTATCTCCGCCGCTTACACCGGTGATCCGCCGGTGACCGTACCGGCCAAACCGGGTGGCCAACCCCACAATGTCGTTGGTGAGGGCCTGCTCGTCATTGCCGGACCTGCGACTCATGTCTCTGGGTCGAGCGGGGCTCAGAAGTTTCCCTCAGCTGCCCCCTGGAGCATCTGGTTGTCCGAGGTCAGTTCGGCCACTGCCCGCTTCAACCTGCCGTTCTCGGTTTCCAGTTGCTTCAGGCGCCGCGCCCGGTCAACCTGGAGGCCACCGTACTCAGCACTCCAGCGGTAGAAAGTCTGCTCCGAGACGCCGATGCGCCGGGCGGCCTAGACAACAGTACCTCCCGCGGCGATGACCACCTCCGCCGTGTGTTTCGTCTTGGGCATGTCTCGCCTCCCGCTTTGACCAGAATCCTATGGTCGCTTCCGGATCGATTCTCGGATGTTAGTTCACCGGCGCGGTCGACGCTACAGGAACTCCATTAGTCACGGGGACGCGAACCGTCGCGGCGATTCCGCTTGCGGTCCAGGGCTGAAAGTTCCATCTTGCGTAGGCGCAGATTTTGCGGGGTGACCTCCAGCAGTTCGTCGTCGGCGATGAAAGCCAGGGCTTCTTCCAAGCTCATGGCGACGGTGGCCTTCAGGCGCTTAGCCACGTCGGCCGTTGACGAACGCATATTCGTCAGTTTCTTTTCCTTGCATACGTTGATTTCGATGTCGCCCTCCCGGGGCTGGGAGCCAACGATCATGCCCTCGTAGACCCTGACGCCCTGGTCGATGAAAGTATCGCCCCGGCCCTGAGCGTTGAGCAGCCCGTAGACGACGGCTACCCCGTTCTCGGATGCCACGAGTACGCCACTGCGCCTGGATTTTATTTCTCCGTCCATCGGCTGATAAGACGAGAAGATGCTACTTTTCACCCCGTCGCCACGGGTGATGCGGTTAAAGAAAGCGTTGAATCCGATCAAACCCCTGGTGGGTATCTCGTATTCCAGGTGGACATATCCATCCCCGCTGTACCGCATATCCCGATGCTGTGCCATGTGGGCGGACAGGTATTCGCTCAATGGCCCCATATAGTCTTCATGAGTGGTGACATTCAGAATCTCGTGGGGCTCGTATATCTTTCCGTCAATTACCTTGTTGACAGGCGTAGGACGAGATACCTGGAATTCATACTGTTCGCGCCGCATGGTCTCAACCAGGATGGACAAGTGCAACTCCCCCCGTCCGGCGACCACGAAAACATCAGGACTGGAAGTGGGCTCGACCTGCAGGCTCACGTTGGTCCTCAGCTCGCGCATCAGCCGTTCCTGGAGATTTCGGGAAGTGCAGTGCGAGCCCTCCTTACCCATAAAAGGCGAGGTATTGGTGCCAAACGTCATCCGCACCGTGGGTTCACCGATGTCGATGGACGGCAGCGCGGCCGGGTTTTCGACCGAGGCGATTGTGTCGCCGATGGACACTCCCTCGGGGCCAGTCAAAGCCACAATGTCTCCGGCATAGGCCTCAGGTACTTCCACTCGCTCCATCCCGCGAAACACGAAGATACGTTCAACATTGTGGGTGGTGAAAGCGCTGTCTCGGCCCAATATGGCCACTTTGTCCTGCAGCCTGATCATGCCGTTGGTAATCCGGCCCACAACAACCTGGCCCAGGTAGTTGTCGTAGTCCAGGGCTGCAACCAGCATCTGCAGCGGAGCGTCCGGGTCACCGGTAGGGGGAGGTACCGAGTTCAGAATCGCCTCAAAAAGGGGCTGCATATCCGATCCCGGCGTGTCCGGATTCGTGGTGGCGTAACCCTGGCGGGCCGAGGCGTACAGGACCGGGTAATCGAGTTGCTCTGCCGTGGTGGCTACTTCCAAGAACAGATCCTGGACCATATCGACCACCTCCGCCACCCGGGCTTCGGGACGGTCTATCTTGTTGATGACCACCAGGGGATTGACGCTCTGACGCAGGGCCTGGCGCAGCACGTATGTGGTCTGGGGCATGGGCCCGTCCACGGCGTCGACCAGCAGCAGGCAGCCGTCGGCCATGTTCATTACGCGTTCCACCTCGCCGCTGAAATCGGCGTGGCCCGGCGTATCTATGACGTTTATCCTGACGTCGCCGTAGGAGACCGAGGCGTTCTTGGCCAGGATGGTGATGCCGCGCTCCCGCTCCAGCGGGTTGATGTCCATGATCAGAGTGCCCACCTGTTGGTGCGCCTGAAATACCTTGCCCTGTTTCAGCAACGCGTCGACCAGGGTGGTCTTCCCGTGGTCGACGTGGGCAATGATGGCAAGGTTACGGATGTCGTTGTTGCGATAATCAGTCAAATCGATGCACCTCCCCAATATAGTAGCATTACGAGCATCGTTCAGGCGCAATCGAAAACCGTAATTCTCAAGGTATAAATTCAAAGTGGGAGGAATGAAGGTGCTGGGCGTGGCGACAGAAGCGGAGCTAACAAGGGGGGTGCGGACGTATGGCTGGCCGCATACGTTCGTCAATGACGGGAGAATTCGTGCCACGGGAAGTATGGCTGTGGGCCACAGCCTATTCTCGGCTGCGCTTCAGGCGTTAGCTCTCGCCGTTAGCCCAAAGTCGCACCTTAGGAGCTTTATTACGCCAACCACGGCTGTGAACAAGCTGGCTGGCTTTTCCTGTCTGGTACCGAGCCATCCGTCGTGGGAGGCTTGAGGCACTACGTCTCCGGGTTCGATTTCACCTCAGGAATGACCCCGCCGGGCAATCTGCCGCTGAAATACTGGTTGATTGATGATTTTGGATTGACGGTTGGTCGTCAGCCGCCACAATTCCAGTGGCCGCCAAAAGCACGAAGTCGTTTGGGAATCCCGAATGATTCACGGCAGAGAGCATGGGTTTCAGATCCTGCGCTTGTGAGGACTTGACCCTCTCCGGAACCAAGGAGAAGGGGTGTTCTCATCCGTCCAAAGGAAAGCGTTAACCCGCTGGGGGATCAGCGGGTTCTGGTTTCCACAGACCGGTTCAGGTCCTGCCTGCTCAGGTCAGGGAGAAGAATTCCAAGGCCGGGCCAAAGGCCTCCAGTTCCATCAGGGTAGGTGCATGGCCCACCCCGGGGACTTCCACCATGCGGCAGTCCTGCATCTCTGCCATCATACGCTGGGCAATTTCAGGGGACAGAAGGTCGCTGTCGCCGCCACGCACCAGCAGCACCGGGCCGGGGATGCGCCGCGCCAAGTTCCACGACACTTCCGGGTCGGGACGGCGGGGGTCTGTGCGTACCGCCGGGTCCATCTTCCAGGTGTAGCCTCCGCCGGGTACAGACTTGACCGCATATCCGGCGGCGACCTGCTGCTGGGCGTCGCTCATCTTGCCGAAGCCGACCCGATTCTCCCGGTGCCAGGCCATTACCTCTTCGATTGTCGCAAAGGTGGTGACGGCGTCCCGAGAACTGGAGGCGATGCGGCTGCCACCCTTTGGATCAACCTCGGGACCGATGTCGTTCAGGATGGTGCGTTCCACCCGCTCGGGGTAGGTACCGGCGTAGGTCAGGGAAATGCGGCCCCCCATGGAGGTGCCCACCAGCGAGAAGCGCTCGAAACCGAGGGCCTGTCGCAGCCCTTCCAGGTCGGCTACGTAGTCATCGTTGGAGTAATTGCCGTCGGCGGCCCAATCGCTGTCGCCGCGGCCCCGGACATCAACGGATATTACGTGGTATCGGGGAGCGAAATGGGGAGCAAGGTTGTCGAAGGCGTGGGCGTTCCCGGTCAGGCCATGGATCATGACGACCGGTGGCGCCCCGGCATCGCCCCACTCAAGATAGTGCAGGTTGAGGTCGCCAACCTTTACGAAATGGTCTACTGCATTGGTGGTCCGTGTGGTCATTGGGCCTCCGTACGTATTTGGGACTTGTCCTTCGCTGCCAAGAGGGAAAATGTAATCTGATTTGCCGAGAATTCCACTTTATATATGTGAAAACCTGCAGGTCACGATATTGCCTTTCACTCCCGAGATAGCGGGTGCCAGGTGACATTACCAGGGGACAATCAGCATCCCCCGAAATGTGTATGCTGCCTTTCGCCGATATCGCGGGCAACCGGCAACTTTGTCATCTCAATACGATAGCATTAGTCCATAAACCCGCGAGACTGCTGGGACATTAACCTAGCTGCAGGCCGGTATTACCTTTTCCCCGAACAGCCGTATAGCCTTCATTATCTTCTCGTGGTGTGGCCCTCCCGAGTGGGCGTGGCGCAGCCGCAGCAGAAAGTATTCCGCGCCCACGGCTTCGCTCCAACGCTGGAACTCCGCCGCACATTCCTCCGGGGCCCCCAAAATCAGGCGGTCCGGTCCCACGTTATCCAGGGTTATCTCGTCTTCCGCCCCGATGTCGCGGAAGTCCGGCAAGCCATTGCGCCAGTAATACTTGTAGGCCGCTATCACCTCGGGGCCGTACACCTCCTCGGCCTCGGCGCGGGTCTCGGCCACCCAGGCGTCCCGCATCAGGACGACCACCGACTCCCGTCCTTCCCGCGAGGCCGCCTCGCGGTAAATATCTGCCAACTCGACGGTGGTGGCCAGATCGATGCTGGGTGTGGCCACGAACCCGTCGGCCATGCGGCCGGCCCGGCGCGCTCCCGGCGCGGTGCTGGCCCCGATCCACAACGGAGGAGCAGGGTCCTGGTAGGGGCTGGGCGTGATGTGCAGGTTTTCCAGCTGGTGATACTCGCCGTGGAATGAGAAGGGTTCCCCGCTCCAGCAGTGGCGGATGATCTCGACCCCCTCCTCGAACCGGCCCACCCGCTGGCGCACCGGAACCTCGAAGGCCCGGAAATCCGCGTCCTGGTATCCCAACCCCACGCCGAGAATGATCCTCCCCTTGGACACCAGGTCCAGGGTGATCACGTCCTCCGCCAAGTGTACCGGGTTGTGCAGGGGCAGCAGGATCACCGAGGTGCCTACGTTGAGGGTGGTGGTGTGGGCGGCCACCGCCGTTGCCACGATCAGCGGTGACGGCAGGAACCCGTCCCGGTCCTGGTGGTGCTCTCCGAAGAAGCAGGAGTCGAAACCCACCTCCTCGGCGAGCTTCGCCTCGGCGATGACCTCGTCGATTCGCTGGTCCAGCCGTTCGCCCCGTGGCGGGTCGGCGATGGAGCTGTAGATGCCGAACTTCATTCTTGGACTCCCAAATTCTGATACGGACAAAGGCGGCCTGCTCAAGAGTTTACCGGGGAACTCTTCAAATCTACAGGGCCGAGAGAGCGCTACGGTTCAAGGGCAAAAGGCATAGCATGCAGGGCTATCCCATTTGGCCGGAGAGAGTCGGTGTCTGCGCAGGGAATCGAGTACAGCTATCCGGAAGAGGCGAAACTGAGGGGGAATGAAGTATCTTCTTGGGGAGCATAGGACAGAATTTTTCCCACGCAATCCCATTTTTTCCTCTCTTTCCCATTTTGGTGGCAAATTCGCGCTATTTCCTATCTGCGGTGTCCCCTGCGCCTGAGAAATTTTCTATTCCGGTTCCATTCCGTCCCATTCCGTCCCTTTCCTGCTTTTCCTGTAGTTTGAGCAGGCTATGCCTCTGCAGCTGTAGGCCGGCGCCAGGCCGGACGCAGTGCGGTCTGCACAGGCATCGAGGGCGAAATATCGAACACATGATCATATAATATCGACGGTCAAAGGGCCTGGCAAGAGGCAAATGTCATCTAGATATTCCAATGAATTTGCCCTGACGAGAGCGACAGTTGCCATCGACAATGGACGCATCCCAGCCCCGGGCTACCGGTCCAACAGGTGGCGCATCGCCTGCGGGGCGGCGACTGCGGCTCGCTCTGTCAACTCCTCGGAGGTCAGGGTTACGATCGGATGGTCGATAACGGCAAGTCCGTAGTCGGCATCGCCGCGCAGCCGGGCCATCGCGCGGGCCTGGCTGACGAAGGGTCGTGTCGTCAGGACCGTGGACGCCACGCCCAGCAGTTCCATCTCCATCGCGTCGTGCACACTGCACGAAGTGCAGGAGCCTCATTCCGCGGTGGCGTGTATCATCACGTCGCAACGGCTGGCCAGGTCCTCCAATGCGGAACGTTCGGCAGGCCACTGGTGGCCCCCCTTGTTGTATTCCACAACTTCTGCCAGCGAGTAGCGTTGGCCGATTATACCGGCCACCATTCGCAGCAACTCCTCGGAGTGGGGCTTGTTGTTGGAAAGCAGTCCAAGCGTTTTGCCCACAAGGCTGGCCGGGCGAATGGCCCGCGCCGCAGGCGACGTCTCTGCCGTGTCCCTGGGGTCGAGAGTGTAGATGCTCGTCATGCCTCGTCCACCTCCTGGGCGGGTACGGCTATTTCCTTGGTTACGGATCGGCTGCTTCCCCAGGATGTAATGATTGCCATGAATTCTCCGGCGTCCCCTCCCGCCGGGACAACGGTTATCCGATCAGGCCCGCCGACGCAACCCATCAGCAGTTCCCGGTCCGCGTCTGGCGGAAGCTTATCGATGCGCCGCCACCGGTCCCACTCGCCCGCAGGTCGCAGGGTCTTCTCGTGCAGGAATTCGGCCACCTGGGCGCGGCTCCAGCCGGAGGCCGCCACGTAGGCCATCAACTCCTGGCTGATCACCAGCACAACTTCCGACAGCCTTGGCCCGAACCCCAACATGGCGTGGGCGGCGGCGGTTAGGAAACCCTCCGGGTCCCGGTCGCCGTGGGTCTCCAACTGCAGCGGCGCGTTGCCGGCGACCATCGTGACCACGCTGGTGTCCCGGCGGAAACCCTTCGATTCGGCCAAGGAGGGCCAGGGATTGGTTTCCAGGTCCTCCGCGAAGCAAAAGCTGTACTTCCCGGAATGACCGAAAGTGCTCTTGTCCATTTCTTGCGAAATGGAGCCGTAGAAGTTGGCCTTGATCAGATTGATGGCCCTGCCGATGGCGGCGTTGGCCCGGTTCCCGTTGCCGAAGAGGTTTACTCCGTGATTCATGCCGATGCGGGAGGCGTAGGGACCGCTGACCATCACAACGTTGGCGATACCGTTGGTGGACGTGCTGCTGGCGTGAAAGTTGTAGGCACGGTCGCAGACCGCTGACACTGCCGCTGTGATCACCGGGAAATGCTCAGGCAGGCAGCCGGCCATCACCGCGCTGACCGCCACCTTCCCTGCGGGGACGCGCTTGTGCCGGATGCCTTCGGTACCCAGGATATCGTCGGGGGCCAGTCCGCAGTAGTCCAGCAAGGCCTGGACCCTTTCGGGAGTGGGCGGAACGACAGGCAACCCGTCAGTCAGGCCCTCCCGGAAATAGTATTCCAGGGCGCCTTCCCAGCCATCGAATTCCCACTGTTCAATCTGCATAGCAGCCCCACTGTAAGCCAGAACCGTCTTCCGGCGCAATGGAACGGCAACCTGACCAGCTTCCTGAGGTATTGGCCCCGCAAGGTCGTTCCAGCCGAGGTAGAGGGTAGGCGGGCCAAGTGCCACGCCAGGCGGCTCCCCAGTGGTTGCATCAGGGACGGTGCAGCCACTCACTCGCAGGGCTTCCATCGTCCGAGTCCACCCAGGCCCACCAACCATCCCTGCCTGGTATGTTCGCGGGCGTGCGTCAAGGTACAATTGGGCATCCGGTTGTTTCATGGATTGTGAATTATGCGGACAGGGGCTGAGTACAAAGAGAGTCTTCGCGATGGGCGCGACGTGTGGGTATTGGGCGAGGGCGCTGTTGCAGACGTCACGACACACCCTTCGACGTCGGCCATGGTGGATGAGTACGTTGCGTGGTACGACCGCCACTTCGACCCCGATTGGCAGGACCTCCTCTTGACGTCGTCCGACTGCAACGGCCAACGGCATCCCCTCGCGCTTACACCGCCAAAGACGTCTGCGGACTTGAGGCGCCTGGGGAAGGCCATCAGCGCCGTCCATTTCGCGACCGGCGGAAACATGACCCACACCCCTGGCTACGGCGCATTGATTGCCCTTGGGATGCTGAATACTCTCAAGCGCCTGAACCACTCCCCCGAGGATATAGAGGCTGCTGAGGCGTACCTAGAGTCCCTCTCTCAAAGCGGCAGGTTTCTCACCTTCGCCGGAGGTGGGCCGCTAATCGGGACACGGCTCCGCGAAGATGAGAGCCAACGCGCAGCGCTCCACCTGGTAAGCGAATCCGCTGAGGGCATCGTGGTGTCAGGCAAGATCCAGATGCACACCAGTACGCCCTTCGCGGAGGACCTGCTGATCACCAGCCGGGATGAGATGCCACCCGGCAGCGGGAGGCACCTGTGGTTCATCGTGCCGGTGAACGCCCCCGGCCTGCGAGTGGTGTCGCGCCGGCCCGTCGCCAGGCACGAGAACCGATTCCTGTCGCCCTTGAGCAGCCGGTTTGACGAACTGGACTCCATGGTCTGGATGGAGGACGTCTTCGTCCCCCGCTCTCGCGTTTTCACCGGCGAAGCCCTGAACCGGAACCAGCGACATTCGCTGGTGTGCTGGCTGCTCTGGCACCACAGCTATGGTTGGCTCGCCAAGGCGGAACTGACCCTGGGTCTCGCGCTTGCCCTGGCTGAGGTCATGGGCCTGAAGAGCAATCCCCAGACAATAGAGCAGCTGGTCGAGCTGACTGTCAACGTCCAGACCACACGCACCTGCATGACGGCCGCGGAACTGGACCCGGAAACGACCGAGAGCGGGCATGCCTTGCCCAACCAGCTCCACGTGGCCTCTGCGGGAATCAACACCCTCAGGGTTCGCCAGCGGATGGCCGAAATCCTCCGTGGTCTCCCCGGTTCCTCGTTGGTGAACGCACCAGCCGACACAGACTTCTCAGACCCGAAGATGGCCGCCGAGTTGGAAGACGCCTTTGGCGGGGGAGGCTACACAGCGCTGCAACGGGCAGCGCTTCTGCAACTCGCCTGGGACCAAGTGTCTTCGGGCCTGGACGGACGGGAGGCGGCCTTCGAGCTCCATGCCAGCGGCGGGCTGGAGGCATGGCGGGCACAGGTGGCAGCCTGGTTTGCAAGCTACAACGAGCTGGCCAATGGCGTGCAGGAGTTTATCCAAGTAGACATGCCGCCCATGGACCTGACCAGCCTGCAGGGAGTTCCGCCCCCGCCACGTCGAGTGCCCCAACCAACGCTGGGACGCTGAATTCCCAGGTAGTTGACTAACCTGGAGGATGAATCCTTCGGCGCGAATCTCGGGGCTACTATCATTCCTCGGCAAGTTAACGATTGAGGGAGAACAGAAAGCTCAAACGTGTGGGAGCGGATGTTCCGAGTGCGATCTGAAAACTCAAACGAAACTTGCTCCGTGGTCGGCCCCGCCGGGATCCGGTCGTACCGGCGTACTCCGCACTACAAATCCCTGTGGGAGAATGGCTTCTGGAACTAGAATAGTATCGACAACTCTAAAAATAGCTCCTTAACCATCTATGGTGCGGTACGTTCCAATTCAGGTGGCTTGTCCATGTATGGGCGCAATCCAACGAAGCCCCCGATGAAACGCAACGCCAAAAAGATTTACACCTCTATGCGCCAGGCAAAAAATCTGATGACAGTCGCCCATAGCGAGAACTCATTTCGCCCTGCTAATCTGAATGGGTGGCACGTTCTACGCGGTTCATTCCTCAAAGACTGGAAATGAGACAAATGGGACTTTTTTTCAAGGTATCCCCGTCTCAAATGCGCCACGGCCCTCGCCCATGTCAATCGCTACAGCCCCGTCAAAGTGGCATCGCCGGGGCCGGGGTCCGACTTTCCGGCTCAATTGACCAGATATGGCCGGGAGTGGCCGAAAATGGCCGGGAAAACAAAAAATTTCGTCCCCGGCCAACGTGGGAGCGCAAGAGGGGAAACAGGGAGCGTGGGCCGGAGAGTGGCGCTTCAATTTCGGTGGTTGAGTCCGGGAACACAAACGTGGCAGGGTGGAGTGCCGAGTTACTGGTCCATCCCTGTAGATAGCAAGCCACCGGGAACGGAACCCTACCCCCTGGACCCCCATCCTTGGTCGTAGCGGGAGGAAACCGATGCGAATCGATGTCCACAGCCACATGGTCTACCTGCCATACCTGGAATATCTCACGGGTCGCAGTTCCCTGCCCCAGGGCGTCCTCCGAGGCGGGACCTATTTCGTGAGTTGCACCGGCGGATACCTGCACACCTCACCGTCGGCCCATGCCGATGTTGACCAGAAACTTCGAGCTATGGAAGACCTGGGCATAGGCATTTCGGTACTGAGCCACGGCATGCCGGGGCCAGAGTTGCTGGGCAGTCCGGAAGCTGACGCCTGGGCTTCGCGCATCAACGACCACCTCGCCGAGGTGATGCAGGCACACCCAGGCAAGTTCGAGGCGTGGGCGACCCTGGGATGGCACAGCATCGAACACACAATTGCAGAGATCGACCGCTGCGTGAATCATTTGGGCTTCAAAGGCGTCTATCTCTTTTCCAACATCAACCAGAAGACCTTGGACATCAGGGAATTCTGGCCGGTCTACGAGCATATCGAGAGCTTGGGGGTGCCGATGAACATGCACCCGACTGCCCCGATCAACATGAACGGTACCGACCAACGGCCCCTCGTTCCAGGCATGGCCTTCATGTTCGATACCGCCCTTGCCACGGTGCGCCTGGTGATGAGCGGCGTCTTCCAGGAATTCCCGGACCTGAAGTTGATCGTCCCGCATACGGGCGGCTTCGTCCCCTTCATCCGCGGCCGCGTCGGCCGGTTGATCGATGAGTGGACCTCACCTGAGGGATGGGTCGACCTGGACCAATCCTCCCAGCTCTATTTCGACAAGCTCTACGTGGACACCGTCGCCCACAGCCCGGCTGCCCTGGAATACTGCTATAAGATGTTCGGCGCCGAACGGCTGCTCTACGGAACCGACCACCCCTTCGGTCCTCCGAACATTGAGATATACAACGAGATGGTGGATGGACTGGACTGCCCGGAATCCGACCGCGAGCTGATCAACCATGGCAACGCGCGTCGTCTGTTGGGCCTCGATATCGCGTCGAACTGAAGCGCACAGCGATACATGAAGTCTCCCGCGGAAGGGCGCGTCGGGTAAGTGGCTCCCTGCGTAGGGACTGGGAGTGACAAGAAGGCTGCGCAACGGGAGAGGCCATAGTTGTTGAGACTGGCCTCGGTTATATTGGAATCAACTCGCCACACCGGAGACAACGGCTGCATCCAAGTAACTGCCTCGGCGGCCCAGTTTGCTTCCGCCAATGCCCCTTGGGGTCATTCAATCGTCGCATCCTCCAGCATGTTGAGCCATGTCATGCGAGGGAAGCGAAGAACCTCTCTCAGGATAGAGAGGCCCCTTCCCTGTGCCCAGGCAGCTAATTGGATGACCCTGCCACTGACCCGGCGTTTCCCCTTGCCCACGCCCTTCTATGTGTATACTGCACGCGTATTCGGGCCTCAAGTCTGTCCAGAATGACCATTACTGAATCTGACAGAACCCGGTTCCAGTATCGGCCCGGCCTTGATTTACGGTTTCGATGCATTTAAGAAGACAAGTTCATTACGCTTGGGTCATCGTGGCAGTCGCTGCGGCAATGGGGTTCATAACCTCTTCGGTGCGATTCGCGGCTGCTGCCCTAGTGCCTCATCTGAGCGACTCCGCCGCGGGGTTCGGCTGGAGCTACGGCGCGATCAGCCTCGCCTTCAGCCTCCAGTGGGTGGTCCTGGGTCTGGTGAGCCCTTACGTGGGATGGCTTGGAGACCGGTACGGAGTTCGTCGGCTCTTGTTCTTTGGGTCCCTTCTCTTCATTGCTGGAATGATGCTGACAGGCGTCATGAGCAACCTGTGGCAGTTCTACCTCTTCTTCGGCGTGATTCTGGGCGTCGCCACCACTATCTTCACTGTACTGACGGTGTCTGGCGTGACTCTGTGGTTCAGGAAACACCTGGGTGCCGCCATGGGGGTGGTGTGGTCCTTCCAGGGATTGGGCACAGTTGCGTTGCTTTTCCTCATTGGCGCCGCCTTCAACCAGTTGGGAATGAAGTGGATCTTCTGGCTTCCGGGCATAGCGGGTGGGGCGCTACTGCTCCTGATGGTCAGGTTCTTTTACAACGGACCCGCCGAGATAGGCTTGCGTCCCTTGGGCGACCTTGGAGATGGGCCGGTCCAGAAGCCGCAAAGAGACGAGGCCGCCAGGGTGAGGGCCAAAGTGTTCATCCAGCAGGCGAAGCGCACCACCACCTTCTGGAACCTAATCGGCATCCACTACTGGGGATGCATGGGCCACAACATCATCAACGTCCTGGTGGTGGCCATTGCCGTGGACCGCGGCCTGTCCCTGAGGGTCGCCGCAGGGGTGCTTGCCGCCCAGCAGGGCGTCGGAGTTTTCGCCCGGGGAGCCGTGCCCGTTGTGGCGGAACGCTGGGGTTGCAGGGCGGTCTGGGTCGTGGGGATGTCCCTGCAGGCCTTCCCGCTGCTGATCGTTCTCTTTTCCCACGACGCCTGGGCCTTCTACCTGTTCGCCGTCCTCTTCGGCATCGGCCAGAGTTGCGAAGTGCCCACCTTCCCCATCGCCAATCGCCAGTACTACGGGGACGTTCCCCAGGGCAGTCTTTACGGATGGCAGAACGTGGGCAACGGCCTCGGAATGGGTGTCGCGCCAGTGTGCGCTGGAGTCCTGTGGGACTTGACGGGTTCCTATGCGGCTCCCTTGTTCATGTCCCTTGGGTTCAGCCTGCTGGGCCTCTTTTCGGCCTGGTTGCTGCCTTCTCCCGGCGCGAGGCTGATTCCAGACTGGGAGAGCCACCTGCCCGCCAACATCCGGGCCGCCGGTTAGCGCACGCCACGGGCCCGCCCGGTGACAGATGCCGCTCTCGTCGATGCTGGAGTAGTTGCTCGCTGACAATCCCGTTCGTCAAATGGAAGGCGGGCGGCTTCCTCCCGTAGGAACACGTCGCGAGAAACGACGACTTCAACGTGCCATAATTAGACTAGTTGACTTGCAGGGCTGTAGAACTCAAGGCTCTGCCGCTGGAGTGAAATAAGGTGTCTGACAACAATGTAGAGTTTGCCGTATTGGGCGGCGGATGCTTCTGGTGCGTTGAGGCAGTCTTCGTAGAGATTGCAGGGGTTCATGCAGTTGTATCGGGGTATTCAGGCGGCCGCACCGTCAATCCGACCTACTATGAGGTGTGCAGTGAGAGGACGGGGCATGCCGAGGTGGTGCAGCTGGAATTCGACCCCAGCCAGGTCACGTTCCCCGAGATACTTGAGGTGTTCTTTGCCACTCACGACCCCACCACCCTCAACCGCCAGGGCGCTGACAAGGGCGCACGTTATCGCTCGGTGATTCTTTACACCAGCGAGGCCCAGAAGGAACAGGCTCTGGATTTCATCAAGGCACTGGATGCGTCCGGGACCGAAGACGGGCCAGTGGTAACCGAGGTTGCTCCCTTCGAAGTATTCTATCCAGCCGAAAGGGAGCACCAGCTTTTCTACCAGAACAACCCGGGCAGCATGTACTGCCATATAGTGATCAGCCCCAAGGTTGCCAAGGTGCGCCAGAAGTTCAGCTCCAAGATTCGCTAGTCCTGGATCGACGGGGCCCGCATGCGCAACGCTGAGCCAGTGCGAAATTCGGTATTAACCCCGTAAACTACGCCGGCGGAAACTCGTTCCCGGAGGCAGTCCGTACCGGGAGATATTGTCCCTTCGCTGTCCGAGCTGTGACGCTGCGGCGGTCCTTGCCTCCCGGCCGGGGACGCCCCGGCGTGGCGCTGGCCCTTCCGGCACTCGACGAAAAATTTCAGTTGACGCCGGACTCCCTCGGCCGGGGAGTGGTGGAAACCCTCCTGTCGGACGGAAGGGCGGTTGGCTTCTTGGCTAACATAAACAGCACGCCGCTCATCATTCCCAAACTTCCGATGATCAGGAAGGCGACGGTGTAGCTTCCGGTCGCGTCGAACAGGAACGCCGCAAAGAGCGGTGCTGCCAGCATGAATACGTACATAGGCGCGCTGGAAACGCCGGTGATGGTGGCAAAGGCATTCTTGCCGAAGTAGTCGCCGCGTATCGCCGTGGTGAGCGGATTCCGTCCGCCGAACCCCGCGCCGAATACCACGGCAAAGAGTATGGCCATCGGCAGACTATCGACCAGCACCGCCATGAGAAAGCCGCCTGCCTGGATAAAGCCGAAGATGGCTATAGCGAGGTTAATCGGGATCCTGTCCCCGGCGTAGCCGCCGATCAACTGAAAAATTGCTGCCGACCCCATGACCACCGAAAACACGTATGCCGCCGACTGCAAGGAAAGGCCCTGGTCCGTCAACATGGGCACGAGGTGCACGGTCAGGGTCGCGAAAAGTATGGTAGAGCAGGCGTGGCCGAAGGTGATCAGCCAGAACGCACGGGTTCGTATCGCCTGACGCGCGGTGAATTGCAGGTGTTCAGACGAGGGCGTCCTCCCAAAGGGCCTGGCCGTTTCGCGCGCCTCCTGCTCCGGCGGGTCTCCGTCGGGTAGCAGGCCATGGTCTTCCGGACGTTCCCGGATCACCCGGGACATTGGCCACGCCAGGCACAGGAATACTACGCCGATCCATTGCGCGGTGACGCTCCAGCCGTGGTTGCCCGGGGTCACCGCCCATGCCAGTATCGGCACGAGCACCAGCCCGCCCAGTGGCGAACCCTCCGCGGCAATCGCCATTGCCATGCCCCGTTTTCGCACGAACCACCTGTTGACCACGGTCATAAACGGCAGCCAGGTACCCGCCGCAGTACCCAGCATTATCAGCCCGTAGGACAGGTAGAAGGTGAAAAGGCTCCCGGTACGGCTGAATAGCAGAAAGCCAAGGCCGGTTATCACCATTCCGATGAGGACCATCCGCCGGGAACCCAACCGGTCGATCAGGTACCCCATCAATGGCCCAATAATGCTGCCCTCCAGCTGAGCCATGGAAAATGCGCCGGTCAATTGGGCCCGGCTCCACCCGAACTGCAACTCCAGGGCCTTGATCCACACCCCGACGCCGCTCCAGACAGGGCCGCTCGACAGCCCGTTAACGAGCATGCCCAAGCTGACTATTATCCACCCATAGAACAACGGTCTTACCCGCCGTTTAATTTAGGGCAGGGTTCTGCTCCGGGTGATGTGTCGACATAACGTGTGAGGATCAAACCCTCGCGTACAACTGTCCTGTGCGATCGAGCAGCCGCGGAACTTTTTTTGTTTTTCCGGCCATTTTCGGCCAAAAACGGCCATTCCCGGCCATTTTGGTCAGTTCCTCCAGGTAAGGGTGAGCCTGCGATGGAGGGCTTCCGGGCGGCTACGCTGTGGCCGAGGGACAAGGGAGTTCTCCTAACGGGAATATTGCGGGGTAGTCAGGGGGCACGGTTGCTGACGGCGGGCCCATTGAATGACCCCAGGCCAAAGGACGGCGATTTTTATTTTCCCGGCCATTTTCGGCCAAGAACGGCCATTTCTGGTCATTGCCCAAGTGCTTTTGTAGGACCCTCGATGAGCGCGGAGGCAAGCGCAATTATAATAGAATATTTGTGCCATTTCTGGTACTCAGATTACCGTGGCCGCACGACGGAGTCAAGGGGGTGGCAATTCCAGGGTGGAGTTGCGACTCAGGTGAACGATGCACGCTTTTGCCTTATTGAGGACACTACCATGGATTCCCGCTTTTGCGGATATGACGGATTCAGAGCTTGGCAAACCACGCCCCGCAGGGGATCATTCTCACATAAAATCCCTGCACTGGCCCACATCAACACTGACCCGGTCAGGCAGTCCATGGCGTGTTCCCCTGCGGCAACGGGCAGTGCGCTTGATCTAACCCATTATCCGCCTGAAAAACGCCAGAACGTTGCCGCCCGCGATTTTCCCCACGTCCTCGTCGGAGTAGCCGCGGGCAATGAGGCCGCGGATGATGTTCTTGCCGTCTGCCGGAGACTCCAGGCCATCAAGGTATGGCGCAGGAGCGGGTCCGGTGCGGCCCATCACGACCTGGCCCACGCCGACCATGTCGCCGATGCTCGTGTCGGTGCCGATGGCCACGTGGTCAACACCAACCAGCTTGACCATGTAATCGTAGTGGTCCAGCACACATTCGATGCTTTGCTCCGGGTCGTTGCTGAGGCGGTTAGGCACGGCGGTGATGCCGATAACGCCGCCCTTCCCGGCGCAGGCCAGTAGCTCCTCGTCCTTCCTCAGCCTGCGGGCCTGCAGGCTGTCGCTGGCGAGGGTGTAGGAGCCATCGTGGCTGAAGGTGACCGGGGTCTCGGATGCCTCGATGGCGTCCATGGCGGTACGGAAAGAAGCGTGGGAAACGTCGACTACCATCCCCAGTTCGTTCATGCGCTGAACGACTTCAACCCCGAACTCGCTGAGGCCCCCGTCGTTGCGCTCGAAGATGCCGTCGCCGATGTAGGCCTTGCGGCTGTAGGTCAGTCCCGCCAGCCGAATCCCGGCGCTGTAGAGCACGTCCACCCGGTTCAGCTCGTTGCCGATGGCCAGGTGCTCCACCGTGGGCAGGAACCCCACCTTGTCCTGCTGCTTGGCCGACTCTATCTCGGCGGCACTTCCGACGTGAAGGACGTCGTCGTGGCGGGATATGTCGGCGACCATCATGGTGATCTCCTCCAGCAGATCGGAGAAGCGGATGAATGACATCTCGCTGGTGTGCAGCATCCCGCGAAAGACGTTGGCCGTTCCAACAGCGGTAAAGCCGCCTGCCCGCACCGCGTCATACCCCCAGACGTAGTTGTCGCTGCGCAGGTACTCGAAGTACTGGTTGAAGTCTTCGGGCAGCACCATCGGATGCTGGTGGAGGTCGATAATTACCGACTCTTCCATCAGGCGTTGATATCTGCTTTCCTGCCGCGCGTCCAGCGGTACGGTCATGGAGGGGACACGGCCCACTTGACTGACGAGATTGAATCGACCAGGCGTCATAATGCCGACTTTCTCCTATGGGACCAAAGGTGTCGCTTTCGCTGTGGCAGGGCCATCGGGGCGGTGGCCCCTAAGCTTCCAGCGCGCCTTCCAGGTACGAGCGAAAGGCGCCAGGGTCATTGATGAGGGCCTGAAGCTCCATGGATGGCAGACGGTGTGGGTCGGTGCGTTCGGTAATATACCTCGTGCTGTTGGGCGGGCCTCCGTCGGCCTCGTCCGGCTCAGACGAACCGGCCAGTTCAGCATAGCGTATGGGCTTTCCGTCGGCCTCGTACTCGGACCCCACTACCCACAGCCGGCCAAACCGGTACCTCTTCCTGACCTCGGCCTCGGCGGCGCTGCTCCAGCTGGTGCCGGTGAATGCAAAGTCCTGCGGGATAAAGCCCATGTTTTCTTCGATTACCCGGTTGCACCGGTCCAGCTCCTCCCGCAACACCTCACCCTCAGAGTCCTCCGCTGCCAGGTTGGACAGGTTGGGATGGCTTATGGTGTGGGCACCGATATGCCATCCCAGTTCCCGGAGCTCCCGCAGCTCGGACCAGGGCATGTGCTCGGGAACCTGGGCCAGCGCCAGTGGGCGGGGATAGTCCGGATCGTAAGGTGAGGTGTAGATGAACAGGTTCCCCTTGAACCCGTACCGCTCCAGGATTTGGAATACCTCCCGGCGCATCGAGACGACCGGGTGGTCGAAGTCGATCATGATCGGGCGTTCCGGTAGCGTGGAGGTTCCCTGCCGCCATGCTGCAAGCTGGTCGTAGTTTATCGACTGGAACCCCATTTCTGCCGCGATCCCCATCAGGTTATCGAACCTCTCCTCCGTCAAGGGATTGCTGAGGGCACCCGCGGCGGTGGGCCGGATGCCGTGGCACATGGTAATCGGAATTCTCATAACACGCTCCTTGTCGTCGAACAAACAGTCCGCAGGGGCCGTAGGATCTGCAGCCTTGTTGTCCTCTTCACGATCGGGCCAAATTGGGCCACTTCATTGTAATCGTATCTCCTGAGATGATGCCCGATGCCACAGTGCCACTGTGCTAACATTATGGCGTCTAAAGGACAGCAGGGAGCCTGACGTGGATGTAAAAGAGGCGGCCAAGTTGGCCAAAGACTATGTAGCCGATCTTTTCGCAGAAGAGGGAATCGGCAATGTTGGTTTGGAAGAAATAGAGCTAAAGCCGGGGGTAGACAGCCGTTTCTGGGTCGTGACAGTTGGGTTTTCTAGGCCTTGGGACCACGGAGGCTTGGCGACCATTACCCTCGGGCAAAAGGGGCTGAGGCGGTCGTACAAAGTCCTTCGCATCGACGATCAGAACGGCAATGTTGAGTCGGTCAAAGACCGCATATTGCGGGAAGCGGAGTGAATTAGATCCATTGGACGGGTACTTTCTCGACGCCAACCTCCTTGTATTGCTAGTAGTGGGCAGCGAAAGCAAGGATTTAATCTCCAAGCACCGCCGCCTAGAACACTATTCAGCCGAAGATTTCGACATTCTGTACGAACTTCTCGAGGACGTTGATCAGCTGTTAGTTACTCCAAATACTCTCACCGAGACATCCAACCTGGTAGGCCAGCACGGGGAGCCTGAACGGTCCCTCCTGATGAGGAGATTGCAGTATCTCATTCACGGGAGCCAGGAAATCGTTGTTGCCAGTGTAGACGCATCGTCCAACTCTCAGTTTGAAAAACTCGGGCTGACTGATGCCGCACTACTCGAGGCTGTCACCGCAGACACCCCGCTTTTGACAGTGGACCTAAGATTGTACTTGGCTGCCTTGGAGTCAGGTGAGGAACGGGTAGTCAATTTCAACCACTTCCGCAATTTTTGAGTATCCGGTTGGCTGCAATCCAGCGAACTTGCCGTGCAGAGGCATTCGTAGAGGCCCAAAAACTACCTTAAAGCAGCAGCTCACCAAAGCAGCAACGCACCCGAGATGATGGCCCGTTAATGGGCTGATTCACTGGATTCCCTGCCTTCGCGGGAATGACCGTAGCTCTGGCTTGACGTAGAGTTTGACCTGTTGGCTTCAAGACGCAGTCGCCACGGCTACTCGCGGAACTTGGGCATCACCTCACTGGCGAAGAGCTCCATAGAGCGCATCACCTTCGAGTGCTCCATATGGCCGAAGGACATGCTGGCGCCGAAGTACCCGATTCCGTGTTCGTCCCGCAACTTGGTGATGCGCTGCACGCATTGCTCAGGTGTGCCGAAGTAGGCGGACTCCAGCTCCGACTCGTAGCTGGCTGGCTCGACGGTGCGGACCCGGCGCCAGTGGTCCAGGTCTACATTGATTTCATCGCCTCGGGTTATGGTGCGCCGGTATCCCCCCAGGTCTCGCACCCAGGCCATCGACTGACGGGGGTATTCGCGAGCCGATGCTTCGTCCTCTTCCAGGTGCACGAACCGGAAGTAGGGCATTGCCTCCACTGGCAGGTCCTTGCCGGCGGCGGCGCAGCGTTCTGCGTACAGGGAGAACAGGCCCAGGTTATCGGCCTCCGGGGTGGAAAAGCTGGTCAGTATGGGCAGGTCCCGCTCAACTGCGACGTCCACGCTGGCAGGGGTGCGGGATACGGCCATGTACACCGGCGGATATGGCTGCTGCACCGGCTTGGGGGCAATGGTCAGCTCATTGACCTGGTAGAACTCGCCCTGGTAGCTGAAGTTGTCCTGGGTCCACAGCCCGAGAATAACGTCCAAGGCCTCCTGGGTTCGCGCGTCCCGGGTTTCGAAGCTGATGTTGAAGTTGCCGTACTCGTAGTCCGCCGAGCCGCGTCCGACGCCGAAGTCCAGCCTGCCATTGCTGAGTACGTCCAGCATGGCGCTCTCTTCGGCCAGGGAAATTGGTTCTCGGAGCGGAAGTACGCTAACCCCGGCGCCGATGCGGATTTTCTTTGTGCGCGCTGCGATGTTGCTGAGCAGCGGCATGAGAGAGGGACAGATGCCATACCGGCTGGAGTGATGCTCGGCAATCCAGATCGAATCGAAGCCCAGTTCCTCGGCGTACTCAGCCTGCTCCAGCATTTCGCCGAAGATGCGACTCTGGGCACTGGCCTCCGGCTCCGTCCAGGAACCCAGCAAAAACAGGGCAAACTTCATGGTGTATACGGTCCTCCTTGGTGTAGTGACCGGAAGCAATTCAACAATGGACCGGTATCGGGGAACACCGCATCGACCCCGGTCAAGTGGTCAGGACCCCATGGCAACAGCAACTACTTTTCCGCCAGGATGTCGTAGGCCAAAGCAAGCATGATTCGCGAGCCGCTCATCAGGCTCTGGATGCCCACTGATTCGTCGGTACCGTGAACGTTTGCCAGCATTGGGTCGTCGTCGGGGTGGGAGCCTACCATGCCGTAGGTGGTGGTCCCGAGGTTGCGGGTGAAGCGAGAGTCGGTGAACCCGGTGCTCAGCGAGGGGACCCACTGGATGTCGTCCCGTCCGAAGGCCCTGGCGGTGCTGATCTGGATTCGCTCAGCGAACTCCGTTTCAAAGGGAGAGGCGTTGGGTATGGACATATAGTCGATGTCGATCTCCACGCCCGGGATCCCCTCGAGTATCTTTTCCAACTCCTGCCGCACGTAGGCTTCGTCCTGATGGGGCAGCGTCCGGACATCGCAGGTCAGGCGGACCGACTCGGGAACGCTGTTGGACTTGATGCCGCCCTGGATCATGGTCGGCGTGATGGTCATACGCGATAGCGCACGCATAATCGATGCGAACCGGGGGTTCCCATGCTCGGTGTCAGCGATTATCTGGTCGACGTTGGCTGCCGACGGCCTGTCTTCAATGGCGAAAACGGACAGGTGCTCGAACAGGCTGGTGGAAGTGTCTCGCTCCGGCTCGTAGGCTTCGATTCGCTTCACGACTTCCGACAGGCCGAACAGGGCGTTTGAGCCCTGCCACGGGGTTGACGCGTGGGCGCTCGAACCCCGGACTTCAATTTCCAGCTGCAAGCGGCCCTTCTCGCCCACTCCCAGCAGGTAGGTGAGGTTCCCTGCCGCTTCGATGGGGACGCCGCCGCCCTCGTTCACGGCCAAGGGGGCCGACAGCTTATCCGGGTGGTTATCCGCCATCCAGCCAAACCCGTAGCGGCCGCCATGCTCTTCATCTGCGCAGGAGGCCAGGATCAGGCTGTCCTTCAGCTGAACACCGTTCCGCTTGAGAATCCGCATGGCGATCAGTTGGCAGGTGAGCAGTGCCTTGCAGTCCGACGCGCCGCGGCCGAAGACCCGGCCATCGGCCACCGTGGCGCTGAAGGGAGGGAACCGCCACTTCTCCTCCTCTTCCACCGGCACCACGTCCAGGTGGGACATGAACATGAGCCCGGCCTTCCCTGAAGTGCCTTCCAGCCGCGCAATGACGTTGCCCCGGTCTGGGGCTGACTCGATGGTCTCGCTGGCGATGCCGTCCTCGGCCAGCCATTTCTCGATGTACCGGCACAGTTCGGTCTCGTTGCCGGTGGGCATGAAGCCGGTGTTGACTGTGGGAATGCGGACCATGTCCTGCTCCAGCGCCACGATCTCGTCGCGCATTTCATCGACTTGGTCCAGCAGGTCGTTCAGATCAGGCATCTGTTGTCCTCCGGAAGATTGTCAGTGATTGCCCCGGGACTAGAACCCGACGGCGTAGGCCTCGCACCGCGGATCCGCGCCGCCCTGCAGCACCCCGGACTCCGGGTTGCGGGTGATTACACAGTATAGGGCGGAACCCTCCCACCAGTCCGGGTACATCTCGATGGTGTGTCCTTTGCGCCGCAGATCATCGGCCACGTCGTCGGAGATGCGGCCCTCCAAGCGAAGCATACCGGGCTCGTATCTTGACGCCCAGTTGGAACTGGGGAAGTTGTAGCTGTAGAAGCGGGGTTCTTCCACGGCCTCCTGGGGGTCGCGGCCGAATTCCACCACATTCAACAGTAGCTGCAAGGTGCCCTGCGGGATATGGTCGCCGCCGTGAGCGCCCAGGGCCATCACGGCCTCACCGTCTCGCAGCACCAGGGCGGGCGCGGGCGTGAGCCTCGGCCGTTTGCCACCTGCGACCGCTGCCGGATGGTCTTCGGTCAGCTTGGACTGGGTGCCGCGCAACGAGAACGCCAGGCCCGTGCCGGGAATTATAGGGCCCCCGTTCTTGGTGCCCTCGCTGGGGGTGCAGGAGAAGATGTTTCCATCCCTGTCTATTACGGCGAAAAATGAGGTGCCACCACCGCTGACCCCGGCTGTGGCAACCGGGGCCGCCGCTTCTCTTGGGGACTGTGGCGCACCGTCGAAAGTCGCCCTTCCGTTGCGCGGGTCTCCCGCAGGGGGCGTGCCCGGCCATGCCATGCCCGGGTCTATCAGGGAGCGGCGCTTGGCGAGATATTCCTCCGACAGCATTTCTTTGATTGGCACGTCCACGAAGTCCGGGTCGCCCACGTACTGCTCCCGGTCGGAAAAGGCCAGATTCAAGGCCTGGTTCACTGTATGGATGTACTCGGCGGAATTGTGGCCCATGGACGACAGGTCGAATCCCTCCAGAATCTTGAGAGCCTGGGGGAATGTCGGGCCCTGGCCCCACGGCCCGGTGCTGGAGACGTCATAGCCCTTGTAGTTCACCGTAACCGGTGGAGCCACCTGGACGTTATAGCGGGCCAGGTCCTCCTCGGTGAGCAGACCGCCCATCTCCCGGTTGAATGCCACAATCCTGCGGCCCAACTCGCCGGTATAGATGTAGTCCCGGGCCGCCTTGAGCGCGAACTCCCGGCCGTTTCCGGCGTTGGAAGCCTCGATTTCTGCGATGGTGGACAGAGTGGCGGCCAGATCCTTCTGGTAGAACATCTCGCCCTGTTTGGGGGCGCGTCCGCCGGGCAGGTAAATCTCGGCGGTAGACGGGTGGGCGTTGTACTGGTCGAAGGCGGTCTTGAACCGGCCGGCCAGGTAGCGGTACATGGGGAACCCGTTTCCAGCCAGGTCGATAGCCGCAGACGCCACCTGTCCGAAGGTCATGGTGCCGAACCTGGAAAGGGACGTCAGCCACGAATCGGCGGCGGCCGGCGTCAGGGACGTCGGGACGCCAGGCGGCATCTTGCCGTCGTGGTTCTTCTGAAAGTACTCGACCGACGCCGCCTTCGGCCAGACCCCGAGCCCGTCAACCGTCGTAACTTCTTTCCGGTCAGCCAGGTATATGACCGTGGGCGCCACGCCGAGGAAGCTGCAGTCATCGACATGCACGACGTTCAGCGCCAAGCCAACGGCAACTCCGGCGTCAATCGCGTTGCCGCCCTTTTTCAGCACTTCCAGACCGGCCATCGCGGCGCTGGGGTGACTGGCGACGACCATTCCGTTGACGCCCTGCATCAATGGACGAAAGCTCGTTAGCGTGGTCCCTTTGACTGGCATATCATGCTCCCCGATTTAAGAATCTTGGTTCTTCGGTCTGGCGACAGACGCGGACTGAATATATCCGGCGCTGCGTCCCCTGAAGCTCCTGGCGTTGGCAGGGAATCGCCACACATCGTCTCAAGTGGCGGCAAGTCCCAGGTGGTCCTGCCTCTTATGCTGTGCGGTCGGCCTCCATTGTAATGCCTTCGCGGCCATTCCACCTTCTTCTCGAAGCAGTCGTCCCCAGGCATACCAGGGCCGCGTGCGATGCCATTTGCGCTTCCCGGTGAATGACAGAACGAACAGTAATACAACGAACAGTTATACTAGGATGCCGAATTAATGTAATGCCGCATTGAAGATCAACCTGAGCTCGAGTTGAGCGGGCGGACCGCAAGGAGGAACCATCGAATGCACTGTGGAGTGATGGTCACAGGTTACAACCAGGGCGACTGGCCCCGACTGATGGCGGAGGACTATGACCGCCCTCCAGAGGTACCGGATGCCAAAAACCTGGATGACACTCTCTATATGGGTGAGTTGGTCGAGCCGTTGGGGTTCGATTCGATCTGGGCAACCGAGCACTACGGGTCCGCCTATTCGATGCAACCCAACCCGCTGCAGTACCTTGCGTACTGGGCCGGTCGCACGAGTCGAGTCGACGTGGGTACCGCCGTAATCGTCGCCCCGTGGTGGAATCCGGTCAGGCTGGCCTCTGAGATTTCCATGCTTGACATACTGCTCAGGGGAAGGCGCCTGCACCTCGGGATCGGCCGTGGCATCGCTCCTCACGAGTATGCCTCGCTGGGCTACCCCATAGAGCAGTCGCACCGGTATTTCTACGACGTGATCAACGCCATCAAGGCTGCTGACGGCGCGGAGCGATTCGAATTCAAGGGGGACGTCTACGATATACCGCCGACGACTATCCGGCCCCAGGCCCGCCACAAGGGTGAACTCACCAAGGACATCAAGGTGGCCTTTACAACAGAAGCGTCTGCAAGAATGGCTGCCGAAAACGGCCTTGGGCAGATGTTTGTCGCCGGCGACGATGTCGAAGAGATGACCGATAAGGTGAGACGCTTTAACGCGATACGCAGGGAACTCGGCCTGCCGCCCGACCAGCCTACCACCCTGTTGTGGATGTACTGCGCCGAGACCGCGGAGGAGGCCGAAGAGGGCTGGACCTATTTCCACAACCAGCTCACCGCGGCCCAGCACCATTACTTCGAGTGGAACAATCCGGGCTACGAAGGAATCGCGGGCTACGAGGAATACTTGGCACGGCAGACGGCCGACGTTGGAACAGCCGATGCCGGTTTCGCTGCGCGGCGCGCGACCCAACCCATCGGGACGCCGGACGAGATCATCGAAAAAATCAGGGCGTTGCAGGGGACCATCAGCCTTGAGAAGGTCGTGATCCACATGTTCTACGGCGGAATGCCGAGGGATAAGGCCGAGAAAAGCCTCAAGCTCTTTGCCAAGAAAGTCCTTCCGGAGGTGCAGGCCATGCCCACTCCGGTCAATCCCAAATCTCTGGGTTAATTCCATGAGCGAGTCGCTAAAAACTCCGGTACGCTGCGACCGTCTATTCCGCGAAAAACGTAATCCCGGACTTGATCCGGGGCGGGAACCTTGGGGCGGCTCAGCTAATCGCCAACGCGTGGGACATAGTTCCCTCTCCCCTCGGAGGGGGTGAGGGCGTCTCCCCCACCGCACGCCAAGCTGCTAAAAGCTGATTAACAGCTCCAACCCCTGGAGGGATGCCCAAAAGTCGCCGACGACCAAAGGGGGTGACATGCCAGAACCCAGAGTGATCTATCAGCCCAAACCCGGCAGCCCCATCGACGTCGACCGGGAATTCTACGGCCGCCTGGGGCAGGAAACCCATGCCCGCAGCCTGGTCGAACAGTTCGAGGTGCCGATACGCTCCGGCAGGGCCTGGCGGGTCCTGGCGGGCCAAGTATGCCGCATCGTCGTGGTCGAGGGCGCCCAGGTGGCCGATTTCAACGCTTGGAACCTGAACAATCCGCGGGAGCGGTTCTGGGCCGCCCGAACCAAGCAGTTGCACCGGGCCCACGTCTCCACCTTCGACCGCCTGTGGTCTTGTCTACCGTACCTGCGGCCCATGCTCACCATCACCGGTGACACGGTAGACTATCCCCTGGACGAGGACGGCGCCGGCTGTCATGACCTGCTGGGCACCCGCTGCGATCCATACGTCCACAAAATGTTGAACGGCGAGGACTTTGACTACTGCTGCCACTCAAACCTGGTGCGGGCAATCACCCCATACCATCTTGACGAGAGCGACGTGCACGATGTCCTCAACATCTTCCAGGTCACTGGCCTCACCAAGGACGACCGCTACTTTGTGAAACCGTCACCGGCGAAGCAGGGAGACTACTTCGAGTTCTTTGCCGAGATTGACCTTCTCTGCGCCATTTCCACCTGTCCCGGCGGCGACCTGTCGGTCCAGATGTGGGGAGAGGATGCCGCAGATCCCGTCGACACCTGCCACCCGCTCGGCGTCGAGGTCTACCAGCCCGGCCCTGGACTGCTGGAGGGCTGGCAGTCTCCTCCCACAGCCGACTACCGTGGCATCCACGGTCTCGACCGCCCGTGAGGCTCCCTCAGCCAATATGCGGTGAGCCCGGCGAAACTTTAACCAGGTGCATCAGCCGGAGGAAGAGATGATCGTAGTAACCGGAGCGGCGGGACGGCTGGGACGCAGGGTGGTGCAACTGCTGGCGGACCAGGGACGGGAGATCCTGGCGACGGACCAGGTGGAGGCCGATGACCTCCCGGCGGAGTTCGTGCGCTGCGACCTTGGGAACGCCGGGGCAGTGCATGATGTGCTCAAGGGAGCGGAGGCGGTCATTCACATGGGGGCCATTCCTGGGCCGTCGCGGGCGGAGCCAAGGGTCATCTTCGAGAACAACGTGCCCGCGGACTTCAACGTCATGATGTCAGCGGCGGAGCTGGGACTGTGGCGGGTGGTGTTCTCGTCCAGCGCCTTCGGCATGGGCTGGGCCCACGACGGCAACGCCTTCGTGCCCCGGTATCTGCCGCTGGACGAGGAGCATCCCATGATGCCCTTCGAGCCCTACGGCTTGACCAAGCAGGTCGGGGAGGACATCGGCAGGATGATCGCTCGCACTTCGGACACCACCGTCGTCAGCCTGCGGTTCACCAATGTGGCCCTTCCGGAAGTCCAAGCGGAATTCCCGTGGCCTGCCCCCACGCCGGAGAATCCCCTGACGCTGGTGATGTGGGCCTACGCGGATGCCAGGGATGTGGCCGAGGCCCAGGTCTTGGCGCTGGATGTGGAGATAGAAGAGTATGAAGCGTTCATGCTCGCCCAGCCCTCCAGTCGTTTCCAAGAACCGACGGTTGACATCGTCAAAAACAACTTTGGAGACCGGGTGGAGATACGGGAAGGGCTCAGCGGCACCGCCAGCGTAATCAGCACGGCAAAGGCCCAGCGACTACTGGGCTGGAAACCTAGCCACGACTGGAGATGACGGGCGTCGCGCCCATCCGCAACGCCCTGCTGCCCGACCCTAGGCGGCCGGGATTCGGGGCCGGATGTTCTGGTTGTGACTGAACAGGTTGGTCGGGTCGTATCTCTGCTTCAAGGCAGCCAACCTCAGGAAGTTGTCCCCGTAGGCCGCTTGGATCGCCTCCTCCCCTTCCTCCTCCTCGGTGCCGACCTGGTTGATGTAAGCCCCCGAGGAATAGGGCAGCAATGCCGAGGCAAAGTCCCGTACCCATCGGATGTGGATCTCCGACTCTCCCGGGTCATGGAATACTGCGTTGGTGGCCCATTCACACAGTGCTCCCCGGTGGCCGAATGCCGTCTGGTTGACGGGCACACGACGGGCGGCGTTGCCGAGATACTGGAACAGGACAGACGAGAGCGGCGAGGTTATCCGATCGAAGAAGTCGAGCGCGATGTCCAAAATGTCATCGCTGACCTGGCTTACAAAGTGCGACTTCAGGTAGTTTTGCCGCCCCGGCGGGCCCACCGCCAGCTTCTGGGCATCGGTGTAGGACATGGGCCGCACGTCGTCGACAATTGGCGGTCCAAACTCCCGGAGCGGCCGGATTACCCGCTCCCCCTCTTCGATGGAGCCGTGGAAGCAGAGCAGAATGGTGCAGACCCTTCCGCCGCCGTCTGGAAGGGTATTCAGGAAGGTGATCAGGTTCAACTCGTCGGGCATGTTGTCGGTCAGTTCGTTGACCAGGTCGAAGAACTCCCTTGCCTTGGCGAAGGGGTAAACCAGGAAGCCTGCCAGAACCTTGGGGCCCACCGGATGCAACTGGTATTCGAGAGAAGTGACGACGCCGAAGTTGCCGCCGCCGCCCCGAAGGCCCCATAACAGGTCGGGGTTCTCGTTGGCGCTGGCGGTGAGTGGCTGGCCGTCAGCGGTGACCACGTCGGCTGGAATAAGGTTGTCGCAGCTCAGGCCATAACTGCCCGACAGCCATCCGATGCCGCCGCCCAGCGTGAGACCGGCGATTCCGGTGTCCACGTCGGTCCCCCCGGGCGCTGCAAGCCCGAAGGCCTGGGTCTCGTGGTCGAAGGCTCCCCACTTTGCCCCGCCCTGGGCCCGGACCGTCCTAGCCCTGGGGTCGACACGGACGCCGGTCATCCGGGAGAGGTCAATCATCAGACCGTCGTTGCAGACGCTGTTGCCCGGGAAGTTATGGCCGCCGCCGCGCACCGAGATCAGCAGGTTGTTCTCCCGGGCGAAGTTGACGGAGTTGATCACGTCGGCCGTTCCGCTGCAGCGGGCGATGAGGGCGGGCCGCTTGTCGACCATGGCGTTCCAGACCCGTCGGACGCCGTCGTACCCATCGTCGCCGGGGCGCAGCGTCTCCCCGTACAGGCTGGCCCTGAAGTCCTCGACTTCCGCCCCGTTGATGGCGGTGAAGTCGCCGGAAAGGGTCGCAATTCTCAGGTCTGCCATACTTCTGCCCTCCTGCCAGCTATTGGACGCCCCTGTTGCCTCTCCCACAACAAACGCTGTGCGCGGCGACTACCCAAGCGTCCGGGACCGGGCAATCCAGGCAAATCACATACTGGGTTGTCGCCCCGCAGGACGATTGCAGAGGTGTAGCAGCAGCCTGTCGTTCTGAGCAAAACGAAGAATCTCACCTGCCATGAAGAGACTTTTCGCTCAGATCAGAACGCCCACCAACGAGACTTTGCAATCAACCTGAGTCGCCCTGACTGCCTCCTCGTTTTGGTAACGGAGGTGGTGACTAGCCCGGCTCCTCCCATTTGACGACCCGGCCGGCCTGGACGACTAACGGTATGTTCTTTTCGTCCTGCAGAATCGTGATGTCCTCCACCGGGTTGCCTATGACCATTATCAGGTCTGCCAGCTTGTCGGGCTCCAGTGTGCCAATCTCGTTCGACCGTTCAAGGAGTTCTGCGTTGGTGCGTGTGGCTGATATCAGGCTTGCAATAGGTCCCATGACAGCCGCCTTCAGTTCCAGCTCAACGGCCTTCAGACCGTAGTTTTGTCCGAACAGATCTGCCCCCGAGGCGATGTTGACCCCAGCTGCAATTGCGATTTCCACGCTCTGACGCCCGGCGCCGCGGGCAAAGTTGATCTTTTCTATGGTCAATTCGGAAATTCCCTGTTCCCTGCCCCGCTCTGCAATCAGCTCGTAGACCGTGAGCGTCGGGACTAGGTACATATCGTTTTCTTTCATCAGCGAAGCCGCTTCTTCGTCCAGGAAATTTCCGTGCTCTATGCTGCGCACTCCGGCTTCCGCGCAGTTCTTGATTCCCTCGGGGACTTAGACATGGGCCATAACTTTCTTCTTGACCCCCCTTGCCTCGTACACCGCGGCGGCTATTTCCTCCACGGTAAACTGTGGAGAATCCAGGGGGTCGGTAGGCGACGCCGCTCCTCCGCCGGCCATGACCTTGAGCTGGTCGGCGCCGGTGCGAAGTTGCTCCCGGGCCGCCCGACGCACCTCGGGGACGCCGTCGCAGATTGCGGGCTGAGGCTGCAACCTGTGGCCCGGCCTGGGTTCGCCGCGGTCGTGCCTTTGACGCATGTCACCGTGGCCGCCGGTCTGGGAGATGTAGGCCTGGCTGGTGAATATGCGGGGCCCGGGGATCGTTCCGGACTGCACCGCCACCTTGAAGCTGTAGTCGCAGCCGCCGGCGTCCCTGATGGTCGTAAACCCTGCCATCAGGGTTTCCCGCAGGATGCGGGCCACGGAAAACGCGTAGATTGCGCCGGGATGACGGTCCTCAAAGTTGGCGCCGAACGAATTATCCACAGTGCCGACGTGGGTGTGGGCGTCGATCAGGCCCGGCATGACGGTGTGATTCCCCGCGTCAATAACCCTTGCGTCCCGTGGGACCGCTACCTGGCTGGCCGGTCCCACGGCGGTTATCTGGTCGCCGGAGACCACCACGGTTCCTGGGCCATAGGGCTCCCTTCCCGTGGAATCGAATATGGTGGCATTCTGCAGGACTAGTGTTTCAGCCATATCATACTCATCGCCGACGGCAGGGGCGCGGCAGCGTGGGCATTGAGCAACCCTGCCCCAGGGGCAGTCAAGGGACACGGCAATATTACCACTGGAAAAGCCGATTCAGGGCGCGTACGGAATCGGGGATACTCTGGCCAAAAGCAGCGGGATAGGGCCAGCGCCATCGGTACCGGGGACGCCCGGCGAGTCGCATGATATATTGCCCTGTGCCGCCGCCGCGGATTCAAGGAGGTCGCAAAGATGGTAGACAAGGAACAGGACTGGGAGTACGGCCTGCGCACCGAGGGACACGGGGACGAAGGTGAAAGGGTCGGACCGGTTGTCCTTGGCGAAAACGGCTTCCACTACCGCGTCTCCGGTGAGAACTGGGGCAACCTCCCCGAGGGCGTCGTCTACAGGGAAGGAACAGCCGTCGCGGTCGACTCGAAGGACCATGTCTACGTCTTCAACCGCGGCACCATCCCTATGATCGTGTTCGACACCGACGGCAACCTTCTGCGCACCTGGGGCGAGGGAGTGTTCGCCAACCCCCACGGTGTGACCATCGCCCCCGACGACACCGTATTCTGCGTGGATAACGGCGACAGCACCGTTCGGCAGTTCACCCCCGACGGTGAACTGCTGATGACCCTGGGCACGCCCCACAAGCCGAGCCCCAAGATGAGCGGCGAACCCTTCAGTGTCCCCGCCCACGTCGCCTTCGACAGGCGTACGGGTGAGTTCTACGTGGCCGACGGCTACTCCAACGCGAGGGTGCACAAGTACTCACCCGATGGCAAGCTTCTCTTTTCATGGGGCGAATCAGGCACCGGCGACGGCCAGTTCAACATCGTGCACAACGTCGAGGTCGACAACGACGGGTGGGTATACGTCGCCGACCGCGAGAATCATCGCATCCAGGTCTTCGGCGCCGAGGGGAAATACGAGACCCAGTGGGGCAACCTTTCCCGTGCCGCCGCCATCTGCATTGGCGACAGGGCGGGAGAGGAGTTGCTGTACATTGGCGAGTACTTCTGCGGGATCGCCACCAACGATATCGGCACCGATCTAGGCCCCCGCGTAACGGTGATGAACACCAGGGGCAAAGTCCTGGCCAGGGTCGGACGTGAGAGCTACGGAGACCAGTCGGGACGGTTCTACTCCCCCCATGGAATTGCGGTCGACTCCAGGGGAGATTTGTACGTGGCCGAGGTGGCCTGGACCGACTACGGCCGACACATGGACCCACCCCGCGAGCTCCGCTCCATGCAGAAGCTGGTAAGGGTTCTCGACTAGCCGGTCCCCCGCGCAATCGAACGAACCACTACTCGGGTATACCCAGGGCCCTTCGCACCGCCGCGCCAATGGGAGTCAGCGGGCTCTCGTCGGGAGGGCCATGCGGCACCATGCGGTTGTGGTGGATGGCAACCGCCAGCCGGTGCTGTGGGTGCGCCCAACCCAGTGAACCGCCAGCCCCGTTGTGGCCGAAAGCCAGGGGGCTGCTGCCCATGGCGCCCATGCCCGGACTGCCAGTGAAGTGGAATCCTCCAATGGTGCCATTGTGCGGCTTCCCACTCACTTGGTCGTAATCGCTGGGGGGCCGGGGCACATGGAAGGTCCTTACCCTGTCCTCCGAAAGGAGGCGGACGCCGTCCAGCTCTCCGCCATTGGCCAGCATCGCGTAGAACCGGGCCTGGCTCCGCGCGTTCATGATCCCCTGGGCTCCGGGTATGCAGGCCTGGCGCACGTCTGAGCGGCCAAACACCTCCTGCGTGGTCGCAACCTCCGGAGGCGTGGCCCGGGGCCGCAGAGAGTCCGGGGGTACTCCCGGGGCACCGGGAGGCATCGGCGGCAAGTTGGTAAGTTTGGCCACCCGCGGCTCAACTTCGGTCGGGATACCGGCCCACAGGTCCGTGATGCCCAGGGGCTGGCAGATTTCGTCCTGGATGAACTGGCCGAAGGGACGGTGCTTTGAATCGGTGCGGCGCACAATCTCACCCACCACCCAGCCGAAGGTGTAGGCCATGTACCCGCTTCTGGTCCCGGGCTCGAAGAGAGGATGCATCTCCGCGATCTGACCAACCATCCAGTCCCAGTCGCACATCAGCTCCGGGGTGACTCCCACCGGCATCAGGGGAACCCCGATGCGATGGGTCAGCGCATCGAACACTGTGCCCTTGTCCTTGCCGTACTTGCCGAATTCCGGCCAGTACCTGGCGACGGGTTGGTAGTAGTCCACCAGCCCCCGCTCCGCCTGGATGTGGAGCGCCGTCGCTGTCATCGCCTTTATGTTGGAGAACACTGGGAAGAGCGTGTCGCCGTCGACCTCCCGCCCGGTGGTCTCATCGGCCAAGCCGCCCCATTGGTCGATCACCAGCTCGCTGTCGAGGTAAGCTGCCACCTGGACTCCGATTTCCCCGCGTTCTCCGATGGCGATGTCGATTGCTTCCTGCACGATGCCGTTCGAAATCTCCGCCATAGCGGTACCTCTCCGTCGTTGATTCTTGTAAAGCCCGCACCAGTCTGCTGAAGGGATTTTGGAGGCTGAAGGGAAATCCCTTCAGCCTGGGAGGAGCTGCATATGAGGCACAGGTTGCCCCTGTGGCGGCATCACCCCCTGGGTACCCTGCCACGCACTTGGCCCTGCCGCAGATTCCCTGTCGGCTTGAGTTCAAAACGGGCGTCAGGTGAATTCGATCAGGGCCAGACTGTGCCTTCGGCCACCCATGAATCCGTTGCCAGCACTGTTCCCCTTCGAGCGGAGTGAACGAGGAACCGTTGCGCAATTCTGCTGGCTCACCCGGACCTGAGGGCGAATGTGTGTCGAGGCCTGCCCGTTATGCCGGTGGGTTGGCCTTGAACCACTCGGTAATCTGGGAGCCCGTTGCAGCCCAGACTCCCTGCCGTCGCATCATGTGTCCCAGGGCCTGGTCCAGGTAGCCGATTCGGAACGGCTGGCCGATCAGCCAGGGGTGCAGGTTGAATGCCATCAGCAGGCCCGACTCCCTGGAACCCTCGTACAGCCCGTCGAAGCCCTCTTCCAGCATGCGGGCATACCGGTCAACGGGCACCTTGCGGTCCCACAGCGCGTTGATGTCGTCCAATTCCCACATCAGAGGCAGGGCACACAACTCCCCCTGGGGTGTCGTCATGCGGTAGGGCTGCTCGTCGTTGACCCAGTCGCAGACGTAGCTGACCCCCGCGGCGGCCAGGATGCCCGGAGTGCGCTCTGATTCGCCGTACTCCGGCCCCAGCCAGCCCTGGGGTAGCGTCCCGCCGGCCCGCCGCAGGGTATCGAGGCTGGAGTGCACGTACTGCTGTTCGTCCTCCTCGGTCATCCGACCCGTTATCATCCGGCTGACCGAAATTCCGTGTCCGATGATCTCCGCTCCGCGCTGCCGGCAGTGGTCGACGAGGTACGGATTGGACTCCGCCGTCATCGCGTCCATGGCCACGGTGGCCGGGATGCCATGTTTCTCCAGCACGTCCAGCACCCGGAAGATGCCCACCCGGTGGCCATACTCGCGGTGAGACACCCGGGCGTAGTCGGGGAAGGGGCGATCGGCGATGCCCCCTGGCAGGGTGACGGTGAAGCTGCCCGGAGGTGCTTCCCACTCCATCTTTTCCAGTGTGACCACCACGCACAGCGCGATGCGGGCCCCATTCGGCCAGCGCAGCGTGCCCCGCCTGTTGATCGGCGACCATTCGTAGTGCTCGTGGTCCATTCCGGGGCGGCGTTCAGCCGGCATACAGTCCCTCTCTATGAGCTTGTGATTGTTTCTCTGACCCGTACAAACATCGGTGCCATAAACGTGCCGATAGCTGCCATTGCGGAAACGGCTAGGTGTCTCCTCACGCAGTTGCTTGCCTGGGAGTACACCTATGCAGGGCGATACTGGGCCGAGTGGGCGACGACCTCGTCATAGTGGTTGGCGATGTAGTGCTCGGCGATTTCGTCCGCCGTTGTCTGCCAGACTCCCTCATGCGACATGATGTAGCCCAGGATCTCGTCCAGGTATTTGACCCGGTGGGGCTGTCCGATGAGGAACGGATGCAGGGCGATGCACATCACGCGGCCGCTCTCCGCCCCCTCGGCGTAGAGCTGGTCAAACTGTGCCTTGCAGATCTGGGCGAAATATTCTCCCTCGAAATTGCTGCGAAACACCGGCACATCGTTCAGCTCGAAGCTGTACGGCACCGAAACGAGCTTGCCCGACTTCACCCGGATGGGCACCGGCTGGTCGTCATGCACCCAGTCGGTGTGATAGATCAGACCGGCCTCGGCCATCAGGTCGGGCGTGCTGTTGGTGCCGGAAACGGCCGGCCCCAGCATACCCTTCAGCGGCTTCCCGGTGTGGCGGCGCAGGGTCTCGATGTTGTCGCGGTAGAACTCCCGCTCCTCTTCCTCGGACAGGGCGTTAAGGTAGCGGGTGTTGTAGATGCCGTGGCTCATGAAGTCGTAGTCCCGCTCGATCATGGCCTCGGCTATTTCCGGGTAGTGCTCCAGTACCGCCAGGTTCAGCGATACGCAGCACTTGATGTTGTGCTTGTCCAGCACCTCGGTCATGCGCCAGAAGCCCACGCGGTTGCCGTAGTCCCTGTAGGAATACTGCTGCACGTCAGGGATTGGCACCCGCGGCCACGGCGTACGCACGCCGTCGAAGTCTGGCAGGTACTCGTAGTGCTCGATGTTCGGGGCAATCCACAGGGCCACGCGGGCGTCGCCGGGCCACCTGATGGGGGGCCGCTCGATGATTGGGCTGTAGTCAACTCTTGATGGGGCTTCGGCCACGGCAGGCCTCCGTTGTGGAGGATTTGAGTCACCGGCCATTCTAACCGCAATTCACCGGCAAGTGCATAGGCGGTTCAACCCAATAGCGACAGCAGGTGCACTTGGACAAGTTGATGATATCTGCTGCTCGCAAAGCTCGGTAGCGCCTCCGAAACATGTTTTAATATGTCAGCCGCGGCCCCGGCGGAAACTGGCCCAATCCTGGCCATGGTCACGCCGAAAAGTTATCCGTGAAAAGAATGGAAGGTGAGGGAGGCGCACAGTGGAATTTAAATTGACGGGAAACTAGATTTTTGCCTCGCGGGGCTCCTTGTGCCCTTCTCAGGTCTTCGCCACTTGGGCAGCGGTGGCCGGCTTTTTGAAATCTAAAGAGTTTCCTGCGTTATATCCTCTAGCCCCGACATCGGATAGTAGATTAGCCAGACCAAGAGATCGACGAACCAGCCATTCCTATTGGGATTGACTATGGTGCTTGAATCCGACGCCCTTCGCAGAACGGCTCTGGTGTTAGTGGTTGCAGGTCTGCTGTGGAACCTCGTAGAGGCCGGTGTTGCCTTTTGGGCTGGCCTCCAGGCAGACAGCGTGGCAATGCTGGCTTTCGGACTAGATAGCGTCGTTGAGCTCCTAGCCGGTGGTGTTCTGGTATGGCGCCTGAAGGCAGAGCGGGACGAAGAGGAGGCGGAAGCCGCAGAGAGAAGAGCACAGAGGTTGCTTGGCCTCAGCTTCTTTCTCCTGGCCATATACGTTGCGCTCCATTCGGGGGCCAACCTGCTGGGATGGTTCCCCGAGCCGCGACCGAGTCTGGTGGGCGTAGGGTTGGTGGTTGCAAGCGCCGTGCTAATGTCGGTCCTCTACGTGGGCAAGATGCGCATCGCAACCCGGATGCAGTCCCGGGCGTTGAGGGCGGAGGCCATGGAGAGCCTCTTCTGCGATCTTCAGGACCTGAGCATCCTCGTGGGGTTGGGGCTCAACAGCTTGTTCTCGTGGTGGTGGGCTGATCCCGTTTCGGCCCTGGTGCTGGTCCCCTTCTTC
This sequence comes from Dehalococcoidia bacterium, assembly GCA_965222025.1. Lineage (GTDB taxonomy): Bacteria > Chloroflexota > Dehalococcoidia > Lucifugimonadales > UBA3495 > VXOI01. Next base: position 125,283 of record CBDCTI010000012.1, on the reverse strand, counting down.
ATCAAGGAGGGGGTGGAGAACTTCTCCGGTCATTGTCATGGGGAAGGGCACGAAGACCACGACCACGACCACGAACCCCGGGTCTGCTTTTGCCGCAACTGCTTTTTTGGCGTCCGCACCTGTCGGGCAGCATGTTGCCGGACCTGACCCACACAGATAGGCAGGAGCGCGCGTGTCTGCACCTGAAGCCTTTCAACCGGCCGGGGTGGTCAAGGTACAGATGACTGCACGGGCGTTGGTCCCAAGTCCAGCTGGCGGCAATCGTAGACCGGAGGCCTCCCGCGACGGCAGGCTGAAAGCGGCCGCCGCCTAGCTGAATCGGCGGGCGTCCACGCTGACAATCCGGCGACCCGCCGGGTGCAGTAGCTGGCTGCCGCTGCCGGAGAGTGCCTCCAAGAAGCGACTGCCCCGGGCCGGCTAGTGGATTTTGGACGCGCGGGGGTGGCTGGCCGCAGCCACTTCCTCGGCCGTCAGGCCAGCAAACCGTTGCGGGCGATACGGACCCAGCACCCCATCGGCCGGTGTCCCGTCGCAGATTTCCTGGGCGGCCAACTGGCTCAAGGCGGGTGAGAGGGTAACGCCACTGTGGGTGAGGGCCAGGTACAGGTTGGACGCCTCCGTCGCGAACCCCATCACCGGATAGCCGTCCAACGGCATTGGACGCCATCCCACCGGGACTGGAACGGCCTGGGCACCCTTCAGGCCAGGCAGATAGCGGCAGGCCCGGGCCAGCAGGTCGTCTGCATGGGCCTGAGTATCGTCTTCGGCCAGGCTCTCCTGGTCGCCCTCGCCGATCATCAGGCGCCCATCGGCGCACTGTCGAATATGAATCTCCCGGCGGCCATCGCCCAGCGGTGGCGCATACACAATCGGCACGTTTCTGAGCACGGGTGGCTCTGGGGTCGTCCGTATCACCACGCCGGGACTCTCGGCCTGGGGCACGTTGACGCCGGCCAATGCTGCCAAGCTCGTTGTATCCGTGCCCGCAGCCTCTACCACCGCATCCGCGGCCAGGGAACCCGAGTTTGTTTCCAGGTGGTGGATTTGACCATCCGAATCCCGCTCAAATCCTTTTACCTCCGTGTTGGCACGAATCTCGCAACCCATCTCCTGGAGGCGCCGCAGGCAGGCATCTATCACCATCTGGGGCTCCACTTGGCCTTCGTTGGGACTGAACTCGGCGGCGGCCACCGGCCCGACGTCCAGAGACGGCTCAAGGCCCTTCAGCTCCTCGGCATTGATCAGACGGGTCGGATAGCCCCAGGACTGGAGTTGCCGCACCCGGGCCACCAACCCTTCCGCTGCCGTCGGGTCCGACTCCCACGAAACCTTGCCGCCCCAGCGGAGCCCGACGCTGTCCGGGTCTCCGTTATCGCCTATGTCGGAGGCGAAACGAGGCCACATCTCCAGTGAGCGGCGGTTCAGGTTGTGGTACCCGATTGGCTCTTTCGCTCCGGCATTGATCCAGGCAAAGCTGTGGCTCGATGCGCCATGCCCAGGATTTCCCTTGTCGATGAGGACGACCTGGACGCCTCGTCGAGCCAACTGCCAGGCGATGGTGGCGCCCATGATGCCGGAGCCGATCACTGCTATGCTTTGAGGTCTCTTGGAAATGACCATCGATTGCATCTCCTTTATCTCTGGGGCCATGGTCGCAGGAGCGTCCCCGCTGGGCCAGATGTTACAGGTCTTTGGAGGGGACGAGCTTCCGGGTCCATTTCGTCTATTCCGTCCAGTCCCGCTCAATTCCGGTGTGCACTTTGGCCCACCCTGGTTTGCGCTCAGGCCCGGGGATTGGGGGACAGGGTAAGGACTGGGCAACCAGGATAATGGTAGGACGGCACTTGAATAGCTGGCAACCGGCAAATGATGCAGAACAGCATGCGGCAACAAGTAGTCGAGCCGAAGAGGCCGGTCCTAGCTACTGGCCTGATATTGAAGGCCGGCGCATGGAAGACAGGTTTTTCGGGAACGGCGAACTCCTGCCAGACTGTTCAACTCAAATGCGCATCCCTCGTAGCTGTTGGCCAGGTGCTTGTCGTACCGGCTCGTTGGGTGGTACAACCACAGGTGCAAGCTGCTGATTCCCCAGTTACAGTTGCATGCGGTCCCGCCATAGGCGATTTGAAGGAGTAACTGCAATGCCGTTTTACGAGAGGGGCGACGTTCGCATCCGCTACGAGGAGGTCGGGTCGGGCTTCCCGCTTCTGGCAACCCCCGGAGGCGGCTTGAATTCCAAGATCGAGAACTGGCCCGGCCAGGTGTTCGACTCCATGGAGGTCTTCAAGAACGACTTCCGCGTCATCACCATGGACCAGCGCAACGCCATCGGCGGTGAGTCCACTGGGCCGGTGCAGGTCGAAGACCCATGGGGTGCTTTCGCCGACGACCAACTGGGTCTGATGGACCATCTAGGGATCCAGGAATTCCTGTTCATCGGCTACTGCATCGGTGGGCCCTTTGCTATGAAGCTCATCGAGCGGGCTCCCGAGAGGGTGCTGGCTGCCGTGCTGTGCCAGCCGGTGGGGCATGCATCCAAGACTCCTGACGCCATGTACGACATGGGGATTGATTCCTGGGGTCCGGATCTGATTGCCCAGCGTCCCGGTCTGACGATGGAGGTCGTCGAGCAGTACCTGCACAACCTCTACCGGATCCAGCCCGACTTCGTGTATTGCGTATCTAAGGACTTTGCGCGTGCCTGCCAGACGCCTCTGTTGGTAATGCCCGACGACACGCCAGCGCACTCGCTGGAAGCGGCGATGGACATGATAGAGCTGGCGCCCAAGGCCCAGGCGACTCCCTATCCATGGAAAGAGGAGCCGGATCTCAAGGCCAAGACCGTCGAGCAGGCGCGAGATTTCTTAAAAGCGCATCAGCCCGCAACGGCCGCCCGCTAGAGGAGAATTCCGGAGGGTGAACTACGGGGGCGGAGTGCTGACTCCGCCCTCAACCTTTTGAGCGGTGTGATCTCTAGGGATCTCTAGCTTGCCGGTCCAGATATCTGACGTCGACCCAGGCCCACGACTAGCGAATGCCCGCCGCCTGGAAATTATTCGCCGGTGCGTGCGTACCCGATAACCCTGAGCTTGAGCTGTTTTTGGTCACTGCCCACCTTGTGGTTTCCCCAGGGGCCGTTCAGGCTATTGGTGCGATGAAACCTGAGGGTGCCGATGTCCCAATCTGCCGCCGAGATCGAGTCTTCCGAATTCGACGCCGTTTCCAGGAACTTCAAGGCGGTGTCGCCTGTTTTCTCGATCATGATCCAGTAGCTTGTGTCCGGCTCCAGCACGGTATCCGGCGGCGCTGTGAATTCCGTCAGCCTGGCCTCAGTTTTAACTGGGTTCGTAAAGGCAAAGATTTCGTCTTTCGGCCTGATGTGCTTTCCCGGCTTTTGCGAAGACCGCAACGCCACTCGAACCCCGGACGGGTCCTCCAGTGCTTCCCAGAACTTCAGCGCGACGCTGTGGATCATGTACCCTTCCGGGTTTGAACCGGTACGGATTCGTATTGCCGAATCGGAGTTGTTCACCGTGGCACTGCCGTTATTGCGCTGCCCGGTGTTGGATACCAGCACCCTTTCCGCCTCCGTGTCGTCGTCGGCTACTGTTACGGTGACGTCGGCGGTGGTTGAGCGTTCCCTGTCGCCAGAACCGCTGAAGACCCTGACCTGCACCTCGTAGACGTTGTCGATGTTCGCGTCCGCGGGAACTTCGAAGTCGGGTGAGATGGTCATTGCCAAGACGCCCTTGCTGCTTAGGGAGAACAGCTCTTCGTCGGCACCGCCGCTGATCTCATATCCGGTGATGGAGTCCTCTCCATCAGAATCGTCGGCAGTTATATGCTCTAGAAATGCAGTGTTCTCAGGTAGCGCGAACGCTGTCGCGTTAAAAATCCTGGGCTCGGTGTTCCTCGACGCAGACCTCGCGCTCCGTCTGTTGTTCGCTGTCGACGCAGTCACAAAGTACCTAGTGCCAATGAACGGAGAGTAAATTTCAAATGGATCGGTGATGCCCAAAGCATCCATCGAGTCAGCATCATCCATCAGAGTGGCGTTCGATACATCGACGTAATAGGTGCCTTCTTCGCCCGTGCCCACTTGATGGACAACGTTTACAGAGGTGGTGGACGAATCGCCTTGGCTGATGTAGTCCGAAGCCAACTCGTTGCCTGCGGAGTCATATAGCTTGATAACTGGGTCTATGTAAGAACTGTAAGCACCCGCAGCAATCGCCAAAAAAAGATAGGAGGTATTCTCTTCCAGGTCTACTGCGTACCAATCGTGGTCCTCGTAATAATGATATATGCCAACGTCTGCTTCGCTACTGTCGAGGGTGATGGTGGCCCAGGTGGTGTCATCGCCGGGCAGGTCACCCCTGACTATCTCCGTACCTGTCCAGATCCTGTCAGGGTCGTAAACCACGCGGATGGCGTAAGCGCCGGTGGTGTCGTTGTCCGCGTACACCTCGATATACGGACCATAGTTGTGGCCGGCGATGAAGTGCCAGGAGACGTAACCCTCAGGGGGGTCCGTAACCGGCGTCAATTCCACGGCCGGGTCTCGAGAGTGATCAGAGGGATAGTCGACGTAAAAGGCGCGAATGCCAATGTCATCGTCATCCGTCAGCGCTAGGGGTTCGACGTCGATCCTGTAGCGACCTCCATAGTCAAATGACAGCGAGGTCTCGAACCAGTCCGTATCCGTGCCGTCGTTGATTAACCCTTCAACAATTGGGGATTGACCGATGAATCTGCTGAAGGCCAGCCTTCCTGCATTGTATGTATTCTCACCGTAACTGTCCGGGATTACCGACCCTTTCACAGTGATGGCGTAGACGCTCGTGCTGATTGTCTCCCATGCCAATCCCTGGCCAGGGCCAGAGCTGCTCCAGATTTGGTCTGCAATGCTCCATCCGGGAAGACCCAACGCGCTCTCGTCGTAACTGCTGGTGAAATGGACTGTTGCAGACCCGGAAGTGATATCAATGCGAACCAGGTAGCTTGTATTGGGCTCCAGCAAAGCGCCTTCTGGCGCGGAGAAAAAGGCCTTGCCGGTCAACTCCGACGGGTTCTCGAGTTCGTAGAGCGTGGTTCCTGGTTGCCCTGATCCGGTGGGCTCGTTGATCGCCAGGCTGATGGCTCCGTCGGATGTGATGGAGTCAACGGTTATCTCGACTCCGCTTAGACGATAATAATCCGGACCAGTGGTAAATCCCTGCGCTTCATCGAATGTGCTGCTCTGGGTCACATCGGAGGCGTTTATGTGGTTGTCGACGAGGACCCTACCCACATTGGACGTCGTGAGCACCTGGGCCAACGCAGAGGCCCCGAGCGAATCGGCCTCCCGGTTGGGATGCTTGCCTGAATTCAGGAGGATTCCGCGGTCGTTCGTTGGCTGCTCAACCATGGAGCGCTCATTTCCCGTAAGAGTGGCTTGACCTGAAACCAAAGCCACAATGAATACCAGGAGCGCTGCAGCGCAAGCCAAGCGCATACGGCCTTGGGCGAAGAACAAAAACATGGGTTGCCTCTTGAATTCAATATCCTCCATAGAGATGAGGTATAAGGCGGTTGACGAACACAGGTGCCGGGCGCGGTCAGACGCGGCCCCAAGCGAATGGAAGGTCCCGCGCTCGAAACGTGGCAAGTGAACCGGAGCCAATCTTCTGAGAGACTTGCTGTCCTCAGCTAAGTACTCGGCTCAAGTCCAGCCATCCATGAGTAAGCCTGCTTACAGGCCTGGCATCGGAAGGTTCGAGTCCTTCCAAAGCCCATTGGCCGCAAGACTGCAACGTCGGGACAAGTCGGCGTAACCCTTGGCATCACAGCCTTCCGACGTTCCCGGTCCCGTTTCATGAATTCCGCTTTTCCCCTGATCGCCGCCGAGGAAGGGTCTATGAGCCTTACCTCAGTGGAAGTCCCAAGAAGTTATGTCTGGACGGGGTTCAAGTCTGTGTCCTTTAGGGATGCACAGATCCATTGCTAAAGGCCTCGCAGAAAAGGACGCGGTCAACAGGGGATGTGCACGACCCGGAAATTAACATGGCCGATGCACATAAGTGTCCGAAAGGCCATTGGAACCAAGACGCGAGCACAAAAGTGGGCGGCACTACTCCGTCTGGGAGTGTGTCTTCTCTCTGACGACTGCCCAGACGGCAGACCTGGAATGCCTCCGCCACAGAAGGGGATGGGCCTGTCGGAGTGCCGCGGCGCGGCATGCTTTCCCGGTCAGTGTTGGAAATCAGCGGAGGGTACGGCTACGGTTTGGTGCCGATCGCGCAGTGGAAGGGGGTGGATATAAAGAAGGTGCCATCTGCTTCCGCTTGCCGAACCGCCGAGCGCCACTCTGCGGCCTCGTCGACGGCTAGGGTGGGCAGGATTCCACCTTGCAGGAACTGCAGGCGTGTGCTGTCGGAGAAAGTGCTGATGAAGGGGAACCGCTTCAGGTTGGTCAGTCCCAGCGTGGCAAAGCGCTGATAAAGAGAAGCGTCGTCGCATCCCATGGGATGGCCACGGTCCTCGACCCAGGGCGGCGATTCAATTCTTGACTTGAGGGCGGGACCCAGGGGGAGGTTGACCCAGCGGTTCATGTCGTGAGCATGGCCGAGCACTGCCACCCTGCCACCAGGCCTGGCTACCCTCATCAACTCAGGGAGCATCAAGTCGGCGTTCACCCGCTGGATGACGGTGCTGGAAAAGACTACGTCAAAGCTGTTGTCTTCGAAAGGCAGTGATTCAGCGCTACCCTCCCGGAAACTCACGACATCATGAAGGCCCTCTCGCCCGGCAATCTGTGCTGCTTCCCGAAGGAAGAAGGCGTTTACGTCCATGCCGACCACGGAGTTCTTGAACTCCAATTTCCGGGCAAGCCACCGGCACAGGACGCCAGTCCCGCAGCCAACTTCCAGGACCCTGTTGCCGGGCTGGATTTGTGCTGCATCCAGCAGGCTTCCGACGGCGGACAGATATCCGGGAGTTCGGCCCCGGGACTCCAGGCTGGCGACCATGCCCAGTGCGGGACCGGACATGGATATGACGCAATGGCGTTCGCTGAGGGCGGCGGTCAGGGGTTCCCACTGGGATGGGGCGGCGCCCAAAGGCAGCAATACCAGGGGTGGGCCGTATCCGTGGACCCTGAAGTAGATGCCCTGCTCCTCTCCCTCCTGAACCGAAATGGGCGCCGCTTCCAGCGCACTCCGGGCTTCTTGTTTTGACAGGAAGTCAAGCATCGCGGAAGCGATGTCATTGCCACGCTGAACTCCCAGGTCGTTGTAGTTGTCGGGAAAGGGGCAATCGGCGAGGGTAAACTGTGACGCGGACGGCAGTCCGGCCAGATTGCGGGCGATGGTATCGGACGCAGCGCCCCGGGCGGCGTTGATAACCATGAGTCTACTGGACAGCGGGTTGAGCACCATGGAATCGAAGCCCAGCGGGCAGACCAGCGACAGCGATGCAACCGCTTCGGGAAACCTGGCTGCCATGCCGTGCCAGTCGCTCAGGCCCCGGGAGGCGAAGTGGGCTCGTTCGATGCCCAGTTGCCGCAATACGCTGATGATCCTTTCTTCGACGGGCACTTCCGTCTCTGTGGTCATGACTCCCTCCCTAAACTCGGACGATGCATCCTCCGGAAGACGCTACAATTCCGGCGGCGTTGGCGGGTACAACTGAAATCAAACTCTCGTGAAAATCTTCGTATATTTGGCTTCATCCTGGCCAGGACATCTGGACCGGGAAGATTCTCCGGCCCAGATGGATGCAGGGCGTGTGCCAGAATCGCAGGAATATGGTAAGAGCGTGATGCTGAGTATAGCAATGCCAAAGCGTCACAAGGCCGAAGCGAACGGAAGGGCTTGCGAGGCTCGCAGGCGGCGGGCCTTTCAAACTTCTACTTAAACTTTTACGGTATCTCACAAGCCCTGCTGCAGCAGGCGTAGAACCGTCGGTTTAAGAGGATAGATGACTTTCCTGCGCGTTCATGGCTGCCCGCTTCGTGCCTGCAAGAGTGGCCCGCAAGAACTTATACTGCACTTTGCGCTTGGACTTGTCACGGACAACCGCGACACGACCGGAAGACGGGAGATAGGCAGATGAGCGAATTGGAAGGGGTTGACACCATTACATGGCGGGACTGGAACGAAGAAGCATTTGCGGCCGCTAATTCCGAGGGCAAGCCAGTGCTTTTGACACTGGGAGCTACATGGTGCCACTGGTGCCACGTGATGGACGAGACTTCTTACTCGGACGAACGGGTCATCGGGCTGGTCAACTCCCGGTTCATTCCGGTGCGAGTCGACGTGGACCAGCGCCCCGACATATCGTTGCGGTACAACCAAGGCGGATACCCGTCGATTGCCCTGCTGACTGGCAACGGCGAATTCCTCGCCGGCAGGCCCTACACTCCTCCAGATGAGATGGTTGCCCTTCTTGAGCAAGTTTCCAGCGGCGAAGTTCCTCCACAGAGCGGGCCTGCCTCCCACGTCACCCCTGCGCTGGGAGGCGGCGCAGCAAACGCCTCGGTCGATGCGGTGCAGCAGTGTCTGATTGAGCTATACGACGAAGAATTTGGCGGGTTCGGATTGGAACCCAAGCAACCTCCGTGGGAGGCGTTGCAGTTCCTGGTCGCTCGCTACGGTTTGACCGGTGACCGCGCCTCACTCGGAATGGTCGAGACCACCCTGCAGGATATGCGGAACGGCATCTACGACCGGAAAGACCAGGGATTCTTCCGCTATTCGGTCAGCCGGGACTGGAAGGTGCCACACTACGAGAAGATGCTGGTCAGCAACGCCAGCCTGGCAATGGCCTACCTGGAAGCGTTCCAGATCACCCGCAAGGCCGTATACAGGGCTGCCGTTGAAGGCATCGTAGACTACCTGCTAGCAACCCTGTTCAGTCCCGACGAAGGGCTGTTCTTCGCAAGTCAGGACGCCGACGAACCCTTCTACCAGATGTCGTGGAAGGATCGGGATGTCAATACCCCTCCGCCCATTGACCGCACCTTCTACGCGGGATGGAATGCCTTGGCCGCCCAAGCGCTGATCCAGGCGGGCGACGTACTGGGGTCCCCGGCTCTCCGTCGAGTCGCGTCTGGGGTTCTGGAAAAGCTGTGGTGGGAAAGTTGGACCGCTGCTGGAGGGCTGCCTCGCCGGGCGGGCAATGCGGGGGATGCCACGCCCGTCCTTGCCGACCAGGTGTACTTTCTTCGGGCCTGGCTGGCGCTGTACCAGTCCACGGGCATGGCGGACTCTCTGGCCTGGGCGGTTGAAGTCGCGGGGACTGTAGAGCGGCTTTTCGGCGCGTCCGAGGGCGGCTACTACGACACCACACCTCCGCGATCCTTCGAGGCGGGGATTCTTCGCCGGGAGCAGCCGGTGTGGGACAACAGTTGCTGGGCCGAGGCGTTGCTGGCCCTGTCTCACCTGACGGGTGAGAGCGGCTACTATGAACGGGCCTCCGCCGCTCTGAAGATCTTCGAACCCGTAGTCCCGGGGCAGAGTTACCTGGGAGCTCATGCGTCACGCCGCATGGAGGAGGATGAAGAAGACTTGTTCCTGCCGGGGGGCTCGGCGTGGGGACGCGCTCGCGATCTGGAGACCCATGGGCCGGTGAGCCTTGTGCTGGTCGGCGATTCGTCCAGCGCTGCCTATCGCCGGCTGCACCGGGCCGCGCTGCGGGTGTCCGCTCCGCACCGGCTCGTGCAGCCGCTGGACTGGGAGCGGGACGCCGGTCAGATTCGCGGGCTGGGCTTCCCGGCGCGCGAGGAGGCGGCGTTGTACGCCTGCATGGGAGATCGCTGCCTGGCTCCGATCACTACACCGCAGGGGGTCCGGGAGATGGCGCGGTCGCGACCCTGGGCGGTTGTGTAGACCCCAAGGCCGTTCAACGAATTGCGCGAAGTCCCGACCGTGCCGAGAAGTGCCACCTGAGTGGCAACTGGGGACTTCGGAAACACAACCAATCAACCGATTTATTGGGGGGCATTTTGATGTTCGCAGCGTTTACGACGGTGGCGGCCTCGGCTGGGGAATCTACCAATTCCGCCGACATGCTGGACAACCTGAGGCAGCAGACAGTCCTGGCCGAGGAGCTCGGGTTCGAGTGCATGTGGCTGGGTGAGCACCACTTCGGACCCTATGGGGTGGGTGACCTTCCCAATCCGATACTGCTGGGGGCGGACCTGGCCGCTCGTACTTCGAGGATTCGAATAGGCCAGATGGCCAACATCGCTCCCTGGTGGCATCCGATACGGCTGGCAGAGGACCTGTCGATCCTCGACAACATGACCCGGGGGAGGATCGAAGTGGGATTCGGCAGGGGAATCTGGCCCTACGAGGGGCCCCAGTTTCATACCAATGCCGACCCGAGGAAGGACCCGGAAAACAGGGAGCTCTTCCGGGAGACGGTCGAGATAGTCCGCAAGATATGGTCAGAGACTTACTTCTCCCATTCGGGCACAAATTACACCTTCCCCGCGGAGGGCACCGTCTTTTCCCATCCGTCGCTCCCACCTGACCCCGGCTGGCAGGAAGGCGAGAGGGTTACCAGGCTTAAGGTGACACCACGGCCCTACCAGACTCCTCACCCGCCCCTGTGGATGACCGTGTCCACCGACCGCTCAGTTTCGACCGCCGCCGAAATGGGTCTCAAGGCCTGCTACTGGCAACCTCCGGCTGCCAGGATACGGCAACGAATGGAACTCTACGCCGAAGTCCGGTCGGAGCGAGATGGGAGGCCGTTCAGTTTGGGAGAGGACCAGGCAGTCATGCGGTCCACGTACGTGGCATCTTCCATGGAAGAGGCGCGACGGGACGCCGAGGCAGGGATCATGTCGGCGTTCACCTTCAATGACCCTTTCCGCGGACGCCAGGTATTCACCAACCCAGGCGAGGAACTGGATCCCGGCGGCAAGCTGGACTGGGACTTCCTGGAGCCCCGTACTCTCCTGGTTGGTTCACCGGACAACGTTATTGAGAAGATCCACGAACTCCAGGAGGTATGCAACCTGGGCTACCTCCTGGTCGAGTTTACCCACCCGGGCATGCCGCTCGGCAAGACGCTGAAGAATCTGGAGAACTTTGCAACCAAGGTGATGCCGCGCTTTGCGGACTGAAATTAATAGTCCGCGACAAACGGGGCATTCCTTCCCTCCCTATTCCCAGACCTGGGCTGCGATGGAGATTGCGCTCAACGCAGCGGGATAGCCCGCGTATCCGCCGGTCTGTATCAGGACCTCCACAATTTCCTCTTTGGAGAATCCCACGCGGGGGCCGGCTTGCAGGAAGTTACGGAGCGGGCCATCGGCTCGCAGGGCCGTCAGGGCGGCGGTGGAGCATACCACCCTGGATTTCAGGTCCAGTCCCGGGCGGAAAAAGATTTCTCCAAAAGCAAACTGGAGGGTGAGCGCCCGCAGGTGCGGCGCGAGGTCTACCAGGGCGTCCGCGTAGCCTCCACGGTCCTGTGTGCCCATCAATTGTTCCCGAAGATCACGACCCCTGCGCTCCATTTCTTCCAGGCTGACCTCGGGCACCTCCGTTTGTGGTACCTCGATGTCCCTTTCGCGGAAGGCCTCATGCACCACTTCCAGGGAGTTGACCGCCGAAGGGAACCCAGCATATATGGAACAGTGTATGGGCACCTCCTGGATCTCCTCCGCCCCCATGCCCATGTTCAGCGCGCTGTGAACGTAGGTCTGAAACTGGGAGAGGCGCTGGAGCGACGTCAAGACGGACAGCGTGGCCAGCATACGATAGCGAATGTCTAGCCCTGGGCGGGACCAGACCGCGCCGAAAATCGCCTCCCCGGTGTAGTTCCTCAAGCCGGGGATATTTGCCACTGCCCTCGGCCGCTCCCGGGCCGGGTAGGTGCCGTGTTGCAGGCGCTCACGTATCTCGTTGCCCTTTCTTCTGAGTTCTTCGCGACTGCTCATCGCTGGCCTCCGTTCGTCGTATCGGTAGCTTGGCGGCTCAGTATACTATGCGTGGGTGAGGGAGTCTGGGGCGGCCACGATGTTAGAATACTGACGAAGCATAAGTGGTTGGAGCAGCTGATTATGAACGTAAACGATGCGGTTGCCCGCATACTTAAGACTGAGGGCGTAGAGTGGGTCTCGTGCTTTCCGTCCAACAACCTGATTGAGGCGGCGGCCAGTGAGGGGATCCGGCCCATCTTGTTCCGACAGGAGCGGGGCGCATTGATGGCGGCCGACGGCTACAGCAGAATGAACGACCGCCGAAAGTTCGGCGTTGCCATCACACAGGGAGGTCCAGGGTCCGAGAACTCCCACGGGGGCATTGCCCAGGCCTTCTCCGACAACATCCCGATCCTGTACCTGGCGGGTGGCCCTGCACTGGGACAGTACGCCGTGCGGCCCAACTTCTCGCCGGTACGTTCGTACCAGTCGGTGTCGAAGCACGCCGAGGTCATCACTGCGCCGGGTCAGGTAGCGGCGGTAATGCGGCGGGCGTTCCATAATCTTCGCAACGGCCGTGGGGGGCCGGTGATCGTTGAAATCCCCGCAGACATTGGAGGGCAGGATGTACCGGAGTCGGCTCTGAATTACCAGCCTCCCAAGCGACTGCTGCAGGCTCCTTCACGCGGCGATGTCGCCGAGGCGGCAACACTACTGCTGAACGCCCGGAAGCCGGTGATCTGGTCGGGAATGGGCGTACTTTTCTCATCTGCGACCGAGGAACTGCGGGAGCTGGCTGAGCTGACCCAAATTCCGGTTTACACAACCATGCCGGGCAAGTCGTCCTTCGACGAGCGCCATCCGCTGTCGCTGGGAGCGGGCAGCGGCGCGACATCTCTTCCAGCCCGCAAATGGGTCCAGGAGTCGGACGTGCTGTTCGCCGTGGGGTCGAGCATGACACGCACCAGCTACGGGCAGCCAATCCCTGACGGCAAGGTGATCATTCATAACGTTGAGAGCATCGAGGACATCAACAAAGATTTCTCCGTCGACGTCGGACTGCCGGGCGACGCCAAGCTCACGCTGCAAGCGCTGATCGATGAGGTTAAGAGCCAGGTCGGAGAGGCGGGGCGCCCCGCCAATGGCGTTGCGGACGAAATTGCCGAGATTCGTCGTGGCTGGCTGGCAGAATGGACGCCGTTGCTGGAGACCGACGAAGTGCCCATCGGCACCTACAGAGTGATCAACGAGATCGAGAAGAATCTGGACCGGGAGAACAGCGTGGTGACCCACGATGCGGGAGCCCCCCGGGACTCCATCATCCCCTTCTACACCGCCACCACGCCGCACAGCTACATTGGCTGGGGCAAGTCCACCCACCTGGGGTACGGGATCCCGTTGATGATCGGGGCCAAGATGGCCGACCCCAACCGCTTCTGCCTGAATTTTATGGGCGACGGCGCGTTCGGCATGTCGGGACTGGATATCGAGACCTCGGTAAGGGCGGGCGCGCCCATCACCACCGTGGTGCTGAACAACGGCGGCATGGCCACATACCCCGGCGGCTATCCAGTGGCCAACGAACTGTTCGGGCTTACAAGCATGGGCGGGAATTACGCAATGATCGCCGAGGGCCTGGGTGCCGTTGGCATCACGGTCACCCAGCCGTCTGAGGTAGGTCCTGCACTGGTCAGGGCCCAACAGCTGAACCGCGATGGCCGGACTGTTTTGCTGGACATCCACACCAACATGGAAGGTCGCAAGTCCACCTTTTAGGTGAAGGCTTATCCATTCGATTACGTATTTGCTGTAGTTGCGAACAGCCAATTCAGGAGACGAGACATGACACTGCCCGGAACGCCACCGGTTGCCACAGACCTGGTGCATCACATCGGAATCGCCGTATCCAGCCTGGACGAGAGCATCGAGTTTTACCGCGGATTGTTCGGGTTCAAGCCGGGTAAAATCATCGTCCGCGAGGACATCGGCGTTCGCGGCTGCTTCGTGCCTGTTGGCGAGACGAACCTTGAGCTGCTGGAGGGCACCAGCCCCGATAGCATGATCTCCACCCACATTGCCAACAGGGGAGAGGGCCTGCACCACGTCTGCTTCGAGGTTGAGGAAATCGCCGATAAGCTGAAGACTCTCGACGACCTGGGAGTTCGCTTGGTAGACAAAGTTCCGCGTACAGGTCTCATGGGGGGAGACATCGGCTTCATGCACCCGTCGGCAGCCCGGGGCGTGCTGATTGAGCTGGCCCAGCACGGCCATTAGCAGCGCGGCGGTAGTGCTGCGAAGGCCTTGGCAGGGAGCTCAATAGCGTCAGTGGTCTTCCTAATGCAAGCATCAACCTCTGCAGCCGCTTCAGGTATGCGCCGAGCTCAAGAGTCGAGCCGTGCATTAAGGGGTGCGCCAGTAATGGAGCATCTTCGCTGTTGCATCAGGGGAATAATCTTTTCGTCCTGAAAGTTCAATGTGCTTTGATCAGGTTCGCCCCCGCCTGCGTTACCTGGTAGAAGCTACCTGAATCTGGGCGTCACCACTGCAGGCAGGGGCGCTCCCTCATCCGCTCGGAGAGGTCTGCCGGGCATTGGGCGTCTGGACGAAAGCGAGCCCCCTGCCTATAGCAGCATCAGTGCACCGAGGCATCGTTTTCCTCCTCCTATGCCTCCTTCATATACCTGAAACTGATTCTGTGCTCATGCGGGCACGGAGGGGTTGGAGTCATGGCGGTGTTCTTTGGTGACGCCAAAGAGGTACCTGCTAAACCAAACCAATTGAACTGCTCATCGACCAGTCATTTGTGTGCTAATTCTGAACAATATTATCGATGCGATACTACTCCAGAACTGTCCTGATAACGTAACATTAACGATGTTGCGGCAATAAATGTCACTGTACTTTGAGGTGGACCCCATTGGTTGGACAGGATTAAGCCACAATTAAGTGGGACTCCTGCACTCCTTCGTATGATACCAAGACCCGTTGGTCCGGGCACCTCCTTTCCTTCAGCTCCTCTTCTACAGGCTCGCCGTGGAAGACCTCCGCCGGCGTACGGTAGCCCAGGGCCTGATGCGGCCTCCGGTGGTTGTAGAACCGGAAGTACTCTCGCAGCCCTCGGCGGGCCTCAAGGCCGTTGGCGTAGGCCTTCAGGTAGACCTCCTCGTACTTCACTGTCCTCCATAGCCGCTCGACTAATATGTTGTCCTGGTACCTGCCCCTGCCATCCATGCTGATCTTCACCGAGTGATCCTGGAGTATCTGCGTGAACTCGCGGCTGGTGAACTGGCTTCCCTGGTCGGTGTTGAATACGTCGGGCCTTCCTTGGCCGAGGGCCTCGGTCAGGGCCTCGGCACAAAAGCCGGTCTCCAGAGTGTTGGACAACCCCCAAGCCACCACGTATCGGCTGTGCCAGTCCATGATGGCCACCAGGTACAGGAATCCCCGGGCCATGGGCAGGTAGGTGATGTCAGCCGCCCACACCTGGTTCGCCCGGGTGATCGTCAGATCCCTCAGCAGGTAGGGATAGACCCAGTGTCCCGCCGCTGGTTGGCTGGTGCGAGGCTGCCGGTAGATAGCCCGCAGTCCCATCAGTCTCATGAGCCGCTGCACCCGCTTCCGGCTTACCGGCATGCCCTGCCGCTCCAGCGAAGCCTTCATCCGCCTGGAACCGTAGAAAGGGGTTTCCAGGTACTGGCGGTCCATGGCCTGCATCAGGGACAGGTCCCCCAGGGGTGTCCCCTTGGGACGGTAGTAGAGGCTGGAGCGGCTGACACCCATCAGCTGGCATTGCCGCACTATGGACAGGTGCCGATGTTGCCGGTCGGTCAGCTCACGCCGCTGTGCTGGGGTCATGGACCGGACCTTTCCTCCAAGAAATCCCGCTCCACCTTGAGCTGGCCGATCTGCTGGTACAGGCGAGCCACCAGGGCGTCGTTGTTCTTGTTCTTCTGCTCCTTGCCCTTATTGGTCCCGTTGCCTTGGCCGAAGATAGCGGCCGCGCCATCCACTAAGGCCTTCTTCCAAGTCTGAATCTGGTTGGGGTGGACCTCGAACCGGGCGGCCAACTCGGCCACCGTCTGTTCGCCCTTCATTGCCTCCAGTGCAACTTTCGCCTTGAAGGCCGGGCTGTGCTTTCTCCGCTCTGTGGACATTTCCCGCTCCTCATCAACAGCTGTCGCTGTCCGTAGTTTAGGAGCAGGATTCCCACTTAACCAACTGTCCAGTTTTCCGGGTCCACCTCACTTTCACAGGAAAAACCGTCGCAGAGACACGAATTCCGGTACGATATGGGTTGCGATCTTACCGAATTTCGCAGAGTGTCTTGCGCAGTCAAACGAAAATTCCGGCGCTTCTCTTTTTACTAGTCACAGCGTGGCTGGCTACCGCAGGCCCTTTGGTGCTTGCCGATGACCCTCCGGCCCAATACCGGAAGCAGGACTCGGTTGTTAGTCCGCTAGTCCAGCAGGCAAATAGATTTGGCGGCGCCGTCATCAAGTTCGATATCTCCGGCGGTGGTACGCAGACCATCAGTCCCGCCTCGGCTCTCCCAACCATCACAATGCCGGTGTTCATCGACAGCTACACCCAGCCCGGCGCCAGCGCGGGGACACTGCTCATCGAGCTGGACGGGTCCAGCGCGGGAACGGGCACCAACGGCCTGACCCTGAGCGGCAAGGGTAGCTATGTCCGCGGCCGGCCATCAACAACTTTGAGGGCAACGGTATCGTGCTCCAGGGCAGCTCGGGCAAGAAGGTGCTGGTCGGCAACTATATCGGGGTCGACGACACCGGCATGACCGACGAGGGCAACGGCGCGGCGGGCGTCTACATCAATGGCGCGCCGGACGTGGTGCTGCGTGACAACGTCATCTCAGGCAACGACACCTACGGCGTCCACATCAACGGAAGCGGCGCAAAGAGAGCCGTCATCTTCGGCAATACCATTGGGCTGAACGCCGACGGCACGGCCGACCTCGGCAATGCCATGGCCGGCGTCTACGTCAACGGCGCGGAGGAAGCCATACTCCGCCACAATATCATCTCAGGCAACGACTCCCATGGGATCAACCTCTCCGGCAGCGGCGCCAGGAACGCCGATATCCAATACAACCTGATCGGGGTCAACGCCTCCGCCACGCTGGACCGCGGCAACACCGGCTCCGGCATCCACATCTCCGGACCGCGCAACATTGGCATCTACGAGAACGTCATTGGTGGCAACGACTCCCACGGTGTCAGCCTGACAAGCTCTGGCACCATGGACACATTCATCGGCGAGAACTACATAGGCACCAACTCCGGCGGCACCTCCCTCGGCAACGGCGGCTCCGGCGTCCACATCGCAAGCGGCTCCTATAACAACTTCGTCGAGGTCAACACCATCGCCAACAACACCGGCGACGGCGTGACCATAACTGCGACCGGCACCTCACTCGGCAACACAGTCTGGGAGGACTCCATCCACAACAACGGGGGCCTGGGCATCGACTTAGGCGACGACGGAGCCACCGCCAACGACACCGGAGATGTGGACGCTGGCCCCAACTTCCTGCAGAATTTCCCGACGAACATCACCTTCGCCACCAGGGGAGATGTGGCCTCGGTGAGCTTCACCCTTGGAGTCACGGTGAGCCGGCGATACATTGTCGATTTCTACTCGTGCGATTCGTCCAGCAGCGGCGAGGGCAAGCAGTGGCTGGGCTTCACCCGCGCACTAGGGTCAGCCTCGGGCGAAAGGACTTTCACCGCCAGCACCTTCCGGGGCCAGATCGGTGATTTCACCGCGCCGACAGCCACACACATAACCGCCACTGCCACCGATACACTCCTGAACGCAACCTCCGAGTTCGCTCCATGCGTGGCACTCGTCGATCTGCCCGAACTGGACCTCTCCGTCGATGAAATCGAGGTGACCGAAGATTCAACGACCGAAACGACCTACACCATAGCCCTGGCGTCAGAGCCGTCCGATACCACCAGGGTGCAGATCGTAGTCCTTTTCGCCTCGAGATCAAACATAGTCAACCCCACCACTGGCTATCCATACACTCTCGTATTCACGACCTCGAGTTGGGATCATCCCATACCTATAACCGTATTCGGGGTGTCCGACAACGACGCTTTGCATGAGGCCAACGAAATACGCCACCAGGTCCCGATTGGCGGCAGCGACCACATCACCGCGATCGTGCCGGTCGAGGTGACCGATGACGACGCGCCCACGCTCATCCTGGAGAGCACGACTACCGGTGTAACCTTTCCGAGCGACGTATCAGTGGGCCACAACAACGACGGGGTTTTCCTTCTAAACGAAGGCGACACTGCCACCTACACGGTGAAAATGGAGGAAGAACCGGACGGCGATGTCACCGTCGACACCTCCTACGTCGGCATCTACTACGCGGGAGGCGACGAGATGAGCGTCTCCCCGGCTTCAATAATGTTCACCAAGACCGGTGAGGCTTCTGACGCTGACAAGTGGGAGTGGGACGACCCCCAGACAGTAACCATAACGGCCCTGAACGACCCGGATCCCGCCGACGAGTATCTCCAAGTCAGACACGAGGTTACCGTGAGCGACGAGGATTATGTCGTGGCCCAGCTCGCAGTCGCAACTCGCGAACTGGGTCTGCCGAGTCTGACTTTTGACCCGTCCGATAGGAACGTAAACGTCAACGAGGGTGCCACTGCGACATATACGGTGGCCTTGGCCAGTGACCCCGGTGACGGCGCCACCGCCACCGTTGAAATTAGAGTCGAAATAGGCCCATTTGAGAACGCCATTTACGTTTGGCAGGATGAGCTTCCCTTTACCGGCGGCGCCAGCGGGAACTGGGGTACGCCACAAGAAGTAACCGTAACCGGAGAAAACGATGACGACGAATTCGACGATCTCCCTGAACTCGAACACATCCTGATAGTTGGCCCCAAGACCGCCCTGCGCCCTACGGTCTATGTGACCGTTGTCGACGGCAACCGCGCCCCTTACTTCGTGGAAGGCACGGACGCCACCCGGTCTGTGCCCGAAACTGCAGGCGCGGGAACAATCGTCGGGGACCCTGTCGAGGCCTTGGACCTGAACACCAGCGACACCCTCACCTACGAACTGGAAGACCCGAGCGGCCTGTTCGCCATCGATAGCGGCGGCCAGATTACCGTGGCCTCCGACAATTCGCTGGACTTCGAGACCGAACAGGATTACGAGGTCGAGGTGTCCGTCAGCGACCGGACCACAAACGGGCTGACCGACAAGATCGAAGTCAAGGTCCGGGTCATCGACGTGAACGAGCCGCCCGTCATCAGGGGCGACGCATCGCCAACATTTTCGGAGAACGCCAACATCAGTAACCGGGTGGCCCGCTACACCGCCAGAGGCCCCGAGGGTGACACGTCCTCGTTCACATGGTCCGTGGAGGGATCCGACCGCAGTGAGTTCAACATCGACACCAGCGGCAACCTGAAGTTCAACAGCCAGCTCGACCACGAGACCAAGGACACCTACGACATCACGATTGTTGCCACCGACGCCACCGACATGTCAAACATAGGAGCACTCCCGGTCACTGTTGAGGTGAACGACGTCGACGAGCCGCCGGAGATCGCCGGAGACACCGACATCAATTACGACGAGAATGCCGATCATCCCGTTGCCCCCTATGCCGCCACCGACCCTGAGATGTTAACAAACATAGCATCCCGGTCCCTGGGCGGCACCGACAGCGGCGACTTCACCATCGATAGCGCCGGCCTGCTCCAGTTTGCCAACACTCCGAATTTCGAGTCGCCGACCGACTCGGGTCGCAACAATTTCTACAACGTGCAGGTGCGCGCCACCGACGACGCAACCCCGCCCAAAATGGGGACCCTCGATGTCACTGTCATAGTCAAGGGCATGAACGAGGCTCCAACCACCTCCGGCGATGCCGAGCTTTCCTTCCCGGAAGGCACCTCCACCACCAGGGTGCTCGACCGGTATTCAGCCAGCGACCCGGAGCGGAGTCCGGTCACCTGGACGCTGAACTCCCGAGCCGGAAATGATGCCGATGCCTTCCGCATCGATTCCTCCGGCAACCTGTACTTCGACGGCGTCCCGGACCACGAAACCCCCACCGACTCCGGCGGCAACAACATCTACGAGATCCAGGTGGTCGCCACCGACGACGGAAATCTCGGCGACGGTTCCGCATCATTACGTGGAACAATGTCCGCGTCCTTCGACGTCGCAGTCACCGTCACCCCCGTCGACGAACCGCCGGTGATCACCGGGACCACCACCTTCCCCAACTGGCAGGAGAACGACGACAGCACCTGTTGTTGTCCAGCGATTGTGTCCCCTTAAATGAAAAGCGAATATGTCACCCGGTTTAGTCGGCGGAGGTTGGTGATCCGGCCAGGGTCTCTGCTTTGGCACGCTCCTTTGCACTGAGTTTCTTTGTAGGCGGAGGGCGTACTTTCCGGCGGTGTTTCGGTCCATGCCCAGCTTCCGGGCGATGGCCCGGAGGGAACTAGTACTCAGTCAGAGTGGTAATGACAGGCCTATCATATGTTGAATGGAATTGGTAGGGTTGCCAGAGGAGCTGTGTTGGTTGAGGTGTGGTATCCATGGTTCAGGAGAGGTATGCGGTCAGGCTGACGTCGGAGCAAAGAGGGCATCTACGGAGGGTGATTCGGTCGGGTAGGAGTTCGGCTCAAGCCAACACCCGGGCCCGGGTTCTGCTGAAGATAGACGAGGGTTGGCCCTTCGACAGGCTCAGGAGCTCCCCAAGTGGCGGCGGCTATGGAAGTGACGGAGCGCACGGTGTTCCGCATCAAGCGGCGCTTTGCCGAGGAGGGACTGGAGGAGACGTTGCACCGGCGCAATCAGGTCAACCGGCACCGGAAGGTGGATGAACGGGTGGAGGCCCATCTGATCGCCTTGGCCTGCACTACAGCGCCCGAAGGCCACGACCACTGGACCCTGCGCCTGTTGGCAGACAGGACGGTGGAACTGGGATTGGTGGAGTCCTTGTCCCACGAGACGGTGCGGCTGCACTTGAAAAAAACGCGCTCAAGCCGTGGCAGAAGCAACAGCGGTGCATCCCCAAGGTGAGCGCTGACTTCGTGGCCCACATGGAGGATGTGCTGGACCTGTACGCCGAGCCTTACGACCCAGCCAGACCGGTGGTCTGTTTTGACGAGAGTCCCACTCAGTTGCTGGCCGACGCCCGGCCGCCCCTTCCGGCGGAGCCGGGGAAACCCAGACGTGAGGACTACGAGTACGTGAGGGGCGGAACCCGCAACCTGTTCCTTACCTGTGAGCCCAAACGGGGCTGGCGCCATGTGGCGATAACCAGACAGCGTACCATGCAGGACTTCGCCCACCGAATGCGTTTGCTGGTGGATGAGGCCTACCCTGAGGTGCCGGTGATCCGCTTGGTGCTGGACAACTTGAACACCCACCGGATGGCGTCGCTGTACGAGACCTTCCCGCCAGCAGAGGCTCGGCGCATTGCCAAGCGGCTGGAGTTCCACCACACGCCCAAGCATGGGAGTTGGCTGAATCCTGTCCTGAGCCTGCCGAAGGGATGGCGGAGATCGAGTTCAGCGTCCTCGCCCGAGCCTGTCTGCGGGGACGCAACCCGGACGAGGACAGCTTGGAGCAAGCCGTCAACACCTGCGTCTCGGAGCGCAACGCCGCGGCAGCCCCCATCAACTGGCGATTTACCACCAAGAAGGCCAGAACCAAACTCCGTAGGCTATACCCTGACACTTCTACTTTGACCGAGTACTAGCCCCTGCTCCGTGGCCTGTTGTACCGCCTCCCAGCGAGCCTGCTGGGTTTCCGTGGGCGTCCGGCGCAACTGGTGGCGAACTGGCTTTGTCTTCCCACCTCTGCGCCTGGTGGCTACGTCTTCGTCGTTGGCCTCGTTGTCATCGGCGATAACATCGGACGATTCTGACGATTCAAGGGCGGCCAGGCGTTCTTGTTGAGCCTCGTTCAGGTGGCTGTTGACCACCCCATCGGCGCCCTCCTGCTGTTCCGGGCCGGGGAAGCAGGCGTTGGCTGCGCTCCACAGCGCTGAGGAGGGCGGCGGCCCCTCCTGATAATCCACGGCCTCCCCCTGGTACCGGACCATCAGATCCCCGTCGGCCCGTTCCATGACGTCCACCCGGAGACCGGCATAGCTGGGGCGTTCCTGTCCAGGCAGCAACTGCAGGACCCGCCAGTGGTACTTCACCGTGTTGTCCCCGGCCACCTTGCGGGTGTCCTTGATGCAGATGGTCTCGGTCAGAGACAGCTCGGCCGGCACCGGGCGGTAGGCAGTCTCGGGCTGCTCCGCAGCCACGGCGAACCGGGCGTTGATCTTGGGCAGAAACTCCTGGAGGACCTCCTTGGCTTGGTCGACGGTGCCGGCCTTGGCAAGGCGCAGTTCGGTGACCAGCCGGTCCTGGAAGGTTTCCAGCATCCGCTCCACCCGTCCCTTGGCTTGCGGAGAGAGTGCGAATATCTGCTGGATGCCCAGCTCCTGCATCACCCTGGCGAACTGGTGGGTGGTTTCAACAGGCACCGGCTTCTGACGGGCGTTGTACTTGAAGGCAGCGTGGCGGTCGCTGCAGAGGGCCAGGGGGATTCCCCACTGACGGACCAGGCCCTCCAGGAGCACCAGGTAGCCACGGGTGTCCTCGCCGGTGCGGAATACCGCCTGGGCCACGGTGCCGGTGGCGTCGTCCACGGCGATGAGCAGCGTCAGCTTCGGTCCCCGGTCCTCCAGCCAGGGGTGCTGGCTGCCGTCGATCTGCACCAGCATGCCCTCCTGTGGCATGCGCCTGCGCCGGAAACGGTGCTGCTGGGAGCGGCGGCGCGAGGACTGCCGATGCCGGCCTTGACCAGAATCCGGCGCACCGTGGGGCGGCTCAGGTCGATGCCCTCGCGCTCCCGCAACAGCTCGGTGAGATGAGTATGGTTGGCGCCCGCATAGCCGTTGCTGGCCAGCTTCACCACGGCAGCGGCGGCCGTCTCAGGGACGGCGTTGTGAGGTCTTCGGCCCCGGTTCCCATGGGCCAGTGCGGCGGCACCGTTCCTGCGGTAAGCCGCGAGGAGACGCTTGGTGTGGCGTTCGCTCACTCCCATGATCCCGGCAGCCTGCGCGATGGGAAGCTGGTATTCCAAAACACCGTTGAGAACCGGAATCCTTGCCTGTTCCTGCTGGTTCAACGTTACATCCCTCATAGGGATGACATGTTCGCTGACCAGTTAGCATGTGACCGAATCGTAGACCATCAACAAGCACCATCCACACTTACGACGCCGTCGACCCCGAGGATCCTCTACGCAACAATCCGATCGCCTGGACACTTGGCGGCACTGACCGGAACGACTTCACCATCACCGACGGCGTACTGGAATTCGCCAGCACGCCCGACTACGAGCGCCCGGCAGACTCCGGCGGCAACAACCACTACGATGTCACCGTCCAGGCCACCGACTCCACCAACAAGGGTGGCGAACTGGACGTCGACGTCATCGTTCAGAACGTGGACGAGCCGCCGGAGCTGACCGGCCCGGACTCCGTCGACGACTTCCCGGAGAACTCCGGCATCAGCAGGCAGGTGGGCCGCTACACTGCTGCCGACCCCGAGGGCGCCACGGTGACGCTGAGCCTGTCCTCTGGCGACGCCGACTTCGCCCTCGCCAGCAACGGCATCGTAACTTTTAAGGAATCGCCTGACTACGAAGATCAGAGTACCTACAACTTCATCGTGAGAGCCGTTGCCGGCACGCATACCGTGAACCGGACCGTGACCGTCAACATCGAGAACCTGGAAGAGCCGGGCACCGTGACGCTGTCCACTGTCCAGCCCCAGGAAGGCACATCCCTGGAGGCCACCCTTGAGGACGACGACGTCCCCGCCGGCACCACTTGGCAATGGCACCGCGCCTCCAGCCGGGGCAGTACAGGCACAGCCATCACCGGTGCCAATTCGCGGTTCTACTCACCCGACGCAGACGACGTGGGCAGCTACCTGCGCGCCGTAGCCTCCTACAATGACGGCCACGGCACAGGCAAGACCGCCGCCGCCGTCAGCGCCAACCGGGTTCAAGAAGCGCCGCCTGACCCGGAGCCGCCCGTGTTCGACCCAAACGGAGACTACACCCGCACTATCCGAGAGAATCAGTCGGCGGGCCGCAACCTGGGTGCTCCGGTCCGGGCCACCGACGGCAATAACGACAGGCTGACCTACAGCATCCCTGCATCCGACTACTTCGAGATCGACCCCTCGTCCGGCCAGCTCCGCACCAAGGTCGAGCTGGACCACGAGGCCACCCCAACCCTCAACATCAGGGTCACCGTCACCGACCCGGGCGGACTGACTGACACCGTTACCGTAACCATAACCGTCGAGGACGTGGACGAGACGCCAGTGATTTCCGGCCCGCAGACCGTTGACTTCGACGAAGGCGGCACCGGAACTGTTGCCACCTAAACGGCCACCGACCCGGACGACACGGGCATCGACTGGGTCCTCACCGGCACCGACAGGGAGGACTTCACCCTCAGCAGTGGCGGCATCCTGACATTCAACGAGGAGCCTGATTTCGAGAATCCCGCCGACTCAGGAGGCAACAACGACTACAGAATCACCATCGAGGCGCATGAGCAGAGTCCGGGCACCAGCGTCGCCCGCCTGAACGCCACCGTCCGCGTCACCAACGTGGACGAGCCGGGTGTGGTGGAGGCGAACGCCGAGGAACCGCGCGTCGGGCAGACGCTGCGGCTGAAGGTGGAGGACGATGACGGCGGCGAATCCGTCAGTAAGTGGAAGTGGGAGAAAGGAGAACCCAACAGCCCATGCGGCACGGTTGACAGCCCCACGGTTACCAACTGGGAGACCATCCCTGGAGCCAGCGGCAGCAGCTACACTCCCACGGCCGCAGACCAGGGCCACTGCATCAGGGTCACAGCCATTTACAACGATAGGGCGGGAACCGGCCGCAGCGAGCAGTTCCTGACCGCCGAGACGGTGGAGTTCGGGCCCTACTTCGATGCCGACACAGCGTCGGGCGAAGCACCCGAGAATTCACCGGAGGGCCGCAACATCGGGACGTACAGGGCCCGGCACGCCAACAGCGGCGAAACACTGACCTATTCTCTGGCAGGTGCTGACGCGCGCTTTTTCACGGTTGACCCTGCAATCGGGCAATTGAAGACCAGCGACATGCCGCTGGACTACGAGAGCCTGCCAGGCCCAGAGGCGGCGGTCGATATAACGGCCACCGACAGCAATGGCGAAACGGCGACCGTAGCCGTCACCGTAGCCGTCACCGACGTTTGTGATGGAGCCACCACGGTGCCTGGGGCGCCGTCCGCTTCCAGCGTCTCCGCCGCGTCGAGTACCAGTCTTCGGGTGTCGTGGTCTGAAGCATCTGGATCCTGCATCACCAGCTACGAAGTCCGCCACACGCCAGCCGGCAGCAACAGTTGGTCTCCTCCCACATCTGCTGGGACTACTCGGAGCCGCGAAATCACTGGGCTATCCTCCAGCACCACCTACGAGGTCCAGGTTCGAGCGAGGAATTTGGTCGGTCTAGGCGGATGGTCATCGTCGGGCAGCGGAACCACCAGCTCCGGTGGGGGAGGTGGCAACGGCGGCAATGGCGGCAATGGCGGCGGAGGGTCGACCAGCGGTGGAGGCGGCCCCAGCGGTGGCGGTGGGGGCGGATTTGCCTCACCACCTGCCGCGCCACGTCCGGTGTCGAATTTCCAGGCACCCGCTCAGGTTTTGCAGCCTCTGATTGCCAATCAGACGCTGAAGCGGGTCTGGCGGTTCTATAACAACAGCAAGAGCTGGGTGTTCTATGACCCGCGTCCCGAGTTTGCGCGGTTCAACACGTTGCGGTCGGTGAACTTGGCCGAGTCGGCGCCCCCGATCCTTGTTATCAACGTGGACAGGCAGCAGCAGTTCCGGGGCTACACTCTGTATCCTGGCTGGAATCACGTTCCCATCGAAGCCGCACCGCCTTCTTCGGCCCCTCGCAACGTCCAGCCCGTCGCGCAGTTGTTCAGCCCACTGATCCAGAACGGGACGCTGGACAGGCTCTGGTGGCTGGACAGCCGGACTCAGGCATGGAAGTTCTTCGACCCCGCCTCGGAGTTTGCTTCCTTCAACACCCTGACTACCGTTGACCTGGGGGCGAACCCGCCGGTGGTGGTGCAGGTCAGGGTTACCAGGAGGCAGGAGTTCCGTGGACAAACCCTCTATTCAGGCTGGAACCACATGGTCTTGAGATAGGTGAATCGACTGGGAGAGGGTTTGTGGTTATCACGACCGGCGGCGACTCAACTGGCGCATGAAATCGATACGATGCTTGGTTGGCGTATTGACTGGACGGTGATCGGAGCCTCAAGCTTGCAGCGGCACGTCGCTGGAGGGTGAGCAAAGCCTGCGACGGGAGGGCAGCATGAACCAACGTGAGTTACCTTTCCTGACGGTGGGCGAGCTGTCGCGGCTGATTGAGTCCCGCGAGGTCTCGCCGGTGGAGGTTACGCAGGCATACCTTGACCGCATAGACGAGCTGGACTTCAAGTTCAACGCATACCTGACGGTCAGCCGACGGGAGGCGCTGGAGGCCGCGCAAGATGCAGAGGACGCCATCTCCCGCGGCGAGTACCGGGGTCCGATGCACGGTATTCCGGTGGCGGTGAAGGACCAGTTCTGGACCAAGGGAATCCGTACGACCGGAGGCACCCGCATACTGGCGGACTTCGTGCCGGATGAGGATGCCACCATCATCGCCAACCTGAAGCGATCTGGCGCGGTGCTGCTGGGCAAGACCAACATGACGGAGTTCGCCATGGGGGCAGGGTTCGAGCGGTTCAGCCCGCCCCGGAACCCGTGGCAACTTGACCGCCGCACCGGCGGGTCAAGCGGTGGCTCCGGAGCCGCCACTGCAGCCTTCCTCTGCGCGACGTCCCTCGGGGAGGACACGGGAGGCTCGATCAGGTTCCCGGCCACGTGGTGCGGGCTGGTCGGGCACCGGCCAACCTGGGGGCTGGTCAGCCGCCACGGCGTGATGACCGGCGTGTGGTCCATGGACACGGCGGGCCCGATCTCCCGGACCGTTGAGGACGCGGCCATCACTCTCACAGCAATCGCAGGGCGTGACGAGCGCGACCCGTACACCTGGAATCAGCCGGTGCCCGATTACCGGGCCGGCCTGAACTCCGACCTTCACGGCGTTCGCGTCGGCGTGATCACGGAGCAGATGGACGACGAGAGCGTCGCCGCCGACAACCGGGACGCAGTGCTGAGGGCATTGGGCGTGCTGGGAGAATTGGGAGCCATGGTGGAGGAAGTCTCGATTCCTCTCACCGCTCACGGGGCCGTCCTGTCCCAGGTTCCGCTGTTGGTCGAACCGGCGCTGAACATGAGGGATTGGGTGCGGGAACGGCTGCAGGACTACGGCCACAACAACCGCATCGGCCTTCTGACGGGCAGCATCTTCCCGGCCTACGCCTACAACAAGGCTCAGAAGCTGCGGACGTTGTTCCGCAACCAGGTGCATGAAGCACTGGAACGTTACGACGTGCTGGTCACGCCCACGGCCAGCGTGGCGGCCCAACCCATCGTCGAAGACCCGATCATCACCAGCAAGGAGCAGGCGACGCCGCTGCAATACCTCCAGACTCGGACGTTTAATCTGGCCAGCGCACCGGCGGTGTCCGTCCCCTGCGGCTTCAGCGACGAGGGGCTGCCTATCGGCCTGCAGATCGGAGGCCGTCCGGGGGGCGACCAGACGGTGCTGAACGTGGCCTATGCCTATGAGCAAGCCACAACCTGGCATGCGCAACGACCGCCCAACGCCTGACCCGCGAATTTAAACGCGGAGCCTGCAAGCATGAAAAACGCCGGCGGTACCCGTGGCTCTTCGGCTGGGGCCTAGACTACCCGGAAATGGGCCTCAGTGGGCCTGCAGTCAACGCCGTTGATGGGGACCATGTCCTGCGGGCAGGCGGAGAACGCGACGACGCAGTCCATCTCGGCCCGGAGGGTCAGGTGATCCCCGGGTTTGGACACCGGCGGTTCGAAACTCACCGAGCCGTCCGGCCCCACTGGAATATTCATGAACAAATTCCATGGACTGGGCGTTTCCGGCGGAGCTAAACCCAATTCCGCCAGCGCTGCGGCCAGGTTGTCGGTGCAGTTGTCGTGATACTCTTCGCAACCCAGTAACTCGTAGCGGTAGCGGTCGCACGCCGCCAGCAGCGTGTCGTGGATGCCTCCCGATGTATCCTCCAGCAGCGTCAGGATGGGCCGCCTCTGGTTGGTCACCATGGACTGTCCGAGGGAGGGTATGATGCGGCCAAGGGACGTCCGGGAATGCTCCATGGACATGAACTCGGTCATGTCGTCGTGGGAGAAGGCCCAGGTGTCGACGACCTGCTGGCCGTGGGTGTTGATCACCCTAATGCTCTGCCCCTTCGCCACGAATGCTGCTTTCCCCCGCCGGGCGGGGATGACGTTCAGTGATGCTGCGGTCATGGTGGACTCCTCAACCCGGATCAGGGTGTCATATCAGCGGAAGGGTCTCGCTTACGCCTTTGGCGCTCCATTCTAGTTGATTTGAAGCTCGGGGTGGGCTCGGGGCCTCGCCCCTTCGACGCGGCGAAACGATGTCCGTAGACTCAACTACTGGCCGCAGCGCTGCCTGATGACAGTTGGCCATTGCCTCCTGTTGCAGGGTGGACTATGATGGAATTAGTCTATTTGTTCCATTATCTCATTCTGACTTTGACCATCAGTCGCCTCGCTGGTTGCCAAGAGCCCCTTTAGACAGTAGCTGTGCAAGGTATTCGGAATGAATGCGAAGAATTTGGGGGTCTCCATCAGTCTTTGGGTGGGATGCAAGGCGCCCCATGAACCCTGGATTACTCCTCGAAATCAGGAATGCGACAGAATGCGACATCATGCTTCAGGAATACAGGCTTCGCTCTCCATGGCGGGTTCCACCGTTATTGCTCCGGGCTGCATGGAACCGCAGAGAGATGCAGGGGAAACCGGGGATGCTTGGGTATATGCACTTGGATTTGCCGGCGACATTCGCCGCATTCCGGGCCTTCTGGAAAACCCGTACCATATCTTCGCATGCCCGCTGCTACCAACGCCGTTCCTGTCAATTGTCGGCTTACGGCGTGGACGTCAGATCGTCCGCGGACATGCCGGCAAGACCGCGTGGGACAGATGGGGCGAAATGGGCCGGGAATCGAAAATTTCCTGTCAAAAGAGTGCGCCGCAGATAGGACGGAGCGTAAATTTGGGAAGAAATCGGAAAAAATGGGAATGGACCGGAAAATACCGTCCCGCTTTTCCCGCGAAGGTGCCAGGTGCCCCTTCGAAGGTCACCCTCTCTTCGACGACCGGGCTGAATTCCCCGTGTTGCTTCCGAATCTTGCCAGCCAAGTGTGACGGCCCCGCTCGGTCACGCTGCAAACGTGGCGGCGGGAAGTGGATGGCTTGTAGAATACCCAACGAACCAAGAGCCGTAGCCTTCGTGCTCCGAATTAAGAGGCCACAACGACTCCACTTTTCTGAAGGCTAGCAAAATTTCCCAATCCCCCGCCGGAGGAGAGCGCAGATCATGACCAGCCAAAATGCCGGAACAAGAGATGAACTGGCCGGGCGTTCCAACTCAATTATCGAATCCTCGAAGCAGGCGCTGTTCGATCTCTCGAAAGACGTCCATGCCCATCCGGAGTTGAACTACGAAGAACACTACTCCTCCGACGCTCTGGCCGGGTTCCTAGAGAAGCATGACCTCAAGGTGGAGCGTGGCATCGGCGGAGTGGAGACGGCCTTCCGGGCCATCATCCCGGGTGGCGGCGGTGAAGGGCCGACGATCGCCGTCCTCGCGGAGTACGATGCGCTGCCAGAGATCGGACACGGCTGCGGCCACAACCTCATCGCCATGGCTGCTATGGGTGCTGCCCTCGGCCTCCAGGCCAACGCGCAGGACCTGCCGGGTCGGGTGGTGGTAATCGGAACGCCAGCGGAAGAGGGAGGAGGGGGCAAGATTCGGCTGCTGCAGGCCGGCGTGTTTGACGGCGTGGACGCCACGCTCTCGTCCCATCCCTTTTCCAACCGCACCATCATTCCGGCGGCGTCGCCGAAGGGAGAAAGCTGGAGCCTCGCAATGGTCGGCTACCGGTACATGTACCACGGCAAGGCGGCCCACGCCGCGGCGTACCCCGAGGCTGGCATCAACGCCCTGAATGCGGTCATCCACTTGTTCACTGGCATTGACGCGTTGCGTCAGCACCTCAGGGACGACGTACGGATGCACGGAGTGATCACCGACGGGGGTACGGCACCCAACGTGGTGCCGGAGTTCGCCGCCGCCAACTTCATGCTGCGCTCCAGGGATGGGCGATACCTGAGCGACGAGGTTGTGGGCAAGGTCAGACAGGTGGCGGAAGGAGCGGCGCTGATTACAGGCTCGACTCTGGAAGTCGAGGAATTCTATCCCTTCTACGAAAACGTTCAGCCCAATGTGACGCTGGCCCAGGCGGTGGCGGCCAATGTACAGGCATTGGGAATCAAGCTGGACGAGCCCATACCAGGCCGCCCGGGAAGTGGTGCTTCCACCGACTTTGGCAACATCAGCAAGGCCATGCCGGGCTTCGAACTCAGGTACGCCGTGAGCGAGACCCCGGTGCCATCGCACACCAGGCAGATGCAGGAGACGGCTGTAACCGACCTGGCCCTGTCCAACGCCCTGCAGGTGGCCAAGGCCCTGAGCCTTACGGCAAGCGATCTGCTGCAGGACGCCTCGCTTGTGGAGGCCGCGAAGGCCGAGTACGCCGATCGCAGCGGCTGACGGATCCGCAGAGACCGGCGACTTCTACCCCGAAGGACAGCGTTCAGGCGACGAAGGGGAGCACCTCCTCGGTGAACCGGGACATCTGACGTGCCTGGTCCGGGGAGGCGAACCTGACTATGAAGTAATCGGCCCCGCTTTCCTTGTAGGCCGAAATAGTGTCAATCGTTTTCTGGATCGGGCCGAACACGCACAGCAAATTCTTGCTGATAACGTCGTAGGGGATGCTGTAGTAGGACCGCATATACTGGTCGCCCTCGTCCAGAGCGGCGCTGGTGTCATCGTTCAGGTTCACGGAGATGTACAGGCAGCGGCCTATTTCCCCTGGGTCTCGGCCGAATTCTCCTGCGCACTGTTCGATCCTCGCCCAGCATTGGTCGAACAGATCCACCGAGGGGACGTTGGTGATCCAGGCGTCGCCCAGCTCGGCCACCCGGGATAAGCCGCGGCGCACCCAGTTGCTGGATATCCAGAGGGGGATGGACGGCTGTACCGGCCGAGGTTCCAGCTCGACGTCCAGGAGCGGATAGAACTCGCCTGTGTTGCTGACCGGGTCTCCCGTCCATAGGGCGCGCATGACGCGGATGCTCTCCTCCATCCGGGAGGCCCGCTCCGCAATGGGAACACCGACGGCAGCGTGCTCATCGACGAACATCTGGTTGTTGCCGCGGCCAGCCCCTAGACCCAGGATGGTGCGCCCGCCGGAGATGTTGTCGATAGTGGAAGCGGCGTGGGCCAGGTGGACGGGATGGCGGAGGGCATTGAGCAGGACGGCAGTGCCGATCTTGACCCGGTTCGTGCGAGCGGCGACGGCGGCCATCGCCGTCAGAGGCTCCATGCGGGGCTTCGACGTGATGCTGTCGCCGACCCAGACTGAGTCATAGCCCGCTCGCTCGGCGGCCTCGGCCATATGCCATGTCTGTTCCACCCTTGGGCCGCCGCTCCCGGCATACACCAGCACACCCCTCGTGGGCAGCAGGACCCCGAAGTTGTTCACAAGCGCCATTGCGTCCACCTCTCCCGGGTTTAAGGATTGCCCTAGGCCGGGCGTTTCATTCGGCTCTCTAGTCCTCGACCTCGACGATCATCTCGATCTCGATCGGCATGCCGCCGGGCAAGGTGGCCATGCCCACAGCGGACCTGGCGTGGCGGCCCCGGTCGCCGTAGAGGTTGATCAGTAGATCCGACGCGCCGTTGGCCACCCTCGGTGTGTCGCCGAAGTCGGGAGTGGAGTTGACCATGGCCAGCAGCTTGACGATCCTTTTCACCTTGTCCAGGTCGCCGATCTCGCCCTTCAGGTTGGTGAGCAGGTTCAGCATGGTCTGGCGGGCGCAGTCGTAGCCCTGTTCGATGGACACGTCCCCGCCCAGCTTACCCGTGTGCAGCAGGCCGCCGCCGGGCAATCCTGGTCCGGTGCCGGAGAGGTAGACCAGGTTTCCGGTCCGCACCGAAGGTATGATATTGCCTGCTCCCGGCGTTCGGGGTGCCGGTAACTCGTATCCCAGTTCTTTAAGCTTGTTCTCAATTTCGGGCATGAAACGTCTCCTTCTATAGCCGATGGGCCGATGCGCGATATGAAACGGGGGACTGCTCTGCATCGCTGCCAATTGTAATCGGCGTGCGGGATGTGGCAACCCTTGATGTGGGCAGTTAGCAACGCATTGCCGGGTTGAGGCTGGAGGATGTCCGGTGCACTTTGCGACTGAGCACTTTGTTACCCCCGGTACGTGTTTCCGGTGTGGGGGGACCGCCAACCGGGCGAGACTGTTCCTGCCCAGCCACGGGGGCCGCAGTCTATTGCCCCGTCGCGGGCAGAAACACGGGCAGCACCACGTCTGGGTCGTCGACTGCGGGGAAGAAAGTTACGTAGACCGGCATGTCGATGTGAATATCCTCCGGAGCGACATGGAGGACGTTGCTGCAAATCCGCAGCCCTTCCTGTTCTTCCAGCTCGATCATGCAGAGGTTATAGGGCACCTGTTCCTTCTCGGCGATGGCGGGGTGGACCGGGTGTCGGACTATGACGAAAGAATAGACGAAGCCCCGGCCGCTTACCTTGGTCCAGCCGTAGTTCAGGGAGGAGCATTCGGGACACATCGGCATGGGCAGGTGGCGGAACAACTGGCAATCCGAGCACTGCTGAATGCGAAGTTCTCCGTTCCTAGGCCCTTCCCAGAATCCCCGCTCGTAGTCCGGCAGCTGCTCGAGGTCAGGCAGGGGCACGCCTTCCAATGGCACGGTCATTGGACGGGACCTGGCTTCTTGTTCTCTTTCCAGGGTCATCTGTGCTCCTTGCTCGGGCTAGCCCCGGCGAATAATAACGGCGCCGCTCAGCTGGGCCGTGCTGCTGCAGGAGAGGACCCGGTTGATGGTCTTGCGGGGCGGCTGGGAGGTGGATATGCCCCGAATAAGGCGCACTGCCTCCTGTACGTGGGTCAGGCCATGGATGTAGGCCTCGGAGTGATTGCCGCCATGGGTGTTGGTGGGCAGCAGTCCATCGAACCGGATGTTTTCGCCCCCTTCCACGAAGTCCTTGGCCTCGCCGCGAGGCACGAAACCGTAAGTTTCCAGGTTAATCAGGCAGAAAGGGGTGAAGTGGTCGTAGAACATGAATGCGTCCATGTCACTGGCCTGCAGCCGGGCCCGTGCCCAGAGGTCGCGAGCAGTGTTCTCCGACTCGGCCACTGAAAGGTCGGGCCTGTAGATGATGCCGTCGTTCCGGGGGCCGGAACCCTGGGCGGCCGCCTCTACGAGGGTCGGTGTGCCGGAGTGTCGCAGCTCCCGGGCGCGCTCGGGCGTGGTCATCACGATGGCGGCGGCCCCGTCGTTTTCTTGGCAGAAGTCCAGGACGTGCAGCGGGTCCACCACCATGCGTGAATTCTGGTGGTCGTCGATGGTGATGGGTTCCTTCCGGAGGGCGCGGGGGTTCCTGGAGGCGTGTTCCCGCAAGGCTACCGCAACCCAGCCGAAGTGGCGGCTGGTGGCGCCATACTGGTGCATGTAACGCCGGACGAACATGCCGAAATGGTGGGCCGGCGCCATGCATCCCCACGGGGCGGCAAAACCCGGGGCCCCTCCGGCGATTCGCTCGGGACCCCTGGCCCGGCCCAAACGCATCCCGGATCGAAGGTTGGCGGCGCGGAAGCAGACCACGTAGTTGGCATACCCGGCGGCGATCGCGGCGGCGGCATGGCCCACCACAGCGTTGCCGGCACCTCCGCCATAGGAGACGGATTCCCAATGGCGCAGGTTCTTAATGCCCAGCGACTGTGTGAGCAGAGTCTCGTGATTGGACTCCATGTCGTAGCGAATCAGGCCGTCTATGTCCTGCGGCGCGATGCCCGCATCTTCGCAGGCGGCCTTGATAGCTTCGGAAGCAAGCTGCAGCTCACTGCGGCCTGAGTTCCAGGAAAACTCCGTTTCGCCTATGCCGACAATGGCGGCCTTATCCCTGATGCCGTTGGTTTCAGCGGGGATGATGGTCTGAACCATAGCCTGCTACTCTTCCTCCCAGTCCACAACCTTCTGTTGCTTCAGGTCGTGGATCTGTTCGTCGGTATACCCTAGCTCCCTGAGTATGGGCCGGGTGTGCTGGCCCTTGAGTGGTCCTGGGCCCACGCGGCCGGATGTATCCGAGAATTCGACCACAGGAGAGTAGCGCCAGAACTCGCCAAACCGTGGCGCTTCGACCTGGGTGAGCAGCCCGTTTTCACGAACGTGGGTGTCTTCGTTGAAGAAATAGTACATGCCCCGGTCTTCGGCCTTTACACACGCAACGTCCGCGACGGCGAGCAGCCTCTCCCAGTGTAGCGGGTCTTCGGCAGCGAAAATCTGGCTCAACTCGTCGATGAGGGCGTCGTCGTGCTTCTCCCGCGCCTGACGGGTCGCGAACCTGGGATCAGATAGAAGGTCTGGCCGGGCAAGGGCCTGGCACAGGGCCTCCCACTCGTCGTCGAAGGGACAAGCTAAGAAGACCCACCCGGTCATTGCCTGGTACAGGCGGTACAAGGCGTGCAGCCCGTATCCGTCGCGGTCGGGCAGGGGACGGGCTTGCTTGCCCTCGTGCCAGTAGAAGTCATCTACGTTGGCGTAGGCGTTGGCAGAGATCATGGTGGACTCGACGTACTGCCCCTCTCCTGAGCGCTCGCGGGCGTAGAGGCCCAGCACCAGGCCGACGGCGTTGACCATGGCAGTGCTATGGTCGGCTGTTCCATCGTTCGCCCGCTTGAGCTGCTTGGCGACGGCGGCGATTTCGTCGATGGACATGGGTTGGTCCGGTGGTGGGAAGGAGTCCCTTCCCATCTGAGCCACTCCGCCCCCGGACACGGCGCCGGCGATTGGGGCCATGGATGGGCGGTGGGAATAGGGCCCGCTGGAGCCATAGCCGCCGGCGTACAGATAGACCAGGGAAGGGTTGATGTTCTTTAACTGCTCGTATCCGATGCCGGTGCGCTCAGGGGCACCGGGACGCATGCTGTGCAACAGTAGATCGGCTTTGGCAGCCAGCTTGGTCATGATCTCCTGGCCTTCAGGGGTCTTGAGGTCCAGACAAATGTCCTCGGAGCCGGCCATGGTCCGGTGTGCCGACATCGGTACACCGTGCCGGCCCCAGTCTCCGCCGGGGGCTTCGATGCGGATCACTCTTGCGCCGAGCTCGGACACCAGAGCGCAACCCAGGGGGCCGTTGATTACGGTTCCCAGGTCCAGGAGTGTTATTCCCTCCAAGGGATGCTTCGGCATCGCGCCTTTGGCGCCGTTGGAGCGTGCGTTGGCGCAGTCGCCGCCGAGGCGCGTGAGTACATCGACGGTATGCTCGCCCAGAGAAGGTGCCGGTCCCTGAGTGCCGCCCGGGGTCACTTTCATGTTCACCATGGGACCGAGCTGGCGTGTGCTACCAACACCGGGAACGTCCACACACTGCACATTGCCGTTGTGGGCAATTTGCGGGTGATCCAAAGCCTGTTCGGAGGTGAAGTAGGGCTCGGCTGCCACGTTCCCGGCCTGGCTGGAAAATATGGAGACCCACTCTTCCAGGGTCTTTTCCTGTACCTTTTCCAGCATGATCCGTTCCAAAGCTGCAACGGCCTCCTGGTCCAGGAAGGGAGCGGTCTTGAAACGTGGGTCCTCGTAGATGAAGTCCATGTCCAGAGAATGAATCATGGAGCGGAACAACCGCTCGACGACGTTTCCCAATTGGATCCATTGGCCGTCCTTGGTGCGGGCAGGAAGGTAACCAGTCGGGTTGGGTCGCCCGGTACCCACCGTGGGGTCTGGCGGGAAGAGGTCGGGTCGCTTTTCCACCATCTGTCCGTGTACCCAAGAGACATGATCGTAGGTTGTCGCAGCCCTCAGCATGCTGGTCTCTACCCGCTGCCCCATGCCAGTCTTTTCCTTGACATACAGGGCGCATGTAATGCCGCGAATAAGCGCTGTGGCGGCGGCGTGGCAAACGCCCTGGACTACGACGTAGTTGGGGCCTTGCCTAGGGTTCTGGCCGGCGAACATCATCATCCGGCCGCTCTTGGCGGCCACGACGGCGTCATAGCCCTTGTAGTTTGCGTAGGGCCCGTGGGCTCCGAAGCTGGTAAGCGTGGCGTATACCAACCCGGCATGACCGTCTCTGAGGGTGTCATAGTCAATGCCTAGCCTCTGTGTTACGCCGGGCCGGAAATTCTCGACAACGACGTCGGAAAATTGGGCCAACCCTTGGGCTTGTTCCTGTCCATCCGGGGTTTTCAGGTCGATGACGACGCTTTTCTTCCCGCGGTTCCATTGAACGGACCCCGGGGAGTTCCTGAATTTTTCTCCACCCGGTGGCTCTACCTTGATGACTTCAGCACCGAAGTCGGACATTATCATGGTGGCGACACCACCAGCGCGCCCACTGGTGAAGTCGAGGACGGTGATCCCATCAAAAACCTGAGCCATGGCGCCCCCTTCGTAGTCTGCTGGCGATCTACGTGTATTCTATCGGAGGGTAAAAGGACTCCATTTTAATGCGTGCATCTCCGGGGATGAGACGCCCTACGAGCCATACCACGTTGCGTTACGGTCGGAGATGCCGTGTCTTTGCCCGCTGCCATGCTTTTCCGACTCACCGGCCCTGGGTGTGGTGACATATCGCAAGTTGATTCCGTACCGTCCTTGAAATTGTTGCAATGTACCGATGGCTGGATTGGGGCGACCGCCCACGCTCTGGCACTCGGGGGAACTCCAAACGTGGGGCAATATGCTGCTCCTGCTGTTTGCAAGCCTCGTTCAAACCAGTGAGGGAACGGGAGACCACATTCTCCAACGATTGGCGGAGTTTCCCATAGTTTGCGACCTGCGTGTCTTCAGCGTGACCCCATGAGTTTACCCGTGGTTCCACCACTCTAGCATCCGGTGCGACAAGAACTCGACTTCGGGAGGACCAGATCGTTCGGACAACGGAGTCGTTCCTGAAGGTATCGGACGTCAGGGTTACTCGACCAACAGAAACCCTTTACGGTGAATATCCATGAAAAGCCTAGCATCCCTTGCTTCGAGGGGACTTCCGTCGGTGAAGATAGCATGAGGACAATAGCGGTGGAGGAGTGCTACACGAGGTCTCTGAGCGCCTGAGTCCGGCTTCGGAAATGCGGTGGGTTAGGCAATTCAGAGGGCTGCAGGTGGACGCTGCTGAAGGGAAGATGCTGGATCTTTTCGCCGAACTGACGGCTCCCGCCCAATTCCATGGCTTCTGGGAAGGAGACAGAGGACATGCGGTCCCTGCTGCAGTGAGGTCAGAGAAGAATTGGTGGAGACGGGGGAGAGTTGAACTCCCCGTCCAGAAGAGCCTATAAATCGGATGTACTACAAGCTTGTCCGCCGGTTTGTTCTTGGACTCTTCAGGCACCGCCGGCGCAACCTAGAGAGACCCAGCCGGTGAATCTTTGGCCGCCCTTACCGGCGTATGGTTGGCCGCATCCCGAACTTATGGCGCCTGTCTCCCAACCTCCGGGAATAGCCGGGAGCAGACGTAGCCGCGTTTAGACGGCTAGAGCGAATTCACGTTCGCCAGTTATTTTTGCCACCTGATTAACGAGGGCGATGGCACCTCGGCTTGCAATCCGTCACAGGACGCCCCTGTCGAACCCGCGCGTCCCCACGATTCAAATGGCTTCGCCGCCACCCCCGAGAGATACGAAAGTATCAGTCCGTGGTTGGAGATGGCGACCCGGATGGGATTCGAACCCACGATCTTTGGCGTGACAGGCCAATATGTTAACCGCTACACCACCGGGCCATCAGTAACTGGGCCGCTATAGGCCCAGTTATTTGAGTGTATGACGTTCGAATTTCGTTGTCAATACGCTACCGATTGGCCCGGGTTTTCGTTCAGGCGGTTTGCTGTCCAGGGATGTACGCGCTGCCTGGCCCTATGCCGTGCCTGGTCAAAGTTCCCCGACTCACCATTGAAATGAAGAGCCACACTCCAGCCCATGCTCCCAGCTTTGCCTATTGCGTTCTTAAGCTGGCCGAGGGGCAAAATATTCCATTTTTCCGGATATTTCCGGTCGTTGTGCCGGGAAATCCGAGCCCTGACCCCAGCCAAAGTCCCCTTGATGGGGCTGCAGTGTCGGGCTTGGTCAGGGTTCCAGGCCCGTTCGGGGGTGAGGGACCTTCAAAAACACTCCCATTCCGTCCCATTTCCGTTCTAATGGGGAATTAATTACGAAGAACGTATCGCATATTCAGGTTAGCAGGGCGGGACGCGCTCCCGGTTCGGACGACTGTCATCAATTATTAGCCGGTATAGGGAGGCGTCTATACCCATTGGTGGTGTGCTCCAGTCGGCGCGGGCAATGCACCTCGACCAGAGGCAAACCACCTAGACTGGAATGGAGTTCCGAATCGCCTGGGTCTTCGCTACTCGCCGGTGTGCTGCATCGCCCGCCAGACCCGTTCGGGCTTCAGGGGGATGTCCAGTCGCGGCGAGCCTAGGTGAGACAGCGCATCGGCTACAGCGTTGACGACGGCGGGAACGGCGGCGATGGTGGGAGTCTCGCCCATTCCCTTTACTCCGAGGGGATTGAATTGGCTGGGGGTCTCCATGAACTCCACGTGAAAGTCGGGCAGGTGCTTGGCCAGCGGCATGGCGTAGTCCATGAAACTGCCCGTGAGCAGAGGCCCGGTCTCGTCCCACACCGCTTCTTCCATCAGTGCCGCCCCGATGCCCTGCGCCAGGCCACCGTGCACCTGGCCGTGAACCACCATGGGGTTGATGAGCACGCCGAAATCGTTTACGGAGTAGTATCCATCGATCTGCACGGTGCCGTTGTCAGGGTCGACCCGCACCACCGCCACGTTGGCGGTGAACGGGAAGGTGTAGCTGTCCGGCTCCCAGAAAACGCTGGCCTCGAGGCCTCGATCGACGCCTTCCGGCACCGGCTGGGGGCCAAAGGAATAGGCGGCAACGTCTCGCCAGGTTACGTATCGGTCGGGAATGTCCTCGGCGAAGAAACCACCCCGTCGCAGCTCAACGAACTCCGGCTCGGTGCGGAGTAGCGCGGCAGCCAACTGCAACGCATTCTCCTTCACCCTACGGCTGGCCGTGACGACCGCCGAGCCTCCTACGACGATGGAGCGGCTGGCCCTGGTGCCTGTGCCCGAGGCGACGAGGTGGGTGTCACCGTATATTACGCTCACGTCTTCCAGGGGCACCGACAACTCGTCAGCCGCAATCTGGGCAAAGGTCGTCTCGTGACCCTGGCCGTGGGGCGATGCCCCGGTGAATATGGTCACTGACCCCGTTTGATCGACCCTTACGATGGATGTTTCGTAGCCGGGCCTGACGCTGAAGGTTCCAGCGGGACCGAATCCAGAGGCGTCGACGGTGGTGGCGATTCCGATGCCAAACAGTTGTCCTTGGCCCCTCAGCTTCGCCTGCTCCTCTCGTAGTCCCTGGTAACCTGACAGCTCCAGCACCCTTTCCAGTGCCTGAACGTAGTCGCCGCTGTCGTGGAGCCGGCCCGTGGGCGTGCGGTAGGGAAAAGCCTCCGCGGGAATGAGGTTGAGTCGCCGCACTTCCGCGGGATCCATGCCCAGGGCTTGGGCGATGCCGTCCATCACAAGCTCGGCGGCGTAGGCGGTGGCGTGCTGACCGTAGCCGCGGTAGGGGCCAACGGTCATCTTGTTGGTGTAGACGCCGAAGACTTCCCACTGCAGGTGCTCCACAGTGTAGGCCCCGGCTGCGCCCGAGGGCGTGAGAGCCTCGGCCACCCCGTGGGTGCCTCCAAAGCTGTATGCACCGAGGTCCGTGTAGTACTTTGTTCGCAGGGCCAGCAGCTTGCCGTCGTTTCGATAGGCCGCCTCGACGTACTGCACTTCGCCGCGTCCGTGGATGGTGGAGGTGAACTCTTCCTGCCGCTCGCCGTCCCAGCGAACCGGACGGTTCAGGCGCATGGACATGGCGGCGGCTATGATTGTCTCGGGGTAGGTGTCGATTTTGGCACCGAAGCCGCCGCCCACGTCGCGGGACAGCACTCGTATCTTGTTCTCTCCCAGACCGAGCACTCCGGCCACGGCATTCCGCTCCAGGTGGGGACTCTGGGTGGACAACCAGAGGGTTATCTCGCCGACTCCTCGCTCGTAGCTGGCGGTCACGGCCCTGGGCTCCATGGCGTTGGGAACCAGGCGGGGCTCGACCACGCGGAGGGACAGGACGCCATCAGCCTGCGCGAAGGCGGCGTCGGGGTCGCCAACGGTTCTGGAGCTGTTGACACAGAGATTCGTGCCCATATCCTCGTGGACCAGGGGCGCGTCGGAGTCCAGGGCACGTTCGCAGTCCACCACGGCAGTCAGGGGCTCGTAGTTCACCTCGACCAGTTCCAGGGCGTCGCGGGCAACATAGGCATCTTCAGCCACGACGACGGCGACGGGTTCGCCCTCATACCTGACCACCCCGGCGGCCATGGGCCACCGGCTCCGGACCTTCATGTGCTCGCGAACGCCGGCAACGGGTAACTCAGCAGCGCAGCCAGCGTTAAATTCAGCGCCGGTGACCACCGTCAGGACGCCCGTCAGGTCGCGGGCAGCGTGGGTGTCGATGCTGAGTATGCGGGCGTGGGCGTGGGGGCTGCGGAGAACCAGCATCACTGCCGAATTGCGGGGAAGGATGTCACCTGCGTACTTTCCCTC
This sequence comes from Dehalococcoidia bacterium, assembly GCA_965222025.1. Lineage (GTDB taxonomy): Bacteria > Chloroflexota > Dehalococcoidia > Lucifugimonadales > UBA3495 > VXOI01. Next base: position 84,359 of record CBDCTI010000012.1, on the reverse strand, counting down.
TCCCTGCATCAGGCGAAAGTCTTCCTTGCGCCGCACCGACGCGCCTACCAGCTTTCCGCTGCCACCGCTTTTTGAAGGCTCCATGCAATGCCTCCTGCCTAGCCGTACCTGGTATCTGATTTTGAAGCATAATAACTTATATTCTCAAAATATGGCGATACCGTCGTGGCGGCTTTTATAATGTGACTAGACCCGCCACACACAACACAGAGACCGGCAGGAGCGTGGGACGGGAGAGGGAGGATGTATGGCAACTTTTGGCGATCTCGAAAGAGCCCTAGCGGACCTTTATCCCTACCGCTGGGCCCTCGGCGCGGCGGTGCTGGTGGTCATCGCCGCGTTCCTGACCTTCGGTTGGTGGCGTGGATGGCACCTGTGGGCGCTGAGATACCGCAAGCCGTTGGGGATAATCTCCGTCCCGCTGATCCTGGTAACCCTGTGGTTGGGCTGGTCCCTGGGGTCGCCGCTGTTCACCAACGTGACGGTGGACGAGGAGTTCCCATTCGCCGCAAACGCCACTGTACCGGAAGGCATGGAGCGGGAGGACGTGGAGGAGGTGCTCGCCGGGTTCTCCAAGGTGGACAGCCCAGTGATGGAGAATATGCCTGCGCCGGCGGCGATAGATGCCTCAGCAGCCCTTGCGTCTGAAATGTCTGATGCCGAGGATTCTGTCGTTGTTGTTACGCCCCGGCGCCGTGCCGCCCTCGAGGAAGGAATGTCGATGGCGATGAAGGCAACGGAGGCTGACAGCATGGAGGAATCTTCCTCCATGACCGAGGATGCCGTTGCCATGATGCAGGAGGCGATTGAGCAGTCGGAGATGGCGATGCAGCCCGCGGCTGCCAACGACGTGCAGGCGGTGGCCATGGGCAACTTCAAGGACGCCGATGCCTTCCACCGCGGGAGCGGGACAGCGACGATCTACCGGACGCCTGACGGATCTGAAGTGCTGCGGCTGGAGAACCTGGACGTGACGAACGGACCGGCGCTGCACGTCGTGCTATCTACGCATCCAGACCCGACGCGCTCCCAGCATGTGAAGCAGGAGGGCTACGTGGACCTGGGCGACCTGAAGGGCAACCGGGGCAACCAGAACTACCCGATCCCTGCAGGTGTTGACACCTCGATTCACAAGAGCGTGGTCATCTACTGCTATCCCTTTGCCGTGGTATTCAGCGTGGCGACGCTGGAGGGGTAATCCGCGCTTGCCCGTCGCCGTATGTTGGCGGATAATGCGCCAAACGGTCCCGCAGGCGGAAAGGAGTCGCGAAGTCATGTCCAAAGTCAACATGATTCACCACGTCAACATCCAGATCACGAACCGCGAACGCACCCGGGAGTGGTACGAGAAGGTGCTGGGATGCGAGTTCCTCGACCGGGGTCCGGCGCTGAATCGCCGGATGCTGCAGCTGCGCATCGGCAACGGGGAGATCCACACCACCGAGGTCGACGAAGTCGTGTTCATTCCGCGGGTGCATTTCGCCGTGGAAGTTGATGACTGGGACGCTGCCCTAGCCAACCTGGACGAGCACGGCGTCTCGTACTCGCGGTCTGGTGCCGGGGCGTTCATGGGTACTGGCGGAGACGACCCGCAGCAGGGACGTCGTGAAGATACCAACGAGCATTACACCTACATCGCCGATCCGGACGGCAACCTGATCGAGCTGGTGTATCATCCGCTGGGGCTGCAAAGCACCGAGGGCGATGCTGTACAGTTGCACCGGGATACCGCGAACCCCAAGTGGATGCAGACCCCGGGATTTGTGGAAGAGGCCTACAAGGAAGCAGAAGTAACGGTGTAGCGGTTTCGCAAGACCAGAACTTGTGGGCAGGAAAATCTGGAGACGGGCGGCCTAAATCGGGCTGCCCGTCTCCTCTTTTTGCATCGGCTTTCCGTTGGTCTAGGCTTGGCCGGCGTCGTGGAGGGCCTGCCAGACTTTTTCGGGTGTCAGCGGCGTGTCGATGTGCTTGATACCCGCGGAGGAGAGGGCGTCCATCACCGCGTTGGCGATGGCCACCGGGGCCGCCAGAGTGGGCAACTCGCCGATGCCCTTGACTCCCAGGGCGGTGACGGGCGACGGGGTCTCGATGCTGCTGTCCAGGTCAAAGTCGGGCAGGTCGATGGACTTGGGAATGACATAGTCCATCATGCTGCCGCTGAGCGGCTGGCCGGAAGAGTCGTACACCATCCCTTCCCAGAGAGCCTGACCAATGCCCTGGGCGATGGCGCCGTGAATCTGGCCCTCGTAGAGCATGGGGTTGATGACCTTTCCGGAGTCGTGGGCGCCGGTATACTGCAGAATCTTGATGGCGCCGTTTTCCCGCGAGACCTCAACCACCGCGACGTGGGAGCCGAAAGCGTAGGGGCTCCTGGTCAGAGTGTTGGATCCGACGAAGTCCAGACCCGGTTCCTCGCCGGGTGGCAGGAGCTCCTCGTTGTGGGCAGCCGCGGCGAGTTGGGCGAAGGGAACGCTGCGGGACGGATTGTTGCGGTCAGCGGCACGGCCTTCACTGAGGTCTATGTCTGCGGCCGGACAGTCCAGCACATGGCCGGCGACCGTCAGGAGTTTTTCCCGTGCTTCCTGCACCACGTTATACAGCACGGTGCCCCCGGCTATGACTCCTCTGCTGGCGGAAGTTCCGCCGCCTGCCGCCAGAATGTCGGAGTCGCTGTGGCGCACCCGAACGTCGCCCGGGGCGATCCCCAACTCGTCAGCGACTACCTGGGCGAAGGTGGTTTCGGTGCCCTGGCCGTGAGGGGAGATGCCGGTGTGGACCTCGACGTCGCCGTCCGGTCCTATGACGCAGCGGGCATGTTCCTCCAGGAAAGTTACCTTGGCGCCTGAACCCTTGACCACAGTGGCAATGCCAACGCCGATGAGGGAGTCTCCAGTTTCTGACTGCTGGCGGGAGCGTTCGCGCCATTCGTGGTAGCCAGACAATTCCAGAGAACGTTCGAAGACGGCGGCGTATTCGCCTGAATCGTATGTGATGCCGGTGGGCGTGTCGTAGGGGAAGGCGTCGGGCGGGATGAAGTTGCGGCGTCGCACGTCGGCGGGGTCGATGTCTAGCTCCTGGGCGATAAGGTCGACGGCGCGCTCCATGCAGAAAGCTGCCTCGGGGCCACCCGCACCGCGATAGGCGCCCGTAACCGGCTTGTTGGTGGCGACTCCGATCACCTCAACTGACATTGCCGGAGTCCGGTAGGGGCCGGTCAGGCGGTGGCTTGTTAGGATAGGGACGGTTGGAGTGGACATAAAGAAATAGGCGCCTAGGTCGGCGGTGACCCTCACACGAATGCCCTGGATCGTGCCATCGCTCTTGGCGGCGGCTTCCAAGTCGATGCTGTGCCCACGGCCGTGGAAGCACAGCATGTTTTCCTGGCGGCTTTCGACCCACTTGATCGGCCGTCCCAGTTTCATGGCCAAGTGGGGAATGGCGATTTCCTCGGGGAAGAAGCAGCCCTTTTCGCCATAGCCGCCGCCGACATCGGGACAGACCAACCGAATGGACTCGATGGGCCGGTCCATCAAGCGGGACAGGTGCTCCCGTATTTCGTGGGGGTGCTGGGTCGAGTCCCAGACGGTGAGGTGGTCGGCTTCCTCGTCGTACTCGACCAGCAGGCCGCGGGGCTCCATGGGGGCCGGGGCCAGGCGCTGCACATCGAACTGCTGTCGGATGACGCAGTCGGCGGTAGCGAAGGCCTCGTCCAGATCGCCCCCGGCGTTGACAGTGCGCAAGACGATATTTGTGCCGAGATGTTCGTGAATCACCGGGGCGTTGCCCGCGACAGCTTCAGCCGGGTCGATGACGGCGGGCAGAATCTCGTAGTCGATGGACACGAGATCCACCGCGTCCTGGGCGGTGTAGATATCCTCAGCCAGAACGATGGCTACCGGCTGCCCGGCGTAGCAGGCCTTTTCCACTGCAAGGGCCGGATGCCGTGGCGGGTGCATTTCGTCAGCGTCTGAGGACTCGCGGGTGGGGAGCTGGGCGATGTCAGCGATGTCAGACGCCGTAATGACCGCCGCCACCCCTGGCAGCGCAGTTGCAGCCGACGTGTCGATGCCACGAATGCGGGCGTGGCCATGGGGGCTGCGGATGATCAGGGCGTGCAACATGCCGGGCCGGGTCATGTCATCTACGAAAGAGGACTGTCCGGTGAGCAGCCGGTGGTCTTCAAAGCGCTTGATGGACTGGCCTGTGTACGTCGTCATTTCTGGCCTCCGCAAACATCAGCCTTAGGCACCGGGAATCAAGCGAAATCATACCATTACTTTAGTAAACTGTTTCAACGTAAACTCTCTGTGCGCGCAAGGGGGCCGAAGGTGACAATGACGCTGGACACTGGTGTCGGTATAGCAGCGATGGTGCTGGTCTGCGCCACCTTTCTCTACCTGGGCATTTCCCATGTGGGGCGGCAACGGCAGAGCGTGGAAGAATACACTGTATCGCGCAATCACGCGCCGGTTAATGTGGGCATTGCGACGCTGGTGGCGTCAATGTTCGGCACATGGGTGCTGCTCAGCCCCGGAGAGACTGGGGCCAACTTTGGCATCATATCCCTTGTGGGATATGCCATCGGCATGGCAGGCATTGCTGTCATGTACATGTTCTTCGGGCCCAAACTTCGTGAGGTGATGCCCAACGGGCACTCGGTTACGGAGTATGTGAAGCACCGCTTTGGAACCGCACCGTTCGTTTCCGTTGTGGTGGTGATCATCTTCATCATGGGAATCTTCATAACCGCCGAGATGACCGCCATCACCACTGCGGTGCATATCCTGACCGGCTCGCCCGCGTGGGCCACGGCCATTGCAGTTGGCGTCGTTGTGGTTGCCTACACCGCCTACGGCGGGCTCAGGGCGTCCATCTACACCGACCGGATACAGTTCTGGGTGCTGATGCCCGTGATTTTGCTTCTGGTCATCGTTGCGGGCGTGCTGGTGGCCGGCACCGGCACTTGGGAGTCCGCCGGAGAGGCTGGGCTACTTTCGCTGAGCTCGGAGGGCAGCTACTTTTTCGGAATCGTGCTGATCATCGGCATCATTGCTTCCAATGCGTTTCATCCGGGGATGTGGCAGAGGGTATACACGGTTGAGAGCCAGAGAGCCCTGAACCGCAGCCTCTGGGGGGCGACGGCCCTTGCCATCCCAATCACTTTTCTGCTGGGCATGGCAGGGATTGCGGCGGTTGGAAACGGGTCGGTGGAGTCCTTTGCCTATCCGGAAGTATCGGCCGCGCTCTTCGCACTGGCGACAGACCTGTTTCCCCTGTGGATGCACTTCCTGATGCTGGTATGCGCCCTGATGCTGGCAATGAGCACCCTCGACACGCTGATGAACGGCTTGGCCAGTAGCCTTGCGACAGACATGGCTGGCATGGGTGTCTCACGCAACGCGCTGATGCTGCAGGCCCGCGCCGTTACGGCGGTGCTGGCGGTTCCGGCGATAATCGTTGCAGCACAGGGTTTCAGCGTACTGTATGTCTTCCTGATTGCGGATCTGCTGGGGGCTGCCATAGCGGTCCCAATGCTCACGGGCCTTTACTCTGCACGAATGCCCGGTTGGGCGGTGCTGTTGGGCGGCGCTGCCGGCATCATCGTCGGGGCACTGTTCTACCCGAAGCCCGACCTGGTTTCGCCGATGCTGTTGACCGCGCCTGCGGGAGGGCAGATGTTTTGGTCGTTCCTCCTGGCGCTTGTCGTATCTTCCGCCATCACCGCAATAGTGGTCCTGGTTCGGCGCATAACTGGGGCAGGCGAGAAGTTTGATTTCGCCAGGCTGCAGTCCGAAGTAAGATTGATTGACGAACCGGCGGGAGCGGGCCGCTAGGTTGGCCGGAGCTGCTCGTCGCCACAGAAGCCAGTCTGAAGGAAGTTGATGCCGTACCTGCAATCTTGAAGTCGGAATAAGCCTGGAGTAAAAGAGATTCACGACGGTGGCAGGTGCGCCCGTCGCAGGGCCTGCGCCGTCAGGCCAAGAGATCCGTGTCGGCATGGAAGGTAACAATTGGACATTGCCCTCGCAGTCCTGCCGTGGATACTGCCGCCGTTGCTGGGTGCAATCATCGGTTACGTCACGAACCGGATTGCGATAAAAATGTTGTTCCGTCCTTTGAATCCCAAGCGATTCCTCGGGATTCGCGTGCCACTGACTCCAGGCGTGATCCCGCGGAATCGCTTCGACCTTGCGCGCACCATTGGCCGCATGGTTTCAGAGCAGCTGCTTTCCCCCCAGGCCCTAAGGGAGCAGCTGGACAGGCCCGAGTTCCGTGAGAGCCTCACGCGCTGGATAGGCGAACGACGCCGCGCCCTGATGCAGAGGCCGCTGGGCGGTGGCGCTCGCGACGGCCAAGCGGATACAGACGCCGCCGCCGGACCCCTGGATCAAGGGGGATCCAGTTTCCCTGAAGGGCTTGTGGAGGAATTGCTGGGGGCGTTTCTCAGTTCTCCGCAGTGCGCCGAGATGGTGCGTTCACTCGCGGACCGCGTAACGGAGGACCTGGGCGATAAGCGGATATCAGATATAACCAGCGCGGAACAGCTTTCGGGCTTCGTGCACGGCAGCGTGCTGCCCGCGCTGAAGAACGACGCGCTGAGCGATACAGCGGCGGAGTTCGTAAGCAACTGGATCAGGGAGCAGTTCAACCAGAACAGGAGGCTGAAGGAGTACCTGACCCCGGAAAACCTGGATGTGGTACAGGCTCTGATACGCAACAACCTCCCTACGGCCACGTGGCTGATCTTCAACTGGCTTCGGCAGCCCGACATGTCGGAGAAGCTGGTGAAGATCGCCCAGGACCTGGTGGTAGACACGGTTAGCCACCAGAGCCTGATGACTAGGGTCATTCTGAGCCTCAGCGGGAAGAAGGAAGAGGCCATCCGGGATATGCCCGGCATCATTTCCCGCGTGATTGACGATGCGGAACAGGCACTGAAGGCACCGGAGATGCAGGACCTGATCGGCGATGCGGTTGGCGTGGCGATGGACCGCATCTCGGGTAGGCGAATCAAGTGGCTGATCGGCAGGAACGAACAGACCATTTACTGGATGGCCGACCGGGTCACCCGCCATGCACTTACTTCGTTGGCGGAAATTCCGGAAGGGAACGTACGCGAGGCCGCAAACAGGTTCTATGAATCCAACTCCGATTTCACCCTCGGCGAATTTGCCGAGCGTACGCTGGGCGTCCGAACGGCGGCGGTGTCGGGCGTCACGGCCAACCTGATGGTCAACTACCTGGCCGACCCGGCAACTCCCGCCAGCATAAGCAGGCTGGCCCGCCAGATGGGAACAAACGGGAATGGCGACGGCGAACCCACAACACTGGAAGCATTGGTCCCGCTTTCGGACGAGACAGCGGAGCGGATTGATGAATACCTGGGCGAGCAGGTCATCGGGTTCCTGAGCGCCCAACTGCCGGAATTGAGCGGAATACTAGACGTGGAGTCCATGGTCACCAACCGGATCAACAGCTTTGACGTCAAGGAGGTTGAGGAACTGGTGATGTCAATTTCGGGCAAGCACCTCCGCTGGATCAACTGGTTCGGCGCCGGTCTCGGGGCGATCATCGGCCTGATCCAGCTGGGGATAAACCCGCCGTTTTAACTGCTCTTCTCCGGCCGAATCGACCAGAGTTCCGTCTGGGTTCCTATTGAGGGAATTCAGATGACTTCAGCATCGCCTCCGCGAGCAGGAGTGCCTCGCCCAGCCGCTCCGGCTGCACGTATTCGATCAGGTCCTGCGGGGTGTGAATCCTCGAAACATCTGAGGCGTAAATCATCAGGACGGGAACACCAGCCAACTCAAAAACGTGATGGTCGCTGGAAGCGCCGGGAGGCAACATTCCGGGTATTGCCTCGACGCCCATCCCCGAAGCTGTTTTCATCGCAAAGTCCGTGAGGTCGTTGTGTCCAACGACTGCCAGCGACGGCCCGGTCCCTACCACATCGAAGTTGAGCATTGCGGTAACGCCTTCCAGCTCGGCTTCGCCAAGTGAATTGACATAGTAACTGCTTCCGTACAGGCCAATTTCCTCGGCCCCGAAGGCAACGAACCTGACGGAAAACGGCAGAGATTCTCCCGCAAGAGATTCCGCCAACCCCAGTACGATGGCGATACCGGAAGTGTTGTCGTTGGGTCCGGACTCGGTCTGGGGAACCACATCGTAGTGCCCGCCAACAATGACCAAGCCGTCGCCGTCGCCCTGCAACTCTGCGATCACGTTCTGGGATTCCAGTTCCGTGGTCTCTATCTTGACCGACAGTGTCACCTCAGCGGTTTGCGACATTGCATAAAGCTGTTCGCCAATCTGGGGCTGAGGGAGGATCAGGGCCGGAATCGGGACCTGTGCTCCAATCTGCGGAGTGAATTGCTCCATGCCGGTAATGTTGCCCAAAATGACTGCGGCTGAGGCTCCCGCTGCCGCCACGGTGTTTACCTTCTCCAGCAAAGATACGAGGGTTTCAGGGAGGTTCACCGCGAGTTCTTCGTGCTGTATGAGCGCGATTTTCCCGGACAGTCCCTCCTCGGGCAGGTCTTCCGCGCGACCCGCTCCGACCGCAACTGCGGGGCCGGTTTCATGTCCGCCCCTGGGCGCACTGGTCAGGAGGAGACCGGGAGACTGCGCCTGCATTGGGGACTCGAGGATTATCTGTGCGTTCTCGCCACGGGTCTGGAAATAACGCTGAACGTCAAAGTAATCCAGGGTAAATGACTGAATTTCCGACGAGTATCCCATTGCGTCGAATCGCTCCCTGATCCGCTCGGCCGCTTGAACCTCCTCAGGGGTGCCGGCTTCCCTGTGGCCCATTTCCTCCACCAACTCTTTGACAAGGTTGAAAACCTTTTCTGAGGCGGCCCTGTGCTCTTCAGAAACAAAGGGCTCGGGTGTTGGAGCAGGCGGTTCTGCAGTGGAAGTGGGGGCAGCTGGCTCGGTTGGCGCAGCGGTGGTGGGCGTTGGCCTGGCCGTGGGGGCAGCGGCGGAAGTGGGCTGGGTCGTAGCCGGAGGGGCAGCCGTGGCAGTGGGCGTTGGTGGTATTGCGACGGCGGTCTCTGGGGGAGGCAGCTCAGTGACAGAAGGTGCTTCCGTGGGAGTTGTGCCGGAGCAGGCAAGCGAAAAAGCGACCAGCAGCAGGACGACAAGAATGGTGATCGACAGTCGGGCCATTCCAGGCCCGTTTGCTCTGAGTCGAGTAGCAGCCATTTCTCCACTTACCTCCCAAAAGGGCCCGGTACGTACAATAGAACTTTTACCAGTTCAAACCTACCAGTTCAATATGTGTAGCTTGCCGATGCATCTGTGAATTCCGGTGAAATTGACACGGGTGGCGCTGGCTGTTCGGCTAGGGCAATTGCGTTTGGGAGATTTGATGACATTTGCCGCTTGCCTGCCCCTGTGTCACCCACGTACCATTTTGGTATGACAGCTGGTGAGCGGACTTGTTCTCGCCCTTTAATTCCGGGTTGCCTTTGGCGTGAGGTATGCCGGAACTCCAGGCCGGAACTCCAGAAAGTGGAGATGGGACGAAATGGGACGAATTGGTGCGGAATCTGAAAATTTCCATTCAAAGATCCCTGAATAGCGGGCTTTCAGCTTTGAATCCGGCCCGATTTGCCGACGGAATGGGGAAATTTGGAAAAAATGGGATCCGCTGGGAAAAATTCCATCCCGTCTCTCCCACGAGTAGTCTTTCGTCATGTGCCCCCTGTTATCCAGTCCCGCCCTGTGTCACTCAATTCGGCCTCCCGATTGGGAAGCACTTCATCCAAATGCGATAACCCCGTCTGTTCGGTGTTGTTCCATTGACATTAGCGGACGCAATACATAGGATTGGGGAAGAAGCTGCGGCGCATTACGTCGAGCCTTTCCCCATCTGTACGGAGCCCTAAACTCAGGAGGTCTCCCATGCCTGAAAGAGAACAAATTGCCCTGATGGGCCACCTCATGCGGCGAGCCGGATTCGGCGCATCGTATGAAGAATTGGCGGATCGCGCATCCAAGGGATACGAGGCGACAGTAGAAGAGCTGGTGAATCCGGAACGGCAGGAACCGCTTGATAATGAACTGCTCTTTCGCTTCCTTCCCGGGTACGAGGGTGCGCTGGGACCGCCCCTGAACCAAGCCGAGTGGGTCTACCGGATGATCAATACCGATAGGCCGCTGGAAGAAAAGATGGCTCTCTTCTGGCACCAGCTTTTCGCCACCGGCAACTCCAAGGTGGACAATCCCCCGGAGCTGACGCAGCAGATCATCATGTTCCGAGAGCACGGCATGGGCAAATTCCGTGACCTGCTGGTGGAGCTGGCGAAGAATCCGGCCATGATCTTCTGGCTGGACAACAACGGCAACCACATGGGCGCAATCAACGAGAACTGGGGCCGGGAGCTCCTGGAACTGTTCTCCTTGGGAGTGGGCAACTACTCCGAGGACGATATCAAGGAAGCGTCCCGGGCCTTTACCGGCTGGACCATTGGTCCGAAGATTCCGCGCAATCCGCTGGGCCGGTTCTACTGGAACTTCGAGTACCGACCCGAGGATCACGACGACGGTGAGAAGACCTTCTTGGGCCAGACGGGCCCCTTGAACGGCGAGGACATCATAGACATCGTGGTGAAGCAGCCGGCGTCGGCGAGGTTCCTGTCGCGACACCTTTACAATTTCTTCGTGGCCGACGAGCCACAGGTGCCGAGCTGGAACATCACGCCGCCCAATGACCCCGATGCGATAGACGCGCTGATCGCCACCTACAACGAGACGGACGGCGATATACGCGCCATGTTGCGGACGCTGTTCAATTCCGATTTCTTCAAGGCCGCACGATATTCGCGGGTCAAAAGTCCCGCGGAACTGGTGATCGGCACGGCGCGGCTGGCAGGGAACTACCAGGGCCCGCGGCCCGGTTTCAACCAGCTGGCCTTCGAATGTGCCTACCAGGGCCAGGAGCTCCTGAACCCACCCAGCGTCGAAAGCTGGCACACCGGGGCGGAATGGATCGACGGCGGAGCACTGGTGCGCCGAGTCAATTTCGCGGCTGGGCTGATGGGCGATACCTCCCTGCCCGGTGTACAGGCCATAATCGGAAACCTGCGGGAACGCGGCTCGATGACCCCCGCCCAGCTGGTGGAAGCCTGCCTGGAGTTGTCCGGGCCGGTAGAAGTCAGCGAGTCGACGTATTCCGAACTGCTGGAGCAGGCGCGCCAGGACGGCGACCTGAACTGGAACAGCGAGGATTCCGAGAAGCGCGTCGGCCTGATGCTGGCTCTGATCGCGGCGTCAAGAGATTTCCAGTTCGCTTAATTCGTAGTAACCCAAGTCCCCTCCTCCTTCAGTGGACCGGAGGGCCGGCCCCCCATCACAATGCATAGACGGAGGAGCACATGGCAACGACCAAGAAAGACCCGGTGGTAGTAGTACTGCAAATGACCGGTGCCAACGACTACCTGAACACTATCATCCCCTACACCAACGGGCACTATCGGGATGCCCGTCCGAAGGTAGGGATTCCCGAAGACCAGGTTCTGCCCATCGACAGCCAGCTGGCCTTCAACCCCCAAATGGGGCCCATCAAGAAGCTGTATGACGAGGGCAAGGTAGCCATCATCCACGGCATTGGCTACGAGAACTCGCCCCGCTCGCACTTCCGCTCGATGGACATCTGGCACACCTGCGAGCCGGATGTCGTCGGCACCGAGGGCTGGGCCGGACGCGTGATCCGGGACCTGGACCCGAACTCCGAGAACGTGCTGAAGGGCGTCAACTTCGGGCAGGGCCTGCCCCGCGCCCTTTCGTTGCGCGGAGTGCCGGTGACCTCAGTGTCCAGCCTTGAGTCCTACGGCGTGCTTTCCAGCGTGCCGGGCGTGGCGGCGGAGGCCGAGCGCAACCAGATCCTGGACCGGTTCGCCCGGATGTATGCCCCGGCAGTGGGGACCGGCGCGGTTATGGATTACTTGGGCCAGACCGGTCGCGATGCCCTGCAGGGTGCTGACATCATTCGCAGCGCGCCTGAGCGTTACTCGTCCTCCGTGGAGTACGCCGAGACTCCCATCGCCAAGTACCTGCGCGACATAGCCCAGGTCTACCTGGCTGACCTAGGGACGCAGATGTTCTATACGCAGTACGGCAGTTTCGACAGCCACTTTAACCAGCCGCCGATGCACACTAAGCTGTGGATCGATATGTCCAGCGCCATCAGCGATTTCTTTGACGACCTCAAGGAACACGACGCGGGCGACAACCTGATAATGGTGCTTTTCACCGAGTTCGGGCGCAGGGTCAGGGACAACGGCACGGGCACGGACCACGGCGCAGCCGGCGCGGCGTTCGTCATTGGCAACCAGGTCAAGGGCGGGATGTACAGCGAATACCCGTCGCTCAGGCCCGAGGACCTGCAGCAGGGCGACCTGGCCCCCAACAACGACTTCCGGGGCTTCTACTCGACGATCATCGACCGTTGGCTGGGCCTAGACCCGGTGCCCATCGTCGGCGGCAATTTCGAGCAGATGGACTTCGTGTAGACCAAACACTCGACCAGCAACCTGTGGGGCGCACCGCGGTGCGCCCCTACACAATTATGAGGTGAAACTATGCTGACGACAGTGGCTGCGGGAAGGGTGTTCGATTACAGCTACTGCCTGGGCATGTATGGCATGTCGGGGCAGGGATTCTGGACGCCCCAGGACATGGCCCTTGGAAAGAATGGAATCGTCTACGTCATCAACCGGGGCGCCGAAGAATTGGGGCAACGAATCAGCCGGGTGACGCTGGACCACCAGTTTCTTGGGCAGTTCGGGGGATACGGACGGGGCGACGGGCAGTTCGTCTGGCCGAGATCCATTGCGCTTGACGGCGACAACAACATCTTTGCCACCGACGACTTCCTGAACCGCGTTTCGATCTTTGATTCGGAAGGCGGGTTCCTTTCCAACTGGGGCGAGCCGGGCAGCGGCAAGGGGCAGCTCAACGGGCCTTCGGGCATTGCGCTCGACGCCGACGGCAGCGTGGTGATCGTGGACAGCATGAATCATCGCGTGCAGCGGTTTTCGCGCGACGGCGAGTTCCTTGGCGGGTTCGGCAGCCACGGCAACGGCGACGGGCAGTTCGATATGCCGTGGGGGCTCACTATTGATTCGGACGGCGCGATATACGTGGCCGACTGGCGCAACAGGCGGGTGCAGAAGTTCGACGCTGACGGCAACTTTCTGCTGAAGTTCGAGGCGTCCATATCCGGAGTTGGTGCGCTGGAAGGGCCCACTAGTGTGGCCGTGGACTCCGAGGGCGACGTCTACGTCACCGACTGGGGCGCCCACCTGCTACAGGCGTACGCCGCTGACGGGCGTTTCATTACCTCGCTGGTTGGCGATGCACAGCAGCCCTCTCCCTGGACGCAGACCTATATCGATGCCAACCCGGACATCATCAAGGCCCGCCGCCGGGTGGACCTGGAGCCGGAGTGGCGCTTCCGCCGTCCCGTGGCGGTGAAGGTTGATGAGGACGATCGCATTTTCGTGCTGGAAGCGGCTAGGCACCGGATGCAGATCTACGACAAGGTCAGGGACTACGAGGAGCATCCGCTGAACCTGTGATCAAGAGAAGATTCTTAGGTCAAAGCAGAAAATTACAAAGAATAAGTGGTGGCGTTGCTCAGTGCCGCCACTTTTCTCTGGCTGCCCTTATCATGCACTACTGAAAATCGGCCTGTTTTCAAATCCTGTGTACATACCTCCCCAATCAGTTCTCCGTAGAGGCAAAAATCCAAAATGGATAAAGGTGGCACACAAGAAAGCGACTCTCGCGACTCTCTTTTCACTCTCTCTCGCAAACTCTGCAGCAACAACCCCAGATAATTGGCCCCAGTGAGTCTCTCGTCATCAATTGGCTTGGCACCCCAAAAGTCATCCCTTCGAGATTGTTCAACTATTGGGCGGTTCCCGGTAGCAAGCAGCAACTCACTGAAGGAATCCCAGTTTTGCGCCAGCTTAACTTCTAAGCACCAGCGCATGATGGCGACCCGAACCACATCCCAATCACCGCGCGATTTATCTCGGTGAGGCTTGCCCTTCATTTTCGCGGTCATTGGGCTTCTTTGCTCGATGATCAATCGTTGCAGGTCGGGTCTATTCGGGAATCGGCAAGCTTGATACAAAGCCTCGGACGTGCGAATTGGGATGTCGTTTACCATCAGCGGATAGCCGCCTGACATGTTAGACAAGCCGCCAAACCTTTCCTTTGTCTTGAGGAACACAGCACAGTCTACACGCTGATACAGGGGCATCGCGTAGTTATTGCCATCTGGTGAAAGCATACTATCTCCCACTATTGCGAATAGCCCTTGCGTGGAAACAGCGGATACCACTTCCGCTAGCAGCCCGTCCGAGAAACGGGGTTGGTGAGCCGTTGGGGGTATGATGGTACGGAGCATCAGACGATCGGAGCGGTCAATGAGCAAGACCTACCTTCCCTACGACCCGGACCAGCAGTTGCTGCTGCCGGCGGCCCTCCAGGAATGGCTGCCGCCGGAGCACTTGGCCTACTTCATCTCCGACGTTGCGGACCAGTTGGACCTCTCGGACATCACCGCCCGCTACGAGCAGGAGAGGCGGGGCGGCCCGCCCTACCATCCCAGGATGATGGTGAAGGTGCTGCTCTACGGCTACTGCACCGGCGTGGCCTCCTCACGTCGCATCGCCCAGAGGCTGCACGAGGACATCGCCTACCGGGTGCTGGCGGCGAACAACACGCCGGACTTCCGCACCGTCTCCGACTTCCGAAAGGACCATCTGGAGGCGTTGGGGGAATTGTTCCTGCAGGTGCTGGAGTTGTGCCAGCAGGCAGGACTGGTAAAGCTGGGGCACGTGGCGCTGGACGGGACCAAGGTGAGGGCCAATGCCTCAAAGCACAAGGCGATGAGCTACGGGCGGATGAAGGAGAAGGAAGCGCGGTTGCAGGCCGAGGTGGACGAGTTGCTCCGCAAGGCGCAGGAGGTGGACGAGGAGGAGGACCGCCGGTACGGGAAGGACAGGCGTGGGGATGAGTTGCCGGAGGAACTGGCCTTCCGGGAGGGACGGTTGCGGAAGATAAGGGAGGCCAAGGCGGCGCTGGAGGCCGAGGCCCTGGCGGATGCGGAGCAGGCTGAGTCCGAGGGACGCAATCATCTCGGGGTGCCTGATGACAAGGCGCAGCGGAACTTCACCGACCCGGACTCCCGGATCATGCCCGGCCCGGGAGGGAGGGACTTCCAGCAGTCCTACAACTGCCAGGCGGTGGTGGACAGCGAGCATCAGGTGATCGTGGCGGCCTGTGCCACCGATCAGCCCTCGGACAAGGATCAGGCCGTGAGCATGATTGAGGAGGCCATCCTGAACGTGGGCACAGTCCCAAAGGAAGTCTCCGCCGACGCCGGATACTACTCGGCCAAGGCGGTGGAGGAACTCTACGCCCTGGGAGTGGACCCGTTCGTCGCGCCGGAGAGGACCCGCCACGGCTGGGTGCCGCCACCGGCGCCCCGTGGCCGCATACCGAAGGGGCTGTCAGCCAAGGACCGGATGCGGCGCAAGCTGCGGACGAAACGGGGCAGGGAACGCTACGCGCTTCGGATGGAGACGGTGGAACCGGTATTCGGGCAGATCAAGCAGGGCCGGGGCTTCCGGCAGTTCCTGCTGCGGGGTCTGGCTAAGGTGAACCGGGAGTGGCTGATCATCTGCGCCGGCCACAACCTGCTGAAGCTGTTCCGGTATGGGGCCGGGATGTTCGTCAAGGTGAGGGGAAAAGGCGCCACTGGGAACGACAGGGAGACGCGCCGGTCCATGGGCAGTGGGATTTTCAAGCGACAATCCGCAGGTGCCTACCCGCACCCCGCCAGAACCGTTGTCGCAGGGTAGTCCCGGCTGACCGACACCGCCAGTCGGTCAATCCTCAGACGGGCTGCTAGTATTACAACGACAGTTCAAGGCGGGATAGTCCGAGATGCGCGCAAAGCAGACCGGCGCTTGGCGTGGGAGCGACTGGCTCGCTCGTTACTACACTGCGTCTGCTTCAGCCACAGTAGCAACTCCTCCGGCCCGAACGACTCCCGGGGCAGCATCTCCCGCACCACCCGGTAGACCTGAGGACGGGTGATCCGGGGCATCTTTTTCCCCCCAAGCCTGTTGTAGGCTCAGCAGGAAGGCTCCGCCCAGCAGGCACAGGGCCACGTGATGATGCCAGCCCGCCCAGGTGCGGGTCTCATATTCGTCCAGCCCCACGTCCCCCTTTCCCGTCTCAAACTCCGTTTCTATGCGCCACCTGGAACCGCCCACGTATGCCAGGGTCTCCAACGGCGTATCCTCCGGAGCATTGGAAAGGTAGTAGCGGGGCTCGCTGCCGTCCAGGTTCCGGCGGTAGACGGCCCAGTGGATTTCTCCGGGCTTCCTTTTGCTGCTGGGCCGCACCCGCTGGGCGCTGAATGTATAGCTCCTCGGCCCCTGGCTCCCCTGGGCCACCGTGATCTCCTGCCAGGCATCCTCCGGCAATTCGCCACTGCGCTCCCCCATCGTGCGCCGCTGTCCGGCCACCAGCCTGGGCTTGGGAGGCCCACCCCGTCCCCGGTAGACCGGAGTGGTCCACTCGGGCTCCACCGGCCACACTGTAAAGGCCTCTGGAACGTCCAGGACGTAGTGCATTCCCAAGGTCGCCAACCCGTTGCGGAAGGACGGCGACACGCCGAAGGCGTCGTCTGCCGCGACCCATCCGGCCCTCAGATGGCCCAACTCTACTGTCCGCTCCAGCATCTCCAAAGCCAGTCCCGTCTTCGACCGGTAGCTCCGTCGCTCCCCCGGAATCCCAGCCGCAGCACAACGGTCCTCGTCCGAGGTCCAGCTCTCCGGCAGATAAAGGCGCTTGTCCACCAGGGACCGGCCCAACGGGCTTACGTAGGCCAAGAACATCCCCGCCTGGCAGTTGGCCACCTTGCCCAGCCGGCCGCAGTACTGCCGGGCCACTCCCGCCGACTTCCTACCCTGCTTGGGAAAGTCGCTGCCGTCCAGGACCCACACCCCCTCAGGATGCTCCAGCCGGGTTCCCAGGTACTCCTGCAGCCGCCCTATAACCGCGTCATCGTCCCAGGGAGAGTCGGTGAGAAACCGCTGCATCCCCCGGGCGGACTCAGGAACCGTCTCCGATAGATTCTCGGCGTTGCGCCGCTCCCCGGATTGCACCAGCAGGGCTTGCAGATAATGGCCGCTGCGCTCCCGCGTCTCCCGGCGGCCAAACAGCCCAGCGAAGTAAGCGTGAAACCCCTGAAAGTCCTGATATATCTGCTCGAAAGCTGCCGCATCCACTTCCCTACCTCACCCGACCAAGCCTTCCCCAACCTCCCAGTGATCTTATCACGCCAACTGTCGTTGTAATACTAGCGGGTGGTTTTCCGGATAAGAATAGGGATCGCCGTACCAAAGAGCCAGAGGACTATTGTTTGGGCAGTTTCGAAAGGTAACGAACAGTGAGCCGAAACCTGGTTCGAATGGACTGAAGCCTAACGGCTTGAGCCGAGGATTGGGGTCGTTGGCAAATCCTCTAATCCTGTGGCCAGCCTGTAGGAATTCTCGCTCCAGCAACTGCCGACCCTCCTCAGAGGAATAGACTCTACCCACTTGTTGCCTCGCAGTGCGGGGTTGAAATGGGGCAGAATCATATAGTTCATCAGTAGGCCACAAAACATCAGATTGGTCGCGATGCACCCTACGATTTTCAAACACGTACTCGCGGAACCCCGCAATTTGCAGATAAATTTGCTTCAGTTTTTTCAAATCACTAAAGCTCTCATTGCCCCGGTCAATCTGGTATTTGCCATATGCATGACTAGCAATCGTCATTAAGCGTACTCTTGCACCTTGAGGGGCACTTGCCCTCATCCAATCAGATAAGTCTCTGATGACGCGCTCACCGGTAAAGATAGCGTCATCAAGGTAAACGAAGTCCCCTCCGTCTATACCTAGGTAGTCTATTTCTGTCCCGCATTTTTCTTGGATGAGAGAAGCTACCAACTCCCTGATTTCGGATTGACTCTTGCCTTGCTCCTGAATATCAAGTAGATTAGCCGACCTCCAAAATTCGCATGAGTAATGGTCGACTACTTCCCTGAACAACTCACGCGCTTTGGCCTTGGACACGTAGGTGCGCTTAAAGACGTGATTCAGTTCCCGTAGTATGGGAACCTGCACATCATCGTCAAATTGGCGAATCCATTCGTCGACGTGGTCTGGCGTCGGCTCCGGTATCTCCCCGGCACGATAATCCCTGATAATGTCGGCTATTGATGTGAGCAGATCCCCATGTTCTCCCAATTTACGTGGCCTTCCTTCCCTTCGATTTGGCTGTTCAGCAATAGATCAGAGCAATATTTATAACCTTAGTTCGATGAATTTAGGATCACCTCTCCTTTTTAGCAAGCGTCTACCTATCTACTCTGCCGGATTTCTTTCCCACATAGTTGGCAATGCTAGGAGGGCACACGTAGGATGTCAATCACCTTCTGTCAGCTAACTTTGGACGTACGCCTTCTTCCCATTGTTGTAAAATAGCCCGCAGACTGGAGCGACAGAATCCAAACCCAAAATCCAAGCCCAGAATTGAGGCTTGGAATCCAAATCCGGAAGGAGCTATGAACAACAGACGCGAGCGTATAACCCACGTGTTCGCCGGGAATCCCCTGGACCGGGGCGAGGTGGAGCGACGGGACGAAGACTGGCTAGCAGCGCAGGCGAGCGACCCGGAAAGCCGGATGCTGCCGATGTGGCAACTGAATGTGCCAGTATCGGCGGAGCATTCCCTTACTTGGTTGAGTACCGAAGACCTTCGACTGCTAAAGGTTGAGCTGGAACCCATATTCTTGGGCGCCCTTGAAGGTCGCTCGCATTTCGTGGTCGACGTATCTTCCATAGAGCGGGGAGACATTGAGCGAGATGGCCTGACCTTCGAGGACGCTCGCACCACCGCGGAATATATGAGCGGTCCGGAATCGGGCATGGTGGCGCAAGCGCGATCGCAACTGAGCTGGCACGGGCGCCACGGCTTTTGCGCCGTCTGCGGACGGCCGACTTCTGTGGGTCGCGGCGGTCAGGTGCGTCGCTGCTCCCCGAAAGAGGACGGGGGTTGCGGCACCGAACACTATCCGCGTACCGATCCCGTTGTCATCACGGTGGTGCACGACGGCGACCGGTGCCTGCTGGGACAATCTCGGGGGCGACTCGTGGCCATGCGCCGGTATTCTGCCCTGGCTGGCTTCATGGACCAGGGCGAGGCCATTGAGGAAGCGGTGGCGCGAGAAGTGATGGAAGAGGCTGGCATACGGGTTGGGGCAGTCCGGTATCATTCCTCGCAACCTTGGCCTTTCCCGTCTTCGCTGATGATCGGCTGCCACGCCGACGCGGCCACCACGGACATTCACTACGACCCTGAGGAGATGACCGATGTGCAGTGGTTTTCTCGCGAGGAAGTTCTCCTGGCCTTGGAAGAGAGAAGCGAGATACTGGCCATACCCGGTCCCACTGCCATAGCCCACCACCTCATACGTTCCTGGGCCACCGGGGAAGTCGACTGACTTCAGAAGGGATCTCATCCCGGCGGGTAGTTTCCCGGTCCAGGGGATTGAAGAGGCGGTCCACCCGATACTTATAAATCGCAGCACGGAGGCGAGCAGTGACTCAGACGGCATTGCAGATTGACGCAGCCAGGTCGGCAGTCCTCATCATGGACTTCCAGCAACGCATCGTAAACAACGTGGCCTCCGAGCCCGAGGCGGTGGTGCGCAACGCCGCACGAGCTCTGGAGGGTGCCCGCACGGCCGGTATTCCAGTGATTTACGTGGTGCACCGGGGTGGGCCGTTCGCGGAGTATGCACCTGACATAGAATTGCACGAAGGCGTGGCCCCGGCCGAGGGTGAGCGGGTTATCACCAAGACCAAGCCTGGCCCATTTTCCACGACTGCGCTGGATGTGAATCTGCGGGAGATGGGCAAGGACACGCTAATCGTCATGGGCGTGGCCACCAGCGGATGCGTGCTCTCATGCGTGCGCTGGGCCGTGGACGTCAACTACAGCTTTATCGTTGTCGCCGACGCCTGTTCCGACGCTGATCCCGAAGTACACCGAGTGCTGACCGAGAAAGTCTACCCTCGCCAGGGTACGGTGGTCAGCACCGACGAGTTCTTGGCCGCGATCAATTAATTCTTGACTACAAAGTGAAGGAAGCCTAAACGGCTCTTTCCGGAGGTAGAAGTCCCAATGAAGTACGACGTTATCGTGATTGGGGGCGGTTCAGCCGGTTCGGTGGTGGCAGCACGACTATCGGAGAATCCCGATCTGTCAGTTCTTCTTCTGGAGGCGGGGCCGGACTATCCAGATCCGGAAAATCTGCCCGATGACATCCGGCTGGGCCACACCCGCACCGCTGAGGCCCCGGACTCGAAGCACAACTGGGCCCTGCGCGGCATCCTGTCCGAAGAGCAGGGCCCGGCCCACGTGGCTCAAGGCAAGGTGATCGGGGGAGGCGGATCCATCAACGGGCAGGTCTTCCTGCGCGGCCTCCCCGAGGACTTTGACCTGTGGGTAGACAACGGAGCACACGAATGGTCTTACCTGGACGTGCTGCCTTACTACCGCAAGATGGAGACTGACCTGGACATCCAGGACGACTTCCACGGTACGGACGGCCCACTGCCCATCAGCCGCCGGATCAACAACGGCAACTGGCCGGCAATCCAGACCGTGTTTCACAAGGCGTGCCTGGAAGCAGGGCATGGTACGGCTTCCGACATGAACGGCCCCGAGCATCTGGGCGTTGCGCCGGTGCCCATGAACAACATGAACGGGGTGCGAATGAGCACCGCCCTGACCCATCTCAGCCCAGCACGTCACCGCCTGAACCTGACTGTCCGGGGCGAGGTATTCGTCCACCGGATTGTGTTTGACGGCAACCGCGCGGTGGGCGTCGAAGCGGAGAGTGGGGGCGAGACCTTCACCGTAGAGGCGGACAAGATTGTCCTGTCGGCGGGCGCGCTCAAGTCGCCCCATATACTGATGCTGTCCGGGGTCGGACCACGGGACCAGCTGGACGAGTTCGGCATTCCCGTGGTGCTCGAGGCACCGGGCGTTGGTCAGAACCTGTGGAACCACGCGATAACCACCATCTCCTTCAAGGTGAAGGATGGCGTGCAACTTGCCGCCGACAATCTGGGCACCCGGATTGCCCTACGCTACACCGCCGAAGGATCGCGGCACGTCAGCGACATGATGCTGACGACCAGCTCGGTCTTCAACGCGCTGACCGGCGAGGTGATGGACGACGGGACGGCTCGCGTGTCCTGCGTGCTGGAGCTACCGGAGGGCAATGGCTGGGTGCGTCTGGCTTCGGCCGACCCCATGGAACAGCCATACTTCAACTACCGTTACTTCGAGAACCCGGAGGACACGCGCAGGCTGCGCGACGGAGTCCGCTTGGCCGCCAGTATGCTGGAGACCGACGCGTACAAGGATACCTGCGATGGTCGCATCACACCCGCAGACGATGTGCTGGATGACGACGACAGCCTCGACCTGTGGATGAAGCGCACCGTCAGCTCGGCCCGTCACGTCTCCGGCACCTGCAAGATAGGGCCGAACGACGACCCCATGGCGGTGGTGGACCAGCACTGCAAGGTCAAGGGAATCGAAGGGGTCTGGGTAGCCGATTCTTCCGTTATGCCCAAAGTGCCGCGGGCCAACACCAACGCAACAGCCATCATGGTCGGCGAGAGGGTAGCCGACTGGCTGTCCCGGTAAACGAGGGCGACAAGGACTTGCAGCCGCCTTCCTCTTGGCGGGTAGTTGCCCGGCCCTTGTTGGCAACAGAATTGTTTAGTCCGTGCCGCCTAAGTATTGTTGTCATGCCGCAGGCGGCACTGGTCTTTCCCCAGTGACTGGCCCGGCCGGCCGATACACGCCCTTCCGGATGGGCTGATGGCCATCGCCGTTCTCTTCGCCTTCATATCTGCCTGTGGGTTCGCATCAGGCACCATACTCATCCGCGTCGGGCTGCAGCACGTGGCGCCGCCGGTTGCCACCTTCATGACGGTGGTGACGGGCGCGGTTCTCATCTGCGCCATCGCCTTCGCTGTCAACTTCGAGGAAATCGCTTCCCTGAATCTCCGGGACTTTGGCGTGATCACCGTTATGGGCATCCTGGCCTATCCCATGGCCCGGGTGTTCATGAACTCGGCCATCGCCATGGTCGGCGCCACGAGGGCCGTCCCGGTAACTTCAACCCAGCCACTGATAGCATTCGGCATTGGCGTGCTCCTGCTGGGTGAGAGTCCCAACCTGCTCGTTACCATCGGTACACCCGTTATCGTTGGCGGGCTGCTGCTCGTGATGCTGCCACGGGCCCAGGCCCGCACGGTGCCGGCCGTTGGTGGCCCTGTACGCAACCTGGGATATCTGCTGGCTCTCTGCGGCGCGGCGTCCTTCGCAACACGAGACTCGCTTAGCAGGCAGTTCGTTACCGATGTCATTCCGCCCTTCGTCGCGTCGGGATTCGCCCTGGCAATCGGCGGGGCGATACTGTTTGCTATAGCACGCCGCGGCATCCTGAGCAGCTTCCGTGACGCACCGCCCAAGTACCTGGCAATCTGCGCCGGGGCAGGTGTACTACAGGGAATTGCGGTTGCCATGCTGTTCCATGCTCTCAGCCGCGCGCCCGTCACCATCGTCAGCCCGATCCACGCGAGCCAGCCGATAATCGCCCTGGCCCTGGCTTACATCTTTCTGAGACGCGTCGAATTCGTCGATCCTCTGCTGGTGGTTGGCACCTTACTGAGCGTTGGCGGCGTCGTCATGGTAATCTTGGGAGCGACCCTGTAGCAGGGACTTGGCTGAATGAGTCCCATCCTGATTCCTTCTTTAAGGCGAAAAAATCCTGGAGGAATGACATGTCAGTTGGCGTAATTGTGCCACTTCCCGCCTACACTCTTGACCCGGCCTTCATCGCTAAGAAGGTGGAAGACCTGGGGTTCGAGTCACTCTGGTATCACGAGCACCCCATCCTGCCGGTGAACAGCGCCTCGCCGTTTCCGGCAACAGGCGGAGAGATTCCCTGGACCTACGCCCACTTTTCGGAGCCGTACGTCTCGCTGGCCATGGCCGCGGCGGTAACCAGCGAGATCAAGCTCTGCACCGGCATCACCCTGGTGCCGGAGCGCAACCCGCTGATCCTGGCCAAGGAGATTTCGGTGCTGGACCGGCACAGCAACGGCCGGTTCGTCTTCGGCGTCGGCGCGGGTTGGAACCGGGAAGAGACGGAGATGATGGGCGGTGACTTCGACCACCGCTGGACGCAGACCCGCGAGGCCGTGCTGGCGCTGAAGGAGCTGTGGACGAAGGATGAAGCAGAGTTCCACGGCCGCTACTACGACTTCCCGCCGGTCTACATGTACCCGAAGCCGGTGCAGCAGCCTCATCCGCCGGTGCTGCTGGGTGGCATGGCGCGCAACGTTCTGCAGCGCGTGGCCCGTTGGGGCGACGGCTGGCTACCCAACCGCGTGACGCCCCAGCAGGTCGAGGAAGGCCGCAAGGTTCTGGACGTGCTGGCCGACGAGCGGGGGCGCGACCCGGAGTCGCTGACCATCTCGGTGTTCGGGCGGCCGCCGGAAACCACCCGCCAGGACGTAGACGACTGCCTGAATGCGGGGGCGCTCCGGGTGTGCGTCTGGCCTACTCACTGCGATACCGACCAGGAGATGGGCGACCAGTTGGAGAAGATGGCGGAGACCCTGATTCGATAACACTGCAAAACAGCAGCTTTCGCTGATAGTAGGGGCGACTATATTGTCGCCCCTTTTTCATCTTGATTGCACCCCTCTGAAGAGATGCTCGCCGCAGCCGTCGCCGTCCCCTGGTAGCGGGATCAGGTCAGCATCGAATCCGGTTTCCTGCATCAGTGACAGCCAGGTAGCTATGGGGAACAGGCCGGTTACGTGTACGTCGCGCTCGATGCGGCGGGCGGCCTTCTCAGTGATGGTGTAGGTGTAGTGCGACTCGACCGTTGTGTCGTCGGGGTCTGGGTCGTGGATGACTTCCTCGGTGATCACTTCCACATTGCCGCGCCTGCTGGCCCATTGCTGCTTCATGCCGGGCCGGAAGGTGTCGCGGACGAGGTCCGGGGCGACCAGCAGGAGGCCACCGGGCCGCAGGTGGGTGCGGGCGGTTGAGAAGGCAGACCTGAGGTCATCCTCGGTGAGCATGTAGCAGATGGCGTCGTGGATGAGCACGGCGTCGAAGGTCCGGCCCGGGAGCCGGAATGTCCTCATGTCCCCGAGGTGGTGCTCAACCGCGGGATTCAGGCGCCGCGAAAGCTCAAGCATCTTCGGGGACAGATCCACGGCCGTCGCGTCGAACTCGGCGGCCAGGTGGGATAGGTTGTGGCCGCCGCCCACGCCAAACTCAAGCAGGCGATGGCGTCCCGGACCGAGGTGGTCGCGGAGGGCCTTGCGCCAGTACTGCGCCTCCTCGGCGTAGGTATCAGGCGGGCTTATCACCGGCCATAGATAGGCCAGCTCGTTGTAGAGCCGGAGGTCTTGGGCCACCGCGGTCAACCTCCGCCAACTTCGATGACGCAGTCGCAGATGACGGCCGTGTTGCCTGGGAGCGCGGCCATTCCCGGGGCTGAGCGGGAGTGCATGCCTCGCTCGCCGTAGAGGGCGACGAAGAGGTCGGACGCTCCGTCCACGACTGCCGCCTGCTCGGTGAAGGAGGGGTCGCTGTTGACCATTCCCACGACCTTCAGGATGCGGGTCACGCGGTCGAGGTCGCCCAGTTCGGTCTTCATGCGGGCGAGCAGGTTCAGTGCGGCCCACCGTGCTGCTTCGTATCCCTGCTCGACGCTCAGGTCGGCACCGAGCTTGCCCGCGATGCGGCCTCCGCCGGCGAGGCGGGAGCCCACTCCGGCCAGCCACATGATGTTGCCGCTGCGAGTGATGGGCAGGTAGTTGCCCACCGGGTCGGGAGGGGGAGGCAACTCATAGCCTAACTCGGCCAGCTTCGCTTCGACTTGCGTCATGTTTTCCGCCTACTGCCGGGACTCGTTGATGCACTCTTCCAGCAACTGGAAGGCGCGTTCCGCGAAGACCCACATGTTTGCCTCGCGGTCCGGGTCGCCCGTCTCGACGGTGATGACCTTCTCCACAGGGCCGGTGACCGCAATGCAGGCATGGCCGTAGTTATCGCCGTAACGGTTGCCCGTGGGGCCGCTGGCGCCGGTCTCGGCGAGCGCCCAAGTGGTGTCCAGGGACTGGCGGGAGGTGCGGG
Source organism: Dehalococcoidia bacterium (assembly GCA_965222025.1). GTDB lineage: Bacteria > Chloroflexota > Dehalococcoidia > Lucifugimonadales > UBA3495 > VXOI01. The sequence goes on along the minus strand of CBDCTI010000012.1, from coordinate 59,042 downwards.
CGTTGAGGAGCACGTAGGGTTCTGAGCTGGCCCGGAGCCCCTCCATCGCTTCGTCGGGGACCAGGAGTAGACCCTTCTGCGCCACACGGGTATAGATGACGCTGCCGCCGACGTAGTAGGCCGAGGCGCCGGGGATTGCCACCAGGGCGGCCGAGAGCAGTCCGCCGCAGGAGGACTCCGCCACACTGATGCTTTGTCCCGTTTCCTTCAGCAACGCTCCAGCGGACGCTGCTATCTCGCTCAGCTGGGACATATTCGATACCTCACTGAATTTCTTAATTGTGCCACCGCGCCATTATCTCCCAAATGGGCCTATGGATAAACCACACCCCGGGAGCGGCAGGTGGAATTCACCAGTGATTGCAGTTGGCATCCCATTCAGGAGGTCAAGACACGCCCACGATACAGGTGAAGAGAGAAACCCGCATTGGCTCCGGCGCTGAAGTGAGTCAACTTCAATTTTCGTCCCGTCTCTACCCATTTGGATGAAGTCCAGACGGTGATGTGGGATTCCGGTCGGTTCTTCGAGCCCAGTAAAGGCCGGGAGATGACATATTCGGGATAGTGGTAAACACCCAAGGAGAGACCGGGCAAGGGTGAATGGTTATTGAGGCAACGTTCTGCGCCAAGCGGTCGTTTCCGGAACAGAACGGCGGTATCTCGAAGGGGAGTGTTTCAGACCCGTCCCATCAGACGGGGCGGCAGAATGAAGGCGCTCCTGGATGCCCTGGCTGGTAGAGAGCGCTGATGATTCGGGTTATCATTAAGGGCAGAATTGAGGTTAACTGGAGGTTAAAGAGGACTATGGCCGAATATGTTGCTTCAACCAGGGACTGGGTTCGTGAACAGGTGGAGGTCTACGAGGGAAGCGGAGGGAAGGAGGGAACGACCCTTCGCGACACAGGGCTGCCTGTGATCATAGTTACCAACAAGGGCAACAAGACCGGTGCCATCCGCAAGACGCCGCTGATGCGCGTGAAGGACGGGAACAACTACGTGCTGGTGGGCTCGATGGGTGGAGCGCCGAAGAACCCGGTTTGGGTGTACAACCTCCGCTCGGATGCGGATGTGGAGATACGGGACGAGGCCGAGACCTACACCATGCGCGTCCGCGAGGTGCAGGACGATGCGGAGCGGTCGAGGCTCTGGGACCTGTCCGTAGTCGCCTACCCGCCCTACGAGGAATACCAGGGCCGTACCTCACGCAAGATTCCAGTATTTGTGGCGGAACCGGCTTAACTGTCGGATTCAGCGCCGGTGGAACAGAGCTGGGACCCGAGGCAAAACCTCGGGTCCCAACTTTTTTGACGATTTGGTCCGGAATCGACCAGAGAGGGGACTAACCGGGGATAACGCTGGACACGAACTGGGTAATGGCCTCCGGCGCGTCGACGGAGTTGGTGTCCCCGAGGCCGAGCAAGGCGAAGATTATGCCATTAATGATCAGGACAGGAATCAGGGCGATGAGCACCACGAAGAAGGCCCGCCACAACGAGCTGTAGTCCAGGCTTTCCCTGATGGCGAACAGCATGCAGGCTAACTGCCAGATAAAGACCACTAAGCCTACTACGCCGCCCAGAAACGGGATGAAAACGAGGATGTTCAAGAGACCCGGCGTCTGGGCGAAGCCCGTACCGCGGGCAACCTGACCCCAGTCGGCCTCAGTCTGCGGGGTCTTGAGGATGGTGGTGCCGACGAGCATCGCCGCCAGTGCCCACATAGCCCACGACAGGACACCGCCGACAACCCCGAAGATGACTCCCCTGATCAAATCAACATCCCCAGACAGTGCGCCCCCGATACCCCCTGCAATGGAAACCATGACCACAATGGACAGGGCCTGCCAGATGGCGCCTTTGTCATGCTCAACGTCCTCGTAAGTACGAGGGTTCAGCATAAGTGCGCCCATCATTCTTTCCAGCATTGGCGTCCTCGCAAGTATCGGCGCTGCAGCTGTACCGCACTACGCCTGACCGATTTAGGCAGTGTCAGAATACCAAACCGTACGAAGAAATTGATACCTCCCCCGACATCAGTTACGGAAAAATTTTAGACGAATTCAAAGATTGTTCGATCTAATTTCCCAGGCGGAACCCGCGGAGCGCGATGAGTTCTCGCTTTGACCTCATACAGGCCCTGAGCCCGCATCTTGGGTATAATGACCGTCGATTTAACCACTCTCAAACCAAGTACGTGATTCCGAGGAGCAGCCCATGAAATACGATGTGATTGTCGTCGGGGGAGGCGCGGCTGGGTCCGTGCTGGCCGGAAGGTTGTCGGAAGACCCAAGCCGGTCAGTGCTAGTGCTGGAGGCTGGCAAGGACTACCCGGACTTCGACCTGATTCCCAACGAGGTGAAGTTCGGTCATACGAGGTACGCCGAGTCCCCCGAGTCGGAGCACAACTGGGCCCTGAGGGGGATGGCCACGGAGGAGCAGGGCGAAATCCATGTGGCGCAGGGCAAGGTGATCGGCGGAGGTTCGTCCATAAACGGCCAGGCTATGCAGCGGGGGATGCCCGAGGACTACGACGACTGGGCGGCGCTGGGTAACGGCGATTGGTCGTACGCCAACGTGCTGCCGTTTTTTCGCAGAATGGAGAACGACCTGGATATCCAAGACGATTTCCACGGCACCGAAGGACCCATGCCGGTGAGGCGCCGGCAGTCAAGCGCCACTCCCGCAATACAAAGGGCCTTCCGGGATGCGTGCGTGCGGGAGGGGCACAGTGCCGTGGAGGACACCAACGGCGCCAATGCAGCTGGGGTGGGCGTGTCGCCGACGAACAACCTGGGTGGAGTCAGGGTCAGCACGGCCATTGCGTATCTCAGCCAGGTGCGGCACCGGCTCAACCTGACCGTGCGAGGACAGGTGAACGTTCGCAGGGTACTGTTCGAAGGCTCGCGGGCCGTCGGGGTCGAAGCCGAGAGCGGCGGCGAAGTGTTCACGGTGGAAGCGGAAAAGGTGGTGCTGAGCTCCGGGGCCCTGCGGTCACCCCAACTCCTGATGCTGTCGGGTATCGGCCCGAGGGAGCACCTCGAGGAGATCGGGATCCCGGTCGTCAATGACCGTCCCGGAGTGGGGCAGAGCCTGTTCAACCACCTGAGCGTCCACATCAACTTCAAAGTGAAGGACGGAGTGGAGCTGCCGGTGGATCTGGATGCCCCACACTACAGGATGATCTTCACAGCCCCGGATTCAGAAACCGTCAATGACCTGGTGCTTTCGACCGTGAACGTCGTGGACGAGCGGGAAGAACGGGTCCCCGGAGTGCGGACCAGATATCGCACCGGAGACGTTCCGGCTGACCGGGCGGCCCGCCTTTCGTGCACCCTGGGCGTTCCCCGGGGTTCGGGTTACGTGCGGCTGGCGTCGGCAGACCCCAGCGTACAGCCGAACTTCAACTACCGGTACCTGCAGCACCCCGAAGACGTGCGGCGGATGCGGGAAGGCATCCGGTTCGGGGCGAGGTTGCTGGAGTCTGAGGCATACCGGGACGTGGTGGACCACCGCATCACGCCGACAGATGAGACCCTGGCGGACGACGACGCGCTGGACCTGTACATGCGGCAGACGGTTGGGACGGCCAGGCATGTGTCTGGAACGTGCCGGATGGGACCGGACTCCGACCCGATGACCGTGGTAGACCAACACTGCCGTGTCAAGGGTGTGCAGGGCCTTTGGGTGGCCGACGCCTCGGTGGTGCCGCAGCTGCTCAGGGGAGGCGGATTGCATCCCACCGTCATCATGATCGGAGAGCGGGTGGTCGACTGGATTGCCCAGGGCTAGTTTCCCCGGATCGACATCGAGGCCGTGTACGGGCCGCGAAAGAGTGGGCTATCGAGGCAACGGACAAGTCTCGATAGCCCGCTTCGCTTTGCCTACTTGGCGGTGATTCCCCCGTCGATGATGAGCTCGATGCCAGTGATCCAGGCGGACTCATCGGAGGCGAGGTACAGGGCGCCGTAGGCTATGTCCTCGGACTGACCGAGACGCCCGAGGGGCACCTCCTCGGTGCGCTGGGACAGGATGGCCGGATTGTCGGAAATCCCAGAAAGCATCGGGGTGTCCACCGGGCCAGGGTGGATGGAGTTGCAGCGGATCTTTTCAGCGGCGTGCTGGATGGCGGTGGTCTTGGTGAAGGTGCGCACCGCGCCTTTGGAAGCGCTGTAGGCGCCTCCGGTCAAGGCGCGGCCGAGGATGCCGGCGATGGAGGAGACGTTGATGATGGAGCCGCCGCCGGCCCGGCGCATGGCAGGGAGCGCCTTGCGCGTCCCCAGGAAAACGCCCTTCGTGTTGACCTGCATGATGCGGTCCCACAGCTCTTCGGAGGTGTCCTCGATGAGGTCGGCGTTGGCGATGCCGGCGTTGTTTACGAGGACGTCGAGCTTGCCGAACCGGCCCTCCGCCGTATGCACCGCTTCCTCCCAGTCGGCGTCGCTGGTGACGTCCAGGTGGACGTAGACCGCCTCACCGCCGGACTCGGTGATTCGCCGCTCCACCACCTGCCCCTCGTCGTCCAACAGGTCACCAAAGACCACCCGGGCACCCTCCGCGGCGAACAGCTCCGCCTCCAGGGCACCCTGTCCCCGCGCACCGCCCGATATCAGTACCACCTTTCCGTCGAGCCTGCCCATGATAGTTGCTCCTTCAATCTGCAAGAGTTGGCTATGTAATTCTACCAGCGACGCCCAAGCTGCCGAGCCGGTTGGCTGAGATTCAGGAATGACGGCTTCAGGCGGGCGGGATATAATCACTGCAGCCGCGTTCCGGCCCTCGAAAGGTGTTCCAGTCCTGGACGCCGAGGTCAGAACCCGCCGGAAAATCGGCGTATGTGAAAGGGGGATTTATGCCGCAGCGCACGTTGTGGATGCACGGCTCGAATATGCAGGTCGAATATCCCAACCGCATCACTTTGGTGCGGGCCACCGGGCCATTCGTCCGGATCGAGGGGGCCCGGGGCCAGAACACCTGGCTGCACTTTCCTGTGCCCACGCCGGCTGTAGTCGACGGTGCGAGGATGCGGATCGACGGTGCACTGGTGAGCTTCCGCACCCGCGATCACGCCTCGGTAAAGGAGATCATCGTCTATGACGGAGACCAGCGAATTGTGGAGCATATGGACCAGGACTTGCGCGGGGAACACCCGGAATACCGGGTGGAGGTTCCGGGCAGCCCCGAGATAAGCCGGGGCATCAACATCGTCCTGGGCGTTGCTTTCGACAGCGTCGCGCCTGATGTGCGGTCCATGCAGATCGAAGTGATCGGCGTAGGCTTGGAATACACCGGCTAGGTAGGGATTACTGACCGAGGCTCAGGAAACGAGGAGAACTTTAATGACCGCGTACAGGAACTATATCGGTGGGCAGTGGGTTGAGACTGTGTCGGGACGTACCTATCCGGTCTACAACCCGGCCCACAAGGACCAGGTTGTTGGCGAATTTCAGACTTCCAACGCCGAGGATGCCGGCAGGGCGGTGACGGCTGCCCGCGAGGCCTTGCCCGGATGGGCCAACACTCCCGCGCCGGGCCGGGCGGCGGTGCTGTTCAAGGTGCTGGAAATCCTGGGCCGCCGGGCCGAGGAAATCGCCACGGCCATCACCATCGAGGAGGGTAAACCCATCGCCGACGCCCGCGGAGAAGTGCGGCGGGCCATGAACATCATGGAGTACGCCGCCGGTGAGGGGCGGAGGATGTTCGGCTACACCACCCCCTCTGAGCTGCCCAACACCGTGGCTTACACCGTGAAGCGACCTCTGGGAGTGGTGGGGATCATTACGCCGTGGAACTTTCCCGTAGCGATACCGGTGTGGAAGATGGCCCCGGCCCTGATCTGCGGAAACGCCCTGGTGTTCAAGCCTGCCTCGTCGACGCCGCTGTGCGCGGTGAAGTTGGCCGAGGTGTTCGAAGAGGCTGGCCTGCCGCCGGGAGTGTTTAACTTGGTCACCGGCCCGGGCGGGCAGGTTGGGAACGCGCTGGTGGAGGACACGCGTGTCAACGGGATTTCCTTTACCGGCTCGACAGAGATCGGGACGGACCTCTACGCCAACGGGGCCAAGCGGCTTAAGAAGGTGCAGGCTGAGATGGGCGGCAAGAATGCTGTCATTCTCCTGGCCGACGCCGACATGGACAAGGCGCTGGGCGGCATAGTGCAGGGGGCCTTCGGCTCCACCGGGCAACGCTGCACCGCCACCAGCCGGGTGATCGTTGAGGAGTCGGTCTATGGCGAGTTCATGGACGGGCTGCTTGAGCGTACCTCCAGCCTGCGAGTGGGCGACGGCATCGACCCAGAGGTGGATGTGTCGCCCCTGTGCGGACAGGGGCAGTACGACAAGGTGCTGGAGTATATCGGTGTTGGAACCGAAGAGGGAGCCCACCTGGCATTCGGCGGACGAGGGTTGACCGGTGACGAGTTCGACGAGGGCTATTACGTGGAACCGACGGTGTTCACCGATGTCTCCCCGGACATGCGCATCGCCAAGGAGGAAATCTTCGGGCCGGTGCTGACGGTGTTCAAGGCGAAAGACCTGGAAGACGCGATCAGTATTTCCAACAGCGTGGAGTTTGGGCTTTCGTCGTCAGTGTATACCAGGGACCTGTCCCGGGCCTTCGAGTACATCAACACGGTGGAAACCGGGATGGTTCACGTGAACGCCCCGACCCTGGGCGGCGAGGTGCACCTGCCATTCGGAGGCCTGAAGTCGTCGGGAGTTGGCCAGCGTGAGCAGGGAACCGAGGCCTTTGACTTCTTCACCGAGACGATCACGGTGTACATAGACCACGGCGAGGCGTCCAGACAGCAAGCTCGGTTTATCTGACGCGGACTCCCTACTGGCAGAGGGGGCAGGTTTCCTGCCCCCCGCCTGTATTTCGGAGCAAGGCCGCTGCGGCATGAGGCGTGCAGGTAGCCGTTTTGCCAATCACAGCGGCTCTCGGTGGGCGAAGCCGCGGTCCGTCTCGTGCCAGTAGTCGATTCGAGTTTCGCCCTTGATCCAGCACAGGTATACTTCCCGCCCTCCCCGAATGTGGGGAAAGTCCACGAGGCCCTGACCAATATCGCGGACGATTATCCCCTCGGCCGCCAGCTCGTTCACAATGTCGCGGAGTCCCTTGCTGAGTGCATTCAGTTCGGTCTGCAGACCGTTTATTTCATTGTATTTGTCGAACGAGCCGTTCTGTCTTCGCTTATCCTGCTCGAGGACGGAGACTCGTTCGCGCAGCTCATTCCTTCGCGACATTGATGATTCCGCATTTTGAAACGTCTGCTCCAGCCACGGCACCAGATCGTTTGCTTCTTCAAGGTTGAACAGGCGTCGTTGCATACATCCACCTTGCCGGTCGGAAATCTCAGTAGTGAATGTAGCCCAACGGGCGGCAACGGCGCAAACGGAATGTCTGCGTCATGGCAAATGGCGTACAATAAGCGAGACAGCCGGGGCGGTCGCGGGGCCAGTCATCTCCGGCAAGCGAGGGTAGAATATGCCCATCATTGATCATGAACACGTCCCGGAAGTACCGTGGCGACCGGGTTACCGGAAGTGGGACATCACCACTCACGAGCACGGCGTCTCGACCTCTCTCAGCCTGAACTACGCCGAGCCCGGCACGGGCGCGCCTCTGCACACCCACGCGATAGACGAACTGATCGTCATAATGTCAGGCACGCTGGAAATTCGGATTGACGGTGAAACGCACCGGGTCGGAAAGGAACATACGCTGGTGATTCCACCAGGAGTGGAACACGCCTTCACCGTCGTCGGTGAGGAGAATGCCGATCTGCTGGTGGTGTTCCCGGACATGGAACCCTATGCGGAGCACAACACCACCTACCTGGAAGGCAGACGACCGGAAGCTTATGACGAGAGCAAGCAGTCTGCAGCGGCGGGCGACTAGATAGTATGGCAAAAGACCTGGTTGTACGCTCGGAAGAACCGGCTCCTGATGGTGTCCAATACGACGACCCTAACGTCTTCCGCCCCGGCGAACTTGCCCTGCTGCAGGACCGCAAGTCGCGACGTTACCTGCTGACGCTGAAGAGTGCGGATACATTTCACAGCCACCTGGGACGGTTGCAACACGACCAATTGATCGGGGAAAGCGTCGGCGGATGGTACCGCACCGACAAGGGGCATACGTTGCTCGCGGTGCGGCCCACGCTGGGTGATTACGTGCGGCAGATGCCCCGGGGGCCGCAGATCATTTACCAGAAGGACCTGGGCAATATCGTCAGCTTCGCCGACATCTTTCCCAGCGCAACCGTGATCGAAGGCGGCCTGGGGTCGGGGTCTCTGACGGCCGCCCTGCTGCGCGCCGTGGGGAACGAAGGACGGGTCATTACTTACGAGATTGACGAAGGCGTTTTGCCAAAGGCGATTCGCAACATTGACCGCGTCATAGCCGACGCTTCAAACCTGGAAATCAAGATCGGAAACATCTATGACGGTATAGAGGAACGGGACGTCGACCGCGTGGTGCTGGACGTTCCGGAACCTTGGCAGGCCGTGGGGCCCATTGGCGACGCTCTGATCATGGGCGGCGTGATGCTCAGTTTTCTGCCGACAATCCTGCAGGTCCACCAGCTCGTGGGGGCCTTGGAGCGGGACGGACGCTTTCAGATGATTGAGTCCATGGAAACGCTGCTTCGGACCTGGCACGTCACGGAACGAAGCGTGCGTCCCGACCATCGGATGGTGGCCCACAGCGGCTTTCTCACCACGGCCGTCCGGTGCCTGCCGCGCCCAGGACGGCGGACGGAGGAGTCAACGCCCCAGGACATGACTATCGAAGAACTGGAGGAGCAGATCGATGGACGTGATTAATAGGGAAAACACACTGGAGTTCCTGGGGCAGCACGTAAAGACCGATATGTTGATGAAGCACCTGTTGTCGGTCGAGGCCTCGATGCGCGGTTACGCACGAAAGTACGGAGAGGACGAGGAACGCTGGGGAATTGCGGGATTGCTTCACGATTTCGACTGGGAGATCTGCCCCACACCGGAAAGCCATCCGACCTACGGTGCCGGGATCTTGCGAGAAGCCGGATATTCGGATGACATTATTCGCGCCGTTCTGACCCACGGCGAGCACACCGGCATCCCCCGAGAGTCGCTGATGGAGCACACGCTCTTCGCCGTTGATGAGCTTTCGGGCTTTATTCGCGCGGTTGCCCTGGTGCGACCGAACAAGAGCCTGGAGGAGGTCACTCCCCGGTCGGTGCGCCGCAAGATGAAGGACAAGGCCTTTGCCAAGGATGTGAACCGCGACGACATCCAGAAGGGGGCGGACGAGCTGGGTGTAGACCTAGACTACCACATTTCGTTCATCGTGGAAAGTATGATGCCTGTGTCGGTAAGGATTGACCTTGCCGAGCCTTCGGCTTAGCCCTCTTTTGCTTCGTCAGCGATGATGTTGAATTCTGGTGTTTCGGCTGGCCATAGGTCATCCCATGACACCTCGAATTCCATCTCTGCGGCGGGGTAGCGGCCTGCCAGCAGGTCGACATGCTGGGGCGCTCTCAGGGGTGGAGGCAGGGTTGCTGTCAGCTTGGAGGCTTCTGATGAGGACTTGAAGCCCCACAGTTCCCGCTGTCCTGCTCGCTTTCCCAAGGCCAAGACCTTGAAGTCGCCCAGCCCACCGGGCTTCGCCAATTCATGTAACCCGACGCGGTCAGTCTGCACCTGTCGCCTGGGGCCCGAGCCGGGACGCTGCAGGAATTCGGCCAGGCCCAGGTTTTGCAAGAATGCTGCCTGGGTAGTGAATCCCATGTAGCTCAGGCCGGCTGCTTCGCCCGCGCCTATCAAGGATGTGAAGTCCACCTGCGCTGACATGTCCTGCAGGCCGATGCGTTCCAGGGGCCGGTCGGTCTGCGCATGGTTCCGGTAGGTGGTGAGTGTTCCCCGGAAACGCTCTGTGGCGGAGTAAAGGTCATCCGCGAGCCTTCCGTAGTCGATGGTCATGATAAAGCCGCGGTCGAGGGACAGTGCGGCTTCTTTGATCCAACGATCCATTGCCAGATTGACCTCCGCCACCTGACCTTCTTCAAGCTCCACACCCAGGTCTTTCAGTTGTTGCTCCAGAATAGGCGTGGATGGATCGCCCAGTTGGGTAACCAGTTGATCGCCGTTCAACGCAACGAAAATCTCTCTAAGAGTACCCTGTTGCGCCGTGACTTGATGTACGGGCAGGGCGTCGAGCAGTTCGTTGGACAGAATGCAGCCCACAATACCCCGCAGCGGCAATGCCGTGGAAGCGATGCGGCTAACTCGCGGCAGGCTGTGCTCGTACCCGCCTGTGGTACGCCTGTCTATGCACACGTAGCGCAGGCTGCGGGCGAAACCGCCTGGGAGCCACTCCGACGCCGTCAGAATATCCCGGCACAGGAGCCCACTCCCGGCGCCGGGCTCCACGACCGTAAAAGAGGCCGGGCGGCCCATGAATTCCCACATCTGGTACAGCTGGACTGCCAGTAGCGCTCCGAACGCCGGGTGGACGGACGGACTGGTGTAGAAGTCGCCTGCCGCGCCGACCCGCTCGCTGGAGGTGTAGTAGCCACCCTCGGGGTGGTAGAGCGCGACCTCCATGAACTCCGCGAAGGTGATGGGGCCCTGGGCGGATATGCGGCGGCGAATTTCTGCTTCCGGTGTCATGCTGATCGAAAGGCTTATCGGTCTGTATATCGCTGTCTATTGCCGAGATGCTCATATGAAATAGCAGAAGGGGCCGCGAACGGCCCCTTGGATACTGGCTCTAGTGGCAATTCCGGTTTAGGCGCGCTGTTCGATGGGAACGTATTCCAAGTCCATCTGGCCAATGTACTCCAGCAGGGGTCGGATGAGGATGTTGTCCTGGTACTGCTCGACGCACTGGAGGGTCCAGCCGGGTATGCGGCCGAGGGCGAAGATGGATATAAACAGGTCGTCGGGAATGTCCAACAGGTAGTAGATGGCCCCGGCGAAGAAGTCCACATTCACGCAGATGCCGCGGTCGCGGTAGGGCATCATGGTCTTCTGTTCGAGGTGGGAGAGGATCTGGAACCAACGCGGCTCACCCTTCTTCTCGCCCAGCGCCTGGGCGCGGTCACGAAGATGTCGGGCCCGGGGATCCTCGGCCCGGTAAACGCGGTGGCCGAAGCCCATGATGCGGCCGCCGGCTTCCAGATGCTTTCGGGCGTATTCCTCGGCGTTCTCGGGGTTGCCGATATCCAGCGACATCTTCATCACTTCTTCGGCCGCTCCGCCGTGGGCAGGGCCCTTCAGTGTGCCCACGCCGGTAACTACGGCCGAGTGGAGGTCGGAGATGGTGGAGGCGGTCACCCGGGCTGCGAAGGCCGAGGCATTGGCGCCGTGCTCGGCGTGCAGGATGAAATCAACGTCCAGCAGGTCGGTGGTCTCTTGGTCAGGCATCTCTCCGAACAGCATGTACAGGAAGTTGCCGGAGTGGTTGAGTTCTGGATTGGGGGCGATGGGCTCCAGGCCCTGCCGCAGGCGGTGGTGCGCGGCAACTATGGTCGGTCCTTGAGCGGTGAGACGGACGCCCTTGCGGACGGTGGCCTCGATGGAGTTGTCGGCCACCTCTTCCACGTCGTAGCCGGCTAGCGCAGAGATGCCGGTCCGCAGTGCGTCCATCGGGTGGGCGTCCTTCATTACTTCGAGGACGGTGATGATCCCGTCGGGGATGCGGCGACTGGCCCGCAGTTCGACGTCGAAGTCGGCCAGCTGCTTCTGATTGGGGAGGCTTCCGTACAACAGCAGGTAGACGACTTCTTCGAACGTGGACTTTTCAGCCAGGTCGTGAATGTCGTAGCCGCGATACAGCAGCTTGCCAACCTGACCGTCAATAAAGCTGGACTCAGTGGTATCCAGATAGACATCCTTGAGTCCCTTCACTATCTCGGGCATGGCCATTCTCCTAACGGTTTTGCGCCCTGTACGAACTCGCACGGCGCACTACTGCCGCTGGCGACGAAATCTGAGGACTAATCGAAAAGTAGCGCAAAGCTACCGAAAAGCGGCAATCGGGTCGAAAAAAGTCTAGCATCGGCCCATAGGGGTGTCAACCTGAAACGGTTGCTCGAGCAATGCCCCGTATAGAGCGCAATCAGCTACGAATCCCAGTCTTCAGGGAGGGTTCAGAGGGTGTCTGCGAAGGGTACTTCACACGGCCTCTTGATGGCTATAACTGGCAAACCTGGAGACCGGTTGCCTGGCTATATCGGGCCCTCGGGTGGCAGACCCAGGAGGACGCGTCCGTAGTTCTGGCCGCCAAGATCCATGATCAACCCATCCCGGTGGGCAACAGCCTGGGCGTCCCGGTGAAAGCGTTGCAGGGGCTCGGAGTCGAAGAGAGCATGCCCGCCGCTGAGATCGAACAAACGGTTCACTGCCTGGAGGCAGAGCTGTGTGATGAAGGCCTTGTCGCGGCGAAATCGTGCCCGCTCGAGGGTGCTGAACGGCTCGCCTCCCTCGCCCTTGCGCAGTATCTGGCGAACATCACCTTCCATCATCGCCCGCGCCGCATCGGCCTCGGCGGATGCCTGCGAAAGGCGCATGTGGATGGCCGGAGAGTCGGCGGTGCGCCCAAGTCCGGAGGTTCCCTCCAAGCGGGCGGCGAATTCATCGATCATCCCCTGGGCGATTCCCACCATTGGCGCCACCAAGTCCCAGCCCAGCAGGACAGGAATGGGGACGCGGTAGCGGGGCTGGTTGTGCAGATGCCATGCGGACAGATCGGAATCACCGGCAGTGGTGACGTCGAGAATGCGATGGTCTGGAATGAAAGCGTCGTTGACGATGATGTCCTTGCTGCCGCTGCCGCGCAGTCCAGACACGAACCAAGTGTCGGCGATCTCGAAGTCCGCTCGAGGCACCAGTACCCAGCTCCGTTCGCCGATGCCAGGCCCGCCCAGCTCGCAGAGTCGCAGCCGCTGGAGAATTCCCATCGCCCGGATAGACGATAGCCTCCTTCGACTTGGTCGCAGGTGGACTTGCCGAAGTTCAGTGAACTGGAACAGAGCGCGTCGGGATGGTCGCCGAAGACTTCTTCTTGCGCTGGGAGGGCCCAGTAGCCGACCAGCCAGGCGTGAGCGGCCCACAGTCCGTAGCACCACGCGGTGGACGGACAGCCGCGACCGAGCTCGGCAGCGACGTCCAAGACGAGGCTGTAGCTCAGGTCGATGCCGCCGAAGCTCCTGGGGACGCCGATTCGGTAGAGCTCTGATGCCAGCAGGTCGCTGACCGACTCCTCAGGGAGTCGCCGCAACTTTTCCGTGCCTGCCGATCGCTGTTTCAGGGCGGGCACCATTTCTGATGCCCGCCTCAGCATTTCGTGGGTTGTCGGCGCCGCGGTGGGCGCGTCTGCTTTCGTAGTCAAGTGGAGAAGCCGCTACCGGTCGGCCTAGTCGTCTGCCGCGGCGACGGGTTCTTCGAGCTGGCGGGGGAACTGGTTGCCGAAGAGGCCCTTCTCCGGATGGCGCTCCCACTCGGCCTTGGGCATCTCGTAGTAGACTTCGATCTCGTTGTCGTCGGGGTCCAGCAGATAAACGCCAAGGGAGACCCCGTGGTCGCCGACGCGCTGGATGCGGACGTCGTTTTCAACCATGCGGCCATAGAGTTCCTGCAGGTCTTCGAAAGTCTCCATCTGCCAGGCCATGTGAGCCTGTCCGACGACAGAGTGGTCGGGGCCGCCGGCGTCCATGCCGATGGCGCGGATGGCCAACTCGTGGGACTTCTCTGTGTTGGCCGACATGAAGACAGTGCCGCTGGCGGTCTTCTCCATGATAGTCAGTCCCATGACGCGGGTATAGAAGTCTACGGAACGCTCCAGGTCGCGAACGCGCATGACGATATGGCCCAAGCCCTTAGGTGTGTATGACATGCCCAGTCCTCCTGTTGAAGTCGTAAATGTAATTTTGCCCGAATATGAACCCTAGGGCCAGTCTTCCTGTTCCAAAAACTGCCGGACCTTGGCTTTGAAGGGCTCCTTATCGTAGTTCTGGAACAAGGTGATTGAGTTCCGTACCGGGTTGCCGCCGAACATTCGCTCGTAGAGTACCTGCCTACCACTGAAGGCGCTACAGGATGCGTCCCACGCCAGATGGAACAGGCGAGCACGTTCTCGCGCGTCGGTGGAGTCGGTGGCGAAATATCGCTCGATTTCCGGTCCGATTTCAGAGTCGAAGTCGGCTTCGGCGGGCAGGGCCATGAGACCACCGGTGCCCAGCAACTGGATAATCTCCACCATGCGAGGGAACATAGAGCGGCCAAAGATGGTGCGGCCGGCACGTATCGCGTTGACGTCGGGGGACATCATCCCGTACTGGTTCATGGTGGCGTCGGCCTCGGCGGCCCGTACGCAGGACCGAAGAACATCCCGGTTGGTGATCAGCTCGGCCACTTGCTCCTGGACATGGGGAATGGACCCTGACCCCAGAGTGTCGACCATGAGGTCGGCCAATCCGAGTATGAACTCCGTCTTGACCAGGCAGCGGTTCAGGATCTGGTGGCCGGTATGGGCGTCGGACTGGGTGCCCATTGCGTAGCCGTTTCCGAGTTCCACATTGCCCAGCAGGAACACTCTTTCCCATGGCACCAGCACATCATCGAAGAAGACGACCGAGTCCATCTCCTCAAATCGGGAGCCGAGAGGATGATTGAAATGGGAACGCCCGAAATCGAAACTCTCGCGACAGAGAAACCTCACGCCGGGAGTGTCGCAGGGAATTGAGAAGGAGAATGTCTGACGCTTCGCTTCGTCATCCAGCCTGTGGCTCGCTACGGGGTAGATCGCTATCTCGTCGGAGATGGGCCCCAACGTCGCCAGCGTCCGGCTGCCCTTGACCACGATGCCAGCGTCGGTCTCTTTGACCAGCGTGAGGGCCACGTCCTCGTGCAGTATGTCCGTAGGCCCCTGGTGGCGGCGGCGTTGCAGGTTCACCAGTGCATGGGTGAGAGTGACGTCGTTTTCGCGGATGAACTCGTGGTAGTTGAGCATATTCTTCTTGAACTCTGGGCGGTCCTTGGCGAAGTAGCCCGCCGAACCGGCCCAAGCCGTGAAGATAGAGTTCATGAAGTCGGGAGAGCGACCCATCATGCCGCAACTGGCCCAAGCCCAGCGGGTCATCATCTCCCGCCGTCGTACGAGATCGTCGATGGTCTTGGGAATGAGGAAGGACAGTCCCACCGGTTCGCCGGTTGTTGGAGAGGCGAAGGTCATTTCTTCCCGGAGCGTCGGGTCGTGCTGCATATCGTACAGCGCGGCCACTGACCGCACGCCGTTGCGCAGTGCCGGGTGTTCGGTTACGTCCTTTATTCGCTCCCCGTTGAGCCAAACATCCCGGGGGCGGTCCTTCAGGCCGTTGATGTATTCTTTTCCGGTGCGTATGGGCATATTTTGTCACCCCCACAGGGCGATTGGAGCCATGATTAGAGTGCGGTGTGCCTGCGGCCAATATGTACCCCATGCCGTCCCATGTCAATATTGGATGGAGTGTTTTCGTAATAGCTAGCTTCGTTGACATAGCTGGGGCGCATGCCTACCATCGGGCGGAGTCACCCCCAACACCGGAGGAACAATGACCGAGTTCAAGACTGGATCAGTGCAGGCCAACGGCATCAACTTTCATTACCTGGAAATGGGCGAAGGCCCCCTGGCCCTCTGCCTGCATGGCTTTCCTGACCACGCCTACTCCTTCCGCCATCTGCTCCCCGACCTGGCCGAGGCAGGGTACAGGGCCGTTGCGCCGTTCATGCGCGGATACGCGCCGACGGAAGCACCGAAGGACGGGAACTACCGGGCCGTCATGCTTGCCCGCGATGCAGTCGCCCTGGTGGACGCACTGGGCGACGGGCAGGCCTATCTGATTGGAAACGATTGGGGAGCAGGAGCGGTCATAGGGGCGACGGTCCTCGCACCGGAGAAGGTGCACAAGCTGGTCATCATTGCATCGGGCCGCGTCGACGAGGAGCTAGCTATGGACTACTGGTACCTGCGAGGTACCTGGCACTTCTACTTCTTTCAGATGCCCTTCGCGGAGCGGGCGGTGGCCCACAACGACTACGCCTACGTGGAGCAGTGGTGGCGGGATGCCTCGCCGGAGTGGGACATTCCGGCGGCGGCGCTGGAAAGCATTCGGGAGACCTTCCACAAGCCTGGGGTGGTGGAGGCCTCTCTTGGCTATTACCGGGCGAGGTTCGGCGCGGCGCCGCAGGACCCCGAGGTGCTGAGGGACGAGCAACGGATCAATGCTGGCCCAGTTTCAGTGCCCACCCTGGCGTTGCACGGCACCCGGGACCGCCCCAGGCGGCTGGAATCCTTCGAAAGCGAGGAAATGGACCGCTTCTTCACCGGTGGCCTGGAGAAGGTGATCATCCCCGGCACCGGACACTTCATGCACCAGGAGAAGCCAGGGGAGATCAACCCCTTGGTCGTTGAGTTCTTGAAGCGCTGAGCCAGCTTCGTGCTTCTTGCTTCTGCAGGCAAGCGTCTCTGGTACAGGCAATGGCCGGGGCTTCGGAGAGGCCCAAGATTAAAGACCCGTTCATCCCACCCTCAATTGCGGATGAACGGGTCTTTCTTGTGTAGTCGACGAGGGGTGGATTACAACTGGCGACGCGTGGGGTCGGTGCGATCTCGCAGCCAGTCGCCGGTAAGGTTGCAGGACATCACAAGGAAGGTAATGGCCATTCCCGGAATGATCGGGAACCACCACGCGCCTGGGAAAAAGAGGAACTGCTGGGCGTCCCGGAGCATGTTGCCCCACGAGGGTATGGGACGCTGCACGCCAAGGCCGAGGAAGCTCAGCGATGCTTCAACAATCACGGCCAGTCCTACTTCCAGTGTCGCCAGCACCAACAGGGTGTTAATAATGTTAGGGAAGACGTGCCTCAGCATGATTCGTGGGCGGCTGGACCCCGCCACGTTGGCCAGCCGCACGAAGTCCAGCTCCATCAGTCGCAGGACCTCGCCTCGCAGCACCCGGGCGAACCCCATCCACCTCAGGAAGCCGATGACGATAATGAGGTTGATGATGCTGGGCCCTAGCAGCGTTACCACGGTCAGGGCCACCATGAGGTAGGGAAGGGACAGGAAAGCGTCCGTAATCTGCATTAGCAGACGGTCCACCCATCCTCTGAACACCCCAGCTACAAGGGCAACCATTGTTCCCAGCAGGCCGGCCAGCAGCACTGCCGCCGTTGCTACCCTCACGGAACTTTGCCCGCCGTGAATCAGGCGGCTCAATACGTCTCGCCCTTGGTTGTCCGTGCCAAGGATGTGTCCGGATAGTTCCGGTGCCCGCAGGAGATCCGCGGGACTGATTTCTATTGAGTTGTAGGGGGTGATCCAGCTTGCTGGCAATACGGCCAGGATAATGCAGATGAAAATGAAAAATACCGACAGCTTGGGGGCGCCCCTCAGCGCGCTCCTTGTCGCACGGAATGCGGCCGGAATCATATCCAGCGCTGCAGGGGTCGGCTTGGATAACGCTACCGCGGTCTCTCTTGATTCCATTCCAGCTACTCTGCCAAAAACCTGACGTTCAGGACAGCCGGATCCGAGGATCCAGCCATGCGTACATCACGTCCACGAAGATGTTGACGAATACGATGATTGCCGCGACGAAGAATATTACGCCTTGGGTAACCGGGTAATCCCGGTTTATGAGTGCCTGCACCAGCAGGTGCCCAACGCCGGGCCAACTGAAGATCGTCTCCGTAACCACAGCGCCCCCGACGAGGGCAGCGAAATTGACGAAGAACAGGGTGAACACTGGAATGGATGCGTTCTTGAACGCGTGTTTCCAAATGACCATCCGGCTCGGCAGCCCCTTGGCGCGAACCATCTTGATGTAGTCCGACTCCAGCACTTCCAACATGGTGGAGCGGACGATTCTCATATGCGAGGCGATCAGGAAAAAGGCAAGGGAAGCCGCCGGCATGATTATGGCCTTGGGTCCCAATCTGGCAAAGCCGCCAGCGCTGTCCAGCCAGCGCAGTTGCACTGAGAACAGCAGGATCAGAAGCAACCCCACCCAGAAGACTGGCATTGACTGGCCGGTAATGGCCAGCACCTTCCCCACCCTGTCGAGCACGGAGTCCGGCCTAGCGGCCGAAATCGCTCCGATAGTTACTCCGATGATCATGGCAGCGGCCATGGATACGGCGGTGAGTTGCAGGGTGGCGGGCATTCGCCCCAGAACGACTTTGGTCACAGGCAGGTGGTCCCACTGCAGGGCGTCGCCGAGGTCGCCCCGGGCCAGGTTCTTATAGTAGATGCCCAGTTGAACCCAGATGCTCTTGTCGAACCCATAGGCTGCAGTCAGTTTCTCAACGTCGGCCTGGGTGGCCTCCGGAGGCAACATGTACTCCACCGGATTCCCGCCGCCGATACGGAGGAGAATGAACACGGCCAGAGTGATGAGGACCATTGTTATGAGCCCTGCTATCACGCGCCGGATGATGTAGTAGGTCAAGTCGGGTTACCCCTTGCTCAGTACCTTGTGCGTTGTCCGCGACCCCAGTGTTCCCGGGGCCGCGGACACCTTGTAGTCCTTAGCTGGTTTATACCTGCGGGTTGATCCGGCCTAGTCCCTCAACAGCACCAGGTCATAGTGCTTGAAGTGGGGAGTGAACTCCACGGTGGGGTGAGCGATCACTCGGTCGGTGTATGCGTTGACCAGGGACATGCCATACAGAGGGAAGGTCTCCTCAGTCTTCAGGACCTCGTCCTCCAACTCGGCCAGTATGGGGGCCATCTGTTCGGGAGTTTCCGCTCCCGTGGCGTCCCAATAGAGTTCCTCGATGCGATCGTTATAGATACCCACGTAACCACTGGTGGCGTGGTACCAGCTGATCTGCACGCCGGAATGGTCCTGCCTGCCCCAGGTCTGGAGGTTCACCGGGATCTGGGAGAAGATGCCTGCTCGGAAGCCGCGAACGTAGTCCGAAGGGTCGTGCTCCTGCCAGCTCATGGACACTCCAATGTCGTTCCAGTAGCTGGCGATGGCGTCGGCCATCTCGGGTATGCCGGGGCGCCCGGCGAACTGCCCGAAGTGGCCGGACATATCAAATCCGTCGCCATAGCCAGCCTCGGTCAGAAGCCGCTTGGCCTCCTCGGGATCATATTCAGAAACGTTGTATACCCTTTCATCGAGGCGCGAACCGAAGGAGCCGGCATGGTAGATGGAGCCGACGGGCTTGGAGAAACCGAAGTGGGGCCCAGCGGATATCGCAGCCTTGTCGATGGCCAGATTCAGGGCGCGCCGCACGTTGGCGTCTAGCGTCGGATGGTCGACACATACGCCTGGGGTGGTCCATTCGGGGATGTCCACGCCGCCCTCGTCCTGGCGGCCAGTAGGCCTAGCAGCCTCACGCAGATGGATGGGGCACCCGAAGGTCATAGACAGCATGCCGTTGGCTTGGTAGGTCTGGGTCCAGACATCGCCTCTGCCTGGGTTCACGCCGCGGATGCCCAGCTCCTCGGATTTGTCCAAGTCCTTGGCCAGTGCCCACGGCAGGTTGTACACCGCGTCCGCCTGCTCACTGGCCAAGAGGGCGAATCGAGCGGACGGCTCGGACACTGTCAGGAATTCCATCTGGGAGAACTGGGGCTTGTGCCAGTGATCGTAATCGGCCCAGAAATCGTCCCAGCGTTCGTAGAGGACCCGGTTGTTGGGCTCAAATTCCCCGATAGAGAATGGTCCGCCGCCGGCCGCATCTTCCAGGTATGCCTCAGGGCCGGCCAGGAGACGGGTCGGGTTGCCGTACCAGTAAAGGTGATATCCGTTCCCGCCGAGGTTCCACATCCAGGTGGGTTTGCCGCCGTCAGTCCTGACGAAGACCTCGGTGGGGCTTATGACGTCGACGTCCTCTGTCAACTCAGCGGCTTTGGAACTGTTCCAGAGGGGGGCATCGTAGCCCGCCTGCTCCACATAGTCGCCACGGAACCCCAGAAGGTTGGCCTTGAGCGCTTCTCCGTCGGCGGGGGTGCCGTCCTGGAAGCGGGCGTCGGGGTTGAGCTGGAAAGTCAGACCGTCCAAGGTCTGCTCAAAGGACAGGGCCCAGGCCGGTGCGAGCAGGCCGTTGGGGTCCTGCATCATAAGTCGGAGGTTGTAGTAGTCGCCCAGGAAGTTGACCTGGGTGGCGGCCCATGGATTCAGGTCGCTGGTCCCCCAGCTATCCATGGCGACCGTGAATGTGCCCGTGTCGGCGGGGACGCCGCCTTCCCCGGCCTTGGGATAAGCACTGGGCCAGGTCCTGCTGGCCTCGGCCACTGCTTCAGTCGGAGCCACGGTAGGAATGACCTGTCCCTGCGCAGTTGTGGGCCGAGGGGCGCTGGTTGTGCCAGGCGCGGCTGCGGTCGCAGGGGCAGACGTGGCTGCCGGAGCAGCGGTGGCCGCCGGAGCCGCGGTGGCTACGGCCGTCGTTGTCGCCGCAGGTGCTGCCGTGGTCGTCGCGGGGCCCACTGTGGCTTCATCTCCTCCGCATGCGACCACAAGGCCCGTCGCCAGCACCATCAGCAACAACGGGAGTAGTAGCTTGTAAACCATTGGGTTTCTCACTTTTTCGCTCCTGCCTGGGAATGGGTAATCCGGTCTATATCAGCCGACACAGGTACGAAACCAACGGCTGAACAGCAATTTTGTAAGGCTACATCGCACCCAAAGAGGTGTCAACACAGATTTCAAAATCTCTGCATACTTAACAGAACTGTAACTTACTCGTAACAAATCAGCACGAGCCTTGCAAAAATAGGTACATTGTCACCGTATATCAGCAAAGGGCTGCCAGCCTCAGGAGACGCGCTGCTTCGGTAGTGGGGAGCAGAAACGCCTTCATCCCCTGACAGTCAGCTTTCCGGCGGAGTAGCCGCCGTCGACGTAGATGACCTGTCCGTTGACGTATTCCGCCAAGGGAGACGCCAGGAAGAGGACGGTGTTGGCTATGTCCGAAGTGCGCCCGGAGCGACCGGCGGGTACCTGGGCCAGGAAGTTGGTGCGGTATTCTTCGGAAGACTCCACGGTGGCGGGCGTTTCCGTGAATCCCGGCCCTACAGCGTTGACGGTAATGCCGAACTCCCCCAATTCCAGGGCAAGGACCTTGGTGAGCTGCACGACCCCGGCCTTGGCCGCACAGTAGGCACCGCCCTCGTATCGGGCATTGGCTGCGGCGGTGGAGGCGATGTTGACGATCCGGCCTCCCGTGCCCTGCTCAATCATCCGGCGCCCCGCTGCCCGGCAACAGAGGAACTGGCCCTTGAGGTTCACTCCCAGCACTGAGTCCCAGTCTTCTTCCCGCATGTCGACGATGCGGGAGTTGAACCCGAAGCCCGCAACGTTCACCAGTGCGTCGACTTTACCGTAGGCGTCGGCCGCGGCTGCGACCATGGAGTCCACCTGACCGCTGTCGGTGACGTTGACCTGCACAGCCCGGGCCGAGCCACCGGCTCCATCAATCTCTGCTGCGACGGCCTGCGCTCCATCCAGATTCACGTCGGCCAGGGTTACGGAAGCGCCATGCTCTGCCAGCGTCAGCGCGATTCCCCGTCCGATGCCGGACCCGGAACCCGTTACTATCGCAGACTTGCCGGAAAGATCCGTGTTCACGTTCAACTCCAGGTCGCGGGCTCGCGTGCCGACGGTACAGGATGAATCTCTTTAGTCTCTCTAGACCGCCACAACGGGCGTCTCGCCGCCGGGTACGTCCACCGGGGCCCGCTTGTCGATGTTCTTGATTTCATCGGGATACAGGTGGCAGGCAACCGTCCGCCCATCAGGCGTGAGGGACAGTTCCGGCACCTCCTGGAGGCAGATTGGCATGGCATAGGGACAGCGCGGGTGGAAGGAGCAGCCGCTGGGCGTCTCCAGCGCGCTGGGAACCTCTCCTACAATGGGAATCGGCCAGGCTGGCGTGGTTCCAGGAGGGGTTGCGGCGGCGACCAGCGACGCCGTGTAAGGGTGCTGGGGCTCCGAGCAGGTCAACTCGGCGTCTCCCAACTCCACCAGCTTCCCCAGGTACATGACGGCAATGGTGTGGCTCATGTGCTCAACGGATGCCAGGTCGTGGGAGATGAGAATGTAGGAAATGCGGCGTTCGTCCTGAATGTCCTTCAGCAGGTTGAGCACCTGGGAACGGATGGAAACGTCCAGGGACGAGACCGGTTCGTCCAGCACTATCAGGTCGGGGTTCAGGGTCAGCGCCCGGGCGACTCCGATCCTCTGGCGTTGTCCGCCGCTGAACTCGTGGGGAAACTGCGACTGCGCGGCCGGCTGCAGGCCCACGGAGCGCAACGCCTCAACTACGCGTTCGTCGCGTTCGCCCTTGGGGGTGCCATGCACCTCCAGCGGCTCTCCGATGATGTGCCCCACCCGCATTCGCGGATTCAGGGCGCCATAAGGGTCCTGGAGCACCGCCTGCACGTTACGGCGGTAATTCCTCGTTTCTTGGGCAGACATCTCGGCGAGGGAAGCACCGCGGTACAGGATTTCCCCCGAAGATGGGTCAAGAAGCTTCAGGATCAGGTTGGCAATAGTGCTCTTGCCGCAACCAGACTCACCGACGATGGCGAACGTCTCGCCTTCATGGATGCTAAAGGACACATCGTCAACCGCCCTCACCATACCGGCGGCGCGGCTGTTGAGCAGCCCGGTCCTAACGACGAAATGCTTGACGGCGTTTCGCGCTTCAATGATTATATCGCCCGCTGCGGCGTCGGCCAGCATATTCACTCCAAAACCGCCTTCGCCGCATGGCGGCTATGCGGCAATGGCAAATTCACGCGTGTGGATGATGTCCTTGTTCGTTACTTGGCGCACCTGAGAAGACAATACAGTTGCGAGGGCCGCCGTATCGCCATTGAGGGTCATAAACTCCACTACTAGAGCTTCCCCGCCCGGGTGAATATGGACGATGACGCCCACGTCTCCGGGTTTCAATTCTTCACCTTCATCCCCAATTACTGGGGCGGTAAGCACAACCTGAGTATGTTCCTCAATTTGCATTTCGACTCCGGGGCGAGTTGAGCGGGCGCGCCGTAATCAGCCGGGGGTAATTTGTTCCCACATCGAACTGCCAGACCGTCCTAATCTGGGGATTGCGTCCATCAGGTGTTTCAATAATACCATCTACGTGGATACGCGAACCGTAGGTAGTTTCGATGGTTCTGACAACCTCATGAACCGCCCCTTGAGCCTGCAACGCTTCGGCTAACTCTTTCCAATTGTCCGTAGAAAAGCCAAAACCGAGAAAGAATTCGGCCTTACTCCGTCCCCGCAAACTTGTGATCGAGAGCAAATAGTCCGTAATCTTTTTCTGTTCAACTCTGGCTTCGATTGCGTTAGGTAACCGCATTTGCAGTTTTCAGTTTCATTCCATCAGCCAGCAGCGGGTGCGCCGCAGATAGTCAGGGCTGAATACCGGAGGTGGGGTCCCCTCGCCGCACCGGTCCATGGCCTTGTCGCATCGCGGGTGGAAGGGGCATCCCGCTGGCAGGTTGCCGGCGCTGGGGGGATCTCCTTGAATGGTGCGCAGTCGCTCCCTTTTCTCACCGAGAATCGGCAGAGCCTCCAGCAGGGCCTCTGTGTACGGGTGCGTGGGATTGTTCAGTACCTGGTCCTTGGGCCCGTACTCCACCACCAGTCCGCCGTAAAAGACGGCCAGATTGTCGCACAGGTTGCCGACAATGCTGATGTCATGAGTGATGAATATCAGAGCCATGCCGGTCTGCTGTTGCAGTTCCTTCAGCAACTCGAGGTACTGCCGTTGTGTGGTGACGTCCAGGGCCGTGGTGGGTTCGTCGGCGATCAACAGGTCGGGGTGCGGCCCTATGGATGCGGCGCTGGAGGCGCGCTGCCGCATGCCGCCACTCATCTCGTGTGGGTAATTTCGGACCCGCAAGTTGGGCGCGGTGATCTTCACCATTCGCAGCAGGTCCACGCTGCGTTCCATCGCTGCCTTCCAGTTCAAACCTGAATGCACCACCAGAGGCTCAGCAATCTGCGTCCCGATGGAGAAGACGGGGTCGAGGGCTGCCATGGAATTCTGAAGAATCATGCCTATCCGGATGCCGCGCAGCCTCTCCATCTCCCTTTCTGAGAGGTCGAGGGTGTTTACTCCATTGAACAGCACCCTTCCGCCAACGATTCTTGCCCCGCGAGGTAGCAGCCTCAGCAGGGACAGGCAGGTGATGGTCTTGCCGGAGCCGGACTCGCCGACCAGGCCCAGCGTCTCGCCGGGCATGACGTTGAAGCTGACGCCGTTCACGGCCCGTATCACGCCGCGGCGGGTGTAGAAGTGGGTCTGAAGGTCTTCGACTTCGAGCAGCGGAGCCGACGCACTTCGTCCGACGTCCGACACCAATGCCTGTTCCGTGGTCACGGGCAGCCCCCAATTCAAGGAATGGACGACGAAAACCTAATCAAAAAACGGAGAATCCGGCGCGTCGAATTACAGTGCACCGGCGAGTTATTGGGAAAAGGTAAGCCGCTGGCGGAAGGACTGTCAAGTTTCCAAAGGGGTTCGCGCATTGAATTAACGAAATTGTAACTTTACTCCATGGATTCCCTGGGCTTCATTCGCGAACCGGAAGGTAACTTCACTGGCAGCCGAGCGGTCAGGTTGTGCATTGACCACTGCGGCAATACACTTCGAGAAGGTCGCGGAGAACGATGAGTCCGCAGGCTCCGGGAATAAGAATCAGGGCAGGATCTCAGTATGGCCACAGAGAGCAGTGAACCGGTGGGTACTTTCCAATTGGTTGAAGCCACTATTGCCGATCTTCATGCCGCCATCCAGGCGGGAGAGACCTCCTGTACCGCAGTCGTCCAGGAGTACATCGCGCGAGCCCGAGCCTATAACGGCGTGTGCAGCATGCTGGTCACAGAAGACGGAATGCCAGTTGATGCCGCGCCCGGCGCGGTCCGTGCCCAGGGTGCAATAAGCTTCCCAACCGAGACTGCGAAGGTGTCGGAGGTATTGCCTGACCTGGACAAGTACAAAGGACCGCCGCTGGAGTTCGGACGAATGGAGGCGACGGCCTCGAACCCCGAAGTGGCCCAGCAATTCGGCATGATCGTCGGAATTCCCAATGCAGGGCAACTGAATGCCCTGGCCACCCTGAACATACGGGGAGAACGCTCCGCCACTTGCAGCGGGGAGTTCGACCGGCACCCTTCGCTGGGGCCGCTGCCGCCGGGGTCACCCCCTGTGTGCGAACATTTCCGCCGCCTTCCCGATGCCCTGGAGCGCGCCGCCGAGCTTGATGCGGAATACGGGCGCAACCCTGACCTGGAAGCTATGCCGATGTACGGCGTGGTGTTCAGCTTCAAGGACCCCTTCGACACCAGGGATATGCGGTCCACCGGGGGAGGCGACGCGGCATATGACATCGACTTCCCGGCCCGCGACCACATACTCGTGGAGCAGTTGCGAAACAAGGGGGCCATTATCTTCGCCAAAGCCGTTAACACCGAGTACAACGGCCGGGCTGGAGACCCCGGCGGACGGCACTCGCCGGATATGGTGCTGCCGTCTGTGCTTGGATATCAGCGCAGCACCTGGGGCGGCAACCCTTCGAATGTGTACGACACAACCCGGGCCGCTTCCCTGGGTTCCAGCTCTGGTTCCGCAGTCTCGGTCAGCGCCAACCTGGTGATGGCCAGTCTGGGCGAAGAGACCCGCGCTTCCACCCGCGGGCCCTCCAACCACAACTCGGTGGCCCTCATCCTTCCCCACAAGGCCATGATCGGATTCGAAGGCGGGGCCATCGGCGCCGACATTTATTGCGACCGCACGGGGATACATGCCAGGCGTCTGGGCGACTGCGCCAGGATACTAGACGCACTCAAGAACCCCGACGGGGGCTACTACGACCCACGGGACCCGTTCACTACGGTTCCACGGGCTTCCGTGCTGGAGAGGCCTTACGCGTCGTTCGCTCAGGCATCAGCAGAGGAGGGTTCGCTGCGCGGGGTACGCATTGGCGTCATAAGGGAATCGATGGTGTATCTGCCCGGCTCAAAGACCGAGGAGCCTATCGTGTCAGCGGCTGTCCGGGAGATCAACGAAGTGTTAGCCAGAAAGCTGGGGGCCACGCTGGTGGAGTCCTCCGATCCGCTCTGGATGCCCGACCCAAACATAGAACAGATGAAGACGGACTTCCGACGCGCTCTTGCCGTATTGGTGCCGGTCTTCATGCCTGACATTCTGTTCCGGCTGGGTGCAGACGGCCAACCGGTTTTCCGCGAGTTCGCCGAGGCTATCACCCCCACCGAGTTCGCCCCTGGCAAGGTCTTTGGTTCTGGCGACATGGCACCCATTGACTACATGGTGGAGATGTCTGAAGGCCGTATCGAGCCGCCTGCCAACCTCGACATACCCACGGTGCAGCAGCAGGAACTGGCGATGTCATTCCGATTCCACATCCGCCAGTATCTCAGTCGTCGCTCCGACGACTGGAAGGCCCTGGGATTCTCCGAAACGCTGACGGACTGGCCAACGCTGAACTCGCGCTCCAAGTTCTGGGGCGACGACCAGCGAGCCGCCTTCAGAAACTGGGAGGAAGTGGACGACCCTCGTAATCCGCTGGACGGGCGGCAGGGCGTGCCCGAGCGCATCATGCTGCGGGAACTCCTACGTCGGGTGGACATGATGGTGTTGTACGAAAACAACCTCGACGCCCTGGTACGCCTCCATACGCCATTCCCTCCGGGGAAGATCGGCGGTGCCCACCAGCCTGGAACTCTCCAGAATATACGCATGGAGTCGTTCTGCGGGCCGAACGCCGGTGTGACGGAAATGCTGGTGCCGGCTGGGTACGTTTCCACTGCCTACGACCCGGTCTTCCGCCTCAGCGACGACGGGACGCAGTATGTACCCGCGCCCTCGGACGTTCCGACAGCGCTGGACGATCCGGGACTGCCCTTCTCGCTGGTGTTCCGGGTCGATCCCGGTCGTGAAGACGTGTCGCTCCGCATCGCCTCATCCTACGAGGCCGCCTCGCGCCGCCGGGTCCCGCCGTCAGCCTTCGGCCCGGTGTAGCATCCTTGTGCAAGGCATGATTCATGGAGTCATCCCACGTATGGCTGGAATCGGCCTCCCGGAGTGTCGCATATTCGATTGCTTTCCAGGGAGCCAATTGGAGGACGAATGAAATACGACACGATAGTAATCGGTGCAGGGTCAGGAGGCGGAGTCGTTGCCACCCGTCTCAGTGAAGACCCGCACCGGTCGGTGCTGCTTTTGGAGGCGGGGCCGGACTATCCGGACTTCGAGCAGCTGCCGGAAGAGATCAAGTTCGGTTTCGCCTCGGGTATCGACACGGTGACCACGCACCACAACTGGGAGTTCTGGGCCCGCGGCACCGACACCACTCCCCCGCTGCAGATTCCCCGGGGCAAGGTCACCGGCGGTTCCAGCGCGATCAACGGGCAGGTGTTCCTGCGCGGGGTTCCGGAGGACTACGATTCCTGGGCCGCTGCAGGCAACGACCAGTGGAGTTACCAGAATCTGCTGCACTACCTCCGCCGGATGGAAACGGACACAGAGTTCGGCGGCGATGATTTCCACAACTCGGACGGCCCGATTGTGTGCCGAAGATTCAGCAGGGAGGAATGGCGTCCGGACCAGGAGGCGTTCTATGCCGCCTGCCGCAGTATCGGGATGAACGACGTGGACGACTTCAACCACCCTGACGCCAGTGGCGTGGGGCCGGTGCCGCTGAACAACCCCAATGGCATTCGATTGAGCACCGCGCTGGCCTACCTGAACCTGGCGCGGCATCGCCTTAACCTCACCATACGCCCGAACTGTACCGTCCATCGAATACTCTTCGATGGCAAGAGAGCAACCGGAGTGCAGGTGGAGTCCGGCGGCGAGACCTTCGTTGTCGAAGCCGACGAGATAGTCCTGAGCAGTGGCAGCATAGGTTCTCCCCACATCCTCATGCTTTCGGGAGTCGGCCCCCCGGACCAGCTTGCTGACGCCGGCATCCCCCAGGTTCATGAGTTGCCCGGCGTGGGCCAGAGCCTGCGCGACCACCCCATCGTCTATGTTCCTTTCAGGGCAAGAGCAGGCCATGAGCTTGATGCTCATGCGCCGCGGATGCAGGTGGTCGCCCGGTTCATTTCGACGGGGTCACCCTATCGCAACGATCTGCAGATTCTGATGAACTCGCTCATCAATCCGCGGTACCTGACCAATCCCGACGGCAGCCAGGTCCGTGGGTTGGGGATGTACACCTTCATTAATCTTGAAGAGGGTTCGGGGGAGTTGAGAGTAACCTCTCCCGACCCTTACGCGCCGCCGGAGATTGACTTCAAGTTCTTCGAAAGCGATTTTGATCTTCAGCGATGCAGGGAAGTGGTGCGCATTGTCGTTGACCTGGGACGTGATCCCGCATTCAGCGACATCATCGAGGAGCGCATCTATCCCTCCGACGAAGAAGTGGAATCGGACGATTTGCTGAACGCCTTCATCCGCCGGACCGTTGTCAGCGGCCAGCACATCACCAGCAGTTGCAGGATGGGGCCTTCCTCGGACGAGATGGCCGTTGTCGACCAGTATGGGCGCGTACACGGCCTTGAAGGGCTGCGGGTGGCCGATGCTTCGGTCATGCCGAACTGCGTGCGTGCCAACACCAACTGCACTACAATGATGATTGGCGAGCGAATTGCGGACTTCATCCAGGAAGGCAGGTAGACCGGGAAACGCCCTTGTATGGGCCGCAGAGTAAGAGTTCTTTTTAGTGGATTGGAAGTCATGGATGCCTAAGGGAACAAGATTGGCCAATGACTAGCAAATATTTGAACGACAGAACCGACATCTTTCGCAAGCTGGCAGCATTTTCCTTGCGAGGGCTGCTGGGGCTGGGGCTGAGTATTGTGCTCAGCATGGTCGGATTGGTGATCGCGTGGGGGCTGTTTGTATTTTCCAGTTCCGGCGACAGGATCGCCTTCATGATTGTGAACATGGTGGGCGCCGGCATCGGAGCCAGCGTCGGCGTCAACATCGCCTGGATCAAATTGGACCGTCAGCAAAAGGGGGCATTCGTCCTGACGCTCCTGCTCTGCCTGGCCGGTGCAATTGTCGGAGGATTGCTGGGATACCAGTACGGAGCCAACCGGGAAGTCGACTGCTGCGCCGAACCCCGGTCCTCTCTCTTTATCTACGCGGCCTTTGGCGCGACCATTGGTGGAAATGCGGTCATGTACCTGATAAACGCGGCCACATCCGCCATCCGCATGATCCGCACCGGGCGGCGCACTGTTCCCGGACGATTGTAGAAGCCTGGCGCACAGGTTTCAGCACGAGGTAAGCGAAGGGGCGGGATTCGATTCCCGCCCCTTTTGGCGTGTCAGGTGATCTTCGATCGCAGGATCAGTTGATCTTGACCACGGTCCCGTCGTTATCGACCCAGAGTCCGACTATCGGGCCTACCTTGTTGTTGAAGCTGTCGGCGATGATGGAATGGCCGGTGTCGCCAACCCGGTTCACCCAGGCCGGCACCACGTGTTCCATTACCGCGGTGTTGAGGCTGCGGAAGTTCATCTCCTCGGAGAAGGGGACGAACTCCATCGCATCTATTCCTGCCCCTCGGGGGTCATCCGAGGTGTTCTTGAGCAGCCCCATTTCGTTCTGAATGGCAGCGAACCGCAGGGCCTCCAGTCCCGATTTGGCGGCCTCTTCGATGATGATCTGCTGCAGGTCATCAGGGATGGAGGCCCACTTCTCTCCGTTAATCACATTGTTGTTTGACGGAAAGCTGAGCAGCGGTCCGATGATGAAGTCGGTCACTTCATACCAGCGCTGACCGAATCCGGCGTCGGCCCCGGTCACTCCGCAGTCCAGAATGCCGCGCTCGATGGCGGTGTATACCTCGGCAAAGGCGAGGAACTGGGCTTCGGCGCCCATCCCGTTGATCCAGTCGGAAAGAGCGGCGCTGTGGCTCCGGGTCTTTTTGCCTGAGAAACCGTCCAGTGAATCGACCTTCTCCCGGCAGAAGAAGAACTGGTCGTTGCCGGCGTACCAGTTGTGATTCATTATCACCCCGCCGGTCTCCGCCAGCACAAGTTCCTCGATGTCTTTGATAATGGCTTGAGTGGCCTCGAACTCCTGCTCGCGGGAGGAGTAGATGCCCCATAGATTCTGAATCTCGATGGGGGGCATTTCACCGCCCACGTAACCGCCGTAAATGGTGGCGGAGTCCAGGGTGCCGCTGGTGACGAGGTTCAGGGTGTCAGGGCCGGCCAGCCCCAACTCTGGGAAAGGGCTGGTGATGAACTCAACCTTGCCGTTGGTGCGTGCCAGGAGGTTGGGCGAAAAGAATGTTTCGAGCGCTACACACGGTAACAGGGCGCGGTTGATGCAGGCGTGCTGGATGATGATGGTCTCGCCATCGTACTCAAGCGGCGTTGGATCGGTCAGCTTTGCCTTCTCCAGAAGCTCCTCGTAAAAGGGGCTCTCGTAGATCCAGAGATGCCGCTCCAGCGATTCCAGGGTCACGTTGCCGTCGAAATCTCCCTGTTCCACCGATTTTGCTGGGCCGACCAACTGGTTGATATCGCCGAGGTAGATGGCGCCGGGCCCGCCAGCGAATTCAGCTGCGTACTCCTCCAGGGTGATTCCCGACGGTGTGGCTACCGGTTCCGCCGTGGGCTGCGCTGCTTCTCCGCATGCGGCCAGCAGGCCCAGTATCAGAATCAGGGCCAATACTAGCAGTAGCGGGCTACTGAATAACGGTCTACGCATGCTGGTCCTCTTCCTCTTGAGCATTGGCAAGTTCCGAAGTGGCCAAACAAGACGTGGTGCGTTATCGGGTTCTCTGAATTCTCGCTCCAATGGCGAATTCTGCATTTATCGGAAAACGGTAGCTCTCATCCTCCTTGCCTGACCGTTGGTTAGACTTGTTGGGATTGCGGCCCGCCAACCACGGAGGGCTACGTCTTGTCCGGGCAGGAGTCAACTCCCAGAGGGAAAGGGCGAAAAGAGTTCACCTGTTCCGGAGAGACGGCTGATATAGCATGATACTGAATGTTTGTACAATATTGAGTAATGCAATTGGAAATAATAAAATGTATTAGAGAATTGTATGGACATTGATGTATGCAAAGCGTAATGTGCTGTTACGGCAATGATACTATTCGATCGACAAAGGTATGTGGAAGGGTGCTCACGAAAAAGAAGAGACCCCTTCCTCTCTGCTCTGTCCGCAAGAGGAAGGGGTCCAACCGTGGCAATTTTCGATACCGTCTGTGTTTCTACCCTGTGCTCAGACGAACTTGCCGCTCACCATGAGTTCCAGCACCGTGATGCGGTTGACGATCTCCCGCAATTGGTCCATGGCGTCACCGTCGACGATTTCCAATAGCCTGTCGGCTCGCCCCACTGCTTCCTGGAGTGCTTCCGGGACATGCTCAATACCCGACGGGCTGGCCTCTTCGCTGGAGACCCGTCCCTCCAGATAGGACTTGTATTCCCGGACCAGGCGCACCACGTTGTCCAGAGCAGAGGCAATCTCATCGGTCTGAGGATGCCGTGCTCCCTGTGAGACACCTGCGTACGCCGGCTCCTCGTGCACGGGGAACCGCCTCCAGCGATAAGGCAGCTCGAGAATCGTGCCGGGGGTCGAGGCGTCAGCGGCCGCCTGCAGCACCCAGTTCAGGATCGTCCGCTGCTGTATGGGCTTGCCCGCCTCGCCAACCTGGTTTCCCGCCGGGTAGCGTAGCGTTACCGCACGCGGAGCCCCCACGGCCGCCGTGATGTGGGGCTGCACGGACATTGATATGGTGGAGACCCCGGCCCCCTCAATCTCATTCTGGACCAGTCCAACGGACCGGTGGCAGATCGGTCAACCGCAGGTCATGAAGACCAGGTCAGCCCCACTTGCCCGAAAACCTTCGGCCAGCACCGGAGCGGTCTTGGCCATCAGGTTGTCCGGGTCCGGGTTGAACCCCATGATGCTGAAGGCCATGGGGGCGATGCCGCCGATGACGCCCTCGTCGCGCAGTTCACGCAGACGGTCCAGCGGGAACATGCAGTTCACGTCGCGGTCAGCATCGACGTGGCTGTAGTGGGAGTGGGTAACGGCCAGATCGCCGGTGTTGATATCCGTGGGGATTTCCCGGTAGGTCCAGTCGCCGTGATCGCTGTCAATGTCGAAGGGCGTGTCGCTGCGCCGGTGCACGCCGCCGGTGGTGAAAAGGGAGACCACGCACTCCGACAGCGGCTTGTCCAGCGGTGTCCAGTTCACCCCGTCGTTGCGAACGTCGCTGGTCCCGGAATGGACGTCCATGATCCGCTGTATCCACGAATCGAACTTCTGGTGCTCAGCGTCGGTAAACGCCCACTGCCGATAATCGGTGGTCATTTTGAGTGGCTCCAATGGTGATGTGGGTAAAAGCTATAGGTGCTACACCTGTCGCTGCCGGGGATCGAGCGCTTCCCGGAGCCAGTCGCCTATCAGGTTGAATGAAATGACTATCAAAGCCAGGGCAACACCTGGGATCACGGATACCCACCAGGCGTTGGTGGTGTAGTCGCGCCCCTCGGCGATCATCGATCCCCAGGCCGGAGTGGGCGGCGGCACTCCCGCGCCGAGGAAGCTGAGAGAGGACTCGATAATGATAACGAATCCAATCTGCAACGTCAGGAGCACCACCATTGTGTTGACTATGTTGGGGAACAGATGCATGAAGATGATGCGCAAGCTGGAACACCCGGCAACGCGCGCCTTCGCAATGAAGTCCCTTTCCATGATGATCAGGACCTCACCACGAATCACCCGGGCAAAACGGGCCCACAGAACAACGCCCACGGCCATGACCAAGTTGAAAATACCCGGCCCGAGTATCACCACTAGCATGATGGCGAAGAGGATGATGGGGAAGGCAATTGTAATATCTGCCGCCCGCATGATTATTGTATCTACAGCGCCGCGGTTGTAGCCGGCAATCAGTCCGAGCAAAACCCCGATCGCGGTTGACAGCAATACCGTTGCTCCTGCAATCATGAGGGTCGTCTGGGCCCCGTAGGCCGTGCGGGTTGCCAAGTCCCGTCCCAGGGGATCGGTGCCCAGCGGATGACTCATGCTCCCGTCGGGGTGCCAGAAAGGAGGAGTCAGCCGGTCTCGCAGGCTTACATCCGTGGAGGAATAGGGGCTGATGACGTCGGCGAAAATGGCTAAAAGTACGAAGAAGGCGAGGACAATAAGCGGCAGAACGGGAGCCCGCTTCAGCCCCTCAATTAGCCCGCTGAATCTCGCCGGCTGTATAACCAGGATTGGTGCTGCTTCTGTTTGCGCCAAGGCCTAACCGTCCGATCTGCCCGGATTATTCATACCTGACCCGGGGGTCAAGATATGCGTAAAGGATGTCAACCAACAGGTTTACCCCAATTACCAGCGCGCCGGTAAGGATCACCAGGGTTTGTACCAGTGGAAAGTCTCTGTTGACGATGCCGCTGAACACCAACCGGCCCAGTCCGGGCCAGGCAAAGACGACCTCCACCAGGATCGCCAGTGTAATCAATGCGGCAATGTATGTGCCGCCAAATGTGACCACTGAGATAAGCGAGTTGCGGACCGCGTGTTTCCATATGACCTTAGTTTCGGACAGGCCTTTGGCCCTGGCCAAGCTGATGTACTCGGAGTCCAACACGTCCAGCATGCTGGAACGTAACAGCCGCATTATCCCCGCGATCAGGAACAGGCTCAGCGTAATCCCGGGAAGGACGTAGTGCGAAATCCCCCCCATGCCCTGGCTGGGAAACCATCCCAACTGCACGCCGAATATTTCGATGAGAATTATCCCCAGCCAGAAGGAGGGCACGGACTGACCCAGGACCGCCACCAGTTTCGCGGTCGAGTCGATGATGGTCCCTTTCTTGACTGCGGCCAGGACGCCCAAGGGGATTGCCGTTATCAGGACAAAGATGAAGGCGGCACCGGCCAGCTTGACGGAGGGCATAACGCGCTCTACCACCTGATCCTTGACCGGCGAGCGCCCCCTGACGGAGCGTCCGAAGTCGCCTTGCATGAAGTTGCCAATGAATATGCCGTATTGCACGACCACCGGTTTGTCGAGACCCAGGCCACGCCGGATTTCCAGCCGCTGTGCCTCAGAGGCGGACTCGTCGATCAGCAGGTAGGATGGATCGCCGGTCAGGCGAACCGCCCCGAAAACGATCATCGACAGCAGGAACAGTGCAATTACGGATTGAAACGACCGCCTCAGAATATACTGCTGCACGGCGTCTTTTGGAACCTCATTACCTAAAAAGCGGATGGGAAGTGCTTGGGATACTGGGCCTCCCCGGGCGCCAGCTAATGGTTAGTTGGCACCCGGGGACGTGATCAGGGCAAGGGGCAAGGAAAGAGACTATCTAGGTCGCGTTATATCCAGGTAGTTGGCCTCCCAGGAACGCCAGGCCCTGTTCCAGTCCGAAGGGATGCGGTCATTCCCGGCATAGGACACGTCCAGGTTGGCAACCGGCAGGTGGATGTGCTCGTCATACAGGTAGTTGTACACGCCGAGGAAGCGCCTTTCCGCCTCCACTGGGTCAAGGGTCTCCTGCATTGCCTCGATGAGCCTGTCAAAGTCCGGGTCCTCGGTGCTGCGGCCCTGCCCCTCTGAGTGCTCCAGACCGTACATCAGCCCCGCAAACCCAGGGAAGGGACGGTTCGGAGCGTCCAGGAACGTCATGGTTCCGGACAGTTCGAAGGCCAGCCGCTCTGCGATCGATGTTGCCGAGTCAATGGGCTGGATTTCCACGTCAATGCCGATGGCCTCAAAATATCCGGCCAACGCCTCCACGAGACGCGGGCCCTCTGGAGCGTCGGGGCGTGGGTAGGAGTGCATCTTGATGGAGAAGCCGTCGGGGTAACCCGCCTCCGTCAAGAGCTCGCGGGACCGGTCAGGGTCATAGGGATATGGCTCAAGTTTTGGTCCCCATCGGTCCCAACCGCCGTATACCTCTCCCGATAGAGGCATGGGGTAGACAATTCCAGGGCTGCCTCGGCCGGCGAAGATGAACTCCACGATTTCGTCGCGGTCGATGGCAAAGTTCATTGCCTGGCGCACACGCAGGTCAGCCCAGGGGAAGTCCTCCCATTGCTGGTGGAAATAAAACCCTATCACCGCCTGGCCGGGCCTGGCGAAGACCTGGAAGCCGGCCTCCTCAACCTCCGTTACTCGTTCACGGGAGATGTTGACCATATCTATCTCCCCTGTCTTCAACGCCGCAATTCGTGTGCTTTCCTCTGGAACGGTCTTGATCACCACTGAATCAAAGGCCGGAACACCCTCTGAGAAGTGCTCGCCCCAGGAAGTAAACTCTATGAAGTCCCCTTTCAGGTGATCGGTCCATTCGTAGACTCCGGTGTGCACCGGGTTTCGGGCGTATTCGTCCTCGCCCACTGCGTCGTAGTGGCTCTTGTCCACCGGCACGCCAAGGTTACCCTGAGCATCGGTCAGGTCCCAGTCGAGGAATATCTGAGGCCTGGTCATCGAGATGCTCAGTTCGTAGTCATTCACCACCTCGACTCCGGTCTCAAACTCGCCTTCTCCGATCTCTTCTAATACTATGCAACAAATGAGCTGATCCTTGTAGGAAGCCGGGGACTCGGGGATGGTCATGGTCTTGTCAAGGGCTAACTTCATGTCTTCGGCTATGAATTCCTCGCCGTTGTGGAAGAGAACTCCCTGGCGAAGCTTGAAGTTCCAACTGAGTCCGTCTTCAGCCATTTCCCAAGATTCGGCGAGTCCCGTTTCAGTGGACAACTGTGCGTCATCCGTGGTGCCTATCAGGTAATTCCAGACGAACCGGCCGTAGTTCTTGGCGAATGCGATCTCCTGCCACGGTATCGGGACCTCGTTGCCGTAGCTCGTCAGCCCCAGTACCAACTGGCCCTGCGATTCTCCACCCGACGAGGCGGGTGGAGCCGTGGTGGGTGGAGCCGTGGTGGCAGCCGCAGCCGCAGTTGGCGCTGCCGTAGTGGCCCCCTGGGCCTGCGGAGCGCTGGTGGCCGTCGGTTCGGCCTCCGGCACTTCAGTCGCAGAAGAGCCGCAGGCTACAACTATCGCAAGCAAAAGCAGCACTGCGCTGGCTATCGGGACTGGCCATCGAAGGAGTTTGCCGAAAGCAGTCATCATCGATCCTCGCAACTTGCCTTAGAATAGGCCAATAATAAGGGATGACTTTAAGATGTCAATACGTAATAGCCAATATTATAGTAGCGGCTACGCGGTAACTCTCAGTTTAGGAACGGACTAAGTACGAATTCCGTTGTAAGTGAGAGACTGGATGGCGTTTGTCGTTAACGAAACCCCATGGTGCCCGGCAGGCGATCAAGTAGCGGAAACCCGGACGCAGGTGTTACCGGGCAGCAACCTATGTTGTAGAGCGTCCCAAAACGGCAACCGGAGGGAAGCACCAGGCAATACAACATCAACCACGCACACGTGAGATCGTCCGACCCTCACGCGTCGGATACCTAGTACGAAAAGTACTTCGACTCGAAGAGGCGGCGTCCAGTTCACCCCGCCGTTGCGAACGTTGCTGGTGCCGGAGAGGACGTCCATGATCCGCTGTATTCACGAATCGAACTTCTGGTGCTCAGCGCCAATGAACGGCCACTGCTGGTAATCGGTGGCCGTTCGTCAATTCCTCACCTCTTGAGCGTTCTCGGCGTCTACACCTGCCGCAGCTTCGGGTCGAGGCGGTCGCGCAGCCAATCCCCCAGCATGTTGAAGGCGATCACCAGT
The DNA here is from genome assembly GCA_965222025.1 of Dehalococcoidia bacterium. GTDB lineage: Bacteria > Chloroflexota > Dehalococcoidia > Lucifugimonadales > UBA3495 > VXOI01. The sequence continues at coordinate 22,295 of CBDCTI010000012.1, read as the reverse complement.
AGCATGATCGCCACTCCTGGAATCGCGGAAACCCACCAAGCACTGACAATGTAGTCCCGCCCTGATGCCACCATCGACCCCCACGCAGCCGTCGGGGGCGGCACTCCTGCGCCGAGGAAGCTCAGCGACGACTCGACGATGATCAGGAAGCCGACCTGCAAGGTCAGCAGCACCACCAGCGTGTTGACCACGTTGGGGAATATGTGCCGGGTTATGATGCGGAAGTCAGACGCCCCCGCCACCTTGGCCCGGGCGATGTAGTCCTGTGTCATGATGGTGAGAACTTCGCCGCGGATTACCCTCGCATAACGAGCCCAGATCACCAGTCCCACGGCAATGATCAGGTTGATCAGGCCCGCCCCAATAATCACCACGAGCAGGATGGCAAACAGAATAATGGGAAATGCGATAGTGATGTCAGAGGCCCGCATAACTATAGGGTCCAGGGCCCTGTAATAGCCGGATATCAGCCCCAGGGCAGTCCCCAGGATCCCTCCCAGTGCCAATGTGCTTAGGGCAACCAGAAGCGAAACCCTGGCCCCGTAGGCCAGCCTGGCCCAGATGTCGCGGCCCAGCGGGTCCGTGCCCAGGGGGTGGGATACACTGCCCCCCTCCTGCCAGAAGGGAGGTATATTCTTCTCCGGCAGGCTGGTCTTGGTCGGCGAGTAGGGCGTGACCAGCGGAGCAAAAATGGCAACAAACAAGAAGAACAGGATGATTCCCACCGGTAGGAACAGCCCGCTTCGCAACCAGGCGAGGGGAGCTCCAATCCGGCTTATTCCCGTTCCCAGCGATAACCTGATGGATGATGCTGCGGCCATAATTCCTACCCGTACCTGATTCGCGGGTCTATGTAAGCGTAGAGGATGTCTACGAAGAGGTTGGCGGCGATGACCAGCGCTCCGGCGAGAATTACCATCGCCTGGACCACCGGGAAGTCGCGCACCACTATTCCGTCAAAGAGCAGGCGGCCCAGCCCCGGCCAGGCAAACACCACTTCGGCGAGTATCCCGAAGGTGATCAGCGTCGCCACGTAGGTGCCGCCGAAGGTCACCACAGGCACCAGCGCGTTGCGCAGGGCATGCTTCCAGATGACCTTTCTTTCCGGTACCCCCTTGACGCGCGCTAAGTTGATATATTCCGAGTCCAGCGTCTCCAGCATGCTGGAGCGAAGCAGGCGCATGACTCCGGCAATGACAAACAGCGACAGCGTGACCGCCGGTAGTATGTAGTGTTGAGGGCCGCCCATTCCAGAGGTTGGCAGGAGGTCCAGCCGCACTGCAAAAATTTGAATGAGGATTATTCCCATCCAGAAGGCCGGCACGGATTGACCGAACACTGCAATAAACCTGGCAAAAGTGTCCGTGAGCGTTCCCTTGTTTACCGCCGCGATCACACCCAGAGGGACCGCAACCACAAACACGATCAGGAGCGCGGCCACCGCCAGTTTCAATGACGGCATTATCCGGGACATTATCAGGTCTTCCACGGGGGTGCCGCCACGAATGGAGTTGCCGAAGTCGGCCTGGAGGAAATTGCGCGCGAAGATCAGGTACTGCACTGGGATGGGCTTGTCCAGGCCGAGGGCGGTTTCCAGCGCCGCCCGATCCGCCTCGGTGGCCTCCTCCGAGAGCAGCAGCGTAAGCGGATCGCCTGTCAAACGGACCACAACGAAGATAATGATGGACAGGAGAAACAGGGAAAGTAGCGCCTGAAGAGCGCGGACCACTATATATCGGCGCATCCTTCGCACCCTGCCAGCGCGCGCCCGGACCGTGGTCTCTCTTTTGGGCCGGGACGGCTGGCCGTGAAACTCAGCAGGGGATCATGCTTGCGCATCCCCTCCTAACTGCCGGCGGAGGGGATGCGGTGATAGCGTCTGGTTTTTGGTCTTTAGCGAGGGCGGACGACGTCGTTAAAGTTGGGCTCCCATGATCGTCCGGCCAGATTCCAGTCAGCAGGCACCTTGTCGTTGGCGGCGTAGGGGATGTCGATGTCCAGCAGCGTAAGGTGGGTGAACTGTTCGTGGTACCGCCTGTAAATGCCTAGGAAGTGCTCTTCGGCTTCCTTGGGGTCGAGGGTCTCCTCCATTGCTTCGATCAGTCGGTCGAATTCCGGGTCCTTGGTGCTTGTGAACGGGCTGCTCGAGTGCTGCAATGCCCGCATCAGCCCCACGAATCCAGGGAACGGCCGGTTGGGGGCGCCGAGGTAGCCCATTTCGCCAGGAATGGTCTGGGCACGACGGCCGGTGCGGTACTTGCTGTATTCCGTGGGCAGGATGTTGGCCTTCACTCCGATTTCGTCGAAGTATCCGGCCAGGGCCTCGATCATGCGCGGGCCTTCCGGCACGTCGGACCTGGGATACGAGTGGACTGTGACCTCGAACCCGTCCTCGTAGCCCGCTTCAATCATGAGTTCCTTGGCCCGTTCGGGGTCGTAAGCATACGGTTGCAGGGACGGGTCTGTTACGGGCGCGCTGCCTGGCACCGGGTAAACGGCGCCAGGGGAGGCCAGTCCGCCAAAGACGAACTCTGCCAATTCTTCCCGGTTCACCGCCAGGTTCATAGCCTCCCTCACCTTGACGTTCGCAATCGGCACGTCCTCCCATTGCTGATGGAAGTAGAAGCCTACAATGGCCTGTCCTTCCCTCAGGAAGACCTGAAGACCCGCATCGCGAATCTCATTCACGTTTTCCCGGCTGACCGTGATGATGTCGGCTTCATCTGTCTTCAGGGCAGCGATCCTGGTGCTCTCTTCCGGAACTTTCCGCAGGCGGATCGTCGCCACTGTGGGATTACCTTCCCGCCAGTGGTCTTCCACCGCTGAGAGCTCCATGAAATCGCCGATGCGCTGCTCTGCGAAGCTGAAGGGACCGGTACCAATGGGATTCTTGGCGAACTCCTCGTCGCCCACGCTCTGGTAATGGGCGGACGGGACCGGCGCCCCCAGCGCTCCCTGAGCGTCGGTGAGATCCCAGTGCAGCCAGATGTCCGGTGACCCGGTGTTGACGATCCAGGTATGGGGATCGGGGGCTTCCATGCTCTCCACGAAGGCAGTGAGGCGCTCCTTGTAGGAGCCAACGGACTCCGGCTCCAGCCACTTGTTGATGATAAAGGTCATGTCGTCTGCGACGAATTCATCACCATTGTGATACGAGATGCCCTCCTTCAGGATGAAGGTCCACTTCTTGCCATCCGGGGCCATCTCCCAACTGGAGGCGAGACCCCAGTCAGCGTCGAGATTGTTCTCATCGTCAAGGCCAACCAACTGGTCATATATGAGCCGCATGGCCGCCTTGCCGCCTGCCACGGTCTCATTCCAACCAACCGGAACCTCAAACCCCAAATCGGGGGACATGATAACCAGTTCGCCTTCTGGTGTCATAGAAGTGGACATGGCCGGCGCTACCGTGGCTGCCGGAGCCGCCGTGGGAACAGCCGTGGCCTGGGCCGGAGCCGCAGTCGTAGCTTGCGGAGCCTCGGTGGCCGCTTCTTGTGGTGCCGATGTCGCCGTAGGCGCCGGCTCAGTCGCTGAAGACCCACAGGCAACCAGCAACGCCAAGGCGAAGATGGCGGCTATCGGCAGCAGCAACCCGAATCGTCTTTGCAACAAGGAAACTATCATCTGACCTCTCTAAGAGTTCGGCTTATCCCCGAAGTATTTCGCTAATGATAGCTGTCGCATTCTGATTGTCAACGCACGCAATTTGTTGAACGATAATCGTAATAGCTGCAGCCTGACTAGTCCGATTTCGCCACCACTTACGCGGTTTTAGGAAATGCTGTAGAGTGATCCAGCATCAAACGCCACCTGGCCCGGAGGGAAGCACCATGCAATACAACATCAACCACGTACACGTGCGATCGTCCGACCCTCACGCGTCGGCTGCCTGGTACGAAGAGTATTTCAACGCGAAGAAGCTGTGGGCTCGCGAGATCATGCCCGGCACCGTCACCGTCAGCATGGAGGTCGGTGGTCCGGTGCGGCTCAACATTTCGTCAAAACCCGCGGGTTCTTCCGACGAGCGAAGCGAGGCTGAGCTCAACCGACTCGGCCTGGAGCATTTCGGCTTCGACGTTGAGGACCTGGAGTCGGAACTTGCCCGGCTGCAGGCCGATGGCATCCGCGTTGTGCTGCCTCTGACCCAAACTCCCACTGGCTCACGGCTGGCCTACATCGAAGGCCCCGACGATGTGCTGATCGAGCTGGTGCAGCCGGTTCGCTGAAACGGCCTGCCGAAAAGACCGGCCGGTTCTAGGTAGAAGAGAAATCCCGCTGCCGACGGGCAGCGGGATTCGCCATTCACTCCCGGCCCCGCTGTTCGCGCCAGCCAGGGCACCAGACAAGCGGCGGTAAAGCCCAGTGTGTCTGTCGGCCCTAATCTGCGAATTGCGGCATGACCTCGGCGGCGAAGAGCTCCAGGGAGTCCAGGACTTTCTGGTTCTCTATGCCACCGAAGTTGACGAAGAAAATCAGGTTTTCCACCCCTGACTCCCGCAGGGTGCCGACCTGCTCGGCTATGCGGTCGGGGCTGCCGAACAGCATCACGCTGTCGCACATTGCGGGATAATCGAACCTGGCATCCGGCGAGTATCGGTTCCGGTAGGCTGCGTATTCCTCGGGCAACAGTTCTACCTGGTGGCCCGGCGGGGCGCTCACCTCCTGCCCGGTCTGCTTGAACCACATGAACGGGATCTCCGCCTCGCGTCTCGCCTCTTCGGTGGTCGAAGCGGCATACATAGCCCGCGCCACGACGACTCGCTCCCGTGAGTATTCCGCTTCTTTCTCGGCAATTGCGTCCTGGTAGAACTCGATCTGTTTAGCCACCTGGCCAGAGGTCTCGCCCTGCCCGATGAGCAGGTTCCAGTCGTTGCGTACCACCCGGGCTACGCTGTCCGCGCCCGACGCGGCCACGTAGACCGGCGGATGGGGTCGCTGGACCGGCTTGGGATGGACGGTCATGTCATTGAAGCTCCAGAACTCGCCCCGGTGGTCGAACGGGTCGTCGGAAGTCCAGGCGCGAGTCAGCACATCCATCGATTCTTCAAAGCGCCTGTTGGCCTCGTCCATTGGAATGTTCATCCGGTGGAACTCGCCCCACTGGTATCCACGGCCCACCCCCAGGTCCAGCCGCCCATTGCTGAGTACGTCCACCGTAGCAGTCTGCTCGGCAAGCTGCACGGGGTTATGAAAGGGCAGCACCGTGACCGCCGTGCCCAACCTGATGGTTTCCGTCAGTCCTGCCAGGTAGGCCAGCACCGACATGGTGGCCGACACAATGCCGTGCCGAGTGAAGTGGTGCTCCGTGAACCATACGGAGTTGTAGCCCAGGCGCTCCGCGTGAAGCACCTGCTCAAGGGCCTCGCGGTAGTACCTTTCTTGCTCCGACGGGTTGGGAAGCTGTACCGAGTGGAATAGGCCAAACTTCATGTGAATTCCTTCTCTGACTAACTCTGGGAAACCCAGTCGGCCACCCGTTCTCCGATCATGATGGCGGTGGCGTTGGTATTGGCCCGGGTCACCTGGGGCATGATGGACGAATCGGCCACCCACAGTCCCTCAATGCCACGCACCCGGCACTGCTGGTCGGTAACAGCCATCCCGTCGCCGTCCGGACCGATGCGGCACGTACCCGACACATGCCGGGAGCTGCCCAGGGTCTGGCGGATCCAGCCGTCCAGCTTGTCGTCGTCGCCCAGTGTCTCGTCGTCAGGTGCAATGCGGCCCTCGGAGATGCCCTGGTAGGCGTCTGATTCCAGTAGACTGCAGGCCAGTTTCACGGCCTCGCGCATCCGCCGCATGTCGTTTTCGTTATGCAGGTAGCGGTAGTTTATGGAGGGCTGCACTGTCGGGTCGGAGGACTTCAGCCGCACCCAGCCGGAGCCGTCAGGTAGTTCCAGGGCGCAGGCGATCCGGGCCGTGCCCGAGGGCACCATCTCTCCGGTCATCACGTTCCATATGGCCAGGGTGTGCAGCATCACGTCGTTGGTGTGCGACGGAGGCTCCGATGTCACCCGCAGCCCGAAGCGCAGGGCCTCTGCGTTGGCGGTCAGGCGGACATCGTCCTTCACCTGAAAGGACACCGATCCCATGGGGTGATTGAACAGATTCTGCCCCACTCCGGGAGACTCGACCAGCACCGGAACGCCGTGCTCTTCAAGCTGTTCGCGCGGGCCGACTCCCGACAGCATGAGTATTTGCGGGGACTTCAGGGCCCCGGCGCTCAGCACCACCCGGTCGCAGGCCAGCGTGAAGACTTCGCCTCCACTCTCCGCTTCGACTCCAACTACGTTGCCGTTTTCGATAATTACCCGCCTTACAAAAACGTTGCCTCGTACGGTCAGGTTCAAGCGGTGCCGCGCTGGGCTCAGATGGGTAATGTTCGTGCTCATCCTCAGCCCGTGGCGATTGTTCATCGGTATGGCGCCGATGCCACGGGAGTTCGGGCCGTTCAGGTCGTGATTCGGCGAATAGCCCCGCTCCATGCAGGCCTCGCGAAACGCCTTCTGGACCTGTGGCCATTCTTCATCCTCCCGCCGGACAATGGGTATGGGGCCCTCGGTACCGTGGAAGTCGTCCTGGATGTCCAGATCGGTCTCGGCCTTGCGGTAGTAGGGCAGCACCTTCAGGTAGCCCCATTCTTCGTTACCAAAGGACTCCCATCGCTCGAAGTCTTCGGGCAGTCCGCGCAGGTACACCTGCCCGTTGATGGAGCCGGACCCTCCGATAACCTTGCCCTGGGCGATATTTATCTCGCCCTGCTGGTCGTTGATGACCCCCCGCAGGTTCCACGACACTGCGGAACCGATGGCCTCTCCCTCGGATGAGTGCCCGTTCCGCACCGGTTCCGGCAATTGCTCCTGGTCAGCATAGTCCTGCCCCGCCTCCAGCAGGAGCACCGACCGACTGGGATCTTCGGACAGCCGGCTGGCCACGACGGAGCCGGCCGAACCGGCTCCAATTACGATCACGTCGTACTTCATGGTGTTCTTCTCGTTGACTCTCGCTACCCTCTATATGAGAAGGCCGAAATGAAGGAAATTTATCGCGCCGATTCTACACCCTGTCGCAATCAAGGGCCAAACAGCTCCCGAGAGAATGGTGGCCGCCATGATTTGCCCACTTTATTCTTGTCGGTGCCGCTTTTCTCGCAAATATGTGGACTGGGAATGCTGGCCGCCGAATAGCCGCGCCCTTCGCCTTCACCTATCCAATTCCACCGACGACAGGGACCCGCCTACTGACACTTGGCTCTTGCTCATCCCAACACTGACCCGGTAGGATAGGCAGCACTAACCCGAACAATTGTACGTAACAATTGCTGCTCCTCTGTCTCCTGAACTATCCCTGACCTCGTTGGGTGAGCCGGAGAATGGTCCTTAGGCAAACTGGTGGGGAATCAACATAAATGAGCGGGAAAGCTAATTTTTCCATCGGTCCAACTCCTCCTCAAACGGCCCAGTACAGAAAATTCTAATAAGCGGAAATGAACGGACATGAACGGAAAATTGAAAATAACAGTCGAATTGACCTCGCTTAAGACGCCGATGCACTGAAAGGTAGGTTTAGCGGAAATCGGCATAAATGAGCGGATGATTTGTCCTTCGACCCATCGGGGACAATCTCAAGAGTTGCCTGAGGCCTTGAGCGGAGGATGGCAGGTGGATATTCGATGGTGCCGTTTTCACGGAACACCAGGCTAAACACCATTTGACGGGCGTCCTTCCGTTGACGCTGCGTAGCCGCCTCACTATCATTCCCGGCAATTGGGACACGCCAAAGACGAGATCTCTTTCCAACTGCGTTCCCCACGGGAGTAAGAAATGATTACCGACCTGCCAGCGCTGCTTCGCTACTTCGACCGATTCCACCAACGCACGGTGCGAGACATCGAAGCGCTGCCCCAGGCCGCCGAGTTCTGGCGTCCGCCTCGGGGTGAGGGCGAAAAGGCGTGGAGTATTGCCGAGGTTGTTCACCACATTGCCGAATCGCGGTTGTACTTCGCCAGCGCCTACTGCAACAGGGGATGGCTCTACGACTGGCCTGTCCCCAGCACCGAGCGGCAGTCCGGCTGGATTCCGGCAATGGAGGAATCGGCAGCGGAGTTCCACCGCCGCCTGGACGATAGCCCCCCCGAATGGCTGCAACGGCGGGTGAAGATGATTGACACCGACGGCATGCTGAGCGGCTGGCGACTCATGATGATGCTGTTCGAGCACGAGGTGCACCATCGCAGCCAGATAGACACCTACGCGGGCCTGGAAGGTTGGGACGTGCCGCACATCTACGGCCGGTCCCGGGAGAGCATCGACGATTTGCAGGAGGAACAGCGCAGAAGGGGCGGTGGATGAGGAATGTGCGCCCAAAGGTCGAATGGCCGCCATTTATAGAGGCATATCGGTGAGCGGGATTAGCCGCCCCTCTAAGGGGTCTACGCCCAACCATAGCTCTTCGAGAGTCAAGGCTCCCAACAGCGGGTTGCTGGCTTCCTCGTTGATGGCCATGTAGGTCATTACCTGGCGACCGTTTAACCTGGGCCAGGTATACTCGATGTCCACGGTTTTCCTCGTGCCATCGGCCAGCCGGACAGTGTCCTGCATTGTTGGCAAGACTCCAAGATACCGAAGAATCGAACCAGGGACGGACGAGATAAAGGCCCCGGTATCGACCGTGGCGGACAATTCCAACCAACGTTCTGCCGAACCGTCGCCCACGGCAATCTCTACAGTGAAGACTCCCCCAATCTCACTTTGAAACGATCGCGCGATTAGCTACATCAAGAGACCTTCGACGGCTACCAACCTCTGACAGACCGGGTCCACCGCCATGTAAGCCCCTTCAAGTGCTAGCGCACCCAGCAATGGGGAGGTCCCTTCAGCATTGAAGATGACCTGGGTAATCAGTTCTTTGCCCGCAAATCTTATCCAAGTATACCCGACCGGCAATTCTTTAACTTCACCCTGAGCGAAGCGGAATCGCTCGGTGGATACAGGCCGGACGCCTAACTCCTCCAATACGCTCGCAGGTATGAAAGTGCTGGACGCGCCAGTTTCCACTAGCGCGTCCAGTGCCCGCCAATTTGCCCCTTGCTCGTCCCCTAGGTCAATGGATATGTAGAAGGTACCCATTGCCGATGACTTACTCGTCGATGATGCCTGCGCTGATGGCCTGGTTGCGCAGGTCTCCCTGCTGGTCGAGGTGGCTGCGGATCTGGCCGATGGCCGCCTGCAGCATACCGGTGTCCAGCGACTCGGCCGCCTCGCCTTGGTCGGCCTCGTTCAGTAGTTCCCCGGTGCGCTCGCTGAGCTGCTGCAGCGACCAGTCCACCTGGTCGGACACAGCAACTATGCCCTGCGGGAAGTCGCGGTGCGACGCTCCGGGCGACCCGGACCGGTCGTAGCCGCCGCCGTGCCAGTGTCCCGGCTTGTCGTGGCAGTCGAAGCGAATGATCTCTTCGTTGCCGACGTCGACTCCAATTGTCGGTCCGCCGCACCACGATCCGCGCACGTTCAGCGCCCGCACCGGCCACACGTAGGCCATTACCTGACCGTCCTGAGACAGGGGTATGTGTAGTTCGCTACCCAAGTACTTTTCGCCGTTCCTCTTGGTTGCCATCTAGTGCTTTCCTCCAATTTTTGCTGGACTGTGTATGCCTTGCTTAAGCCCGAAACTACCACAAGGTAGAAGTGAATACAATCGTCGTTAGCCAAGCTGGTTGGTGGCTTGTCGCCCCCCGCTCAGGGATTTATGAGACTGTTCCGGCTCTCTACAATGAAGGTCTCCCGCCGTTCAACGAAGTCCAACACGACATTGGCCAGCGCTTCAGGTCTGTCCACCCCCACTGCATGGCCCGCGTCGTAAACGTAGCAGACGTTGCAGTTGGGCACCCGCTCCTTCCACACTCCCCCGGCTTCCCGGGACACCAGCCGGTCCTCCTGCCCAAGCACCACGAGGGTAGCGCAGGCGACGTCGTGGAGTCGGGCCGCCGGGTTCTGGTCTGCCGCCGCCCATTGCTCCGTGAGCCGCCACAGAAACCCGGTCCTTTCTGCCGGCGGCAATGGCGCGCCTTCATCCGGATGAGCCAGCATTGTCTCAGCGGCGAGTTCCGGCGAATCCCACGCCTCGGCATCAATCACCTCAATGAAGGAAGGGGAAACAAGGACCAGTGAAGCGACAGCTTGAGGACTGCTCTGTGCCAGGTGAAAGGACACACGCGCACCCAGCGAGGTACCAACTAAGGTGTATGTCGTCAGACCAGCCGACTTCGCGACCTGTTCCACGGCAGTGACAACTTCACCCTCGTTAGGAAGCTCCCGTGCATGGCCAGGTGGGTCAAGGCTGATGACCCGGTATCTTGATGACAGCGACTCTGCCAGTGCCGGCGTGTCCCACGGGCTCCAGTCCAGCAGCATCACGGGATCGCCTCTCCCCGACTCCCTGTAGTTCAGACCTCCGGGTGCTGAGGTCATCGCCTAGAACTCCTTGATTCGAGGCAGGACTTCCCGCCCGAACAGCTCGATTTCGTCCATGATTTCCCCGTGCGTCATGCTCGGCTGCTGGAAGAACAGATCTATCACTCCAACACCGCAACGGTCGTGATAAGCCTTTATCTGCTCGGTGATGGAGTCCGGTCCGCCGACGAAGGTAAGGGCGGGCGCGGAGCCCACGATGTCGCCGGAGGCGTTGCCGGCGAACACATGGCTGTAGTCGATGTCTTGACCAGTACGCTGTGCCTGGATCACCTGGGCAACCGAGGAGCGCATGCTCATGCCCCTGGCTCGTCCTTGGTCCTCCTGTCGGTGGAACCATTCCCAAGCCTTCTCGTCGGTTTCGGCGAGATACATGCTGCCGCGGAATACCACTTCATCCCTCTGGGGAGTCCACCCCGACTCCTCACACCATTTGAAATACTTGCCGGTAATGGTGGCGACGTCCTCCACGGGCAGGAAGGAAACGCCAAGCCCTAGATTGTGGGTGGCGGCAAAGTGCACCGCGTCGTCGCTGCGGGTTGCTACAATTGCTGGCGGCAGGGGTTGCTGGACCGGGCGGGGCCAGACCGAAACGGTGCGGTACTGGTAGTAGCGGCCCTCCCAGGCGAATGGCTGCGGCTCCGTGAGGGCCCGCAGTATCAGGTCCATGCTCTCCAGCATGCGTCCGCGACCCTCGGCAGGGTTGACGTTATAGACCTGGTCTTCGTTGGGAGTGCCTCGCAGAAATCCCATTACCAGCCGGCCATTGGTCAGGTTGTCCAGCAGGGCCAGCTCTTCTGCGATGCGTACCGGGTTGTTAAGCGGCAGCAGGTGTCCCAGCATCGCCATGCGCGCTTTCTTGCATCGCTCGGCGACTGCGGCCGCCATTACCGAAGGCGTGCCGGTGGAAATGCGGCCGGAGTAATGGTGCTCGGAGAAGCTGATCCACTCAAAACCCATTTCCTCGGCAAACTCGCATTCCTCGATGCCGTCCTGATAGCTCTGCACGGACAGCTCGGGGTCGCCGTATGCCGGGGGCGTGGGCCACGTGGCCGGAAAGTCGCGCCTCGACGCGTAGCCCATCGCGCCCAGGTAGGATGCTTTCATAGTGACTCCTGCGGGGCTGATTTGCCGGACTGCCCGGCAGTTGCTTTATAGCTCCACCAGATCGTAGGACAGCGTGTTGAAGTTCTCGTGGCCGTTCTCGGTTATCAGGATCATGTCTTCTATCTGGTAGGAGCCGAGACTGGCTGAATAGTATGGGACTTCTAGGCAGAGCAGCATGCCCGGTTGCAATTCGCTGTGCTCGTTCGCGCTGATGAAGGGCGGTTCCTCAACGAAAGTGTCCAGACCTATGGAGTGCCCGTAGTGCCCCCGACTGTAGCCGGCAAATCCACGTGCCTGCATGACTTCGTCCGCCGCGCGGTAGACAGCGGAGATGGGTGTACCGGGGCGCATCACCTCGCGAGCGGCGGCATGGGCTTCGGCCAGGGCGTCGTGGACTCTGCGTTGGTCGGCGGACGCTTTGCCGAAAGCGAAGGTCCTGCCGCAGTCGCTGTAGAACCCTCCTACTGCCACGCCGCAGTCGAACTTGATGAGATCTCCGGAATGAAGTCCTGACCTGTCGCCGAAACTGCTGCCCGTACCCGCGCTGATGAACCCATAGGCAGATTGAAACTCGCCCAATGACGGATCACCCATTGCGCCCTCCAGGGCGCCGGCCTGGTAAAGGTACTTGATGTCTTGGGCGCTCTGGCCCTCCCGCGCATCGGCAATTGCCCGCTGCAGTCCCGCCTCGAACAGTCGGGCCGCGTTGCGGTGCATCTCAACTTCCTGCGGGTGCTTGATGGCCCTTAAGCCATAGAGCATCCCGGTTACGTCGACGAACTGGCATTCCGGGTTGTTCTGCTGAAGACGAAATAGCGTGTCGGCATAGACGTAGCGCAGGTCTATGCCGATGGTGGCAGCGGACAGGCCCCGGTCCTCCAGCATGGAGGCCACGGTTTCGTCCAGCTCGTCCGGATTCCACTGGGGCGGACGGGAGATGCGAGCGTCACTGGCCGTCGGTCCCGTGATGACGTCCAGGTCGCGGTTCTCAACCCACATGCGGTAGGTCCTGATGTCCTCTATTGAGGAGGCGGCGCGAGCGGCGGGCGCAGCAAAATCGCTGGTCATCACTGCCGGCGGAGTCGCGGGGTCGGCGGGCACCAGGGCCATGTCCGTTCCCATAAGACGGAACGATAGGTTCACCACCGGGCTGAAGAAGCCCGTGGTGTAGAAAATGTTGGCTGGCGTGGTTACCAGGCAGGCGTCAATTTCCAGCTGTTGCAGCTCTTCCCGGATACGATGCCGCACATCGTCGAACATGGACGGAACCCTCCAATTGATCGAGGCCATCAATTGGGCCGATTGTACACGTCTTGTAACCAGAGCGCACCGCGCACAGGCATAGGGCCTCGCTCCTGGCACACGCATTCCGCATCAGCCAACAGCCGCGCAATAGCCCGTTGAGGTGCAGGGCATCCAGGCCTGGGACTGGCAAAGGCCGCCTACGATGAGCCCGCTGCAGCAACGCCGGCGACCCCTGCAAACGACTCTTCGAGACTTCCTTAAATCCCCGCTTCCTGCGCGGTGCTGTTCTCACCCCGCACGGTGCCGTTATCACCCGGCACGGTGCCTTTCTCACTGGGATAGTCTGTTCCTTGGCGGGTCAGGGATGAACCAGCCCCGACTGGAGCAGATTTCCAAACATAATCGACACATTTTGGGGCGTGCGAAAAATTTGATGACATTCCCCCGTGGCGAGAACGCGTTCCGTCCTGCTAATCTGAATGTGTGGTATGTGTACCGCTGTTCAGTCCGCAAACGATTGGAACGGGACGGAATTTGACGGGATGGCGTTTTCTTGAAGGTCTCACACTCTGAACCAGGCCTCGAGCTCTGACCGTGTCCAGGCTACTGCCCCACCGATGGACCATTGCTCAGGCCCGGGGCAAAGGTTTCCAGGCAAAACGCCGGGTATGGCCGGAAATGGCCGAAGATGGCCGGGAATGGCCGGAAAAACAGGAAATTCCCCCTAGGACAACGCGAGAGCGGAAGAGCGGAAGAGGGGAAGCAGGAAACGTGGGCTGGAGAGTGGCGATTCCATCCCTGTGGTTGAGTCCTGGAACTTTAACCCGGCACAGGGCGTGGCTGGTAGTAAATTCACTCCCTTGAGAAGGTAAACGGCCTCTAGCAGCCCGTCTGAGGATTGACCGACTGGCGGTGTCGGTCAGCCGGGACTACCCTGCGACAACGGTTCTGGCGGGGTGCGGGTAGGCACCTGCGGATTGTCGCTTGAAAATCCCACTGCCCATGGACCGGCGCGTCTCCCTGTCGTTCCCAGTGGCGCCTTTTCCCCTCGCCTTGACGAACATCCCGGCCCCATACCGGAACAGCTTCAGCAGGTTGTGGCCGGCGCAGATGATCAGCCACTCCCGGTTCACCTTAGCCAGACCCCGCAGCAGGAACTGCCGGAAGCCCCGGCCCTGCTTGATCTGCCCGAATACCGGTTCCACCGTCTCCATCCGAAGCGCGTAGCGTTCCCTGCCCCGTTTCGTCCGCAGCTTGCGCCGCATCCGGTCCTTGGCTGACAGCCCCTTCGGTATGCGGCCACGGGACGCCGGTGGCGGCACCCAGCCGTGGCGGGTCCTCTCCGGCGCGACGAACGGGTCCACTCCCAGGGCGTAGAGTTCCTCCACCGCCTTGGCCGAGTAGTATCCGGCGTCGGCGGAGACTTCCTTTGGGACTGTGCCCACGTTCAGGATGGCCTCCTCAATCATGCTCACGGCCTGATCCTTGTCCGAGGGCTGATCGGTGGCACAGGCCGCCACGATCACCTGATGCTCGCTGTCCACCACCGCCTGGCAGTTGTAGGACTGCTGGAAGTCCCTCCCTCCCGGGCCGGGCATGATCCGGGAGTCCGGGTCGGTGAAGTTCCGCTGCGCCTTGTCATCAGGCACCCCGAGATGATTGCGTCCCTCGGACTCAGCCTGCTCCGCATCCGCCAGGGCCTCGGCCTCCAGCGCCGCCTTGGCCTCCCTTATCTTCCGCAACCGTCCCTCCCGGAAGGCCAGTTCCTCCGGCAACTCATCCCCACGCCTGTCCTTCCCGTACCGGCGGTCCTCCTCCTCGTCCACCTCCTGCGCCTTGCGGAGCAACTCGTCCACCTCGGCCTGCAACCGCGCTTCCTTCTCCTTCATCCGCCCGTAGCTCATCGCCTTGTGCTTTGAGGCATTGGCCCTCACCTTGGTCCCGTCCAGCGCCACGTGCCCCAGCTTTACCAGTCCTGCCTGCTGGCACAACTCCAGCACCTGCAGGAACAATTCCCCCAACGCCTCCAGATGGTCCTTTCGGAAGTCGGAGACGGTGCGGAAGTCCGGCGTGTTGTTCGCCGCCAGCACCCGGTAGGCGATGTCCTCGTGCAGCCTCTGGGCGATGCGACGTGAGGAGGCCACGCCGGTGCAGTAGCCGTAGAGCAGCACCTTCACCATCATCCTGGGATGGTAGGGCGGGCCGCCCCGCCTCTCCTGCTCGTAGCGGGCGGTGATGTCCGAGAGGTCCAACTGGTCCGCAACGTCGGAGATGAAGTAGGCCAAGTGCTCCGGCGGCAGCCATTCCTGGAGGGCCGCCGGCAGCAGCAACTGCTGGTCCGGGTCGTAGGGAAGGTAGGTCTTGCTCATTGACCGCTCCGATCGTCTGAT
This sequence comes from Dehalococcoidia bacterium, assembly GCA_965222025.1. GTDB lineage: Bacteria > Chloroflexota > Dehalococcoidia > Lucifugimonadales > UBA3495 > VXOI01. The sequence continues at coordinate 7,084 of CBDCTI010000012.1, read as the reverse complement.
GCTCCGTACCATCATACCCCCAACGGCTCACCAACCCCGTTTCTCGGACGGGCTGCTAGCGGAAAGTTGCCGTTTACCACCCCGTCATGGACAAGTCGGACGCTCCGGGATTAGTATTCGGAAACCCAGAGGCGCAGTGGCCGGAGAAATATATGAGGCTGTTTGGCGGGCATATATTCTACGGTTGGTGGGTGACCATCGGCTGCTCACTCGTCGTGTTCGGCGTGGCCGGGGGACAGTTTTCCTTCGGTGTCTTTATGACCCCCATGACCGAGGACTTTGGCTGGAGCAGGGGCACTCTTTCTGCCGCCTTTGGAGTTACCTACTTGATTTCCGGTCTGTTGCGGCCCGCGGCCGGATACCTAGCAGACCGCTACAGCCCCAAGTGGGTGGCTCTGTCTGGCGTGCTTATCATGGGCTGGATACTGGCCCTGATCCCTCGCGTCGAGTCTCTGTGGCAGTTATACGCGCTCTTTGCAATCTTGAGCATTGGCGTGACCCTTGGTACCGGGCCAATCCTTACCAAGATAGTCAGCCAGTGGTTTGTGGCGAGGCGCGGGCTGACATTGGGGTTGGTCAGTGGAGCGGGCTCCTTCGGTGCCATGATCCTGGTACCTGCCACGACTACTTTCCTCGTCCTGCTCTCTTGGCGGGAGGCCTACCTCTTTCTTGGGGTCCTCCTGTTACTTCTGGTGCTGCCCGCCGGGATATTGCTGATTCGGGACCGCCCCGAGGATAAGGGCCTCAGGCCCCTGGGGTCTGGTGACAATCTTTCAGCCTCGGGTGGCGGGCGCCGTGGCGGAGATGTGACTTTTTCCTTCTCCGCGGCGATCAGGACCTCGATGTTCCAGAAGCTGGCCTTCGGCTATTTTGTTTGAGGGTACTCAATGAGTTTCGTGAATGCTCATTTTGTAACCTACGCTCAGGATCTCGGCTACTCCCCCCTGACCGCAGCCTTTATGTTCAGCATCATTGGTGCTACGTCCATTATTGGTGCCCTTTGGCTGGGTCATTTGTCCGACAAGAACGGCCGCCGGGTCTGGCTGGCCATTTCCTACCAGCTAAGGGCCATGGGCTTTGTCGTGGTTCTCCTCTCTATGGGAATCTCCTTCCTCGGCGTGCCGTCGTTGGGCATCGTGGCCCTGATTGCGGGGGTGCTGCTGGTTGGGCTCTCATGGAACGCGGTGGTCGGCATAACAGCCGCCTACACTGCCGACGGCTTCGGCACCGTCCACATGGGAAAGATATACGGCACTATGTTCGCAGTGATGCCCATGGGGTCGGGTCTGGGAGCCTTCCTAGGTGGATACCTGTTTGACATCCGCGGCACATACGACCTGGCCATCTGGTCCAATATTGCGTTGCTGATTGCCTCCTCGCTTCTGGTCCTGTCCATCGGCGGCAAGAGTCCGCAGCCCCTGGGTGGCCCGGCCCCGGCAGCCGGCGACGACTAGAATCCGACAGGAATCTTGGAATTGCGGAGACAGGGCCCCGGACATGACACCGGGGCCTTTACGTACACCAACATGTCCCGGCACGAATGTGGCAAGCTGCCCGACATGCTGGCGCTCGACCCGGTTTTTGGCGCCTCCTCGAATAGGTCTGCTGGATAAATCCCGGGGTACCGGCTGGGACGGCCGTAAGTTGACCAGATAGATGGGCCCGGAGTCGCTGCCGCTCACGACGTTGGGGCAGGTCCAAAAGAAGGCTTCAGCCGTTGCCACGGGTTACTTGCGAGTATTCGCCCAAAGCCAGGTTCCCATGCAAGAACAAAGCCCCGGTGCATTACGCCGGGGCTTGTAAAACTAGCCGGATCAAAGTGCTGACTGCGAGTGCTACTGGGTTATGGGCACTCGCTCCGTGGTGCCGTCAGGCAAAACCTTGAGCCCGACGATGGGCGCGATTCTCTCGTTGAACAGGTCGATGATGTTGGCCCTGTTGTCTTCGTCCTGACGGGCTATGAAGCCGGGCACCACGTGCTCGGTGGCTACCACGTTTCTCATGTGGTCCATCAACGCAGGCGAGAACTCCTGGTATTCCAGGCCAGCGTCAATGTTTCGCTGGATCCAGACTTCGTTCCACGCCGGGGTGACGCGCATGGATTCCAACTCGTGGCGGGCGCCTTCCTCAGTCAGGATCTGCTGGATGTCCTCGGGCAGGCCGTCCCAGACGGTCCGGTTGACTATAACGGTATTGAGCAGCTGGCTGGACAGCGGGCCAACCATGAACTCCGTTACCTCGTACCAGCGCTGGGCGTGAGCGGCGAAGGCCACGGTCACGCCGCAATCCAGGATGCCGCGTTCAAGGGCGGTGTAGACCTCGGCGAAGGCCACGAACTGCGCGTCGGCCCCGAATCCATTGATCCAGTCGGAAAGCGCCGAGCCGTGGCTGCGTACTTTCCGTCCCTCGAAGTCGGCCAGTTCAGTTATGCCTTCCTTGCAGAAGAAAAATTGGTCGCCGCCGGAGACCCACATGTGGGAGAGGACTATGCCTCCATCGGTGTTCTCCTCGAACAGGCGGTCCAGCTCCGGCCCGATGGCCTGGGTTACCTTGAACTCGACCTCGTGGTCGGGGTAGACGCCATACATGATGGCCAGCTCGGCCTCGGGCATGTGCCCGGAGACATAACCGCTGGTGATCTCGGCCCAGGACAGGGTGCCGTTGGTCACCTGTTCCAGGGAGTCCGGCCCTGCTATGCCCAGTTCGGGGAATGAGGTTATGGGCACAAGCACCTTGCCGTTGGTTCGTGCCTCTACCTCCTTTTTGAAGAAGTTATCCCACAGCTCGCACGGAGCCACGGTGCGGTTGATGCAGGCGAACTGAATTTCGATGGGGTCGCCATCGTACGTCATTTCCGTGGGGTTGGTGAAGTTGGCCTTCTCAACCAGGTTCTTGTAATACTCGGAGTCGAACAGGTAACTCTCCCGCTCCAGGCCCGCGAGATTTACCATGTCTTCGGCGTCGCCGAGACCCACGGCAGGGGCGGGCCCCACCATCAGGCTGTAGTCGCCGTCGCCCAGGTAGAAGGCGCCAGGGCCACCGGCGCGCTCCTGTGCGGCTTGCTCCAGCGTTTTACCTGTTGGCTCCGGTGTCTCAGTGGGCTCTGGCAAAAGAGTTGCCGTCGGTTCGCTTCCACAGGCGAGCACCAGGGCCATTAGCAAGAGTAGGGATCCAACTAACAGGAATGCCTTGGTCATGAATAACTCCTGAACCATTTGAGGTATTTCACAGGCCGAGCGCCGCCATACATGCGCAGGACGACAAAGGTGTGAGTTGGAGGATGTTGGCGTCCCGGTCAGTGCGCGGCAATATAGCAAAATGGATATGCCTGCGCAACATGTAAGTTGTCACTCGTTGTTGCGAATATCGAAATAGGGTAGCTGATATTAGGTAGCTGATATTAGAAGGTTATCTTATTAAAAATAAATTAGATAAGCTACTTAGCCCGAATCCACCGATAGAGGACGTCAGGTTAGCGACCTGAAGTGGTCAAAGGGTGCTCCTCTGAATCTGGGATAATGGTTTTCGAGAAAGGAAACCGACCCCAGAAAAGGAGCACCCAATTGATGCTACCACGCAACCATCCCGACCGTATTCGCATCGTCTTTGACGACCACCGTCTGGTGGCCAATGCCGGCCTGCTCCTGCCGGCCACTCTCGCCCAACACCTGGGCCTGGGGGAACTCGTAGACCATCACCTCAATCTCGGCAGCGCGCCGGGCCGGGCCAACGCCGGCGACAAGATGATGACCCTGGTCGCCTCTGCCCTGGCTGGCGGCGATTGCATCGACGACGCCGATGCGCTGCGCGCCGGTGGGACGGCCGGTGTTCTCGACTGTAGGGTCAAGGCGCCATCCACCCTGGGCACCTTCCTGCGCAGCTTCCGCTGGGGCCATGTCCGTCAGCTGGACCGGGTGATCCGGGAACTGCTGGCCCGGGCCTGGGCCGCCGGGGCGGGACCCGGCGACGCGCCGTTCACCATCGATCTGGACTCCACCATCTGCGAGACCTACGGACTGGCCAAGGAGGGGGCGCGACACCACGGCTATACCGGCAAGCGGGGCTATCACCCGCTGTTGGCCGTGGCCGCCGGCACCGGCGACGTGTTGATGTCCCGGCTGCGCGAGGGCCGGGCCAACACTGTTCGGGGCGCCGCCCACTTCCTGCGCGAGACGGTGGGACGGGTGCGCTACGCCGGCGCCAGGGGCCGACTCACGGTGCGGGCCGACAGCGGCTTCTATGCCCACGCCATCGTCGCCGTCTGCCGCAAGATGGATGTCCGCTACTCCATCACCATCCGCCAGCACAAAAGCCTGCGCAATCTCATCGAGGCCATACCCGAGACGGATTGGACGCCCATCCCATACTGGATGGACGGCGCCGCCGATGTGGCCGAGACCACCTACACTCCCTTTGAGAGTGAGGCCGGCGCCGCGCCGGTGCGGCTCATCGTCCGGCGTGTGAAGCCCACGCCCGGTTCCCAACTGGCCCTCTTCGCCACCTACAGCTATCACGGATTCATCACCGACCGGGACGGGGAGACCCTGGAGCTGGAGGCCGACCACCGCCGCCACGCCGAGATCGAGAACGCCATCCGGGACCTCAAGTACGGCGTCGGGCTGAACCACCTGCCGTCCGGCCGATTCGCCGCCAACGGCGCTTGGCTGGCGGTACAGGTGATGGCCCACAACCTGGCCCGCTGGACGGCCCGCATCGGCTTGCGCGAGCAGATCGTGACCACCAAGACCCTCCGGCGTCGGTTCTTCGCCCTGGCGGGACGGACCACCCGCTCGGCGCGCCGCCTCACTTTGCATCTTCCCAAGCATTGGCCCTGGGAAACCCAGTTCAGCAGCGCCCTGGCCCGGCTGCGAGCCATTCCACTCCCCGCCTGACGGCGCTGTCCGCAACCGCCCCAACACCTCCAAACTCGCGTCCGCCCCGCCCGCGAGTGCATCCTGCTGCGTCCGATCTCACTATCACGCGATTCCCAGCCTCCATAGACCGCTCTCCAGGTCCGGTGCGGCTACTGAAAACCCTCGCGGGGTCACATCGGTCCAATGGAGCCCAGGCTTTCTCCCTTGCAGGCTCCCTCATCCCAATTTGCCCAGCATTCACGCCTCCCATCGGTGGATTCGGGCTTACTGAAAGACGTCTTTCGCATCCATAGCAAAGGCCCCGCCAATTGACGGGGCCTCACGGGTTCGGTACTTCTCGCACTCCGACTCATTCCCGATGATCGCCGGGCCGTGCGGCTCGGTTAGTTACTCAACCTTGGTGATCGAATGGTCAGCCTCGATTTGCACCTTGGCCCAAGGGGCCACTATTTCGTTCCAGATTGCTATTTCTTCTGGTCCTACGCGCTTTATCCAGTTGGGGAGCACGCGACCAAGAGCCACTTCTTCGTACACAAACGCTTTCATTTCATCTGACCATGGCATGAAGGTCATGCCCTTGTCGGTATTGACCTTTACACCGGTCTCGTTCCAGACGGCAGCCAGGCGGAGGTTTTCCAACTCCATCTTGGCGCCCTCTTCGATGACGATGTTCTGCAGGTCCTCCGGGATGGTATCCCAGGTGTCCTTGTTCATGGTCTCGAATCCCATGGGCATGGAGATGAAGGGACCTATGAGGTTGTCGGTGACCTCGTACCACCGCTGACCGTGGCCGGCATGAGCACCGGTGACGCCCGCGTCCAGGATGCCGCGTTCCAATGCCGTGTACACCTCGGCGAAGGCCATGAACTGGCCCTCACCACCCAGTCCGTTGATGGCATCGGTCATCGTGGTCCCGTGGCTTCGGGTCTTCAGTCCCTCGAAGTCCTCTCTCTCCGCGCCCCGCTTGGAGAAGAAGTACTGGTCATTTCCGCCGTACCAGATGTGATAGATCAGCTTGCCGCCGCCTGTGTTGTCATATATTCCTTGGTCCAACGTCTCGAGGAGCGCCGTGTTGGCTTCATGTTCCGACTTGAAGTCCTTCCACAAGCCCCAGACATAGATGATGTCAATTGTGGGCCAGGTGCCGCCTACGTAGGCCGGCTGAATTTGGGCGAACTCGATGGTCCCCTGCTCTACAAGTTCCATCATGTCGGAGCCGGCCAGACCCAACTCCGGATAGCTGGACACCTCGAAGTCCACTTGCCCGTTGGTGCGCTGCCTGACGTTCTCGGCGAAGTAAACTATCTGGAGCTTGCAAGGAAGCAAGGCGCGGTTGATGCAGGCATACTGGATGTCTATATCCTCTCCGCTGGAGGTGAGAGGCGTCGGGTCGGTGAGCTTGGCCTTGTCCAGCAGCGAGCGGTAATAGTCGGTCTCGAAGATGTGTATGTTCTTTTCTAGGTACTCAAGGGGCACGTTGCCTTCGCCATCGCCCAAGGGGTCATCGAGGCGGGTTTCTCCGGTATCTTCGTCTTCCACTTCAGATAGTCCCGGAGGAGGGCCGACCAGTTGGGACAAGTCGCCGACGTAGATGGCACCGGGCCCGCCTGCCAATTTGGCGGCCACATCGTCGAGGGTCATTGCGTCTCCGGTCATCGCCGCCTCGGTGGCGGCCGGCGCTGCGGTGGGCGGGGCCGTTGTTGCCGGTGCCGCCGTGGGCTCTGGCTCGGCGGCGCCCCCGCATGCCAGCGCAAAGGCCACCAGCAGAATCACTGCTGCTCCCAATAAGATTGGCTTGACCATAGGTGCACTCTCCTTGGAAATTTCCACAATCATGCGAACCTTTTCCAAGACCATACGAAGTTTTCCAGAAAAGGCGTAACCGAATGATTCGGCGGAATATACCAAAAGAGAAAGGGTCATGCAAGACAAATTGCGTCATAAAATAATGTTTCTAAAAGATATACTGACGACAATAATATAATTGATTACGAAATACTTTAAAATTAACGGAAGTTGTGTATGCAATAGGGAAAGCAGTTTGCGTAAATCCGGCAATATGGAAAGGTTGTACATTCCAGCCCTTTCATTCTGGGGAAATATCTTTCGGCAACGCTGGTTGTCGATCAGGGATGCCATCCAGTCTGGACCAATCCCTATCCACGCGACGGGGTCCACATTCCCATTGAATAGTTCAACGGCTTCAGTGT
>CBDCTI010000011.1:0-155049 GCA_965222025.1 Dehalococcoidia bacterium | reverse complement strand
ATGGCCCACCTGCTGCGGCGGGCGGGGTTCGGACCCACCCGAGAGGAGTTGGCCGCCTGCTCGGCCAAGGGCTACGAGGCCACCGTCGAGGAGCTGCTCGCCCCGAGGGAAGAGCGGCGTATAAGCGACTACCTGGTGCGGCGCTTCCATCCAGAGCTTTCGGGCATGATGGGCCCGCAGGCACCCGGCGAGAACTGGCTGTACCGCATGGCCACCACCACCGCGCCGCTGCAGGAGAAGATGACACTTTTCTGGCACGGCATCTTCGCCACCGGCTACAACAAGGTGAGCCACGGCAAGGCGCTGTCCGACCAGACGCGCATGTTCCGCAACCTCGCCATGGGCAGCTTCCGCACGCTGCTGATAGAGTTGTCCAAGGACCCGGCCATGATCATCTGGCTGGACAACCAGGACAACCACAAGGGCGCCATAAACGAGAACTTCGGTCGAGAGCTCCTGGAGTTGTTCTCCATGGGCGTGGGGAACTATACCGAGGAAGACATCAAGGAGTGCGCCCGGGCCTTCACCGGCTGGACCATCGCTAACCGCCAGTACATGGAGCTACGCTCGCAGCGGGACTCCGACTGGCCCTATGGCCGCATTTCCTGGCACTTCGAGTTCCACCCCGAGGACCACGACTTCGGCGAAAAGACCTTCCTGGGCGAGACGGGAAACTGGAACGGCGAGGATATCGTCGACATCATCTGCAGGCAGCCTGCGACCGCCAGGTTCATTGCCCGGCACCTGTACAGCTTCTTCGTCGCCGACGAGCCGCCCGTCCCCGAGTGGCCCTACACTCCACCGGCGGATCCCGCGGCGCTGGAAACTCTGGTGCAGGCTTATTTCGACAACGACTACAACATGGGCGCCGTGCTGCGGGTGCTGTTCAATTCCGATTTCTTCAAGTCTGCTGACGTCCGCTACACCAAGGTCAAGAGCCCGGTCGAACTGGTCGCTGGCGTGCTGCGGCTGACCGGCGAGTTTGACCGGCCCCGCTACGAGATTCTGGAGCGCTACAACCAGACCTCCTACATGGGCCAGATCCTGAACAATCCGCCCAGTGTGGAGGGTTGGCACCAGGGCACCGACTGGCTTGACAGCGGCACCCTCGTCGAGCGCATCAACTTCGCCAGCCAGCAGATCGGAGATACCAGCAAACCGGGCGTGCGTGCGATGGTGAAGGAAATTTTTGACATCCTCGCCGAGCGAGGCGTAGCCGGTCCAGAGCGCATAGTAGATACCTGTCTGGCCAACTTCGGAGCGCTTGCAGTATCAGAAGCAACCTACCGGGAACTGGTCAATTTCACGGACATACGCCAGCATGAGGGCGGACCAGGCGGAGATGACTATCAACTCGTCGCCGATGTGCTCCAGATGGTTGCGGCCACCCAGGAGTTTCAGCGGTCGTAACCAATTCCCTCCCCCTCCGGGGGCATAAGCAGTTCCCTCTCCCTCTGGGAGAGGGTGAGGGCATACTCCCAAGCGATTCAGGACGGTGCTTCACCAGTGACCACGCAGGCGGCAAAACCTGAACAGAACACGGCGGAAGAACAGGCACAGCCGGAGCCATACGGCCCCATCGTGTTGCGGCTGCATCCCGCCATGGAGCTCACCGATGAGCAGTTCGCAGAACTGTGCGAGCTCAATGAGGCGCTGCGCATCGAGCGCAACGCGCATGGAGACTTGGAGATTTTGCCACCTACAGTCCCCACCACCGGAAATCAGAACTTCAATATCAATGTTGACTGTGGAGTTTGGGCCAGGGGAGACGGGACTGGCGTTCCATTCGATTCCTCAACCGGATTCACGTTGTCCAACGGCTCGGTGCGTTCTCCCGACACTTCGTGGATTCTCAAGACTCGAATCCAAGAATTGACCGACGAGCAAAAAGAAGGGTTTTGGCAAATATCCCCCGACTTCGTCATCGAGTTGCGCTCCAGTTCCGACACCCTGGCAGGGTTGCAGCGCAAGATGCATGAGTACATGGAGAACGGCGTGCGCCTGGGCTGGCTGATAGACCCGCTGGACCCTGCACGCGCCGTTTACATCTACCGTCCCAATGCGGAAGTTGCAATCCTGGAAGCGCCCGAGTCGGTCTCCGGCGAGCCGGAACTACCGGGCTTCACCCTGGACCTGACACCCATCTGGGAACCGGCCTTCTGACCGGACCCGAATCCTACGCCGAGGTGCGGCCATGACCACAGCACAGCAGACCAGACGCATGGAATACTCCCACACCATGGGCATGACGGTCATGGAGGGCAAGGGCTTCTACTACCCGGTGGACAGCGCCGTCGGGAAGGATGACCGCCTCTACGTCATCAGCCGCAGCAAGGAGGAGACCACCCGCGGCATTCGTGTCACCATGTGCGACGCCGAGAGCGGCTACTACGGCAACTTCGGCGGCTACGGCCCCGAGGGTGGCAAGTTTGTCTGGCCCGCCTGCGGCGCCACGGACAGTCAGGGCCGCTTCTTCATCAGCGACGAGAAGCAAAACCGCATCACAGCCTACGACCCCGAGGGGAACTACCTGTTCCACTGGGGACAGACGGGATCGGAGCCGGGGCAATTGGATACCCCGTCCGGGCTGGCCTTCGACACCAAGAACAACGTCTGGGTTGCCGACACCTACAACGACCGGTTGCAGAAGTTCACCGCCGACGGCCGGTTCCTGCTGGCGTGTAGCGGCGCGGGCGAGGTCGTGGAAGGGGTGAGCCTGCCCTGGGGCCTGGCCTGCGACACGCAGGACAACGTGTACGTCGCCGACTTTGGCAATGACGCCATCAAGAAGTTCTCCTCCGATGGGAAATTCCTCGCCGCATTCGGCTCCTCCGGAAGAGGTGAGGGCCAGTTCACCCGCCCTGCATCGGTGGCCGTTGACATCGAGGGTTACATCTACGTCGCCGACTGGGGCAACGAGCGGGTGCAGGTGCTGGACGCCGAGGGCAATTTCGTGCAGCTGCTGCGCGGAGAGGGCACCATCTCCGAATGGGCCGCCAACTTCCTCAGCATCAACAGGGAGGAAGCCGCCGCCAGGGCCACCGCCGACCTGGACATGGAGATAGATTACGTCATCGATGACCCGCATGAAGAGTCATCCCACATCGAGAAGTACTTCTGGTGCCCTGTGTCCGTGAAGCTGGACAGCCAGGGCAGACTGTACGTGACCGAGACGAACCGGCACCGACTCCAGATTTACCGCAGGGCCGACAGATAGGGCCCGCTGAATCACCCTGATAGAAACAGGCAGCTACGACAGCAAACAAACCCAACCCGGCAGGAGCAGGACAATGGTTTCCACGAGGAAGGATCGCACGCTGGTCGTTATCGAGCTCAACGGCGGCAATGACGCGCTGAACACAGTGGTCCCCTACAACAACAGCCTGTACTACGACCACCGCCCAGGCATCGGCATCGCTCCGCAGGACCTGCTGCCCCTCGGGTCGAAAGGAGACGCGGGAGAATACGGCTTCAACCCCAACATGCCCGCAGTCAAGGACCTGTGGGACACCGGCCAGCTGGCCATCATCAACGGCATCGGCTATCCCCAGCCCAACCGCTCCCACTTCCGCTCGCGCGACATCTGGTATACCGCCGAGCCGGAATCAATCGGGACCGAGGGCTGGCTGGGCGCCGCCATCCGCGACCTGGACGCCAAGGGCGAAAACGTTTTGACAGGCGTCAACTTCGGGCGAGGCCTGCCCCGGGCGCTGGTCGGCAAGGGTGTGCCCGTGGCCTCGGTGGGCAACCTCGAGACCTACGGCTTCCTGCCGGACATCGACGACGAGAACGTCCGCTACCACGCCCTCGACGCGCTGGGCCGGATGTATGGCCCCGCTGGCGGCAGGGACATGGTGGCCCAGGCCCTCAGCGAGAACGGCTCTCAGGCCCTGATGGGCGCCGACATCCTGCGCACCGCGCCGGAGCGTTACTCCTCCAGCGTCGAGTACGCGGACACGCCAGTCTCCCAGAGCCTGCGCAACGCGGCCCAGGTGATGAGCGCCGGCCTAGGCACCCGCATCCTCTACGCCCAGCACGGCAGCTTCGACACCCACAGCGACGAGCTGCGGGCCCACGGCAAGCTGTGGCAGGACGCCTCCTCGGCCATCGCCTGTTTCACGGATGACCTGAAGGAACAGGACCTGTGGGAGGACACCCTCGTGCTGGTGTGGTCCGAGTTCGGCCGCCGCGTCAGGGACAACGGCACCGGCTGCGACCATGGCTCCGGGGGCGTGGCTTTCGTCTTCGGAGGCTCGGTAAAGGGCGGGCTGTTCGGCCAGTACCCCTCCCTTCGCGACGCCGACCTGTCCGAAGGCGACATGGCCTACACCACCGACTTCCGCTCCACCTACGCCACCATCCTCGACCGCTGGCTGGGCCTGGACCCCGACCCCATCGTCCACGGCCAGTTCGAGCAGTTCGACCTCATCGCCCGCTGACCGACCTCCGGGACGACACAACAGAACGACCGCCGGCGAGACCATTCCGGCGGTCCTTCTGTTTGTCCCGTTGCCTGCAGATTTCGCCTCTGCCCCTCCCCGGTGCAGGCCACGCCAACGGATATTCGGCGAGAAACGGCAGGCGATGGGATGTAGAATACTGGAGCACACTGAAACGAAGCTGGAGAACGAGATGCCCGAACACCGGTTGCTGGCCTGTTTTGCTCATCCTGACGACGAGGCGTTCCCCGTAGGCGGAGCGCTTGCGGCCCACACCCGTCGCGGCGTGGAGGTCCGCCTGGTCACCACCACCCTGGGCGAGGAGGGCGAAATCCGTCAGGAGGGCTCGGCAACTCGGGATACGCTGGGGCAGATCCGCAGCGTGGAACTGTCCTGCGCCGTGCAGGCCCTGCGTCTGGGCAGCAACGACATCTGGGGCTATCGCGACTCGGGCATGCAGGGTTGGGAGTCCAACCAGCACCCCAAGGCGTTCATCAACGCCACCACCGACGAGGTGGTGGAGCGCCTGGTGCTGGAGATGCGCCGCTTCCGGCCCCAGGTGGTGCTGACCTTCGGCCCCGACGGGCTCTACGGCCACCCGGACCACATCGCCATCTCCGACCACACCACGGCAGCTTTCCATCTGGCCGCCGACGCCACCGCCTTCCCGCAGCAATTCACCGATGGCCTTGCACCCCATGCGCCGCAGCGCCTGTTCTACAGCGTGCGGCCGCAGGGATTCCGCCGCCAGTGGGCCGAGGCCCTGCGCGGCGAGGGCATAGACTGGCCCTGGCCATCGCCAGAGCAGGAACTGCAGGGCGTTCCCGAGGACGAGGTGCACCTAGAGCTGGACGTCTCGGGCGCCGGCGACATGGAGGCCAAGATCGCCTGCATCCTCTGCCACCGCACCCAGGTGGCCCCCGACTGGCCCTACCACCGGGTGCCACGCCAGGTAACCGCCCGCATCCTAGGCCGCGAGTTCTACGTCAGAGCCCACCCGCAGGTCGCCGACGGCGAGGCCGTTACCAGCGACTTCTTCGAGGGACTGTAACAACAAACAAGAGGGGCGCACCGTCGTGCGCCCCTCCGGAATGCTGACTACCGGCTTGACTAAGCCAGGACGACCTTCTCTTCGCCGGAGGCTGGGCGCTGGATAATCTCCACGCTGACCTCGTCCGGGGCCACGATGAAGGCCACGGCGGAACCGGAGGGCATCACCCACGGCTCACAGTTGAAGTGCACTTCGTTGGACTTCAATGTGGCCGCCAGTGTCATGATGTCGTCGGTCTGGAAGCCCAGGTGGTCCAGACCAAAGCGCGGCTCAGTGGACCCGGCGACGGGGTCCTCACCCTGGGCTTGGCCGGAGATTGTCATCAGGTAGGTGCCGTTCAGCGACAGCTCAATGGACTTGGTGTTGGACAGCGGCCGCTCGGCCACGATCTCGGCCCCGAAATTGTCGCAGTAGAACTTGGCCGCGTCATCGGGGTCGGCGCTGCGGAAGTGCAGGTGATTGTAAGAGACCTTCACTGTATTCCCTCCTGTATCTGTTCAGTTTCGGCGATAGTGTATCCCAAATCGTCGGGGCGGGGAATCGCCTCCGGCCTAGTTCAGGAAGTCCACCGTCCAGCGGTCGTAGCTGGAGCGCCGGGTGAACTGCGCCATCTGTTCATCGGAGGCCAGTGTGTCATGCAGGTCGGCAGGCGGCACGCCGTCGCGCAGTGCCTTCAGCGTGTCGAAGACCGCCTTCACCGCCGCAGAGAAGGGCAGGTGACCCTGCAGCGCCACGCGGACACCATTGGCTCCCAGCCACTCCTTGTCCTGCAACTCGCCGGTGGTCCCGCCCAACAGCAGGGGCACCGACAGTTCGGCAGCCACCGCGGACACCTCGTCGCGGGTGGATGCCCCGGCCAGGAAGATGGCATCGACGCCGGCCTCCTCATAGGCTTTGACCCGCATGATGGTGTCCTCCAGCCCGGAGACGCGCAGGGAGCTGGTGCGGCCGGCGATGGCCAGGGCCGGATCGGTGCGGCCCCCCAGCGCCGCCTTCATCTTGCCCACACCCTCCTCGACGGACAGAAGTTGCGTCCCGCCCTGGCCGAAGCTGCGGGGGAGCACTGTGTCCTCTATGGTCAGGGCAGACACACCGGCTGTCTCCAGTTCCTCCACGGTGCGCATCACGTTCAGGGCGTTGCCATAGCCGTGGTCGGCGTCCACCATCAGCGACAGGTCGCCGGCACGGCAGATGCGGTGTATCTGCTGGGCGAACTCGGTCAGGGTCAGCACCAGCAGGTCCGGTGCCCCAAGCACGGTGAAAGAGGCGATGGACCCGGCAAACATCCCCACCTCGAACCCCAGGTCCTCGGCGATGCGCGCCGAAATCGGGTCGAACACCGACCCAGGATGCACGCAGACGTCCCCCTCCAGTATCCCGCGGTATCTAGCCCTGCGCGAAGTGAAGTCCATGAACAGCCTCCAGCAAGAATTTGCTGTATTCTAACCCAATGATAGTCGGCGTGGACTTCAGCGGTGCCAAGTCGGACAACGCCACATGGGTCACTGAGGCGAGGCTGGAAGGGGATGGGCTGCGCCTCCTCTCCTCCCGGCCCTTGAAGCGCGCCGAACTGGCCGAATTGCTGTCCTCCCTTCCGGGAGAAACGGTCGCCGCTCTGGACTTCCCTTTTTCCGTGCCCGAGGAATTCGTGCGCTTCTGGCGCCCCGGCGCCGACTCCATGCCTCCCCTGTGGGAAGCGGCAGACGCCATGGAATTCGAGGAATTTCTTCGCCTCCGCGACGAATTTTGCTCCGAGAAGGGCGAGCCGATGCGCCGCGGGGATCTCTACTTTCCCGAATGCTATTCCTGTCTGCACAAGTTCAACCCCAACATGGTGCCGATGACCTTTCGCGGCATGCAGATGCTCCACCATCTGTGGGATGCGGGTTGCCGGGTACCTCCGCTGGACGATGCAAGGCGGAACGGCCCCCTGCTCCTGGAGTCGATGCCCGGTGCCGTGATCAATGCCCTTGGCCTGCCCCACAAGGGGTATAAGAACGGGAACCGACGTCTCGAACTGCGCGAGCAGGTCGTAGACGGCCTGACCGTGCGGTCTGGCATTGCCATCTGGAACCTGGCAGAGTTCAGGGGCCAGTGCCTTGAAAGCCACGATTGCCTGGACTCGGTAGTGGCAGCGGTCGCTGCAGCAATGTGGGCCAAGGACCCGACACGGTTCCGGCGTCCCGGTGGCAACGGGGGAGGGCCTCCCGTCCCGTCCAAGCGGCAGGCTTCGCTGGCCGCGATGGCCATGAAGGAAATCGACGCCGCCCGCCTGGAGGGCTGGATCTACGCCCCTTTCCCAGCCTAGCCACAGACCTTCTACCTCAGATCGCTGACACGGTACCGTCCCAATTTGGGTGGTCCGCCGCCGTACCGGCAGGTTTGAACCACGCCCCCGAAAGAAACGCACCGCCAAGAATGGCTAGACACCTCTGTGCAACGGGTGAGGAATTTGATGACAGCCGCCCGTAGCGAGAACGGGTTGCGCTCTGCTAATCTGAGTCTGTGGTGCGTTCGCTGCGGTTCAGTCTGGAAGAACTGGAAGCGAGAAGGAATGGGAAGGGATGGGACTCTTTTTGAAGGTGTTTCTCTCCCTACCGGGCCTCGACCCTTGACCATGTCCATCGTGCAGCCCTTCATTGGTCCACTGCCCCTGCTCGGGGCTCAGATTTCCTGGCAGAATGACCGGTTTTGGCCGGAAATGGCCGGAAAAACAAAAATTCTGCACGTCGGCCAAGGCCTGCGCACAAAACGGGAAGCAGGGATCACGGGCTGAGGGGTGGCACTTCCATTTCGGTGGTTGAGCCCGGGGATATCAACCCGGCACTGCCCAGAACCCGGCTGCCAGATCCATCCCTGGAGGGCGCAGACCACCCCGAGAAGAAACGCAGCCCGGCGACACCCTCCGGTTGCCACGCGCTGCGCCGACGATTAAGCTACGCCTCAGGGAAGACCAACTCCAGGAGCAACAGTTTCTGCATGGTAGCCACCCACCGCGTAACCGCCATCCTTGCCGACGCCAGCACCGTCCACTCCGAGACACTGCGGCTGCTGGGGTCGGGAGACATTCGCGGCGTCGCGGAGAAAGCGTGGTGCACCACCAAGTGCGCCACTGACGCCTTCATACTGGCCAGGACGGGCGAAGAGCCGGAAACTTCCTCCGATAACCACACGGGTGCTCGCGAGGCTGGCCACGGAAGACCACGCAGTCCGTCCTATGCGCAGACGCTATCACTCTAGACAGAGCGAACTTCACGGGGCCTGCTTCTACCTGGGTGCGTGCGAGCCAGTCCACGAAGTGGAGCGCCGCATAAGGGAGACCGCCGGGTACATCGCTGACGCAGCCAGAAAGGCCGACCATCCCGTCGCCGGCAGATAGGCGGCATTAACCGCAGGAGAACACCATGGGCATCTACCGCCTCTATTCCGGCGACGACGGCCAGTCTCACCTGGAAGAGCTCGAACTGGCCGACCACCCCGAGCTTTCTCAGGCCATCGCTGTCTCTACCATCACCTTCCGCGAGTGGCAGCCCGACCATTTCATCGATTGGCATCCCGCGCCGAGACGCCAGTACATCATCTCCCTCTCGGGCAACATCGAGGTCGAGCTGGGCAACGGCACGAAGCACACCTTCCACCCAGGAGATGCCCGGCTGGTGGAGGACACCACCGGTAAGGGCCACATCACCCGAGTGCCGGGGGACACACCCAGCATCAGCGCAGTAATCCCATTGGCCTAAGCAGGGCATGCGCTAATGAAAATGCCACCTAAGTCAAGGACCATAGGAGCAAACCAATATGGCCCTTAAAGATGTTGAGCTGGCGATTAGTCGAGCCGTAGCGATTATGGAAGACACCGATCGATACGCAGATACGCTTTCGGTCCATGAGATGAACACTCGCTATATGCTAATAGATCCAGTGATTACCGCCCTGGGTTGGGACCTCAGTCACCCAGATCAAGTGACCTTTGAACTCGATCTCAACCAGTACGGCAAAATTGACTATGTATTGTTCGGGAAGACAGGGAATCCAGCAATATTGCTGGAATCTAAAGTAGTAGATTCGTACAGCATTTCCCACGAACGCCAGCTAATAAGTTATGTGCAGGGTACCAATAAAGGGTACGCTGTGCTAACCAATGGAAATATGTGGAAGGTATGGGACCTTTCCAAGAGAGGCAGATTCGAAAACAAGCTCATCGCAGACCTTTTGCTAGAAGAAGAACCGGTGAGGAAATCAGCGCAATTCCTTAATTCTACGCTGCGCCGCAATCTGTTCTGAAACAGCACACCACATTTACTAAAGGAGCCGACTATGGGAATCTACCGGATGTACACCGGCGACGATGACCAGACCCACATCGAGGAACAGGGCCTGGCCGACCACCCCGAGCTGTCCAATCCCAGGGACGTCACCACTATCTCCTTCTCCGAGCGCGACTCGGGCCATTTCATCGACTGGCACCCGGCACCACGCCGACAGTATGTCATCTGCATCCAGGGCGGCATCGAAATCGGCCTCGGGGACGGTTCCGTGCACCAGTTCGGCCCTGGCGACGCCCGGCTGGTGGAGGACACCACCGGAAAGGGCCACACCACCCGCAGCATCGGCGGCGGCAAGTGCATCACGGCCACCATACCCTTGTCTGAACAGTAGCAAACGGGGCGACGACCGGCCATGATGGTCATTCCCGCCCACACCCGGCACTCACGACGACACCCGCCGATCCCGCAAGGGCGGGAATCCAGCGGCCAACCAGCCTTTGGGTCAAACGAATCTTGACAGGAGCAAGCCACATGAACATAGTCCGCGTCTATTCCGGAGACGATGGCGAGTCCCACTTCCAGGTAGTGACTCCCGAGGAGTTCGCCGAGGTCGCAAAGCGCAAGGGCGGCGGTGACGTACAGTTGAACACCCGCCCGTCGCCCTCCTTTTCCGACTACCACACCGCGCCGCGCCGCCAGTACGTTGTCGGCCTCAGCGGGCTCTCGGAGTTCGAGTGCGCCGACGGCACCAAGTACCAGATGGGCCCGGGCGACGTGCTGATCGCCGAGGACCTGACCGGCCACGGCCACATCGCCCGCGGCCTGGGCGAGGACCCCCGCGTCCTGCTGGCCGTGCCCCTGGCCGACTAGAAATTCTCACCACGGAGAACACAGGGTCGTGTCAAATGAACACTGCGGTCTCTGTGGTCAATCGCATTAAAGGAGATTCAAGATGAAGATTATCCGCGTTTTCGCGGGCGACGACGGCGAGTCCCACTTCGAAGAAGTCCCCATGGAGGAGATGCAGGGGCTAGTCAACCGCGTCGGCTCCGGCGACATCAACATCAACCGCCGCGAGGCCCCCAACTTCTCCGACTACCACATCGCGCCCCGGCGCCAGTACGTCGTGAACATGGAGGGCATCGCCGAGTTCGAGTGCGCCGACGGATCCAAGGTCCAGATGGAACCGGGCGACATCCTGGTGGCCGAGGACCTCTCCGGCCACGGCCACATCGCCCGTTCCCCCTTTGCCGGAATGCGCACCTCCCTGGCCATCCCCCTGGCCGAGCCGGACTAGAGAGGCGACAGTTTACAAAGGAGCAGGGGCGGGTTTCTAACTCGCCCCTGCTCGAATGCGCCTACTCTGCTGTCTGGTTCAGCCACGTCGCATGGGTCACCCTGCGCCGCGCAACAGGGCGGCCAAGTGAAGGAGCCCCTGTTGCCGGCAGGCACTGTTTACCTCGTTCCTCAACTTGTTGTCCGGCAACAGCTGCTCAGCCATCTCCCTGTCAACCTCGTTGCCCTGTAGCTTCGGAAAGCGACGGTAAAGCTCCGAGTAGGGCGAATTCTGCTTGCCATCCAATGCATGAAGCAGGGGCAGCGCGGCGTTAACGGCCAAGTCCCTTGCCCTTGACGACCCGATGGGCGCCGCACCCCCGTCGTTTCCGCCAACCGCCAAGGCGGCGACCAGTTGCTTCGGCGACCCCGATGCCTCGGCCAGCCCGGGCACCAGTCCCCGGTCCAGGAATCGCGCCACCAGTCCCGCCGCTCCCTCGATCCTCACCGCCGGGTGGTTGGACGGGCGGACACGAAACAGGTGCCAGTCCCTCCGTTCCAGGGACGGGCCAAGTCCCTTCGGAAATTTCTGCGTCCCGGCTGACGAGTCGGCGTTCAGCCCCGACAGTGCCAGCAGCCAGTGGCGCAGCACCATTGGGCGCTGCTCAGCAAGCACCGGCAGGGCTGCCCGTCGCAGCGCGGCGATGGGCGCGGTCTGGGCCAGCCTCACGAAGGGCAGCTGGTTGTGCTTGTAACCCAGTCCCTCCAACAGGGCCTCGTACAGTGCCTGCTCCGGCCCCTGCTCTGCGGCGAACCGCCCCAAGGTGGCCGCCTTGCGACAAAACCGGTCGTTCCCCGCCCGATCCAGCAGCGCGCCGGCCTCGTGCGGCGTGCATGGGCGGAAGTAGCCACGATTGGCAAGGAGTTCCCACAGTTCCTGGGCAACCTCAGGAGCACTTTCCCCGCCTGTGTCTGCGTCATCATCTCGGTCCAGGAGGCTGGAAAGGGAAACTACAGGTGCGGAGGTCCCGGATTGCAGGGTAGTCTCCGGTTCCTCCACCTCCAGCGCCCCGTGGATCACCACCCCATTGTAATTGGGGTCGCCGCCGTGGCCGTGGGCCTCCCAGTCCCGCTGGCGGCGGTGAATCTCAACATCGCCGCGAACCAGTCCCAGGCCCTCCACGTCCAGCAGGGCATCGCGAAAGTCGGGACCGGCAGAAGTGCCCGCCCGGCCTGGATAAACAACGCGGATGCGCGTACCCGCGCCCGTACGGAATTCCGCCTGCCTGGCGGCGCGCCGTTTCCACAGCTTCCACAGCAGGTGTTCCGGTATCTCTGGGCGATCGCCTTTCCGCGATTCCCCGATACCTCGAGCGAGCGTCGCTGGAGTTCCGCTTTGATAGATGATGCTCATGCCAAGATGCCGTGCGCTTTGGCTACCCCGGTATATCGTCGTAGTAGTGTTCTTCGGATATGACGCGGCCCTCGCGGAAGGTCTCTATCTGCTCCTCGCTGTAGCCCAGTATCCCCGAGAGCACCTCCTCGTTGTGCTCCCCTACCTGCGGCGTGCTCCCGACGTTCACCGGCGTCCGCGAGAAGTGCCAGTAGTCCCCGGACACCGCGATCTCACCCGCCAGGAAGTCCGGTACCTCCACCATGGCCCGCCGCTCCCACGGGTGCGGGTCCTCCGCCGCCTGCGGTATCGTGTTCACCGGCGCCGCCACCACGTCATGGTCCGTGAAATGCGCTATCGCCTGCTCCATGGTCCGGTCTGCCAGCAACTCCCTGATGGCCGCGTTCACCAGCTCCGCGTTGGCCAGCCGCTCGTGGCGGGTGTTGAACCGCGGGTCCTCCAGCCACTCGGGTTTCCCCAGGGCGTTACACACCCGGTGCCAGTGGTGCTGGTCCCCCGCCGATATCAGCACCCAGCCCTCCCGGCAGGGATAGATCCCCGAGGGAGGCGCCGTGCTCTCCCCCCGCTTGGGCGGTATCTTGGTTCCGTGGTAGGCGGTTATCGGTATCTCGGTCATGGAGTAGCCCGTATCGGCCAGGCAGACGTCCATCGACTGCCCCTCCCCCGAACTCTCCCGCTCGTGGAGCGCCGCCAGCGTCCCGATGGCCGCGTGCAGCGCCGTGATGCGGTCGATGATGGGCACCCCGGTCCTGATGGGCGGCATCCCCTCCTCACCCGTGACCATGGTGATCCCCGACATGGTCTGGCCGATGGGGTCGTAGCCTATGTTGTCCTTGTAGGGCCCGAACTGCCCGTAGGCCGAGACATTCACCATGATGATGCGCGGGTTCAGCTCCTTCAGGCTCTCGTAGCCGAAGCCCATCTTCTCGATGGTGCCGGGCCGGAAGTTCTGCACCACCACGTCCGAGACCTTGACCAGCTCCCGCAGCACCTCCTTCCCTTCTTCCTTCCTGAGGTCGATGGAGAGGGACTTCTTGCCCGAGTTGTACTGGACCCAGTAGGAGGACTGCTTTTTGACCCAGGGGCCGTGGTAGCGGGTCTCCTCGCCGCCCAGGCGTTCCACCTTGATGACCTCGGCGCCCATGCGAGCCAGCACCTGGGCGCAGCGCGGCCCTGCCTGGTGGCGCCCCAGGTCGATCACTCTCACGTTCTCCAACGGGTGGTTCAGTCCTGCCATGTCCTTCTCCCTCTTCCGGGCGCTGGCCCAGGAACGCGATTAGCTTTCCGGCATTCTACGGCCCGCTTCTCTTGACGGCAAGACGAGGGGACGAGCCGCCCTCGATTGCCGGGGTGAGGAGCAGGTCACTAAGGTCCGACTTCGGGCGCTGTCATTGATTCTGGGGCGGGCTGAAAGAGCCAGACCTCGGTCCGGGATGGCAGTTCTCCCTTGGAAAAGTCGGCGCGATGCGAATTCAGCCGCCTTACATTTGCTGGCGCTCCAGCCAGACCTCGGGCGGGAGCAGATCGTTGCCGGAGGCGGACAGACCGGGGATGAAGTAGTGCATGGGAATGACCACGCGAGGCTCGAGGCGCTGCACCAACGAATCCACCTCGTCGTAGGTCAGCAGGTGGACGGAGTCGTCCACGGTGACCAGCAGCACGTCCACGTCGCCCACTGCTCCAGCCACGTCGTCGGGCCAGTCTGCCCGGTTGTCGCCGATGTGAAGGTAGCTGACGCCGTTCACTTCCAGCCGGAACATCACATTGGGGAAATTGCGCAGGCGCGATGCCCCGGAATGAAGGTCCCGTACGCCTCTGACGTGCAAATCGTCTGCGCTGAACTCGCCGGGCATCCGCAGCACCGAGGCCAGCTCAGGGAGGCGGTCGGCGGCGTCATGGTCGAAGTGGGCGTGGGTGATAAGCCCCAGATCGCAGTGGACGTCGGGGAACTGGCGGGAGAACCAGTACCGGTCGACCTGGTTGCGGTAGGGGTCGGCCATGACTGTGATGCCCCCGAGGGTCTCCCAGCGGAAGGCGCAGTGTCCAAAGTAGGTGAGTCTCATCTCTTGTTCCCCGAACAGACCGGACCGCGGTGCATTGAAGTTCAGTTATCGAGAAGTGCGAAGGGCGTACAGGTGACCGTCCCCGCGTGATTGGCAGTTTGATTACAGTGCTTGGTAAGTGGAAACCCAGGGCTTGATCACTTCACCCTCGAAGCAGTTGGCGGGCGATGGTCTGTCTCTGGATTTCTGAGGTGCCCTCGTAGATGGTCAGGGCTCTCACCTCGCGGTAAAGGCGCTCGACGCGGTTGCCCTTCTCCAGCCCGGCACCACCGTGAATCTGCACCGCCTCATTGACGATGCGGGAGGCGGCCTCGGTGGCGAACAACTTGGCGAAGGACGCTTCCTTAATGATTGTCTCCTGACCCGAGTCCTTGAGCCATGCCGCCCGGTGGGCCAGGAGCCGGGCGGCGTCCAACGAAACGGCCATGTCGGCCAGCTTGAACTGGGTGACCTGGAAGTCGCTGAGCTGCTGCCCGAACATACTGCGGTTGCGGGCGTAGTGCAGCGCCGCTTCGTAGGCTGCCACGCCCATTCCGATGGCGGCAGCGGCCACGGTGGTGCGGAAAGTATCGAGGGTGCCCAGGGCCAGCCTGAGACCCTGGCCACGCTCGCCGATGAGGTTGCCCTGGGGGATGTGGCAGTCGTCGAAGGCCGGTTCGCCTATGGGATGGGCAGCCATCAGGTCCAGGCGCTTCGAGTCGTCAAACCCAGGGGTGCCGCGTTCAACGATGAAGGCAGACAGGCTGCGGCTGCCCTGACCTGAGTCGGTCTTGGCGAACACGGTGTAGGTGGAGGCGTCGCCAGCCTGGCTGATGAATTTCTTTCGGCCGTTCAGGACCCAGTCGTCGCCGTCCGGTGCTGCTTCGGTGGTCATGCTTATGATGTCGGACCCGGCGTGGGGCTCGGTCAGGGCGAAGGCGGCGATGGACTCGCCCCGGGCCAAGGGCGGCAGGTAGCGTGCCTTCTGCTCGTGGGTGCCCCCCAGCGTGATGGGAAAGCTGCCCAAGCCCTGCATGATGAAGTTGGTATCGGCCTGGGCCGAAACGCGGGCCAGCTCCTCGCGGATGATGCAAAGGTTCATGACCCTGACGCCGAAGCCGCCGTAGTCTTCCGGGACGGTGTAACGCAACAGGTCCGACTCGGCGAGGATCGCCATCAACCCCGCATGTACCCGCGCTGACTCGTCGGCCTCCTCGGCGATGGGCGCGATGCGCTCCTCGGCCAGCCGCCGGGTGCTGTCCTTCAGGGCCTGCTGGTCAGGGGTGAATGCGAAGTCCATGTAATGCTCCTCGATTAGCCGGCGAGTTGGATAACAGTCTCAAACTTGCCACAGATGGACGCTACTTCATGGCGAAAGCGAAATGAATTGAGCAAATGGCTGAGGACGGCCGGGGATTTGGCATCATTGTTCAGCCTCCACCAGGAGCATGACGGGCCCGCCGAAAATCAAGGCATGTACTTCACCTTCGGCGTCCACGCCGAATGATCCGATGGGCCGCTCGAGCCGGGTCAGCTCGCGCATATCCCAATCGGTATTTCCGTTGCGTGTCAGTGCCCACACCGTGCGGGTGCAATGGTCGCCAAACAGGTAGGTGCCCTGCAACCACGGAATGGCTGTCCCCCGGTACACTACGCCCCCGATGATGGCGCAACTCTGTGGGTGCCGCACCACCGCCACCGGCGGAGTGTGCTCCAGGGTTTCGCAGTAGTCAGGACCGGCAATGCAGTTGTTTCCCTCATAATAATTCCACCCGTAATTGCCCCCCGGTACAATTATGTTGATCTCTTCATATTCCCCCGCCCCCACATCACCCGCCCATAGAGTGCCATCTTCGGCGTCGAATGCCATGCGCCACGGATTACGAAGACCCCAAGCATAAATTTCAGGCCGGACATCGGTGGCGTTAATTGCAGGGTTGTCTGCCGGAACCCGGTAAGGCTGCTGCTCCGAAGCGTTCCGGACGTCTATGCGGATAATCGTTCCCAAGAGATTATTCATTCTCTGCGAGTCCCCCACGGTGTTCCACCAACCTCCATCGCCAATCCCCAGGTACAGCATTCCATCCAGCCCGAAGCGAATGGCGCCTCCATTGTGTATGTCGTGAGGCTGGAAAACTTCCACGATGACCAGTTCCTGGCTTAATTGGGCCTTCCCATCCGCAATGGGAATCCGGGAGAGACGGGTACGCTGTTTTCCGCCAGCCTTCTGGTGATTCACCCAATAGTAAACATACAGAAACGGGAACTCGTCAAACTGGGGATCGGTCGCCACGCTCAGCAGACCAGTCTCCAGAGCACTGGCGTCGGTGGCTGAACGCAGGTCCAGCAGCCCGCGCTCCGGCCGATCGGGATGATACAGAATTATTTCGCCGGACTTTTCTGCTATTAACAGCCCGCCTTCCGGCCAGGGAAGCAGCTCCACGGGATGGACAAAACTCTGTTCAGATAGTGCGGGAACGAAGCGCAGCTTGTCCCAGCGAGGTTGCGGAGTGGCTGCGGGTGTTGCGGTGGGGGTCGGTGACGGTAGGGCAGTCGGCAGGGGAGTTGGGGTAGGAGAACCGACCGACCGGTCCCTCTCATCCGGCGGGCGAGCTATCCCCGTTGTTGAAGGCGGCGTCGGCATAATTGTCGGTGCTGGTACCTGGCCGACCCTTGCGGACGAACGATCCCTCGGAACCGGACTGGACAATGCGAGCGTAACAGCGGGGGAGGGCGTTGGGTTAGACGTGGCAGGTGAACGGTTTTGCGGAACCGGGGCGGACGGCGCCGGCGTTGCGCTGGGGACTTCAGAACAGGCGACAGTCAACAGGGAGAGCGCCGCCAGCAACGGCGCGCCCGCGAGCAGACGGTGGACAAGAGCCGGGAGCCAACACTCGCGGAGATTGCCAATGGGTCCCAACGATAGCGACGAGACACCAATGTTCCTCAGAGGCAAATTACAGCCCCAGCCGCCGCACCAGTTCCTCGTCGGTAACGATGGCGCCGGTGAGGCCGCGGGCGTCCTGGGTGGCAAGGTAGACGGTGGCCTTGGCCATGTCGTCCGGCGTGGCCCAGGTGGAGAAGTCGGCGTCGGGGCGCTGGGTGCGAAAGCCCTCGGTGGCCACGGGACGCAGCGGCTTCAGGGCGTTTACCGCGATGTTGTGCGGCCCAAGCTCGGCGGCCAGGCCCCATGTGAGCCGCTCCAGCCCGGCCTTGGCCGTGCCGTAGGCTTGGCCGATAACCGCGATGCCCGCTTCGTGATCCTCGCCGAGAGTGGAGGAGAAGATGTTGGTGGCGGCATGGGATGACACGTTGACGATGCTGCCGCCACCACCCTGCTCAATCATGATGGGGACCACAGCCTGGCAGGCGATGAAGGGAGCACGCAGGTTGATCGCCATGTTCAGATCCCACTCCCGCAGTGTCATCTGCAGGAAGGGTGCGTAACCGCCGATGCCGGCGTTGTTGACCAGGACGTCCACGGCGCCATATTCATCCAGGGTGCGGTTGACCATCTCGCGGATGCTCTCTTCCTCGCGGACGTTGCAGGTCACGGCCAGGGCCCGGCCCCCGGCTGCCTCGATCTCGGCCACGGTGTCGTGGATGGTGCCGGGAAGCCCGGTGCGCGGCGCGGCCGTGCGTGCGGCGACAACCACGGACGCCCCTGCCTGCGCCAATCCCAATGCCATGGCCTTGCCGATCCCCCGGCTGGCCCCCGTAACGATGGCCACTTTTTCTTTCAGCGAAACATTTACCATTGGTCGTTCCATGGTTTCCAGACTTCCTTGGGATTCTGTCAGATGAGGGTGGCGAGGTAAAGCCCTCAGCTTGACAAACGTTACGCCAAACTCGATTATCAAAGACGCATTCTGATGTTCTATTGGCTTGCCGGGAGGGCTTATGACCACGCTGGTTCTGGGTGGCACGGGATTCATTGGAAGACGTGCCGTCCGTCGGCTGGCCGAGCGCGGCGAGCGGGTGGCCGTAATGGACATCAACCCCAATGCGGTGTCCTTCGCAGAGTTCGGGGACCTGGTCAGCGTGATGCGTGGCGACATCACCGAGTTCGAGGACGTGGTCAAGGCGGTGCTGGCTTCGAAGCCCGACCGCATCATGAACCTGGCCTATCTGCTGGGCAGCGGAGACGACACGCCCCACTTCACCATGAAACTCAACGTGCTGGGCATGGACAACAGCTTCGAGGCCGCCCGGGTCTGCGGCGTCGACCGGGTGGTCTACGCCAGCTCGGTGGCAGTCAGCGGACAACAGAGCGCCTTCGGCGACCGGCTGGTCAATGAGGACGACCCAATGCACGGCACCAGCCAATACGCCATGCACAAGAGGTTCAACGAGTTTCAGGCCGAGCAGTTCAATAGTGTCTACGGAATGAACATTACCGGAATACGCCCGGCCAACGTCACCGGTCCCGACAAGGTACGCGGCTCCACCGATCACGTTCGCTGCGTCGTGCTTCCTGCGTCGGGAGAGCCGGTAAGCTTCCCCAAGAGCGGTTTCATGCGGCTGCCAGTGCATGTGGAGGACGTGGCCGAGGCCTTCGTGCGGGTGACACTGGCCGATTCCTGCCACCACACGGTCTACAACACCGGAGGCATACCCATCAGCATGGGGGCCCTGGCCGACATAGTGCGCCGCTTTCTGCCGGACGCCGACATATCCTTCGATTCCGAAGGCGGGAAGGAGGAGTCGGGCAACTACCTGGTGGACAACAGCCGGCTGCTTGGCGAGTTCGAGCTGGAATACCCGCCGCTGGAGTCCCGGGTGCGCGACATCATCAACGAAGTGCGCCGGGACAACGGCCTACAGCCGGTATAGTCAGCTCCCGAACCCATGCTCTCCTCGGTTATCCTGCGGTCCTGGTTCTTCCCGAGCCTGCTCGTCGTCTTGGCTTTGTTGTTGTTTGCCGGAACGGCCTCCGCCAACGGTGCTGTCCGGCTGGTGGTGATCGACGAGGTGTCGGGCCCCTACCTGCTCCGGGTGGGTGTGCTGCCTGGCGACCCCACGATAGGGCCCCTGCACGTCAGCACGCTGATCCAGGACGCGACTGGCGATACTGCGGTGGACAACGCGACGGTCAGGGTCTCGGCCTCTGGAGCCGGTACCATCTCGCAGGCCGATGCTGTCAACTCTCCCCAGAGCCCGCAGCTCTATGAGGCCAACCTTCTGCTGGACTCTCTGGGCGAGTGGTCGGTGACGCTGAACATTGACAGCGACCTGGGGAGCACCAGCCACACCTTTGCAATCCGGGCTGCGGAAGAGGGGCGGTTCAACCTGATGTTCGTAATCGCCGCTGCCGCTGCGGTGCTGGTTGTTGGTTCACTGGTGTGGTCGCAGTTCCAGCGCCGGCGGCGGCTCACCCGGGGTCGCTAGGCAGTGATAGAACAGCATTGATCCGGTTCTGATCCCTGCGGTCCTTCGACCAAGGGTCGAACAGAGGTCAAGTTCCCTGCTCAAAGAAGAAGCCCCGGCTTAACAGCCGGGGCCTATTTCGTTCTGGTAGCGGGGGTTGGACTCGAACCAACGACCTTCGGGTTATGAGCCCGACGAGCTGCCACTGCTCCACCCCGCGATGTTGTAGAGAATGCGCCGACCTGATTGTCTGCCCGGATCCTGCCTTTTCAAGTAGGTTTGAAATTCTTTGCGTGGGTCAAGCCGCTCGACTGGTTAGTACCGGTTTGCTGAAGTTGTTACCAACCTTACACATCCGGCCTATCAAGCAGATAGTCTCTCTGCAGTCTTACCCCCTAACCTAATAGGGGAGGGAGGCCTCATCTTGGGGGTAGCTTCGCGCTTAGATGCCTTCAGCGCTTATCAATACCAGACATGGCTACCCGGCGCTGCTCCTGGCGGAACAACCGGAACACCATAGGTCTGTCCCTTCCGGTCCTCTCGTACTAGGAAGAGGTTCCCTCAAGCCTCCTGCGCCTGCGGCGGATAGAGACCGAACTGTCTCACGACGTTCTGAACCCAACTCACGTACCCCTTTAACCGGCGAACAGCCGGACCCTTGGGACCGCCTTCAGCCCCAGGATGGGACGAGCCGACATCGAGGTGCCAAACCTCGCCGTCGATGTGAACTCTTGGGCGAGATAAGCCTGTTATCCCCGGGGTAGCTTTTATCCGATAAGCCACGGCCCTTCCACACGGTGCCGTAGGATCACTTTGCCCGACTTTCGTCCCTGCTCGACTTGTAGGTCTTGCAGTCAAGCCCCCTTATGCCAATGCGTTCTATGGACGATTTCCATCCGTCCTGAGGGGACCTTTGGGCGCCTCCGTTACCTTTTAGGAGGCAACCGCCCCAGTTAAACTGCCCACCAGGCACTGTCCCCGCTATGCAGGTTAGAACCAAAAACTGACAAGGGTGGTATTTCAACGATGGCTCCACCCTGACTGGCGTCAGGGCTTCTCAGCCTCCCACCTATCCTACACATGACAGCTCCCAGCCCAATACCAGGCTACAGTAAAGCTCCACGGGGTCTTTTTGTCCTGCCGCAGGTCGCCCGCGTCTTCACGGGCACCGTAATTTCACCGAGCCCTCCGTCGAGACAATGGCCAAGTCGTTCAACCATTCATGCGGGTCGGAACTTACCCGACAAGGGACTTCGCTACCTTAGGACCGTTAGAGTTACGGCCGCCGTTCACCGGGGCTTCAGTTCGCAGCTTGCACCGCTCCCCTTAACCTTCCGGCACTGGGCAGGCGTCAGCCTGTATACGTAGGGTTTCCCCTTAGCACAGACCTGTGTTTTTGTTAAACAGTCGCCCGGCCTTCTTATCTGCGCCCCCAGAGCGCTCCACCAGCTAGTGGCTTCACCCCCCGGGGGGCCCTTTCTCCCAAAGTTACAGGGCTCTTTTGTCTAGTTCCTTAACGGAGGTTATCTCGAACGCCTTAGGACTTTTATCCTAGCCCACCAGTGGCGGTTTGCGGTACGGTCGCCACAGTTCCATAACCACGAAGCTTTTCTGGTCGGTATGGCTTCAACAGGATTTCGTAACCCGTAGGTCCGATTTCCTCAACCCTCAGCTTTGCGCCGGAGTGGATTTGCCTGCCCCGGCTCGCCTACGGAAAAGGACACACCATGTCCAATGGGCATGCCCTGCCTAGCCTCCCGCATCCCTCCTTGGCTTTAAAGCGAAAAAATGGCGGTGCAGGAATATTAACCTGCTGTCCATCGCCTTCGGCGCTTGCCTACGGCTTAGGACCGACTAACCCTACGCCGATAAACGTTGCGTAGGAAACCTTGGGCTTTCGGCGTCAGGGATTTTCACCCTGATTTACGCTACTCATTCCGGGATTCTCACTTCCCCGCGCTCCAGCAAGCCTCACGACTCACCTTCTTTGCCCGAGGAACGCTCCCCTACCATGCCCAGGCAGTATTCAAAGACTCCGGACCAGCTCTCGCGGGCCTGCCTCCGGTATCCGCCGCCCGAAGGCGGTTTCAGCCATTGGCGGACCGTTGTCGGCCAGACCATTATCCTTGCACCTGTACATCCACGGCTTCGGCGGCAGACTTAAGCCCCGTTACATTTTCGGCGCCGGACCCCTCGACCAGTGAGCTATTACGCACTCTTTAAAGGGTGGCTGCTTCTAAGCCAACCTCCTGGTTGTCTGGGGAACCCAACTTCCTTTCCCACTTAGTCTGCACTTGGGGGCCTTAGCCGGTGGTCTGGGCTGTTTCCCTTTTGACAATCGCACTTATCTGTGACTGTCTCACTCCCGGGCATCGGATAAACGGCATTGGTGGTTTGGTTGGGTTTGGTAAGCTCACGCCCCCTAGCCCATCCAGTGCCCTACCTCCGTCCACCTAACCCGAGGCTGCACCTAAATGCATTTCGGGGAGAACCAGCTATATCCGGGTTCGGTTGGCATTTCACCTCTACCCACAGCTCATCCCAAGCTTTTGTACTAGCCACGAGTTCGGTCCTCCAGTCCGTTTTATCGAACCTTCAACCTGGCCATGGGTAGCTCACCCGGTTTCGGGTCTAATACATGGAACTAGTCGCCCTATTCAGACTCGCTTTCGCTGCGGCTCCGGAACTACAGTTCCTTAACCTCGCTCCACACATTAAGTCCCCGGATCATTCTTCAATAGGCACGCCGCCACCCCGACGTATCGGGGCTACGACCTTCTGTAAGCTTACGGTTTCAGATCTATTTCACTCCCCGCTAGGGGTTCTTTTCACCTTTCCCTCACGGTACTGGTACGCTATCGGTGACCAAGGGTATTTAGCCTTGGAGGGTGGTCCCCCCGGATTCCCACAAGGTTTCCCGTGCCCCGTGGTACTCAGGTAACGCGCCGGGAGTCCGGTCTCTTTCGCCTACGGGGCTTTCACCCTCTATGGCGGTCCTTCCCAGGTGCCTTCGACTAGAGACAGGATTTGTAACTCCCTCGGACCTTATGAGGCGGTCCTAGGCGGTCCCTACAACCCCGATGCGACATAGGCCCTCATGCCGTTAGGTCGCACTGGTTTAGGCTGATCCCCGTTCGTTCGCCACTACTAGGGGAATCTCGGTTGATTTATTTTCCTCGGGGTACTTAGATGTTTCAGTTCCCCCACTTACCCCCTGCATAAAGCAGGTTGACCGACTCAACACCGGTCAAGGTTTCCCCATTCGGGTATCCCCGGCTGTGCCCGCTAGACGGCTCACCGAGGCTTAACGCAGCCTTGCCGCGCCCTTCATCGGCCCTTGGTCCCAAGGCATCCACCGTAAGCTCTTAATAACTTGACCCACGCAAGGAACTCCAAACCTTCCGGGCCCTCATGCCGACGTGGCCGAGACCCCGGAGTTTCTGCGCCCGCTACGCTTACGGTAAACGCACGGACACACCTGAAGTTTGCAGGATTTATTTTCAGGTCGCGTATTCTCTTTTTAAGGTGCGGGCAAGAAAAAACGATTCGGGTTTACCCCGAACCGCTGTTCAGGTATCCCTTGAGGGAGATTGCCTATGTCAGGCGTTTATGACCATCAATATGGATTCCTCTCCTCTTGCAAGGTGGGATTATAGACAGCCCGGACAACCCCGTCAAGGGGCAAGATGACGCAATCCTCAAATTCCCTGACGCAAAGCGCTTGGAAGGGCTTATTTGAAGGGGATCCCACGTGGCCCGCTAGAATACCCGGAAGGCGGGTTCCTGGCCCAGCAGCAGTTGTCCGCCGTCGGCCATTGTCGTCTTTCGCACGAAGGCGTGGGCCGCAACCGAGTGGACATCGCGAAAAAAGCGATCAAGGGGCGAAGACGAGTAGATCGAGGTGGCCCCCGCCGCCGAATGGGCCCGGTCGACGGCCTGCACGGAGGCAGCGACCGCGTGGGTGCAGGCCAAGCGCATGCCTGCCCGAAGCTCCCTGGGCAGTTCCCGACCCGCCGCTATCAACTCCCAGGCCTGGGCCGTGGTGTCGTAGAGATAAGCGCGGGCAGAGTCCACGGTGGCCTTCGCAGTCCCGAGGTCGGCCTGCTTGTCGTAGGCCCCGGCAACCGGACGCAGGTTGCGACGGTCCAGCTTGCCGCCGAACAGCTCCACCAGCGAGTCGACGGCGCCTGACGCTGCTCCCAAGGCCACGGCAGACAGCATGGGCACATTGAAGGCCAGATAGGCATATCGCCTGTCGGGAAGCAGGGAATCTTCCAAAAGGGAGTGGCGCTTGACGTAGTGGTCGGCCACGAAGACGTTATCGATGGTGTAATCGGTGCTGCCGGTCCCCCGCAGGCCCGAGGTATACCAGGTATCCAGGATGGTGCAGTCCGCCACTGGGAGATGGAAGGCCCTCCACTGCGGCGCGCCGTTCTCGTCGGTGATGGGGCCGTTGTCGTCGTAGAGCCAGCTGGCGGTGGGCATCCAGGTGGCATGGTGGCAGCCGCTGGCGAAGGGCCACTGGCCGCTGAGGCGCCATCCGCCCTCGACCCGCACGGCCCGACCGTGAGGCACAAGAGTGCCGGCGATCACAGTGGGCTGGACTTCGCCGGGAGAAACGGCGGCGAATATCTCCCGTCTCACCTCCTCCGGCACCACACGCACGGTCCAAAAGGATGCGGTAGCGAGGATCATGGTCACCCATCCGACAGAGGGACTGGCCGTGGAGAGTGCTTCGATGACCCTAGCGGCAGAGACTGGGTGGGCGGCGAGGCCGCCATGCTCGCTGTCGGTCAGGAGATGGAAGAATCCGGCGGCCGCCAGCCTGTCTGCCAGCCAATCAGGCACGCGCCGAGCGTCGTCTATGGAATCGGCAGCAGCGCGGATATCGGGGAGCAACTCCCCGGCGGTCGCCAGGGGGTCGCGGGAGGGCATCACATTGACGGGTCCCTTCGTGGTGCTCATTCATGACCTCCCGCAACTGGCTGGAGCAACTGGCTGGATCGCTTTTCCCAACCTATATATTTTAGCCCTCCGCAGGCGATGGAGAATACGCCCCCAAGACGGCCGGAGAATGACTATCGGCCCTTGAAGACAGCCGGACGCTTCTCGAGGAAGGCCTGCACGGCTTCCTTGTGGTCCTCGGTCTTGCGGGCCTGGGCCTGGGCGACGTGGGCCAGGTCGAGGCTCTCCTCGAAGTTCATGTCCAGGCTGCGGTGCACCAAGTACTTGATCAGGGCGTGAGACTGGGTCGGCCCCTTGGCCAAGCGGGTGGCCAGTTCCATGGCCGACTCCATCAGCTGGTCGTCAGGCACCACCTTGCTGGTTATCCCCAACCTGTAGGCCTCGTTGCCGTCGATGCGGTCGCCGGTGTACTGGAGCAACAGGGTGTTGCTCATGCCGATGAGCCGCGGCAACTGCCAGCAGGACCCATCGCCGGGGATCAGGCCCATGCGGGAGAAGGCTTCGGAGAAGATGGCCCCCTCTCCGGCTATGCGGATATCGCAGGCCAGGGCCACGCCCATGCCGACGCCCATGGCGTGGCCGTTGACGGCGGCTATGGATGGCTTCTGCAGCTTGTGGATACGCAGGGGCACCAGCGGGGCGCCGCCGGCGTATTCCACGCGGTCGTCGCGGTTGGCGAAGCGGGACTCCATCTTGCCCCAGGGCAGGGGTTCCGGCTCGGCGCCGACTGCCTCGTCCTCCTGGATGCGCCGGTTGAAATTGCGCACGTTGGCGCCTGAGCAGAAGGACGGCTCGGTGCCGGTGACCAGCAGGACCCGACATTCCGGGTCATCCTCGAAGCGGTTCAGCTCGGTCTGGATCTCAGCCGACATCTCGGCGCCCAGTGCGTTTCGGGTGGGAGGGTCATGCATGGTCATTACCAGCACGCCGTCGCGGTTTTCAGTCTTGATGAATTCGTAGGTCATCTGCCCTCGCTCCACAGGTTATTTTGATTTGACAGGTCTGCTTTACCAAGGCTCCGGCAGTGGCAGTTACCAGCCGCAGCCCATATAATCGCAAAACAATGGCGTGCCGCCGGGGGTCCCCGCGAACCGCCATCTTGCAGGTTAGCATACGCCGCGAGCGTCTAACAACACAGCCGTGACCGGCCACTCGCAGGCCAGCACGAGCGGAGAGGAGCGTCGACATGCAGCAGGGAAGCATCACCAATCTGCACATCGCACGAGTCAAGGAAACGCCGTCGGACCCGGTGCAGGAAGCAACGGCCCTATCCGGTATGGGTCTGGAGGGCGACCGCAGTTGCCGCCAAGGCAATATGCGCCAGGTGCTGATCATGGACAACGAGACCCTGGGCGTGTTCGGGCTGGCAGCGGGCCAGATAAAGGAAAACATCACGGTCAGTGGGCTTGACCTGTCCCAGACCGTGGCAGGCAACGTGGTCTTCATCGGCGACGAGGTAACGATGGAGATCGTTGGAGAGTGCGAGCCCTGCGGCAAAATGGACGCGATCCGCCAGGGCCTCCAGACCGAGCTGAACCACCGCCGCGGCATGCTCTGCACGGTGATCAACGGCGGCCCGATAAAGGTGGGCGACAACATCCGCATCGAACCGTAGGACGGTATCTGACGGTATGTAAGACTATGGGTTCCGGGTGTTGCTGCAACCGGAAAGGGGGATGCTACGTCTATTTTCCTCCGTGGTCGAGCGTTGGCGCGTCAACCAGGAGCTACACTCGGGAGGAAGTGCTGGACTGTATCAAGGAAGCCCTCGAGATGATTGTCGAGCAATTTGAGGAAGAGGGAACGCCTCTCTCATCCACGGGAGCGGATGAGTGGGCTGATGGGATTCCGGTCTCAGTAACTATGTGAGGGAAATCGACTACAACCGCCTGCGATCCTTGCCGACCTGGCGGCTGAATGGCGCCTCGCGGAACACAGATTTACGTTATTCCTTGTTCCCAAGGTCTACGAGACCAAGCAGGTGAAAGAGCCGGTGCAGGAAGCCGACGCTCGTAGACTAGCGGGCTGCCAATCATGTTGCCATCATGGGCACGGTCGGCCTTAACAATGCATTCCTCAACATCTGCGTGATCTTGTTGGCGATCCTGGACAATTTCGGCGGGGAGCAGGCCGCTGCTACTGCCCATCCGGCTCGAATAAAGGGCCCCGGCGCTCGGCCGCGGCCCTTTGCTGTCATTTTCGAATTCTCTGCTCCAGAGCCTTCATTTTTGGTGCCAGAAGCCCTTTCATATGCATCAGCCAGAATACAAACGAGAGGAGCATCGCGAGCCAAATGGCCTGCGCGGCGGCTTCCAGGATTTGAAGTCTGACGATCCTGTCAAACACAAAACCAATCGCAACGCCCAAGAGAATGCCAGTAAGCACCCGCTGTGCATTGCTTATGCCGCGATTCCACAAAAGATGAGCTGCATAACCTGTAAATGCAGGCAGCGGCAAAAGCATAGACACCCACAGGGTGACAAGCGGCAGTAGAGCAGGCTGCTGTCCAGGCCAAGGCAAGAAACCCGCCACTACTCCGAACAACATCCCTGAGCACCGGGCACAGAAATGCAACCGCCCGAACTTCAGCGTATGGTCGTATTCCTCGGGGAGATGATGAGTGAGAACCATTTCCCACCACCTCCCGGTACCGGCACCCTGTCCAACCGATTCCTTTTCTACCACGTCCCGTTTACTGATTTGGCCGGGCGGGCTCGAAGCTGCTGTCGGACTTGCAGACTGGGCACTCTGGCTTTTTTATGAACGCCCAATAGACCAGATAGCCAATGCCGCAACAGAACAAGAATGGCAACCAGTTGAATTCTTTCCTCGGAACAACATTCCTGTTACACAGGTTACACCAGACTGCCACGATGTCTCCTCCCGTAAATCGGGGGCACGGTGGGCGAGAAACCCACCGCGCCAGATCCCTGTCGCTAGTACTCTGTCAACTTTGATGTTGAAAGTCCTTCGGTAATCCGGCCAATAGCCCTATAGTGGTCGGGATGAAGTGTTGACGGTGGGGGTGGCGGTGATGGTGCGTGATAAGTACGCCGTGCGGCTGGTGCCGGAACAACGGGAAGAACTCCAGAATCTGATTCGGGTTGGGAAAAGCTCGGCCCGAGTCACGGCCAGGGCGCGGATTCTGCTCAAGAGCGACGACGGTTGGGCCGCTCCCCGGGTGGCCGAAGCCTTGGACGTGGCGCTGGGCACCGTGTACCAGATCAAGCGCCGCTTTACGGAGGCGGGGTTGGACGGGGCCCTGTGGGACCGGCGCCAGGTCAACCGGCGCCGGAAGTTGGACGACAGGGGCGAGGCCCACCTCATCGCTCTGGCCTGCAGTTCGGCGCCGGAAGGCCATGACCACTGGACCCTGCGCCTTTTGGCTGGGAAGGTGGTGGAGTTGGGGTTGGCGACCTCCATCTCCCACGAGGGGGTTCGCCGGCGGCTGAAAAAAACGCGCTCAAGCCCTGGCAAAAGAAAGAGTGGTGCATCCCCAGGGTGAGCGCCGACTTCGTGGCCCACATGGAGGAAGTACTGGACCTGTACGCCGAACCCTATGACCCCCAGCGGCCGGTGGTCTGCTTTGACGAGACCTCCACCCAATTGCTGGCCGAAACCCGGGCGCCGATGCCACCCCGGCCGGGACGCCCCCAGCGGCAGGACTACGAGTACCGGCGGGAGGGGACCCGCAATCTGTTCCTGGCCTGTGAACCCCTGGCGGGGTGGCGCCATGTGGCGGTGACCCAGCGGCGCACCATGCAGGACTTCGCCCAGCAGATGCGCTGGCTGGTGGATGAAGCCTATCCAGAGGTTGAGGTGGTGCGGGTGGTTCTGGACAACCTGAACACCCACCGCGCGGCGTCCCTGTACGAGACGTTCCCGGCGACCGAGGCCCGGCGGATCGCGAAACGGTTGGAGTTCCACTACACGCCCAAGCACGGCAGTTGGCTGAACATGGCGGAAATCGAGTTCAGCGTGCTGTCCCGCTCCTGCCTGAAGCAGCGGCTCCCCGACGAAGATGCTCTCGGGAGGGAAGTCCAGGCACTGGTGCGGGAGCGCAACGCCGCCCGAGTTGGTATCAACTGGCGGTTCAAAACCCAGGAGGCCCGAACCAAACTTCACCGCCTTTACCCTTTTGCTTCCAAAGTTGACTGAGTACTAGTACCTCGGTGACGGGGCAGGACAGGGAGATTATGCCTTGGTCGCCACCAGGGTGCTTCGCACCAGCTCGGCGACGTTGGTGACCTCGGGGATGTCGGACCAAGCCTGCACGGCGCGGTTGACGTCGCCGTCGTTGAGGACGAGGGCGACGTTCTCCTCGAACTTGGCCCTGATGCTGTCGAATCCCCAGGGGTTCTTCTGGCTGCCGAGGATGTCAGCACGGCCCGTGGTGTGCTCCAGCACGCGGCCGTCCTTGAGGGTGATCTTGACCTTCAGCCCGTCCTCGGAGTTGGTGAGGAGTTCCTCAGACTTGGCCATCACCCGCAGATTCACCTTGTCCATGACCTCGCCCATGGTCGGGTCGTCGATCTTTTCCTGGGTGAAGGTGTCGACCTTGACCTCGCCGTCGACCAAGGCGGCCGCGACATTGTACTTGGCGCTGAACTTGCCCTTGAGGTCGTCCTCGGGTTCCTGGTAGAGCATGACCACCGAGTAGTAGGACTGGTCGACCTCGGCGTTGGCGACGTCCTCGAAGGTGAAGTCGTTATCGCGCATGAGGCTGAACAGGCTGTCCAGCATGGCGTGGTTGCCGCCGCAGCACGGGTACTTCTTGATGATCAGTGCGTCCTGGATGCGGAAGGGCTGGCCGAGATTATCGGCCATCTCGTCCAGGTCGTAGATTCCCGGGCCGAGGACGGTGTTGGCAAAGCCAAAGGGGTGCTCCACCACCTGGTCGCCGGCGGTCAGCCCGGCCTGGGCCAGTTGAACGGCGGTGACGCCGTCCCGGCCGGTGAGGCCAGCGTGCAGGGGCTTGGTCATTGTGCCGAAGTTGTGGATCAGGCCCGAGGCCATGGAGCCGGCGATGCCAAGCGCTGTGATTGTCTGTTCCTCGTCCAGCTTGAGCAGCTTGGCGCAGGCGGCGGCGCATGCCAGGCGGCCGATGACGGCGGTGCTATGAAAGCCCCGGTCCATCTGCTTGTACTTGGTGGTGTGCTGCAGGGCCAGACCGACCTCGCAGCCGATGACGTAGGCCTCCAGCAGGTCGCGGCCGGTGGAGCCGGTCTGCTCGCCGATGGCCAGCAGGGCCGGAAATATGGCGACGGTGGGGTGGCCGAAGCCGCCGAAGTCGTCATAGTCCAGGGCATGGCCCATGGTGCCGTTGGCTAGGGCGGCGTTGGCCAGCGTGGTCTGGCTGCCACCGGAGAGCACCGTGGCTTCGGGCACGGCGCCCTGATCGGATACGTACTTCTGGATGATCTGCCCCACCGGCTGCACCGATCCGGCCAAGATGACGCCCAGCAGGTCGAAGCAGGACTCGTTGGCGACGCGGACGGCGTCGGGGGGTATGTCCTCGTAGCTAGTGTTGACAACCCAATGCGCCATGGTCTCGGTAGCGCCCATCATTGTTCCCTCCCTATCGTTCTATAGCGGCGTCCCGCTGCTTTGCGGGCAATTATATCCGGTTGGCGGCGGGCGGCAAGCGGGGAGTGGGCCGCAGGCCCCAGGCAGGACAACCGGGCAGGAAATCGCCCTGAAATGATTCGGTTTCCGGTATTTTTCAGGGCTGGCCCTGATCGGCCCCGGGGTGGGTATCCACAGGGTCCATGACCTCGCTTAGTTTGGGCGCACGGCTGTACTCCCCTGTGGCAATTCGGTGTGCTTACGTCTGACCCAGCGAGTAATGATATGCACATGGGGTCTATCACAGTAGTAAAGAGGGTGGGTGCCATTGTCTGAACTGTGATTTTTGTGATTAGAGGATGGATAAGATTTGGGGGCAGGAAATTTGGGGGCAGGAAAACGGTGGTTAACCACAGAGGGCGCAGAGGGTTTTGGTTTTGTGTGGCCCGCAGAGAGGTGCGGCCCTGGGCCGTTTGGTTGCATGAGAGACGGGGGCCTCCCAGCAAATACCGGGTCAACACCGGGTGTGGTTAAATGTCACGGAAATGATTGTGTTCCGACTGCTGGGACAGGGCTTCACGCTGCTGCGTCTGCTGGTGAGCGATTTCTACTACCAGTGGGCCATGATCTACGCTCGATGGGGTCAGCCCACCCGCGCGCTGTGGTATTTCAACCGCGCCGTGACGATGAACCGGGCCGGGTGGAAGGCCTACTACAACCGTGGGATGCTGTTCCTTGCCATCGGATCCCCGGAACGGGCCATAGGGGATTTCAGCATGGTGATCCAGAACAACCCGTCCCACCTCGATGCACGGGTCAGCCGGAGCATTGTGTATACTCTCATCGGCAGGCACGAGCAGGCCCTGAACGACCTTGAAAGGGCGGTGGAACTGGGTGCAGACCGAGAGGCCCTGGAGCAGAATCTGTTCGATGCCAGGATGAGAGCAGGGGTCTGAGGCCAGCAGTCGCGGTACCCGTTTTTCCGTAGCGCGAAGCCGACGGACCGAGGAGACAGCAGCAAGTTGCCGGGAGTACTGCAAAAACTGGGCCGGTTTCTACCGGGCGCCATGGGCAAGCCGGAAGCGGAACGCTGGTACGACTATGGCGTGACCCAGCAGCGACGCGGCAATCTGGAGGAGTCGGTGCGGGCCTACACTGAAGCACTACAGCGGGATCCGGAGTTGGCCACGGCCTACAGCAACCGCGGCTCGGCCTACCTGAACCTGGGCAAGCCGGAACTGGCCATCGCCGACGCGCACGAGGCTATAAAGAGGAGGCCGCGACAGCCGGTGGCCTACAGCGTGAGGGGCAACGCCCTGCACTCCATGGGAGAGCACGACAGGGCGGTGCTGGACCTTTCCCGGGCCATCAGCATCAATCCGCGCTTTGCCGGATTCTT
This sequence comes from Dehalococcoidia bacterium, assembly GCA_965222025.1. Taxonomy (GTDB): domain Bacteria; phylum Chloroflexota; class Dehalococcoidia; order Lucifugimonadales; family UBA3495; genus VXOI01. Next base: position 123,264 of record CBDCTI010000011.1, on the reverse strand, counting down.
CAGCGACCGCGGGGCAGCTCACCGGGCGGCGGGACGGCTGGGCCCGGCCATCGACGACTTCTCGCAGGCCATCAGACTGGAGAAGCGGTTCCCGGTGCCGTACAACAATCGGGCCGATGCCTACATCGCCACCGGCGCTCTCGAGTGGGCCATCAAGGACCTGAATGAAGCCCTCAAGCTGGAGCCCACCTTCTCCGTGGCCTACGTCAACCGGGCCACGGCCAACGCCATGCTGGGGAAGCACGACGAGGTGCGCCGCGATGTGAATGCCGCGGTGGGACTGGGCATTGACCGGCAGTCGCTGGAAGACATGATCAAGGAAATCCGGCCGGCCCGGCGACAGCGCCAGCGTAAGCAGTAGGCCCGCGATTCGTGCTCATGTATCGGGAAATATCCATGCCCGACAACCAAGAGCTTCAAAAACGCATCACCGCCCCCCGGACGTATTCGGGGGAAAGCCGATCATCCGCGATATGCGCATCTCGGTGGAATTAGTGCTGAGCCTGTTGAGCCAAGGAGTCGCGCCGGAAGCCATCCTGGACGACTACCCCAGACTGGGGCCAAAAGACATTCTCGCCTAATCGCGTATATTCACGCGGTAATTTCTCGGGATTCCCTCGCTTCCATTTCCGTTTCAGGGTAGTGAGGTTTCTGGCAGTCGAAGCCACTTTACAGACCCCCCGGCTGGGTGAATCAATCATTGACGGAATTTCAAACTCGGAGCAGTAAAGCCATGCCCGGTTTCGCCATCAATGCAGCGCGCCTGAACCAGACGCTCGACGAGCTGGGGAAGTTCGGCGAGACGCCCGAGGGCATGGACCGCCTGGCCTTCTCGCCGGCGGACATCGAGAGCCGCGAGTACACCATGGGCCTCATGCGTGAGGCGGGTCTGGAAGTCCGCATCGACACCGCTGGCAACATCATAGGGCGCAAGGCAGGCACGGACGACTCCCTGCCCGCCATCGCCATGGGCTCCCACACCGACACGGTGCCCCTGGGCGGCAAGTACGACGGCGCCCTGGGTGTGATGGGGGCCATCGAGGCGGTGAAGACGCTGGCAGACAGCGGGCAGGTAACGCGCCATCCCTTGGAAGCGATTGTATTCACCAACGAGGAGGGCACCCGCTTCCACCGCTGGCTGATCGGCAGCAGGGCCATGGCCGGGATGCTGGAGCCGGAAGACCTGGCGGCCGTGGACGCAGAGGGCGTCTCCCTGGCCGAGCGCATGGGCGACATCGGAGGCGACCTGTCCCGGGTGGACGAAGCGGCCCGGAGGACGGGCGAGCTCGCGGCCTACTTCGAGCTGCACATAGAGCAGGGGCCTTATCTCTTCCGTTCAGGGACACCCATCGGCGCGGTTACGGGCATCACCGGACGGGGGGTCTTCGAGCTGGATATCACCGGTATGTCCAACCATGCCGGCACCACCCCCATGGGAGAACGACGCGATGCCCTGGTGGCGGCGTCCAAGCTGGTGGTGCAGGTGCAACGGATGGCCGCCGAGGATGAGATCTGCCGAGTAGCCACCGCCGGGGCGCTGGACGTCACCCCCAACGCCGTCAACGTGGTGCCGGGCAGGGCCACCGTCGGAATCGAGTTCCGCGACCTGGAGATGTCCGCCATGGAGGCCGCCGAGCGGGAGTTGACCCGCGTGGCCCGTCAGTCGGAGGAAGAGGACGGCGTGGAAATCACCATCAACCGCCACCGCTTCACCGACCCGGTGCCCATCGTCCAGGGGATGCAGGACTGGGTGGGCGAGGCCGCCGAGCGGGCCGGGTTCGCCTGGGAGCGGGTGCCCAGCGGCGCGGGCCACGACGCTCAGGCCATCGCTGCGATCGCGCCCATGGCCATGGTCTTTGTTCCCAGCGTCGAGGGCATCAGCCACGCCATCGAGGAGTACTCGTCGCCGGAGGACTGCGCCAATGGGACGCAGGTATTGCTGGAGTTGCTTCTCCTAGCCGACGAGCGACTCTAGGCGTGCGTTGAAAGGCCCACACTCGCCGAAAAAGGCAGTGCCTTGGAAGAAAGTCCCTTCCCGGTCAATTCGATGACTGAAGCGAGGAAGCGCCATCGTGAAACTCACAGGCAGCTACCAGATCACCGCCCCGCGGGAGACGGTGTGGGGCGCAATTACCCAACCTTCGTCCCTCCAGGGCTGCATCCCCGGGTGCCAACGGCTGGAGGACGTGGGCGACGGCAACTACGAGGCCAGCATCAGCGCCTCGCTGGGGCCGGTTCGTGGCAACTTCAGCGCCAAGGTCGCCATACAGGACTGGAACCCCTATGAGTCATACAAGATGGTCGTCTCAGCCAACGGGACTCCCGGGTTCATCAATGGCGAGGCATTCATCACCCTGACGGAGGACGGGGGCGTCACTACCATCTCAGTGGACGGCGATGGGCAGGCCGGCGGCCTTCTTGCCCGGGTAGGACAGCGCATGATGGAAAGCGTGGCCCGGAACATGATGGACCGCTTCTTCGGCTGCCTGGGGGAAGCCGCCACCCGGAGCTAGTCGAACGGAGCTAGTCGAACGGAGCTAGTCGAACGGCACTGGACACACTAAGCTGGACGCGCATCGTACTGAAACCACCGAGGAGGAACCCGATGGAACGCAGGATCCCCACCAAGGACGAGGTGCTGGCTTACCTGAAGGATGACCGAAACTGGGGCCGCTGGGGCGATGACGACCAGCTTGGCGCGGTCAACATGATCACTCCCGAAAAACGCATTGAGGCTGCGGGACTGGTCAAGTCCGGTCAGGCTATTTCCCTCAGCCGCGATTTCCCGTCCATCCCGGCGCCCAACAACCCGACGCCAGCTATCCACTATATGAAGAAGGTATACCGGAGCCCCACCGCGGGATTCTCCGCTGACTACTACGGCATCTCCTACCATGGGACGGCCACCACTCACCTGGACGCGCTGTGCCACGTGTGGGACGAGAACGGGATGTGGAACGGGCGCGATCCTGACGAGGAAATCACCATGGACGGCGCCCAGTGGGGAGCGGTGCATCACTGGAAGGAGGGCCTGATCACCCGCGGTGTGCTGCTGGACGTTCCCAAGCACCGGGGCGGGGCCTACGTCACCATGGACACGCCGATCCACGGCTGGGAACTGGAGGATATCGCCAAGGAGCAGGGGGTCGATATGCGTCCCGGGGACGCGCTGCTGGTCTACGGCGGCCGAGAGGCCTGGAACGCCGACGGCAACCCCATCTGGGGCAGCAACGCCCTCGAGCGGCCAGGGCTGCACATGAGCTGCCTGAAGTTCCTCCGGGAGTCGGACGTCTGCCTGCTGGGGTGGGACATGATGGACCATACGCCCAACGGGTACGACCTCTCGTGGGCGGTTCACGGCTCCATTTTCGCCTACGGCATCGGCCTGCTGGACAACGCTCTGCTGCAGCCGCTTGCGGAAGCCTGTGCCGAGGAGGGCCGCTACGAGTTCTTGCTCACCATCAACCCGCTGCGAGTGGTGGGCGGCACGGGTTCTCCGGTGAACCCAGTCGCCATCCTTTAACTAACGATTCCTCCCGGATGATAAGAGGGGCACGTCCCAAGCCTGCCCCTCTTAAACGTGCTGATCCCCTGTCGGACCTATTCGCTGCCGGCCTCGCCCGGATCGCGAATGGAGTTTTCGAAAGCCCGCACCTCCTGGCACTTCTGGCATTCGCCCATGCTGTACCTGCCGCTGGCGGGCTCGATGACCCAGTGATGGCGGCAAGCAGGGGTTTCCTCCATGACGGCCGGCGCGCCGGGCGATTGTTGCAGGACCATACTTCCCCTCCTCAACCCAAGATTGGAAAAACAAAAATATTGCGTTGACCGGAAGACTCGATTTCCGCGAGATACCGGTCAACGCAAAGTTAAGGGAAGCTGGTCGCCTGGGTCAATAATTTTCAGATATTTCTTAAATTAATTTAGAACATACCTGAGTTTGCGCCTTCACTCGTCAAGCCGCCAGCTCCAGGTCCGCCAGCACCGGCGGTCCGGCGTCAGGGACGGATGCCGCCCTTCCCTCGGCCCGGTCGGGGGCCTTGATTGCCTCAAAATACCGCCCGCACTGGACGCAGGAAAAATAAGTACCGAAGGTATCCTGTCCGGAATAAAGATCGCCGTGGCACTTGGGGCAGCCGCGCAGCTTGAACATAGCTGTTCCTCCAATCCTTTTTCTCACCGTCGAATCTGCGAGAGAATTGCGATGTTACATCCCGAAATCTTACAGCAGTATTACGAAAAGCGCGCATGTCTTGGACTTCTTGCCGTCAGGGATTTCGGGCCGTAGAATTCCGGAAAGGAACGATCGGCAGGCTTGCCCGGATTCAGCAGGGAGGCAGGCCGGAAGAGGGAGAAGGACATGGCAGGACTGAACCACCCGTTGGAGAACGTGAGAGTGATCGACCTGGGGCGCCACCAGGCAGGGCCGCGCTGCGCCCAGGTGCTGGCCCGCATGGGAGCCGAGGTCATCAAGGTGGAACGCCTGGGCGGCGAGGAGACCCGCTACCACGGCCCCTGGGTCAAAAAGCAGTCCTCCTACTGGGTCCAGTACAACTCGGGCAAGAAGTCCCTCTCCATCGACCTCAGGAAGGAAGAAGGGAAGGAGGTGCTGCGGGAGCTGGTCAAGGTCTCGGACGTGGTGGTGCAGAACTTCCGGCCCGGCACCATCGAGAAGATGGGCTTCGGCTACGAGAGCCTGAAGGAGCTGAACCCGCGCATCATCATGGTGAATGTCTCGGCCTACGGGCAGTTCGGGCCCTACAAGGACAACATAGGCTACGACCCCATCGGCCAGACCATGTCGGGGATCACCATGGTCACGGGTGAGGAGGGCATGCCGCCCATCAGGACCGGGGGTGCCCATCATCGACCGCATCACGGCGCTGCACGCGGCCATCGGCACCCTGGCGGCGCTCCACGAGCGGGAGAGTTCGGGGGAGGGGCAGTCCATGGACGTCTGCCTGGCCGATACGGGCTACTCCATGACCGAGATACCGATAACCGCCTACCACGGGACCAAGATACCGCCCAAGCGGGGGGAGAGCACGGCGCCTCCCTCGGGGATCTACCCCTGCCGGGAGGGCTGGGTGCTGATATCGGCGGGGGACCAGCACCACTGGCACCGGGTGTGCAACGCCCTGGGGAAACCCGAGTGGCTGGAGGACCCGCGGTTCAACACCCGCCACGAGCGGCTGGCCAACGCGGAGCTGGTGAACGCGGCCACCAGGGAGTTGCTGGCAGACCGGACTATGGAGCAGGCGATAGCCCATTTCACGGACCATGACGTGGTGGCGGCGCCGGTAAACACGATACCGCAGGCGGCGGAGGACCCGCACCCGTGGGAGCGGCGGGCCATGGTGGAGGTACCGGACTTCCTGGCGGGTGAGATCGCGGTGTCCGGGGACTACTGGCACTTCTCGCGGACGCCGGTGAACGTCGGGAGCACGCCGCAGGTAGGGGAGCACAACGAGGAGGTGCTCTCGGGGATACTGGGCTACAGCGAGGAGCAGATAGAGACCTTCCGCGAGGGCCGCGTCATATCCGAAGAACACTACTACGACGATATACCGGGGTAGCGTCTACCCGCTGTCCGACAGGGACCGGTCGACAGTCGAGGGGCGCACCATGGTGCGTCCCTCTGCGTGTTCCAATTATTGTTTCCCTCTGCCCATTTAGAATTGACCACTGCAGGGCGTTGTGATAATCTCTCACCCGCGCTGCGGAACACGATGGAGTTTCTTACAGATATTTTCAGATTTTTGGTTGTCCAACTTTGGTTAACCTGAATTCACCTGCCAATGAGGCTTTAGGGAAGGGAGATTGGCTCTCCCTCCGCGATGCCTGTCGCCTTCTTGACGTCAGCGACACCACCCTCCGCCAGTGGGCCGACGCGGGCCACCTGAGGGTATACCGCACCCCTGGAGGCCATCGACGCTTCCTCCGCCAGGACGTCGAGTCGATGACCGCCACGGCGCGCCCTGCCCCCGAACAACCCCGCGACGCCAAGGGAGAGGGCCCCGCTCTGCGCCGCATCCGACGCCGTTTGAGCCAGGACAGCGTGCACCAGCAGCCGTGGTTCCAAGGCGTGGAGCCCGGAGGACACGACCGGATGCGACTGTTCGGGCGCCGTCTCCTGTCGCTGCTGATGCAGGAGTCAGGGCCCCGGCGCCGTCGGCAGGAACTACTGGAGGAAGCGAAGCTGCTGGGTCAGGAATACGGCTCCGAGATGTCGGAACGCAACGTGGCCCTCACTGACACTGTCGAAGCCTTCGTATTCTTCCGCACCATGGTGCTGGACACGGCACCTGCCGATTCCTGGTCGCGAATTCTCGAAACTTCCGACCGGGTGCTGGCCGGGGTCTGCGCTTCATACCAGCGTGCCCTGGAAACCGGGAATTCCAACTAGCTGAGAATCGGCCCTGCTTATATGGATAGGGCCAGACAACGGGCTGGGGGACTGACTATGGACATGACCGATCGCAAGTTGCTCAACCTTATCCAGGGCCCCTTCCCCATGGTGGAGCAGCCCTACCTGGACCTGGCGGAACAGATGGAGACCATCGAGGAGGACGTTCTTACACGGCTGACCGAGCTGAAGCGGCAGAACGTCCTTCGCCAGATCAGCGCCATCTTCGACACCCGGCGGCTGGGCTACAAGACCACGCTGGTGGCCATGGCCCTCGAACCAGACAAGCTGCACCGTGCCGCCATGGAAATCAACCGCCACCCCGGAGTCAGTCACAACTACGCCCGGGAGGGCTCCTACTACAACCTCTGGTTCACCCTTGCCGTGCCTCCCGAGCATGACCTGGAGGCCACTGCCAACCACATGGGCCGAAAGACCGGCGCCATAGAATCGCGCATCATGCCCACCATTCGGTTCTTCAAGATCGGAGTCAACTTCGACATGGTGAACCAGCAGGGGTCGTCTTACAACTTCAGGCCAGACGGGTTCAATCCGGCGGGCGGGCCGGCAAGCGGCTCAAACCCGGATGAGGCCGACAGCTGGAACAAGGCTCAGGTAGTCTCCGAATGGGAGAAGGAAGCCATCCGCCAGATGCAGGAAGACCTGCCCCTGGTTCCCCGGCCCTTCAATCCCGTCGCCGAGCGGTTGAGCATCACCCTTCCCGAGCTGTTTGCCCTTGGTGAAAACTTCCAGGAGCGTCGTATCATGCGCCGCTACAGCGCGGTGTTGCATCACCGTCGGTCGGGGTTCCGCTCCAACGCCATGATTGTATGGAAGGTGCCGCCGGAACGCTCCGAGGAAGTGGGATTGATCATGGCTGGTCATAAGGCCGTAACCCACTGTTACGAGCGGCCCACCTTCCCCGACTGGCCATACACCCACTTCACCATGGTGCACGCCACCACTCCAGAAGGCTGTGAGGAATACAGCCAGGAAATCTCCGATGCCACCGGCATCACGGACCGTCTGGCGCTGTACAGCACCCGGGAATACAAGAAGACCCGCGTGCGCTACTTCGTCCCTGACTACGACGAGTACCTCGAGTCCGAGTCCATGGTCGACCTCGATTCCCTGGAATCGGAAGAGGAATTCGAAGAGATGGCGCCCCTGGCCACTTCCGACTAGTCGAGTTGAGGGGTGGGGGCTTGCCTCTGTCCCGGACCTCTCCCATTGGAGAACGGTTATGCTTGAACGCCCATGACCACCTACTATCCTGTCTACCTGAACCTTCGCGGCCGCCGTTGCGTCATCGTCGGCGGTGGGACCGTGGCTGAAGGAAAAATCGGCCGCCTGCTCGACTCCGGCGCGGATATCTGCGTCGTCAGCCCCGATGCCACGCCAGGCATCCGGCAGTTCGTCGCCGACGGTGCGGTGCGCTGGGAGCAGCGGCCCTACCACGAGGGCGACCTGGACGGGGCCTTCATCGCCATTGCTGCCACCAATGTCCGCGAGGTGAACCGCCGTATATTCGAGGAGGCGGAGGAGCGCGGCGTCATGCTGAACGCCGTGGACGACCCTCCCAACTGCAGCTTCATCGCGCCTTCCATCGTGCAGCGGGGCCCCGTTACGTTGGCGATTTCCACCGGCGGAGTCTCCCCTGCCCTCGCCCGCAAGCTGCGCGAATCGCTCCAGACATCCGAGGCCCTCGATTGGGCCGATCTGTCCAGCACAATGGCCGTCGCCCGCTCTCATTTGCGGGAAGTCGGGTTGCTCTCCGCCATCGACCCCCAGCGCTGGCAGTGCTGCATCACCCCGGACCTGCTGGCCATGGTCCAGGACGGCAGGCAGGCCGAAGCCACCGAGTACCTGCTGGCTGGGCTTACCGACGATGACGGCAGGGGCCTGTGTGAAGACACCTCCAGGTGCCTACCCAGCGGTTGCAGCGTCATCCTGAGCTTGTCGAAGGACGGGGCCCCGAAATGACCGCCCGTCGGCCCATACGCGTCGGTAGCAGGGGCAGCCCCCTCGCGCTGATCCAGGATGACGAGGCCATCGCCCAGCTCAAAGCCCACCACCCGGGGTTGGAGTTCGAGGTCGTGGTCGTGCGGACCAGTGGCGACGCCAACCAGACGTCTCCCCTGGCAGGGATGGGCCTCGGCGTGTTCGTCGGCGAGCTGGAGCAACGCCTCTTGTCAGGTGACCTCGACATGGCCGTCCACAGCCTAAAGGACATGCCGACCAAGCTCCCTGACGGCCTCGTGCTGGGCGCGATCCTGGAGCGGCGCGACCCGCGCGACGCGCTGGTGAACCGCTGGCACTGCCCGGTGGACCAGCTCCCTCAAGGAGCGCGAATCGGCACCAGCAGCCCGCGCCGCGCCGCCCAGTTGCGCCGGTACGCCCCCAACGTCGACGTTGTGCCCATCCGCGGCAACGTGGAAACGCGGCTGCGCAAGGCCGAGGGCGAGGAGGCCGACGGGGCTGTGTTGGCCGCTGCCGGGCTGGCCCGCCTCGGCATGGAAGACCGGGTGGCCGACTACCTGTCCCCCCAGCGCTTCGTGCCGCCTCCGGGCCAGGGCGCTCTGGCCGTCGAGGTACGGGAGGACGACCGTCGTATGCTGGAAATGCTCGAGTCCATCGAACATCCGGCCACCCGATTCGAGGTGACCGCCGAGCGCGCCTTCCTGGAAACACTGGGCGGCGGCTGCTCGATTCCTGTGGGCGCATACGCCCGCTGCATGGGCCACGAGCTGCTGATGACCGTCTTCCTAAGCAACACCGAGGGCTCCCGTGTCTTCAGAGCCAAGGTTGACGGCCTGAAGCACGACCCCAGGCAACTTGCCAGCGACGCCTATCTGGCCGTCGCCGAACGAGGCGGCGCCGACCTCCTCGAGGGCGCACGCCAGCCCCAGGGCCCCCCGGCTACGGAGAATCTGTGAGCCAGGAATGGAATCAGGGTTGAACCCGCTGGTTGGCAAGGTCTACCTGATAGGCGCAGGTCCCGGAGATCCGGGCCTCCTGACCGTCAAGGGCCGCGAGGTGCTGGAGCGGGCCGATGTTGTCGTCTACGACCGGCTGGCGCACCCGTCGCTGCTGGACTATGCCCCGCCGTCCGCCGAGAGGATCTTCGCCGGAAAGGCCCGGGGGCAGCAGGAGCTGACGCAGGACGGCATCAATAGCCTGTTGGTGCAAAAGGCGCAGGCCGGCCTCCGTGTGGCCCGCCTCAAGGGCGGCGACCCCTTCGTCTTCGGGCGCGGGGGCGAAGAGGCGCTGGAGCTGGCCCGCAATGGTGTTCCCTTCGAGGTCGTGCCCGGCGTCTCGTCTGCCATTGCTGCGCCTGCCTACGCCGGCATCCCCGTGACCCACCGCGGCATCGCCACAGGCTTCACCGTGGTCAGCGGCAGCGAAGACCCGTCCAAGCCCGAATCCACCGTGCGCTGGCAGGAACTCGCCCGCTCCCTGGCCGCCCAGGGCGGCACCCTGATGACGCTGATGGGCTGGGCATCCATGGAAAAGATACTTGATGCCCTTCAGACTGCCGGTCTTTCCGCCGACACGCCCGTCGCCCTGGTGCAGTGGGGCACCTGGAACCGCCAGAGAACTGTCACCGGAACCCTCGCTACCGCCGCCGCAAGGGGCCGTGCCGCCGGCTTGGCCGCCCCCGTCGTGGCTGTCATCGGCGAGGTGGTCAGTCTCCGCGATGAACTGGCCTGGTTCGATAACCGCCCCCTGTTCGGACAGCGCGTGCTTGTCACCCGCTCCCGCACCCAGGCGTCGCGTATGTGCGAGCTGCTGGAAGACGCCGGAGCGACCCCTGTGGAGCTCCCCTCCATAGCCATTGCCCCACCCGAGGACTTCGCTCCTCTTGATGATGCGTTGAACCGACTGTCATCCTTCAGCTGGATCATTTTCGCCAGCGTCAACTCCGTTGACTCTGTTTTCGAGCGGCTGGACGGTCGGGGTAAAGACGCTCGTGCCTTCGGAGCCGCCCGCGTCGGTGCCATCGGCCCCGCCACTGCCAGCGCTCTGGAACGCCGCGGCATCCGCCCCGACTTCACACCCTCCCGATCAGATTCGTCCGTAGCACTGGAGGAACTGGCCGCTTACGGCTGGGGCGGCGTCTCCGTGCTTCTGCCTGCTGCCGACATCGGGCGCGACGAGCTGGCCGACGGCCTGTCCCGCTTGGGCGCTAGAGTAGAGCGAGTCACCGCCTATCGAACCATCACCCCTCCCGATGCGGCCCAGCGGGCTCGGGACTCCCTCGCCGAAGGCATCGACGTCGCTACCTTCACCAGCTCTTCCACCGTTCGCAACCTGCTTGCCCTGCTGCAAGAAGGCGACGGCCCTGGCATGGAAGCCCTATCCGGCAGCCTCATTGCCTGCATAGGGCCAGTTACCTCCGGCACCGCCCGAGAGTTGGGACTCCGGGTTGACGTCGAGGCCGAGGAACACACCGTCGATGGCTTGGCCGACGCCCTGATCAAGTATTTTTCCGCCACCGAAGCCATAGAGGCTACCGTCAAGTAGACCACCCTGCACCCGCTCGTTGCTGACCGATTTGAGGAGTAGCGCCATGACAGGTTACAACGCCTATCCCGAGACCCGCCTCCGCCGCCTGCGCGGGACCGACCCTCTGCGTAACCTGGCTCGGGAGACCCGCCTCTCGCCCAAGGAGTTCATCTACCCTATGTTCGTGATGCACGGCCACGGGGTGCGTGAGGCCATCGAGCCCATGCCAGGCTGCTACCAGGTCTCCTTGGACGTCATGTCGGAAGAGGTTGGTGAGGCTGCGGAACTGGGCATCGGCGGTGTGCTGCTCTTTGGCCTGCCTGCCGAGAAAGATCCCTTGGGCACTGAAGGATACGACCCTGAGGGCATCGTGCAGGAGGCCGTCCGCGTTATCAAGCGCGACCACCCCGGCATGCTGGTGTCCACCGACGTCTGCATGTGCGAGTACACCGATCACGGCCACTGCGGCGTTATCGACAATGGCCGCGTGGACAACGACGCCACGCTGGAGTTACTGGCCCGGACTGCGCTGTCCCACGTGCAGGCCGGCGCCGACCTGCCGGCCCCGTCGGCCATGATGGATGGCCAGGTCTGGGCTATCCGTCAGGCCCTCAACGCCAACGGCTACGACGACACCCCCATCATGGGCTATGCCGCCAAGTTTTCCTCCGGCTTCTACGGCCCCTTCCGCGTTGCCGCCGGTTCAACTCCACAGTTCGGCGACCGCAAGACCTACCAGATGGATCCCGCCAACTCGCGTATGGCCATGCGTGAAATTGAGAGCGACATCGCCGAGGGCGCCGACATTGTGATGGTCAAACCCGCCATGGCCTACATGGACGTGATCCGCGAGGCCCGGGACCGCTTCAGCCACCCGCTGGCGGCGTACAACGTCAGCGGTGAGTACTCGATGGTCAAGGCCGCTGCCCAAAACGGCTGGATCGACGAACGCCCGGTCGCCACCGAGCTCCTCACAGGCATCAAGCGCGCCGGTGCCGACATCATCATCAGCTACTTCGCCAAGGACGTCGCCCGCTGGCAACAGGAGTAATCGCCCTTCTCCAGCGGCATCCCCGGAAAGCATTCCCTCCGCTCGGAGGGGATAGGAAGAAGACGTCCCAGTTGCAGAGTCGACCCAATGATTTTTGGCGCCAGCGATAATACATACCAATCCAAAAGGGTGGAAACCCTGGTCTTCTCCGAATTGCTGAAGCGCGGCGTTCTGCCCTACCGGACCTCGGGCAGCGGTATCGGTATAAGCACCGTCATGGGCCGTAGACTGGAGCTTCAGACCATATCCCCTTCCGACGACAGCACGGAAGAAGATTGTTATTTTTCCGTGCCTGACTTCCAGCCACGGCCGGAGCTCTTCCTTCTCTGCGTTGAGCCCTCCGGAGAGGAGATAGACAGCGTCTGGGTCTTCCCATCCATCTCCTTTTTCGTCTAAGCCGAACCGGTCGAAGAGCTGGGCCTGGTCAGGCTGAGCCTCGACGCGGCACGGCCGGACTCATTCGCCGACTCCCTGCGGGAGTATGTCTCCTTCTTCCAGAACCGATGGGAACCCATCGTCCAGTTCGACCAACTGCAGCGATACATGCCCCCGTTGAACGCGCCCCCGTTCCAGCGTGCCTGGGAAGACTTCGAGGACATCCTTATGCTGATGGAGTTTTCCGAGTCCCGCGACCTCGCCTCCAGAGAGCGCATCCCCTTCGAGCCGCCTGACCCCGGCCCCGATTACGGCCGTCCCTTGGTCGAACTTTCTCCGGGGGCTCAGGCTGACCTGGACAGCATCCCGGAAGTCGACAGGGACGAGGTCTCGGAAGCCATCCGCTCCCTGGCGGACTACCCCACGCCTTCCGGGTCCATTCGCCTTGAAGGCAGCCCCGGAAACTACCGCGTTCGTAAGATTCCGTAGATTCCCGCAATAGCACGAGGAACAGCCATGCAGCTCGCCAAGTCCGAAGCCCTTTTCGCCGAAGCCCAGCGCCTCATGCCTGGGGGAGTTAACAGTCCCGTGCGGTCCTTCCGCGCCGTCACCGGCACGCCGCCCTTCATCGCGTCCGGCAGCGGCGCCCGAGTCGTCGACGTGGACGGCAACGAATACATCGACTACCTCGGCTCCTGGGGGCCGCTGGTCCTTGGACACGCCCATCCGTCGGTGGTGACAGCCCTGGAGCGGGCGGCGAGAAGCGGCTCCAGCTTCGGCGCGCCGGTGGAGCAGGAGGTGCAGCTGGCGCGGCTGATCACCGGGGCCCTGCCCAGCATCGAGTCGCTGCGGCTGGTCAACTCCGGCACCGAAGCCTGCATGAGCGCCATCAGGCTGGCCCGGGCCTTCACTGGACGCGACAAGATTATCAAGTTTGCAGGGAACTACCACGGCCACGCCGATGGCCTGCTCGTTCGTGCCGGGTCCGGCGGCCTGACCCACGGTATCCCCACCAGCGCCGGCGTGCCCGAGTCATACGCCAGCGAGACGCTGGTCGCCGACTTCAACGACCTGGATTCGGTGGAGCAACTGTTTAACAGCTACCAAGGCGCCATCGCCGGAGTCATCGTGGAGCCCGTCGCCGGCAACATGGGCGTGGTGCCGCCCGCGCCCGGCTTCCTCGAGGGCCTGCGCCGCGTCACAGCTCACGACGGCGCAATGCTGATCTTCGACGAGGTGATCACCGGCTTCCGGTTGGGGGCAGGAGGGGCCCAGGGCCTGTACGGGATCATGCCCGACATCACCACTCTGGGCAAGATCATCGGTGGCGGTGTGCCGGTGGGCTGCTACGGCGGGCGGCGCGAGATCATGGAGCGCGTGGCCCCGCTGGGCGACATGTACCAGGCCGGAACCCTTTCCGGCAATCCGCTCGCCGTCAGCGCTGGCGTCGCCACGCTGACCGAGCTGCGAAAGCCCGGCGTCTACGAGCAGATCGACCGCCTGGCTGCCCGCCTCACCGACGGTATCAGCGCCGCCTTCCGCGACGCTGAGGTTCCTGGCACCATCAACCGTGTCGGCTCCATGTTCACCGGCTTCTTCAACCCAGGCCCCGTCGAGTCCTTGGCACAGGTGGAACAGTCCGACGCCGCAAGGTACGGCCGCTACTTCCACGCCCTCCTCGAGCGCGGCGTCTACATCGCCCCGTCACAGTTCGAAGCAGGGTTCGTCTCCACCGCCCACACCGAGTCCGACATTGACGCCACCATAGAGAAGGTCAAGGATGCGCTAGCGGAGGTGGGGTGAGCTAAGCCAACTAGTATTTTCGGCGACCGCCGATTTTGGATACTGGCAAATATGTTATGCCGAACATGAATCAAGAAAGCGGAAGAAATAGAACAAAGAATGCATTTCAATTTTTCGGGGTTTCAGGGCGACAAATTGTCCTAGCAGCCCGTCTGAGGATTGACCGACTGGCGGTGTCGGTCAGCCGGGACTACCCTGCGACAACGGTTCTGGCGGGGTGCGGGTAGGCACCTGCGGATTGTCGCTTGAAAATCCCACTGCCCATGGACCGGCGCGTCTCCCTGTCGTTCCCAGTGGCGCCTTTTCCCCTCGCCTTGACGAACATCCCGGCCCCATACCGGAACAGCTTCAGCAGGTTGTGGCCGGCGCAGATGATCAGCCACTCCCGGTTCACCTTAGCCAGACCCCGCAGCAGGAACTGCCGGAAGCCCCGGCCCTGCTTGATCTGCCCGAATACCGGTTCCACCGTCTCCATCCGAAGCGCGTAGCGTTCCCTGCCCCGTTTCGTCCGCAGCTTGCGCCGCATCCGGTCCTTGGCTGACAGCCCCTTCGGTATGCGGCCACGGGGCGCCGGTGGCGGCACCCAGCCGTGGCGGGTCCTCTCCGGCGCGACGAACGGGTCCACTCCCAGGGCGTAGAGTTCCTCCACCGCCTTGGCCGAGTAGTATCCGGCGTCGGCGGAGACTTCCTTTGGGACTGTGCCCACGTTCAGGATGGCCTCCTCAATCATGCTCACGGCCTGATCCTTGTCCGAGGGCTGATCGGTGGCACAGGCCGCCACGATCACCTGATGCTCGCTGTCCACCACCGCCTGGCAGTTGTAGGACTGCTGGAAGTCCCTCCCTCCCGGGCCGGGCATGATCCGGGAGTCCGGGTCGGTGAAGTTCCGCTGCGCCTTGTCATCAGGCACCCCGAGATGATTGCGTCCCTCGGACTCAGCCTGCTCCGCATCCGCCAGGGCCTCGGCCTCCAGCGCCGCCTTGGCCTCCCTTATCTTCCGCAACCGTCCCTCCCGGAAGGCCAGTTCCTCCGGCAACTCATCCCCACGCCTGTCCTTCCCGTACCGGCGGTCCTCCTCCTCGTCCACCTCCTGCGCCTTGCGGAGCAACTCGTCCACCTCGGCCTGCAACCGCGCTTCCTTCTCCTTCATCCGCCCGTAGCTCATCGCCTTGTGCTTTGAGGCATTGGCCCTCACCTTGGTCCCGTCCAGGGCCACGTGCCCCAGCTTTACCAGTCCTGCCTGCTGGCACAACTCCAGCACCTGCAGGAACAATTCCCCCAACGCCTCCAGATGGTCCTTTCGGAAGTCGGAGACGGTGCGGAAGTCCGGCGTGTTGTTCGCCGCCAGCACCCGGTAGGCGATGTCCTCGTGCAGCCGCTGGGCGATGCGCCTCGAGGAGGCCACGCCGGTGCAGTAGCCGTAGAGCAGCACCTTCACCATCATCCTGGGATGGTAGGGCGGGCCGCCCCGCCTCTCCTGCTCGTAGCGGGCGGTGATGTCCGAGAGGTCCAACTGGTCCGCAACGTCGGAGATGAAGTAGGCCAAGTGCTCCGGCGGCAGCCATTCCTGGAGGGCCGCCGGCAGCAGCAACTGCTGGTCCGGGTCGTAGGGAAGGTAGGTCTTGCTCATTGACCGCTCCGATCGTCTGATGCTCCGTACCATCATACCCCCAACGGCTCACCAACCCCGTTTCTCGGACGGGCTGCTAGCCTTCATCATAGCTCTAGTCGTAACCCTCATCGGAATAGTGATTTCGTATTGGATCGATAGGGAGCCAGGACCAAAAGTAGCCTATGAGACCATTGCCGATACAAATGTTCTTGACGTCCACAGACGTGTTGAAGATTTGGCCATATCATTTCGGGGTCAGAACGTTCAAGAACGGAATTTGAACCTTAGGGTGTTAACGGTAAGAGTTTCAAACACTGGTGGGATGAATATTCTGGAAGGCAACTATGACAGCGAAATCACCTGGGGAATGAAATTCCTCGACGGAGAGGTGATTGATGCTAGAGTCGTTGACTCTAATTCTGAATTCCTATCATCGAGGATAGACCCTCAAGTGGTAGGCGTAGACACCGTTTCATTCCGAAAAGTGATTTTTGAAAAGGGCAAGCATTTTGACGTGGAAGCTTTGCTGCTACATTCGAAAGATGATATACCCTCTTTCTTCGCGGTCGGAAAGATCGCCGGAATTGATCAGATACCCGTAGTGGCGCAATCAACCGACCAGCAAGAGGGAGGCTTTTTCTCTAGCCTATTTCCCGGAAATTTTCTAACTCATGCCGTTAGAACACTCATTTACTTGCCTGGCTCCCTTATTGCCTTCACAGTTTTTATCCTTTCGCTGGCTGGCATCGAACATCTAGTCAGTAGGTGGAATGCCCACGTTCGCAGAAATCGAATTTCAAGAACCCTCGCAATTCGAGAAATAGATGACCAAGAAATAAGAACTTTCTTGGTAACTCAGTTCGGTTCAGGGGGCGTTTTACGACTCAAAGGGATACTGGAAGCCGTTACTGAATCTAAACGGATAACGTGGCTAAAGGCTGCAGAGAGCTGGTCTATTCGTGCCCGATTCCGAGATGACGGTTCCAGAGAAGATAGTCTACTAGATGACTTCGACGTGCGACGGGCAGTCGACAAAGCACTGAATTCGCTGACGTCTATTGGTGTCATACATAAGGGCCAAAATGACACCGCAATTGTTGACCCAGCATTCACGTTAGCGGTGAATTCCCTTTTGGAAGAGCTAAGCAGCTAGTACTCTGTCAACTTTGATGTTGAAAGTCCTTCGGTAATCCGGCCAATAGCCCTATAGTGGTCGGGATGAAGTGTTGACGGTGGGGGTGGCGGTGATGGTGCGTGATAAGTACGCCGTGCGGCTGGTGCCGGAACAACGGGAAGAACTCCAGAATCTGATTCGGGTTGGGAAAAGCTCGGCCCGAGTCACGGCCAGGGCGCGGATTCTGCTCAAGAGCGACGACGGTTGGGCCGCTCCCCGGGTGGCCGAAGCCTTGGACGTGGCGCTGGGCACCGTGTACCAGATCAAGCGCCGCTTTACGGAGGCGGGGTTGGACGGGGCCCTGTGGGACCGGCGCCAGGTCAACCGGCGCCGGAAGTTGGACGACAGGGGCGAGGCCCACCTCATCGCTCTGGCCTGCAGTTCGGCGCCGGAAGGCCATGACCACTGGACCCTGCGCCTTTTGGCTGGGAAGGTGGTGGAGTTGGGGTTGGCGACCTCCATCTCCCACGAGGGGGTTCGCCGGCGGCTGAAAAAAACGCGCTCAAGCCCTGGCAAAAGAAAGAGTGGTGCATCCCCAGGGTGAGCGCCGACTTCGTGGCCCACATGGAGGAAGTACTGGACCTGTACGCCGAACCCTATGACCCCCAGCGGCCGGTGGTCTGCTTTGACGAGACCTCCACCCAATTGCTGGCCGAAACCCGGGCGCCGATGCCACCCCGGCCGGGACGCCCCCAGCGGCAGGACTACGAGTACCGGCGGGAGGGGACCCGCAATCTGTTCCTGGCCTGTGAACCCCTGGCGGGGTGGCGCCATGTGGCGGTGACCCAGCGGCGCACCATGCAGGACTTCGCCCAGCAGATGCGCTGGCTGGTGGATGAAGCCTATCCAGAGGTTGAGGTGGTGCGGGTGGTTCTGGACAACCTGAACACCCACCGCGCGGCGTCCCTGTACGAGACGTTCCCGGCGACCGAGGCCCGGCGGATCGCGAAACGGTTGGAGTTCCACTACACGCCCAAGCACGGCAGTTGGCTGAACATGGCGGAAATCGAGTTCAGCGTGCTGTCCCGCTCCTGCCTGAAGCAGCGGCTCCCCGACGAAGATGCTCTCGGGAGGGAAGTCCAGGCACTGGTGCGGGAGCGCAACGCCGCCCGAGTTGGTATCAACTGGCGGTTCAAAACCCAGGAGGCCCGAACCAAACTTCACCGCCTTTACCCTTTTGATTCCAAAGTTGACTGAGTACTAGGCTTCACCCGTCCCCGTACCAAACTCCACGGCCTCGCCCTCGTTCACTTGGAACCAGCTGTCCCCCGGCTCCTCGGCTGGCTCAGGTTCCTGCCGCTGCACCACCCGCACACCCACCGTTGCCAGCATCTCGTCTATTCGCTCCACTGCGGCCCCGGCTGTGGCCGCCTCCCGGCGGAGAGCCAGCAGCTCGGATGTCATCTTCAGCGCCAGCTGCACCCCCGACAGGTTCAGTCCCATGTCGTCCACGAAGTGCTTGATCAGCCGTAGCCGCGCCACGTCCTCGTCCGAGTAGGTCCGCAGCGCCCCCATGCGCAGTGGCACCACGAACCCCGCCCGCTCGTACTTGCGCAGCGTCTGCGGATGCATGTCCAGCGTCTCCGCCACCACGCTGATCAGGTAAATTCCCCGTGTCTGCTGCATTGCCACCCCACCCGGTCCCCAGGATGAGCACCGGTCCGTCCCTGGTTACGGCCCCTCCGAAATTTCCTGCTTTCCCCAGGAAGATATTTATTCCGGAAGAGTCCACACAATTATACGAATCGAGTCAAATGGATACGCTACGTTATAATTGAGTTGACACAAATCATATCAACTTTTATAGTCTCCTCGTAGACCACATTGGAGGAGCGAAATGGCAGCAGCAGAGTTACAGAACCCGCACGCAGCAGTGGAGGAGAAGACCCGCGAGTTGAACGAAAAGGTTGCCCGGCAGGTCTCGGACATCCTGGAACAGGCCGATCGCCGCGGGAGCCCCGGCAAGCCCATCCTGGCATACACGGTTCCCACCCCCGGCGTCCGCTACTACTTCTAGCCCGGTGCCGGACCAACGGCAACGAGCGTCCATCCAAAACCCAATCAGAGCATAGGAATTTAGGAGGAAGCCATGATGATGCAACGACGGGGCCCCTTCAGCGAACTGCGGCAAATGCAGGAAAACATGGATCGAATGTGGAAGCGTTTCGCTACCCATCACGAAGACGGCGGTGGCATTGAAGCATGGGCCGCGCCTCTGGACGTGGTGGCCGATGGCGACGATTTCGTTGTCCGCGCCTCCCTCCCGGGCGTGGCCCCCGACAACATCCAGGTGTCCATCGAGGAAAACGTACTCACCATCAGGGGCGGTACCGCTTCTCACTTCGAGAACTCCGATCGCAATTACCTGATGCGTGAGCGCCGCAGCGGCTCCTTCCACCGCTCCCTGCGCCTGCCCGACACCGTGGACCAGGACAAGGCGCAGCCTCGCTACGAGCACGGCGTGCTGACCATCACCCTGCCCAAGGCCGAGGCCAAGCGTGCCAAGCAGTTCGACGTCAAGGTCGTGGAGGGCCCGCCCGCAGTCGAAGCGGCCTAGGCCCGGGGAGCATGGCCTGCCCCCGGCTAATCAAAATTGAACAGGAGCGGGCTTTCTAGCCCGCTCCTGTTTCCTATTCCGCAAGAGCCGAGGAAAAACATAGGGGCGCACGGTTGTGCGCCCCTGGTCCTGTTTCAAACCCTGTCCAGAGCGGCCTACGTACCGTAACGGGCGGCGGCCAGGGGGTCGCTATATTCCTGGTTCTTGGTGCCCCAGAAGGCAGCGGCGATGTCGTCGCAGGCAGCCACCAGGTTCTCGGCGTTTTCCATGCTGACGGTCTGCTTGCACTGGCCAGCCAGCTTAATGGCCGCATTGAACTTGGCCGCAATCTCGGCGGCGTCGGTGCCGGGCCATGCGTAATCGGCCCAGAGAATCCGCAGCTCTTCCTTGCACTTCTCGGCGTGCTCTTCCTTCACCTGCACGTAGCGGTTGAAGGTGTTGGCGAACGCCTGATGTGCAGACATCTCGGATCCGGGAGCCGGATGCTCCAGGTTCTGCATTCGCAGGACCATCTTCTGCACCGTCTGCGCCGCGATCTTGGCGGAGACAGGGTCATAAATACCGCAGGGAATGTCGCAGTGGGCCTTGGCTACCGTAGGCTTGATCCAACCCAGGGGATTAAACATCATGCCCCTCCAATTCTTGATTTCAGAGTTTGCTGACTCAACACCGTTCGACGCTCGAAGCAATACAAGTCGCTCAAAAGATTAAAGGAAATCCCCTAGCTGCGCAACCCATCGCGGGCGCCTGCCGCCGCCGTGGTGCCCTCTCGCAAGGCCCGCGGGGACCACCATTCATGAATCTGGCTCAGTAGCGATTTCGAAAGTCTTTGTGACACTTTTCGTCGCATATTTGCAAATAGTATCGCATATTTGCAAATAGTATATTGCTTAACGGACAGGATTAGAAATACCGATTTAACTATTCAGCAACATTCTGCCAAATAGGGTTGACACTCGGTTTGGGCCTGCCTATTATTGCGCCTATTCAATTCGAACGGCCGGAAACACTGGCGTATAATTTCGTAACATTTTGGTGATTCATGTTCAAAAAATGGCAATCCAGGCAAAGATTCCTGCTAACAATGGTGGCGATTCTGGCATTGGCTGCCTTTTTGGCCTGCGGCAGTGCCGAACAGCCTGACGAATCTGCGGCCACTTCAGCACCAGCTCCAACAGCAGCACCAGGCTCAACGACTGCCCCTGTAACAGCTGCCGCGACATCCGCAGCTCCGACGGCAGTGGCCACACCTCCCCAGGTGGTAACCGCTGTAGTGCCAACCCGTGGAGTAGTGGAAGCCACAGAGGGCGAAAAGCCTTGGGCCAAGTTCGCCGACCAAGGACAGCAGACCCGCGTTATGAACAATGCGGAGGCGGTGCTGCCCGACCACTGGGACCTGCACCAGTCCTGCTGTAACCCCGGACCGGCTGCATCCCGCGACCTGTTTAACAACCTGCTCATTTACGACCCCACCGACCAGCTGACCCTAGTCGGCGACCTCGCAAAGAGCTGGGAATGGTCCGACGACGGTCTGACCGTTACCTTCCAGCTGTGGGAAAACGCCGTCTGGTCGGATGGCGAGCCTGTTACCGCCGATGACGTGGTCTTCAGCCTCGATCGCATGATCCAGCAGGACGTTTCCCGCCCCAGGGTGAAGAACATCACCCCGTACTACGACGGCTCTGAGGCCATTGATCCCAACACCGTTGCAGTGAAAACCAAGTTCCCCACTCCTGCCGCGTTCCTCCCCTTCCTCGCGGTGGACTTTATGTCCGTTCTGCCCAAGCACGTGCTGGAAGGAAGGGAAGATGCCGAAGAATTCTTCGACGACCCTGATAACATCGTCGGTTCCGGTGCCTTCATCTTCGTTAAGGGCAGCCTGCAGATCGGCGAGGCCTGGGAGTTCGAACGCAACCCCAACTACTTCAAGGACAACCTTCCCTTCGCCGACGGAAAGAAGACCTTTTACATTACTGACAAGGACCGCTTCATCACGGCCTTCCATAATGACCAGGTGGACATAGTCCATCGCGGATCCCTGCTGCCCCTCACCGACATGGTGTCCTTCAAGAACAATTGGGAATCCGACGGGCTGGGCGTGGTCTACTCGCCCGGCTTCACCCTTCAGGGATTGACCAACATGAAATGGACAGCGCCGCCCTTCGAGGATCCCAAGGTGCGCCGCGCCGTGTTCCTGGCCATCGACCGCAAGGAAATGGCCGACGTTGACAAGCTAGGCTTTGCCAAGATGGGGCAACCCTTCTTCCCAGGCTCTCCCTGGGCCTCCAGCGATGAAACGGTTGCCACCTGGCCCGGCTTCCGCTATGTCGACGCGGACGGCAACCTGTATGAGGGAGACCCCATCGGCGTTGACGGGCTGAGCAAGCACCCCGACGACATCGCGGAGGCCAAGCAGCTGATGGTGGATGCGGGATACGCCGACGGCTTCTCCGCCAACTACCATACCTATACGGCCAACAGAAATATTCCGGTGATCCTGAAGCAGCAACTGTCGGACATCCTGGGTATCGATCTTGACATCAAGATCACCGACACCGCTGCCACCATCGCTGCGGAGCAGGAACAGGACTTCAGCCACTTCGTCAGCGTGCACAACGGCCCCAACATCGTTGACCCGGACGACCTTTTGAGTGGCGTGTATCTGGCAGGAGCGCCCCGCAATCCTCTCGATTACGAAGACCCCGAGATACGGGCAATCTTCGAGGAGCAGAAGAGCGAGCCCGATCTGGCCAAGCGCCAGGCGCTGATACGGGAGGCCGAGGCCATCATCCTGAAGGGCGAGCACCACATGATCCAGTACTATTGGTACGGCGATCCCCGCTGGATCGTGCCCGCAAGGGTCAAGAACTATGTGCCCAGGCAGACCGTCCAGTACGGCATGGGTATCGAGCATCTCTGGATGGAAGAGTAAGACCTGTTTTAACCGTGTCGGATCCCCCGCCGGAAATTTTCGGCAGGAGATCCGACCTTTCATTGGAGACCCATCCGGCCGGTGAGCGCCCGAGCCAAAAAGTGGATACGAGCTTATGACTGGCTATATCCTCCAACGGCTGTCCCTTTTTCTTCCGACACTGATCCTTGCTTCTTTCCTGGCATTCGCCATCATGCGAATCCTGCCGGGCGATCCGGCTATTGCCATGCTTGGCGGGGCGGAAGGAAGCTTCACCCAGGAAGACCTCGACATAGTTCGGGAGAAGCTGGGCACAAACCGTCCTCTCCATATCCAGTACGGCACCTGGATCGGCGACCTGTTCACGGGCGACTTGAACGAGTCCTACTTCCACCATGTTCCAGTGGCCCAGCTCATGAAGGACCGGTTCCCGGTCAGCACCCAGCTGGCAGTTATGGCCCTGATCCTTTCCTACATTGTGGCCATTCCCCTTGGTGTGCTTTCGGCGGTCAAGCAAGACTCCATTTTCGACCACGCCGCCAAGATATTCACCATCGCCGGCGTGGCCTTGCCCACCTTCTGGGTCGGCATCCTGATGCTCTTCGTCCTGGGGTACTACTTCAACTGGGTACCCCCGCTGGACTATGCCGACCTGTGGGAAAACCCGTGGACCAACATGACGCAGATGATCTTCCCGGCCTTGGCGCTTGGCTACTTCAACACCGCCTTCGCCGCCCGGCTCACCCGCTCCACCATGCTGGAGGTGATGCACGAAGATTACATCCGCACCGCACGATCCAAGGGCCTGAGGGAACTGTCGGTTGTGGGACGTCATGCCATCAAGAACGCCTTCCTGCCTGTGATCACCATTGTCGGCTTCCAGTTGGGTCGGTTGTTCGGCGGCGCCGTGGTCATCGAAGCCATCTTCGTTGTTCCGGGCATGGGTACTCTGCTGGTGCAGAGCGTCCTCATACGGGACTATCCGGTGGTGCAGGCCGTAATCCTGCTGATCGCTATGGTCGTGCTGGTACTCAATCTCGTCGTGGATCTGCTCTACGGCTGGCTCAACCCCAGGATCCGCTACGCCTAGGGGGCCTGGGCAAAGAAGGCGCGCCCAGTGATTTCACTGTCCAGGAGTTCCGATGATTAGAGGAATACCACAGGAGTCGTCGGGGTATCAGCAGCCCATAAGACTGCCCTGGTACTACCGTATCCTGTCCGCCATCGTCGATTTTTCGCGCCGCAAGCCGTTGGGGGCGATCGGCGGCGGGATTCTCTTGATACTGGTTCTGATCGCCATCTTCTCTCCGCTGATATCTCCTCATGACCCTTATCAAATCCGTGGAAACGCCATACTTCAGGCTCCCGGAAGCGAGTTCTGGCTGGGTGCCGACTCCCTCGGCCGGGATGTGCTTAGCCGCCTGTTCTACGGCGGCCGAATCTCCCTGTACGTCGGGTTGGTCAGCATCGCCATAGGAATCACCGCAGGTTCGTTCCTCGGCGCCGTTAGCGCCTACTTCGGCGGTAAGGTGGACCTGATCGTCCAGAGATTCGTGGACGCCTTCATCGCTTTTCCCGGCATCATCCTAGGGCTGGCCATCATGGCCGTGCTTGGATCGTCGGTGAACAACATCATCATTGCACTTGTGCTGGTGCTCGCTCCCAGCGCCATCCGCACCATCCGTTCCCAGGCGCTGGCCGTCAAGGAAATGGACTACGTGCTGGCAGCCCGGGCCATGGGTGCGGGCGACATGCGCATCGTCATCCGGCACATCATCCCCAACTGCATGGCCATTTTCATCATCCTCTTCACCCTGAACCTGGGCTACGCCATCATTGTGGAGGCCACGCTCACCTTCCTCGGAGTCGGGGTACCGCCCGATGTCCCAAGCTGGGGCGGGATGCTCGCCGAGGGCGGTATCGCATACCTCAGGGATGCTCCCTGGCTGGCAATCGCTCCCGGCATAGCTCTCTCCCTCGCAGTCTTCGGTGTGAACCTGCTGGGGGACGCCCTCCGCGACGTGCTCGATCCGCGCTTGAGGGGTACTTAAAATTCCGAAATTAGGGGTGCAAAATGTCCGGACCGCGTCTGCCTGGTATGAAAAACCTGATTACCGTCCTGATCGCACTGGCAGTTATCGCCATCCTCGCCTGTGGTAGTGCCGAGCAACCCACCGACGCTCCCGCCGCCACCTCGGCCCCGGCAGCCACTGCTGTCAGCGCCACCGCTGCTCCAGGGGAAACCCCAGCGCCTGCGTCCGCCACGTCGGTACCGGTCGTAGCCCCCACTTCACCGCCCATTTCTGCAGGCACCGTGGTTGCGCCCACCCGTGGAGTGGCAAGCTCCACTGCCACTAGGCCGTGGGAATCGTTCGTCTCGCAGGGCAAGTATGGCGGCCTCCTTCGCAACGCGGAGACCGGGCTGCCCGACCACTGGGACATCCACCAGTCCTGCTGCAACCCCGGCCCAGCCGCCGCCCGGGACCTGTACAACAACCTGGTGATGTACGACCCGACCGACCAGAAGACCATCATCGGCGACCTGGCGGAAAGCTGGGAGTGGGCCCCTGACGGGCTGAGTTTAACCTTCAAAATCTGGGACAATGCCATCTGGTCCGACGGTGAACCCGTTACGGCCGATGACGTCGTGTTCAGTCTGGAACGCATGGTTGCGGAAGGTGTATCCCGTCCAAGGGTCAAGAACTTGCGCCCCTACTATGCGGGCTCTGAAGCTGTGGACTCCACCACCATTAGGGTGAGCACACTCTTCCCCAACCCTGCGGCCTTCCTGCCGTTCATGGCCATCGACTTCATGGCGATCGTTCCCAAGCATGTCCTCGAAGGAATAGAGAATGGCGAAGAGTTCTTCGACGACCCTGCTAATATCGTCGCCTCCGGCGCCTACCGGTTCGTTAACATTCAAGTAGGACAGAGCTGGGAACTCGAGAAGAATCCAGACTACTTCAAGGAAGGTCTACCTTTCGTCGACGGCAAAAAGACCTTTATTATCACAGACAAAGACCGGTTCATTACCGCCTTCCAGACGGACCAGTTGGACATTTCTCATCGGGGGTCCGGCGGCGCTATTCCCCTCATAGATATGGTCTCATTCAAAGGCGAATGGGAGTCAGAAGGAAGGGGCGTAGTGCAGCCTCCCGGAGCCACAATACAGGGACTGTTCAACATGAACTGGACGGTTCCGCCCTTTAATGACCCAAAGGTCAGGCGCGCGGTCTTTCTGACCGTCGACCGGAAGGAACTGGCCGAAGTCCACCAACTCGGTTTCGCCAAGATGGGCCAGCCCTTCTTCCCTGGTAGCGACTGGTCTTCCCCCGACGAGGTGGTGGCTACTTGGCCTGGCTTCCGGTATCTGGACGAGAACGGCGAACTCTACCTTGGCAATCCCATCGGTGTGGATGGCCTGACCAAGGACCCCGCGGATCTGGCCGAGGCAAAACGCCTGATGGAAGAAGCTGGATACGCCGACGGATTCAGCGCCCCATACCACACCTACGCCTCCAACAGGAACATTCCGGTCATCTTGAAGCAGTCTTTTCAGGACGTCCTGAACATCGACTTGGACATAAACATCACCGACTTGGCTTCCGTAATAGCCGCCGAGCAGGGCGCGGATTACAGTCATATCGTCAGTGTCCATAACGGACCAAACATCGTGGACCCCGACGACTTGCTGCTGGGCGTGTATCTGACCGGAGCGCCCAGGAACCCCATCGACTTTGAAGACCCCGAGCTGCGGGCAATTTTCGAAGCGCAGAAGGGCGAGTCCGACCTGGCCGCAAGGCAGGCTCTCATCCGAGACGCGGAGGACATAATCCTGAAGGGCGAGCACCACATGATCCAGTACTACTGGTACGGCGACCCAATATGGATCGTGCCAAATCGGGTCAAGAATTACGTGCCTCGCCAGACGGTCCAATACGGAATGGGCACCGAGCATCTCTGGCTCGACCCATAACCGGCGTTACCAAAATGTGCCCCGCATTGTTCTGGCACCGCCCCGATGGGCGGTGCTAGACTTTTTGTATGGCATCGATCGAATCCGTCACTATCAGGCATATGCATCCCGCGTCACGAGAGGCTCGCCTGCTCATCGCCGAACTGGACGCCTACCTCGACCCGCTGTATCCCAAGGAAAGCCAGCACGGCTACAGCATCCAGCAGCTGATCGACCAGCAGGTGGAGTTCTTTGCCCTGTTCAACAGCGGGGAACCAGCGGGTTGCGCTGGAGTCCGGTTCTTCGCCGATGAAGGCGATCCCGGACGCCCCTACGGAGAACTGAAGCGAATGTACGTCCGCAAAGAATTCCGCGGACGCGGATTCGGCAAGCTGCTGCTGGATCACATCGAAGGTCTCGTGGCCTCGAAGGGTGTGAACCTGGTTCGGCTCGAGACCGGCATTTACCAGCCGGAGGCCGTCGGCCTGTACGAGAAAAACGGCTACTACTGGATCCCTCCATTCCGGGATTACCCTCCCGATGACCCCCTCAGCCTCTGCTACGAAAAACGGCTGGCCGACCCCGAAACCTGATCAGTGCCTGCCTCTCAATTCGGCCAATGCCCTTCCGCGACAAGGGGGTTTCCCCATTAACGGGACCTTTCCAGATTCACTCTCTACATTCCCTATTTAACGGGCTATAATTGCGCATCAGGCGAACCCGAGAGGCATCAGCGTCGCGCCGGGCATCGTTTCCCCCGTCGCCCTGTTCCCAATCCTCCCCCCAACGGAGATGACCCTGTGGCCACTACCAACGCAGCGACAGCGCCAGTTCACCTCGGAAAGCCCGCGAAGACCAAGCACCGTAGCGCCGAGATAACCCACGACCCACAGCGCGCACCAGCACGCGCCATGCTGATGGCCATGGGCATCACCCACGAGGACATGGAAAAACCCTTCGTCGCCATCGCCAACCTGGCCAGCGACGTCACACCCTGCAACGTTCATCTCGGCCGTTTCGCCAATGGCGCCAAGGAGGGCGTTCGCGCCGCCGACGGCGTGCCCTTCGAGTTCGGCACCATCACCGTCAGCGACGGCATTTCCATGGGCACCGAGGGCATGAAAACCTCCCTGGTCAGCCGCGAGGTCATCGCCGACTCTATCGAGTTGGTCACCTTCGGCGAGCGCATGGACGGCCTCATCACAATCGCCGGCTGCGACAAGAATATGCCCGGCTGCATGATGGCCTTGGCACGCCTCAACGTGCCCGGCATCTTCATGTATGGCGGCTCCATCATGCCCGGCCAGCACAACGGCAGGGACGTCAACATCCAGGACGTCTTCGAGGCTGTCGGCAGCTACGCCAAGGGCGACGTATCCTTCGATGAACTGCGCGCTCTGGAGTGTGTCGCCTGCCCCGGCGAGGGTTCCTGCGCCGGTCTGTTCACCGCCAACACCATGTCCACCGCCATCGAAGTCATGGGCATGTCCCTGCCCGGCGACGCCGCCATCCCGGCCATCGACCCCCGCAAGCTGGGAGAGGCCCGCGACGTGGGCCGCACCCTCATGCGCCTGCTGGAGGACGACGTCCGCCCCCGCGACATCATGACCAAGCAGGCCTTCGAGAACGCCATCACCGTGGGTGTCGCCATGGGCGGCTCCACCAACATCGTCCTGCACCTGCTGGCCATCGCCAACGAGGCCGGCGTGCCCCTCGCCCTGGAGGATTTCGAGCGAATCAGCGCCGGTACTCCCTACATCGCCGACATGAAACCCGCCGGCCAATACGTGATGGCAGACCTCTCCCGCTACGGCGGCGTTGCCCTGGTGATGAAGCGTCTTCTGAACGCGGGTCTCCTCCACGGCGACGCCATGACGGTCACCGGCAAGACCGTGGCCGAGAACCTGGATAGCATCACCGTCGTGGACGATCAGCCCATCATCACCCAGGTCGACACCCCGCGCAGTCCCACTGGCGGTCTGGCCATCCTGCACGGCAACCTGGCACCCGACGGCGCGGTCATCAAGGTGGCTGGCCACCAGGAAAGGGTCTATCGCGGCCCTGCCCGTGTCTTCGACCAGGAACCGGCGGCCTTCCAGGCCATCCAGCGAGGCGAGGTAAAGGCCGGCGACATCGTGATCATCCGTTACGAGGGCCCCAAGGGCGGCCCAGGAATGCAGGAAATGCTGGGAGTCACCGCCGCCATCGTGGGCCAAGGTTTGGGCGACGATGTGGCGCTGGTCACCGACGGCCGCTTCTCCGGCGCCAGCCACGGCCCGATGGTCGGCCACGTGGCCCCCGAGGCGGCGGTGGGAGGCCCCATCGCCCTGCTGCGAGAGGGCGACGAGGTGATCCTCGACATACCTGCCCGCCAGCTGAACGTTATGCTGACAGAGGAAGAGCTGACCGACCGCAGAGCCAACTGGCAGCCCCTCCCGCCCAACTACACTACCGGCGCCCTCGCCAAGTACGCCAAGCTCGCCTCCTCCGCCTCACATGGCGCAGTGACCAGTTAGTAATCCTCCGAGAGCAATGATCGGCAACCCATCCCAACCACGTCAGGAGTGCAACAATGACAACGGACTACGGAACAGAGGCCATCCGGCGGCACCGGGAGACCCGCGGCAAAGTGAGCATCGCTTCAAAGATGACGGTGGAAACGCTGGAGGATCTGTCCATCGCTTACACCCCTGGCGTGGCCTCGGTCTGCATGGCGATTCACGCCGACCCGGCCGAGTCTTATAACCTCACCAACCGTGGCAACACCATCGCCGTGGTCACCGACGGCTCGGCAGTCCTCGGCCTCGGCAACATCGGGGCCGCGGCCGCCATGCCCGTGATGGAAGGCAAGTCCATCCTGTTCAAGGCCCTCGGCGGCGTCGACGCCTACCCTATCTGTGTCGCGTCCCAGGATGCCGAATCGATCATCAACACCGTGCGAGCCATCGCTCCCAGCCTCGGCGGCGTCAACCTCGAGGACATCGCAGCCCCCAAGTGCTTCGATATCGAGGCCGCACTGCAGGACTTGGGCATCCCGGTCTTCCACGACGACCAGCATGGGACGGCCATCGCCGTGCTCGCTGCCGTCATTAACAGCCTCGCCGTCACCGGCCGTAAGATAGAGGACTCCTCCTTCGTATTCGCAGGCGCCGGAGCTGGGGGCATCGCCTCCGCCAAGCTGTTGCTGGATCACGGCGCCACCAACATAATCCTGGTCGACAGCGTGGGCATCATTCACCGCGGCCGCACCGACCTCACGCCCATCAAGACCTCAATGCTCGATACCACCAACCCCGAGAACCGCACCGGTGGGATAGCCGAGGCCCTGCGCGGAGCTGATGTGTTCATCGGCCTCGCAGTGGCCGACATGGTCACACCGGAAATGATCTCCTCAATGGCCAAGGATTCCATAGTCTTCGCCATGGCCAACCCCGTTCCGGAAATCATGCCAGACCTGGCCGAGGCCGCTGGCGCCGCCGTGGTTGGGACAGGGCGCAGTGACTTCCGCAACCAGATCAACAACAGCCTCGTCTTCCCCGGCGTATTCCGGGGCGCGCTGGACGCCAAGGCTACTCGGATCACTACAGAGATGAAGCTGGCTGCCGGCGAGGCGCTTGCGGCACTGATCCCCGAACCAACCCCGGAGCGCGTCATCCCGTGGTCCCTCGACCGCGCCGTTCCCGCCGCTGTGGCCAAAGCCTGCGCCGACGCCTGGGCCGCTGGCTGATCAGCGTCCCTCCCTCGGGCCGCAGTAGAGTGAGAGCAAGAAATGGCGGACAGAGGCGACAGGCCGGAAAAGGACAGCCTTGAGTTGGTGTGTTCGGTGTGTGCCGGGGAATTGGGATATGATCAGGAATTTGCCAGCCGATACCAAGGTATAGTCTTTGTAAGTTGCGATGAGAGTGCGGTCACTTCCAGCGGGAGGCAAGCGAGTGGCCGGTTCGCGGATTTGGATCCCATTCCGGAGGGAGTTCAAACCGAAACAAATGACGATGGGTCGGAGACCTACGTCGTTTCCGAAAGCGCCGCATATATTCTCTTCGACGATGACTGCCCCAACCCCGTTTTCGTGGACGGGCGGCAATGCTGGCGCAGGTACAGATTCGGCGGTTGGGTGACAATGCTGGATCCCTTTGGCTGTGGCTCGCTGAAAGAGTTTTATGCTCGCCAACATGGAGAGGAATTAGTACCTTGCTCTATCTGCGGCGAATATATCCTCGGCAGGGGCTTTGACTATTCCAGCGAGTGTGACCAGGATTTTCCGGGATTGGTGTGCCATCCCTGCGACGGGAGGGCCGTAGACTCCCATGGCCAACCAGCCGCGATATTAGAGGGCGCCGGTGGGGATAACCCGGTGTTCATAGATTCCAGAAAATGCTGGAGAATGTACACATCTGAATTTGGCGAGGACGAAGTGGTTGTCGCGTGGCATGAGCACGTGTCCATCCTCGATTCGGACGATTGCGGCTCATTGGAAGAGTTCTGCAACCGACACAGTTTTCCTAAGCCAGAAGGTATGAAAGGCTGAAACCTTGCTCTATTGATATCCTCCGTTCAATCGTCGCACCTGCTCTGATTTGAAGGCCTGCGCCGACGCGCCTGGGCCACCCACGGCGCCGAGGGCTAGGCCGGCGCTGTCGCCAACGGTCTCAGGGGCGCTGGATGCGTCACACCGCAACCGGCGGAAGTCCAGAGTGGGCCTGGCAGCATTCTGCCCTCCCCAATTCAGTACCCTGGCCGGCCCAAGCAACGTAGCGTACTTACCAAATCACCATAATTCCGCCAACTGCAGTACACGAAGCAAACGCCAGAATCTGCCATCCGAGCGTCTCCAACTCGCGCAAGGCGGTGGTGTTTCGCTGGCTCCCAAGGTTCCGATTTGGGTAGAATCCCCCGGGAATCACCGTTTCCGCAATGGAAGGAGTATTCAGCAATGGCAGACGAGTCGGTCAAGTTCACCACTTCAGGAGCCGTCGGAATCATCACCCTGGACAGTCCTGAGACGCGCAACGCCCTGACACCGGGCATGATCGCTGAAATTGGCCGCGCGGTGCAGCAGTGCGCCTCACCCAACATACGCGCTGTGCTGCTCACCGGCGCCGGCGGCGCCTTCTGCGCGGGCGCCAACGTCAGGCAACTCGTCGCCACCCTGGAGGAGAGCGGCCCCGACGGCATCACCCAGGCCATCCGCGAGTTGGCCGACGCCCTGCACAACGAGGTCGTGCTACCCCTGCGTCGTCTCCCCAAGCCTGTGGTTGCCGGGATCAACGGAGCCGCCGCCGGCGCGGGCTTCAGCCTGACCCTTGCCGCCGACCTGCGCGTGGCGGCACAGAACTCCCGCTTCCTGATGGCCTACGCCAACATCGGCGCACCCGCCGACGGCGGCTCCACCTGGCTGCTGCCCCGCCTCTTGGGAACGGGTCGGGCCATGGAACTCTACCTCGCCAGCCAGCCCATCGGCGCGCCCCGCGCCCTGGAGCTGGGCCTCGTCTCGCAGGTTTGCCCCGACGAGGAGCTCGACCGCCACGCCCTGGAGACTGCCACACGCCTCGCCGGCGGCCCCACCGTCGCCTACGGCCGTGTCAAGGAGCTCTACGAACGCTCCTGGGACTCCACCCTGGAAGAGCAGCTGGAAGCCGAGACTGATACCTTCGCCCGCACCGCGAGCACCCGCGACTTCCAGGAGGGCATCAAGGCCTTCGCCGACCGTCGCCAACCCTGGTTCCAGGGCATGTAGGTTTGCGTTTGTAGACCTTGCTTCTCAGGTCTGTGGATATGGGATCGCCTGAATACCAACGGCGACTTCGAGCGGCACAGCGTATAATTGATTGTCCACATCCCTATTATCTGGACAGGGCTCAACAAAAGCACTCCGAACCCAGATGGGAATGGATACTACGTACACTGGTGGGGCCATATCACGTGGAGCACTTGGGCGACGGACGAGAGTTGTATTGGGGAGCCGTCCCGGAAGTCGAGAATTGGTTGCTGGTGATCGTGCAGGACGGGCAGCTGTTTAACGCCTATCTCAATAGGCAGAAACGAAGAGATTGGGGGCGACCATCGTGAAATCCGACGACGAATTGGCCGTTGAAATGGATCAGTCAATAGGGAAGACTCTGTCCCTTCGGGATTTGGACATCTACTACGACCCAGTTTCGGACACTTTGTCTCTCTGGAACGGGTGTCCGGCTGGATACGGAGAAATGGTCGCAAAGCATTTGACCGCAGAGTCCAACGAGGAGGGAGAAGTGGTAGGAATTACCCTTGAAAACGCAGCGGAATTACTGAGGCCATACCTGTTCCCGGACTCCCTTAAGGGCAATGTCAAAGATGCCTCAAATCGAAATCCCTAGCTTGAGCAGGTAACATTCCGCTCATCCTACCGCAGGTGCGCCACCGTAACCCCTTCTCCCCCGGGCCCCTCCCCGTCCGCCGCGGTTTCCACCAGCGGGTGGCTGGACAAATATTCGCGGATTGCCCGCCGCAGCGCACCCGTCCCCTTGCCGTGGATGATACGCAGCATCCCTACCCCGTCCATCGCGGCGTCGTTCAGCGCCGTATCCACCCGCGCCACCGCCTCATCCACCCGCAGACCGCGCAGGTCCATCTCAGGGTCCGGGCGGCGTGGCGCGGCGGGACGGCTCACCGCCCGGTCCAGGTACACTCCCTGCCGGGCCGCTGCCGGATGTCCCTCCGCGAGGCTCTGCAACTGGTACACGGGTATCTTGGCCCGCATCGTCCCCAGCAACACCTCCACCCGTTGAGCCTGGCTCGAGCTTGACGACCTGTCGGGCGGAGTAATTACCTCCACCGGCTGGCTGATGCCCCGAACGTATACCCGGTCGCCGGTCTTCAGCATTTCCTGCCATGGCGTACGCCTGATCTCGATGGGTTGCCAGTTGGCGTCATCCAGCTCTCGTTGCACCCCCCGGAGCGCATCCTGTTGCTCACGAAACTCAGCTTGCTGCCCCTGCTGTGACGATGTACGGTTAGGCGACACCGACGCTGTTACTGCGCTGGCCGCCAGTTCCCCGGCGGGTGGACTGGCAGGAGGATGTGACAGAGTCCGTTCCGCCCGCTGCAGTCTGTCCATTATCCCGCTGGTGCGAAGCTGCAATTCCCGGCGGGCCTCTTCCACCAGTTCCGTCTTGGTGGCCTCAACCGACCCCAGCTGCTCTTCCAGATCTCGCTGTATTTTCACCGCTGCAATGCGCGACGACTCCGCCTCGTCCTTCAGCCGTTCAACCGTTTGCCGTTCTTGCTGCAGTTCCCGAAGCAGCAATTCAGTGGCCTGCTCCATCGGCGAAATGCCCGCGCTGGCGTCATCGATAATCTCCTGCGGTAGCCCCAGCCGGGACGCGATGGTCA
The DNA here is from genome assembly GCA_965222025.1 of Dehalococcoidia bacterium. GTDB lineage: Bacteria > Chloroflexota > Dehalococcoidia > Lucifugimonadales > UBA3495 > VXOI01. The sequence continues at coordinate 89,543 of CBDCTI010000011.1, read as the reverse complement.
GCGCGTAGCTCCGGCCTGGCAGCCCCACGGTCAGCTGGTATGAAGGCGCCAGGGTCATCGGGTCCAGGTCCACGCTGGCGTTGACCATCCCCGGGTGCTCCTGCACGGTTCGGGCCACCCCTCGCTGGTGCGTTGTGCCGATCAAGAAGACGCCCATGCGCTGGAAGTGCCGCAGCACGGCACTGGCCAGCGCGGCCCCTTCCTCTGGGTCGGTGCTGGTCCCCAACTCGTCCACCAGCACCAGCGACCGCTCAGAGGCCCGGCGCATGATGCTAAGCAGGTTCGTGATGTGCGAACTGAAGGTGGACAGCGACTGCTGGATGCTCTGCTGGTCCCCGATATCGGCGTAGATGCCGTCGAACCCAGGGAAGTGTGCGTCCTCAGCCGGAACGTGCAGCCCGGCGTGGGCCATCATCGCCAGCAGACCCACTGTCTTGAGCGCCACGGTCTTACCACCCGCGTTGGGCCCGGTGACGAGCAGCACCCCGCGCTCCGAGTCAAGCGACAAGCTGATCGGCACAACATTGCCAGCCAGTAGTGGATGGCGCGCGCGGCTCAGGTGAAGCCGGCGCGTCGCGTCATGTTCAGAGCCCTCTTCTGCTCGTTCTGCGGAATCTTCTGGCTCCTCAATGACCGGCGGGATGGCCCGAAGCGCGGCCGAGTAGCGCGCCTTGGCCACGTCCAAGTCCAGTCGCGCCAATATGTCCAGCGCCAGCAGCAGGTCCTCCCCCGTCTCCCCCACGCGGATCGACAGCTGCCGCAGCACTCGCTCCACCTCCCGCTCTTCGGCCAGCCGGGCCTCCCGCCATCGGTTCCCCATGTCCACTGCAGCCATCGGCTCCAGGAACACGGTTGCGCCGCTGTCCGAGACGTCGTGGACAATGCCCGGAACCCTGGGACGCATCTCGGTCTTGATCAGCAGCACCATGCGGCCGTTGCGCTGCGTGATCAGCGGTTCCTGCACTACTTCGGCCCGCTGGAACCTCCGCAGGTTGCGCTCCATTATGTCGTTCAGGCGGCTCTGCGCCTGCCGGGATTCGGTCCGCAGCCTCCCCAGCAGTGGGCTGGCGTAGTCCAGCACCTCCCCCGCCGGGCTGACGGCCGAGCCGATCTCGTTGTCCAGGTGCCCCAGCTCCGGGATGTTGCTGGCCAGGCTTGAAAGAAGCGGAAGGTCCCCCTTGCGGCTGAGCTCATCGCGGTCGATGCGCGCGGCACGGGCAAAGGTGCGGACCGAGTACAGCTCCTCTCCCCGCAGCAGGCCGCCGAGGATGGCCCGGTGTATCAGTTCCCGGATGTCCTGCTCAGGGCCGAACTCCAGCGAGCCCCCACCGTCAATGTAGCGCCGGGTTTCGGTGGTCTCCTGTTGCCGGGTCGCCACCTCAAGCAGGTCTTCGGACGGCTCTAGCGCCGCCACCTTTTCCCGCCCGATGAACGTGCGGGCATATGCCGCCAGTCGCACCAGCACCTGGTCGAATTCCAGCAACCGCCCCGCCGACTCAAAACCGCCCAGGGTCATTCAGCCATCTCCATCCTATTCTTGACCGTCGTTTGAGGTATGAGCTTGACTGCGGATACACACTCTTGCTCGCCTGTGGACTCCCGCAGCAGTAACCCTTAAAACTCCACTTCCCACACTCGGCTCTCTGTCAGCATCCACGCAACCTGAGACAATGTATCGCGCTTGGGATCGCGTATGTTCAGCCTCCGATTCAGCGTGATCGGCCCCATCGCGGCCAGCGCCGGGCAGTCCTTCAGCAACCCGTTCAGCGTGAACCGCTCGCCACCCAACACCATGTAGTCCAGCTTCGCTGCCGGATGGGCTAGCCGTCCTCCCACCTCTTCGCACACCTTGTCGTACAGCCGCCTGATCTGCCCTTCCCGCACTCGGGTGTATCTTAACTGCGACGTTCCTCCCGCGTGGTGCTTGCCTTTTACGTAACGCGAGTCCGTCTTCGACTCCAGCAGCTCTCCACCGCGGAACACCGCAACCGAAAACCTGCCCAGCCGTACCAGCACCACACCCACGGTGTAGTTCGCGTCCAGGATTAGCCTCAGCGCCTCGTCATCCCAGTCCAACGAAACGAACGACTCGGCCACCGGAAAGGGCGGCGCAATCAGCAGTCCGCGTTCGCCCACTCGCAACCCCACCAGCCCACAGCCGTCCCGCAGCGCAGCTTCTCCAGGCTCCGACACAAGCGAAGCCCACCCGGTAGCGGCCAGTGCGGCCGGATCGGGCCGGTCCCCGGGCACAAGGTACAGCGACGACGAGGGTTCACCTTCGACGTTCGCCGCCAAATCGTCCAGCATACGCCGCAGGCCCACTGCGGAAATCCTCTCGCCGTTCATTGTCTTGCTGGCAACCATACGCAACGATTGTAGCATCGCCGCTTCGACGCCTGGCCGCTATAATCGCGCAGGATCATCTGGACACGAGTCAACGGAGGCCCATTTGTCCCCTGAAGAACGAGAATCTATCCTCAATCGCCGTGACGCAGCCCTCCAACGCCTCGACGAAGGCCACGAAATCCTGCTGAAATCCCTCGAGGGAATGGAGGCTGAAGAGGCCTTCCTCGGCCAGCGCTGGTCGGTCCGCGACGTCCTGCTGCACCTCGACTACGAGCGCTATGTTGACGCGCTGGAGAAGATCTCCCAAGGCGAGATGGACATGTTGCCCCCCTTCTCCAGTCGCGAGGAGCACTTCCGACAGGAGTTGGAGCAACAGGAAGCCACACACCGCCGGTTGCGCGCTCTGCTCACCGACCTCACCCCCGAGCAGTTGGCCCGACCGGCAACGCCGCCCAATCCGGCCAACTCCTTCCCCGGCCTCACCCTGCTCGAACTCCTTGAACGCTCTTCGGGACACGAGGCCAGCCACGCCCGCCAGGTCGACCTCACCCGCCAGTTCGTCGCCTCCTTCCGCTCCCAGGACCGCGCCCTGAACATCGCCGTCCTCGGCGACGGTGACCCCTCACGCCTCTCCGCCGAGGTCAAGGACATGCTCAACATGGCCGACTACGTGGTGGCCGAGCCGCAGGCCCTTGCCGCCGTGGACCACTTGGTGCGCGGCGTAAAGCTGACCATGCACTCCGGCAACCGCGAGGAGCTGGTCAACCGCGCCGCCCGCGAGGCCCGCGACGGCCTCTGGGGCATCATCTGCGTCATGGGCGACGCCGCTGATGACGACGATACAGTGGCCCTGGCCCGCCTCCACGCCGAAACCGTCGTCATCCATCGTTCGGGGCACTAGCACCGGTCCATTGCCTTTAGCTTACGACTCTCATCCTGATGGTTACGGTTTCCGTATGCTTGTAATACAATCCTGCTGAGCACCGCCTGATTTCAACGCCCGCGCCCACGGAGGCCGACTCAATGGTCCTTACAGACGTCTCTTCGCTGGTAGACTCCGACAGGGGCCTAATCAGCCCCCGCATCTTCAGCGAGGAACCCATTTACCAGGAAGAACTGGAGCATATCTTCGCCCGCTGCTGGCTCTTCCTCTGCCACGAGACCCAGATTCCCAACCCCGGGGACTTCTTTACCACCTACATGGGGGAGGACCCCGTTCTCGTAACCCGCGACCGTCAGGGTAAGGTCAACGCCTTCCTGAACATCTGCCGCCACCGGGGCAACCGGCTGTGTCGCGCCGACGACGGCAACGCAGGCACCTTCATCTGCGCCTACCACGGCTGGGGATACGGTGCCGACGGCAAGCTCCAGGCCGTGCCCAATCTCCAGGACGCCTACTACAACGAGCTCGACCAGTCCAAGTGGGGTCTCATCCCGGTGGCCCAGCTCGACACCTACAAGGGTCTCATCTTCGCCACCTTCGACCCGTCTGCCCCGCCGCTGCTGGACTACCTGGGACCCATCACCTGGTACCTCGACGCCATCTTCGACAGGCGCGATGGCGGCGTCGAGGTCATCGGCGGCGTGCACAAGTGGGTCGCGCCCTGCAACTGGAAGTTTCCGGCCGACAACTTCATAGGCGACACCTACCACACTCCTTGGTCCCACCTGTCTCCCATACTCCAGGGATTCAGCGTGGGGCCCACCATCCAGACCGTGGCTGGTGGCGGCCAGGTTTCCACCGGCAACGGCCATGGCATCTGGTGCGCCGTCAGCGGTTCCACCAGCGAGCCCATGGAAGCCCTCAAGAATTACGAGATCGAGATCCGCGCCGAGGTGGAAAAGCGCCTGGGCCCCCGAGCCGAGACGCTGAACCCCATGGTGGGCACCATCTTCCCCAATCTCTCCTTCCTAAAGTCCAGCGCCCGGAGCTTTCGGGTCTGGCATCCCAAGGGGCCCGACCACATCGAAATCTGGTCCTGGGTATTCGCCGACAGAGCCGCGCCACCCGAGGTCAAGGACGCCATCCGCCTCATCGCCATCCGCGGCTTCAGCCCCTCCGGCACCCTGGAGCAGGACGACATGGACAACTGGCAGAACTGCACCCTCACCAGCCGGGGCGTCGTCGCCCGCCGCCAGATGCTCAACTACCAGATGGGGCTCGGCCACGAGAGCTACAGCGAAGAGAATGAGGGCCTTACCAGCGAGTTCAGGTTCAGCGACAGCAACCAGCGCCAGTTTTACAAACGCTGGAGCGAGATGATGGCCGCCAGCGGCTGGGCCGACTTGTAGCCAGATCAGCGTATTCTCTGAATTAAAGCGGTTAACCGCGGCTAACCAATGAAGTAAGGGCGCACAGCAGTGCGCCCTTCTGAATTGCTGGCCAACCGTTCAGGCAGAGTCTTTCTGTTTTTCCCGGCACGACGCCAGTCGGTTCATGGTGAGCCCGTCGAACCACGAGCGGACGGCTCATCAACACTCCCATTGCAAAAGAGTATTCAGTAATCGGAAGGCCCTACCCTCCCAGCAGGACGGTTGCAAAGTCGTTCGAGCACACAAACCGGTAGTCCAGAGCTCGTCATAGGGCAGACGTACAGAACCCGTTGCAGCTTCTACGCGTTCATCGACAACGAATTGACAGCGACTACGCAATCTTCCTGCCCTCCCAGCCAGGGTCATTCGATTATCGGCAAACCCGTTGGCCCTGAGCTTGTCTAAGGGCCTGTGCTGGGCTTGTCGAAGGGTCGTTCGTTCATGGTTCGACAAGCTAACCACGAACGGACTGGCAATAATGGCCAGGCTTGTAATCTATAATCGAATGACCCTCCCGGCCCTCTTTCTTACCTTTCCCGCCCGCTTGTAATACAATTCCCCAAAAGCATCATCGTAAAGCGAAAGAGAACGCAGAGGGAGGTACGGAATTATGGTCCTGGCCAACGTTTCATCGCTGGTAGACCTCGATAGGGGCCTGATCAGTCCCCGCATCTTCAGCGAGGAGTCCATTTACCAAGAAGAACTGGAGCAGATCTTCGCCCGCTGCTGGCTCTTCCTCTGCCACGAGACCCAGATCCCCAACCCCGGCGACTTCTTCACCACCTACATGGGCGAGGACCCCATCCTCGTAACTCGGGACCGGCAGGGCAAGGTCAACGCCTTCCTGAACATCTGCCGCCACCGGGGCAACCGGCTGTGCCGCGCCGACGACGGCAACGCAGGCACCTTCATCTGCGCCTACCACGGCTGGGGATACGGTGCCGACGGCAAGCTCCAGGCCGTGCCCAACCTGCAGGACGCCTACTACAACGAGCTCGACCAGTCCAAATGGGGCCTCATCCCCGTCGCCCAGCTTGACACATACAAAGGGCTGATTTTCGCCACCTTCGACGCCAATGCACCGCCGCTGCTGGACTACCTCGGCTCGATGGCCTGGTACCTGGACACCCTTTTCGACCGCCGCGAGGGCGGCGTCGAGGTCCTGGGGGGCGTCCACAAGTGGGTGGTGCCCTGCAACTGGAAAATGCCGGCCGAGAACTTCATAGGCGACGCCTACCACGTCCAGTGGTCCCACCTGTCGCCGATCAAGGCCGGCTTCAGCGTCGGCGTGACTGCATCCTCCGTGCCGGGCGGCGGGCCGGTGTCCCCGGGCAACGGCCACGGCATGATCACCGTGGCCGCCGACCAGACGGGCGCGCCGTTGCAGATAATGAAGGACTACGAGGAGGAAACCCGCGCCGAACTGGAATCTAGGCTGGGTCCCCGTGCCAAACAGCTGAACCCGGTGGTGGGCACCACCTTCCCCAATTTCTCCTTCCTGCGGGGCAGCTCCCACTCCTTCCGGGTCTGGCATCCCAAGGGCCCCCACAGCATCGAGATCTGGTCGTGGGCCTTCGCCGACAAGGCCGCCCCGCCCGAGATCAAGGAGGCCATCCGCAAGACCGCAATCTGGGGATTCAGCCCCTCCGGCACCTTCGAACAGGATGACATGGACAACTGGCAGGAGTGCACCCTCACCAGTCGGGGCGTGGTGGCCCGCCGCCAGATGCTCAACTACCAGATGGGCCTCGGCCACGAGTCATACAACAGCGACTACGAGGCCATGACCAGCGAGTACCGCTACAGCGACAGCAACCAGCGCCATTTCTACCAGCGATGGAGCGAACTCATGGCCGCCCGAAGCTGGGCGGAGTTATAGCGAAAAGAGAGGAGACAAAGGTAAATGACAGCAAACGACGAGCTGCTAAGCCGAATTACCGTTCGGACGGATGTCTTCGGCGGCAAGCCAATCATTCGGGATATGCGCATAGCGGTGGAGCATATCCTGGCAATGTTGGCCGCTGGCGATACCCCGGAAACCATTGTCGAAGAGCATCCAGTCCTTGAACCCGAAGACATCCTGGCCTGCCTCGTCTACGCTCACCGCTCGGTCGCGGGCGAAACAGTCTTCGAGCGTGTGCCCGTCCGGTAAAGAACGATGAAATTCCTGCTCGACGTGTGCGCCGACTCCCGCAAAATGAGGGCCACACTGACATCGCAGGGACATGACGTCCTGACAGTAGTGGAAAGGAACCCCAAGGCATCTGATGAAGAAATTCTGGCCCTGGCAACAGAGGAACAGCGGACTATAATAACCGAGGACAAGGACTTCGGAGAGCTTATTTTCCTGCGTAGACTTCCCCATCCTTGCATCATCCGGCTAGTTCGTATGTCGGTTGAGGACAAAGTGGCAGCGGTACTCGATCTTGTTGAGAACAACGCGCATGCAATAGAAAGCCGGTACCTCGTCACGGTTACCCAAAGCAGGGTGCGGATACGTCCGTAGATACGGAAATTTTCTTCACAGATACCGGAGAGGAGGTTCCCCATGGCAACGATGCAAATGGCCTCCCTGGTGGACACTGAGAACGGCGTAATAAATCCCAGCATCTTCAGCGACGACGAAATCTACCAGCAGGAACTCGAGCAGATCTTCGCCCGCTGCTGGCTTTTCCTCTGCCACGAGACGCAGATCCCAAAACCCGGCGACTTCCTGACCACCTACATGGGCGAGGACCCCGTGCTGGTCGCGCGCGACCGCTCCGGAAAGGTCGGCGCCTTCCTGAACATCTGCCGCCACCGCGGCAACCGACTCTGCCGCGCCGACTCCGGCAACGCCGCCGCCTTCATCTGCGCCTACCACGGCTGGGCCTACAACAACGACGGCTCCCTTCAGGCAGTCCCCAACCTCCAGGACGCCTACTACGGCGAGCTCGACCAGTCCAGGTGGGGCCTCATCCCCGTCGCCCAGCTCGATACATACAAGGGACTGGTCTTTGCCACCTTCGACCCCAACGCACCACCCCTTTTGGACTATCTCGGCGACGCCACCTGGTATCTTGACGTCTTCTTCGACCGGCGTGAGGGCGGTGTTGAGGTCATCGGCGGCATCCACAAGTGGATCATCCCCGCCAACTGGAAGATGCCCGCAGAGAACTTCGCCGGCGACGGCTACCACACCGGCTGGAGCCACCTCTCGGCCGTCACCACGGGATTCGGCGGCGATTTCCGCTCCCGACCCTCCCGCGAGGGCGCCGTGGTCTCCCCTGGCAACGGCCACTGCATCGTCGGCCTCGGCCCCGACGATCCATCCGACCCGGCCGTGCCAGAAATTCTGGCCTACGAGGATTCAATACGCGACGAGGTCGCAAAGCGGATGGGCGAGCGGCTGCGGCTGATCCGCCCCCACGCTGGCACCATCTTCCCCAACCTGTCCCTGTTGCGCAGCGTGGCCCGCACCTTCCGCGTCTGGCAACCCAAGGGCCCCGGCAGGACCGAGATCCAGGCCGCCGTCTATGTCGACAAAGCCGCGCCGCCGGAGGTCAAGGAGGCCTTTCGCCTGCAGGCGTTGCGCGCCTTCGGCCCCTCCGGTGCCTTCGAGCAGGACGACATGGACAACTGGGAGGGCTGCAGCATCTCCGGTCGCGGCGTCGTCTCCCGGCGACACCAGCTCAACATTAGCATGGGCCTCGGACACGCCAGCTACGACGAGGAACTTCTGGGGTGGGCCAGCGACTACCGGCTCAGCGAGAACAACCACCGCGCCTTCTACGGCCGCTGGAGCCAGCTCATGGACTCCCAGACCTGGCCAACCTGACCGCCGGCCTTCGCAGGATCGGAGCCAGGCCTGTGATCCTGTGCGAAGCGGAGGATCTCACCCCACGCTCCTGACGCCCCCTCCCTCGTGGGAGGGGGCCTGGCATCAAGACCTACGCCTTCTACCAGTATCGGTGCTGACCGGCCGCCCTTGAAACTTCGTGTTCCGAACTCACGGGTACGGGGTCAGCCTTTGCCATGCGGTAACCGATACCGTGCTCTGTGAAGATGTACGAGGGGCTCCTCGCGCTGTCACCAAGCTTCTGGCGAAGTGACTTTATGTACGAGCGCAAAAGCTGGGACTCACCCAGATACTCCGGTCCCCAGACCCTCTGAAGCAACATGTCCTGGGTGAGAACCCTCCCGGCGGAAATGGAGAGCTCGGTGAGCAGTTTGTACTCCGTCGCCGTCAGTTGCACCGGCTGTCCTGACACGGTGATGGCCCGTGCATGGAAATCAATTCGCACGTCGCCCGACTGGAACGTATTTTTGCCGGTGGATTCTACGCCGCCGCTCAACCTTCGTAGGGTTGCCTTAATCCTTGCGATCAGTTCCGAAGCCGAAAATGGTTTCACCATGTAGCCGTCCGCACCCATGTCGAATGCTCGTACCACATATTCCTCGTCGTCCCTGTCACACAGCACGATTGCCGGGAGATTCAGAGAACTTCCCGCACGTCGCAAGGTGCGGAAGCACTCTTCCTCTCTTCCGGCAATGTCCAGGAGAATCAGTTTCGCCTTTTCCGACAGCGCAAGTTGCTCAACCTCGTCCAGACCCGTGGCCGCGACGGCCCCGTAGCCCGCGCTGAGCAAGACCTTCCGAACTGTGCTCAGCAACTTTGGGTTCTCAATGGACAAGAGGACCTGAACCTTCTCCGCCGGAGCCGACAACGGTTCGTTGTCAGTCTCCCCCGAGCTTGGACTCTGAAGTTCGGGTTCGGCGAAATCATCTACCGATGGGAGAGTGAAGGTCACTGCCAGGCTGCCCTCCTGCTCATCCATTTCCGTCCTGAGGCGGCCTCCATGAGCCTCTACAACCCCACGGCAGAAGGCAAGCGCCAGCCCCTCGCCTTGTGAGGACGATTCAGCCGCTTTGTTGTGGGCCTGTGAAATTTTCTTGAATAGCTGAGGCGTTTCCGATTCTTTGAACGGCGAAGACGATTGCTCGGGAGGAGCAAATGACCCGTTCACGGAGACCGTGGTGGCAACGTAGATATCGACCATGGAAACAGACACCTTGACTGGTGACGACTCGTTAGAGTGCTTCGCTGCCTGGCGGAGGAAGTTGTGCAATACCTGGCTTATACGGTGCTTGTCAGCCAGCACTTTCGGCAGCCCCTCCGGGATATCCAATTGGATGGCTATGGCCGCGTGGTCTCTCAGATACCCTCCGCAGGACCGTTCTATCAGTCCCGCTACATCCGTAGACTCGGTAGCCACCGATAGGGTTCCCGACTCAATCTGGGTCAGCTCAATGAGGCTGTTCAGCTGGCTGCGCATCAGGTCTGCCTGCTGGTCAATTATGCGCAACAGATGCGTTGACTCACTTGCGTTCAGGGGATCGACGATGGTTTTGAGGGCAGCGGCTGAACCCTTGATGGTTGCCACAGGCGTTCTCAACTCTCCACTGACCATCCCCAGGAATTGTCCTTTTTGCCTTTCCAGCTCCTCCAGTGGGGTCATGTCCTGCATTACGGACATTACCGACTCTATGTCCCCTGATTCGGAAAAGAGGGGAGCGCAATTTACCAGGGTGGTTACGGTATTCCCGTTGGGTAGATGTATGACAATTTCTTCGGCCCTCACGGTCTCGCCAGTCTGAAGCGCCCTGGTGCCGGGAAGGTCTGCGAAAGCGATTTCTCTCCCGTCAGATCTGGTGAATTTCAAGGATGTGAATATGTTTTCAACGTCCATATCCGGAACTCCCAGTACACCAATAAGTCGCCGGGATTCCCGATTCAGATAAGTCATCTCGCCTATCCGAGCGTCAAATACGGACACTGCTACGGGAGAGATGTCCATCAGGGTTTCCAGATCCACCTTTGCCCGGTGTGCTTCCTCGTATCTTCTGGAATTGATTATTACCGCGGCGTGAGGTGGACCCCATTGGTTGGACAGGATTAAGCCACAATTAAGTGGGACTCCTGCACTCCTTCGTATGATACCAAGACCCGTTGGTCCGGGCACCTCCTTTCCTTCAGCTCCTCTTCTACAGGCTCGCCGTGGAAGACCTCCGCCGGCGTACGGTAGCCCAGGGCCTGATGCGGCCTCCGGTGGTTGTAGAACCGGAAGTACTCTCGCAGCCCTCGGCGGGCCTCAAGGCCGTTGGCGTAGGCCTTCAGGTAGACCTCCTCGTACTTCACTGTCCTCCATAGCCGCTCGACTAATATGTTGTCCTGGTACCTGCCCCTGCCATCCATGCTGATCTTCACCGAGTGATCCTGGAGTATCTGCGTGAACTCGCGGCTGGTGAACTGGCTTCCCTGGTCGGTGTTGAATACGTCGGGCCTTCCTTGGCCGAGGGCCTCGGTCAGGGCCTCGGCACAAAAGCCGGTCTCCAGAGTGTTGGACAACCCCCAAGCCACCACGTATCGGCTGTGCCAGTCCATGATGGCCACCAGGTACAGGAATCCCCGGGCCATGGGCAGGTAGGTGATGTCAGCCGCCCACACCTGGTTCGCCCGGGTGATCGTCAGATCCCTCAGCAGGTAGGGATAGACCCAGCGTCCCGCCGCTGGTTGGCTGGTGCGAGGCTGCCGGTAGATAGCCCGCAGTCCCATCAGTCTCATGAGCCGCTGCACCCGCTTCCGGCTTACCGGCATGCCCTGCCGCTCCAGCGAAGCCTTCATCCGCCTGGAACCGTAGAAAGGGGTTTCCAGGTACTGGCGGTCCATGGCCTGCATCAGGGACAGGTCCCCCAGGGGTGTCCCCTTGGGACGGTAGTAGAGGCTGGAGCGGCTGACACCCATCAGCTGGCATTGCCGCACTATGGACAGGTGCCGATGTTGCCGGTCGGTCAGCTCACGCCGCTGTGCTGGGGTCATGGACCGGACCTTTCCTCCAAGAAATCCCGCTCCACCTTGAGCTGGCCGATCTGCTGGTACAGGCGAGCCACCAGGGCGTCGTTGTTCTTGTTCTTCTGCTCCTTGCCCTTATTGGTCCCGTTGCCTTGCCCGAAGATAGCGGCCGCGCCATCCACTAAGGCCTTCTTCCAAGTCTGAATCTGGTTGGGGTGGACCTCGAACCGGGCGGCCAACTCGGCCACCGTCTGTTCGCCCTTCATTGCCTCCAGTGCAACTTTCGCCTTGAAGGCCGGGCTGTGCTTTCTCCGCTCTGTGGACATTTCCCGCTCCTCATCAACAGCTGTCGCTGTCCGTAGTTTAGGAGCAGGATTCCCACTTAACCAACTGTCCAGTTTTCCGGGTCCACCTCAGCGGCCTGGGCAGCAAACATTGCCGCTATGTCTTCATCCTCCTGTGTAAACTCCTGCCCTCCTTCTTTTTCCGTGAGATAAAGGTTGCCCACATGCTCGTTGCGATGGCGGACCGGCATCCCCAGAAAGGTCTTCATGGGAGGATGGTTTTCCGGAAGACCCACGGAGTCAGGGTGGGTTGCCATATCCTTCAGCCGGACGGGAACCTTGCTCTCGCTTATGTGCCCCAGCAGGCCCAGTCCCTAGGGAGATTGCGTCATGTTTTCGCGTTCTTCCAGCGAAAGGCCACTAGTATAGAAGTCGCAAACACCTCCCAGGGGCTGGAAAGTCAGGAGCGCACCGTACCGGGCGCCGGTGAGATTTCAAGCGCTGTTGATAACTTCCTGAAGAACGGATTCGGCATCCAGGTTTTCGGATATTTTTATGCTGGCTTCGCTCAGTCGGACTAGCCGTTCCTTCAGTGCGTCATTTTCTTTCCTTATCACTTCGGCTTCTGTGGATGCAGCATTCGCTTGTAAAAGGCTCATCGTCTTGCCCGTAATCCTTTAAGTCTTGTGGAACAGCCCACCCAACTTCATCGCTATTTCACACTGCCCCGGTTATATTTTGCGGAATGTCTCAATCGGGCAGTCTGCCGGTAGCTGGGAGGCTGTGGAGCCCCCCAAGTCGGAACACGCAGCGTTGGGAGGCGGTGGGTTCCCTATACTACCCAATACTGGTGTGAGAAATAAACATGCAACACATGTTCCCAGCGGGTTTCTCACAATGTTCTCATAACTGCCTTTTTTCGCATTCACAAATTCTGCACAACCATCTCTCCCTGATCGCTGAAGACTCGTTTTTCGACATTGTGCGGGGTCCCCGGAGTGAGATTGGCCTTCCTCCGGGAACCTGAACGATTGAAACGCAAGTTTTGCGGGACTTGACCCGCTCCAACAGTTGTACAACCCCATATGTCAGGCCCACCAGCATTGGTCTTGCCCTATTCTCCGCGTCAGTCATAGTGCGAGTTTTTCAGTTCAGCCAGGACATTGATGCGCTCGCCAACCACGATGAACGTGTACTCGGGGTTGCCAGTGAGCCGGTTCGCGGTTGTTGCCACGAACGTGCGACGGAAGTGCAGACCACCCAGCGCGCTCACCAGCCGCGGCCAGACCTGGGCCAGCGTAGTGCAAATCTCGAAGGCTTTGACACAGCAACCGGGTTTTAGGGATCAGAGCCCTGACCTTTGCAGCAACTGGTAATATTAGTGTAAGGCTGGTGAACCCCGCGCCTGAATTCCCTGCTTCCGGAGGATTCACCTATGCGTGACGACACAATTCGCGAAGTGGAGCAGTTCCTCTACCGCGAGGCCAGGTTGCTGGACTCCCGTAAGTTCCACGAGTGGCTGGACTTGCTCACCGACGACATCAAGTACTGGGCGCCCCTGCGCTCCAACCGCTACCCGGCCCACAGCAAGGCCATATCCATCCTCGATGGCTCCCGCTACGAGGATGGCGAGCTCTCCCGCGAAGACGAGCTTGCCATCCTCGACGAGGACAAGGACTCCCTCACCCGCCGCATCAACCGCCTGGATTCCGGCATGGCCTGGGCCGAGGACCCTCCGTCCCGCACCCGCCACTTCGTCTCCAACATCGAGGTCGAGTCCGGCCAGCGCGACTCCGAGCTGAAGGTCTACTCCAACTTCATAATGTACCGCACCCGCGGCGAGACCGAGGAGGACTTCTACGTCGGCAGCCGCGAGGACGTCCTTCGCCGTGAGGGCGGCCAGCTCAGGGTCGCCTATCGCAAGATAGTCCTAGACCAGACCGTCCTCCTGGCCAAGAACGTAAGCAACTTCTTCTGAGGTCAATTGCAGCCGCGAATCCCTCAGCGGCTGTATGCGTTGGTCCTGGGCCGGCAGACGGACATTGCAGTCGGCGCTGCCTGCTGGTTCAATGCGTCGACAGCCGGAGAAATGGGGGAGACCCGTTCATCATCTTCGCCCTGCAGGGACGCCGCCACCCCACACTCCCTCAACTCTTCCGAGGCTGTGGGGCCACCTACCCCAGCAGCTCTCTCCCCAGCAGCATCCCTCCGCCCAGCACCACCAGCGTCAGGACCACGTACCGGAACACTTGAGCATTTAGCCGGCTCACCAGCAGGTTCGCGATTCCGAATCCGACCAGCAGACCCGGAAGCAGCATCCCCATGTTGATCAGGGTTTCTCGCGTATAGAGGCCGGTAGACGCGTACAGCACCACGGCGATCAGGCTGGAGAAGCTGAACATTGCCGCAAGAGCGGCCCGCACCGTCTCGGTTCGCCAGCGCTGTGCCACCGCGTAGACGCCCCCCAGCGGGCCCCCGATGCTGATGGCGGTAACCGCCAGGCATGTCACAAAGCCGTACAGGCTACCCGATCCCGGAAAGGTGGCGATGGGTATCCGCAACTCCCGCATGTTCAGCAGCCCCAGCACCACTATGACCACGCCGATGATGATCCGCAGCACTCCGGGGTCTGCGATATTGAGCACGAACGCCCCGAGAGGGGCGGCAGCCAGCCCGCCCAGGATCAGCCCTTTGCTCATCGGCAGGTCGATATGCCGCCAGGTCCGGGACAGGACCAGCGACAGCTGGATGACGATAAACGTGTTGATGATCACCACCGTCGGCTTCGCCCCCAGCAGGATCAGCAACACCGGGGATGCCACCATCCCCAGGCCGAAGCTCACGGCACCCAGGACAACTCCTCCCACGGTTACGGCCGCTATGGCGATGACAAGCTCAACCCCGGTTAGCATCGGCCAGCACCTAGAGGATGAAAGTTGGACAGCTGAATCGCAATCCCAGACGCTCCTCGCATTCCCCTCTCGCGAATTGCGGTAATATGCTGAAGTTCACCTGACAATGCAAACGCAACCATTCCCCAGGGCGATTGGGAAGTGGTAGCAGTAGCCGGTCATTTTGAAACAAAGCTAAGCATCCCGCCTGCAATGAGGCGACTTTCGCTCCGCTCGGGACGACCATCCCAGGGACTTTGCAATCTTCCTGACCACTTGGGAACAAATTGCCCGCCATCCCCCCGTTTGGTACACTACCCGGATACTCACCCTACCGTCATTTAACCCCCAACCAGCAGGAGAATGCCACAATGATCTACGAGGTCCGCACCTACACCCTAAAACCCGGTAGCGTGCCCACTTTCGAGGAAAATTTCGGAAAGGCACTGCCCCACCGGCAGAAGTATTCGCCCCTCGCCGCCTTCTGGCATACCGAGATCGGCCCCCTCAACCAGGTCATCCATGTCTGGCCCTACGAGAGCATGGACGAGCGCACCCGCATCCGCGCCGAGGCCGCCCAGGACCCCAACTGGCCGCCCGCCAACGACCCCGAGATGTACGTCAACATGGAATCGGAGATTTTCATCCCCGCTCCCTTCATGCGCCCCTTGGGTGACAACCAGGAAATGGGCAACATCTACGAGATGCGCTCCTACACCTACAAGACCGGCTCCATGGGCGAGGTGATCAAGCGTTGGGAGGCCGCCGTGCCCCACCACGAAGAGTATTCGCCGCTGGCCGCTGCCTGGTTCACCGAGCTGGGCGGGCTGAACAAGTGGGTTCACATCTGGCCCTACAAGGACCTCGACGAGCGCAACCGCGTCCGCGAAGAGGCCGTGAAGTCGCCCCACTGGCCGCCGCCCACCCGCGAGTTCCTCCAGAGCCAGGAAAACAAGATCATGGTGCCGGCCTCCTTCTCCCCTACCCACTAGGTGACGGCCGAGAATGTCATTCTGAGGAGAGCGAAGATTCTCATCCCTGGATGAACGAGGCTTCGCAGCGCTAAGAATGACGGCAACCGCGAATCCGTAGGGGCGGGTTTGAAACCCGCCCCTACACCGTGAAGCATCCATTAGGCTCCGGAACGGCAAGCCATGACCGACCCGGAACAACAGCTGGAAGATCTCGTCACCGCCAACCGCATCCTCGCTCGCGAGGACGTTGTTGACGCCTACGGCCATGTCAGCATCCGCCACCCCGGGAACCCCGGCCGGTACTTTCTTTCCCGCTCGCGCGCCCCTCAGTTGGTGGAGCGCAACGACCTCATGGAGTTCACCCTCGAGGGCGAACCCATCGACCAGCAGGGCCGCGAGATGTATTCCGAGCGGCCCATCCACGGCGGCGTCTACGAGGCCCGCCCCGACGTGATGGCCGTGGTACACAACCACGCACAGCCTGTCGTGCCCTTCGGCGTCACCGGCGTCCCTCTCAAGCCCATGTTCCACCTTGCCGCCCTCATCGGGGACGACATCCCCACTTGGGACATCCAGGACAACTTCGGCGATACCAACCTGCTGGTTACCACCATGCCCCAAGGCCGCGACCTGGCCACCACCCTCGGCCCGCGCCGCGTCGCCCTCATGCGCGGCCACGGCTGTGTCGTCGTCGGCGCCGCCCTGAAAGAAGCCGTCATGGCCGCTATCTACCTGCAGGTCAACGCCAGCCTGCTGCTGGAGTCGCTCAAGCTGGGCAACGTCAAGTACCTGTCTCCCGGAGAGGTCGCCATCATGTCCGAGGGCCAGCTCGGGCTCCGCACCATGGGCCGCGCCTGGGAGCACTGGGCCGTGCGCGCCGGCCGGGAGCCGTAACAAACCTCATGGCCATGTACAACGAAGAACCCGAAATCGTCGAGGAAATCAGGGCCGCCAACCAGCGGTTCTACGACGCCTTCAACGAGCTGAGCATCGAGCGCATGGACGAGGTCTGGGAAACCTCCGAACGCGCCATGTGCGTCCACCCAGGCTGGACCCCCATCGTCGGCTGGGACACCATCCGCGAAAGCTGGGTCCGCATCTTCGATAACGCCAACCTCATGCAGTTCACCGTCCGCTACCTGAACGTGGTCGCCCAGGGCGAGTTCGGCTGCGTCACCTGCGTCGAGGTCATCACCAGCGTGGTTCAGGGCCGCGCCTCCAACTTCTCCACCTACGCCACCAACTTCTTCGCCCGTCACGACGACGGCTGGAAGATGATCGGCCACCACGCCTCCCCCGGCGGCTGAACGCAAGAGCCCGACCCAAACCCTTCATCCAAGGCACATCCCCCGCCTCCGCTCGCGCAGCCGCTATCCCCTCAAGCATGCCGTACGCCGTCTACCCGCGGCCACCGTACGCCCGAGTCTGCCACCCTCCTACCCGCGTGCCATCCCCACCTCTTTGCGTCTTCCCCATTCTGAGCGTAGCGAAGAGTCTCACCTCTGCCACAGGAACTCCTGCGCCTCCGCTGACACAATTAGGGGCCCCTACGAATTTCGTATTACAGTCCGGAAGTCCACCACTTCTTCAAAAGTCTTGATACAATATATTCAAGACTTGTTCGTAACTGGTAAGAGCACACCAACGAGGGCATCGCAATGGCCGCAAATCCCACCTCGCTGACCACAACTGAAAAGAACCTCTGGAGCGCCATCGTCTCCGAGGCCTTGGCCAACCTGAAATACAACGCCTACGCCCAGCGCGCCATGCAGGAGGGCCACCCCGAGGTCGCCCAGATCTTTCAGGAGGTCGCCGGCGCCGAGACTGTCCACGGCATCAACCACCTTCGCGTCTCCGGCGATCTGGCCACCACCGCCGAGAATCTGCGCGCCATCATCGAGGGCGAGGCCGAAGAGGCGGCCACAATCTACCCGCGCATGATTCGCGAGGCCCTGGCCGAGGGCAATCAGGACGCCGCAGGCTCCTTCACCATGGCCATGGAGCGTGAGCGCCGCCACCTGGAGGCCTTCACCGAAGCCCTGCAGGGGCTGGAGGAAAAGCTGGCTGCCCAGGATGGCATCGCCCGCCCGGCACCCATCCCCGAGATCCCGGTCATGCCCGCCAGCGTGGCGATCGCATCCCTTGCTCCTATGCCCGACGGATCATCGGATGCCTCGGCCGCCGCCGGGCGCGCCTTCGACCGCGAGACCTACAACACCGCCGCCGCCGAGGTCGACAGCGAGATCTGGCGCGTCGCCCGCCTCGGCCGACTCCGCGAGGTCGTGTTCGGCGCCCAGGACGGCCTGCTCAGCACCGTCGCCCTGGTCACCAGCCTCGCCGTTGCCTTCGAGAGCCAGACCACCGTCGTGGTCGCCGGCCTGGCCGGAGCCCTCCCCGGAATGATCTCCATGGCCACCGGTGCCCTCCTCGGATCCCGCGCCGAGCGCGACGTCCAGCGCGCCGAGATCGAGCGCGAGGCCCGGGAGATTGAAACCAACCCCGCCGAGGAGTTGGCCGAGCTGGTGGTCCTGTTCCAGCGCGAGGGCATGACCTTCCACGAGGCCCGGCAGATGGCCGACGACATCTCCCAGGACCGCGACCAATGGCTCAAGACGCTGGTGGAAAAGGAACTGGGAATAAGCACCGAGGAGACTGCCAGCCCGGTCAAGGACGCCCTCGTAATGGGCCTCGCCTTCATCACCGGCGCCGCCATCCCGCTGGTCCCCCATTTCTTCCTCACCGGCAACACCGCCATCGCCGTATCCGTCGGAGGGACCCTCGCCGGCCTGTTCACCCTTGGCCTGATCAAGGGCCGCATGGTCCAGCGCTCCCCGCTCCTCCAGGGCCTCGAGATTCTGGGCATCGGCGCCCTCTCCGCCGCCGTAGGCTACGCCCTCGGCGAGCTAATCCCCCGCCTCTTCACGTAGGAGCGATGGGCAAATTCCCGTATTCTTGGTAGGGAGCCTCGACCCCACAGTGAGGGTTGTTGCCTGTCCTGAATCTTCATTCAAACACGAAAGTCCACGGGCGGTTATCAGGCGATCATGGAACCTCATATAGAAGCCGTTTCACTTTCAATTCTCGCCTGCCGATGCCGCTTGCCTCGTACCAGTGAACCTCGGCGCGCACAATAGTACCTTCTGGTAGTCTGACGAACGCGAACCCTTTCATTTTTCGCCACTGGCGTCGACGGTGCTCCCCGTATTGCTCCGCTAAACGACGTCGGTCCCGAACAGAGACGCCTCTGGCGATAGTTTCGATCCGCTCTATTTCGCCTACGATATCGGGGTAGGTCATATTCGGCCCTGGTATGGTCTTGAGAGGGCATAAAATTAAGGGCCGGAATCTCCTTTATCGGAGTTCCGGCCCTTGCACCTGAGTCAACCACTAATCAATTGCGCGCGCGAAACTCCTTCCCCGGTTCTTTAGCAGGAACTTCGGCGGGAACGAAGTAGGCCGCGGGATACAGGTAGTCTTCCCCTGATTCGTCGATGACTCGAATCAGTTCATATTTGACAGCGTCATCATCTTGTAGCGTTTCGTAGACAGCATTCAGTACTAGAGAAACCGGGTAGCCTTCGATGTTGATACAGACAACACGCTCTGTGCTCATCGTTCAATTCCATCAAGCTGGGTAGCACCCACTGGCTGGCAGGGGATCGTCGACTTGGCGACTTCCACATAGAAATATACCACAGCGGCATCGGCACCCTCCCCGCCGGCATCGGCTGCGCCCTCGGCGAGCTAATCCCCAGCCTGTTCACTTAGCGGACTGTGGAGAGTATGGGCTATCCTGCAAAGGAGATGGCCCATACCCACTTGAAAGGCCCTGCTGCAATTGCCCTCTCCGGGCTCACTGGAGCAGGTATCGGATTCACTTACACCGAGTTATTGCTCGGGCTTACGCCGCTCCCTCAGGTGATTTTCTTATGCTCGGTTGGCATCTTCCCACTACTAGGCGGCTGGCTTTCATCGAGGGCAGGCAACTGCGTGTTCTTCCCTGTCAACATTTTCATTGGGATTTCTGTTGCCTTGCCCTTGGGTAACGAGGCTTTTGCAATAATGCTAGTCCTTGCCTCGTCGCTGTTTCAGGGGACCCTGGCCACCATAGCCTTTTTTGTCGGATACGGCGCCCCTCGACTGCTGTCCCGGAAAAAACAGTGACGCTCAGAGCTTCCCGCTTCACGAGCGCCCGGAGATCCTCGGCATCGGCACCCTCTCCGCCTGCCTGGGCTAGGCTCTAGGTGAGTTGATCCCCCGTCTTTTCACCGTGGAGATTGCAGCTACACCGACGGGGACCGGATCGCAGTGCCGCATCTGGTTGATGTAACAATGTGGGTTGAGATATGTTGGGCCAATGAACCTGCTATGGCAGCCTCTGAGCATCCTGGCGTTGGCCATCGCCGCTTACATCGGCTTAAACCTACCCGACATTGACCAGCACGTTGGCTTTCTGCTCCACCGCTCCATCGTCAGCCACGGTCCGCTGTTTCCTCTAGCGGCGTTCACCTTGGCGCAGATCGACCATCCCTTGCCCCGTAGATTCGGAATGGGCATGGGGCTGGGCTATGCCGTCCACTTGGCGTTTGACCTGTTCCCGCAATCGTGGCAGGGATACGCTCTGATCAGCATCCCCGGCTATGGCTGGATTCCAGGCGTCGCGTCCTGGATCTGGATTGCTGTAACGATGCTGATGTCTATGTTCCTTGCCGTTAAGCTGGCCCGTCACTTGGGAGATACACTGATTCTGCTGCTGGCCCTGGCAACAGTGTTCGTTTTCGCCTCCGGAAATGAGAGAGCTTTCTGGCTGCCAATGCTGGCAACCGTCATATCCTTTGCAATCACATATTGGGTGATCAAGCCAACCCGACGGGAAACTCGCCCAGCCCCACAAACAGATTGAGCCCCCCTTTTTAGGGGGCTCAACTAACTCTCATGTTGACTGTGGTCCACCTGCCCCCTACCGCCCCTCCGCCCTCTCCAGATGCGCCCGCGCCGCCGCCAGGAAGTCCGGCGGGTTGTCCCCCTGCACCAAGTGCCCCGCGTTCGAGATCGTCACCGTCACGCAGTCCGCGATCTCTTGCCCCATCCGCTGCAGCGTCTCGTCCGAGAACACGTCGCTCCGGTCCCCCCGCGTCACCAACGTCGGGCAGTCGATCTGCCGCCAGCACTCCCAGAGCTGCTCCGGCGACCAGAGGCCGTCCTGCCTTCCCCGTTCGCGGATCACCCGGTCGTACTTCCACGTCCACTTGCCGTCCGAGCCCTGCCGGATACTGTATTTCAGCGCCCCCAGCACCTGCTCCCGCGTCCTCCCGGTATATTCCTGGATGCGGTCGGCGAACTCGTCCAGACTGTCAAGGTTGTCGGGCAGTTTTTGGAATCTCTGGATGCGCTGCCGTCCCCTGCTGACGGTCTCCGGCCCGGTGTCCACGATGGTTAGCGACTTGAGCGCCCCCGGATGCTGCGACGCCCACACGAAACTGTTGCGCCCGCCCATCGAGTGCCCCATCAGGTGGAATCCTGAGCCTGCCGAAGGACCGCCGTCCAGTTCCAGCGCCGGCACTATGGCGTCCAGATCTCCCACCATCGCGTCCAGGGAGTAGTCGGAATCACTGGCCCAGTCCGAGTCCCCGTGTCCCCGCTGGTCCAGCGCCAGCACGTGGTAGTCCGGCGACAGCGGCAGGCTGATAAAGTCCCAGCTGTGCGCCTGCTGCGAAACTCCGTGCAGCATCAGCACCGTCGGATTCGCCGGATTGCCCCACTCCAGGTAGTGAAATCGGAGGCCGTTGGCGTCCACGAACCGGTCCGCCGGCTCGTTTTCCTCGATGAACGGCACACCCATGCGCCGCGCCGCCTGGTGCAGCGATAACCCCAGTGAATGAGACGCCATTTGAAGCCCTCCGCAAGCTGATCAGGCCCTTCAAGGCCAATTTGTATCTTATCCCTGCTGTCAATTTGCCCACCCATCCCCGGCCTTCCACCGCCTTCCCCGCGCCCGTTCCGTCCTTACTGCGAAAGCACGAATCCTGAGCCCCCGTCTCCCCCAAAACCTCCGCGCCTCGCGCCCGCCCTTGACCTGATCTAGCGAGGGGTACCGGCTTCCCCTTTGAATGCACAGGGTGTTATCATTCGGTGTTGCTGAAAACCATCGGGAGATAGACCGTTTATGACTACCAGCGTGGTGCAATTGGAACTGCAGCCTAGGGAGTTGCTGGGCAGGAAGGTCGGTCGCCTCAGGCGCGCCGGCATCATCCCCGTCCACCTCTACGGGCCAAGCATCGAGCCTCGCTCCCTCCAGTGCGCTGGCCCGCATCTCATTCAGGTCCTCTCCCGCGCCGGAGGCAGTTCCCCGATCAACGTATCCATTGAAGGCGAATCCGGCTCCCACATAGCCTTCGCCCGCGAAATCCAGTGGGACCCCCGCCGCGACACAGTTCTGCACGTCGACCTGATGGCCGTCGATGTTTCCCGGCCCGTTACCGCTCAGGTGGCCGTGAACTTCATCGGAGATTCCCCCGGCGCCTCCCGCGGTGGCGGCAGCGTGATTCAGCAGCTTCAGTCCGTCGAAGTCTCCGCCCTGCCGCTGGACATGCCTGCCCAGATCGAGGTCGATCTCGCGGTCATGATCGACCCGAACAGCGTTATAAGGGCCGGCGACCTCGCGCTGGCGCCCGGCGCCACCCTGGTGACCGACACCGAGGAGATCGTGTCCCGCATTGACGTCCCCAGGGGCACCACGGATGTTGGCGAAGAGGAAGCGGGAGAACAGGCGGCGGGAGAGGAAGAGTCCGGGAGATAACCCGGACAGCCCATCAACGTCGCCCATACGGAATCTCGGGGCGACATCCGGAACCCGGCATCTGGCCCGAATGTATCTGGCCCGGGGTTTCTGGCCCGGGGTTCTTGCCCGGGGTTTCTTGTCCGGAAGCATCAGGAAGGAGAGCGACGGTATGCACCTGGTATATTTGGGACAGTCGGCCACGACCGGATCCGGCGCCAACGACTCTTCTCAGGCCCACGAGGTCGTGGCAGGCCTGATGCTCCATGAGACCCAGATCACGTCGATCAACGGCGAGTTCGACGCTCTCTGCCGTCGGCATTTCGGTGCCCCTCTTGGCGAGGACAACACTCCGAGCGTGGTCCAGCCCGCTGACCTGTTCGATGGACTCCATCACTACTCCTCCTGGGATCCTGAAAAGCGGTTCGAGATGATCCAGGACTGTCTGGATATTCTCATCCGTCGCGAAACCCCGGTCTTGTCTGCCTTCCTGCAGAAGCAGGCCTTGGCCAATGCCAGGTCCGACGCCTCTTCTCCTGCTGCCCTCCTCTGGTCCAATCCCATCGAGCCGGTTCTGAGCCGCTTCCTGTTCGCCTTGAGCATGTATATGGACGAAATGGGCATGGCCACGCTCAACCACGACCAGATAATGTCGGGCGACTTTCCTGTCACCCAGTTCGCCATGATCCTGGCCCAGGAGGGCACCAACATCGACCAGCGCATGATGGCCGAGTTCCTCCGCTCCGAGGATGGAGAGGACGCCACGGCCCTCCACGAGAACATCTGCTTCCTCGGTGCCGCCGATTCACCGGCCATGCAGCTTGCCAACCTCTGCGCTTACTTCACCCAGCGCTGGCTCCATGCCCCCGACAACCCCGGCTCTTACTTCGAAGTGCTGCGCGACAACAAGGTCATCCAGGTCCTCTACCCCGTCGCCCTCTAGCAGCCCGTCTGAGGATTGACCGACTGGCGGTGTCGGTCAGCCGGGACTACCCTGCGACAACGGTTCTGGCGGGGTGCGGGTAGGCACCTGCGGATTGTCGCTTGAAAATCCCACTGCCCATGGACCGGCGCGTCTCCCTGTCGTTCCCAGTGGCGCCTTTTCCCCTCGCCTTGACGAACATCCCGGCCCCATACCGGAACAGCTTCAGCAGGTTGTGGCCGGCGCAGATGATCAGCCACTCCCGGTTCACCTTAGCCAGACCCCGCAGCAGGAACTGCCGGAAGCCCCGGCCCTGCTTGATCTGCCCGAATACCGGTTCCACCGTCTCCATCCGAAGCGCGTAGCGTTCCCTGCCCCGTTTCGTCCGCAGCTTGCGCCGCATCCGGTCCTTGGCTGACAGCCCCTTCGGTATGCGGCCACGGGGCGCCGGTGGCGGCACCCAGCCGTGGCGGGTCCTCTCCGGCGCGACGAACGGGTCCACTCCCAGGGCGTAGAGTTCCTCCACCGCCTTGGCCGAGTAGTATCCGGCGTCGGCGGAGACTTCCTTTGGGACTGTGCCCACGTTCAGGATGGCCTCCTCAATCATGCTCACGGCCTGATCCTTGTCCGAGGGCTGATCGGTGGCACAGGCCGCCACGATCACCTGATGCTCGCTGTCCACCACCGCCTGGCAGTTGTAGGACTGCTGGAAGTCCCTCCCTCCCGGGCCGGGCATGATCCGGGAGTCCGGGTCGGTGAAGTTCCGCTGCGCCTTGTCATCAGGCACCCCGAGATGATTGCGTCCCTCGGACTCAGCCTGCTCCGCATCCGCCAGGGCCTCGGCCTCCAGCGCCGCCTTGGCCTCCCTTATCTTCCGCAACCGTCCCTCCCGGAAGGCCAGTTCCTCCGGCAACTCATCCCCACGCCTGTCCTTCCCGTACCGGCGGTCCTCCTCCTCGTCCACCTCCTGCGCCTTGCGGAGCAACTCGTCCACCTCGGCCTGCAACCGCGCTTCCTTCTCCTTCATCCGCCCGTAGCTCATCGCCTTGTGCTTTGAGGCATTGGCCCTCACCTTGGTCCCGTCCAGGGCCACGTGCCCCAGCTTTACCAGTCCTGCCTGCTGGCACAACTCCAGCACCTGCAGGAACAATTCCCCCAACGCCTCCAGATGGTCCTTTCGGAAGTCGGAGACGGTGCGGAAGTCCGGCGTGTTGTTCGCCGCCAGCACCCGGAAGGCGATGTCCTCGTGCAGCCGCTGGGCGATGCGCCTCGAGGAGGCCACGCCGTTGCAGTAGCCGTAGAGCAGCACCTTCACCATCATCCTGGGATGGTAGGGCGGGCCGCCCCGCCTCTCCTGCTCGTAGCGGGCGGTGATGTCCGAGAGGTCCAACTGGTCCGCAACGTCGGAGATGAAGTAGGCCAAGTGCTCCGGCGGCAGCCATTCCTGGAGGGCCGCCGGCAGCAGCAACTGCTGGTCCGGGTCGTAGGGAAGGTAGGTCTTGCTCATTGACCGCTCCGATCGTCTGATGCTCCGTACCATCATACCCCCAACGGCTCACCAACCCCGTTTCTCGGACGGGCTGCTAGTATTACAACGACAGTTCAAGGCGGGATAGTCCGAGATGCGCGCAAAGCAGACCGGCGCTTGGCGTGGGAGCGACTGGCTCGCTCGTTACTACACTGCGTCTGCTTCAGCCACAGTAGCAACTCCTCCGGCCCGAACCACTCCCGGGGCAGCATCTCCCGCACCACCCGGTAGACCTGAGGACGGGTGATCCGGGGCATCTTTTTCCCCCCAAGCCTGTTGTAGGCTCAGCAGGAAGGCTCCGCCCAGCAGGCACAGGGCCACGTGATGATGCCAGCCCGCCCAGGTGCGGGTCTCATATTCGTCCAGCCCCACGTCCCCCTTTCCCGTCTCAAACTCCGTTTCTATGCGCCACCTGGAACCGCCCACGTATGCCAGGGTCTCCAACGGCGTATCCTCCGGAGCATTGGAAAGGTAGTAGCGGGGCTCGCTGCCGTCCAGGTTCCGGCGGTAGACGGCCCAGTGGATTTCTCCGGGCTTCCTTTTGCTGCTGGGCCGCACCCGCTGGGCGCTGAATGTATAGCTCCTCGGCCCCTGGCTCCCCTGGGCCACCGTGATCTCCTGCCAGGCATCCTCCGGCAATTCGCCACTGCGCTCCCCCATCGTGCGCCGCTGTCCGGCCACCAGCCTGGGCTTGGGAGGTAGACCGGAGTGGTCCACTCGGGCTCCACCGGCCACACTGTAAAGGCCTCTGGAACGTCCAGGACGTAGTGCATTCCCAAGGTCGCCAACCCGTTGCGGAAGGACGGCGACACGCCGAAGGCGTCGTCTGCCGCGACCCATCCGGCCCTCAGATGGCCCAACTCTACTGTCCGCTCCAGCATCTCCAAAGCCAGTCCCGTCTTCGACCGGTAGCTCCGTCGCTCCCCCGGAATCCCAGCCGCAGCACAACGGTCCTCGTCCGAGGTCCAGCTCTCCGGCAGATAAAGGCGCTTGTCCACCAGGGACCGGCCCAACGGGCTTACGTAGGCCAAGAACATCCCCGCCTGGCAGTTGGCCACCTTGCCCAGCCGGCCGCAGTACTGCCGGGCCACTCCCGCCGACTTCCTACCCTGCTTGGGAAAGTCGCTGCCGTCCAGGACCTACACCCCCTCAGGATGCTCCAGCCGGGTTCCCAGGTACTCCTCCAGCCGCCCTATAACCGCCTCATCGTCCCAGGGAGAGTCGGTGAGAAACCGCTGCATCCCCCGGGCGGACTCAGGAACCGTCTCCGATAGATTCTCGGCGTTGCGCCGCTCCCCGGATTGCACCAGCAGGGCTTGCAGATAATGGCCGCTGCGCTCCCGCGTCTCCCGGCGGCCAAACAGCCCAGCGAAGTAAGCGTGAAACCCCTGAAAGTCCTGATATATCTGCTCGAAAGCTGCCGCATCCACTTCCCTACCTCACCCGACCAAGCCTTCCCCAACCTCCCAGTGATCTTATCACGCCAACTGTCGTTGTAATACTAGCACCCGACGCCCTTTATCCCAAGACACACGGACACGCCCTCTGGGATGGTCCGACGTTGGGCCTCTTTATTGTCTTTACCTCGGGCTCGCACAATCCGCCATCCCCCCGAGAGCAGGAATCCAGTGCCCCCGTCTCCTCCAGAGGGCTTCGCGCTGATCGGAGCGAAGAATCTTACTCATGGAACAGAGACCCCTCACTCAGGGCAATTGCATATCGGGGATTTGATGACACTTGCCGCTTGCCTGCCCAAGTGATACCCGCGTACCATTGTGGTATGACAGCCGCTGAGTTCACTTGTTTTGGTCCCTTTTGTCTGGGTCGTCTTGGGCGTGAAGCGTGCCGACACTGCAGACAGTGGACATGGGACGAAATGATACGCGATGGTACGGGAACTGAAAATCTCCGTTCAACTATCTCTGGATAGCAGGCTGTCAGCTTTGAATCCGGCCCGACCTGCCAACGAAATGGGAAATACCGGGAAAATATGGGGCCCGCTGGGAAAAATTCCATCCCATCTCTCCCAAGGGCTCTCTTTCGGCATGTGCCCCCTGTGATCCTGTCCCGCCTCGTGTCACTCACTGCGACATCCCGACTTGGAAGCCCTTTATCCAGACGCGATAGCCCTGACCCCTCCCCGCCCTCAGACAATTGCATGACCCTGGGGCCCGGTGCGGTCGCCTTTACAACCGTCATCGGCATTGCTAGAATCTCCGAAGATTCAGGAGGGTCTCGCTACGCGCGGACTCTATTGTGCTGTTTTCCTCCATCGGAGGCTTCCATCATGACTCAGCCTTCCTATTTGACCCGCGAGGGGCTGGAAAGACTGCAGGCTGAGCTGACGTATCTGCGCATTGTCCGGCGCCGCGAGGTCGCTGACCGTATTCAGCAGTCCCGCGAGCGCGGCGGCACCGTCAGCAACGCCGAATACGACGAGGCCATCAACGAGCGTACTTCCGTTGAGGGCCGTATTCAGGCGTTGCACGACATGGTCAACGACGCCGTTATCATCGGCGAGGAGCAGGGAGAGCGGGACTCCGTGGACGTCGGCGCAAAGGTCACCGTGCGCAACCCTCAGGGCAAATCGACGACCTACACCATCACCGGCAGCGCCGAGGCAGACCCTGCCCAGGGAAGAATCTCCAACATCTCTCCCATCGGTAAGAGCCTCCTTGGCAAGAAGGTGGGCGAGACCGCCGAGGTCTCCGCCCCGTCGGGCAAGATAAACCTCGAAATCATCGCAATCGAGTAGCCGTAGTATCGTATGCCGGATAGCCACGAGATACAGGCTGAGACTGCCATTCCGGCTCCCGAGTCAGAAGCCTCGGTACACATCGCCAGCCGGCGGGCCAAGCTCGAACGCCTCCGTGAAAGAGGCATCGACCCTTACCCGCCCCGCTACCGCCGCACCTGCAACAACGCCACCGCCTCAGCCGTCTTCGAGGCCGTGGAGGCCGAGTCCCGTCCCGCCGCTGAC
This sequence comes from Dehalococcoidia bacterium, assembly GCA_965222025.1. Classification (GTDB taxonomy): domain Bacteria; phylum Chloroflexota; class Dehalococcoidia; order Lucifugimonadales; family UBA3495; genus VXOI01. Next base: position 61,695 of record CBDCTI010000011.1, on the reverse strand, counting down.
GCCGAAGGCCAGTCCCTTGCTGGCCGTATCGTCGCACTCAGGAACATGGGCCGATCCGCCTTCCTTGATCTCCAGGACGACTCCGGCTCCATCCAGGTCCTGTTCCGCCGCAACAACCTCGGCGAGGACTTCGAGCTGCTCAGGGACCTCGACATCGGCGACCACCTGGGCGTCGAGGGCAACCTCATCCGAACCCGCACCGGCGAGATAACCATCGACGCCACCCGCGCCGTCATCATCACCAAGGGAATGCGCCCCCTGCCCGAGAAGTATCACGGCCTGCGCGACACCGAGACCCGCTACCGCCAGCGCTACCTCGACCTCATCGCCAACCGCGAGAACATGGATATCTTCCGGCTGCGCAGCAGGGTCATCACCGGCATTCGCCGCTTCCTCGACGAACGCGGTTTCCTCGAGGTCGACACCCCGGTGCTGGTCCCAGTGGCCGCCGGCGCCCACGCCCGGCCCTTCATCACCCATCACAACGCCCTCGACGAGCAGCTCTACCTCCGCATCGCCACTGAGCTGTACCTGAAGCGCCTCATCGTCGGCGGCTTTGACAAGGTCTACGAGATCGGCCGTGTCTTCCGCAACGAAGGTATCGACCAGGACCATAACCCCGAGTTCACCCTGCTGGAGAGCTACGAGGCCTACGCCGACTACAACGACGTCATGGACATGGTCGAGCAGATGATCTCCGGCCTCGCCTTGGAGGGGACCGGCTCCATGCAGGTCACGGTCGGCGAACAGGTCATCAACTTCACGCCCCCTTGGCGCCGTGTCTCGCTGCGGGAGGAACTGCAACGCCGCGCCGGCTTCGACATCGACGCCTGCGACGATGAGGAACTCCAGCAGCGCGCCGCCGCGCTGCACGTGGACACCGGCATCCGGGAGAGCCGCGGCCGCATCATCGACAAGCTGCTGTCTGCCCTCGTGGAGCCGCACCTGGTCCAGCCCACCTTCCTGCTCGACTACCCCGAGGAAATGTCACCCCTTGCCAAGGGCAAGCCCGACGCCCCCGGCTACGTGGAGCGCTTCGAAGCCTTCGCCTGCGGCATGGAGATCGCCAACTCCTACACCGAGCTCAACGACCCCCAGATCCAGCGAGAGCGCTTCGAGGGTCAGGAGGAAATCCGCAGGCTCTACCAGGACGAGGAAGTCGACCGCCTCGACGAGGACTTCCTCACAGCCATGGAGTACGGCATGCCACCCACCGGCGGCCTCGGCATCGGCGTCGATCGCCTCGTGATGCTGCTATCCGGCCAGCGCTCCATCCGCGACGTTCTCCTCTTCCCCCAGATGCGACAGCTGGCTAGGTTGGAAGGTGACCTACGCTCAAGTTAGCCCGGACTACAGGGGAATCTCACGGAGTGACAGGACACCCTAGTCAGGCCCTTTCCCTACTCCTGAGCTTGGCCATCGCGTCCTGTTTCGCCAAGTAGCCCAAGCACCCTGTCAACGAAGTCTCGGACCTTCGGCCGGTCTGTTGTCCACTCTTCATCTTCCATGAACAGATGGTAAAAGTCGCGGTGGTACTTTTCAGCGATCCCAAAGTTGGAAGCTATTAGTGGATCGTTGTACTCCTCGGCGAGACTTTCAGCCGCTCGTTTCATCGCCGGGTGGCTGGTGTGCGGCCACCCGCGTTCAAGTGAGACAGACATTACGGCATGGGCGGCGGCCCCCCAAAGCTTCTCCGATGCCTGAATCTGGTCGCCATCGGCAAAGTGCCGGTCGGCCTTCACCAGAAAATCCAAGGCTGTCAGGGCGTGCTGCTCTTGAGTCAACATCTCTGTACTCGCACGGGAAGCCCGGTTCCCAGCTTGTAATATAATAGCTTGCCTACGCAACTAGGTTACACCGTGATCCCGGACCGAGCTACACTAAGGCTGGAATGAATGATTGCCATTGAGCAGCTGCGCCGCGACCCCGACATCGTCCGGACGGCGATGAAGTCACGCGGCGAGCCCGACCAGGTTGACGAGATCCTCGAATTGGACGCGGCTTGGCGACGCAACCGTACTCAGGCCGATGAGATACGCAACCAGCGCAACCAGGTAAACCGCGAGATCGGACACGCCCGTTCCACCGGTCAGGCGCCCTCCCCTGAGGTCATCGAGGAAATGCGCACCCTGGGCCGCCAGGTAGACGAATTGGAGGCCAGCGCCCAGGACGACGAGCAACGCATCCACCAGATGCTCCTAGGCCTCCCCAACCTGCCGTTGCCGGAAGTCCCAATCGGAAGCGACGCGGAGGATAACCCAATTTACCGCGAGGAAGGCGTACCGACAGAACTGGGCTTCGATGCTCTGCCCCACTGGGAGCTGGGCGAACGGCTCGGCATCATCGACTTCCAGCGCGGCGCCAAGCTGTCGGGCAGTCGTTTTTACACCACCATGGGCGCCGGGGCACGTCTGGAACGCGCCCTCATCTCCTGGATGCTCGACCTCCACACCAGCGAGCACGGCTACACTGAGCTTGCCCTGCCCGCCGTAGTGCGGCGCGACGTGATGGAGGGCTCTGGCAATCTCCCCAAGTTCGCTGACAACCTCTACCACGACGCGGAGGACGACCTCTGGCTCATCCCCACTGCCGAAGTGCCGATTACCAACCTCTACCGCGACGAGATCATCCCTCCTGGCAAGCTCCCCATGTACTACGTGGCCCAGACACCCTGCTTCCGTCGGGAAAAGACTGCCGCCGGGCGCGACACTCGAGGCATCAAGCGGGTACATCAGTTCAACAAGGTCGAGATGTACCAGTTCGTCGAGCCCGAGTCGTCGCCCCACGAACTGGAGCGGTTGCTGGGACACGCCGAGGAAATCTGCCGCCGTTTGGGCTTCTCGTGGCGCGTCCTCGAGCTATGCACTGGTGACATGGGCTTCGCCGCCGCCAAGACCTACGACATTGAGGTCTGGGCTGCCGGCTGCCAGGAGTGGCTGGAAGTCAGCTCCTGCTCCAACTGCACCGACTTCCAGGCCCGCCGCGCCAACATACGCTACCGTCAGGAGCAGGGTGCCCGACCTCGGTTGCCCCACACCCTTAACGGTTCTGGCCTGGCCCTGCCTCGGGTGATCATCGCCATCATGGAGAACTACCAGCAACCCGACGGTTCCATTGTCATCCCCGAAGTCCTGCGGCCCTACACCGGCTTCGACAGGATCAAAGCCCCTTAACCGTCAAGCACTCGCTGCCGGGAACTTTCAAGCGAAGACTGATATTTGCGCCGCCTGCAATCGGACTCCAGCACCGCGTTTTAGGCTTAAGGAGAAAGGAAAATGGCAGGAATTTGGCCCGATGAGACCCAATGCGTGGCAATGCTGGGGTTCGATGTCGACGGCGTGTCGTCCTGGCTGAACCGTGACCCCAACTTCAAAAACCACCCCAGCCTGATGTCCATGGCGGAATACGGTCCCAGCGTGGCCACTCCGCGCATCCTGAATCTGCTCGACGCCCACGAAATCCCGGCAAGCTTCTACATCCCGGGCTACGTGGCCGAGACCCACCCCCGGCTGGTGCGCGAAATCGCGGCGCGCGGCCACGAGGTCGCCCACCATGGCTACATGCACGAGCCCCCTTCCACACTCACCCGTGAGCAGGAAAACGAGGTGCTGCGCCGGGGTATCGATATCCTCAGCGACCTCACCGGTGAGCGGCCCGTGGGTTACCGCTCCCCCAGCTGGGAGCTCAGCGAACACTCCCTGGACCTCCTGACCTCTCACGGCTTCGTTTACGACAGCAGCCTGATGGGCGACGACGCCCCCTACGTGGAGACCGCCCCGCAGACCGGGAAGAAACTGGTGGAGATCCCAATACACTGGCTTCTGGACGACGCCCCCAACTTCGTCTACGCGCCCGTGGCAAACCGCCTCGGCCCCATGCGCAATCCCGACGAGGTCTACGGCACTTGGGCCGCGGAGTTCGAAGGCCTCTACCGCTACGGCCGCGCCTTCGTGCTCACCATGCACCCGCAGTACATCGGCCGCCCCGGCCGCCTGCTGATGCTGGAAAAGCTCATCGAGTTCATCAAGGCTCACCGCAGCGTCGAGTTCATGCGCGGCATCGACGCCGCCAGGCTCTTCACCCCCAAAGACTGACGGTGGCATCGGGCCTGCTTGGGCTTATTGCGGATTTCGCGCTAACTGGCAATAAGCCAAGTCCTTATTCCCTTTTCTGAAATAAGACTGCTCACCAAGAGTTTTATTGCGTATTTCTATCAAATATAAAATAGTGCCCTTGCTTGTTTCATTTTGCGAAATAAGGACGCTATGGCATGAATCGCGACAAGACCGGAGACTACGAAATTACTAACGCCGGAGGCGAGTTGGTCAGGGCTTTCATTCCTGACCAACTGCCGCCGAATCCGCCCCTAAACCTAGCGGGGCTGCAAGAGTCACTCGCCAGAGCGCATCTGGCTCTGGGTCGGTTGGACGGCCTATCTCGCCTTCTACCCAATGCCAGCCTTTTCCTGTATTCCTATATCCGCAAGGAAGCCGTGCTTTCGTCTCAGATCGAAGGAACCCAATCCTCCATCGCGGACTTGATGCGATTCGAAGCTGCGGACGCGCCCGGCGTTCCCGAGGATGGCGATGTAGTCGAGGTCTCCAATTATGTCCGGGCTATGAACCACGGCCTGAATCGCCTGCGGGAGGACGAATTCCCTCTTTCCAATCGTCTCCTGCGCGAGATTCATGAAGTGCTTCTCTCCCGCGGTCGAGGAAGCGATAAACATCCCGGTGAATTCCGTCAATCACAAGTGTGGATTGGCGGGAGCCGACCGGGAAACGCCCACTTTGTACCGCCACCACCCCATGCCGTCCAGGACTGCATGGGAGACCTTGAAAGATACGTGCACGCTACCGGCGACGATACGCCGGCCCTGGTCCGCGCAGGTATCTGCCATGTTCAGTTTGAGACCATCCATCCTTTTTTGGACGGCAACGGCCGTGTCGGTCGGCTGCTCATTACCTTTATGCTGCTCCACTCTGGAGTCCTCAGCGAACCGCTGCTCTACCTGAGTCTCTTTTTCAAACAACACCGGCAGACTTACTATGAGCTGCTGGATGGCGTTCGAACGACCGGAGACTGGGAAGCGTGGCTTGATTTCTTTTTACAGGGCATCATCGAAACTGCCGAAGGAGCAGAGTCGAATGCGCAAAGGCTGCTACAAGTGTTCAGCCTTAACGAAGGCCGCATGCAGCAAGAAATTCGGGCCCCAGCCTCAGCACTGCGCGTTCACCAGGCACTCAAGGAATACCCAATAGCCTCAATCCATTCCGTAATGGAGCGGACCAGTTTATCCTTCAATGCTGCGTCGTCCGGCATGCGAATTTTGGAAGAACTGGACATCGCTCAAGAGGTAACTGGACAGCGTCGTAACCGCTTGTTCGGCTATCAGCGCTACATCGACATCCTCTCAGAGGGCACCGAGCCGCTCTAGCGCCGTCCCCCCGCCTTGCCATCCCGGCCAGCCGCGTTTAGCATAGCAGCAACCCAACAAGGGGTGCGTTTATGGCCAAGGTTCATGACATGGGCGGTCGGCCCAATGACGATCCCATCGACCAAGGCGAACACGTCCTTATGGACTGGGAACGCCGCATCGACTCCATCCGTGGCGTGCTGGGCGACAAGGGCTATTTTGGCGTGGACGAACTGCGCCGCGCCATCGAAGCCCTGACTCCGGAGCGCTACGAGTCGCTGAGCTACTACGAGCGCTGGACTGAAGCGGTTGAGGCCATGCTCATAGAGAAGGGCGTGGTTACTTCCGCCGAACTCGACGCCGTGATGGCCCGGCAGGAAGACGCGGGAGGGTAACTGTGAGCGCAGCCGAACAGGTCGCATTCAGCAACGGCGAGGCGGTTACAGTCCGCACCGGCAACCCGCCGACCCACTACCGCACCCCGGTTTACGTGCAGGGCAAGACCGGGCGCGTGGTTGCACTCTGTGGCATTTACCCTGACCCGGAATCCCTGGCCCACGGCGGCGATGGTACGCCCCATAAGCCCCTATACCGCGTCGAGTTCCCCCAGGCCGACCTATGGGAGAACTACAACGGCCCGCCCACCGACCGCCTGCAGGTCGACATTTACGAGCAATGGCTGGAGCCTTCGCCCTGAGCCTCGAAAACGTAGCCAGGCAGGCGTTGATGGGCGCATTCCCCTGTCGCAGGACTGTATTCTTGAATTTACGAACCGTCCGGAGGAAATCATGAGCGAGATCGATCACGGCGATCACACCCATCCGGGCATGGACACAGAGGAACTTGGCTACCACGCCCGCCGGGTTCGCGCCATGGAGACGCTGCTGGCCGAGAAGGGCGTCTTCACCGTCGAAGAGGTGCAGCGAAACGTCGACGCCGTCGAGTCGCGCTCCCCAACCGACGGTGCTCGCGTCGTGGCAAAGGCATGGGCCAACCCGGAGTACAAGGCCCAGCTACTGTCGGACCCCGAGGCGGCGCTGGCCGATATAGGCTACACCCTGCCGGACCCGACACCCAAACTGGGCGTCGTGGAGAACTCCGACGACGTGCATCACCTGATTGTCTGCACCCTCTGCTCCTGCTACCCCCGCGCCCTGCTGGGACGCCCGCCCGACTGGTACAAGAGCTTCGCCTACCGCTCGCGGGCCGTTATTGATCCTAGAGGCGTACTCGAGGAGTTCGGGACCGCTGTCTCCGAGGACACCGAAGTTGTGGTGCTGGACAGCACAGCCGATCTGCGTTACCTGGTTCTGCCACAGAGGCCCGCGGGCACCGAAGGCCTGAGCGAGCACGAGCTGGCCGCCCTGGTCACCCGCGACTCAATGGTCGGCGTCTCCCGCGCCCTTTCCCCCGAACCCGTAGCAGCAGACTAGCCCCGCATGGGTGAACGCTGAGCACACTGTGAACGCAGAGATTTACAGGCAGGATCTCTGCGTTTTCACCGCTTAGTCCATCAACCCGTCCAGCAGTCCCTCTACTACTGCTACGCCCGCGTCGTCTCCCATGCCAAGCCTGAGCGGCGTGATGGAGACGTAGTTATTCTTCAGGGCCCAGATGTCTGAGCCCTCGGAAGGTGTCTGGTTTCCTGGCCGGTTGCGGGCGATCCAATACCTTCTCTCGTCGCCGTCCGTCCCATCCAGCCTCACTGACTCGCGGTAGGACAGGCCGCCAAGCGTCGTCGCCCGGATGCCTTTTACCTGGCCCGTACCCACGTTGGGCACGTTCAGGTTGAGGAACAGCGGATCGCCTTCCCGGTCACAGAGGCGGCGGGACAGTCCCTCCAGCACGCGCCCTGCCACATCGTAGCGCGGAGAGGTAACCGAGCCGACTGACACTGCAATGGTGGAATGCCCGCGGTTGAACCCCTGCACCGCACCCCCAACCGTTCCCGACACCATCACGTCCCAACCGACATTTGACCCGGAGTTGATGCCCGACACCACCAGGTCCACCCCGGTCGCAAGCGTCTCAAGGGCCAGGATGCAACAGTCCCCCGGAGTGCCTTCGGCCGCGTAGGCGGTTACCTCGTGAAGTCCAGGGCCGGATTCTTGGAATTCATCCTCTGGGGTCCAGGGAGTTACCTTGACCGGTGAGTGAAGTGTGAGCGACGCTCCAACGCCGCTCTGTTCCTTGGCTGGGGCTACGACAACCACATCGCCAATTTGCCGTACCGCCCTTACTGCCGCCCACAAACCGGCCGACTTGATACCGTCGTCGTTGATTACCAGTATTTTCATCCGCCTTCCATGATAGTCACTCTAGAATTTATGCTTAGTTGGCACCCTATCCAAGCCAGCCCAGCCACTTGTGTGCCAGCAGGCCTGCGTAGACCAGGATGATGATCGCCCCCACTCCAACGGAGAGCCATTGGTCGAACAGGCGGTGCTCCGTATCGGGAAACAGCAGCAGATAGCTTTCCCGGCCCGATTCTTGCACCTTCTCCAGCTTGTGGGCATCCCGCTCACGGTCTAGGTCAATGGAATAGATCATCAGGAAAATGATGACCGACGACACCAGCATCGCAAACAGGTCAAGTATAAGCAAGAATCCACCGATGGGAGGCGTGAATGCTGGGCAAATTGGGATGAGGGAGCCTGCAAGGGAGAAAGCCTGGGCTCCATTGGACCGATGTGACCCCGCGAGGGTTTTCAGTAGCCGCACCGGACCTGGAGAGCGGTCTATGGAGGCTGGGAATCGCGTGATAGTGAGATCGGACGCAGCAGGATGCACTCGCGGGCGGGGCGGACGCGAGTTTGGAGGTGTTGGGGCGGTTGCGGACAGCGCCGTCAGGCGGGGAGTGGAATGGCTCGCAGCCGGGCCAGGGCGCTGCTGAACTGGGTTTCCCAGGGCCAATGCTTGGGAAGATGCAAAGTGAGGCGGCGCGCCGAGCGGGTGGTCCGTCCCGCCAGGGCGAAGAACCGACGCCGGAGGGTCTTGGTGGTCACGATCTGCTCGCGCAAGCCGATGCGGGCCGTCCAGCGGGCCAGGTTGTGGGCCATCACCTGTACCGCCAGCCAAGCGCCGTTGGCGGCGAATCGGCCGGACGGCAGGTGGTTCAGCCCGACGCCGTACTTGAGGTCCCGGATGGCGTTCTCGATCTCGGCGTGGCGGCGGTGGTCGGCCTCCAGCTCCAGGGTCTCCCCGTCCCGGTCGGTGATGAATCCGTGATAGCTGTAGGTGGCGAAGAGGGCCAGTTGGGAACCGGGCGTGGGCTTCACACGCCGGACGATGAGCCGCACCGGCGCGGCGCCGGCCTCACTCTCAAAGGGAGTGTAGGTGGTCTCGGCCACATCGGCGGCGCCGTCCATCCAGTATGGGATGGGCGTCCAATCCGTCTCGGGTATGGCCTCGATGAGATTGCGCAGGCTTTTGTGCTGGCGGATGGTGATGGAGTAGCGGACATCCATCTTGCGGCAGACGGCGACGATGGCGTGGGCATAGAAGCCGCTGTCGGCCCGCACCGTGAGTCGGCCCCTGGCGCCGGCGTAGCGCACCCGTCCCACCGTCTCGCGCAGGAAGTGGGCGGCGCCCCGAACAGTGTTGGCCCGGCCCTCGCGCAGCCGGGACATCAACACGTCGCCGGTGCCGGCGGCCACGGCCAACAGCGGGTGATAGCCCCGCTTGCCGGTATAGCCGTGGTGTCGCGCCCCCTCCTTGGCCAGTCCGTAGGTCTCGCAGATGGTGGAGTCCAGATCGATGGTGAACGGCGCGTCGCCGGGTCCCGCCCCGGCGGCCCAGGCCCGGGCCAGCAGTTCCCGGATCACCCGGTCCAGCTGACGGACATGGCCCCAGCGGAAGCTGCGCAGGAAGGTGCCCAGGGTGGATGGCGCCTTGACCCTACAGTCGAGAACACCGGCCGTCCCACCGGCGCGCAGCGCATCGGCGTCGTCGATGCAATCGCCGCCAGCCAGGGCAGAGGCGACCAGGGTCATCATCTTGTCGCCGGCGTTGGCCCGGCCCGGCGCGCTGCCGAGATTGAGGTGATGGTCTACGAGTTCCCCCAGGCCCAGGTGTTGGGCGAGAGTGGCCGGCAGGAGCAGGCCGGCATTGGCCACCAGACGGTGGTCGTCAAAGACGATGCGAATACGGTCGGGATGGTTGCGTGGTAGCATCAATTGGGTGCTCCTTTTCTGGGGTCGGTTTCCTTTCTCGAAAACCATTATCCCAGATTCAGAGGAGCACCCTTTGACCACTTCAGGTCGCTAACCTGACGTCCTCTATCGGTGGATTCGGGATAAGCCTTATCCAGCCGTCTGGCTCTGATGGCCTTGTGAACATGGTCAGGAAGATTGTAATTCCGGCAAAGACCAGCAGCGCGAAAATTTCACCAAGGACGGGGGACACCTGTTTCGACCGGACCAGCATGTCCAGCTCGGCTTCCGTATTGTTCAGCGCCTGCCTGTCGGAGTCGTCAGATGGTAGGGCAGTGGCGATATATTGGCGCGTCTTTAGATAATACTCCTTGAGAGTGGCCTGGTTGTTGGTCTCGTCGATGACCATTATGCACTGGCGTACATCTTCGTTGATGACTTCTCGTCTCACTAGAGAGTCCAGCTTTCTCAGGATACTGAACGTCCGGTTTTCCTCGTCGCTGGTGCGTGTTACCAGCCGGGCCACCCGAAAAGCAAGGAGCAGCGTGAACACCGTCGCTGCCAGTGCAATGGAGCCGAAGTATCCGTCCCCCGTCCAGGCCCATGCAGGGACACCCAGCCAGTCGAAGAACTCAGCCCTGAAATACACCACCATCCCGCACCCGCCCAGCGCCAGGATCAGGGCTTCAAAGCTCCAGCGTACTTCGGCGTCAAAGTGGATCAGCAGGTTGGCCACTATTATCGCCGTCGCTCCCAGGATCATGTAGTCGACACGGTTGATGTCCGCCTGCTGGAATAAGAAGAGGAACAGTAGCGCAAGGATTGGGATGGCGTAGCCCAAAGCGTTGAAACTGATATCGTCGTCGGCCATGTTCGCCTTCCGCCACATGACCCCGGCCGTCGTATTGATAATCAGTCCGGCGACGAACGCTAGGGAAAGCAGGCCAAAATCGAAGTCCTCACCCCGGCCCAGGCCCACCATCAGCCCCACTATGGCGGCCCCCAGGCTGCTCAGCAGGAACGAGATAATGACAAAGAATATGGCCGGGTCGCTGCCCAGTCCTCTCAGGCTCCCCGAAAGCTGGTTGCCCAGGTTCCTTCCCCAATCTATTCCGAAAGCCTTGAGATTGCTGAGTGACATCGCCCCCAGGGCAAGCAGCAGCCCGAAGATCAGGTGGGACAAACCGGCATCGCCGAACTTCCCGATCTCTCCCGTCTGGCTGAAAATGATGAAGCCAAACCCGATAATCCCGAGTCCAATCAGGAGAATGAGCGACACTGTGCCTTTCCCCGATGGGTCGATGCTAGCGTCTTTCCAGAGAAACAGCGCCGTGAGCAGCAGAAAGAAAATTGGCCAGGACTGGAACAGTATGGTCGTGACCGCGATGTCTATGAACTTCAGCGACCACGCGAAGAGAGCATATTCGCAGTTTCCGAGGATGGTCAGCAGGATCCGCCAGTCAATGAAGTCGCCCGGTATTTTCCATCTGAGTAGCGGAACCCTGAGTTCGTCGACGGTGATGTGTAGCCTGATCAGCGGAAATCGCCAGTCCACCGCCTTTGTCTCTGACGTCGACAGGTGATACTTGAACCTCCCCCAGTTGTATCTGTTGATCCACAGTGGAAGATAGAAGGCTATCAGGATCGCCACACAGCCAACGGCGACACCTGCACGCCACGAAGCCATGAAGAAGAAAGGCAGCTTCTCGCCACCGATATGCCCGATCACAGTGGGGATGAGTGCGTAGGAAACTACAGCGATGAAAATGTAGCCTAGCGCAATCCGGTTGTTCTTCGCGCGGATGGCGGATTCTGAAGGAACTGTTGGATCAGCGGACACTTCTGGCTACCTCCGGGCGCATGGCCGGCCAAATTCACCCAGTCGGCACGGTCCTCCGCGTTTTCCGCTCGGATTTTGGCATCCCTTTCATCGACCTTCTGTAACGAAAAAGGAGCGAAGGTCTCGCCCGGCCGAAAAACCGCGCGCCTCCGCTCCCCTCGGAACTATGCAGATTCTAGTGGTGCGCCAGTCCCACTGCGTGGTAAAGGGCGTGTTTCAGCTCTATACCGGCCATATTTCGGCGGTAGTCTGCGGATGCGTAGATATCCCCGAGAATGTCGTCTCCAAGGTCGCCGCTGACCAAGCTCGCAGCGTTGGCAATGGAGTCAGACGTCAGTTCCAAGCCCGTCAGCGCCGCCTCCACCGCCGGCGAACGGGTCGGGCGGGGGGTGAGGCCGCCGATAGCAACCCTGGCTCCAATGCAACGCGGTGCATGACCGTGACCGTGGTCATGTCCGTGGTCGTGACCATGATCATGCCCGTGTCCGCCAGCGTCTCCCTCCAGCGTCACCACCGCCGCCGCACCCACCACCGCGAAGGACGTGGCGGGGTGGGCCATCTTGGCGTACTCGGCAACCTGGTTCGCTACCAGCGCCGGCACATTCACCCCCGTCAGCACCTCGTCGGCACCTGCAGCCGTGGTGAAGGGCCCGATGAAGAAATCATCCGCCCCAACAGACCGCGACCCCGAAGGCCCCTGCAGGTTGAAGCTGGCCCCCAGCGCGGTCAACACCGTCGGCAGGTCCGACGCCGGGTCGGCGTGGGCAACGTTGCCGCCGATGGTCCCCCGGTTGCGCACCGCCGGGTCGCCTACGCCGCTGGCCGCCTCGGCAAGGATGCCGCAGTTGGCCTGCACGTCCGCTGACGTCGAGATCTCGAAGTGGGTGGTCAGCGCACCGATGCTCACTACACCTCCGCTGACGCTGATCCCCCGCAATTCAGCGATGCCGCCTATGTCGACGACCTGCGAGGGACGGGCCAATCGCAGCTTCATCAGCGGCAGGAGGCTGTGTCCTCCAGCAATGATCTTGGCGTCCGGGTCTCCCTGCAGGATCTGGATGGCCTCAGCCACCGAACCCGCCTTGCGATATTCAAACTTGGCCGGGTACATCGCTCAACTCCTCCGGCAAATCTCCCTCTCCCCTCTGGGAGTGAGGATTACTTTGGCGGCTACGCCTTGGCGTCCTGGATCGCCTGCCAGACCCTCTGCGGAGTCAGCGGCATCTCCAGGCGGGTTACACCGAGAGGCCTCAGCGCATCGATAACTGCGTTGTATATGGTTACTGTGGACGCGATCGTCCCCGTCTCGCCGATTCCCTTCACACCCAGCGGGTTGTGCGGTGACGGCGTCTCCGACGACAGCGTCTCGATGTCGGGCACCATGTGGGCCTTGGGCAGCGCATAGTCCTGCATCGACCCGGTGAGCAGCTGCCCGTTGTCGTCATAGACCGCGCCTTCCCACAGCGCCTGTCCCGCACCCTGCACTACGCCCCCGTGGACCTGCCCCTCGACAATCATCGGGTTGATCTGCGGACCGCAGTCGTCCACCGCCAAGTAACGCCGCAACTCAACGTGGCCGTTGTCCACGTCCACGTCAACCACGGCGATATGGGCGCCGAAGGGGTACACGAAGTTGGGCGGATCGTAGAATGCCGACGCCTCCAGACCAGGCTCCATACCCGCCGGCATGTTCCAGGCCACGTTGGCCATCAGCGCTATTTCCTGGATCGACTTGGCCTGGTCCGGCGCACCGCGTACGAAAAACTGACCGTCGGCGTACTCGATGTCCGCCTCGGCCGCCTCCAGCAGGTGGGCCGCCAGCGCCCGCGCCTTCTCCTTGATCTTATTCAGTCCCAGCAGCAGGGCGCCTGCGCCTACCGCAGTGGTGCGGCTGCCATAGGTGCCCCAGCCCATGGGCGTGTTGTCGGTGTCGCCGTGAACGATCTCCACGTCATCCACCGGCACTCCCAAGGTGTCGGAAACAACCTGGGCAAACGTGGTCTCTTCGCCTTGCCCATGGGGGGAGACACCAACGTAGGCGTTTACCTTGCCCGACGGGTGGAAGCGCACCACCGCGCTCTCCCAGAGTCCACCGCCGAATCCAACGGCACCCGCCACCTGTGACGGGCCTAGGCCACAGATCTCGCAGTACGTGGAAACTCCGATGCCGACATAGTTGCCGTGCTCGCGCTCATGGGCCTGTTCTTCCCGCAACCCGGCATAGTCCATGTGCTCCAGGGCCATGTCCAGCGCAGCCTCATAGTCTCCGCTGTCGTAGGTCAGACCGGCGCAGACATCGTGGCCGTTATCAAACTTCGGAATCAGGTTAAGCCGCCGCACTTCTGCGGGGTCCTTTCCAATCTCGACGGCAACCAGGTCGACCAGCCGCTCAAGCAGGAAGGTCGCTTCGGGCCGCCCCGCGCCGCGGTAGGCATCCACCGGCGTGGTGTTGGTGAACACGCCGTAGATGTCCGCCCGGGTGGCAGCCAGGTCGTATGGGCCGCTGTACATCAATCCGTGCAGGATCGTCGGCACCCCCGGCGCCGCCGTGGACAGGTAGGCCCCCATGCCGGCATGTACCACCGAGCGGACGCCGGTGATCTTGCCTTCTCGGGTAGCCGCCATCTCAACCTGCTCCACGTGGTCCCGCCCATGGATGGTGGCCTGAAAGTTCTCGGACCGGGTCTCCGTCCACTTCACCGGACGGTTCAGCTTCATCGCACAGAAGGAAGTGATCATCTCGTCGGCGTAGACGGGAATCTTGCTGCCGAACCCGCCGCCCACCTCGGTGGCTATCACCCGGATCTTGTGCTCCGGTATGCCCGTTATCAGCGACGACAGGAACCGGGCGATGTGAGGGTTCTGGCTGGTGCTCCACAGGGTCAACTCTCCCATAGAACGCAGCCAGTTCGCCACCGCAGAGCGCGGCTCCATCGCGTTGGGCACCAGGCGTTGCTGCACAATGGTATCGCTGACAACTACGTCGGCCTCGGCGAAGGCGGCGTCGGGGTCTCCACCCACGGCCACCCAGTGAAAGGCCTGGTTGTTGGGAGCGTCCTCGTGCAACTGGGGGGCGCCCTCTTCCATTGCCGCTACCGGGCTCACCACGGCACGCAATGGTTCGTAATTCACGTTGATCAGTTCCAGCGCGTCCTCGGCCTGGTAGCGGGTGTCCGCCACCACCACGGCCACTGCGTCCCCCTGGTATCTGACGACGTCCTTGGCGATGGCAGGGTGTGCCACCGGCTTCACGTCCGATTCCGGCGGAATCCAGGCGCAGGGAATGGGGGCCAGCGCCCCCTCAACATCGGCTCCCGTGTAAACGGCGATAACGCCCGGCGCGGAGGCCGCACCCGAGGTGTCAATGCCCGTGATGCGTGCGTGGGCATGGGGGCTGCGCAGGATGGCCGCATGCACCATGCCCGGAAGAACAACGTCGTCAGTGTAGGTGGCCCCGCCGGTTATGAGACGCGGGTCCTCTCGTCGGCGAATGCCCGACCCGAATATTCTGGTCGTCATCGTCTAGCCTCCCTTGGCCTCGGCGGCTGCCAGTACCGCCTGGACGATGTTGTGGTAGCCCGTGCACCGGCAGATGTTGCCCTCCAGCCCGTCCCGCACTTCCTGGGATGTGGGGTTGGGGTTGCGCTCTAGCAACTCCACGGCCGTCATGATCATCCCCGCCGTGCAGTAGCCGCACTGCAGGCCGTGCTTGTTCCAGAAGGCTTCCTGGACCGCGTGCAGCTCGCCGTCGGCGGCCAGACCCTCAATGGTCGCGATATCGGCCCCGTCAGCTTGGACTGCCAACGCCGTGCACGACTTTACGGTTACACCGTTCATGCGAACAACGCAGGAGCCACACTGGCTGGTGTCGCAACCAATCTTCGTGCCGGTCAGCCCCAGGTTTTCCCGCAGGAAATGCACCAGCAGCAGGCGGGGCTCAACGTCCCCTTCCCGGGACTGCCCGTTCACAGTCATCTGAATGTTCAATGCAGCACCCCCTCAGGTGTAGGGTTCTGTAGGTTCGGACGCCTCTGCCGAACGTGCCCGCAGTATAATGACGCCCCTATTCAACGTCAACGCGAACCAATCTGCCGCCAAGGTACTTTTTTCGTCGGTTCCCTCAGGCTGCCAAACCCTGCCACTCTGCGCTGACAACTTGGACAATTGCAAACTGGCAGCGGCAGCCCTTCATTCTAATACTACAGCCGCACATTCACTCGGACAGAATTTATGGACTTTCAATCAGCTTGGTTTCATCTATTGCAGACACATAAACTGGAGCTAATTTTCACGGCCTTCAAGGCCCTACAGCCCTAAAGCCAGTCATCTGCGGCTGTAGTACTAGTATTACAACGACGCTTCGCAAGAAAGGGACCCTGAGTACCTCTTCATAGCGACCTGCCCACGCCCGTGACAGCCTTGCGGCCTTGCCTTTCGCGAAGCGATTTCCGGCCAAAAACTGACCAAATCGAAGAAGCGTCGTTGTAATACTAGGAGGGCGCGATAAAAGCCTATAAGCCGGTGCTCAGGTGAAACTGCTGATCCTCACCACCTCCGAGGGGACTGCATTGTAAGCCCGATTCCGTGAGCGTACTTTTCGGGTGCCGACTGTCTAGTAAAAGACGGCAGCCTCGAAATCATCGCTTCCAAGGACGTGCCCCTTCTCGATGGTGAGAAGAATTAATTCTTGGAGAAGAGAAAATGATTCCCTCGTAGCCCTTTTCAGATCGTCTTCCAGAATATGTTTGCCATGGACCGCTTTGCTTCTTACCCCGTACAAACGGCGAACCGAAGCGAACCGAGTTTTTCGGGCTTCCCCACGAGGCTCAAGTAAACTAGCCGCAAGCAGCGACATTCTATAGGTTAACTCGGTGTTTAATCCAAATAACCCCTCAATCGCGCTCCAGATTCTGGCGATTGCCGACCGAAGGTCGATGGCATATCTCCAATCCATTGCTCCTTCCAGAGCAAACCTGAATCGGTCGCTCTCTGCTGCCAGGGTGTTGAAAGTGGCGAAATGAGTTTGGCACCACTCCGCATCCGCTTCATTCACCGGGTCTTGTCTAGACCCGCCTACAGCGAGAGTCTGAAGGTGGTAGTCCAAGAGGTTTCCGTGGAAAGGCGGCAGCTGCCGTTCAGACCGATACACGGCGGCCTCGACGCCTTCACGAATGAGTTGTTGCTGGAATACATCGGAGGTTCGTGCTTGGTGCCCAGCGATGGTTGACCAGGAATACGAGCTACACGCCAAACACACATGCTGGCTAAGCCCGAATCCACCGATGGGAGGCGTGAATGCTGGGCAAATTGGGATGAGGGAGCCTGCAAGGGAGAAAGCCTGGGCTCCATTGGACCGATGTGACCCCGCGAGGGTTTTCAGTAGCCGCACCGGACCTGGAGAGCGGTCTATGGAGGCTGGGAATCGCGTGATAGTGAGATCGGACGCAGCAGGATGCACTCGCGGGCGGGGCGGACGCGAGTTTGGAGGTGTTGGGGCGGTTGCGGACAGCGCCGTCAGGCGGGGAGTGGAATGGCTCGCAGCCGGGCCAGGGCGCTGCTGAACTGGGTTTCCCAGGGCCAATGCTTGGGAAGATGCAAAGTGAGGCGGCGCGCCGAGCGGGTGGTCCGTCCCGCCAGGGCGAAGAACCGACGCCGGAGGGTCTTGGTGGTCACGATCTGCTCGCGCAAGCCGATGCGGGCCGTCCAGCGGGCCAGGTTGTGGGCCATCACCTGTACCGCCAGCCAAGCGCCGTTGGCGGCGAATCGGCCGGACGGCAGGTGGTTCAGCCCGACGCCGTACTTGAGGTCCCGGATGGCGTTCTCGATCTCGGCGTGGCGGCGGTGGTCGGCCTCCAGCTCCAGGGTCTCCCCGTCCCGGTCGGTGATGAATCCGTGATAGCTGTAGGTGGCGAAGAGGGCCAGTTGGGAACCGGGCGTGGGCTTCACACGCCGGACGATGAGCCGCACCGGCGCGGCGCCGGCCTCACTCTCAAAGGGAGTGTAGGTGGTCTCGGCCACATCGGCGGCGCCGTCCATCCAGTATGGGATGGGCGTCCAATCCGTCTCGGGTATGGCCTCGATGAGATTGCGCAGGCTTTTGTGCTGGCGGATGGTGATGGAGTAGCGGACATCCATCTTGCGGCAGACGGCGACGATGGCGTGGGCATAGAAGCCGCTGTCGGCCCGCACCGTGAGTCGGCCCCTGGCGCCGGCGTAGCGCACCCGTCCCACCGTCTCGCGCAGGAAGTGGGCGGCGCCCCGAACAGTGTTGGCCCGGCCCTCGCGCAGCCGGGACATCAACACGTCGCCGGTGCCGGCGGCCACGGCCAACAGCGGGTGATAGCCCCGCTTGCCGGTATAGCCGTGGTGTCGCGCCCCCTCCTTGGCCAGTCCGTAGGTCTCGCAGATGGTGGAGTCCAGATCGATGGTGAACGGCGCGTCGCCGGGTCCCGCCCCGGCGGCCCAGGCCCGGGCCAGCAGTTCCCGGATCACCCGGTCCAGCTGACGGACATGGCCCCAGCGGAAGCTGCGCAGGAAGGTGCCCAGGGTGGATGGCGCCTTGACCCTACAGTCGAGAACACCGGCCGTCCCACCGGCGCGCAGCGCATCGGCGTCGTCGATGCAATCGCCGCCAGCCAGGGCAGAGGCGACCAGGGTCATCATCTTGTCGCCGGCGTTGGCCCGGCCCGGCGCGCTGCCGAGATTGAGGTGATGGTCTACGAGTTCCCCCAGGCCCAGGTGTTGGGCGAGAGTGGCCGGCAGGAGCAGGCCGGCATTGGCCACCAGACGGTGGTCGTCAAAGACGATGCGAATACGGTCGGGATGGTTGCGTGGTAGCATCAATTGGGTGCTCCTTTTCTGGGGTCGGTTTCCTTTCTCGAAAACCATTATCCCAGATTCAGAGGAGCACCCTTTGACCACTTCAGGTCGCTAACCTGACGTCCTCTATCGGTGGATTCGGGCTAAACCCACGAAGAACCAATAGGGCTGAGGCCAACCATGCGCGATTTAGGGTGTCGTAACCAGGTGACGTATCGGAGTCCTTAGTCGACTCTATCTCGCAGGTACACGCTGTTACAAGGGGTTCTAGGGTCGCCCATTCACGGAAGCCTACGCCCCCTGCCGCAGCTAAGTCGAAGACCGTGAGTTCGGAACTTAAGGGACGGACGAACAGGCCGGGTGCGAGCACTAGCGGTTTCGTCGGTGAGGGCAATCCTGCGGCTAAAACGTACCAATTGCCGTCGGAGCGGTTGGGCGGGTAAATATCTGCATCCAAATCCACCATCCAGAGTGGTCGCTGCCATTCGACGATCGTCCGGCATATGCTGCTCGGCTGTTGATCCGCCATGCGATTTAGGGGCGATGCTCCCAAACGCCAAGGTGTCGCGACCATTGCCAGCCGATAGTGCACAAGGCAAGAACGTCTATTGTGGGAAATCATAGAGGAATATCTAGATGACAACAACTCGGGTGCCGGGCCGCCCAAGAAGCATCCCTACAGAGCATTTTGACATTGTTTTGAAACTATATGCCGCCGGTGAAGGGTATCGAAGGATTGGCAAGCAGCTAGTATTACAACGACAGTTCCCAGGAAAGGGACCTCGAGCACCTCTTCATGGCGACCCGACCACGCGCTCGACAGCTTTGTGGCCTTGCATTCCGTGAAGCGATTTCCGACCAAAATCTGACTAGATTATGGAAGCGTCGTTGTAATACTAGTACTCAGTCAACTTTGGAATCAAAAGGGTAAAGGCGGTGAAGTTTGGTTCGGGCCTCCTGGGTTTTGAACCGCCAGTTGATACCAACTCGGGCGGCGTTGCGCTCCCGCACCAGTGCCTGGACTTCCCTCCCGAGAGCATCTTCGTCGGGGAGCCGCTGCTTCAGGCAGGAGCGGGACAGCACGCTGAACTCGATTTCCGCCATGTTCAGCCAACTGCCGTGCTTGGGCGTGTAGTGGAACTCCAACCGTTTCGCGATCCGCCGGGCCTCGGTCGCCGGGAACGTCTCGTACAGGGACGCCGCGCGGTGGGTGTTCAGGTTGTCCAGAACCACCCGCACCACCTCAACCTCTGGATAGGCTTCATCCACCAGCCAGCGCATCTGCTGGGCGAAGTCCTGCATGGTGCGCCGCTGGGTCACCGCCACATGGCGCCACCCCGCCAGGGGTTCACAGGCCAGGAACAGATTGCGGGTCCCCTCCCGCCGGTACTCGTAGTCCTGCCGCTGGGGGCGTCCCGGCCGGGGTGGCATCGGCGCCCGGGTTTCGGCCAGCAATTGGGTGGAGGTCTCGTCAAAGCAGACCACCGGCCGCTGGGGGTCATAGGGTTCGGCGTACAGGTCCAGTACTTCCTCCATGTGGGCCACGAAGTCGGCGCTCACCCTGGGGATGCACCACTCTTTCTTTTGCCAGGGCTTGAGCGCGTTTTTTTCAGCCGCCGGCGAACCCCCTCGTGGGAGATGGAGGTCGCCAACCCCAACTCCACCACCTTCCCAGCCAAAAGGCGCAGGGTCCAGTGGTCATGGCCTTCCGGCGCCGAACTGCAGGCCAGAGCGATGAGGTGGGCCTCGCCCCTGTCGTCCAACTTCCGGCGCCGGTTGACCTGGCGCCGGTCCCACAGGGCCCCGTCCAACCCCGCCTCCGTAAAGCGGCGCTTGATCTGGTACACGGTGCCCAGCGCCACGTCCAAGGCTTCGGCCACCCGGGGAGCGGCCCAACCGTCGTCGCTCTTGAGCAGAATCCGCGCCCTGGCCGTGACTCGGGCCGAGCTTTTCCCAACCCGAATCAGATTCTGGAGTTCTTCCCGTTGTTCCGGCACCAGCCGCACGGCGTACTTATCACGCACCATCACCGCCACCCCCACCGTCAACACTTCATCCCGACCACTATAGGGCTATTGGCCGGATTACCGAAGGACTTTCAACATCAAAGTTGACAGAGTACTAGCCATGCCCCTGCCCGCCAATCAGCAAACCGATCCAACGTACCTAACTGGAGCGCAGAGGCGGCGGACCCCCGAACTGTTTGCCGGATGGCGATTTACGACCCAACAGCAACGCGGCGGGTTCGGGCAGCCGGATACTTACCTCCAGGCGGCCCAGACCTCTTACCAAGCAGGAGACCAGAAGGGCGTGGTGGCGGAATTTGAGCTGCCAGAGCAGATTGCACCGGACCTGATCTATTTCCACGGGCCTTGGTCCATAGGACCAGAGAGCGCGGTACATGCCAGGGAAACCGAGGGCTACTCCGACGCGATAGTGCTGCTTTATTCCGCCCGCTCGGTGAACGCGGTCCTGACTTCGGAGTCCGGCGAACCATACAAGGTCGTGGTTACTGTAAACAGGGAATACCTTACCGACGAAACCAAGGGTGAAGACATCATCATCGGAGATGACGGCGAAAGCTACGTGCTGGTTGACTCCCCCAAGGCTTACAAGCTGATTGAGCACGAAGAGTGGCAGGAGCGCCAGGTCCTGCAGATGTTCTCCGAGTCGGACGACTTCGGTCTCTTCTCCTTCACCTTCGGCACCTATGAGGACGGGTTCTGATGATACGGCTGATTTTCATTATCGCGGCCGCGATGCTGGGCGTGGCGGTAGCCTGCGGGTCCGACCCCACGGAAGCACCACCGCCAACCATCATGCCGGGGCCGACGGAGACAGTTGCTCTCTCGGCGACCATGCCTAGGCCGACCGTGGACCCCGCCATGCTCACCCCCTGCGAAGGGGACTTCGGTGGCGGCGTCGGCAACTGCGCCCCGGAGTTCTCAGATACACAGGAATGGATCAACAGCGAGCCGCTGACCATGGAGAGCCTGAGGGGCAAGGTGGTGCTGATCGATTTCTGGACCTACACATGCGTCAACTGCATACGGACGCTTCCCTTCCTGCAGGAGTGGCATGACCGCTACGCAGATGAAGGCCTTGTTATCGTCGGGGTGCATACTCCGGAGTTCGAGTTCGAGAAGATCTACGACAACGTGGTGCAGGCCACGAAGGACGAGGGCGTGGCTTGGCCGGTTGTGCAGGACAACAACTTCAGCGTCTGGCGAAGCTATTACAACCGGTACTGGCCAGCGAAATACCTGATCGACCAGACAGGCGAGATCCGATACAGCCACTTCGGCGAGGGCAAATACGGCGAGACAGAGGAGTGGATCCGCAACCTACTGCTGGAGACCGGCATGACAAGCAAGCTGGACCTCCCCTTGCCGGAAGACCAGCAGCGGGACTCATCATACCGCTTCGGGATGGACGTAACACGCGAGTTGTTCGCCGGATGGAAGTTCTCAGCTCTACAGGGCCGTGGCGGCATCGGCCAGGGAGACGAGTATCTCAAAGCGGCCCGCACCTCCCACGACGACCCGGGGGAAGCCAGCGTAACCGCG
Organism: Dehalococcoidia bacterium; assembly: GCA_965222025.1. Taxonomy (GTDB): domain Bacteria; phylum Chloroflexota; class Dehalococcoidia; order Lucifugimonadales; family UBA3495; genus VXOI01. Next base: position 39,903 of record CBDCTI010000011.1, on the reverse strand, counting down.
GTGTTCACTGCCCCTGAGTCCCTGGAGAAGAACCTGATCTATTTCAACGGCCCCTGGGCTATCGGCCCAGAGAGTGCGCGCCTCGCCGAAGAGACAACCCACTTCGACAACTACCTGTCGCTCGTCTACTCCGCCCGCTCGGTCAACGCCGTGCTGACCTCCGAATCGGGAGAACCGTACCAGGTCAGGGTGACGGTCAACGGGGAGTACCTGTCCGACGACGACAAGGGCGACGATGTCACCATCGACGAGGACGGCGTGTCCTACCTTCAGGTGACCGAACCCAAGCTCTACAAGATCGTGGAGCACACCGACTGGAAGGGCGAACAAGAGCTGCGTCTGTCATCAATGTCCGACGACTTCGGCCTGTTCTCCTTCACCTTCGGAGTGTATGAGGACGGTTACTGATGATTCGCCTGCCATTCACTTCCGCTAAAAGCCTTATTGCAGTCTCTATAGCCGCCATCACTCTGGCCTTGGCCGTTGCCTGCGGATCGGAGCCTACGGCCACTGCTCCGGCTGCTACCGCCCCTCCGCCTGAGGCCACTGCCACAGAAGCACCGCCGCAGCTCACGGAGGAGCAGCCTATGGAGGGGCACCAGCCGACAGCGCCTCCCGCGACAGCCGTCGCCCCTTCCACTTCTTCGCAGGGCGAAGAGTCGGGCTACGCGCCTTCAAGGGAGGGCGAGGAACTGAACGTGATCCTCGCCACCACCGTGTTGCAGGAAGGGCCGCAGCGGGTGGCATTCCTGCTGACCACCCAGACCGGGCTGGTCAAGGATACAAATGTGTCTATCACACCGGTATACGTGCCGGACAACACCCCTGGGGACACAGTCTCCACCAGGTTCAACGAGTGGCCTTACGGCACCCGGGGGACGTTCGCCACGGAGGTAGAGTTCGACCGTCCCGGGCAATGGCGCCTGGATATCACGGCAGAGGGAACCGATGCCACCGGCTGGGGTGTGCACGAGCTGGAAGTCTCTGCGGATTCCCCGGTGCCCGCCATCGGTGCCCCCGCGCCCCTCAGCGAGAACAAGACCCTTTCGGAATACGGCGACCTTGAGCTGGTCACCACCGACTACAGCCCGGACGCGGCACTATACGAGGTGAGCATCCGCGAGGCGGTGGAGGGGCCCTTGCCTTCGGTGGTCGTGTTCGCGTCCCCAGCTTTCTGCACCACCCCGACGTGCGGACCGCAAGTGGACACGGTCTCGGAGCTGAGGGCAGCCTACGACGGCCAAGCTAACTTCATCCACGTCGAGATTTACGACAATCCCGACGAGATCCAGGGCGACCTTACCCGAGCCCGCATAGCTCCCACCGTTGACGAATGGGGGCTGACCGAACTCGAGCACTGGTTCAACGAGTCGTGGACCTTCGTGCTGGACTCCGACGGGCTGGTGCGGGGACGGTTTGAGGGCTTTGCCACGTTCGAAGAGCTGGAGGAGACGCTTCAGACCGTCCTGAATTAATCCACTCCATCGAACTGGCACGGGCAACTCCACGCCGTTTCTTTGTGCGCACTGCGTTCTCTGTGGTTTAATTGGCCCCATGTCTGAGAACGATTACCGACTGTCGATCAATGGGCACCAACATCAGGTTGCCGCCCCCGGCCACCGCACTCTTCTGGACGTGCTGCGTGAGGACCTGGACCTTACCGGCTCCAAGCGGGGGTGCGACCGGGGCGAGTGCGGCTCCTGCACGGTACTTCTTGACGGAAAACCCGTTTACTCCTGCATCACGCTGGTTGGCCAGGTACGTGGCCGCAGCGTTGTAACCGTAGAGGGGCTCGCCGACGACGGCCAGCTCGATGAAGTGCAGCAGGCATTCCTGGATGAGGACGGCGGGCAATGCGGCTTCTGCACTCCCGGGTTTCTAATGTCGACTCGCGCGCTGCTTGACACCAACGCCCAGCCCAGCGACGCGGACATACGTGAAGCCCTCTCCGGCAACCTCTGCCGCTGCAATGCCTACGGCCGCATCCTACAGGCCGTCCGCACCGCTGCCGAGCGCGGTTGAGCGACCCGCCCACTAACATTCGTCACAGCCGTCACAGCGACGGGAGATCAGTGGGTATAATGGCGACAACATCCATTCGCGCCCTTCGAGGCCCGCAATGACGACCAAGCCAGTGAGACAGTCGCCTGAGGCTGAGAGAATCGTCCAGTTACCAGACGCGCCTCCCGAAGAGATGACTGCCTTCCATCACGTAAATTTCCCTGCCTACCCTGCATCTCTCGCAATGCATTTTGGCAGACCTGAAACAGCCGTAATCCTCAGCGAGATTGCGGCGGCATTAATACCCACGGAGAGCTTCGAAGGCGTGCGCTATCCCGACCTGCTCATCGCGTTTGATGCCCACCCGGAAGCGATCATACCGCGCAACGGCTACCTGATTCCCGAGCAGGGCAAGCCGCCTGATTTCGTAATGGAAGTCGCATCGGAGACCACCGGTCGGCGGGATGAAGCAGTAAAGAGGGACGATTATGCCGCCATGGGGGTCCAGGAGTACTGGCGCTTCGACCACACTGGCGGTCGGTTCCACAGCGTTCCTCTGGCGGGCGACCGGCTCGTTAGCAGGGTCTACGAGCCGATTTCCATCCAACTGACAGACGATCAGCACCAATGGGGGCACAGCAACGTTCTAAATCTCGACCTCTGCTGGGAGGAAGGAAAGCTGCGGTTCTGGGACCCGGTGGGCCGACGCTACCTAGCCACTTTTGCCGAGGAACGGGAAGCCCGCATCGCCGCCGAAGCCCGGGCGCAACGCCTCGAAGAGGAGTTGTGCCGCCTCAGGGGCGAGTAGGCACGTGAAGCTGTATCTCCCCGCGGTTGACGCCCAAACCCCTCACCCATAAACTCCAACGAAATACCCGAATTCGCACCCACCCAGGAGGTTCCCATAATGGCAACAGTCCAATCCCAAAGCAGCGAAGCGCCAGTTCAAACCGGGTCGCAGGCCGCCGCGCAGCTGGGCGCCGCAGCCCGTCGCTTCCTCGACAGCCTCACCGCCGAGCAGAAGGCCAGGGCCACCTTTGAGTATATGGACGGGGAGCGCATGTACTGGTACTACCCGCCAATCAACCGTCACGGCCTGGCCCTGCGCGACATGGACGCCAACCAGCGCGAGCAGGCATTCGCCCTGCTGGAAAGCGGCCTTACCCCGCGCACCTACGAGCAGTGCCGGCAGATCATCGAGCATGAGGACGTTCTGGGCCCACTGGAAAAAGAGATGGGCATGGTGACCTTCGTGCGCGACGTAGAGTTGTATTACTTCACCGTTTTCGGAGAGCCGGGGCCCAAAGAACCCTGGGGCTGGCGCATCGAGGGGCATCACGTATCCCTGCACTTCAGCATCTGGGCCGACAACGTAATTTCGGTGACGCCGTTCTTCTTCGGCGCAAATCCTGCCGAGGTGCGAAAGGGCCCCAAGCAGGGACTGCGCATCCTTGGCGACCGCGAGGACCTGGCCTTCCAGCTCATGGAGAGCCTGGACGTCGGCCAGCGGTCTACGGCTACGATCTACGACGAGGCTCCGCTGGACATACTCACCTACAACAGCACCAAGGTCTCCTTCCCGTTCAAACCGCAGGGACTGGCAGCGGCCGACATGAGCGGCGAACAGAAGGAGACGCTGCTCAACCTCGTTGCACTGTATGTGGGGCAGGTGCGGACCGACCTAGCCGAACAGAAGCTGGCAGCCATCCGCGAGGAGGGTCTCGACCACTTCCACCTGGCGTGGGCCGGGCCGGTGTCCAAGAACGACCCACACTACTACCGTATTCACGGCGGGAACTTCGTGGTGGAGTTCGACAACCGGCAGGACGGCGCAAACCATATCCATTCGGTATGGCGGGACATCGAAAACGACTTCGCTGCCGACGTCCTTCGCGAGCACCTCAGGCTGTTCCACATAATCTAGTCTGGAAATCCCCGGCAAAGGTAGACCGGAGAGGACGCAGGAACCATTCTGCGTCCTCAACATTGGGGTTGCGAATGACACTTAACGTAGCCGGGACCAGCGTCGTCCGCCGGGACTTGGAAGTGAAGCTGACCGGAGAGGCCCGCTACACCGCCGATCTCAAGCTGCCGGAAATGCTCCACGGGGCCATTCTGCGCAGCCCTCATCCTCACGCCGACGTGCTGAGTGTTGACGCGTCCGAGGCACTTCAATTGCCAGGAGTGCACGCCGTAATCACTCCCTTCAACGTTCCCTCGGGAAGGCTGGCACCCGACATGAGCATCCTGGACACTCGCGTCCGGTTCGTGGGCGACGAGGTGGCGGCGGTGGCGGCCGACGACCCCGACACGGCCCGGGCTGCGCTGGACCTCATCCATGCCGAATACGCCGTATTGCCCCACGTAATGACCCCTGAAGCTGCGCTGGCTCCCGGCGCCGTGGCAATCCATCCCGGCGGCAACCTGGCCCTGGGAGAGGTGATGTCCTTGGAGCGCGGGAGCGTCTCCGAAGGATTTGCGGCCGCAGACGTAGTGTTGGAAGACGACTTTGAGATTCCCACCCATTCGGCCGCGCCCCTCGAGCCACGGACCGCGATGGCATCGTGGAACGAGGACGAGGACACGGACCTTACCGTCTGGAAGACGACTCGCGGCGTTCACGTCGACAGGGACACTCTTGCGGCTGCCCTGGGCCTGTCCTCCCACCGGGTTCGCGTCGTCGGCCCCTTCCTCGGAGCAGGGTACGGCAATAAGGACGAGACTCGGCTGGCGGGTCTGGCTGCCGTTCTGTCGCAGCAAGCAGGGCGCCCGGTACGCCTTGAGTATTCGCGGGAAGACGAATTCATCGCTGGCCGTGTGCGACACGCCGCCAAGATACACATCCGGGCCGGGTTCAAATCGGACGGAAGCATCACCGCCATCGAGGCCAGCGCGTTGCTGGACACCGGCGCGTACCTGGCATCGGGTGCCGGCGTGACCCGCCGGACCGGGCAGGGCATCCTGTACCTGTACCACTGCGCCAACGCGAAGTACGTGGCGCACCTAGCCTACACCAACCGGCCCACCGCAGGATCCTACCGCGCCCTTGGCGCACCCCAGGGCCACTTCGCTCTCGAGAGCCTGATGGACCGCGCCGCCGAGCATTTCGGCATGGACCCGCTGGACTTCCGACTGAAGAACCACGTCCGCCCCGAAGGGCAGCCCGGCCAGCGCACCACCCCGCCGGACGTCGTCATAGACAGCCAGCCGCTGGAGGGCGGCATTCCCTTCTCCAGCAACGGCCTTCAGCAATGCCTGGAGCGGGGCTCAGAAGCCTTCGGCTGGCGGGACTACCGGCCGGAGCAGCCAGCCGACCCGGCCCTGAAGCGAGGCCGTGGGATGTCCATGATGATTTACCGCGGCGGCCCAGGCTCTCCATCGGCCGCGGAGGTGGTGGTGGAGAAGTCCGGGGCAATCAAGCTGACCACCGGCTTGATGGACGTGGGCGAGGGCGCCTCGACGGTGCTGCCCCAGATGACTGCCGAGATCCTGGGCGCCGAATTCGATCAAGTGGAAGCAGTATTCGCCGACAGCCGGGGGACTCCCGACGCGCCGATTACCGCCGGCTCCACCGCTACTTTTTCCACTGGCACGGCGGTCGTACAGGCCGCCAATGAAGTGCGGGAGTCGTTGATGGAGTTGGCCTCAACGGGACTGGAGGTCCCGGTCTACGAACTGGACGCCGCCCATGGTTGGGTGTTCGTCAAGTCCGACCCCTCACGCCGTATGGCGCTGGCAGAAGTCGCGGAGCGGATGGACGGCGATAACCTGTCGGCCATTGCTTCAATTGTTCCAGGAAGTACCGGGCACATCGTCAACTCATTCGGCGCCCACTTTGTCGAGGTGGAGGTGGACACTGCCACTGGTAGGGTCCGCATCCTGCGCTACGTTGCGGCCCACGACTCAGGCCGCATCATCAATCCGCGCGCCGCGCTTAACCAGGCCGAGGGGGCAATCAGCCAGATGCTTGGCTTCGCCCTGTCCGAGGAGATGGTGACTGACAGCGCCACGGGGGTCACTCTTAACCCAGGCTACCTGGAGCACAAGTCGCCAACGATCCAAGACTACCCCGACGTCCACATCATCTTCGCTGACATCGTCGACCCGGTTGGCCCACTCGGAGCCAAGGGACTCGGCGAAGTGCCGTCAATCGGTCCGGCGCCTGCCATCGTCAACGCCATCTACAACGCCACCGGCGTGCGCCTCCGCCGCACACCTTTCACGCCAGACAGGGTGCTGGCGGCGCTGGAAGCCTATTCCGAAGGTAAGGACGACTGATGCCCCCCTTCAACTACACAGAAGCCCAGTCCGTAGATGAAGCCGTCGCGCTGCTTTCCGAACCCGGCTCGGCGGCGATGGGCGGCGGCACCGACCTGCTGCCCCAGGTCAAGGACGGCCTGGTCGTGGCTGACCAGGTGATCGGCCTGGCTGCAATCCCCGGCATGACGGCAATCGCCGGGACCGGCGAGGGTCTGATGATCGGCGCGGCCGCCACCGTCGCAGACGTTGCGGCTCATCCCGTCGTGCGCCGCCGCTATCCCGCTCTGGCTGAGGCAGCAGGCGGACTGGCCACTCCGCAGATTCGCAATGAGGGCACCATCGGCGGCAACCTAAACCAGCGGCCGCGGTGCTGGTATTACCGCAGCCCGCTGATTCCCTGCTTCAAAAAGGGTGGGGACCGTTGCTACGCCCTGGCTGGCAACACCCGGCTGCTTTGCGTTACCGGCGGCGACCGGTGCTACATCGTCCATCCGTCGGATACCGCCGTTGCCCTCACCGCGCTGGAGGCCTCAGTGGAGATCGCTGGGCCCAGCGGCGTTCGAGAGTTGCCGATGGGCGAGTTCTTCGCCGGACCTGGTCGCGACATGCTCAGGGAGAACGTGCTGGAACCGGGGGAGTTGTTGACCCGTGTTGTGATTCCTGCCGACGCCCCTCAGCGCAGCGTCTACCTGAAGGTGCGCGAGCGCGAGGCTGGCGACTTCGCCCTCGTCAGCGTCGCGGCAGCCCTGAGCCTGGATGGCGATGGCGCCGGTGCCATGGTCAGCAAGGTGCGCATCGCCCTTGGGGGGGTCGCCCCGGTGCCGTATCGAGCTGCTGAGGTGGAGGACTACTTGACGGGCAAGGCCGTCGCCGATGTGAACCTCGCCGAGGCCGCGTCATTGGCTTTATCCAACGCGACGCCCTTACCCCAGAACGGCTACAAGGTCCCCATGGCCCGCAACATTGTCCGGCGCGCCCTCAGTCAGCTACTAGGGAATCGGTAGCGAAGAAGAGGACATTGGCGGATTGCGACAGGGGTTTGACGAACCGCCGAAGGCCTCAAGCCACGGTATAAGAAGCTGAAGCCAAGGTCGAAGACGACAGATTACTCTGTCCCGTCTCTTCCACAACAAACACCCGAACAACAGGAAGCAAACTTGAGCGACTACATTCTCCTCGATCGCCAGCCGCCGCTGGCAACCGTTACCATCAACCGCCCGGGGCAGCGCAACGCCATCAGTTTCGATATGTGGCACGAGCTGGCTGCCCTGATGCGCAAACTTGACGCTGACAATGAAGTCCGTTGCGTGGTCATTACCGGGGCGGGGGGTGAGGCTTTCTCGGCCGGTGCCGACATCGCTGACTTCCACAAGCACCGCTCCGATTCGATCAAGGGCAAGGGCTACAACGATGCGGTGAACGGGCTGCTGGAGGCACTCACCGAGATGGGCACTCCAACCATCTCGATGATCCAGGGCTTTGCCGCGGGCGGAGGGTGCGAGATGGCCGTCGCCACCGACCTGCGCATGGTCGCTGAGGGCAGCCGCCTGGGCATCCCCGTGGCACGCCTGGGCATCACCATCGGCCACCGCGAAATGCGGGGGCTGGTCGACCTCGTCGGCAAGGGGAACGCCTTATATATCCTGCTGTCGGGACGCCTACTGGACGCCCATGAGGCCCTGCGAATCGGGCTCGTCAACCAGGTGGTGCCACCGGAGGAACTCTGCGACGCCACCTACAGGCTGGCCAACGAGATCGCCGGCCTGGCCCCGCTATCCCATTCCGTCAACAAGCTGACCCTGCGCCAGGTGCAGGCCAAGCCGAAACTGGCCGACCTGACCGAGGAGGAGAACGCCCTGCCACTGACCCAGTTCGACACCGAGGACTACCAGGAAGGCTACCGCTCTTTCCTCGAAAAACGCCGCCCCAACTTCGTCGGTCGCTAGGCATTCGGTTGCCACCAAAGGGAAAGACCCGCGCCGACCTGCTGCTCTTTGAAAGGGGCCTGGCCGAGTCCCGTGAACGGGCTCAGGCCCTGATCATGGAGGGCATGGTGTTCATTCCCTCGGGCCGCGTTTCAAAGTCGGGTGCCCTGTTGGCCAACGATATCGAGGTAGAGGTGAGAGGACGGCTCCCCTACGTCAGCCGTGGCGGCGTCAAGCTGGCCCATGCCCTGGACGAGTTCGGCGTTGACGTGGACGGCCTTGTTGCCCTGGACGTGGGTGCTTCCACCGGTGGCTTCACCGACTGCCTGCTGCAGCGGGGAGCGTCCCGTGTCTACGCCCTCGACGTGGGACACGGGCAACTCGCCTACACCCTGCGCCAGGACCCCCGGGTCGTCTGCTACGAAAAACTCAATGCCCGGTTGCCGTTCGAGCTTCCCGAGCCGGTGGACCTGCTGGTCATAGACGTCTCCTTCATCTCGCTTACCCTGACTCTGCCCCGGCCACTGACCCACCTGAGACCGGGCGGCTATGCCGTCGCGCTGGTCAAGCCGCAGTTCGAGGCACGACGCGGCGAGGTGGGCAGGGGAGGCGTCATCCGCAACGACGCCCTGCGCGAAGACATCCTCATGCGCGTTGAGCAGTGGCTCAGGGAACGTGACGACGTGGAGCATCTCGACACCACTCCGTCGCCCATCACCGGGGACGCGGGCAACCAGGAGTATCTGGCGCTGCTACGGAAACTCCCCGTCGACGCCTGAAACTCATTCCGGGCACCGCAGAATCGGGTATCATGAGGGCCGTCGGCAGCCATTGCCGACGGCAATTCTTATCTGGAGTAGTGGCAATGTACGTCCTGAGGCGAATCTGGAAGTGCAAACCCGGTGAGGCCCGGCGGGTGGCCAGCCTGGTACAGAAGCAGGCGCAGATCTACCACGAGGCAGGCCAGCGCAGCGAGTTCAGGGTCTATTTCAACGGCTACACCACCCCCTCCGAGCCCGACACCGTGGTTCTGGAATGGACCGACGAGGCGCTGATGTCTCCGATGCGCGGGGACAACGACCTGCCGCAGGCGGCCATGGCAGTCGGCGCGCAGGTCAGGGAGTTTACGGAGGGCAACCGTCTCGAGATCATGGAGCTGATGACCCCCGACAAAATGCTGGACATCTAGCAGCCCGTCCGAGAAACGGGGTTGGTGAGCCGTTGGGGGTATGATGGTACGGAGCATCAGACGATCGGAGCGGTCAATGAGCAAGACCTACCTTCCCTACGACCCGGACCAGCAGTTGCTGCTGCCGGCGGCCCTCCAGGAATGGCTGCCGCCGGAGCACTTGGCCTACTTCATCTCCGACGTTGCGGACCAGTTGGACCTCTCGGACATCACCGCCCGCTACGAGCAGGAGAGGCGGGGCGGCCCGCCCTACCATCCCAGGATGATGGTGAAGGTGCTGCTCTACGGCTACTGCACCGGCGTGGCCTCCTCACGTCGCATCGCCCAGAGGCTGCACGAGGACATCGCCTACCGGGTGCTGGCGGCCAACAACACGCCGGACTTCCGCACCGTCTCCGACTTCCGAAAGGACCATCTGGAGGCGTTGGGGGAATTGTTCCTGCAGGTGCTGGAGTTGTGCCAGCAGGCAGGACTGGTAAAGCTGGGGCACGTGGCCCTGGACGGGACCAAGGTGAGGGCCAATGCCTCAAAGCACAAGGCGATGAGCTACGGGCGGATGAAGGAGAAGGAAGCGCGGTTGCAGGCCGAGGTGGACGAGTTGCTCCGCAAGGCGCAGGAGGTGGACGAGGAGGAGGACCGCCGGTACGGGAAGGACAGGCGTGGGGATGAGTTGCCGGAGGAACTGGCCTTCCGGGAGGGACGGTTGCGGAAGATAAGGGAGGCCAAGGCGGCGCTGGAGGCCGAGGCCCTGGCGGATGCGGAGCAGGCTGAGTCCGAGGGACGCAATCATCTCGGGGTGCCTGATGACAAGGCGCAGCGGAACTTCACCGACCCGGACTCCCGGATCATGCCCGGCCCGGGAGGGAGGGACTTCCAGCAGTCCTACAACTGCCAGGCGGTGGTGGACAGCGAGCATCAGGTGATCGTGGCGGCCTGTGCCACCGATCAGCCCTCGGACAAGGATCAGGCCGTGAGCATGATTGAGGAGGCCATCCTGAACGTGGGCACAGTCCCAAAGGAAGTCTCCGCCGACGCCGGATACTACTCGGCCAAGGCGGTGGAGGAACTCTACGCCCTGGGAGTGGACCCGTTCGTCGCGCCGGAGAGGACCCGCCACGGCTGGGTGCCGCCACCGGCGCCCCGTGGCCGCATACCGAAGGGGCTGTCAGCCAAGGACCGGATGCGGCGCAAGCTGCGGACGAAACGGGGCAGGGAACGCTACGCGCTTCGGATGGAGACGGTGGAACCGGTATTCGGGCAGATCAAGCAGGGCCGGGGCTTCCGGCAGTTCCTGCTGCGGGGTCTGGCTAAGGTGAACCGGGAGTGGCTGATCATCTGCGCCGGCCACAACCTGCTGAAGCTGTTCCGGTATGGGGCCGGGATGTTCGTCAAGGCGAGGGGAAAAGGCGCCACTGGGAACGACAGGGAGACGCGCCGGTCCATGGGCAGTGGGATTTTCAAGCGACAATCCGCAGGTGCCTACCCGCACCCCGCCAGAACCGTTGTCGCAGGGTAGTCCCGGCTGACCGACACCGCCAGTCGGTCAATCCTCAGACGGGCTGCTAGGGCCAAGGAGGGTCAAGGCTCTCCCACGAGGGTGCGGGACATCGATCCCGCAAGCTGTTTGAATCAGTCAAGTCTAGGAACGAAGAATGCAAGTTGAAGAGATTGCGGCGAAGCTCAGCGAGGCTGGCAAGACAGTGTCCGTAGCCGAGGCCTGCACCTGCGGGTTGGTGGGCTACATGCTGGGGACCATGCCTGGGAGCTCGCGTTATTTCCCGGGTGGCGTAATCGCCTACACCGGCGGCCTCAAGGAGTCGGTGCTGAACGTGCCGGATGAGGTGGCGCCGAATCACGGCACAGTCAGCCATGAGATGGCCGTGGGCATGGCCCGCGGGGTTCGGGAACTCACCGGCACGGACTACGCCATATCCACCACCGGCGTCACCGGGCCTTCAGCCGGGCGAGCGGGGCTGCCCATCGGCACCTTCTGGGTCGGCCTGTCGGTGAAGGATGGAGAGGACACCGCCATCGAGGTCCACATCGACGGCGACCGGGACGCCACGAAGCATGGCGCGGCCCAGGCTGCCCTGGACCTGCTGGGTACTGTGCTGTAGCTGCCCGCCCGTCGAAAAGAGACAAGAGCGCAGGGGCTTTCCCTGCGCTCTGTGTATTTGGCGGAGTTGCCCCCCGGCTACGAAAGTATCTGGCTGAGGAAGGCCTGCGTCCGTTCCTCCTGGGGGTTGTTGAAGAATTCCCGCGGCGGGGCGTCCTCGATGATCACGCCCTCATCGAACATCAGGATGCGGTCGGCGACCTCGGTGGCGAAGCCGATCTCGTGAGTCACGATGATCATGGTCATGCCCGACTCCGCCAGCTCACGCATCACGTCCAGCACCTCGCGGATCATCTCCGGGTCGAGGGCTGAGGTCGGCTCATCGAAGAGCATGATCTTGGGCTGCATGGCCAAGGCCCGCGCGATGGCCACGCGCTGCTGCTGACCGCCGGACAGCTCGCCCGGGTGCTTGTCGGCCTGCTCAGGAATGCCCACCCGCTCCAGCAGCTCCATTGCAACCGCCTCGGCCTCGGCGCGTTTCCACTTGCGCACCTTGATGGGCGCCAGGGTCACGTTCTGCAGCACCGACAGGTGGGGGAACAGGTTGAACTGCTGGAACACCATACCCACGTCGCGGCGGATGGAGTCGATGTTTCGCACGTCCTGGGTCAAGGGCACGCCGTCAACGACGATGTCGCCGCGCTGGTGCTCCTCCAGCCGGTTGATGGTACGGATGAAGGTGGACTTGCCCGAGCCCGATGGCCCGACCACCACCAGCTTCTCGCTGCGGTTAACGGTCGTGGTAACCCCACGCAGCACGTGGAACTGTCCGAACCATTTATGCACGTCGCGGCAGATGATGATGGGTTCATCGCCTGAACCGTTAGTCTGCTGCTCGACCATCTCTTAACTCCAACCCCGGCTCTCTTTCTCCCTAGGGAGAGAAGGGAAGTTACCGCTCGCCCACGCCCAGGTGTTCCTCGACCTTATGGCTGACGTAGGACATGGTGTAGCAAAACACCCAGAAGACCAGGGCCAGGAAGATGAACACCTCCTTGGCGCTGGAGAGGTACTCGGTGTTGCCCTGGATGAAGGCCCGGCTGATTTCCAGCACGTCCAGCATACCAATGATGTAGACCAGGGTGGTGTCCTTGTACAGCGAGATGAACTGGCCCACGATGGCCGGAATCACGTTGCGGATGGCCTGCGGCAGGGAGATGAGCAGCGTGGCTTGCCAGCCGGGCAGACCCAGCGCCCGCGCCGCCTCCGCCTGACCGGGGTGCAGCGCCTGCAACCCGCCCCGGATATTCTCGGCCATATAGGCCGAGCTGAACAGCGTAATAATAATACCGGCGCGCAACAGCGAATTGATCGGGAAGTCCTCGGGGAAGGCCAGCGGCACCAGCACCTGCGACATGAACAGCAGCGTGATAAGCGGCACGCCCCGGAACACCTCAATGAACACCACGCAAAACAACTTGACCAGATTCAAGTTGAGGATGACCCGTAGAAGCCGTGCGGCTAAGTCGACTAGTCTGCTTCCACCAATCCTCCCGAAGGTGGCCTCCCAAAGCCCCACAACTAAGGCAATCGGCCTGATCATGACAGACTTCTTGAGGATATGGAAGAAGGCATCGCCGATAGGAATTTCTAGGTTGCTCCGCCGCCCCAGCGCCAGCGCGATGCCGATGGGCACGCTCAGACCGATTGGCGCCACCGCCAGCAGCAAGTTCAGCGTCAACCCGCCCCAGTTGGACACCAGCACCGGCTGGAGTCCGGGAACCCCCGGCAGGCCTCGCATCAGAATCACCGACACAATGAAGGCCACCACGACGTAAATGACTATTGTCCGCACCGAGATCCCGAAGTAGTGGGCCACGGCCCATCCCACCAGCAGCGCCGGTATGTTGGCGGCCAGCAGCAACCGCACGTCCATCCCCATGCTGTCGAAGCCGTAGGGCAGGAAGGCGAACAGCGTCAGCACCACCACCACGCCAATGCCCAGGCGCTTGGCGACGCCGCCGCCCAGCATTCCCCATACCAAGCCCAGCAGGACAGACACCAGCAGCAGCGCCACCTGCGGCCTCCAGAAGCAGTTCTGGCCGGGGCAGGCACCCTCGGTGTTGTACTGACCGATGACCATTCGCCCGCCCAGCACGCCGATGACCGTCCAGTCGGCTCCGGTTATGACCCAGCGCAGGCCGTAGAACAGCGCCAGCACGATGAACGCCAAGGAAACGACTGTCAGCACGGCGTTGAACCGCGAGTTGAACAGGTTGGCGAGCACCCAGCCAAGAACGCCGACCTCTGTACGGGGCGGCGGCAGTCGCTGGCCCGGAGTCCCTCCAGCTGTGGCCGGGGGCCGTGGCACTGAAGTGGTGGCCATCGTCAGCCCCCCGTGAACCGGATGCGGCGGTTATACAGGTTGCCGATGAGCGAGTAAGTCAGACTCATCGCGAGGTAGGCGGCCATGATCAGCAGGAATATGGACACCGCCGGGGCGGTCTGTGTCATTGTCTTGGCCACGTTGGTAAGGTCGGTGTACCCGATTGCTGCCGCCAGACTGCTGTTCTTTGTCAGGTTCAGGAATTGGCTGATCAACGGCGGGATAATGACCCGCAAAGCCTGCGGAAAGGTGACGTAGCGCAACGTTTCCATGGGCGTCAGCCCAAGTGCTCGCGACGCTTCCGTCTGCCCGCGCCTGACCGACTGGATGCCCGCCCGTACGATTTCGGCGATGAACGAGGCAGTGTAGGTGACCAATGCCACCAGCAGCACTACCTGACCTGCCGGGCTGGCGAAGCCACCTTCGGGTTCCCCGAACCGGCCTATCAGCTCCGTCGTGGAGATCACGAAGGGAGCGCCCCCGGCGGCCAAGCTCACGACGACCCAGCTAACGGCCCCAACTACCACCGCAGTAACCAGTGCGCCCGGCAGAGGATGGGACCTCTGGCCGGTGTTTAGCTCCCGGGCCGTCAGCCGCCGGTAGACTGCAAAACCGGCCGCCAAGGATCCTGCCGCCAGTAGCGACCATATCACCGCCGGCCCGACCCCGGTTGCCGAGGGGAAAGGCATGGCCATGAACCTGTTGTTGATATACAGTCCCCCGCCGATTACATAACCCCCATTCAGTACCGGCGGCAGGGACAGGATGATGTAGAACCAGAAGAACAATTGAACAAGCAACGGCACGTTGCGGAAGAACTCGACGTAGACCATGGCCAGCTTGGATACCAGCCAGTTGCTGGACAAGCGCGCTACTCCGATGAAGATGCCCAGCATAGTGGCCAGTATGACGCCCAGCACTGACACCAGGACGGTGTTTGCTGCCCCCACCAACAATGCATAGCCGAAAGAGTCCGACGATTCGTAGGGGAGGAAGTGCTGGCCTATCGGCGTCTGGTATTCCCGGTCGAGGAAGCTCCAACCGTGAGGGATTTCCCGGTCCTGGACGGCGTTGGCGATGTTTGTAAAGAACCAGGCCACCAGCACCACGACCAAGATGCCCGACACAATCTGCAAGGTCCACTGGATGACCTTGGTGTGCCGCCAAACCGCGACGCCCTGGTAGGTAAGGAGACTCCTCATATGGGCCATACGGTTCTGAACCAGTTCCTCTGCAAAGTTGTCCCCAAATCTACCATACCACTATCGCGATTGTAACCGCAGGCATTGCCCAGGGTCACATTCCCTGCCCGGTGGCTTGCAATCCACGGGGCAGGATCTGCTACCCGGCCGTCCGCCCCCAGGTTGATCTTTCCAGACTCGACCGCTTAATGGAATCTCCACCCTTACGCACTCGCTCCCTGCTTGCCGTTTGTTCTCACGCGCTGGCGGAAAGGCAAAAATTCTGTATTTCCGGCCATTTGCGGCCATTCCCGGCCAAAATCGGCCATTGCGCCGGGAAATCCGATCCTTGGCTCCGAGTAGTGTCCCCTTGATCAGGGTCATTCAATTCCCACTCAGAGCAGAGCGAAGGGTCTCTCTGTCTTGAGCGAGATTCTTCGCTTCGCTCTGAATAACATGGCTCAGTACACTGGAAGAAGCGGCAATTAGATGGACCTTTCTCTTTGATGAGGCTTCAGCGACGGGAATGGACGGGGGTCGAGGCCCGGTTGACGGTTGAGACTCCTTTGGAAAACTACTATTCCGCCCCATTCGTCCCATTTCCATCCTAGGCGAACTCAACAGGGTCAGACGCACCCTGCATTCAGGTTAGCACGGCGGAATTCGCTCCCGCCATGGCCAACTGTCATCAAAATTTTCGGCCTCCGCACATTCGTATTGGTGCTTCCGGTGATGTGTTCCAGCGGGGCATGCAGTGGCATTCATTCCAGCCGGTTGACTGCAAAGCAACTCAGGCCACAATCCTCATCCCAGCGTTGGGATCAGGATTCGCTTTGCATTATAGAGATCAGTTCATATGAAAAATTATAAATCCTTCGAGCTTTGTCACTCATTTTTCACAGCCGTTCTGCAGGGTGGCCTGGTTGTTCCGCCGGCGCGAGGGAATCACGTACGCCAATACTTCCGGGAACCCGTCCGCGCAACCCTTGCTGCCAAGTCTGTTTGCCCTTACATTATCCCGGAAATTGCCGGGTATAGAGTTGCGCCGGGCTGACTGGGCACCGGAATTTCACAGACCCACAAAGCCATGATCCTGGAGGCACCCCACAATGGCAACCTCCCCGATCAACAACCCCACTCAAGGGGATGCAGCAGCACACGACCATTCCCACGATTACAGGGCTGCGGGCAAGCGCGGTCTCATGTTGGTCCTGGGCCTGATTGGCTGCCAAATAGTAATCGAAACAACCGGGGGCATCCTTTCCGGCAGCCTGGGACTGCTGGCTCACGCCACCCATATAGTTACCGACGCCGTAGCCATCTGCCTAGCATTGTTCGCCATGTGGATCGCCAAGAGACCGGCCACCATCAACCGTACCTTTGGTTTCCAACGAATCGAGGTTCTGGTGGTGCTGCTCAATGCCGTTGCGCTCTGTGGGCTCGCCAGTTGGATTTTTTACGGGGCTTACCAGCGATTCAGCGGCCTGGCTGCAGGCCATGAACACGAGATAGACGGCGCGATCATGCTGACCGTCGCTGTCGCCGGACTAGCCATCAATATGGTCGCCGCCTGGACGCTTTACCGTTCCTCCAGACACAGCATCAACGTTGAAGGCGCGTTCTGGCATGTCGTTGCGGACCTTGCCGGGTCCGTCGCGTTGGTCGTTTCCAGTGTCGTTCTGCTCATTTACGACTGGGATTTCATTGACCCCGTTCTCAGCGTCGTGATCGGTATCCTGATCATAGGCGGTGCACTGCGTCTGGCCAATAAGGTGTTTCGCATTTTGCTGGAGGTCACCCCGCCCGGACTGGACATGTACCTGCTCTGCAGCAGAATCGAGGACTCCGAGGGTGTAACCGTGGTCCACGACGTTCACGCCTGGTCCATCACTGCCAACTACAACGCACTGGCCGCACACGTGCTTGTGGACCCCGATTACGAGGGTGACATAGAGCAACTCATGCGGCGGCTGCAACAGACAATCCGCGACGAATTCGATGTGCACCATCTCACCATTCAGATGGTGCGGTCGGCGACAGATTGCTTCGAGAATCACCACGTCGACCATCTGAAGGCCAGATCGGAGATTGAATCATAGCGAGGCCTTCCCGGCAACCCGGAACCGGGCCCCTGAGCCTTACGGCACTGATCTGAAAGACCCCCGCATGCGGCGGCAACTTGCGTCCCGGTTAACCCTGACCGACCGTTCCCTGCCTGCCTAGCAGCCCGTCTGAGGATTGACCGACTGGCGGTGTCGGTCAGCCGGGACTACCCTGCGACAACGGTTCTGGCGGGGTGCGGGTAGGCACCTGCGGATTGTCGCTTGAAAATCCCACTGCCCATGGACCGGCGCGTCTCCCTGTCGTTCCCAGTGGCGCCTTTTCCCCTCGCCTTGACGAACATCCCGGCCCCATACCGGAACAGCTTCAGCAGGTTGTGGCCGGCGCAGATGATCAGCCACTCCCGGTTCACCTTAGCCAGACCCCGCAGCAGGAACTGCCGGAAGCCCCGGCCCTGCTTGATCTGCCCGAATACCGGTTCCACCGTCTCCATCCGAAGCGCGTAGCGTTCCCTGCCCCGTTTCGTCCGCAGCTTGCGCCGCATCCGGTCCTTGGCTGACAGCCCCTTCGGTATGCGGCCACGGGGCGCCGGTGGCGGCACCCAGCCGTGGCGGGTCCTCTCCGGCGCGACGAACGGGTCCACTCCCAGGGCGTAGAGTTCCTCCACCGCCTTGGCCGAGTAGTATCCGGCGTCGGCGGAGACTTCCTTTGGGACTGTGCCCACGTTCAGGATGGCCTCCTCAATCATGCTCACGGCCTGATCCTTGTCCGAGGGCTGATCGGTGGCACAGGCCGCCACGATCACCTGATGCTCGCTGTCCACCACCGCCTGGCAGTTGTAGGACTGCTGGAAGTCCCTCCCTCCCGGGCCGGGCATGATCCGGGAGTCCGGGTCGGTGAAGTTCCGCTGCGCCTTGTCATCAGGCACCCCGAGATGATTGCGTCCCTCGGACTCAGCCTGCTCCGCATCCGCCAGGGCCTCGGCCTCCAGCGCCGCCTTGGCCTCCCTTATCTTCCGCAACCGTCCCTCCCGGAAGGCCAGTTCCTCCGGCAACTCATCCCCACGCCTGTCCTTCCCGTACCGGCGGTCCTCCTCCTCGTCCACCTCCTGCGCCTTGCGGAGCAACTCGTCCACCTCGGCCTGCAACCGCGCTTCCTTCTCCTTCATCCGCCCGTAGCTCATCGCCTTGTGCTTTGAGGCATTGGCCCTCACCTTGGTCCCGTCCAGGGCCACGTGCCCCAGCTTTACCAGTCCTGCCTGCTGGCACAACTCCAGCACCTGCAGGAACAATTCCCCCAACGCCTCCAGATGGTCCTTTCGGAAGTCGGAGACGGTGCGGAAGTCCGGCGTGTTGTTCGCCGCCAGCACCCGGTAGGCGATGTCCTCGTGCAGCCGCTGGGCGATGCGCCTCGAGGAGGCCACGCCGTTGCAGTAGCCGTAGAGCAGCACCTTCACCATCATCCTGGGATGGTAGGGCGGGCCGCCCCGCCTCTCCTGCTCGTAGCGGGCGGTGATGTCCGAGAGGTCCAACTGGTCCGCAACGTCGGAGATGAAGTAGGCCAAGTGCTCCGGCGGCAGCCATTCCTGGAGGGCCGCCGGCAGCAGCAACTGCTGGTCCGGGTCGTAGGGAAGGTAGGTCTTGCTCATTGACCGCTCCGATCGTCTGATGCTCCGTACCATCATACCCCCAACGGCTCACCAACCCCGTTTCTCGGACGGGCTGCTAGTATTACAACGACAGTTCGCAGGAAAGGGACCTCGAGCACCTCTTCATGGCGACCCGACCACGCGCTCGACAGCTTTGTGGCCTTGCATTCCGTGAAGCGATTTCCGACCAAAAACTGACTAGATTATGGAAGCGTCGTTGTAATACTAGGACAACTGCAAAGTCTTTTCGCACCCGATCATGGTGAGCCCGTCGAACGATTGGCAGCTTGGAGCGGCATCCTTCGACAAGCTCAGGATGAGCGGACACCAGCAGTTGATCGGCACGCAACTGACCAACGAGCTCATAATGACCGACTAGCTCAGGATGCGCGGACACCAGCAGCTGATCGGCATATTGCAATCGTCCCGATTCCTGCCGGGTTGTTCTTGTACAGACCACGGCGGTCTGATATAAGAATCAGTCCTATGGCGTCCTCTTTCTCAGCTCTTCTAAACTGGCGTCCCCACACGCCCTTCTACTACGGCTGGCTGGTCCTTGGACTCTCAGGGGCAGGAGCATTCGTAGCGACGGCCATCGCGGGAGTGGTGCTAGGCGGTGTGCAGCCGTACATCCTCGATGACACCGGTTGGTCCCGTACCAGTATCGGTCTGGCCGCGGGATGCGGGGTCTGGTTGTCTGGCCTATTCGCTCCCTTTGCCGGACGGCTGGCGGACCGGTACGGTCCCCGCCTGCTGATGCCCGCCGGACTGATTCTCCTCGGCGTATGCATGATTGCCGTCGGCGGTGTACATGCCGCCTGGCTATTTTTCATCATCATGGTAATCGGGCGGTCGATCAGCCAACCCCTGCTGATCGGGGTGGTCCCCCGCACAATGGCCGTCAACTTCTTCAACCGCAGGCGCAATATCGCCCTGGCATTTACGGGAATGTACCGGCCCATCAGTGGGGCATTGATCATCCAGGCCTTCTCGGTCATCGCCGTACTTGCGGACTGGCGCACGGCGTTTCGTTACCTCGGGTTCTTCAGCCTGGTCCTGGCCGTGCCGATGATCATCATCATGCGGCGCCGACCCGAGGACATCGGCCTGCTCCCCGATGGCGCACCCCAGGCCCCAACGGGCAAGGGGCAGGCGCGGGCAGACGGGACAACCACCCCGGCGGGGCACGCGGGTCCTCGCGGGACCGGCGAGGTCAGCTCCACTGCCAGAGAGGCCTTGCGGACCAGGGCTTTCTGGCTCGTGGCGGTCGCCGCATTCCTGAACGTTGCCGCCTCCTCCGGCCTGGGCTTCATCCTTGTGCCCCACCTTCGCGATTCCGCCGGTCTCACTACCCCGCAGGCCGCCGGCGTGTTGAGCGTCAGCACTTTCCTGGCGCTCAGCAGCCTGGTGTGGGGACAGATGGCGAGACGTCTGACTGCCAGGTGGTGCATCGTGGCATCGATGGCCCTGTCTGCGGTGGCAGCGCTGGCCCTGCTGCAGGTGGACTCACTCCTCACGGCATACGTCTTCGGAGTGCTGTGGGGGCTGTTCCACAGTGCCATGGAAGTGCTGATTTACATACTGCTGGCCGACTACTTCGGCCGCGAATCCTACGGGGCCATTGCCGGGACTCTGCGGCCGTTTGAAGCCAGCGGACTGGGTGTGGGTCAGATAGTGGGGCCGGTCATCTACGACTCTACCGGCAGCTACACCCTGATGATCCTTATCTCGTCCGGCCTGCTGTGTTTGTCCGCGGTCCTGATGCTGCTGACACGGCGCCCGGCGAGGCCTGACCCGGCACCTGGCCCGGTACCCCGAGAGGAGGCCACGGCCCGGCGGCTGTAGCCGGCGCATCGTTTCCGGTGCTAGCGCAGCGGCGACGCGTAGATCTGGCCGCCCTTGGGGCAGTCCTGGCAGGGGGCGCCGGCCCAGAGGGCGTTGCGACCGTTCTCCCGCGGCAGGCCAATGCCGCCGGAGCCGAGGTTGCGGTCGTAGATCTCGCCGTAGTTGCCCACGCCGCGGATCACGTCCTGGGCAACAGCCTCGCCCAGACCCAGCGTATCCTGGGCGAAGGACCCCTCCAGGCCGAAGAGGCGGTCGATCTTGGTGTCGCCCGTGACCGTCGTGGGCACGTTGTCCATGCCAACGCCGAAGGCCTCCGCGTAGATCAGGATGGCCATTACGGTCTTGGCGATGTCGTACCACTGCTCGTCGCCGTGGGGCACCACGGGACCGAGCGGCTCCTCGGAGATGGTGTCGGGAAGGATGACGTGGTCTCCGGGGTTGGAGAAGGTTCCCAGCAGCGAGGACAGAGCCGATCGGTCGGTGGTGAAGGCGTCGCACTGGCCGTTGCGGTAGGCCTCCAATGCTGAGTCGGAGTCCTCGAAGGTGATCGCCGATATATTCAGGTCTGCCTCATTGGAGAAGTCCTGGAGGTTGAGCTCGGTGGTTGTTCCCTGGGTCACGCACACGCTGGCGTTCTGGAGCTGGGCGGCGCTGGCAACGCCGAGGCTGCGGGGGACCATGAAGCCCTGGCCATCGTAGAACATGGTCTGGGTGAAGTTCCCCCATTGGGCGTCGCGGGAAGACGTCCAGGTGGTCACGGTAGACAGCATGTCGACCTCGCCGGCCTGAAGTATCGGGCCGCGTTCGGCAGGGTCGACAATCCTGAACTCGACGGCGTCCGGGTCTCCCAGCACCGCGGCCGCCACGGCGCGGCAGAGGTCCAGGTCGAAGCCGAGGTTATTGCCGCCCTCGTCGACATAGCCGAAACCTGGCGTGTCATTGCCGGTGGCGCAGACCAGGGTGCCCCGTTCCTTTACGCGTTCGAGCCGCGTCGACTCCCCCGGTTGCTGAGTGTCGGTCGCGTCAGAGGGTTCTTCGGTCGCGCAGGCGCCAAGGGCCGCCAGCAGGAGCAGCATCAGCACCGCGGAAAGCAAGGGTAGTCGGATCATGGCCATCCACACTCACAGTATTTTCACCGGGCCTTCTATATAGTACGACCCTTCAACCCGCCCAACGCAAGGGGATTGGCGGGAAATTCATGAGAAAAGGGGCGGGTTTTCGCCCGCCCCTGAACTTTTGGCCTGTATCCGCCGGGCAGGGACTATCGCAGCGGGGCTGCGTAGATCTGTCCGCCCTTGGGGCAGTCCTGGCATGGGGCGTCAGCCCAGAGGGCGTTGCGCCCGCCCTCGCGCGGCAGGTTGATGCCGTCGGGGCCAAGGTTGCGGTTGTAGATATCGCCGTAGTTGCCGACGTCATTGAGCACGTCCTGGGCCACGGTGTCGCTCAGGCCCAGGCTCTCCTGGCCGAAGGAACCCTCGAAGCCGAGCAGGCGGTCAATGACGGTGGTGCCGGTGGCGGCGCTTGGAACGCTGCCCTGACCCACACCGTAGGCCTCGCCGTAGATCAGGATGGACATGACGGACTTCACGACGTCGAACCACTGGTCATCGCCGTGAGGGACCACCGGCCCCAGAGGCTCCTCGGAGATGGTCTCGGGCAGGATGGTATGGGCACTTGGGTCGTCAAAGCCCGATCCGATCGCGGCCAGCTGCGAGCGGTCGTTGGTGAAGGCGTCGCACTGCCCTCCCTGGTAGGCAGCACCCACTGCATCGGTGTCCTCGAAGGTCAGCGGGGTGATGTTCAGGTTGTACTGGTTGGAGAAGTCCTGCAGGTTGAGCTCGGTGGTGGTTCCCTGGGTCACGCACACCGTAGCATCCTGCAGTTCCAGCGCGCTGGTCAGGCCCAGGTCATTGCTGACCATGAAGCCCTGGCCGTCGTAGAACATGGTCTGGACATAGTTGCCCCACTGGGCGTCGCGGGAGGTGGTCCAGGTGACGGTGCGGACCAGCATGTCAACTTCGCCAGACTGGATCGTCGGACCACGCTCGGCGGCGGAAATCAGCCGGATCTCGATCTTGTTGGGGTCGCCGAGAACCGCGGCGGCCACTGCACGGCAGAGGTCGATGTCGAAACCTTGGTTGTTGCCGGAGGGGTCCAGATAGCCGTAGCCGGGAACGTCGTTTCGGCGGCGCAGATGAGGACGTCGCGATCCTTGATGGCCTGCAGGCGGTTGGCCTCCTGCATCACCATGCCGCCCACTGGAGTCACCTCGACGATGCGGGTGACCTCAACCTCAACGGTCTCTCCAGAACAGGCAGCGACGAGAAGAAGCAACATCGCTGACAAAATAGCCAACGGGATAAATACTCTAGTCTTCAAACCTATTACTCACCCTCCGGTCATTCGGACTTTCGGCCCCGATGATTATCGGGGCCGAGCAATCGCTATTATACCCGCAATTCGTACTGGTTTGCCATACTACGAAAACCGGTTGTCAGGAAACGTCCAATCTCTGGCCTGCCTGGTGTCGATTCGGTCACGGGCAGGCATAACCCACCCTTAACGTCCCCTCAACCTCGGGTCGAGGACGTCGCGCAGGCCGTCGCCGAGAAAGTTCACGGCGAACACGACCGCCGCAATGGCGATGCCGGGGAACACCACCAGCCAGGTCTGCGTGTGGATGTGCGCGCGGCCGATTTCCAGCATGCTGCCCCAGGTAGCCACGCCTTCCGGCACGCCGACACCGAGGAAGCTCAGCGACGCCTCAACCACGATGGCGAACCCCAGGGTGATGGTCATCAACACAATGTAGGTTGCCGCCACGTTCGGCATTATATGACGCATCATAATTCGAAGTGGATTGGCGCCGATGGCTTTTGACGCCAGGATATAGTCCAACTCCTTGATGCGCAGAGCCTCGGAACGGATGACCCTCGTCGCGCCGGGCACCAGGATTACCACAAGCGCAATGATCACGTTGTTGATGTCGGCGCCCAGGGCCGCCATCAGCCCCAGCGCCAGAATTATTGGCGGGAATCCCATCAAGGCGTCGACAAGTCTTTGAATGACCATGTCGAACACCCCTCCCATGTAGGCACTGGAGATCCCGACCATTGTGCCTATGGTGATACCGATGATGACGGTCATCACACCCACATACATCGAGATGCGGGCGCCGTAGATGAGGCGACTAAGGACATCTCGCCCGATGTGGTCGGTCCCCAGGGGAGCGCTCGCCGTACCCGGTGGGGAGAACTTCTTGGCGATGCCCACGCCCTCGGGATTCTGGGGAGCCACAACAGGCGCAAGGAGTGCGATCAGGATTGCCAGTACGATTATGACCGCTCCAATGGCGCCCAGGGGCTTGCGTTTGGAAAAACTCCATGAAATTGCCCAGATCCCGGCAAGTCCGGTAGGTTTTTGCCGAACATCGCCCACAAGGACCGGTTCTTCGGCCACAGTGTCAGTGCGGAATACTGCCATCGTTTCATCCCTTTCTGAAGGGTTTATCAGGGGCCCGCGTTCGCGCCCCTCGGGTATGCATCTCAATCAAACAATGCAGAGGGGGGCGCAGGCGCTAATTTCAGAGGCCCCTGCGCCCTCGCTGAACCTTACGCGTATCTGATGCGGGGATCCAGCCACCCGTAGAGCAGGTCAATCGCTAGGTTGATAGTCACAATGAACGCGGCGATGATTACGATCTCCGCCTGTATCATCGTGTAGTCCCGCTGGAATATGGACTCGATAAGAATCCGGCCCATGCCGGGCACCAGGAATATGGTCTCTATGATCACGGTCCCACCGAAGAGGCGGGCGAATATCCAGCCAGAGGTGGTAAGCACCGGCAGCAGGGCATTCTTCAGGCCGTGGCCGTACACCACCGAGTTTTCGCTCAAGCCTTTGGAGCGGGCGGTGCGCATGTAGTCTTCGCGGATGATTTCCATCATCGCGGAGCGAGTAACGCGGGCCACAAACCCCATTTCGTAGAAGCCCAGGGCCAGCGCGGGGAAAATCATCTGGTGCAGGTTAGTCAGCGGGTCATCCCACAGATTCACGTAGTTCAGCGGAGCAAGCCCCCCGACCTTCACCAGCAGCAGGAGCAGCAGGATGGCTATGAGGAAGGTCGGCATGGCGATGCCGGCCATGGTAAAGACCCGCGCGGCATAGTCCAGAGGGCTTTCCGGACGAAGCGCGGACACGATCCCCAGAGGTACTGCCACGACCACGGAAATCAGCATGGCGAGGATGGTTAGCTCAACGGTCACCGGAATCCGGTCGGCCAACTCCTCCATCACCGGGGCTTTGAACCAGTAGGAGTTTCCGAAATCTCCCTGGAGAACGCCGCCGATCCAGTCAAAATACTGGTTGACCAACGGCTTGTTCAGGTCAAGTTCGATGCGGCATTCGATCAGCTCCTCCTGAGTGAAGGTAGCTTCGCCGTCGCTGAGTATCGCCAGGCACACGTCCCCCGGGATCAGGCGCATGACCACGAAAGTAATTATCGTGATCAGGATGATCGTGGGAAAGAAAAGCCCAATTCGTTTGAAGATGTACTGTCTCATCTGCCCAGTCCCATATCAGGGCCGAATAGGTAAGGCTGCCAAGGCAGCCTTTACGATAGGAGCACGGGGGCGGATCTGAAATCCGCCCCCGTTACTTGTACTATCCGTCTAGCGTTCCAGCCAGATGTCTTCGTGCTTGAAGTGGGTCTGTACGGTCTGCGGAGCATTGAAGTTCTTGATCTGCTCGCCGACCACCCACTGCAGGACGCCCCAGCCCAGGGTAACCCAGTGGTTGTCGTCCTGGGTGAACAGGAAGTTCTCCAGTTCCTTGTTAATCTCTCGGCGCTTCTCCGGGTCGAGCTCCACCTTCTGTTCCTCGAACTTCTGGTTCACCCAGTCGTTCTCCCAGTCGGTGTAGTTCCGGGTGGCACCCTTGAGGTAGACACCTCCCATGATGCCATCGACGTCGAGCACGACCTGACCCTCACCCTGGCATGCCAGTTCCCAGTCACCCGCCTGGTCCACCGGGCGGGAGGTGGCGAAGAGGTCGTAACCAGCGGCACTGGGGTAGGTCTGGAAATCGGTGACCTTGATGTTCAGCGTCTTCTCAAGCTGGTCCTTGACCACCGAGCACTGCTCGGGGTAGGTGCCAACCTGCCGGACGTCCATGCGGGTCTCGAAGCCCTCGGCAAAGCCGGCCTCGGTCATCAGCCGCTTGGCTTCCGCCACGTCTCCCTGACCCTCGGGGGTATCCTTCGGCCGAAGGCCCGGCCAGGTCTCGCATTCCTCGAAGGAGTGGGCGAGGCCCATCAGCGGGCAGCCGACGCCGGAAGTGTTGTCGAAGACCAGGTCGTTCCACTGCTGGTAGTCGATCGCCAGCGCTATGGCCTTGCGCACGCGGTCGTCGTCGAAGGGAGCCTTCTTGACGTTGAGCATCAGCCCCCAGTCCGCGGTGGGCTGAACGGCGACGCCGCGATACTGGCCGTCGGTGTCGTGCTCGAGCTCGAAGACCTGGGTGGGAGTCATGTTGGTGAATCCACCGTTGGACATGTCGACCTGACCGCCGGTGATCTGGGCAATCAGCACGCTGGGGTCCACGATGATGGTGTGGTCGATGTTGTCGAAGTAGGGGCGGCCTTCCTTGAAGTAGTTGGGGTTCTTCGACACCTTGTAGAAGCTGCCCCTCTGGTACTCGTCCAGCACGAAGGGCCCGGAGCCGGACTGGTGCTCGATTACGTTCTCGGCCAGGTTGAGGTCAATGCCCTGGTCCAGCAGGTGCTTGGGCAGGACCTTGACGTAGTCGACCGCCAAGAACTTGATGAAGGCGCCAGAGGCGAACTTCAGGTTGAACTCAACGGTGTCGTTGTCTATCAGGTTGACGCCGCCGTTCTTGGCTTCCTCGGTGTACTGCCGCCAGAGGCCGGAGCGGCCCATCTTGGAGTCGAGGTCGCCGTAGCGCAGCATAGAGTTGTGGACGTCGTCAGCGGTCAGGGCAGTGCCGTCCAACCACTGGACGCCGGGGCGGATGTGGAAGGTGATTGTCTCCCCTCCGTCAGAAGTCTCCCAGGTCTCGCACAGGTCGCAAACAATCAGACTGGTGTTAACCGTGTCGTACTGGACGAGCTGGTTGTACAGCTGGCTGACTGCCTGGATGCTGGAGAGGGACGAGGAACCCTTGGGGTCCCAGTCGCGGCTGTCGGCGTAGGCCGACATATTGACATTGCCGCCGTACTGCGGGCCACCCGCAGGCGTTGGCGTGGGACGCGATACCACCTGGGTCGCTGCCGGCGCCGGGGTGTTGGTGGGCCTGGTGGTGGCGCCGGGGACCGGGGTGGCAGCTGGGGCCGACGTAGCCGCAGGAGCCGAGGTAGCCGCCGGAGCGCTGGTGGTCCCGGGAGCGGGCGCGCTCGTAGCAGGAGCGACCGGAGCCTCCGTCGGCTCATCGGCTGATCCGCAGGCCACGACCATGGCCAGCGCAACTATCAACGCCAGCGGTATCAGCATTCTCAGATTCAGCAACCGGTGAATTGCCATTTTTGCTCCTCCGATTCCAGTCCTTAATGGTTAGAGGCGTTCAGGGGGTAGCGGGATCCCCCCGCGATGCATTGAGTGCCAGAGGACATTCCCAAGAGGGAATTCAGTCAACAGGGATAGCATGCTATTCTGCCAGATTTTACCCATGCATGGCAAGAAATTTGGCGGATGTTAGCCTACTGTTGAGTCATCGTCAAGCGGGACGCAGCGGGCGGAGAGGCGAGAGGCCAACTCCAGTGTTAAAAGGGCAACCCTCGTGTAAAAAGGCCAACTCTCGTGTAAAGCGGAAGGGGGCCCAATTTAGACATGGTATGCGAAAGACGAGGTGCTACGGGTTCGGGGGTTTACGATAGGGCTCCAGCAGAAGGCGAACGTCGGTATCCACGTCGGCGTCCACGTAGAACGGCTCGAAATCGGCGGCTCGGGTCCAGATGCGGGCCCGCCTGGATGAGCGCCGCCCGCTCCACCGATGCCGGCCAGCGCTGTATGCCCACCGCCGCGCCGGAATCGTGGACCGCGGCGAGGGTGCCATTGAGTCCCCGGGAGACCGAGAGCTCGGCGCCGTCGATGGCAGTAACCAGGGCCTGCTCCGCGTTCACGACGCCTTCACCCGACGTGGCGTCGGCGCCCAGCAGGACGGTCTGCCCCACGCGGAACTGCCCGCCGTCGCTGACGGTGATGGTGGCGGCGTCGGCATTGGCCTGGGCCGCCAGCGTCGCCCCCGAGGGCTCGGCGAAGCAGCGGTAGCCCCACAGGCCATTCACACGGAAGTTGGCCTGGCCCGAGGCAAACCCCTCGCCCCGGCCCCTGCGGGCACGGACGGCGCCGTAGGGAGACCCCCACGGGCGCTGGGGCGCGGCGTTGTAGGGGAGCAGACGATAGTCGTCGGCGTTCCATACGGCGTCGAAGGGGCGGCCATCGCCATCGGCCTGCGCCAGTTCGCTGACGGCGACGAGGTCGGGCACGATCAGCCGGTCGCCGCCGGTCCCGTCGAACAGCAGCGCCTCGGAGCGGGGGTAGAAGTGGCGGTTGCAATAATGGTCGACCCAGTCGGAGACCGCCAGCAGCAACTCGAACAGCTCGTCGTCATCGTCCGTTCCCGCTGCTGGGTCCTTGAGCACGCTGTCGTCCTTGAGCTTGGTGAGGTCGCCATACAGCGACCGGTATGCTTCACGGGCCATGGTCTTCCCTTCTGATTAGAAATTTTTGTTTTTCCGGCCATTCCCGGCCATTCCCAGCCATTTCCGGCCATTTCGCCATGGCGGGTGCTGGGGCTTCAACTGCCTTCTCGCTCAGGTCTCTTCGGCGTATTCGATGATGATCCTGTGGTCGGTGGACGGAGGGCGGTTGCGCCAGCGGAAGCTCAGCGGCTCGCCGCGGCGTCCGCGGGGGCCCTGGCCGCGCTGGAAGGTGCGGCTGGATGCCGAGCCGCCATCGGGGACTGCCAGGATGTCGACGGCCCGCGAGGGGTCGGTGATCAGGCTGCCGGCGGTGCCGAAGTAGATCTCGCAGAGGTGCCGGTCGTCGGCCTCGGGCTGGATGACCTTCACCCGAACGAGACGCAGGCGGAAGCCCTTGGCGGGCGTGAGGATGGTCTGGCGGCCGCGGCGCCGGGACGGCGTAACCTCGGTGGTCCTGAGGGTGAAGGGACGCCGACGCAGGGGCGCCCTGTGGGGCGTGCGGGTGGTCATTTGCTATCCTTCTCTATCAGGCTCTATCTGGCTCTATCAGCTTTCCTCGGTGTATTCGACCAGTATCTTGTGAGAGACCGACGGGGCCACGCCGCTCCAGCGGCCGCTGAGGGGCTCGTCGCGCAGGCCGCGCGGCCCCTCGTCGCGGGGGAAGACGCGGGTGGAGTCCTCGCCCAGCTCTGGGATGTCGAGGGTGTCCACGGCCTTGCCGGGCTGGGCGGCAATAGTGGCCCCATCGCCGAAGTAGACCTCGTAGAGCCGCCGCCCGTCGACAGAGTCCTGTATCGCCCGGACCCGCCGGATGCGCAGGCGCTTGCCCTTGTTGGGGCTCACCAGCGTCTCCCGCTCCGTGGACGTGTTGGAGTCGTGGGCGCGGAGCAGCGGCTCGTAGACGCGGGGGCGGGCCTGCACCCGGCGGTTGCGGCGGGTGGTCATCGCAGCATCCGCCCGAGGCCTGCGCCGCCCAGGCCCGCGATGGCGGCCAGCGACGCGGTGAGCGCGGTGCCGTTGATGCCTTGCGACAGGGCGTAGGTCTCGATGCTGGCGACGGCCACGATGCCGAGGGCGGCCACCGCAGCCCAGGGCCGGGAGAACCGTTCCTCCCGATCCTCCTTTCGATAAAGTCGATGCAACACGTTGTTCCTCCTTTTATTAATTATTAATCTCAGGCTTTTGGGTCTCAGGCTTTGATTTCAGGCTGGTATCGTGCAGGGGCGCACGCCTGTGCGCCCCTTCGGGGATAGATCCCCTAGACACCGGTGACGTTGTATTGCAGGGCGGTGTGGGTGGCCGACGACCGGGTGCCGCTTCGCTCCTGCAGGGCGATGCGGAAGCTGACCACCATCACGTTCTGCCGCTTCTGGGCGTCGCGGACCGTTTCGATGGTGAGCTCGCGCTTGAAGCCGACGCGCCACTGGGAGCGGTTGACGATGAGCAGGCGGCCCTTGGTGTTGGCGTTGCCGCCGCTGGTCACCTTGCCGTCGGCGTCGGCCAGGCGCATCTGCTCGGAGACGATGACCGGTATGCCCTCCACCGCGCCCAACTGGCCGGTGAGCACCGTGGCCTGCGGGCCGAACTTGTCCAGGGTCCGGAAGCTGTCGAT
This sequence comes from Dehalococcoidia bacterium, assembly GCA_965222025.1. GTDB lineage: Bacteria > Chloroflexota > Dehalococcoidia > Lucifugimonadales > UBA3495 > VXOI01. The sequence continues at coordinate 10,022 of CBDCTI010000011.1, read as the reverse complement.
GGTCAGCGACTTGATGAAGCTGTTGACGTCGGTGACGTAGGCCAGGTCGGACGGGCGCACCCCGTACTTGCCCAGCTTGCCGCGGATCTCGTTGAACATGGCGGCGCTGACCGCCGCGTTGTGGTTGTTGGCCATAGCCGCGTTGTCCACCAGCGGCAGGTGGAGCAGGCCGTCGAAGCCGACGAGGAAGTGTCCCGACCCGGCGGTGGTGGCCGCGATGGTGGCGCCGTCGGCGTTGATGTTGTTCTGGGTGGTGGTGTCGCCGTTGAGGATGACGTCGTCGATCACCTCGTGGGCGTTGCGCAACAGGCTGCGGCGCAGCTCGTCCATCATGGCAATGACGGCGTCCTCGTCCAGGTCATAGGACCAGGGCACCTCGGCCACCAGCTCGTGGGCCGTCATGGTCTGGCGGGCCGTGGCCGGGGCGCTGCCGGTGACCGCCGTGTTCTCCGTGCCTGGGTACCAGTTGACGTCGCCCAGCTGCAGGGGGATCTGAAAGGGGTTGCTGGGCATCTGCACCGTGTTGAACAGGGGCGCGATGGCGGTTTCCAGGTTCACGTCGTCCCAGAGGGCGCGGGCCTCCTGGGTGTCGACCAGCTCGTCGCCCGAACCGGCGGTGGTGGAGTCCATGGCGGCCTTCAGGTTGGACTGCCAGTCCTCCAGCATTCGCGGGTTGGCCCCGGCCGGCTCGCGGAGCTGGGCCGACAGCAGGCTGCGGGCGCAGGCGAGGTCGAGGTGGTCCATGCCGGCATACTTCCCGAAGAGCACCCGGGAGCGGTCGCTGGCGTGCTGCCCACCCCCAACCTGATGCAAGAGGGCGAGCTTCTCGCCCTGACGCCGCGAGTCCTGCAGCTTCGACAGCTGGGCGCCCAGCCGATCCACCTCCTCGCGCAGCGGGGGAATCTCAGCGTTCATGCGCTGTTCATAGAACTCGCGGATGCCGCCCAGCTCCCGCTTCACCAGCTCCAGGCTGGCAGTGGAAAATGCTCCGTTCTCAGTGGTCATATAGCTCTCTCCTTTAATTTGTTGTCTGAACTGTGATTTTTTGATGTCGGGATTGACGTGGTTTGGGGGTTCTCCTATGCCGCAGTCGTCGGGAATGTCTGAACTGTGATTTCAGGATTGCCATGATTTTGGGATTGCCCCAGCACTTTCGTAGCCGGAGAATCAGGGAAATCCCTTAATCACAATAGTGACAGTTCAGACCTTTCCCGCCTCCAGCTCCGCCAGCAGTGCACCGAGAGCGATCGTTTCCCAGTGGATTCCCGCTTTCGCGGGAATGACGGGTGAAGAGGCGGGTGTTGCGGGGGGAATGACGGACGATGCGGCGGGAATGACGGGACGGGTCGCGGCCGCCCCCACGCCGATGCCCGCATCGCTGGCATTTGCAGGCGTTGCGGCCGCCAGCCCGGAGCCGGGGGGCGGTCGCTGGCATCCGTGTCACGCCGCAGCGCATTGCGGTTGGCGGGGACGGGCACCGCGCTCACCTCCAGCAGCTCCTGCTCCAGGTAGCGCAGGCCGAGGAACTTTCCGTTGTGCGAGTCGCGGCGCTCCTCCCAGCGGATGGGACGGAAACCGACGGAGACGCCCCACTGGAAGCCGTACTCGTAGAGGGCGGCGACCTCCTGGGCGAAGGCACCGGGGGCGAACTCCATCTTCGCCAGCAGCCGGTGGGGCTCGGCCCAGACCGCGACGGCGCGGCCGATGGCCGGACGGCGGTAGTCGTGGGCCCAGAGCAGCACCGGGTTCCGGAGGTAGGCTTCCACCCGCCACCCGTCGGCGGAGACGACGTCGCCGTGGCGGTCCACGTCGTCGGTGGAGAGCACGAAGGTCACCAGCCCCGATGTCTCCTTGGCCGCGACATTTTTCGCGACGGCGTCCGCCGCCACACCCATGCCGTGCCACTTCAGCATCGGCGCCCCACTTCCCGCATACACCTGCATCGCTTCCTCCTGTCCCTGCAGGGTCCGCGACAAACAAAAAAGGACGCGCCCAGCAGGGTGCGTCCCTTCAGAATTCTGTACCGCAATCAAGCGCTCGTCCCACCATCGGGGGACGGGCGACCGATCTTATTTCATCATGTAAACAAGTCTACGCAGGGGTCTCGAGGCCTGTCAACGGGGAAGTGTCACTGGTTGGGGGGCTTCTCTTGGAGAATCTAACAGAGAAATGATGTTGTAAGATTCAACTATCGGCAGTTTTATCCGTTGGGCTGGTGAGACAACTTGGATGTGCTCTACAAATAGGTGACTCCGGAGAGGGTTCTCACCTGCATCCCGGAGGTGGGAGACGGGACCCTTCGTGCAACCCAACCGGCGGCGCTGAACGACCCATTCGAGTGCGCCGTGTTGCCCCTGTACGTCATTCACGAAGAAGCCGAAGAGAATCGCCAATTGGCCAACGTCCTCACTGCCATCAACGAAAGCAGACCGATCACGGCGGATGACGTACATCGAGCCAGGAAGGAATACGGCGGCCTGTTTACGCGCCAATTATTTGCGAAGCAGGTGTCGACAAGATTTGGCATCGTCTCCTTTACTACGCAGCCTCGCCATCCCCTGATGTGGGCTCACTACACAACCGACGGTTCTGGTTTCGTTATTGGTTACGATACTGCGGAGCTGTACCGGCTAGCCGGCCCTAATGGAGCCTTAAGGAACGTGACTTATGGCGAAAAGCCAGCACCAATAATGGGTCCGATCGTCTTAGTTTCCCCGGAGTCAAATCTTCCGATTCTTCTTTCAATGAAGAGCGGCCATTGGTCATATGAAGACGAGTGGCGGCTGGTTGTCGAACTGAACACAACCATAGGCACCGGACAAACGGACCAGCTCGGGCAGCCCATCAACCTCGTTCAAGTACCGAACGAGGCTGTTGTGGGCGTCTATTACACTGAAAGGACACCCCGAAAATCGGTCAAGTTGATCCGAGATCGCCTGGCCGACAAGAACAACCGATATCGCGCAGGGAAACCCCGCAAATTGGTCCTGTCCTCTACGTCCTACGGCTACGAAGAAGCTTCAGCAGACTGCTGATACCAAGAGACTTTTTTCAAGGCTGGCATCAGTACCCGCCGGCTGGCAAGTCCGGTCGCGGTGATTCCATCGTCTATCTGCCAATCGCCCCCTACAGGCAACGCTCAGCCTCGGAGCGGATGTAGTCGCGGAGCTCCTGGGGCAGCGTGGCGGCATCGGCAGCGTGGGCGTTTTCCTGGATGCGCTCAGGGCGGGAGGTGGTGGGTATGGCCGAACTCACCCGGGGGTCGGAAATGACCCAGGCCAGCAGGGCCTGGGCCCAGGTGTTGATACCGTAGTCCCGCAGCGGCGTCAGGTCGGGCTGTTGCTTCAGCTCAAGGACCCAGCGGCCCTTCTGCAACGGCTCCATCACCAGGACACCGGTGCCCAGTTCCTCGGCCAGGGGCAGCAGTTCATCCTCGACGGCCCGGTTCATCACGTTGTAGGGAATCTGGACGGCGTCCACCCGGCCCTGGCGCATCAGGTCCATGATGGTGGGATAGGCATCGGGCACCATGGCGGACACGCCCAGCATGCCGATTCTGCCCTCGCCCTTAATACGCTCCAGGGTGGGGAGGTGAGTCTCCCAGTCGATCATGTTGTGGACCTGGAAGAGGTCGATGTAGTCGGTCTTGAGCAGTTCGAAGGAGCGCGAAATCTGGGCCTCGCCTTCCTCTTTGCCCTCGGTGCGTACCTTGGTGGCGAGGTAGAACTCGTCCCGAATGTCCCAGGCGATCTCACCCAGTACCTCCTCCGCCTGGCCGTACCAGGCAGCGGTGTCGATCAGGTTTATGTCGCTGTCCAGGCAGTTGTCTACGATCTGTCTTCGGACGGCTATCTCGTCGTCCCCGGTGACGTCGAAAGTCCGCAACGTTCCCAGGCCGATGACCGAAACGTCCAGATTGCCGAGTTTGCGGTATTCCATCTTTAGTTGACCTCGGTTAGGTGATTATTTCAAACATGGAAATACAGCATACACAGGATGAGAAACTTTAATAAGGTGACAACTGTCCCCGACAGGGTAGTCTCTTCTTATCAGTTTCACGTCAACCACGCCTGTTTGCATGCCGCCCCGCGCCTGCCGGATGGCCTGAAATCGCCCCAGTCCAGAGCGTATCTGGTCCCCGGCGATGGGTTCTGGGGCCGGAATGCAGACTCATCGCGGAGTTTCTCCGGAGCACAGCCGAGGCTCCCAGCGTGACATCGGTTTGGGACGCGTGAGTGACATCGGCTTGAGACGCGATGTCACATCTCTGCAGCAGGCTGACTGGCAAAATTGGCCGCGTTGTGTTAGCCTCAACGGGTTAGACGATTTAATTGCCCGGCGGCCGGCGGACGTTGTCTCGCGGCAATGCTGAGGAAGGAGCGCAACGAGGAATATGGAAGTAACGACGCTCGCCATTGAGAAGCTGAAGGAAGTCATGGAAGAACAGGGTGAGCAGGAAGGGGCTCTCCGCGTCATCGCGATCCCGGCGGATGCCGGCGGGCTGCAGTACATGCTGACCATGGAGAACGAGAGCCAGAACGACGACACCGTCCTAAGCCTGGAAGGCGTCAAGTTCCTGATGGACTCTGACAGTGCGCCCTTCCTGGAAGAAGCCACCATCGACTACGTCGAGAACTTCGGCGGGCAGGTGGGCTTCGTCATCAACAACCCGATGTTCGCCAGTGCTGGCGGCTGTGGCTCGGGCTGCGGTTGCGGAGCCGGCGGCGGTGGTGGATGTGGGTGCGGCGGTGGCGGCTGCGGCGGCCACTAGGCTGAAGCGCCGACCCGGTCGGCTGACCCCCCGAAACATCTAGGCTGAATCACCAAGACCCCGGCGGGACCACTGGCACCGAAATTGCCAGCCCGCGGGGGTCTTTTTCGTGAATGACCGCCGCCGTGTCTAACAGGAATGCGTGAAGAACGTGTGCTACCATCGGGCTGGGTTCGGGCATTCCCGAAGCCCCGGAGCTAGCACCATTGGGCCAGTTCTTGCGCCGACGTTGGACCAGATTCACCCATCCGGTTGGCCGCCGGAGGCTGTGGCATCCCGAGGACTGGCGCTGGAACGAGAGGATCCTGGTATTCGGAGAGTCAGTAGCGCTTATTTCGGCAGGGTTGGCACTGGTCGCGGAACTACTGCACTGGCAAAGCGCCGGCTGGTTCCTGCTGGCCACGCCCATTGTCGGCTCTGGATCGCTGCTGTGGTACGCCTGGGACACCGTGACCGTCGGCGACCGGCCCCTGAACCCTGCCAGCATCCAGAACATACGGCAGGTGGTGCAGGGGATGATGATGGAGGACGCTGGCGCGGTCGTAGACTGGCAACACCCGGACGACCAGGGCGCCATCCCGCTGCGCATTGAGTAGGCGTCGCTTCGCCGCCCATAGGCCTAGGGACAGGTGGGGCTAAATTTAGGCCTCTGTTCGCGATGGGGGCTGCAGCCGCCACTGGACCGGAGAGCCTCCTCCCGTTAACAGGATCAAGAACCCAAGCGTCCCTGATCCCCCCCACTGCGCACGAAATTGTTACTGGAGACGACGCGTTTTTCCGTTTTTTTCTCTAATGCGAGTCTTGCGTCTCCCGCTACCTTGCCGCCATCTGCGGCCGCCTGCTTGTTTTGGGAAAAGCCCTTCGCATCCGTGGCTACTGCGATATTTGTAGTTGACTTCTCGCCGAGCATCGTGAAAATCAACTCGATGTCCGTCATGTGGTCCCTAAGGTTGTGGCTCTTTTTGAGACCCTTATAGTCCTTGTGGGACTGAACCCCTAATCCGAACGTCGATTCTTGGATCACATTCGTCAAAATCGCGTATTCTTGGCCCTCTCTAACGCCTCTCCTGCTCCATTCTCCCACCAACTCATTCCTGGCCAGAATGGTACGAACCCGAGCGTCTATCCACTCGTCGTCGTAACCGCGCATCTTGTAATCCAAGACCGCTCGCTTTATTGCGATCTCGGGGTTTTGATACTCCAAAATGCGCTCATACCCGACTTTTGCTAGCCAACGCTTGAAAGGTTCAGCTTTCTTTGAAGGAATTGACTGTATTATCCTGAACATCGTTTCTGTGTTTGCGGCGTCAGTGGAGTACGACTTGCCATCCGCGACTGGCATCTTCACCCTTTCGATTTTTTCGAAAAGGTCGCTGAATCCCTCATCAGCGATCAGCTTCCCCTTCAATTCATTCCAATACCTACTAGGGGAAGCTGGTTCAACCACAGCTTTGACGACGTCAACAACTGAAAAGTACCACTCGTCCTCGAGCAGGACTTTTCGGATTTCCTTACCTTTGAATTCAGCTATTTCGAGTTGCCCCTGCGGAATCGTCGGCGCTGTACTATTCTTCGCCATAGTTCCCCCCAGTCCCAATGAAATAAGCCGCCAAGAGTTGGCGGTTTATCGTTTACCCTCTGTAATTGGTCGGGGCGGCCAGATTTGAACTGGCGACCCCCTACACCCCATGCAGGTGCCCTACCTGGCTGGGCCACGCCCCGACACTGGTGTGATTATAGCACGGCGGTTTGGGCGTGGGGCAAGAAGGAACAGAAAATGTGCCGGTGTAAAGACCGCCTGGGGGAGGCGTGATGCCCTCAGGGCCGGTTTTCAGTGCTCCGTATTTGATGAGGGATCGCCGCTGCTCAACCGCTGCACTTGCTCTTCCAGTTCACGTACCCTCGCCTCGGCCTCGTCCGCCCTGCGCTGCTGGTCCTCGTAGGTCAGGATGGGTGCTTCAGTGGCCGGGTCCCACCACACCAGTTGACCGTGGTCCCACCTGATGTTGAGGTTCAGAGCGGGGCTGTACCCCAGCAGCACACCCGGTGCGATCTCCTCTATGGGTATGGGACCATAGGCGCCTTCTTCCAGGATGTCCCCGGCCAGCCTGTCGCCGTGGTGGTCTCCGGTCTCGTCAAAACGCCAGTACTCTCGGATACCCAGGGCGGCGTAGTCCTCCCGCTTGGCGCCGGTATCGACTTCGGCGGTGCTCGGAGAGGCCACCTCCATCACGAAGTCGGGTGGCTTGCCCTGCTCGGTTACGATGTAGCCGTTACTGGCGTGATAGTCCTCACGGCTGACATCGAAAGCAACCAGCAGGTCAGGTCGCCTGGCCCGCGAGCGGTTGTACTCGGGCGATGCGACAATCCACTTATCGGCCACGACGAGCGTGGTCTCGGGGTTGCCCAGGTGCAGGGCCAGATAGCGGTTGTTGCCGTGCTGGTAGATGTGGTCGAAGGCGGTCACTTCGTCCGGATCTCTCTCAGGCGGGTCGGGCAACCTGAACCTTCCCGTCATATGGGTGGAGGGTTTCGTAGTCATCGCGCACCTTGCCGTCCGGGTGGGGCGAAGCGCCCTCTCGTTGCCATGTCAATGCTAGCTGGTTTGATGTTACGGCCCCGGTTTGGCCTCAGTCAAACTTTGCCTGTGCCTTTACTTGAGGATAGCAAGAGAGTAACGCAAATACCCACTCGAATGGGACACCCTTCCGTGAGAGTTGGTTCCAGCGAGAAGGAAGACACTCAGCGGCGCGCGCCGAAATATCCCCATTGCCACCGCTGGGCCGATCGTGATAAGATTCACGATGAAGTTAGAAAAAGAAGAAGCAAGAGCTAAGACGCCCAGATGCTAGACGGCGAAACGAAGCAAAACATCATTCGAGAATACCGTATCAACGACAAGGACACCGGCTCCGCCGAGATCCAGGTCGCGGTACTCACCGAGAATATCAAGCAGCTCACCGACCACCTGCGGATGCACCGCAAGGACGTCCACTCCAGACGCGGCCTGCAGGGAATGGTCTCCAGACGTCGCCGGTTGCTGAACTACCTGAGCAACGAGGACGTCAGCCGCTACCAGACACTCATCGCCAGGCTTGGCTTGCGGCGGTAGAGTCATCACCGACAACCCCGACTGTGTCGGGGTTGTTTTTCGTCTAGCCACGTCCCCCTCCCTGCTGTCTTCCCGCCTAACTCACCTTTGTGTGAGGTATTGTATTGGTATGGCAACTGAACTAGCATCCCCAATCGTGGTACACCGTGAACTTGGCGGGGAAACCCTGGTACTCGAAACCGGCCGCCTGGCCTTCCAGGCCCACGGGGCCGTAACCGTCCGCTATGGCGAGTCGATCGTGCTGGCAACCGCCGTCATGTCCGACCGTCCCCGGGCCGAGGACATTGACTTCCTCCCCTTGACCGTGGACTACGAAGAAAGGCTCTACGCCGCGGGTCGCATCCCCGGCAGCTTCTTCCGACGCGAGGGGCGTCCGGGGCAGGACGGCGTCCTGGCCTCCCGGCTAACTGACCGCTCCATCAGGCCCCTGTTCCCCAAGAGCCTGCATAACGACATACAGGTAACCCTGACCGTGCTGTCCGCCGACCAGGAGAACCCGCCGGAAATCCTGGCGATGATCGGCGCTTCGGCGGCATTGGCCATCTCGCAGATCCCCTTCGACGGGCCAGTGGCCGCGTGCCGCATCGCTTATCGCGACGGGCAGTACGTAATCAATCCCACCTATGCGGAAAGTAACGAGAGCACCCTGAGCATGGTCATCGGCGGCACCCGTGACGCCATCATCATGGTGGAAGCAGGCGCCAACGAGGTCTCGGAAGAGGTCATCCTCGAGGCCCTCCGCCGCGCCCAGGAAGCCAACGCCGAGATCATCTCCCTGATCGATGAACTGGTAGCCAAGGTCGGCCAGCCCAAGCTGGAGGTCAAGGCCGACAAGGAAGCTGCCGAGAAGCTGGACAGCAGCATCCGCGGCGTCGTCGGCACACGGCTGGCGGAGTTGCTGAGTGAAAACCCGGACAAGGTCGCGCTGGAGGCCCAGGAGAACGCCCTGCGCGACGAGGTAACGGAGAAGCTGTCCGAGGAATACTCGGGCAAGGTTCTCTCCGAGGGCTTCAAGAGCGTGATGCGCGACGAGGTGCGCCGCCGCATCCTGGAGCAGCACATCCGCCCCGACGGGCGTGCGCTGGAGGAGATCCGGCCCATTTCGTGCGAGGTTGGCATCCTGCCGCGCACCCACGGCTCCGGTCTGTTCACGCGCGGCATGACACAGGTGCTCTCCACCGTAACCGTCGGCTCCCTGTCCCTGAAGCAGAACCTGGACTCTGTGGGGCCCGATAACACCAAGCGCTTCATGCACCACTACAACTTCCCGTCCTTCTCGACCGGCGAGGCCCGCCGGGTCGGCTCGCCGGGACGCCGCGAGATCGGACACGGGGCACTGGCAGAGCGAGCCATCCTGCCCGCGCTACCCTCCGAGGACGAGTTCCCCTACGCCATACGCGTGGTGTCCGAGGTGCTCAGCTCCAACGGCAGCACCTCCATGGGCAGCGTGTGCGGCGCCTCCCTGGGACTGATGGACGCGGGCATCCCCATGAAAGCCCCGGTGGCCGGCATCGCGATGGGGCTGGTGACCGGCGAAGACGGCCAGTACGCCATCCTCAGCGACATCCAGGGTCTCGAGGACTTCCTCGGCGACATGGACTTCAAGGTGGCTGGCACTGCCGCGGGTGTGAACGCCCTGCAGATGGACATAAAGTGGACCGGCCTTACCCAGGAGATCCTGGCCGAGGCGCTGGAGCAGGCCCGCGTCGGGCGGCTGCACATCATGGACAAGATGGCTGAGGTCATCACCACCTCCAAGACCCAGATGAGCCCTCACGCCCCCAAGATGATCCGCCTGAAGATCAACTCCGACAAGATCGGCGCCCTCATCGGCCCCGGTGGCCGCGTCATTCGCGGCATCCAGGAAGAGACAGGCACCTCCATCGACGTCCAGGACGACGGCACCGTAACCATCGGAGGCATCGACCAGGCCATGCTGGAGATGGCGCACGCCAAGGTAGACAGCCTGACTCGGGAGCTGACCATCGGCGACATCTTCACCGGCAAGGTGGTGCGTCTGACGAACTTCGGCGCCTTCATTGAGCTGGTGCCGGGCCGCGACGGCCTGATTCGCAACGGCGACCTCGGCGACCTTGAAGAGGACCTGACCGAGGGCCAGGAAATCACCGTAATGATCCA
>CBDCTI010000010.1:0-315880 GCA_965222025.1 Dehalococcoidia bacterium | reverse complement strand
GGGCCTCGTCGCGGCGCTGGGCGCGGTCGCCACGGCGCTGTTGCTCTTCGCCACGGCCAACCCGGTTGGCGCCCAGTCCACCAACGACTACGACAGCGACAATGACGGCTGATCGAGGTGACCAACCTGGCTAAGCTGAACGCCATCCGCTGGGACCTGAACGGCAACGGTAATGTGGCAGCCGGAGACCTGGTGAACTACCGGGCCGCCTTCCCCAGCCCGGTGGCGGGCATGGGCTGCAAGCCTACCGACCACGACGGCGACCCAACTACCGCCGACCAGCCGGTCTGCATCGGCTACGAGCTGATGAATGACCTGACCTTTGACGAGAATATGGACAACGCCATCGACAGCGGTGACGCAATCTACTGGGACAGCGGCGCCGGCTGGGAGCCTCTCGTCTCGCTTGACACAGATGGCACCGTTCTCGGCGCGTACACCGCCACTTTCGATGGCAACAGCAACATCATTGACTACCTTTTCATCAACCGCAATGCGCTGAACTATGTGGGGCTGTTCGGACAGCTGGATAATCCGGGCCGCATTCGCAACCTCACTCTGACCCACGTCAATGTAACCGGCGAAGACTACGTTGGCGCGCTGGTGGGATTCAACATGGATGGGGTTGTCGGCTCTGTCACCGCCTCGGGCGATTTGACGGGCAATGATTACCTCGGTGGGTTGGTTGGCCACAACGGCTGCATTACCTTCTGTAATGGATTAGTCGGTACCGCCAGGGTCGAGGGGTCATCCTTCACCGGTAGCGTGACCGGCGTCAAACTCACGGTTGAAAGCTATGAGTCTTACGGACACGGCTCTCAGCACATTGGCGGGTTGGTAGGACATAATGCCCACCACATTGCGAACAGCTATGCCGACGCCACAGTAAAAGGCAGCTCCGGGGTTGGCGGTCTGGTAGGTGTAAACAACACTCCCGGCTTGGTCATGCGGGCGCTCGCTGCGAGCACAGCTGTTTTGACATCTATTACATCGAGTTATGCCCTGGGCGACGTGACCGCGGAATACATCGTAGCGGGAGGTTTGGCAGGACAGAGCGTAAGTACTACCATTTCAGAAAGCTATGCTACCGGCGATGTTTCCGGCGCTGGTAGGGTCGGTGGATTGGTCGGCTACCATGAAGATGCCAAGACTTCCGACAGCTATGCTACCGGCGCGGTTGTCTCGCAGGGCTCCGGCGGCGGATTGGTCGGCAGGAGTATAGGTAGCTCTGAAATTACCAACAGCTATGCTACCGGCGCGGTTACCAGCCCCTACGCCGGCGGCGGATTGGTTGGCCTCAATGAAGAGGACTCGCTTATTGCCACCAGCTACGCCACCGGCTCAGTTGTCGCCAATCTGGCCGGCGGCCTGGTCGGAGACAACTACTCCATTATCCGCGACAGCTACGCTTACGGCCCGGTAACCGGAACCCTCTACGCCGGCGGCTTGGTCGGCTGCAATTTGGAGGAGGGTTCCATCCTGCGCAGTTACGCCTCCGGCGAGGTCAGCCTGGCCAGCGGGGTGGAGGACGACCCCCAGGCCGGCGGGCTGGTGGGCATGAACGGCGCCGACGCCACGGCCACCGACAGCTATTGGGACACCACCGTATCCCGCCAGACCAGCAGCCCGGTGGGCACGGGTCACACCACCGCCGAGTTGCAGGCCCCCACCGGCTACACCGGCATCTACGCCGTCTGGAACGTGGACTTGAGCGTCATTACCGGCGACAGCGGCGACACCGGCAAGGCCGACCTGTGGGACTTCGGCACGGCCATCCAGTACCCGGCCCTGAAAGTGGACTTCGATAACGACAACTCGGCCACCGTGGCCGAGTTCGGCAGCCAGCGGGTCAACCGCGCGCCGGTATTCACGGATGGCCCCACCACCCAGCGCATGGTGCGAGAGAACACCGCCTCCGGCGCCGACATCGGCCTCCCCGTTTCGGCCACCGACCCTTACGGGGGCAACGTGCTGGCCTACTCCCTGGACAGCACCGGTGACCAGGCGCACTTCGGCATCGTCACGGTCAGCGGCCAGTTGCAGACCCGCAGTCCCCTGGATTACGAAAGCGCCAACACCTACACGGTAACGATAACGGTCACCGACGGCAGCCTAACCGACAGCATCGTGGTAACCATAAATATTGCGGACCTGGAACCGGAGAGCAGCTCGGCGCAAGCGGTGGTGCAGGGCGTGGCCCCGCCGCAAGGACCAGCCGGTCCGCAGCCGGGCACGCTGGACCTGCCGGTGCGACGGCTGGCCGGCCGGTCCGTAGCGGCCCCCGACGCCTCCATGCTGGTGAGCTGGGCAGCCGACGAGAGCGCCGACGACGCTACCTACTACCGGATACGCCGCCGGGTGGACACCGACGGCTCCCAGTATCAGATCATCGTGCGCAAATTAAGCGACAACGGCGAACTGGACGCCGACGATACGTCCGGCCAACTGGCCTACCGGGACAGCGGCAACAACCTGCTGCCGGGGCAAAACTACCTCTACGGAGTCCGGTCATTCTTCGGCGACGGGAGCCGCTCCCGGTGGACCACCACGGCCGGCGGGGATGGCGCTGAGACTCCGGCCCCGCCGGTAAACCAGGCTCCGGCCTTCGCCGACACCAGCGTTAGCCTGAGCGTGGCCGAGAACACCGCAGCAGGCATGAACATCGGCAACGCCAACACCGCCACCGACCCGGACACCGGCGACACCCTCGCCTACACGCTGGGCAGCACCGCCGACGACGGCCACTTCGCCATCGACAGCAGCACCGGCCAGCTCAAGACCCAGGGCGCCCTGGACTACGAGTCCAAGACCTCCTACGCGGTGACGGTAACGGCCACCGACGGCGGCGAGTTGACCGCCAGCGTCTCGGTAACCATCACGGTAACCAACGTGGCGGACACGCCGCCGGGCCGGCCCGACGCGCCAACGATCAGCAACGTTGCGGAGACATACTTCCGCATGACCTGGACCGCTCCGGCGGCGGGCTCTTCCGCCATCGCCGGCTACAGCATCCAATACAAACTGGCCTCGGAGGATGATTCGGCCTACGCCGACGTGAAGCCCACGCCTTCGGGAACCGTCACCGGCTACAACGTAGTGAACCGGAGCGGGCAAACCATCACAGCGGGGACTTCCTACGCGGTGCGGGTGCGGGCGAGGAACTCTGAGGGCTGGAGCGAGTGGTCAAATCCGGCCATCGCGGCCACCGTAACCCCGGCTCCGGTTAACACCGCCCCGGCCTTCGCCGCCAGCAGTATAAGCCTGAGTGTGGCGGAGAACACGGCGGCAGGCACAGCCATCGGCAAGGCCATCACCGCCACCGACTCGAACGCCGGGGACACGCTGGCCTACGCCCTGGGCAGCACTGACGACGACAGCCACTTCGCCATCGACAGCAGCACGGGCCAGCTCAAGACCCAGGGCGCCCTGGACTACGAGTCCAAGACCTCCTACGCGGTGACGGTAACTGCCACCGACGGCGGCGAGTTGACCGCCAGCGTCACGGTAACCATCACGGTAACCAACGTGAACGAAGCCCCGGCCTTCGCCGCCAGCAGCGTAAGCCTGAGTGTGGCGGAGAACACGGCAGTAGGCACGGCCATTGGCGACGCCATCACCGCTACCGAGCTCGACGCCGGGGACAGCCTGACTTACACCCTGGGCAGCGCTGCCGACGACGGCCACTTCGCCATCGACAGCAGCAGCAGCCAAGTCAAAACCAAAGGCGCCCTGGACTACGAGTCCAAGGACTCCTACTCGGTGACGGTAACGGCCACCGACGGCGGCGGGTTGACCGCCAGCGTCTCGGTGACCATCACGGTAACCAACGTGGCGGACACGCCGCCGGGCCAGCCAGACACGCCGGAGATAATCAACGTCAAGGAGACTTCCTTCCGCATAACCTGGACGGCGCCGGCGGCGGGTTCCTCCGCCATTGCCGGCTACGGCATCCAATACAAGCTGGCCTCTGAGGAAGATTCCGCCTACGCCGACGTGAAGCCCACGAAAGCGGGGATCCGCACCGGCTACAACCTGGTGAACCGGAATGGACAGAGCATCACCGCCGGAACGTCCTATGACGTGCAGGTGCGGGCGAGAAACGCCGAAGGCTGGGGGCCTTGGTCTGCGCCGGCCACTGCGGTCACGGGCGGCACTGCGCCGCCGCCCGACACCACGGAAACCGCGGAGGAAGGGGAGCAGGAGACTGCGGACAATTCTTACCAAGCTGAAGCGATCTATGTCCAAGGGCGGATCGTATTAACATGGGACGATGTTGACGGGGCGGAGAGTTATAGGATCCAGAAGAACGGGCGGTTGATGCCGGGGCGCTTCGGGGGAACGCGTTACTACGATGACAATGTAGTGCGTAACTCCCGGTACGAATACCAAATTACCGCCTACGACGGCAATAACAGTGTAGTGGCGGTGATGACGACGGAGACTGGAACGTAGCTGGCAAGGCGCTGCCGAGTACCGGGATGAGGATGGCGACTTGGAAGCCGGACAGTCCTACTTCTACTCGGTCCGGGCCTTCGATGGGGAAGGGAATAAGATCGGCCCGTGGTCGGCTCCGTCTAAAGTCTCCATTCCGGCCAACTGACCGCCCGCCGTCTTCAGCAATAGGAAAAGCGGCGGCGGGTGCGCTCGTGGGAGAAGTTCCAGCAGCGCGTCCGAGCAACACCGTGGCAGTCCAATCCACCTCCCGACTTTGTACTGTCCTGGTAGTTCAACAGCGTTGCAATGATGAGTTGACCGGCCACACCTCGTCATTCCGGCGAAAGACGGGGCCGAAATCCAGAACCTGGTCCGGCGGAAATTCTTTTCCCTTGGCTATTCCTGGATTCCGGCTCAAGGCCGGAATGACGATTGAGGGGAGCAACCCTCTCTTTAGTCCTCAATTCAAAAATGTTGGGCTACTAGTCCCGGCGGCGACGGAGACATCAAGCTAGGAAACCTCTGAATAATCGTCATTCCGGCGCAGGCCGGAATCCACCGGGACTTGGCCGTGGCAAAGTTTGTATCCGGCGGGTATTTTCTGGATTCCGGCTTTCGCCGGAATGACGGGTTGGTCGGCACAGACCTTTACTTGTTCAGAGGTTTCTTAGGGAACCTCTGAACAAATCTGCGCGTCAAGCCATTATAATACTGGTCAGGCAACGCTGGATGAAACCACGGCTGAAACGCTGGATTGACTGGAGAGTGAAGATATGCTGGAGGAGCCAACTTTTGCTGACCTGGAATACGCCGGGAAGAAGCACAAGACCCGCCGAGAAGTGTTCCTGGAGCGGATGGACGGGCTGATTCCGTGGGAAAGGCTGGAAGAGCGCATCCGTCCCTACTATCCCAAGGGAGACCGGGGAAGGCAGCCTTACCCCCTGTCGGTGATGTTGCGGGTGCACTGTGTCCAGGTATTCCACAACCTGAGCGACCCAGCGATGGAGGACCTATTGTATGAAGCGGAATCGGTCCGCCGCTTCGTGGGGCTGGGACTAAGGGAGCCGTTGCCGGACGAGAGCACGATACTGCACTTCCGCCACCTGCTGGAGCGTCACGAATTGGGGCAAGGGCTGTTTGCGGAAATCAATGGGCATCTGGAGTCGCAGGGGCTGCGCATGCGGGAGGGAAGCATCGTGGACGCTACCATCATCGAGGCGCCATCATCGACCAAGAACCAGGCCAGGGAACGGGACCCGGCGATGCACCAGACCAAGAAGGGGAACCAATACCACTTCGGGATGAAATTGCATATCGGGGTGGACGCCGCGACGGGCCTGGTGCATAGCATGACTACCACCCCGGCCAACGTCCATGACGTGACCGAGGCGCACAAGTTGCTGCACGGCGGGGAGTTGCAGGTGTGGGGCGACGCGGGGTACGTGGGAGTGCAGAAACGGGAGGAAAACCTGGGGTTGGCAGTGGACTGGCGAGTAGCAATGCGGCCCAGCCAGCGGCGGAAGCTGGAACCGGGGAGCCTGGCGGCCTGGGCGGAGCGGGTCAAGGCGTCAATCAGGGCCAAGGTGGAACACCCCTTCCTGGAGGTCAAGGGACACTTCGGCTACGGCAAGGTACGCTATCGGGGACTGGCCAAGAACACGGAACGGTTGGCCCTGCTGCTGGGACTGTCCAACCTGAAGAAAGGCCAACGCTGGCTGGCGGCCGGTTGACCCAGGGGGTAGTGGGCCCAAATCCGGGTGGGAGCCGAATGAGGGGCCGGAATCGGGTGGGAAGCCCGCTCAACCGGGGTGAAATGACCGGAAAATAGCCCCAAAACGCGACTCCGAGCAGGTCAAAACTTTCAACTGCCCGAAATCCCGTCTGGCTGCTTATTGTTCAGAGGTTCCCTAGAAATCCCTCCAGGGCCTGCAACCAATGTTGGGCTAATGCCCCCAACAACAGGAATACCGTGTGTTCCGTTGCCCATGTGCTGCGAGCTAGAACCAGGCCAGGACGCGAACGCGTCGGTCAACGTCCTGACAAGCAGCGGCGGAGCGGAGCCTGCGGCCGCCGGTGGTGAGCCGAAAGATCAGCGGCCGCACCCGCTCCGGACAGGCATCGGGACCAAGAGCATCATGGCTTCCTTGTTTCGCGCTTGGTTTGGCGCTTGGCGTTTACAAGGACGCAACCCTTACCATGCTCTCAATTCCATCCTCTCCCAACCCATATCCGCCCCAGTCTGAACAGTTACTCCCACAGTCTGGAGTTGACGGTCGGCGGGCCGGGCGGCTAGGTCCCACTCACCGGAAGGGAGGTTCCCAAGAAGCAGAACAGCACCCAAACACGGAAGAGCGGCGGAGGCCGCTGGGCTGGCGGCGGCCTCCGCGCCAGCCCAGCGGCCCAGGGTAAGGCAGTCCCGGTAGAGGGAGGGGCGGAACCGGTTGGGAGGGAGCAGGCGAGATGAGACCCAGGCGCCGCTCAGTCAGGGTGATGCTCCGTCAGGAGGTGGTATGGGAACTGCTGGACCAACTCAACATCTCTCAGAACGATCTGGCGCGCCGCTGCGGGATTTCCCGGGGCTACATGTCCCAGCTGATGCGGGGGGAACGCAGTCCGTCGCCGCGGCTGCGGCGGCGTTTGATGGAGGTGCTGGGGGTGAGTGATTTTGACACCCTGTTCGTCATTGTGGAGGAGGACGAGTAACGGTCGAGCACACCGGGGGGCTGATGCCCTTGACCTGGAACGCAAAAAGGGCGCATACATGCGCAGTCGGGGCAGGAACATCGCCGCACCAGCGATGTTCCTGCCCCATTGTTGATGTGCTCCAGCCATACGCGCCTGCCGGTTCCTTCTCCCGTGCCTGCTCGGCAACGAACGCCCCTTCGAACAGAGACAGGGACGGTGGTTTGGCCTTGCCGTTGCGTCCCCCGGTCTGGGCGGGGTCCCAGCCTGGAACCCGGCCCGGAGAAGGGCGACTGCCGACCCTCTGCGGGTGCCCTGCGGCGGACGTTGACCAAGTCCAGCGCGACCTCCGGCGCGGCGTCCCGTATCCGGTAGAGGGAAAGACTGTTGGCGTAGCGCCCGTGCCCGCCGGTCCTCCTTGTCTGGGCTCAGACCCCGGTCCGGTCCTCGCCGGGACCGGGACCGGCGCCGTCCGGCTCCGGCTGCGTCAACATCCGGCCATAGCCCCGCTCGTCCACCAGGTGAGTCACCGACACCCGGCCCCGGCTGTCGTAACCGGCGCGGTAGGCGTATTCAACCTCCGCGCCCCAGGGCACCCGTCCGCCGATGCGAACGGTCCCGCCGCCAGGCTGGTTGCCGCCAGCCCCCGGCCCACCGGCGCCGCGCACCACCACGCCGTTGCGCCCGCCCTTCTTCCAGGCCATCACCTTGACCTCGGCGGGCACCACCAGCTCCGCCGCCGTAGGCCGGAACAGGACCCCGTGCAGCTTCGCCAGCATCTCCCCCGACGGGTTTCGCTGGCCGTTCATGATCTGGGAGAGATGACCGGAGCTGATTCCGGCCAGCCGGGCGGTCTCGTTCTGGCTCAGCTCGTGCGCATCCATCCGGTCCCACAGGGCGCGCGGATCGACGGTGGGAGGCTGGGCGGGCTCGATCCTGGCCGGGCCGTCTAGGGCCTCTTCGACCCGCGTCTGGACCGCCGGGCTCATGCTCCTTTCGCCCCGGGACACCTGGGTCATGTAGCCGCGAGACACCCCCACATGTTCCGCCAGGCCCTTCAGGCTAAAGCCTCGCTCCCTGGCCCGCTCCCGGATGTAGCTGCTCTGCCCCCTCCCTTTCACCACTCCGTCCTGGCGGTTGGCGCACCTGGCAGGCCCGACTTTCACCGGGCCGCCCAGCACCGATTCGACCCGCGTCTGGACCGCCGGGCTCATGTTCTTCCGGCCCCGCGCCACCTCCGACATGTAGCCGACCGACACCCCCACCCGCTGGGCCAGGTCCTTCTGGCTCATGCCCAGGGCGCGGGCGCGCTCCCGGATGCAGGTGCTCTCCCCCTGCACCAGGCCGCCCTGCCGGTAGACGACGCCCTGGCCGGGCACCTCGCCCAGCACCGCCGTGGCCCTCTCCCGCAGCAGGGGAGACCAGGGCCGGCGCCCGCTGGCCACCGAGGACAGGTAGCCGTAGTTGACGCCCATCCGGTCCGCCAGCTCCTTCAGGTTGAGGCCGTGCCGCCGGGCCGCCGCCCGAAGCTCGCTCTCGGGCTTGCCCTTGGTCCGTCCCTGGGCCGCCGCCCCGGCCTGCGTTCCCTGGATGTTCCCCGCACCCGCTGCGGCGTTCTCGTTGCCGTCGAACCCGGTTATGGAATGGGTGATTACCTCGGTGGTCTGGATGTTGGTGGTCGTCTTCATGTCGTTTCCTCCAAAACGCAGAAAGCGGGGCCGGCCCAAAGGGACCGACCCCGCTCGTCTGTAAGCAATCGATTTTCAGTTGCCGGTGGCGGCTCATACGGCCGCCCTGGTATCCGCCGCGCCACCCAGGGGGCGACGGGCCTATGGTTCCTGCCGGTTATTCAGTTGTTCCGAGTGGTGAATTACCTCCTTGGTTTCTTGGTTTTGTGAATGACGTTGGGGAGACAGTTCCGCCACCCGGCGCCGGACGCACTCCGCCCACGGTGAGACCCGCAACGGAGAACGCAGGAACGCAGGGTGAGGGTTGGAGCAAGACGCAGCTCGCCCAGGGTGTTATTCAGCGGAAACGCGAACCCTGGAGGCTGCAATGAGGGGAGAATTGGAGAGGAACGCAGCTGGGGATGTGGCTTTAACCCCGGTGCCGGACGCACTACGCCCCAGGTCTGGCATTGGGCCTGAAACGCCGGTTTGGGGAGTTGGGGAAAGGCGCAGTTCGCCCAGGGCGTCATTCCCGCGGAGCTGCTAGGTTGGGGGTTAGGAGAGGGAAATGGAGAGGAACGCAGTCCGGCCAGTGGCTACGTCGTAGGCCGCCGGATTGATGGGAACTGCGCTACAACGATGACCGTCCGGTCTGGCGTTGCAGTGCGACCGGAGCAAGGGGAAGCTGCGGTGCCGCTATCTGTGTCCAGCAGCTACGCCGCAGTCATGGGGAAGCAGCCGGAGCTTGTTGTCCGCTCCAACCGCAGAGTGTAGAGAGTGCGTAGCGCGTCAACCGCTCCGCCGCTCAGAAGCCGAAGGGGAAAGAGCTTCCGGGATACCGTCCTGGGTCTAGCTGACACCTCCTGGCAGTGGGACTACCGTGAGTTCAGGGTCTGCCGTGGAAAGGGAATCCGGGATGCCGTTGTTGCTTCGGTTGCCACCTCCGTGATTCAGTCCGTGGGGCAGGGACTCCGGGCCTTGGGTTGGGATGCCGTACGAAGCGCACCGCGCACTTCAGTGGTAAGGACTACCGGCTGCGGGCGAAGGATAATTCACTCTGCCTGTCAGCAATTCCCTCGTGGGCGCTCCGGGGAGAAAAGCTTCAATCCTCACGGAGCAGGCCCGGGCGAGCAGGGATCACGCCCCCAGGTTTCTAGGCAGTGGAAACACTGGAAAAGCCAGACAACGAAATCAGTATCCGGCCCCCGGAAGACCCCTGGCAAGGGTTCCGGCGACGACCCGCCCACATTGATTGCAAACGCCCCGCCGGAAACCGGCAGGTATCCCGCCGGAATCCCGCAACCCGCCGGAAGCGCCCGGAGGCGCCGCCGGCAGCCTACCGCCTCCACCGCAGCAGGGCCAACCTCAGACGGTCCTAAACCGCCCTCAGCCACCGCCACGGACTCGGCGCCCCCGCCACCTTCGCCAGCAACCCCAGCCTGGCCCGCCGCTTTCTGAACTGGTGCAGCGCCTTCAGACGCCAGTTCAACTGCGCCCCCCGGTCCAGGCCCCGCAGCGGCTCCGTCTCCGGCGGCAGGGTCAGGCCGTGCTCCTCCAGCAGGGCCACCTCCAGCTCCAGAATCCGCTGGCGGGTTGACACCCACGCCAAGCCCTTGCCCTGGGCCGGGTGGCCGTCCCAGAGCTCCCGCCACTCCGCCACCAAGGGCCAGGCGTCGCCGAAGACTACCTCGTCGTCCTCGCCCGGGTCACGGGTTACCAGATCGGGGTAACGCCGGCGGGTCGCTACTCCCGCCACCGGCGCCGGACGCGGCAGCCCGGTTCCGGCGCCTGCCCTGGTCTCCCCCTGGGCCAGCCGCTGCTCCAGCCGCCGCATCCCCTGGGCGTGGGTCTCCCCCAGGGCCTTCATGCCCTCCCGCAGCTCACCCTCCAACCCGGCCACCTGGGTCGTCAGCCCGCCGACCTGTCCCGCCAGCCCCTCCACCGCCTCCTCCAGCTCGTCCCTGGCGCCGCCGTCCCTTTCCACCAGCATCTTCTCCACGGCGTCCCGCACCCGCCGCGACATCCCCTGCTGCACGCTGCCCGCCACCGTCCTGGGGTCCAGGCCCAGCACCCGGCCCGCGCCCTTGTGCCCCCGGGTCCGCACCAGTTGGCGGAACAACGCGGTGAGCCGCAGCTCGTACACGTCGTCGATGACCTGGGCCGCCGCCTCGTCGAAGGCGTCGTCCAGTCCCGTCACGGCGTCGCCATCATCCGCATCAGGGGGCATGGGCCGCGTTTTCGTCCCCGCCGTTTGCGCCTCTCCCGTCGCCCGCCATCACGCCCCCGCCGGCACCGGCCCGCCCATCGCCCGCCGCCGCGAGGCCGTCTGGCCGGGGGCTGTCCCGCCGCTGCCCGGCCCGAAGGCATCACGCTCAACCATGCTCATACCTCCCCGGTGCAAATTGCACCTTTCCAACAGGGGCCTTGCACCCCCGTCCTGTTTTCGCCGGACTGCAAACTGCACCCCTCAAACGGGGCCGATGCACCCCACCGCCGGAATCCGCCCTGGACTCCAGGTGTTCGCAAACTTACCGCTGAAATGGGGCTGCACCCCCCATTTCAGCTACGAATCCCCTCCCATCAACCGGCGCCATCCAAGTCCCAATTCCTGTACACGTCCCTAACACCACGGCGGCCTCCGAAAATCCCACGCCTCGAAAGGGGGGGTCTGCTAACCCCCCCTTTCAGGGCATTACGCCCGCCCCGGCCAGCCGCCAGACTGGCTTCCCGCCCCTGCGCTCCCGCCTGCTGACCGGCTGGCGGAACGGCAGTCCCCGGTCCGGCAAACCCCTGTCCTCCGGTTCCCTGGCGGAGCGGGCGGCCCGCAGCGGCGGGACGGAGTACGCCGAGGGCGACGGCCTGGCCGTGGTCGCCAAGCCCGTCTTCTGGAAGGGCCGCCTCGCCAAGGTGATCGTGGTCGCCCTGCCCTGGGAGAATCGCCAGGCGCTGGCCCCGCAGCATGGGGCAGCCCCGTGGCCGGGCAGTGAATCCAGCGCCCGCCCCCGGCGGGCGCCAACCTCTCCTTGACAGGCCGGACCGTTTGTCCGATGATGTATAGTAAGACACTCGATTACATCAACAGGCAAAAAGAGAGACCATGCCACCACGCCGTATTTCCAGGACCATCACCTTCTCCCTGCCCCCGGAGATGTTCGAGCAGGTGCAGCGGGTGAAGGAAGAGGAGGGCCGAGACATGAGCGAGTTGGTGCGGGAAGCCCTCCGCCTGTACATGGAAGAAAGGGAGCTGCGCCGCCAGGAGCGATTGGAACGGCTGCGCTCCCGCCAAGCCACGAAGCCAGAGGACGAAGGAGGCGAATCTAATGACTGAACTACACGACCTGATACCGGCAGCCCTCTACGCCCGGGTCTCCAGCGACCGACAGGACGTGGACCTGTCCGTGGCCGCCCAGCTTCGGGCGCTGCGCGACTACGCCCAGCGGAACGGCTACCTGGTAGCCCGCGAGTACGTGGACGAGGCCGAGAGCGGCCGCATCGCCGACCGGCCCCAGTTCAGCCGGATGCTGGACGAGGCCAGCAAGCCCGAGGCCCCTTTCAAGGAAATCCTGGTCTGGAAATTCTCCCGCTTCACCAGAAAGCGCGAGCACGCCGTGGCCTTCAAGTCCATGCTGCGGCGCAGGGGCGTCCGGGTCGTCTCCATCACCGAGCAGGCCGACGACACCCCCACCGGCAAGCTCCTTGAGGCCATCATCGAGAGCGTGGACGAGTTCTATAGCGAGAATCTTGCGCAAGAGGTTCTCCGGGGGATGCGCGAGGCCGCCACTCGCGGCTTCTGGATGACCACCTACGCCCCCTACGGCTACAAGCGGGTCTACGTTCAGGACGGAATCAAGAAGCGCCCCAAGCTGGAGCTCAACCCGCCCGCCGACGCCGTGGTCCGGCGCATCTTCGACATGGTGCTCCAGGGCAAGAGCATCCTCGACGTGACCAAGACCCTCAACTCAGAGGGCATCCCCACCACCAACGGCAAGAAGTGGCTCAAGACCACCATCCACACCATGCTGGACAACGAAGCCTACACCGGCACTTTGGTCTGGGGAGCAAAAGCCAAGGACGGCGCGCCGCCGGTGCGCGTCGAGGACGCGCATCCCGCCATTGTATCCAAGCGGGATTTCCAGAAAGCCAGGAAGTTGCTGGCGTCCCGCGCCCCGAAGAAGATGAACCCCCGCCGGGCTTCCAGCCCCTACCTGCTCAGCGGCCTGGTCAAGTGCGAGACCTGCGGCAAGGCCATGACCGCCGCCGAGGCCAAGAGCGGCAGGTACACCTACTACATCTGCCACTCCCTTTTGAAGCGGGGCAAGGGAACCTGCGAGACCCCCAGGCTCAACGCCAAGAGTTTCGAGAAGCTCATCGTCAGCGAGATCAGGGAGAACGTGCTCACCGAGTCCAACATCCGCGATCTGGTGAAGCTGCTGGACGAGGAGATGGACGGGGTGGCCCGCGAGCAGCGGGAGCGGCTGGAGACCATCGAAGAAGAGCTGGAGGACGTGAAGAAGCGGCTGGGCCGCATCTGGCAGGTCATCGAGACCACCGACATCGAAATGGCCGACGCCTCGGAGCGCATCAGGGAGCACCGGGAGCGCAAGGAGAAGCTGGAGATCGCCGCCGAGGAGGCGCGGGCGCTTCTGTCGGACCGGCGTCAGTTCCTGGACAGCGCCGACACCATCGCCGCCTTCGCCGCCGATATGAGCGATTTCCTCAAGACCAGCGAACTGACCGAGACCAAGGCTTTCGTGAGGTCCTTCGTCAAGGAGATCGTGGTCAAGCCCGGCAGGGCCGCTATCGTCTACTCGATACCGACGCCGGACGACTCTCCGGCAGGGGGTGCGGACGCCGTGGAGATCGCCCTAAACGGGGGTGTTATGAATTCGGTACGTCATGGTGGGCCCGGCTGGGATCGAACCAGCCACCAGCCGGTTATGAGCCGGCTGCTCTACCACTGAGCTACGAGCCTCATCGGTAGCCTACGCCCCCCATTTTCGCGGTGTCAAGGAACCCCCGCATGGCAACAGGGCCTTTTCATTCTCCCTCGAGGGAGAGGGAGGCACCATGGGGACTGCCACTGCCACGCCCGCGGTGAACGCCGAACTGGCAAGGCCGATAATCGGACTCCGTCCGATACCCACTCCGTTGCTGTGCCTATGCAGCAGAACGCCGGCAAGCCTATATTAAGCTCGGGAAGTTTCCGCTACGCACTCATACAACCCTCAATAACGGAAATTAAAAACCGCGCTCCCGTTGCCCAACCCTTCGATCAGACAAGAGAATCCATCAGATGCTGAGAGCCGATTACAGGGAGTCCATTTCCCAGGCGGTTTCCGGGATAAGAGACATGCCCTCACTGGAGGGGCGGACCAAGGCGGCCATCGCGCAGGCCGTTGTGCTGAGACTGCTGGCCGCCGCCGGGTGGGACGTCTTCGATCTCTTGCAGGTGATGCCGGGATACATCACCGGTAACAGAAGCATCGACTTCGCCCTGATGCCGCCAGGCCAGCCCAAAGGAGCAGTCTCGCCCAGGGTGTTCATTGACGTGAGAACGCCGACCGATAACATCGAGAGTCCCCGGATGGAGCGGCAACTGCTGGCCCTCTGCGCCAGGGAGGAGGTATCCCTGGCGGCGCTGACCAACGGACTGCGCTGGCTGCTATTCCTGTGGTCGCCCGGCGGCGGCCGGATGGAAAGTCGCTTCTGTGAAATCAACCTCAGGGGAGACCCGGAGGCCGCGGCGGCGAACATCAACCGGTACCTGACCAGGGACAGGGTGTGCAACGGGCAGGCCGCCAGGTCGGCGGAAAGGGAGCTGCGGGACAGTAACCAGAATGCGGTGGACCGGCGGGCCGTAATCCAAGGCTGGCGACAGGTGGTCGGCGGTCTTGACGAGGGTCTGATCGAACTGGTCGCCACCGCTGCAGAACAGAGGGCCGGCCACCGTCCCGACAACCGGCTGGTCCGCCGGGTGCTGGCGGAGAACCGCGCCGCGCTGCTGGCACCGGGCACCGAGGACGCCGCAGGATCCGGCCCCGGCAGGGGCCTCCGCTCAACACCGGCCTCCTTCACCCTGGATTCTGAAACAAGGGATGTCACGTCCTGGTCCGGCCTGCTGGTGGGGGTCTGCCTGATGATGCGCGACAGCCACCCCGGGGACTTCGAGAGAATTCTGGAAATACGGGGCAGGAAACTGCCCTACTATTCCAGGGCAGCCGGGGAACTGAACGTGTCCCGGCCCATCGGGGACACGGGCATTTTCGCCTCCTGCCATGGGACAGGGATCCTGATCGCCGGGCGCGCCCGGCGGGTGGTAGAACACTTCGGACACCCTGCCGGGTCCTTGCTCATCCAGTTGAGGTGACCTCTGAATTCAGCTGTCAACTGATGATGCGGCGATGAACCGGCGTCATGGCCACAGCGGGGCATCGGATTGCCGAACGCCTCGCACATGCTGGCCCGAAAAGGCGTTCCTCAAGGTACACGGCGCATACCCTCAATAGCCGCACATAGCCAAGCCACCTTCCTCTCGAGCCAGCCGTCCCCGGACCCGGTGGATGCTCTTCTCTTGGCGATGTTCCTCTTCCGTATCTCACGAGATGCCGAATGCTCCCAAATGTCGCCTGGGCATCCAGGGAGGGCACACATAGCCCCCGACGGACCGGTTTCTGGCTCGCCTGTCCAGCCTGTGGCAACAGGGGGAAGCACGACCCACTCACAAGGCGCGAGTTTGCCCGCCCCGGGACTGGCGTACCCGGAAGGACCCCTTCGAAGGCGTTTGGTGCGACGTGCTGCTTTGGTTGCAGAAAAACCCCGCCACCAACGCCAAAGAACTGCTGGCAAGGCTTCGGGCAGCCCATCGAGGGCGGTTCAGCGACGCCCAGCTGCGGACCCTGCAGCGCAGGGTGAAGGACTGGCGCGGCGTCATGACCAAGAGGCTGGTCTACACTGCTTCCGATGAGCCTGCATCGGAACGGAGCGAGGAGGTGGAATTAGTCTTGGTTAGGGTGGGAAATAGGGGCTAGACTTTCGGTAACATTCTCTGGAGAGGCAACAAGCTGGCAAGACTAATTGTAGTTGACCATCCCATACACCGGATGAGCAAGGAGCTGGGCATGTCCCTGGCCCAAATTGCCCAGGGCCAGGGAGCGTCAGAATCGCCGGTCCGCCGGGTCATTAAGGTTGAGGAAGTGGAGGCGCTGCCGACGAATGCCTTCAAGGACGGCTGGGATTAGACGGATGGCGAATCAAGAGGGTGTAAATTAGTCACGCCCCAGAGTGCCGTGTGCGGTTGCGGGTTCTCCCGCCGCCACGCGGTAAACCAAAGTGTCTGGCACGGCCATTTTTCTCAGCCTGTTGGGGACAGAGGAGTCAGTAACGGAAGGTGAACTGGAAAGAATAATCTGCGAGGCTCGGCCGGACTAATTGTCGTCGCTCACCAGTCAACAATTGGGACAGACCAAAGCCGAGATGGCAAAGACATATTATCGCAGTCAGCTAATCAATCCCCCCACGGGTCCAATTTACCTCCGCATTCTACATCCTCAGTAACTTGCAGCCTTGACAATTAATCAGGTTGCATTCCGGTTCTAGCAGCAGGAAGCATTTCGGGTACTGGCGTCGATCGGTACAACCTAGAATAAGATATACCCATAATGTCGCATATGCTCTTTTTTGTTGTGTATTCCACAGGGAAGAGTTGAAAATGGGATACCACCAAGTGTCGCAGTACTGACAAAGGCAAAAGGTCATCTTTGAATTCTCTAACAGCTCGCCGAATTGCAAGTTCTGGACATTTTTGCCTGTTGTCTATCTCTAGTGCGCTGTTGATGAGTTTGTATGCCGCACTGTCAGATTCTTTCATCAGTCTTTCGAAGGTGTTAAAAAGATCACGAGACCCAACGGCTCTTGAAACACGCCAAATCATACCGTAGCTTACCACGTGTGTCATTCCCATCAATGTTTCACGGGCTCTGTTCTCAGTCTCCAAAGCAGTAAAAAGAGGATTGTGATCTTTTATAATATCTGCAATTTGCTTGAGAATTTCCGTCTGTTCCGATTCTATAATCTCAAATATCACTGACAACGATCTAAGACCCAATTGGTAGCATTCTCTGGCAATCTCCAATTTCACATATCCCTCGAGAGAGCCAGGGAAGTTTTTGAGAATCTGCCCAAGAATATCCAAGTGCCGAATCGCAGATTGCAATTGTATCACAGGATTATCTACGTCAACCTGTGTCTCACATTCGTTAGAAGCAATATCGATGCCTCCGTCGTCTGGCGGACTAGCTTGGTCAAATTTAGCCAACACCGCCTCCCGATTCACCCTTGTATCCCGGTCCTCATAAACCACATCGGGTAAGCTTATACCCAAGCCCTCCAAAAACTTAACATCAGCGTCCAAAGTCATAGGGCTATGTTGGGAAAATCTAGCCTTAGCGGCTTGCAGGAGTTCGCCTATTACAGTGGGGTCTTTGGACAAATGGGCGAGGAACAGTAAAATATTGGCGTTGGTTTCAATGTGCACTTCCTGGCTCATTCTTGCGATGGTCTCTTGTACATAACTCTCATATATATGGTCCTTAAGGTAACTTGCAACGAAATAGTTGTATAGGTAACTGTATCTGAATGCTATCCCATCATTGATAGAAACCAAGATATTTTGATTTATCAGTTGCTGTTTGATGGATTCATAAGGCCTTCTGATGTCATATTGCTCCTGAAAGTCATCATGGATGCGACGAAACGCCGACTCCTCTACAATTTTGACACCCTGCAATTGAAACTGGCGAGCTACACAAGCCAGGTAGGACGCAATAATGTCGAAATCTATATTGGACCTTCCGCGTGCAAGTGAAGTTCTAATGAACAACTCATAAAAGTATCCGTGAGTGCTGGCGTTGATATCGATAGGCGTAGCCGTATCAAGTGCCTGGAGGACAGCCAGCACATAAACCGGATACGATGGAACGTAATTCCTTCCAACTATAGTATTAATAATTTCGTTTCGTCGATTCAAGTTTTGAACAAATGTCAAGTCATTGGAATCGCTTCCCTCTCCGAGCAACATCCAACGCTCCACCAGTTTATTCCGACTCACAAATCCTAAAGGCTGAATCCTGTAATGTTGAACTTCTCCGAACGGGTTTTGAAAACTTCCAGGGTTTGTCAGGTCATTTACATCTGAGGCCATATCATTGGCGAATATAATAACGCTACTGGCATACGAAGCCAATCGGTCTAGCAAATTCTCCCTTTGAAGAGGCGTTTGGTCCAGTTTATCAAAATCATTCACAATAATCGCTTTTGAGGATTTATTTAGCTGCCGATAGGCATCCAATTGTAGAGAATTGAATTGCTCTTCAAATAACCTTTCGATATGTCCATAAATACTATCCCCAGTCGGTATCCTGCGAGACCCATCTATGAAAATGGGAGTGAGACCAACATCCATTAGATCACAGAATAATGTCTTAGCCATGCATGTTTTGCCGGACTCTGTATCGCCTGTAATCATAATCAGCGATTGAGAATCCAATAGGTCTATGATTGCGTTTCCAGCAATTCGTCGACCAAACATATCCTCTCGAGTCCGCATTTGAAGCAGCTCCGGGTACAAAAAGATGTCTCTGAGCTCAAGATTTCCTTTCTTTTGATGTACAAGACTGATTCCGGGGTCTTCTAAGATGTGCCTCATTCCCTCCGACATCCGAAACCGCCTCGACGGTCGTGCTTGATTCTCCTGATATTCTTTCCAGCCTAATCCTCCAGCTTCATCTCCTAGCATGGATCTATCGGTCAAGGAGTATTCTTGCCCCTCCCAACCAAAACTCGCGAACTTATGCCGTTGGAGTTCGGTGTCAAATATGAACACGTTGAATTCACTAAGATCAGATGCCTTAGTGTCCTGCAATACACCTCCCTCCACATAAGTATTGTTCTGATGCCGATCGCCCTCTTGAGTCCTCCGCGAAGAAACATGCTCATGGCCTGTGAGAATGATATCTGCAACAGATTCTACTCGCTCACGGAATAAGCGGGCTGAATTTGATTCAATCCAATTGTATGGATGATGGAAAGCTGCCACAACTAACTCACATTCGCCCTGGTCAGCAACGACCGCGTCGGCCGGGAAGTATAAGCGTCCTTGGCTTTCGTTCAGTTGGGATAACCAAGCCGTGTTGTAACAAAGAAACAGGATACTATGAGCTCCAAACTCAAACTTGTATCGATAGGCCAGCTTGTGGTCAAAATTCAAACTGGCTGCTTCGGCCGGCGCGGACTCAACGGCCTCTCGAAATTGGAAAAAGCATAGTTGAACAGCTGTACATAATTCCACAATTTCTGAAGAACTTGCTTTTGTATGATCCGCAAGCACGGTTGGTAGTATGAGCTCTCTTAGCTCTCCGGATATTTGAAAATCACAGTCGTGATTACCGGGAACCACAACTATGTGGACGGGCACTGGATCATTTGAGACTCTTGCAAAATTGTTTGACAGACCTTCTTTAATGTTCTCCAAGACGTCCATTGCAATTTAATACTGGTATTCTTGGCCAGAATAAGCGATGTCGCCTGTAACCATGACTACACACATGTCAAGTTCATAGTCAAGATTTTTGACAGCATCAACGATGTAGGGATATTTCTGCGTTATGCTATTGTCTTCGCTAGTAATGTGGATATCACTCAGGTGCAGAAGCATTAATTTCATGATTGTTATCGTCCATAAGCCGATTTGAACCAACCAGCGACGGCCTTGGCCATTTTCAACTATCAACCCGCCACGATACTCTACAACGACTGTCCTTTCTCCGGCAACCCACTACATCCTTGAGGCCTGACAATCTGAGGCCGAGCAATCGCCTCACAAGGTAGGGCGCGAGGCAGCAGACCGCCACGATGTGCGCCCTGCCGTTCTGCTCGCCACATTGGGGGCAAGGCAGGTCCAACGTCTATGGCGAGTGTTCCGATATCTTGGTTCGGTTCAAAGTTAATCTGCCTGCTGCCCCCTTTTTTATCAAGGGCGACGACGCGGCGGCGTCCAGCGTGGCATGGGGGATTTGGCAGCAAACCAAACGCATAAGGCCCAGTCAGCTGCTGGTCTTGTCGGCCATGACGCCCGGTTTCCCCTCAGCGTGCAGCATTTTCCAGCACAGGAAGATATAACCTATCCCTCTTCCCACTTCACCTCTATTCCGAGTTGATCGAAACCCTCGACAATCCGCTGATTCAGGATGTCTTGGGAGATACCGGACGTGCTGGATACTTCGATGGTCACGTTGACTCGGGCTCCGGCATCCTGTTCCTGGAGCAACTTGAACAGGTAGGGCTGGAGGTTACTGGTCTTGGACACGTCGAGATTGTTGACGTTCAGGCGTACCCTGGTCAGGCGTTTGGCCGGAGGCGGAATCACCGGCGGAGGTTCCGGCGGAGTGGGCTGCTCCTCATAGATGGAATTATCTGGCGCAACCCCATGCTCGTGGGGAACATTCGGCGTCTCCGGCCCAGCCGCTGGACGCAGTTCCTCCCGTATGAGCTGAAGCAGGTCTCCCTTCACGAGCGACGCCGAGCCGTCGAACAGGGACACCATTTGATCCAGGGCCTCGGGCGTGTCTTTGAGCTGCTGATAGGTCGAGGTTGCGTTGTCGCCGACAACTACGGCCCACAAGTTTTGGCTCACCCCCTCGCGGATGCAGTTCCGGAGAGTCTCTTCGCGGTCAGGAAGGATGGGCAGGAACGTCCACTGAGGGAACCGGCGGGCTGCCTCGGATAAGTCCAAGGCGTTCGACTCGTCCCGCCAGAGGCGAGGACTAAACCTGGAGTTGAAGTACACTGCGCTCATGCGACGCAGTATCTTCGGCGTTCCATAGTCTTGGTCGGACAGTCGGCGAATGACCCGGCCGGCAATCTTCTCTCTGGAGGTGGCCGGCACGGGCAGGGACCCTGTTTCCAGGGTCTGGTCTCCTGGGTAGAAGACCCAGCGGTAGGCGGTGACAATACTGGTGGTGAGGCTGTTCCGCTTGTCGTCACGGCGGCTGCTCAGTTCCCTTTTGTCGGCCTCGCTGAGCTGGCCCGCCGTGGAGCCGTCCATAACGGCTTCGTAGGCCATCACCTCGCGGACGGCTTCTTCGGCGCTCTTCCAAAGCTCGGTGTCGGGGGCGACCAGCACCAGGGAGTTACGGTAAGTGCGAAGGCCGCCGCCCACCCGGTCCCACACCTTCTTGATGGTCTCACTGCCATCGGATACACCATTCACGTCGCCCGCGGTCAAGTAACGCGCCGGGTCCAGCAGGGCTATGGTAGGATCGGGGCTGTCGGCGATAGTCCCGTCGGCGCCAGCCCATGCGACAATTCGGAAGCCGGGCTCGTTGCCACAGGCCTTTTCCAGTTCCTGCCTCAGACGGTCACCCACCTGCTGCTGCGACCGGGTCTCGGCGGTCTGGGCGATGACCCGGTAGAGGTTGGGGCGAGTCTGGAATTTCAGCAAATCCCCTTCCCGGTGAACGTACCATAGGGACTGCTCCAAGCTCCCCAGCACCTCGCTGACGTATTCAAGGCCGACGTTGGGGGCGACGGTGCCCAGACGCAGCTCTTGGGCCGCTGCGCCGGGCTGCATCAGTCCACCGAAGGAATGGGTCAGCAGGGTGGTGGCGACGCCCCGCGAAATGCGGTGCCGGGCGTACTCCCCTCCCCGTCGCTGGTCCTGGTGGTCGGCGTGGGCGTCGCCGCCGATAATGTCCGAGGCAACCACCCCTTCATAGCCCCCACCGGATCCGGCGGCACTGACGATGCGGGTACGGATGCGCTCCCGCCCCAGGTCTATGTGGCTCGACTGGATGGTGTAGGATTCCCGGCGGTTGGTCCACTGGTCGGCCACGATGTTGGCCAGCAGTTGCAGCACCGCGCGGGTTCGGGGGAAATCCGACGCCGTGGACCACTTCTTGTACAGGACGTCGATCAGCTCGGGGTGGAACGGATAGGCGGCGACCTGCTGATTGAAGTAGTCGGGGCTGCGGACGGTGGCGTCGTATTGGCCAGGGGTCCTTTCGTAAACGTCCCGGTAGGCCTGGGCTACCGCCTGCGCGGCGTTAGCATCAGCCCGCTTGAACAAACGCCGGCTCATCAGCAGGTAGACCTCGTCGTCGTTGACAGGTGTTCTCTTGGACACCACCCTATCGGCCCTGGGCTGAAGCTCATCCATGATCCGCAGTTCGCCCTGTAGCTCCCGGGGGTCTATTCCGCCAAACTCCGTCCGGCTCTTGGGTAGTGAGATGAGCACGCACACCCCTGGAATGCTCCCGGCCAGTTGCAGCGCCTCCTGCAGGAACTGAACCGTCTGCCGGTAGAGGTTTTGAGTGCGTCGGCTATTGGAGAAATTAAGCTTTACCAGATAACTGACCACTTCGTCGATAAGAATCAGGCAGGGCGCAGCCGCCTCCAGTACTTGGGCGAAGACAGCGTTGCCCGGCGCTTCCCCTTTTCCGTCGCATTCCCTGATCAGACGGTTATACAGACCGGCGTCAATCTGGCTGGTTAGCTCTCCCCACATAGT
Source organism: Dehalococcoidia bacterium (assembly GCA_965222025.1). GTDB lineage: Bacteria > Chloroflexota > Dehalococcoidia > Lucifugimonadales > UBA3495 > VXOI01. The sequence continues at coordinate 293,536 of CBDCTI010000010.1, read as the reverse complement.
GGATACAGAGATGCCGTTCTCCTTCAGCGCCGGCTCCGTTCCGTGCTCCTGACCGTCGAAGACCAGCACCCGCGCGTCAGCAGGAATGCTCGCGTCGCCCAGGGCCTGTTGCACGGCAGGAACGGACATGGCCAGCGCCGGGCTGTTCATCAGGTGGTAGAAGGTGAGCAGGGCGTGGGTCTTGCCGCCGCCGAAGGGAGTCTGCACCTCGGTTACCGACGCGCCGTCGCCGCCACTTAGCCCGAATCCACCGATGGGAGGCGTGAATGCTGGGCAAATTGGGATGAGGGAGCCTGCAAGGGAGAAAGCCTGGGCTTCATTGGACCGATGTGACCCCGCGAGGGTTTTCAGTAGCCGCACCGGACCTGGAGAGCGGTCTATGGAGGCTGGGAATCGCGTGATAGTGAGATCGGACGCAGCAGGATGCACTCGCGGGCGGGGCGGACGCGAGTTTGGAGGTGTTGGGGCGGTTGCGGACAGCGCCGTCAGGCGGGGAGTGGAATGGCTCGCAGCCGGGCCAGGGCGCTGCTGAACTGGGTTTCCCAGGGCCAATGCTTGGGAAGATGCAAAGTGAGGCGGCGCGCCGAGCGGGTGGTCCGTCCCGCCAGGGCGAAGAACCGACGCCGGAGGGTCTTGGTGGTCACGATCTGCTCGCGCAAGCCGATGCGGGCCGTCCAGCGGGCCAGGTTGTGGGCCATCACCTGTACCGCCAGCCAAGCGCCGTTGGCGGCGAATCGGCCGGACGGCAGGTGGTTCAGCCCGACGCCGTACTTGAGGTCCCGGATGGCGTTCTCGATCTCGGCGTGGCGGCGGTGGTCGGCCTCCAGCTCCAGGGTCTCCCCGTCCCGGTCGGTGATGAATCCGTGATAGCTGTAGGTGGCGAAGAGGGCCAGTTGGGAACCGGGCGTGGGCTTCACACGCCGGACGATGAGCCGCACCGGCGCGGCGCCGGCCTCACTCTCAAAGGGAGTGTAGGTGGTCTCGGCCACATCGGCGGCGCCGTCCATCCAGTATGGGATGGGCGTCCAATCCGTCTCGGGTATGGCCTCGATGAGATTGCGCAGGCTTTTGTGCTGGCGGATGGTGATGGAGTAGCGGACATCCATCTTGCGGCAGACGGCGACGATGGCGTGGGCATAGAAGCCGCTGTCGGCCCGCACCGTGAGTCGGCCCCTGGCGCCGGCGTAGCGCACCCGTCCCACCGTCTCGCGCAGGAAGTGGGCGGCGCCCCGAACAGTGTTGGCCCGGCCCTCGCGCAGCCGGGACATCAACACGTCGCCGGTGCCGGCGGCCACGGCCAACAGCGGGTGATAGCCCCGCTTGCCGGTATAGCCGTGGTGTCGCGCCCCCTCCTTGGCCAGTCCGTAGGTCTCGCAGATGGTGGAGTCCAGATCGATGGTGAACGGCGCGTCGCCGGGTCCCGCCCCGGCGGCCCAGGCCCGGGCCAGCAGTTCCCGGATCACCCGGTCCAGCTGACGGACATGGCCCCAGCGGAAGCTGCGCAGGAAGGTGCCCAGGGTGGATGGCGCCTTGACCCTACAGTCGAGAACACCGGCCGTCCCACCGGCGCGCAGCGCATCGGCGTCGTCGATGCAATCGCCGCCAGCCAGGGCAGAGGCGACCAGGGTCATCATCTTGTCGCCGGCGTTGGCCCGGCCCGGCGCGCTGCCGAGATTGAGGTGATGGTCTACGAGTTCCCCCAGGCCCAGGTGTTGGGCGAGAGTGGCCGGCAGGAGCAGGCCGGCATTGGCCACCAGACGGTGGTCGTCAAAGACGATGCGAATACGGTCGGGATGGTTGCGTGGTAGCATCAATTGGGTGCTCCTTTTCTGGGGTCGGTTTCCTTTCTCGAAAACCATTATCCCAGATTCAGAGGAGCACCCTTTGACCACTTCAGGTCGCTAACCTGACGTCCTCTATCGGTGGATTCGGGCTAAAGTCATTCTAATGACAGTGCTACTGCCTTTGGATTTGGCCTGTTAGATCGTCAGCACGAGCTGAGGGCCGCGAGCTCGTTCCAGACCCGGCTGTTGTTACTCACCGCATTCCTCGGCTGTCCTGGCTTGTCTGGGTCACGGCCTGCCGGGGACAATGAGCTTGGGGGAGACGACGTCAAGGTTCCCTGCCGCCTCTGCGAGCAGCGCACGAACGCCCATCAGGTGCTGGACCAGCATGTCGCTCAGCATTTCCAGGTCCTCCGCGTCGCCGCTTGTCTCGATGATGCTGGCGTGGTATTCGATACTGAGCAGGTGGAATGCCACGGCCGCCTCCCTTCCGCCCCGGGCCAGCATTTCGTTGAGGTTGACTTCTTCTGGGCCATCGTTCCCCATCGTGGTCATGGACTTCTCCTTGTGCAGTGGGTCCGCCGGCTGCCTGCGATTAGCTGACACTCAAGTGCCCGGGGGCCTGTTTGTCTGTTAATTCGATTTAAACGACTCATAGGGCGACCTCCATGATGAGGGTGTTTTTAGCCCGAATCCACCGAAGGGGTGCGTGTGAGAGGCCTCTGAAGAAACAAGAAGGTGCTCCTCTGAATCTGGGATAATGGTTTTGTAACAGCAAAACAGTCCCAGAAAAGGAGCACTCGATTGATGCTGTCACGCAACCACCTCGACCGCATCCAAATCGCCTTCGACGGCCACCGCTTGGTGGCCAACGCGGGACTGCTCCTTCCGGCCACCTTGGCCTTGCACCTCGGCCTGGGGGAACTCATTGACCATCACCTCGATCTCGGTAGCGCGGCGGGGCGGGGCGGGCCAATACCGGCGACAAGATAATGATCATGGTCGCCTCCGCGCTGGCTGGCGGCGACTGCATCGACGACGCCGATGCGCCGCGTGCCGGTGGAACGGCCGGTATTCTCGGCTGCGTGGTCAAGGCTCCATCCACCCTGGGCACCTTCCTGCGCAGCTTCCGATGGGGCCATGTGCGCCAGCTGGATCGGGTGAGCCGGGAGCTGCTGGCACGGGCCTGGACCGCTGGGGCGGGACCCGGCGACGGGCCGTTCACCATCGACCTCGACTCCACCATCTGCGAAACCTATGGACTGGCCCAGGAGGGAGCGCGACACCACGGCTGTACCGGCGCCCGTGGCTATCACCCGCTGCTGGCTATCGCCGCCGGCACCGGCGACGTGCTGATGTCCCGGCTGCGCGAGAGCCGCGCCAACACCGCCCGAGGTGCCGCCCACTTCCTGCGGGAGACGGTGGGGCGGGTACGGTACGCCGGGGCCCAGGGGCAACTCACAGTGCGGGCCGACAGCGGCTTCTACACTCATAGCGTGGTATCCATCTGCCACAAGATGGACCTGCGCTTCTCCATCACCATCCGCCAACACAAAAGCCTGCGGAATCTCATCGAGGCCATACCTGAAGATGCCTGGACGCCATCCCCTACTGTATGGACGGTGCAGCCGATGTCGCCGAGACGACCTACACCCCCTTCCAGACCAAGCAGGACGCCGCGCCGGTGCGGCTCATTGTCCGGCGGGTGAAGCCTACGCCCGGTTCTCAACTGGCCCTCTTCGCCAGCTACAGCTACCACGACTTCATCACCGACCGGGACGGGGAGACCCTGGAACTGGAGGCCGACCATCGCCGCCACGCCGAGGTCGAGAATGCCATCCGAGACCTCAAGTACGGCGTCGGCCTGAACCATCTCCCCTCGGGGCGCTTGGCCGGCAATGCTGCGTGGCTTGCCGTCCAGGTGCTGGCCCACAACCTCGCTCGCTGGACAGCGCGGATCGGTCTGGGTGAGCAGGTGGTTACCACCAAGACCCTCCGGCGGCGGTTCTTCGCTCTGGCGGGACGGCTCACCCGCTCGGCGGGCCGCCTTACCCTGCATCTGCCACAGGGCTGGCCTTGGGAAACCCAGTTCAGCCGCGCCCTGGCCCGGCTGCGAGCCATTCCACTCCCGGCCTGACGGCCAGCCTGCAACTGACCCAACGTCCCCGCCAACTCGCGCCAGCCCGGCCCGCGGGAGTACCCTCCTGCGTATTCTCTCGCCTCCTACCCATCGCAGCTCCCGCAGACGGCCATAGGGGCTGAAGACCGTTCGCCGATCTCCCTCTACCCCAATGGAGCCCAGGCCATCTCCCCTGTAAATCCCTCACCCCTTGTTCCAACACCACGGCCGTCCCTCGGTGGATTCGGGCTAAGGTTTGTTGTCGAATAGGAAGTGATATACTGATCTCTGATATGTAAATCCCTTCAAAAAAGCCTTTTGGCAGATGTATTAGATACAAATTACCCCTCATTGTTGGGATTCTCACTCCCGTCAATAATTCAGGGATAAATAGAATTCAGGGATAAATAGGTAACGTGTGACGGCCCCCAGGGCAGGGGCTGCGTCTGCTTATGAAACACCGTAACCGACGAAACCGAATTCACGGGAAAGAGAGATAGTGCGATGATTGGTGATGCTTTCGTATTCGACGCAGTTACTCATCTCTATAACATGAACAGCGCCAATGTCAGAGCTCCGGGAGGTTCGCTTTTCAATAACCACCTCTACGGTTTTCACGCGGCTCTCACTCCTGAAGGCGAGAGGGTATTGACCCAGGACGAATTCCTCCGGGATTGGGACATCGAGACCATCGCCAACCTGGTGTTCACCGAGACTGACACGGACATCTTGGTGGCGCAGCCGCTGCCTTTGACTGATTTCTTCTACGACGGGCTTTCAGACTGGCAGCGTTGTGCCGCCATGGCGAAGCAATATCCCTCCAGGGTGGTTACTTGGGGTACAGTGAATCCCTTGGAAGGAAATAAGGCTCTGGACTTGATGGAGCTTCAGGTTAAGGAGCATGGAGTCAAGGCGTTCAAGTTCTACAACATCCGCTATGACTTCGGTGAGCCGTTTCCCTGGAGGATGGATGACCCGAGGGTAGCCTTCCCGGTGTACGAGAAGGCAAGGGAACTGGGCATCAACCTGATAGCCGTGCACAAGGGAGTGCCTCTGGGGCCGCAGCCCCTCGAGGGCACACAGGTGTACGACATCGACCAGGCCGCGGCGAACTTCCCGGACCTCAACTTCATCATCTTCCATCCCGGCCTGCCGTTCATCGAAGAGATATGCTGGCAAATAGTCCGGTTTCCGAATATATATGTGTCGCTGGCGGCAACGCTGAACTTCATCGGCAAGGCCCCCCGGTGGTTCGCCGAAGTCTTGGGCAAGCTGTTGTTCTGGGGCGGCCCGGACAGAATCATATCCGGCTCGGAGGTCCCTTTGTGGCACCCGCAATGGGCGCTCAAGGCTTTCTCGGAGTTCCAGATGCCCCAGGACCTGACCGACGGATACGGCTATCCCCAACTCACTCCGGAGATCAAGCGGAAGATTCTGGGCGAGAATCTCGCCAAGCTGCACGGCATAGACATCGAAGCCAAGAAGGCTGAAATCGCCCATGACGAGTTCGCCCAGCGCCGGGCCAACGGCCTCGCAACAGCTTGGTCTTCCAGCTAACAAAGGGGCCACCGTCGCCGGGCAGCACAGGAGAGGAATGAGCTTTCCAGTAGAACAACCGGACGAACCGCTGGAAGATAGAGTGAGGGAGGCGCTACAAAGCGTTGGTTGCTGTGACGCCAGATTCGGCGTCGGCCAGTTGGGTTTGGTCCACAATGTAAAGGTGGAGGGCGAGGGCGCGGTCTCGGTGAAGGTCCTGCCCTGCTGCATTTTTGGCATGACACGCCTTGTAACATCAGTGAAGGAAAGCCTGTCGGAGCTTGAAGACGTTGCCAGCGTGGAAGTGGACGTAGCCTGGGACCAGATTGGGAAAACCAACCCGGCGCCGCAATCCGGCAGTCAGACACTGGACCTGGAATCCCTGACCCGCAAGCACGGACTAAAACCCTGGGGGCAGTGACAGCTCTCGGTCAAGAAAACGGGTTAGCTAACTGACATCCTCGGGCGGCTGTCTCATGAAGAAACCCGCCGACTAAACTAAAGCCAAGGTGGGATGTGCATTTGCCGAGTGCCCGGAATCCGGCTGAAAGTCTCGCAGGCGTGCTTCGGCCTTGGATTGCAGGACCGTCCGGCAGCGGCGTTTCACCTCGTCTTTCCGGCTGGCCAGCCCGGCGAGGAAGTGGGTGAGTCTCTGCTGCACCAAGGCTTTGGTTCCCAGGCACTGGTTCCCAGTGGCCTCTTGCCTTTCCCAGCCCCAGACCGCCTCATCAGCGTTGAAGTCCGGGCTGTAGCCAGACAGATTCACCAGCCTCAGGTTCAGGCCAGGGGTCTCCAAGTATGACCGCATCACCGGACCCCCCCCTGAACCTCCGAGGGGGCGCCGGCGCGTTGTCCCAGATCACGCCCGGCCGCCCGCCGTGCCTCTCACGCAACCGTTCCAAGAAAGCCACGGAGCTTTCTCCGTTGCTGTTCCCCTCCAGTTCCATCCATTCCACCTCGCCGGTCTCCAGGCACACCGCCGAATAGTTGCTGGCCTTCTTTCCCCAACGCCGACTGCTGGAGTCCACCAACGCCGACTCTTTTCTCAGCACCTATCTTGCCCGAAGCTCAGCATCCGCCCGGAAGGAGGCCTCATCGGCGAAGAATATCTTGTTCCCTGAGAGCCGAGCCTCCGCTGTCAGGGCGGCGCACTCCACCGCGAAGCACTCCCGCTTCCTCCTGTCAGCCTTGAGCAGACGCTTCTTGGGACCCTCCAGGACGAACCCCAGCCGGTATAGATAGTTCAGGCAACCGCTGCGGCTCAGGCTGACGCCGAAGCGCTCCCGGACGAACTGATGCAGCCCTATCCAGTTCCAGCTGACCAGACCGATGCCGGCTGCCGCCGGCAAATCTTGCACCCCCGCCCTCAACTCCGCCTGCTGCGCCTAGCCGAGGGTGGGGGAACCTCTGGGCTGCTCGAACACCAGGGCTTGGGAACCGCCCTCACTAGAAGGCAGCGGCCCGCCTTCAGATGGAGTGCGGATTTCTGCCGAAGGAACCAGTCTCTTACGTTGATCTTGTTATGCGCGATTAATATGAGTATCGTGCATGCCACGATAGTTTCTGGGCGTCCTGAAAGAGAAGTTTCAGGAGGTCTAAGTGACCGCCACAGAACGTCCCATCTGCGATTGCCCCGAGCCCTGCGCCTGCTACGACGAGGGATATGCCGCCGGCAAGGAGAAGGCGTTTTTCGAGGTGGTCGCCAGCCTCGATGGCCCTCCCCATGCCAAGGGCTGCGCCTGCCTGCCCTGCCAGGTGAAGCGGGCCTGCCTCCAGAAGGTGATGACGCTCATAGCCAGGAGCTCGCCGGCACTGTTCGAGCTGGTGGAAGCCTGGGCCCTGGAGGACCATGACGACCCAATCTGAAGCGGCTGGACGACCTACAAAACCTTCATTCCAACCACCGGAGGCCGGCGCCCTGCCTCATGATCGCCGAATCCGGAGCGTCGGCCCGGTCCAACCGCCGGGCCATCGCCACCCGGCCGCTATGGCCGGAGCAACCCCTCGCCCAAGCACGCCGCCTGCGCCGCCGCCTTGACCCGGCGGTTGATCGTCTTGGCCGTCATCACGAAGACGGACGGACTGGCATCTCCGCGGAGATGTCGGAGCTCATCCAAGGCGTTCATGGCCCTGCGGGTGATGAACACCACCTCGCCGGTCTGACCGGTCTTGCTCCGCTCGATGAGCAGTCGGCCGGTGCCGTCGTCTCACCGTTCGATGGCGGACCAAACGAGAGTGGAGCTTCCTCCGCAACGCCGATCCATCGGGACGCTGGGGCGGCGATCACCGGGAAATCGGGCTGAAAGGGGCCGGTCGGCGGAAATTCCAGGACATCCGTCCTTCGAGGAAGCGATGTAAGACCCCTGAAATTCCAGAGCCGACCTTAGGGGGCCACCCCCCATGGGAAATCCTTCGCCACGCCCGACCGGGGCTGCAGATGGGCAAAGAGCGGCCCCCCGGTGGGGTAAGTCGGGGGGCCTCCAGGGGGTTGCCCGGATGGGGCAGGAAAGTCTCGGTTAAGAGTACCACTTATAGTGCGAAATTGCGGTTCGCACAATGCCCGTTCTGGCCCGTTATGGAATAGAAAGATGGCAAAAGAACGTCTTACAAGCTTCGTACTTGGAGATGTCCTGAGGGTGCTCCTCCGGTGTACGAATTGCAAGGGCGAAATTGCTTATTCTATGAAACGATCCATACTGAACGTGCCTGAGGAATGTCCTCTGTGCCCGCAAGACTGGAGCCAGTCGGTGCGGTATGAAGACTACAGGGCCTGCGTCGAACTTCTGTGCAGGGCACTGGAGTTACTGTCTGTTGCTGATGATGGCGTGCTCTATGACTCATCTGGCGACGACGAATCTGACTGGCTACCCTGGACCGTGCGGCGGATCATCGAGAGCGGTCCGGGCAGCAGGGTACATGATGTTCAAGAGGTCCCTTAGACACCGATTTTGTGCTTCGCAAAACCGGTCTTCTGACCGCCGGACGTAACCCAGGGGACAGAACGGACCCGTCTGCCAGCCGTTGGCGAGCAGGGGGAGCAACGTTACTTTTGAGGCACAACTACCTCCCGTCCGCTGGACTGTGGCTTGAGCCCTCTCCACCACGGGAGCATCCATTCGCTCAATTCAGCGCCCCACCAAACAACGTCGGCTCGCTCAGCTAAATCCAGCAGCCCGGCCTGTAAGCGGTTGGTCGCGGGTCACTGGCCCCGCGGCGGTGGTGGTGGGCCATCGCCCGCTGCCACCTCATTCAGCAGTCCGTTCCGCCCGGCCCAGGCCACGAGCTCCTGTTTCGAATGGACTCCCACTTTGTCCTGAATGCAGTAGACAGCGTTCCTGACGTCCACGGTCTTGGTCCCGCTGGGCTCGGCGATCTGGGCGTATGACCTGCCGCTGGCAAACATCGTCAGGATTTCCTCCTCTACCGCGGTCATCCCGTCCAAGGCCCGGTTGGCGGTGAGCCCCCGCTGGCTGCGGACCATGGCGAGGACCCGCCTGATGGACCTGTCCGGAATGCGCAGAAGGCCCTGGGCCACATCCCGGATCGCCTCCGCCAGCTCCTCAGGCCCCGAGTCCTTCTGCAGGTAGCCCGTCGCTCCGGCGGTGATTGCCTCGATGACCGCATCCTCTGTGGTGGAGGCCGTCAGCATCAGCACCCGCGTGTCCGTCCGCAGTTGCATGATCTCCCGGCAGGCGTCCACTCCGCCCTTGTGCGGCATCATCACGTCCATGACGATGACTTCGGGCGCAAGGCTCTGTACCATCCTCACCGCCTCAACCCCGTCTCGCGCCAGTCCGACAACCTCAAAGTCCCCCTCATCCTGCAGGGCGTTCCGCAGGTCGTCCCTCATGATGGGATGGTCATCCGCCAGCATCACCCTGATTTGTTTCGGCGTCGTCATCCCGGTCTTCCCTCAACAGCTACCTGTAGGGTGTCTCGGGTTGTTCGCATATCTGCGCCGCAGGCCACACGACCGAGGTCGCGGACCTCTGGCGACCCGCCCTCGGGTCCCGTCCTACGACGAGTCTTGGTCCTGCTCATGGCGCCGGTGTGTGTCCTCGATGGCGACGTCAAGCTCATTCCACATGCGCTCCACCATCGAGCGCATCCGCATGTTCTGGTAGGCGGCCCAGACAATCATGGCGGGCGGCACCACCAGGATGGAGACGATCAGCGCGTACGCGATCGTGATCGCCGCCGTGATTCCGAACTGCTCCAATGACTGCAGCGGCGACAGCGTGAGCACCGCGAACCCGAGCGCCGTCGTCAGCGCCGAGCCCAGCAGAGCAGAGCCGGTGTTGGCGAGCGTCCGGATCGCAGCCGCTTCCGGGTTGCGCCGCTTGGCGAACTCTTCCCGGTAGCGATAGATCACGTGGATCGTGTAGTCCACGCCGACCCCGATTGAGAGCGCCGTGGTGATCGAGGTGACGATTGTGTAAGGGATGCCCAAAAGCGCCATTGTGCCCAGTACCCAGATGACGACGAGCACTATCGGTCCTACCGCGATGAACCCCAGCGCGGGCTGGCGCAGCGTTATCCAGAAGAAGATCGTGAGGATGCCGAGGGCTGCCGCGATCGTCGTGATGATCACCTCTGTCTGGCGATCCCTTATCTCGTCCGAGGTGGCGAGTACGATGATGTCCTGCGAGGTCATCGCGATCGCTTTGTCGTCGCCGAACCACAGCCCGTCAATGTCCTGTACCATCCCCTCGGTTCGCTCACGATTGCCTGAGAAGGCCCGGAACTGGAGCAGCGTGGTGTCGATGCCCCCCGTGTCCCCGACCAGAACCCGCGCCACGGCTTCGGGATCGGTGGCGGCGAGCGCATCAAGGAACTTCTGAATCAGCACCGGATCGAGATGCAGTCCCGTTGTCGCCTCCGCGAACAACCGATCTAGCTCGGGGTCGTACCTGTCACCTGGCGTGCCGTCGTCCGTGGTCCAGTCGAGGACGAGCAGAGGGAGCGAAGCCTCCATCCCGCCGTCCGCAGCCCGTGGCCGGCTTAGGTCGTCCTCAAACGCCTCCGTCATGGAGAACAGGTTCTGGAGCACGCGGGTCTCCGTCACCTCCGCCCTGACCAGGACGCTTACAACCTCCGTTGAGCCTCCGACGGCCGCATCGAGCGAATTCAGGTCCTGGGTCAAGCTCCCGTCCTTGGACAGGACGTCGCGGATAGTGAAGTCCGTGGTGATCCCCGAGGCCGCGAACCCGAGCCCGACCGTCACCGCAACTACGAGAACCAGGTAGGCCACTGGCCTCTGCGTGATGGATGTCCCCAGCCTTTCCGCTAGCCGGTCGACGCCGGGGATTGCATTTGCGATCAGACGGGGCGGAGGAAGCGCTCCGCGGGCCTCGCGACGCTGGTCGATGATCGTTCGCGCGGCTGGGATCAGCGTCAGCATCACGGTCAAGCTCAACCCGACGCCCAGCGCCGCGACCACGCCGAAGTCCCCGATCCCCGAGATCGGCGAGAGCAGGTTCGCCAGGAAGCTTACGGCCGTGGTGGCGGCGGCCAGCGCCAGAGGGATGATGACGTTCCGTAGCCCTGCGAGCACCGCTACCGCCACCGGCTCGCCGGCCATCCGTTGCTCCCGGTAGTGCGACACCGCCTGGATCGAGTAGTCCACCGCGAGGCTTATCAGGATGATCGGCACCATTGCCGTGAGCGCGTTCGGTGGGCCGATCTCATCCAAGGCGCCCGGACCGAGCCAGCTCTCCGCCCCGACGGTCCAGATCACTGCGAGTACGAGCCCCGTCAGCGTGAGCAGCAGGTCGGAGAGTGTGCGCATGAAGAGCAGCGTCAGCAACGCGACCACGAGCAGCGCCAGCCCCACCAGCGGCAGCACGCCGGTGCTCGTGGCCTCCTGATACTCCTCCTCAATCACGGCGAGCGACACGCTGCTCACGCTCAGCGGGCCCTCGTCCGTCTCCGCCAGGCTGTTGATCGCCAGCTGCGCGTCGTCAACTGCCTCGCCGCCGGTATCGCGCAGCCGGACGGTGGCGACCGTGATCCGCGTGCCATCCGTGTCCGTTCCGGTCATCATGTCGAGCGCTGTTCGCGCCGGTTGGAACTCCGGGGTGGCCCGAATATGGTCGAGCGCCGTATCGATCTGCACCTGCGTGACCGAATCGAAGTCGGCTACCTGGAGCAGGGGTTTCATCAGCAAGGTAGGGGCGGTGACTGCATCGGCGGGCGGCAGGAGTTCCCCCACGCCCGGGTAGCTAACGATGCGGACGAGCAAGCTGTCCATCTGGGCGAGTCCATCGGGTGTGAGCGCTTCACCACGGAAGACGAGCGTAACCACGACGACATCGGAGTCCCCGAATAGGGTCTCTATCTCCTCCAACGCCTTGGCGACGCCGCTATCCCGAGGGAGGAAGGCCTCGTTCTCTGCCACCGGCGCGCGCTGCGTAATCCCGGCGGCCAACACCAGTGTCACGATCGCGATGACGACAAGCGTGACCCACGGGTGCACCGTCACAAGCCAGCTCAGCCAGTTGAGCGCTCTGCTCATGGCTCATCACTCTCACTACGTCCATGGGGGAGGCTAACAATGCCGGAGAGACACCGCCTATGGCTGCTCCCCGAGCTTGGTTCCCGCTCGCTCCACGACACGGCGCAGTCGCAGGTTCTGGTACGACCCCCCCACGATCATCGCCGCAGCACTACCAGCACTGCTGTAATCAGCGCGCACACGATCGTGATCGCCAGCACGTCCAACTGAGCCGATCAACGCCGAGCTCCGCCCGCCATCTCCTATTGCACGTAGGGGTCTGTCGAGCGCCAAGCGAGTATCCCCTTGCTTTGAATCGGGGTGGTTACGCTGCATAGAGTCGCTGATCGATATTACAGTATCGTGGGCGGTCCCCGTAGGGACATAGCCCTGCTCATCACGGACAAGTTTCTGCTCTATGGGCGCATCACTCCTAAACCAAAGCCAAAGTGGGATGTGCATTTGGGGTGTGCCCGGAATCGGGCTGCGAGTCTCGCAGGAGTGCTTCGGCCCCTGCTTGCAGGACGGTCCGGCAGCGCCGTTTTACTTCGCCGCTCCGGCTGGTCAGACCGGAGCGGAAATTGCCGACTCTCTGCTGTACCAGGGCCTTGCTTCCCAGACACGGATTCCCCGCCGCCCCCTCTCTCACCCAGCCCCAGACCGGCTCATCAGCGTTGAAGTCTGGGCTGCAGCCCGGCAGGTTCACCAACCGCAAGTTCAGGCCAGGGGTCTCCGGGTATGACCGCATCGCCGGACCCCTCCTGAGCTTGCCGAAGGGACGCCGGCGCATTGTCCCAGATCACGCCCAGCCGACCGCCTTGCCTCTCCCGCAACCGTTCCAAGAAAGCCACAGAGCTTTCTCCGTTGCTGTTCCCCCCCAGTTCCATCCACTCCACCTCGACGGTCTCCAAGCACACCGCCGAATAGTAGCTGGCCTTCTCTCCGTAGCGCGAGCTGGTCGAGTCCACCAAGGCTGGCTCTGCCCTCAGCACCCACTTGCCCCGCAACTCGGCGTCCGCACGGAAGTGAGCCTCGTCGGCGAAGAATATCTTCTCCCCGGACTCTTGAGCCTGGGATGCCAGGGTGGCGTACTCCGCCACGAAGGCCTCCCGTTTCTCCGCATCAGCCTTGAGCAGACGCTTCTTGGGGCGCTTTAGCACGAATCCCAGACGGTGCAGATAGTTCAGGCAAGTGCTGCGGCTCAGGCTGATACTGAAGCGCTCAGAGAGGAACTGCCGCACCACCTTCCTCCTGAGCTTGCCGAGGGGTCCAGTTGGCCATTACGATGCCCGACTTGGTGGGCAACTCCTGCACCGCGGCACTCAACGCCGCCTGCTGCGCCTCTTCGAAGGCGGGGGGGAACCACCGGACTGTTCGAATATCAGGGCCGCCGGATCTCCCTCGCTAAAGGCGGTGGCCCATCTGCCGATGGTGTGAGCATTCCGGCCCAGTGCCTGGGCAGTGGCAGAGGCGGTCATGCCCCGGCACAGGAGCCACAGAGCGTGCCACCGTTCTCTTTCCCGAGGCGTCGTCGGCGCCAGGTACATCCTGCGGCGCACACCAGCCAAATCCAACTGCCACCGCTCCAAGTCCGGCCTTATCCCCCTCATACCCATCCTCACTCAGCCCGCTCCCGTTCCTGACGCTATGACTCCCTGATTCTAGCCGACGTATATGCGGGTTTCACCTTCGCTTTGGTTTAGGAATGACCCCGCACCTCTTTAAGGGTGTTGCGGAAATGTATCGGTTGATCGGCAGCACACCCCTCGGAGAGGAATTCCCCGAGATGAGGGACAGCGACCGGACTTTCACCGAGACCATCCGCCAGCTGGCACAGCACGTGCGGCCCCCGCAGCAATAGATGTCAAACAGGCCCTGACTGAAGCGCCTGCTCTCCCTTCCTGAGACAGCACCCGAATTCAGCACTCAAGGTTTAGTCAATTTCCCGGGGCTTAAACACAATCAGCCGGGCACTGTCACTCAGGTTTCTTTGCGACTATCAGCGCCCAGCCGATCTTGCCCGATTCTGCCGACTCAACCCAGAAGGTCAGGGACGCAACGGTGTTGTCGATGGTCTCGGCGCCGACGCGTGGCAGCAGGGCCTCCCGTTTCTCTTGAAGCCCGTCCCTCACCCAAGCATATGAAGGTGCCACATTACGCGACCAGTCCTCCTCCCTGGTGATGGGGAATTTCAGGCTGGAGAAAGCCCTTCGGTAGTCTCCCAGGTCCCACATGTCCGGCGACTTCACCCGGTCGTATATTCTTGCCCGATCCTCGTCCGGGGTTTCCCGCGACACCAGGATGTCGGTAAAGACAAGCGCGCCGCCCGGCCTGAGGACGCGGCGGCACTCCGACAGCACCGCCATCTTGTCGGCTGCATGAAGGAACGCATCCTGGCTCCAGATCACGTCGAAGGACTCATCGGAGTATCCCAGTTGATGAAAGTCCCCGTACTCGAAGTTCAGCAGGTGTTCGAGGTGGGCCTCCTTGCTGCGGGTGCGGGCCAGCTCCAGCTCCTTTTCGCTGATGTTGGTGCCGGTGACCCTGCAGCCGAAGCTTGCGGCAAGGTAGCGGGCGGCCGAGCCATAGCCGCAGCCGAGGTCAAGGACTTGTATGTCCGGCCCCAGCGGTACGGCAGTAGCCATAATCTCGTTGGTGTGTTCCTTGGCCTCCAGCTGGTGGCATTCCTCGCTGCAGTAGACGCCAAGGTGTATGTTGTCGCCCCAGATAGTCCGGTAGATCTCGTCAGCAGGGCCGTCGTAGTAGGCTTGCGTCGTGGAAACGATGGATGCTACGTCTTCATTTCTCACAGAGTATGTCTCCTGGAACGTGTAACGTTCTCGCTGAGTGGATTAGGGGCAACTTCGAACGCCTGACGTCGTCCTAAACTAAACAGCCTGTCTCATAAGGCCACAAATGGACTTCCCGGAGACTGGCGTTGCGGCAAATTCATCGGCTACGGGGGTAAAGGGAATTGGTCAGGCAGTGCAACCGGTTAGCAGTCGCGTTGGCGACTATGCCGTGAGCACGGTTCGCTCCCCGAGGTACGGAGTAATTCGGACTCCGGGCACTCCAGACACGCCACAGAGTCCGCAGGTTGAAGGCGGTGGCCAGCAGGGCCCATTCGGCAGCGACGTTGCCAACACCTCGCAACAGGAACCTCCTTAACCCCTGCTGTTCCTTGATGATCCCGAAGACGGGTTCCACCAGTTGCTTTCTCTTCTTGAACGCCGAACGAGCCTCGTCTGTGGCCATCCAGGCGCGATGACGGCGCAGGGCAGCGTCATAGGGGCTTATTGCCAAGCTCCGGCTGGGAGAACCACGGGTGAGGCACGCTCCGGCAACCGGACACGCCTGGCAAACATGCTTGGGGGCTTGGTACATTCTCTTGTTCGTTTTCCTGGCGAACCTGCCGCGCACCAGGCTCAGCACCTGGCCTTGGGGACACCTGTATGTGTCGCTGTCGGCATCATAGGTGAACCGGTCCTTGTGGTAGGGGTGGTCCAGCGCCATTCCTCTGGGCGACTCCGGCATCGCCACCTGCTGACCGCGGTCAGCGCATTCCTGTAGCGCCGCTGCCGAATGGTATCCAGCATCGGCCAGGGTCAATGGCGTCTTGACTCCGGTGGTCTCCTCCGCCCTTTGGAGCATCGGGATCAGCCTAGCGTATTCTGCCGGTTCATCCACCACTTCAACGGCCGTGACCAGCATGCCTGACGTTTCCTGGCCTGTATTTACCGGTGAAACCATGCCCTGGGCGTTGTAGGCCGGCAAGAAGCCCTGCCTCATTTTCATGAACCGGGCGTCCCGGTCCGTCAGGTTGATATTCTTGCGGCCCTTCAGGTCCTCCAGTTCATCCATCGCCCGGCGCACCCGGTCGCGCAAGGTCCTCTTGTCGGCCAATTCCTCCGGGAGATGCACCGGAGCCCTCTCGGTTTCCCCTTCATTCTGGTCCTCCAGTTCGGCGATGGCCCGGTCCAACCGCTCCAGCAGTTTGGCCAGTCCCTCGGCATCGTAACTGCGTTTAGACGATGCGTTGGCAGATAACTTGGTCCCGTCCACCGCCTGTACCGCCAAGTCCACCAACTTCATCGCCACTGCCGTTCGCACCGTTCGCTTGAGGAGACCTCTCATTGCCTGGCGATGATCCTTGTAGAACCGCCACAGGGTGTTGTGGTCCGGGTGCTGCCAGCCGGTCAGCCACAGATAGGATATCTGGTCGCGGCAGGCCGCCTCCAGCTTGCGGCTGGAGCGAATTCCGGTCATGAAGCCATACAGCCAGACGCTCAGCAGTGCCCGGGGATGATAGGCCGGCGCTCCCAGCGGGTCGCCTTCTATCTCGACGCCGAGTTCCTTCCAGTCCTCTCGGTTCAGGGCGTCAACGAATTCGGCCACGAAACGGGCAGGATGATCCAACGGCAACAACTCATCAAGGGACGGCGGCAACAGCCAGGCCTGCTCCCGGGGCATGTCTCGAAGCGGCACTCTTTCGATCTCCTCTCTTAGCGTCTCCGCTAAGTGTACACTCCAACTTTTGAGACAGGCTGTAAAGACTAGGTGGGATGTGCATTTGCCTGGGGTTGGCGATGGTGCTGGGAGTCCTGCAATAGCCTTTCTGCCCTTGATTGCAGGACGGTCCGGCAGCGCCGTCTCACCTCGTCCTTTCGGTTGGTCAGACCGGCCAGGAAGCTGCTGACCCTTTCATGGACCGCCTCCCTGGTTCCCAAACACAGGTTCCCGGTGGTCTCCTCTCTCGTCCAACCCCAGATGGCCTCATCGGCGTTGAAATCCGGGCTGTAGCCTGGCAGGTTCACCAGCCGCAGGTTCAGACCTGGCGTCCGGATATACTCCCTCACCGCTTCGCCACGGTGTGCCGGCGCGTTGTCCCAGATCACGTTCAGACGCCCGGAGTACCTCTCACGCAACTGCTCCAGGAAGGCTGCCGATGTCTAGCTGTTGCTGTTCCCCTCCAGTTCCTTCCACTCCACCTCCCCCGTCTCCAAGCACACCGCCGAATAGTAGCTGGCCTTTTCTCCGTACCTCGGACTGGTCGAGTCCACCAATGCCGGCTCTCCCCTCGACACCCACTTGCCCCGCAACTCGGCGTCGGCACGGAAATGGGCCTCGTCAGCAAAGAATATCTTGGCGTTGCTTTGACACGCCTCCTCCATCAGGGCGGCGTACTCCGCCACGAATGACTCCCGCTTGGCCTCATCCGCCTTTAACAGACGTTTCTTGGGACGCTTGAAGGCGAATCCCAGCCGGTGCAGGTAGTTCAGGCAACTGCTGCGGCTCAGGCTGATGCCAAACCACAAGGCGACGAACTCACGAACCACCCTCCTCCTGAGCTTGTCGAAGGGTCCAGTTGGCCATACCAATGCCCGCCGCATCTGGCAACTCCTGCACCGCTTCTTTCAGCGCCGCCTGCTCCGCCTCGTCGAGGGCGGGGGGGAACCCCCGGTCTGCTCGAATATCAGGGCCTTTGGGCCGCCTTCGCCGAAGGCAGCGGACCACCGGCCTATGGTGTGGGGATCCCGTCCCAGTGCCTCCGCCGTGGACGATGCCGTCCAACCTTGGGCCAGCAGCCAGACGGCGTGCCAGCGTTCCCGCTCCCTGGGTGTGGGCGCCAGAATCACCCGCCGGTGCAGATCCCTGACGTTCATCTCCCACTGTTCGAGTAACTGATCAATCTCCTTCACACTCATCACCAACCCCTACAACTCCTGAGACCAGCTAATCCAGTTACCTCACAAATCTACCCTATGCGTCTGCGCATTTCACCTTGGCTTTGGTTTAGGGTCACGAACTTCGCATCCGGAAGCCCGGCCTCATGGCCGATCGGTGACGGAATGCCCGTACGCAAGGCTGAAACAGGGCGTGAAAACCAGGACATACTCCCAATAGGGAATTCAGACACGGATTTCCGGCAAAAGTAAAAAGAGAGGCATCATGGCCGAAAACCGTATCCTGCCCCTGGGGTTCATCGACAGGACCACCGAAGACGGCGCAGTCATCATGCTCACCAGGCCCAGCGACTCCGATACCCTCAAGCCGGAAACGCCGCTGGCCCTGCGAAGCCGGAGCAGGGGAGAACCCACGACAACCGCACGGGTACGCACCGCCGCCCTCAGAGTGGTGGAAACCCGCACGGACGCCCAGTGGCTGGAGGGCCAGCAGGTACTGCGTCGGGGCGTGCCCGTCTATCAGGCCCTCCTGGCAGCTTCCAGCGCGACCCGGCCCGGGCCGTTAGCCCGAATCCACCGATGGGAGGCGTGAATGCTGGGCAAATTGGGATGAGGGAGCCTGCAAGGGAGAAAGCCTGGGCTTCATTGGACCGATGTGACCCCGCGAGGGTTTTCAGTAGCCGCACCGGACCTGGAGAGCGGTCTATGGAGGCTGGGAATCGCGTGATAGTGAGATCGGACGCAGCAGGATGCACTCGCGGGCGGGGCGGACGCGAGTTTGGAGGTGTTGGGGCGGTTGCGGACAGCGCCGTCAGGCGGGGAGTGGAATGGCTCGCAGCCGGGCCAGGGCGCTGCTGAACTGGGTTTCCCAGGGCCAATGCTTGGGAAGATGCAAAGTGAGGCGGCGCGCCGAGCGGGTGGTCCGTCCCGCCAGGGCGAAGAACCGACGCCGGAGGGTCTTGGTGGTCACGATCTGCTCGCGCAAGCCGATGCGGGCCGTCCAGCGGGCCAGGTTGTGGGCCATCACCTGTACCGCCAGCCAAGCGCCGTTGGCGGCGAATCGGCCGGACGGCAGGTGGTTCAGCCCGACGCCGTACTTGAGGTCCCGGATGGCGTTCTCGATCTCGGCGTGGCGGCGGTGGTCGGCCTCCAGCTCCAGGGTCTCCCCGTCCCGGTCGGTGATGAATCCGTGATAGCTGTAGGTGGCGAAGAGGGCCAGTTGGGAACCGGGCGTGGGCTTCACACGCCGGACGATGAGCCGCACCGGCGCGGCGCCGGCCTCACTCTCAAAGGGAGTGTAGGTGGTCTCGGCCACATCGGCGGCGCCGTCCATCCAGTATGGGATGGGCGTCCAATCCGTCTCGGGTATGGCCTCGATGAGATTGCGCAGGCTTTTGTGCTGGCGGATGGTGATGGAGTAGCGGACATCCATCTTGCGGCAGACGGCGACGATGGCGTGGGCATAGAAGCCGCTGTCGGCCCGCACCGTGAGTCGGCCCCTGGCGCCGGCGTAGCGCACCCGTCCCACCGTCTCGCGCAGGAAGTGGGCGGCGCCCCGAACAGTGTTGGCCCGGCCCTCGCGCAGCCGGGACATCAACACGTCGCCGGTGCCGGCGGCCACGGCCAACAGCGGGTGATAGCCCCGCTTGCCGGTATAGCCGTGGTGTCGCGCCCCCTCCTTGGCCAGTCCGTAGGTCTCGCAGATGGTGGAGTCCAGATCGATGGTGAACGGCGCGTCGCCGGGTCCCGCCCCGGCGGCCCAGGCCCGGGCCAGCAGTTCCCGGATCACCCGGTCCAGCTGACGGACATGGCCCCAGCGGAAGCTGCGCAGGAAGGTGCCCAGGGTGGATGGCGCCTTGACCCTACAGTCGAGAACACCGGCCGTCCCACCGGCGCGCAGCGCATCGGCGTCGTCGATGCAATCGCCGCCAGCCAGGGCAGAGGCGACCAGGGTCATCATCTTGTCGCCGGCGTTGGCCCGGCCCGGCGCGCTGCCGAGATTGAGGTGATGGTCTACGAGTTCCCCCAGGCCCAGGTGTTGGGCGAGAGTGGCCGGCAGGAGCAGGCCGGCATTGGCCACCAGACGGTGGTCGTCAAAGACGATGCGAATACGGTCGGGATGGTTGCGTGGTAGCATCAATTGGGTGCTCCTTTTCTGGGGTCGGTTTCCTTTCTCGAAAACCATTATCCCAGATTCAGAGGAGCACCCTTTGACCACTTCAGGTCGCTAACCTGACGTCCTCTATCGGTGGATTCGGCCTAAGGCGCCTGGATCCCCTTGTGTCAACATGACGGAATAGCCTCGCTCGACAACGTGGGGCACCGAGACTAGCCCCGACCGTCAGGGGGCCATAGTCAGACTTGTGCAAGGGTGATGGTATAACTCTGAGACCTAGGAATCCTCTGAACAAGGAGATATTGGCCTGGGTTGTGTATGACGGAACTGCGAAAGGGGTGAGAACTCCAGTCGGGGGTTTGCCGCCGGGCTCTTGAGTTTCTCCCCTGACTGGGCTGTTCGAGGCTTGATGCGGCCCTGAGAACGGCGTTGTCCCGCAGTAATTGTGCGCTACGCCGCCAGTTGACCCTCCCCCGTCTGCAGGTTACCCAGCCCGAACAGCTGCGCGAGCCGCTCCATGTTCTTCGCCAGCCCCCGTTAGCGTACCCCCGATGGGGCTCGGGGGCAGGCTCTGGCCGTAACCGAACAACCGCTTCAGCATCAGAAATGGGTGCTCCACCTCGGCTCTCACCGACGCCTTCCCCTTCTCCACCAGCGCCTCTTCGCTCCCAGGCTCCAGCTTCCGCCGACGCCCCGGAGGCATCGCCACCCGCCATTCCACCCCCAGCCCCAGGTTCTACTCCCTTTTGTGAACCCCTGATACCAGGCATCACCCCACACCACCGTCTCACACCCGTGCAGAAGATTGTGCGCCTGCGTGACGTCGTGGGCGTTGGCCGCCGTCGCACTCATGCTGTGTACTATGCCGGTATCGGCGTCTAACATTCTGAGCTTGCCGAAGGATGTGCGCCTTCATCCCGAAGTGCTGCTGGTTCCCCTTCTTGGTCTGATGCATCTCCGGGTCCCGCTCCCCAGCCCGGTTATTGGTGGAGGGCCGTGCCTCGATGATGGCGGCGTCCACGATGATTCCATCCCTGAGCCGCATCCCCTGGGATTCCAGGTGGGCGTTGATTTCTTCCAGAGGCCCCTGCCCAAACTTGTGTTTTTCCAGGAGATGACGGAAGTCTAGGATGGTTGGTCTCGTCGGGCAAGGGACCTGAGAGCCTCAGCCCCACGAACCGCCGCACCGGGTCGGACTCGTAGAGCAGATCCTCCATGCCCGGGTCGCTCAGGTTGTAGAAGAGCTGGACGCAGTGAGTTTTCAGCATGACGGACAGCGGGTAGGGCTGTCTCTCCCTTTCCGGGCTTGGGGTAGCAGGGATGGACGCGATCCTCCAGAATCTGCCAGGGAATCAGGCCGTCCACCCGTTCCAGGAACAGTTCCCGGCGGGTCTTGCGCTTTTTGGCTTGACATTCCAGGTCGGAATGAGTTGGCTGATCCATCTGCCTTCACTCCCTCAAAAGGCACCTGCTGGTTCAGCCTAACTATGCCACACCTCACCCCACTTGTTCAGAGGATTCCTAGTAGACCATCATCGTAGAAATGATGGGAAATTCTTGCCCGCAGGTTACCCGTTCAAATCGTTGCCCGGTCATTTCGTCAGTCCCACTGCCCATCAATACAAAGATTTCGCTCTACTAGGGCGAATCGACAATTGGGTGAAACTGGGATAAAGCTTAGAGGGGGTAAATCGGAGTTTAGTGGGTAGATTGTAAGTCCGGCGTCAAAGTGCCGGTGAGGGGAGGTGTGTGGTGAGCTACGAATTGAGTGCTGCTCAGTGGGACCGGATAGAGAGCTTCTTGCCGGGGCGTGCCGGCTGGGTCGGGGTTACAGCCAAGGACAACCGGACCTTCGTTAATGGGGTGCTCTGGGTTCTGCGCAGCGGTGCCCATTGGAAAGACCTGCCCCCTGGGTACGGCAACTGGAAGAGTGCCCACAAGCGTTTCACCCGCTGGGCCAGGTCTGGAATCTGGGAGGGAGTCTTTCAGGCGTTGCTGGATGACCCGGACAACAGGCACGTCATGATTGATTCCACCATAGTCCGGGCCCATCAGCAGGCAGCCTGTGGCAAAGGGGGGGCCAAAGTGAGGCTCTGGGCCGCTCCTCCTGAGCCTGCCGAAGGGGGCGGACTGAGCACCAAGATTCACCTGGTGGCTGATGCCATGGGCCGGCCGGTGCGTTTCTCCATCACCGGTGGTCAGAGGGCCGATGTTTCCCAGTTCATACCCCTGCTGACCGGCATAGAGACGAGGGCCGTCATCGCCGACAAGGGGTATGAAAGCAACCGCGTACTGGCCTTTGTCAGGGACCAGGGAGCCGAGGCGGTCATACCGCCCAAGTCAAACCGGAAGGAGCCTTGGGAATATGACCGGGAACTGTAAAAGCAACGGAATCTGATCGAAAGAGCCTGAAACAAGTTGAAACACTGGCGGCGAATCGCAACCAGATACGACCGTCGAAGCCTCTACCTGCTGTCGGCCTTGCATCTGGTCTCCTCAGTCATCTGGGGCTAGCAATTGTCGATTCGCCCTAGTAGACCATCGGTGTTGGATTGATGGGTAAAGAGACTTCAGTTTGATGCGGGCATCCTCGGTGGTGAAGCGCCAGTCCACTCGTAACCGGTCCCGGTTGCCTTGAGCCTGCCACGCTCCCACCTCCCGCCGCAGAGTTCTTTGATCAGGAATGCGGCGGTCCAGGCATTGCCGGGCCATCACCCCGATTTCGGTCTGGGCCATATCCAGCCAACTGCCATGCTTGGGCGTGTAGTGGATCTCCGATCGTTCGGCGATGCGCCGCGCTTCGGCAGGTTCAAATTCCTCGTACAGCGAGGACTGGTGGTGGGTGTTCAAGTTGTCCATCACCAGCACAATACGGCCCTTGTGCGGGCAGTCCTCGTCCACCAGTTGCTTGACCACCCGGGCCCAATCGGCTTTCGTGCGCCGGTCCGTCACTTCCACCCGGCGCCACCCTTCCAGCGGAGCGAACAACATGAAAAGGTTGCTCACCCCGTTGCGCTCGTATTCGTAATCGTAGGAGCCCGCCGCCCCAGGCCGGGCCGGACGCGGCAGACGCGTCTCTTTCACCTGTTGCTTGCTGGTCTCGTCCAGACAGACAAGAACTTCGTTGTCCCCATACCGGCGCTGATAGACTTCCAGCACGTCTTCCATCGCACAGACAAACTCGGCGCTGCCTTGCGGAGGGATACACCAGCATTCCTTCAGCCAAGGCTTGAGTTCGTTTTTTGAGCGTTTGGCACACCGTTTCAGTGCTGATGCTCTCCACTATCTCGCATTCGACCAGCCGGTGGGCCAACAGCTTCAGTGTCCAACTCGCCCGGCTTTCCGGCGGTTCTCCGCAGGCCAGGGCAATCAGGTGGGCTTCCCCTTGACCGTCCAGTCGCTTCGGACGACGATTAAGCTGCCGCTTTCGTCCCAGCGCCGCCTCAATTCCTTCCTCCACGCAACGGCGGCGCACCCGCTCCCCCGTCGCCCGGCCAATCTGCAGGACCCGGGCAATGCCTTCATCCTTCATGGCCCCTTCCGTATGGGCCTCATCACTCAGCAGCAGGATGCGCCCGTGGGTCTGCTTGTATGCCGCCGCCCGGCCACGGCACACCAACGTTGTTGTCCAGCGATTGTGTCCCCTTAAATGAAAAGCGAATATGTCACCCGGTTTAGTCGGCGGAGGTTGGTGATCCGGCCAGGGTCTCTGCTTTGGCACGCTCCTTTGCACTGAGTTTCTTTGTAGGCGGAGTCTCCGCCAGGGCGTACTTTCCGGCGGTGTTTCGGTCCATGCCCAGCTTCCGGGCGATGGCCCGGAGGGAAAGCCCCTGCTCCTTGGCCTGTTGGACCGCCTCCCAGCGAGCCTGCTGGGTTTCCGTGGGCGTCCGGCGCAACTGGTGGCGAACTGGCTTTGTCTTTCCACCTCTGCGCCTGGTGGCTACGTCTTCGTCGTTGGCCTCGTCGTCATCGGACGATTCTGACGATTCAAGGGCGGCCAGGCGTTCTTGTTGAGCCTCGTTCAGATGGCTGTTGACCACCCCATCGGCGCCCTCCTGCTGTTCCGGGCCGGGGAAGCAGGCGTTGGCTGCGCTCCACAGCGCCGAGGAGGGCGGCGGCCCCTCCTGATAATCCACGGCCTCTCCCTGGTACCTGATCATCAGCTACCCGTCGGCCCGTTCCATGACGTCCACCCGGAGACCGGCATAGCTGGGCCGTTCCTGTCCAGGCAGCAACTGCAGGACCCGCCAGTGGTACTTCACCGTGTTGTCTCGGGCCACCTTGCGGGTGTCCTTGATGCAGATGGTCTCGGTCAGAGACAGCTCGGCCGGCACCGGGCGGTAGGCAGTCTCGGGCTGCTCCGCAGCCACGGCGAACCGGGCGTTGATCTTGGGTAGAAACTCCTGGAGGACCTCCTTGGCTTGGTCGACGGTGCCGGCCTTGGCAAGGCGCAGTTCGGTGACCAGCCGGTCCTGGAAGGTTTCCAGCATCCGCTCCACCCGTCCCTTGGCTTGCGGAGAGAGTGCGAATATCTGCTGGATGCCCAGCTCCCGCATCACCCTAGCGAACTGGTGGGTGGTTTCAACAGGCACCGGCTTCTGACGGGCGTTGTACTTGAAGGCAGCGTGGCGGTCGCTGTAGAGGGCCAGGGGGATTCCCCACTGACGGACCAGGCCCTCCAGGAGCATCAGGTAGCCGCGGGTGTCCTCGCCGGTGCGGAAATCGGCTTGGGCCACGGTGCCGGTGGCGTCGTCCACGGCGATGAGCAGCGTCAGTTTCGGTCCCCGGTCCTCCAGCCAGGGATGGTTGCTGCCATCGATCTGCACCAGCATGCCCTCTTGGGGCATGCGCCGGCGCCGGAACCGGTGTTGCTGGGAGCGGCGGCTGCGAGGACTGCCGATGCCGGCCTTGGTCAGGATGCGGCGCACCGTGGGGCGGCTCAGGTCGATGCTCTCGCGCTCCCGCAGCAGCTCGGTGAGATGAGTGTGGTTGGCGCCCGCATAGCCGTTGCTGGCCAGCTTCACCACGGCAGCGGCGGCCGTCTCAGGGACGGCGTTGTGAGGTCTTCGGCCCCGGTTCCCATGGGCCAGTGCGGCGGCACCGTTCCTGCGGTAAGCCGCGAGGAGACGCTTGGTGTGGCGTTCGCTCACTCCCATGATCTCGGCGGCCTGCGCGATGGGAAGCTGGTATTCCAGAACACCGTTGAGAACCGGAATCCTTGCCTGTTCCTGCTGGTTCAACGTTACATCCCTCATGGGGATGACATGTTCGCTGACCAGTTAGCAGGTGACCGAATCGTAGACCATCAACAGTCGCTGTTCGAGACCTTCCCGCCAGCAGAGGCTCGGCGCATTGCCAAGCGGCTGGAGTTCCACCACACGCCCAAGCATGGGAGTTGGCTGAATATGGCGGAGATCGAGTTCAGCGTCCTCGCCCGAGCCTGTCTGCGGGGGCGCAACCCGGACGAGGACAGCTTGGAGCAAGCCGTCAACACCTGCGTCTCGGAGCGCAACGCCGCGGCAGCCCCCATCAACTGGCGATTTACCACCAGGAAGGCCAGAACCAAACTCCGTAGGCTATACCCTGACACTTCTACTTTGACCGAGTACTAGGCTTGGTAGACTACTCTCGCTCAGTACTCAATTCAAAAATGTTCGACTACTAGTCCCGTTTGAGCATAATTGAGCGCCCTTTTTTACCCCTTGGCATGATGCCGCCACGCCCAGGCGGCCTGTTATAGGTCTAGGGGATTGGTTGCCCGCTGATCCTCCCAAAGGCCTCTAGCTGAGCTTCTCCCCGAAGGCGTAGGTCCGTTGTTGTCTTATCGGTTGAGGAGAAGGTAGAACCATCGACTAGGTTCCATCGTATTACTAATTGAAATAGTCAATATTTGTAACAAGTGAAACAATCATGGTCATGAATATGAGGTTCGGAAGAAAATCACCCATTGATCACCGGAGAGTTCGCCCCAGAGTTTTGCTGCCGATAGTATCGTTCGTGATCGCGACAGTGGTCACCCTGATCACGGTTGCTTGTGTATCTTCCGATGACAGCCAGTCGCTCCTGCTGGTAGTTGGGTCAGAACTCAGAGACTGCGTAGGCGTAGCGCCCATGAAGTGCCTAGTGGTTAATGGCGAGCTCTTTTATGACGAAATCAAGGGATTTGACTACGAGCAAGGATTTATATACCGACTGGAAGTCGTACGGTACGATGCATGGCCAGACATGGAGAAGCCGCCTCAGGACGCTTCCAGGTACGGGTATCGGCTGATCCGGATTATCAGCAGAACTCCGGCTGGGTGAGAAATACAGCTCCCGGAAGCACGCTAAAGCTGGGTGCACATCTCGGATTCGCGAAGTGAATGCAGTGCGAAGCATCACGTCGGTTGATAATACACATCGCAGCGACACAGGCCAGGCCTGGAGCGTCTCAATTGAGGGGCAATCTGCCGGCGATTCAGTGATTCGTGGTCTTGTAGTCGGGCGTGTAGGCAGCGATCCATCCGAGTTCAACCTGGGTTTCCATTGACACCTGGGACGGGGGGCGTCCGCCGACCGGCTCGTTACCTACTATTTCTTGTTCAGACAGCGCTGTGATTGTCGGTTGCGAAAGGCCCAGCAGTTCTCGCAACGCGTAGTCGTTGGCCTCTCCCAGCAGCGGGGCGGGACCTGCGATTCGGGTTTCGCTCTTCGAAAACTTCCAACCTCTGCCGATGTACTCCTTGGAGCCCAGACCGGTTTCCGGAGCGTGTTCGACTTTCTCGAAGAAGCCTCTCTGCCGGAACTGCGGATCGGAGAGGACCTGGCCCGCGGTCAACATCGGACCTGCAGGAATGCCTGCGGCCTGTAGCGTTTCCATCACCTCATAGGAGGCACGGGTCCTGGTCCAGCCCGAGACAATGCCGTCCAGCTCATCCTGGTGCGCAAGGCGCTGGGAGACGGTGGCGAAACGGCCATCGTCGGCCAGATCAGCGCTGTCAATGGCCCTGCAGAATTCTGCCCAATCCGTGTCGTCACGTACGGCGATAGTCACCCACTGGTCGTTGCCTCTGCAGGGATAGCAGCCGTGAGGGGCCATGGACGGGTGCCGGTTGCCGATGCGACGGGTGCGCTCACCATTCAGTGAGTAGGCGAGCAGCCCCTCGCCAACGAACGAGGCGCCGGCCTGGTACATGGCGAGGTCTATCCAAGTACCCCGGCCGGTGGCAGCCCGGTTGAGCAGGGCAGCCATGATTGAGAGGAGTGCAGTCCAGGTAGCCAGGAAGTCGGTATAAGAATTGCCCACCTTGTTGGGGATGCTTCCCGACCCAAGTGTGCCACTTCCGTCATCGTCGAGATAACCCATGAAGGCGCCAGTGCCGTGGGTCGGCTCCAAGGCCGAGGCCATCGCGCCGAAGTTGCTCCAAGGGCCGCTGTGCCCGTAGCCGGTGTTCGAGACCATGATCAGGTCGGGTTTGACGGCCCGCAACGACGCATAGTCGAGACCGAAACGGGTCATCACCCGGGGGGTGAAGTTCTCAAGCACTATGTCGCTGATCGACACCAGCTCTTTGAGGATAGACTGTGCTTCCTCGGAACGCAGGTCCAGGGTCAGGCTGCGCTTACCCCGGTTCAGGGTCTGGAAGGTGCCGCCCTGCTCCCACCAAAGGTCGCCTGGCTGGTTGTCGGGAAAGGGGCCGGTAATTGTGCGAGTGGTCTCCATGAACTGGGCCTGGCAGGTGTCTATCTTGATGACCTCAGCGCCCAGGTCGGCCAGGTTCGCGCCCGCGAAGGGCATCGCGAACACGCGGCTCAGGTCCAATACGCGGATGTTCTCGAGCGGTGGGCGGCTCATATCACACCCGCGTATCTAAGCGCCAGCAACTCATCGTTGCTCATACCAAGTTCGTCGCAGTAGACTTCGCGGTTATGCTGACCCAGCACCGGGGCAGGAATAGGGGCTTGAGCTGGATAGTCAGACAGGGCGGCACCCATGCCCGGATAGGTAGCAGTGCCGACCACCGGATGTTCGACTTCGTGGAAAAACCCACGGGCTTCCAGGTGCGGGCAGCCGACCATATCACCGGCATCCTGGGCCATGCCAAATACGAGACGCCGCTCGCCCGATGCCTCGAAGAGAGGGAGCCGGTCCCATTGGGACAGACCCTTTACGAGTAAGGCCTTCAGTTCCTCGCCGTGAGCTATCCGCCCGGCGCCCGTGGCGAACCGGGGGTCGTGCAGTTCCTCAAGGCCAATCAGGTCGGCGACCGTCTCCCACGGTTGGGAGCCCTGTACGGACGGCACGACGTAGCCGTCGCGGGCGGGCATGAGCTCCTCGAAGCCTGACCCACGGACCGGTCTCCGGCCCTTTGTGGCGCCCATGTAGTTGTAGTAGGGCACAGGCTGGACCAGGTGACTGGCCAGGCACTCTGCCACGGAGACGTCCACGTGCTGCCCCTCGCCAGACGTGAGCCGGGCGAAAACTGCTACGAGGGTGGCCGCTGCCGCGTTGGAGCCGGCCACATACAGCGACTGGTCCAGGGCGTTGCGCAGCGGCTCTTTGTCGGAGTCGCCGGAGTGGTACATCAGGCCGCTCATGGCGCAGGTGATGATGTCGGTCGTCTGGAGGTCTCGGTATGGGCCGTCCTGGCCGAAGGGCGTGACTGATGTCACCACCAACCGGGGGTGCGTGCCGCATAGAGCTTCGTAGCTGATTGGCGAGCCTTCGGTGAACGAAGGCGGGAAACCCTGCACGAGAACGTCGGCGTCGTCCAGGAGTTTCCGCAACAGGGCGCTGCCTGACTCGGTCGAAAGGTTGAGGGTAACAGCCCGTTTCCCCGTGTTCACATAAAGGAACGGGATGCTCTTCTCGGGATGGGGGTCGTCGCTGGCGAAGGGTCCTTGGCGTCTGAGTGGGTCCCCTTGTGGGGGCTCTACCTTGATGACCTCGGCACCGTAGTCGGCCAGCAGCTTGGCGCAGAAGGAAGGGGCGATGCCCGGCCCCAGGTCGAGAACTCGCAGGCCGGCCAGCAAGGCTAGTCCTCCGGCTCCCACACCAGCGGCAGTTCCTGCCCGCGACGAGGCAGGGCCACTGTGCCGACGCCAGAGGCGGTCTGGTGGCCGCGGCTGTTGGTGAGTGTGACGGTGCAGTCCGCGAGGCCTAAGCCGTCAACTTCTCGGAGACCGGTGACAATGCCAGCGGCGGTCATAACATCGCCTGGATAGTCCATACCGCGGTGCTGCACGTAGAAACGGCGGAGCCAGCCGCCGTGCCCGGCAAAGTCGACGAGCAGCTGGCCAAGGTACTGGTTCTTGAGGGAGCCATTTACCACGACGTTCTCAAGACCCTGCTGCATCTGGGCGAAGGGAAGATCCCAGTGGATTCGGGCGTAGTTGCCGTTGGCCGCGGCCCAACGCACCAGATGCGTGGTGGTCAGGGGGCCCTTGATAACTGGCGGGAGACCCATGCCGTCCGCGATATCCTCGAAGTACAGCTGGGCCCGGTCAGACGGGGAAGGGCGGGCCACTTCCTCGCCGGGGCCTGGGGGCGACAGGTTGACGGTGTGGAGTTCGCTGGCAACGTTGGCGCCATCCCGGGGAGTGCTGGCGTCCTGGTCGAGTGCCCGGTGAATGCTGACACGGCGGGCCAGCAGGATGACCTGCCCGTGCTGGTCGGTCTGGGTCTCGAGGCGTTCGACGAACACCAATGGTCCGGAACGTCCCTGTTTCTGGAAGATATCCAGGATCTTGAACTGCCGCGTGATCCAGCTTCCAACGTAGGGTGGGCGCAGGAACTGCCAGTCGCTGCCGCCGTTGAGGCCGTAGCTGTTGAAGGGGAGCGGAACCTCGAAGTGGGACTCCTGACCGGCACCGAAGTAGCCGATGGGCGGCGTGATGTCCTTCCACGTGGCCAGGGGAGGGCAGATCATACCACCGAAGCGGCTGGATTCCGCGACGTCGCGGTCGACATAAAGAGGATTGGGGTCCTCGGTGGCATCGGCCAGGTCGTACGCCATTTCCTCGCTGATGGGAAAGCGGTTCCGCTCAGGCGGGGTCTCCGTTCCAATCAGGGCGCGCACTTCGTCAGTAATCAAGCTGTCGGCCAAACTGCCCCCTCCGCAAGCACAGTGACGATGTTGGACGGCAGTTTATCACACGGGCAAGAACGGAGCAGACTACCGTAGCGTTCCGACCCTGGCTGCTAGAGCCTGTTGGTGAGCGTCTGCCTATTCCTCCTTGCCGCCGCCTCCGCTCATACGGGGGTGACGTACCACGCGTGGATCGATTCGATCTTGAGGGCGTGCACCCTCCCGACTGTCTGGATTGGTTGGCACTGATGAGGGAAAACAAAGCGTGTTCTCAGGGTATGCTCCAGAAACGAGCCGGCCTGCAGTTACCGGCCCCGAGGAGTGAGACGCCTTCAAAAAGCGTCCATCCCATTGGAGACTAATTCGGCAGCGGCTGACGGGTATGGACTGTGCAAAAAGATGGTCTCAAAATCCTTGCACTTCAGGCAGTTGGCTCCATGAGTCGGCTACCTAGTGAGCAGGTTGACCCGTGCTGAACTTGCTGTGCGAGGCAAGCACAACACCCTGATAGGAATGCGTCTACGGATCCAGCGGAGCAAGAGTCATTAACTGATAGTGTTTGGTACCGGGTGGTCCAACTACTGGAATGCCGGTCGTCAGAACAGGTCTCGGCTGGCAATGTCTGCGCCCTCGCGCATAGAGCGCAACTTGAGCCAGACCACACCCTTGTCGACGCGGTTGGAGCCTGCGGAGGTGTCGAAACCGCAGTCGGTCCCAGCCATCACCCGCGTCGGGTCCCCGCCCGCGGCCTGCACGGCCAATCGCAGGCGGTCGGCGATCAATTCCGGGTGCTCCACGTAGTTGGTCTTGGTGTCGATGACGCCAGCCACCAGCATCATATCTTCCGGCAAGGGTAGCTGTTCGTAGACCTTGTATTCATGGGCGTGCCGAGGGTTGGCCATTTCCATCACCAGAGCACCGACGTTCGCCCTGTAGATGATGGGCAGGATGTCCTGGAGGGGAACGTCGTAGTGGTGCGGGCCCTCGCTGTTGCCCCAGCAGACGTGCAGACGCACCTGCTCCCTTGGGATGTTGCGCAGAGCACGATTGATAGCATCAATATGCAGTTCTACCACTTCCTGGAAGGCCTCCAGCGGCTCGTCCTGGTATGACACGTGGCGCTCCATGGCCAGGTCGGGGCAGTCGAGCTGGAGCGTCAGCCCCCTGGAGACGATCAGCTCGTATTCCTTGCGCATCTCCTCCGCCACAGCGTACACGTAGTCTTCATATGAAGAGTAGTGGTCGTTCTTCATAGTAAGGGTGATGATGCCCGGCGACGCCGCAGTCATGAAGAGTTCCTCGTGGGCTAATGCCGATTCGGAAATTGCGCTGAAGAGGTCATCGCATTCCTGCTCGGCAGCATCGAGCCGATCGTAGGACAGCGGTCCGATGCACATCGGGACGCCCTGCATCAGATTGACGACCCGGGCACGAATCACTGACGGAAACTCCATCTGGTCGCGGTGTCCGCGCCGTGTCCACGTCCCGCCGAACCCCGACATCCGCTGCGTTACATAAGTCGAGAAGCTGACGCGCGACTGCTCGCCTCCGTTGACCACGTCGACGCCAGCGTCGATCTGCCCCCGCACCACGTCGGCGGTCGCCTGTCGGGCCGCGTCCGCCAGGGCCGACTCGTCCACCGCATCTCCACGGGCAACCGCCCCCAGCATCTCCACCAGACCGTCGGGGCGTGGCAGGCTGCCGGTGTGGGTGGTGAGGATGCGTGATTGGCTGCGTTTCATGATGGTGCTCCACTGTGAAGATGGTTCAAATCCAGGGGCGCACAGTCGCGCGCCCCAACAGTTCGATCATGACTCTGTCAATGGCTCTAGTTGCCAGCCTTGATGAAGTCGCAGAGCTTCTCGGCGATCATGATGGTGGTGGCGTTGGTGTTGGCACGGATGCAGTCGGGCATGACCGAGGCGTCGGCAACGCGCAGGTTCTCCACTCCCTTGACCTTGAGGTACTGGTCTACCACCGTCATAGGGTCGCTTTCCGGCCCCATCTTGCAGGTGCCGGAGATGTGGTGGGACGTGCCGGAGTTGCGCCTAAGCCAGCCGTTCAGAGACTCGTCCGTGGCCAGTTCCTCGTCCGTCGGGGTGACACGCTCTTCTAGGATGCCTTGGTACATGGACTGCTCGGCCACTCGTACGCCTAGGCGGATGCCGTCCCGCATCCGGCGCAGGTCTTCTTCCTCCTGGTAGTAGTTGTAGTTGATGAAGGGCTGGACATGCGGGTCCGTGGACTGGAGGGTAAGCTCTCCCTGTCCCAGCGCCAGTTGCAGACTGGCGTTCATTCCGATGTAGTTGCTGTCGTCATCGATTTCGACCTGGGCGGGCCGGTGTTCGCTGGTCATCAGCATCGGCTGAAGCTGCATGTCGTTGCGCAGGGGGGAGTCCGTGGCGGTGTAGCGCATCCCGACCTGGGTCATGGGTGCCTGCACATCAGGCCTGTCGCCCTTCGCCCGGTACAGCACCGCTGCCGAAGGATGGTCGCGCAGGTTCTTGCCGACCCCGGGGGAGTCGTAGACCACCTCGATCCCGAAGCCCTGCAGGTGGCCGGCCGGCCCGACGCCGGAAAGCATCAGCAGCTGGGGGGAGGCCACCGCACCGCTGCACACAATGATCTGGTCGCCCTGGACCGTGAATACCTCGCCGCCGCTCTCGGCTTCCACTCCCACCGCCCGCTTGCCGTCGAAGAGCACACGATGGGCGGTTACGCCACCCCGGATGGTGAGATTGAGGCGGTGCCGCGCGATATCCAGGTAGTTCAGGGCATTGCTCATGCGCACGCCGTCGATGGTATTGCGGGCGCGGGGTGACACGCCGGTTGAATCGGGATCGTTCTGGTCTTCGTGTACGGGGTAGCCCTCGGCAACGCAAGCCTGCTCGAAGGCGACTGCGTGAGGCAGCCATTCCGAGCGGGGGTATCGCCGTACCGGGACGGGACCGCTGTTGCCGTGGAGGTCGCCGCCGCCGAAGTCGAGGTCGGTCTCCATCTTGTTGAAGTAGGGCAGGCATTGGGTGAAGCCCCACTCGTCGTTTCCCCACTCGGCCCAGCGGTCGTAGTCCTCTGGGATGCCACGCAGCAACACCTGGCCGTTGATGGCGCTGGAGCCGCCGGTGGCCCGGCCTCGGGGAATCTCCAGGTCCGGCAAATCGTTGGTCATGTGACCGCGGTAGGCCCAGCTGTGCGGGCCGTAGGCCGACAGCCATACATTGTTGCCCATCTTCAGATCGTCGGGAAGGGCTTCGAACACGGGATAGTCCGGACCGGCCTCCAGCAGGAGCACCGTAACCTCCGGGTCTTCCGACAACCGCGAAGCCATGACACAGCCGGCCGAGCCGCCGCCGATCACGATGTAGTTGTATTTCATCGGAACCCTCCAGGCTTTTTCAATTGCAAAGAGCGCAGAAGGAATTGTCCGTATATTCCCTCTGCGCTCCGGGAGTCTAAACCGGGGTCAGTTTGCGCCTACTTGCCGTCCTTGATGAAGTCGGCGCAGCGCTCACCGATCATGATGGTGGTGGCGTTGGTGTTGGCGCGGATGCAGTCGGGCATGATGGAGGCGTCGGCGACGCGCAGGCCCTCCAGGCCCTTGACGTGCAGGTGCTGGTCGACCACTGCCAGCGGGTCGCTGTCCGGCCCCATCTTGCAGGTGCCGGAGATGTGATGCGAAGTGCCGGAATTGCGCTTCAGCCACTCATCGAGAGCCGCGTCGTCGGCCAACTCGTCGTCGGTGGGCATGACCCGTTCGATGATGATGTCCTTGTAAATACCGTGGTTCTCCGCCATGCGGACGCCCAGTCGAATGGCCTCTCGCATCCTGCGCAGGTCTTCCGGTTCCTTGTAATAGTTGTAGTTGATGAACGGCTGGACGTGGGGGTCGTTGGCCTGCAGGGTCAGTTCCCCCTGCCCCAGGGCAAGCTGAAGGCTGGCGCTCATTCCGACATAGTTCAGGTCCTCATCAATGGTGACCTGGGCCGGGCGGTGTTCGCTGGTCATCAGCATGGGCGAGAGCTGCATATCGTTTTCCAGGGGGCTGCCCGGCACCTGGTAGCGCAGTCCCACCTGGATTACCGGCGCCTGCACGTCGGGCTTTTCGCCCTCGGCCTGGTATATGGCGGCAGCGGAGGGATGGTCGCGCAGGTTCTTGCCCACGCCCGGCGAATCGTGAACCACCGAGATGCCGAGGCTCTCCAGGTGGTCCTTGGGGCCCACGCCCGAAAGCATAAGGATCTGGGGCGATGCCACGGCACCGCTGGAGAGGATGATCTCGTTGCCCTCGACGGTGAAGACTTCGCCGCCGCTCTCAGCTTCAACGCCCACGGCCCTCTTGCCGTCGAACAAGATGCGCCGACAGGTGACGCTGCCGCGAATTGAGAAGTTCAGGCGGTGACGGGCCATGTCGAGGTAGTTCAGGGCCATGCTCATGCGCACACCGCTACTGCCCTTGAAGTTGAGGGTGTTCCGGGCGCGGGGCGATACTCCGGTGGACTCGGGGTCGTTCATGTCCTCGGAGATCTCGAAGCCCTCGGCCAGGGCCGCCTTCTCGAAGGCGACCGCGTGGGGCAGCCACTCGGTGCGCGGCGCGCGCCTTACCGGCACAGGGCCGTCGGTACCGTGGAAGTCGCTGCCGCCGAAGTCCAGGTCGGTCTCCAGCTTGTTGAAGTAGGGCAGGCAGCTGGTGTATCCCCACTCGTCGTTGCCCCACTGGGCCCAGCGGTTGTAGTCGTCGGGGACGCCCCGGTACAGCACCTGACCATTGATGGCGCTGGAGCCGCCGGTGGCCTTGCCCCGGGGGATTTCCAGGTCGGGTAGCTCGTCGGTCATGTGGCCCCGGTAGGCCCAGCTGTGGTCTCCGTAGGCTGAGAACCAGACATTGTTGCCCAGCTTCAGGTCGTCGGGCAGCGTCTCGAAGTCAGGATAATCCGGCCCTGCTTCTAGCAGGAGCACCGAATTATTTGGATCTTCGGACAGCCGCGTGGCGATGGTGCATCCCGCCGAACCGCCCCCCACAACGATGTAGTCGTACTTCATCCTTGTCCCTCCTGTGAGTATTGAACAGTTCCCCTTTCCAGCTGCTCAGGTTGAGCTCTGACGGATTTCGGCCGTTCAATTCTGGCCTCGCACCGCATCGATATTTCGGGGTAGCCCATTATACACAAACTCCCCGCCAAGCTGGCGAGGCGTTATCAGGAAAGGACACCGGGGAGGCTTTGACGAGCTAGAAACCCGGAAGGGTGTGCAGGTCCGGGATCACAATTTAACAATCAAAGGCCGATTGCACTTGAGCGGGGCCGGATCCTTTGAAGGGGGCCGGACCTTTTGAAGCAGGGAGGCGAGACAGCGCCTTTCCGCAGCCTCTACTCCAGCTCCATGAGGGGGTCGTTGGTGCGAACCGAGTCCATGGGCTGGACGCGGATTTCCTTGATCACGCCGTTCTGCGGAGAGCGGATGCTCTGCTCCATCTTCATGGCTTCCACCACGCACACCTCCTGCCCGACCGAAACGGCGTCGCCGGGGCGCACCATGATGGAAATTACGCGGCCAGGCATGGGGGAGCGGATGAAGTTCCCATCACCCCCGGTTGGGTTGACCCGGCTGGCGGGCGGGGGGACAAGGATCCCGGGTGTTTGAGTGCGGCCACGACGGGGACGCGTGCGTGCCTGGCTGGAAAGGCCTTCCACCTCAACGGCGAAGGTCTCCCCCTCGACCGTCACATAGACGGGCGACCGGTCGAGATCCCCCACCTCGACGTCGTACCAGTTGCCTCCGACGCGGACACGGAGCCTGGTTACCGCCAACCCCGGCTCCCCATGTTCCGGGAGTGAAGTTGTTCGCGCCGCCGCTGGGTCCGCCAGGGACTGGATTCCGCCAATTGCGAGGGCTGTTGCAACGCCATAGCCATGGCAACTCCGATGGCTGCGGCGACCTCTTTCTCCGGCCGGTCGGGGCCGTTCCGGCTACCGATGTGATGCAGGTGGATCGGGAGGCCGGACTGATGTGCCAGGTGCCGCTGTCGCAATTCGTTCACCCAGTGTGGGACGGAACCGGTGTGATGGACGGCATCCGCAAATTCCCGGCTGGCGAGGATACTGCGCAGCAAGGGCACGTTGTTGGTAACTCCTTCGAGACGGAGTTCCAGCAGGGCCCGTTGCAGCGTCCTGATGGCCTGCTCCCGGGTCTCGCCCCAAGCCATCACCTTGGCCAGCAACGGCTCGTAGTCTAACCCAACGGTGTAGCCGTCGCAAAGGGCGGTATCGATGCGAACGTTCTCGACGGTGGGTAGGTGCAGGTCGGTGATGTCGCCCGCGTCGGGCATGAAGGTTTCAGGGTGTTCGGGGTAGATGCGGGCCTCGATGGCATGGCCGGACTGCGTAACGTCTTCCTGCGATATGGGCAGGGTCTCTCCGCTGGCCACGCGCAGCTGGAGTTCGACCAGGTCCACACCCGTTACCAGCTCGGTAACGCCGTGCTCCACCTGCAGACGGGTATTCATTTCCAGGAAGTAGACGCTACCCTCCCGGGAGACCAGAAACTCCACCGTGCCCGCGTTGTTGTAACCGATTCGCTGTCCCAGCTGGACGGCCAGCGAGGCGAGCCTCCTGCGCAATGCCGGAGGGAGCTTGGCTGACGCGGGCGTTTCTTCGATCAGCTTCTGGTTGCGGCGCTGTGCGGAGCAGTCGCGCTCGAACAGGTGCACCAGGTTGCCGTGATTGTCGCCAATGAGCTGGACCTCGATGTGTGAGGCGTCTTTCAGGTAGCGCTCGAAATAAAGGCGGCCGCTTCCGAAGGCCCCCGTGGCAACCTGACGGGCGCGCTCGACCAAGGGAGCAAGCTCCTCAGGGGTGTTGACGACGTGTATACCCATGCCGCCGCCGCCCTCGGCCGCTTTCACCATCAGCGGGAAGCCGAGACGCCAGGCTGAATCCGCCGCCTCGTCGTCCGGCACGGCCTCGTCTGTGCCAGGGAGGACCGGCACACCCGCCTCACGGGCCAGCCTGCGGGAAAACAGCTTGTCTCCCATCCGCTCCATTACCTCTGGCCGGGGGCCGATGAAGCTGATGCCCGCCTCCTCACACTGGCGCGCGAAACGAGGGTTTTCGGAAAGGAAACCGTAGCCGGGGTGGATGGCATCAGCCCTTGACAGCTGTGCAGCCGCAAGAATTTTGCCGAAATTGAGGTAGCTGTCCTGTGGGGCCGCGTTGCCCAACGGAATGGCTTCGTCGGCCTGCTGAACAGGAAGCGAACCGGCGTCCACCTCGGAATAGACTGCCACGGTCCTGATTCCCAAGCGCTTGCAGGTCCGGATTATGCGGCAGGCGATTTCGCCGCGGTTGGCTATGAGTACCTTGGAGAACATCAGCGCACCCCTCCCCGTATTTCCCTCTCTCATGTTGGCGCGGATTCCCAAGTTTGTCTCAGACTCGCGTTGTTTGGCGGACATAATACCAGCGAAGCAGTGATTACGCATGCTTGCTGGCCTGCGTGTTTATGTCTGTCTGTGGGTCTCTTTTTCGGCCTCCAGGAGTTCCTCGCTGTGCAATCGTTCCAGGAAGGCGTTCGACCGGATCTCCTTGCCGAGCCAGTAGCGGACGGTGGTGATCAGGACCGACTTCAATTCGGCGGATAGCTGCGGGCTGATGCTCAACGAGGAGACCTCTGAGAGGCCTCCCCGGTGCAGCAGCCTGAGCACTTTCATGGCCCGCAGCGACAGCGGGCGTACCTGGGCCTCCATCGGACTGCAGCCGGGGCAAAGGACGCCGCCCAGGTTTACGCTGAAGCGATGGGCGTCAGGCAGGACTTCCTGCCGGCACTCGACACACTGGTAGAGCTCGGGAAGCATCCCCGACAGGCGTAGCAGGTGAAACTCGAAATACCGCAGCGAAGCTTCGGGATCGGAGGCATGGGGCAGGGCACGCAAAACGCTGACAGCCAGACGGAAAAGGCCGGGGGCAGGGCTGTCCTCGGCGCCGAAGCCGTCAAGGAGCTCGGCTACGTAAATGCCCCGGGTAACCGAGGTCAGGTCCGCCTTCAGCCCGGCGAAGCCGTCCGTCACCTCTGCCTGTGAAACGATGTCCAACTCCCGCCCGCGGGCGATGGACATCCTGGTCAGGGTCAGCGGCTCAACGTGGCCCACTAGCCTGCTGGAAGAACGGCGGGCGCCCTTGGCTACTGCCCTCACCTTCCCGTGCTCGGCAGTAAAGACAGTTACCACCAGGTCGGCCTCGCCGATGGCAACCTTGCGGAGGGTCAGCCCCTCGCAGCGATAGGTCCGAGGCGGGGACACGCTTAGAGTTCCTGACGTCCCTGGAAGGCCCGGCTCAGCGTTGTCTCGTCGGTGTGCTCCAGCGAGCCGCCCACGGGCAGACCCCGCGCAAGACGGGTGATGCGCAGGTCTTCGCGGTTGAGGTGCCTCTGGATGTACATGGCGGTGGCCTCGCCTTCCAGGGTGGGGTTGGTGGCGACGACCAGTTCCTCGACCTCCGGGGCGGCGAGCCGGGACAGTAGTTCTCGCAGCTTCAACTGGTCCGGCCCCACACCGTTGATGGGCGAGATTACGCCGTGAAGGACGTGGTAGAGACCTCGGAAGCTGCGGGTGCGCTCCAGGGCAAGCACGTCCATGGGGTCTTCCACAACGCAGATAATTGAGCGCGTGCGCCGGTGGTCGGCACAGATGATGCAGGGCGTGGACTCCGCTAGGTTTTGGCACTCGCCGCAGAAGATGGTGTTGCGCTTGACCGCGGTTACCGCCTCGGCCAGGGCGTACGCCTCCTCATCGGGCAGGCGGATAATGTGGTATGCCAGCCTCTGGGCGCTCTTGGGCCCGATGCCGGGCAGGCGATTCAACTCCTGCACCAGCCTGGCTATGGAGGGAGCAGTCGAGGGAAGATTATCGGAGGTCACAGGAGAACTCTCGGCTCAGGTGAAGAAAGTGGTCCCCGAGTGAACCGACAGGCACTGCGCGCACCTGAAATCCCCATATACCAGTGGGCATGCGTTCGAGGCTCTCAGGTAAGGCCCGGGATGTTCATGCCGCCGGTGATGACGCTCATCCTGCTGGTGGCCAGTTCCTGCGCCTTGATGGCCGCGTCGTTGAAGGCGCCGACCAGCATGTCCTGCAGCAGTTCCAGGTCCTCAGCGGCTTCGGGTTCGATTTCCACGGATTCCACGGCCTGCTTGCCGGTCATGACAACCCGGACGGCTCCACCACCGGCAGTGCCGGTAACGGTCAGAGTCTCGAGCTCTTCTTGGATCTTCTGCAGCTGGGCCAGTTGCTTCTGGGCCTGGCGCATCATGTTGCGGTTCATTCATCCACCTCTTGTTCCTGGAGGATTCGTGCGCCCATACCCAAGGCTGCGCGGACCAGCGGGCTGTTCTGGGCCGTCTTGTTTGCATTTCCGGAGGCCTGCTGTCCGTTGGCAAGAGTCAGTTCGTATCCGCATCCCTCGCCGAAGGACGTGGCAAGTGCTTCAGCCATGCGCTGGCGGGACGATGGGTCTTCCAGCTCTTCCTGCATCCGTTCGAGATTGGCCTTATTGCTGAAGGGAAGCACCAGTGTCTGCCCTTCGAGGGTGATGCTGTTTACCTTGCAGTCCCGGAGCAGGGCCCCCAGATTGTACTTCCTGCCCTTGTGACGGGACAGGGATTTCACGGTATCGTTCCAGCGTACCCACAGCTCGTTGGAGTTGGAATCGCCGCCTGTCCGGCCGCTGATGGCTTGCGCAGGCTGGGGAGCCGGATCCCGTGGTGCCGTCGGCGTCGGCGCGGGGCGCTCCCGGGTAGGCGGAGGCTCAGGCCTCGGCTCGCGCGGCGGAGGTGCGGAACGCTGCGGCTGGGGTTCGGCCACCCTGCGTGGCGGCGCCGGAGGTGGGGCTTCTGCCGTGGGAGCTGGTGCCGCGGACTCCTCGCAGATCTCCACCACGGCCAGTTCCAGCGGCAGCGTCGAGGGGGCGTCATAGCGCATGTTGACCGCGCCCCAGACCTTGAGGGCGTGTACGATCCGCCATGGCGGCTGCTGGCCAACCATTTCTTTCAGTTGGGTGCGCACGTGCTCCGGGAGGTCTACCGCATCCTCTGAGCCCCACTGCAGGTGCATGAACCCACGCAGCAGATCGGAGGCCTGGCGGTGGAGCTGGCGAAGGTCACTGCCCTCCCAGGCGGCGCGGTTAACGGCAGAAAGAGCGGCTGTGGTGTTGCCCAGTAGCACGTACTTGACCAGCTCCAGCGCGGTCTCGTCGCTGCCCATACCCAGCAGCTTTTCCACCTGGGGGGCCGTCACGCCGTCAGGGCAGGAGACCACCAGTTGCTCGAGGAGGTTTTCCGCGTCGCGGAGGCTGCCCGCGGCGTATCGGGCGATCAGGCGCAATGCGGCGGGTTCAACTGCCACGCCCTCGGCCTCCGCGATTTCCGACAGGCGGCCAAACACCGTCTCCGATGGGATGCGGCGGAAGTCCAGCCGTTGG
Source organism: Dehalococcoidia bacterium (assembly GCA_965222025.1). Classification (GTDB taxonomy): domain Bacteria; phylum Chloroflexota; class Dehalococcoidia; order Lucifugimonadales; family UBA3495; genus VXOI01. The sequence goes on along the minus strand of CBDCTI010000010.1, from coordinate 253,268 downwards.
CATCGCGAGATGATGGTGGGCAAGATGCGGTGGGCCTCGGTGGTGCAGAGGACGAACATGACATGCGCCGGCGGCTCCTCAAGCGTCTTCAGGAAGGCGTTGGATGCCGCGTCGGTGAGCATGTGGGCTTCGTCGATGATGTAGACCTTGCGGCGGCCCTGCACCGGTGCGAAATTCACCTTGTCGCGGATGTCCCGGATCTCGTCGATGCCCCGGTTGCTGGCCGCGTCCAGCTCGATGATGTCCATGAAGCGGCCTTCGTTGATGGACTGGCAGACCGCGCAGTTGTTGCAGGGGTCGCCGTCCTGCAGGTCGAGGCAATTGGCGGCCTTGGCGATGATGCGGGCGGTCGTGGTCTTTCCGCATCCCCGCGGGCCGCAGAACAGGTAAGAATGGGATATGCGGCCCAGGCGGACCGACTGGCGAAGGGTGGTGGACACGTGCTCCTGGCCGGCGAGTTCGCCGAAGCTGGAGGGGCGCCACTTTCGGTAGTAGACCTGCGATGTCATTCTTGCAGGGACTCCGTTAGTATCAGGGACTCAAGCGCCTCGCGTTCCCGCGCCTGCATCAGCGAGGTCTCCTCGGGTTCCACATGGTCGAAACCTACCAGGTGCAGGGCACCGTGTATGACCAGAAGAGCCAGTTCATGCCCGGGGCTGACGCCGTGGTCGATTGCTTGTCGCCGGGCCTGGGGTAGCGAGATGATGATTTCTCCCAGTGGTCTGGCAGTTCCGGGAGGTAATACAAAGTCATCGTCGCCTGCCTGGCGTTCCGGCCCGTCTCCTTCGCCCTCCCAGTGGCCTGGGTGTTCGGCGGAGAAAGAAAGGACGTCGGTGGTCTCGTCCAGTCCCCGGAATTCAGAGTTCAATGCCTGGACAGTGTCGTCTCCCGTAATGAGGAGGCTGACCTCCGCCTGTCCTTCAACGCCCGCCACGGACAGCCCCGCTCGCGCCACCCCTTCTAGCCACTCAGCGTCGATCTCGCTATCGAAGGGCTCGTCGATGGAAACAAACGCCTGGAGGCTTGGAAGTTCCTGCAAAGAACAAGGCCCTGGTGGAGGCTGGGGAACAGTTGTGCCCACGAGTCGCGAGCGTCCCTATCATAATCCAAAGCTGGCGGGCATTCCAGCATCGGCCCTAGGCCCTTCGACACAAAGACGAGTCTCGCATCGCTGACTGCCAGTTGATATCATTTGGCGAAATTGCCAATAGAGGGATAAAGATATGCGCGGAGTGACTTTCAAGGGCAACCATGAGGCTGAAATACGCGAATTCCCTGACCCCCAGGCTGGGCCCGGGGAGGCGGTGCTGCGGATTCGCGCATCGGGGCTCTGTGGCACCGACCTTCACCGCTACCGCGACGCCGAACCCACGGAGATGATCACCGGGCACGAGCCGTGCGGCGTCATCGAGGAACTGGGGCCGGGAGCGCCTCCAGGGCTGAAGCTGGGCGACCGGGTAATGTGCCATCACTATGAGGGCTGCGGAGTCTGTGAGATCTGCTCTATGGGCTACGAGCAGCTGTGCCCCCAAGGCCACGTCACCTTCGGCGGCGGTACGGGGCACGGGGCCAACGCCGACTATATGATCTGCCCGTCCCGCTCCCTGGTGCATCTGCCGGACGAGCTCTCCTTCGAGGAGGGGGCGGCCATTTCATGCGGCACCGGCACCGCCTGGAACGGGCTGAACAAGATGGAAGTCTCGGGCAAGGACATCGTGGCAGTCTTCGGGCAGGGTCCCGTGGGCCTCAGCGGCACCCTGTCGGCGAAGGCCATGGGCGCGCGCGTGATTGCCATCGACGTGATGGACGAGCGGCTGCGGCTGGCGACGGAGCTGGGGGCTGACCACACAGTCAACGCCGCCTCCAGCGACGCAGTCCAGGCGATTCTTGATCTCACCGACGGTCAGGGCGCAACGGCGGCTCTGGAGACCTCGGGCAACCCCACGGCAAGGCAGCAGACGCTGACCTGCCTGCGGCCCTTCGCCCGCGCCTGCTACGTCGGCGTTGGCAGTCCGGCGGAGATCGACTTCAACCGCGATGTGATCTTCAAGGTGCTGACCATTTTTGGATCCTGGACGTTCAGCAAGGCCGAACTCATCGAGATTGCCCGTTTCTTCGTCGACACCAAGGCCCCGCTGGACCGGCTGATTACCCACCGATACGGCCTGGACCAGGCGATCGAGGCCTTCCAGACATTTGATGGGGCTACCACCGGCAAGTGCGTGTTCGTATTTGACTAAGTCCGGATTCTACTGGATACAAAGAGGGCGCGGACAATGATTCTGCGCCCTTTACGTTTCTGCTTTCCAGATTTGCCGGTGAAACTCTTCGCCCACGAGCTTGGAAAAGACCACGCTTTCAATTGCGATAGCAAAGCAGTGGCCCTCGACCTCCTCTACCCGTAGGCCGATGGCGGCATAGACAGCGTCGCCGAATTTCCGCCACTCGTCAGGGTCGGTAACTTCTACAGCCCGGCCATAGACCTTGAACTCTCCTTCCGTACCATCACGGTTGGATACCGTGTTGTGGACCACGCAGCGCGGGTCTCGGAGAAGGTCAAGCGCCTTGACCGACCGCAGCATCATACCCAGGTACAGCTGCCCTTCAGCGATGAACGGCTCCACCGGCGAGATGCGCGGCCACCCGTCCCTCCGCAGCGTTCCCACCAGCGCCAGTCCGGTGCGAGCGAACTGTTCTTCGCCCAGCACCGCCAGTTCCGGTGCGGATTGAGCAAATTCTCCCCAGGTTACGGACATTCTGATAATTCCCCTGACCCGGCGTCGTCTGAGAAGAGAAAATCCACGCCGAGCACTTGCTGGCGTGGATTCGCTAATCGTCTGATTTGGTACCCCGGAGGGGCTTCGATCCCCTGATCTCCACCTTGAAAGGGTGGCATCCTGACCTGGCTAGACGACCGGGGCACACTTGATACTTTACGAGTGTACCATACCCGTTTCGGGGGGCGCTACGGGTAGACCGCCAGCTCTTCCAGCGAGGTGTCTTCGGGGAAGCCGGCCATCAGGTTCATGTTCTGCACCGCCTGTCCGGCCGCTCCCTTGACCAGGTTGTCCAGGACGCTGAAGACGCTGAGGCGACCGGTGCGGCGGTCTATGACCGGATGCAACAAGCACATGTTGCTGCCCAGGGTCTGCTTTGTCTGGGGAGGGGTGGGCACCACTCTTACGAATGGGTGGTCGGCATAGTAGTCGCGGTATATATCAACGAGGCGCTGCTTACCCTCATCGCCAGCCCATGCGTCGGGGTTTGACAGCGGAGCGTAGCACGAACTGAAGATACCGCGGGTCATGGGGATCAGGTGCACCTGGAAGGTAACCCTCACCGGTTGCTCCGTCAGCGGGTTCAGCTCCTGGGTGATTTCCGGGAGATGCCGGTGCCCGTTCACGGCGTAGGCGAATGCGTTTTCGTTCACTTCCGAGAAATGGTTCGTCATCACGAGGCTGCGTCCGCCGCCGGACACGCCCGAGAGGCTGCTGACGATGATGTCCGGGCTTATGATGCCCGCATCCACCGCGGGCGCCAGGGCCAGTATAGCGCTGGTGGGATAGCAGCCAGGATTGGCCACGAGGCGAGCTGCCCGAATCTCGTCGCGGTGCAGTTCGGTGAGACCGTAGACCGCCTCCTCGAGAAGCGAGGGTTTCTGGTGCTCCACACCGTACCATTCTTCGTACTCGTCGGCATGCTTCAGGCGGAAGTCGGCGCTGATGTCCACTACCTTCACGCCCTGGTCGAGGACGGGTATGCAGGCCTCCGCGCTGGCCTTGTGAGGTAGGGCCGAGAAGACCAGGTCCAGGCTGCCGCTGAGCTCCGGTTCGATGGTCAGGTTGAGGCTTTCCAGGTGGGGGAACACCTCGCCAAGCTTCTGGCCGGCGGCACTCCGGCCGGTGACCGATGCGATCTCCACCTCAGGATGGCGACGCAGGATACGGGCCAACTCCGATCCCGAATACCCTGTAACGTTGATGATTCCTACCTTCACTTTCCTGGCCCTCCTTCGTCTCCGGCTAGCTCGATTAACGGAAGTTTCGGCAGCCGGATGTCCGTCCGTCTCAGCAACAAAGTCCCGTCTTGATTCACCCTGATCCCATCAGCGCAGGGGGTACGTGAGGCACCGTGTTGGGATCGAGAGCTTGCTTCTTGGACTTTCTATCTTTCGTGGTGCCGCTTTCCATCTTGTCCAGCTTCGTCATGAGCCTTTTCCTGGAGGGGCACATGTCCCCAACCACACATTCGCCGCAGAGCGGTCGCTGCGCCCGGCAGACGCGGCGTCCGTGGGTGATGAAGGCCACATGGAAGGTGAACACTTCCTCCGGCGGCACCTTGGCCTCCATCACATCGTGGGCCTTGTCGGCATTGGTCTTCGAGTTGATGGCCCTCAGCCGCTGGCACACCCGGTAGATATGGGTGTCGATCGCCATCGCAGGCATGCCCAACGAGAAGTTGAGCACTATACCAGCCGATTTCGGCCCGATCCCCGGCAGCTGTCGGAGCCAGGCCTTGGCGTCAGCCAGCGGCATCTCCCTCAGGAAGGACAGGTCCAGCGAGCCGCCATTCAGCTCAAGTACCTTCTCCAGAACTTCCTTGATGCGAGGCGCCTTGACCTTCGCGAGGCCGCCTGGCGCTATGGCCTCTTCGATCTCCGCGATACCGCCCAGCGCTACTGCCTCCAGCGACCCGAACCGCTCCATCAGCCTGGCAAAAGCCCGGCCCGAGTTGATGTCTGAGGTGTGCTGGGAAAGGATGGTGAACACCATCTCTTCGGTGGGGGGCAACCGCCGCTCTTCAGGAAACGGGCCGTATTCGAGGGTCATCAACCCGACGGCCTGGGCGATCCGCGCCGGCGACATCGTTGGGCTGCGCCGCTTTATCTGCTTCTCGACCATAGTGCAGATTCTAGCACCGGCATGGGCATTAGGGAATGAGAGATGGGCCGGAGCGCTGCCCGGCCCTTCGGATTTCGGTCCCGACTAGAACAGGTGGCAGGCGACGGTGTGTCCCGGCGAAACGTTCTTGACCAACGGGTCTTCCAGGCTACAGCGGTCCATGACAAATGGGCAGCGAGTGTGGAAGTGGCAGCCCTCTGGCGGATTCAGGGGAGAAGGTACCTCACCGGTCAGTATCATCTCCTCCTGAGGGATATCCGGGTGAGAAGGCAGAGCTGCCGACATCAGCGCCTTGGTGTATGGGTGGGACGGGTTTTCGAAGAGGTCCCGTACTGGAGAGAACTCCACTATGCGTCCTAGGTACATCACCGCCACCCAGGTGCACATGTAGCGCACCGTGGCAAGGTGGTGGGCGATAAGCATGTAGCTGACGTTGTATTCCGCCTGCAGGTCCCTAAGCAGGTTCATTATCTGCGCGCGGATGGAGACGTCGAGAGCCGACACTGGCTCGTCCAGTACGATCACCTTTGGGTTGAGGGCGAGCGCGCGGGCGATGGCAAGGCGTTGACGCTGCCCGCCCGAAAACTCGTGTGGGTACAGGTTGGCGTGATAGGCATTCAGGCCGACGTCGTTGAGCAGCTTCATCACGCGATCCTGGATCTCACTGCGGCTGATGTCCCAGTTGATCACCATCGGCTCGGCGATGAGGTCGCGCACACGCATCCGGGGATTCAGAGAACTCCAGGGGTCCTGGAACACGGCCTGCACCGACCGCCGGTATTCCCTTCTTGTATCCGCGTCGGCTCCGTGGATGTCCTTCCCCTCAAAGAGGATCGAGCCCTCAGTCGGTTGCTCCAGCATCAGCGTCATCTTGGCGGTGGTGCTTTTGCCGCAGCCCGACTCGCCAACGATTCCCAGCGTCTCGCCTGGGCGAAGCTCGAAGGACACGCCGTCCACCGCCTTGATGTGGCCGGTGATCTTGCTGATGAGAAGTCCTTTGGTGACCGGGAAGTATTTCTTCAGCCCCACGGCCTCCAGCAGGGGACCGCCGTTAGCGGAACCGCCGGTAGCTGCCTCTGGGGCAATAACGTTGGCAGCCGTCATGATAACCGCCAGCAGGAAGCGAAGTGTCCTTCGCTTACCGCGGTTCGGGTGGGGTATTCCTCGCGGCAATGGTCCATCGCATACTGGCACCGGGGCGCGAAGGGGCAGCCGACAGGTAGGTCGTGTAACGTGGGCGGTTGGCCTTCAATTGAGTACAGCCGATCCACGTCCTCTTCCATCTTGGGCACTGAGGCCAGCAGAGCCTCGGTATAGGGGTGCGACGGACGGTTGAAAATGTCCCGAACGCTTCCCTGTTCCACGATACGCCCGGCGTACATCACCGCGACGCGGTCACACATCTTGGCAACGATTCCGAAGTCGTGGGTGATGAATATGAGGCCCACGTTGGATTCCCGTTGCAGTTCCTTGAGCAGGGCCAGGTACTGCGCCTGGATGGTGACGTCCAGGGACGTCGTCGGCTCGTCGGCGATCAGCACCTGGGGCTGGCAGGAGATGCCAATGGCACCCACCACCCGTTGACGCATGCCGCCGCTCATCTGGTGGGGATAGTCCCGCATCCGGGTCTCAGCGGCAGGAATGTTCACCTTGCGCAGCATCGACAGGGCCTGTTCCATGATGGAGCGCTTCGGTATGTCCTGGTGGATCCTGATGGCCTCCGAGACCTGGTTTCCGATGGTGAAGACCGGGTTCAGGGAGGTCATAGGGTCCTGGATTATGAGAGCGATCTTGCTTCCCCGGATATTGTTCATTTCGCTCTCGGACTTCTGGAGGAGATCTTCACCGTCCAGAACGATGCTTCCGGAGACGATGCGGCCCGGCGGTATGGGGATTAGCTGCATCAGCGTCAGCATGGTCACCGACTTGCCGGATCCGGACTCGCCGACGATGCCCAGCGTCTCGCCGCGGCGCAGGTCAAAGCTGATGCCGTCCACGGCCTTGACCGTGCCCCACCTAGTCGTAAAGTAGGTTCTCAGGTCATCCACTTTTAGGACGACTTCCTGTTCAGTTGCCACATCGGTTGTCATAATTTCTGTAGATTCCCTTCTGGGGGAGAATAATTCACTCTATTTGTCGCAGTCGTGGGTCCAACTTGTCCCGCAGCCAGTCGCCGAAGAGGTTCAGCGACATGACGGTGAGCATGATGGCAACACCTGGGAAGGTAGAAATCCACCACGAACCGGTCTCGAACCCCCCGGCCAGGTGGTTACGTCCGTCCGATACCATGCCACCCCAAGTTGCCGTGGGCGGTGGGACGCCGGCGCCGAGGAAACTTAACGTGGCTTCCAGCAGGATCACTATGCCCACCTGCAGGGTCGCGACCACGATAAGGGTGTTTATCGTGCCCGGGAAAATGTGTATGAACAAGATTCGAGGGGTTGAGGCCCCTGCCACCCTGGCAAGCGCCACGAAGTCCATGTTCTTCAGTTGCAGCACTTCGCCCCGCAACTGGCGAGCGAAACGCGGCCAGATGAATATGGTCAGCACCGCGACAATAATGGTCAGGGACGTCCCCAGTGTCGCCACCATGGCCAGCGCAATCAAGACCAGGGGAATGGCCAACAGGATGTCCACGAAGCGCATTATTGATTCGTCAATGACGCCACCGTACCAGCCTGCCACGAGCCCAAGTATCACTCCGATGGAGCCGCCAACTCCGAGAGTTACGACCGCAGCCAGCAGCGAAATACGAGCTCCGTAGATGATGCGGGAAAGAATGTCTCGCCCCAGTTGGTCAGTGCCCAGCCAGTACTTGCTGCTTCCACCAGCGCGACTCACATCCTCGATTTCGATAGAGTCTCCAATCTGGACGTCGGGGTTTATCGCCTGGGCATCCGCCAGGGAGACCTGGTCATCTTGTCCAGGGAGGACCCGCTGCACAACGTTCTGAACGACGATTTGCGTTTTGGCCTCATACCAGAAGGGAGGAAGTTTTCGCTCAGCCAATGACTGCTTGTTGGGGTCGTGAGGAGAAACCCAGGGTGCGGCTATCCCGGCGAAGAGCACCAACGCCAAGAGAATTACAGGAATCACCGGCCAGCGACGGAGCAAGCGGAAAGCCCCGGCCACCCGCACTCCTAGTCCGGGGCTGCTTGGGGTGAGGAAATCGGTTGTTGTGTTGACCGCCATGCTGCCTTCTTCCCTTCCTATGCGTACCGGATGCGGGGATCAATGTAGGCGTAGAGGACATCCACCATGAAAGCCACAAGGATGTAGAGCAGCGTGAAGACCACCACTACTCCCTGGAGCAGCGGGTAGTCGAAGGCGTAGAGCGCGTCGATCGCCAGCTTGCCGAGGCCGGGCCAGGCGAACACCGTTTCCACCACCAGCGAACCAGTGACCAGCGCGCCCAGGGTAACGCCCGCGAAGGTAAGAGGCGGTATAAGGGCGTTACGGAAGGCGTGACGCATCACGATGCTCCAGTAGGGCACACCCTTGGCGCGGGCCAGCTTGATGTACTCCGAATCCAGAACGTCCAGCATCGCCGATCGCACCAGCCGCAGGTTGGCCGCAGCGTAGTACCACCCCAGAGTGACAGCGGGCAGCACGATGCTGTTCCAGTCGTCCCTCCCATACGGGGGCAGTAATTCGATGGACACCGCGAAGAATATGATCAGCATGATGCCCAGCCAGAAGGGCGGTGCAGACTGGCCCAGCAACGCGACTATCTTTCCTGCCTGATCGACCAGACTGCCGCGCTTGATGGAGGAGAGTATTCCCAGGGGAATTCCCACCAGCAGGGAAACGACGAACGCGGTAACCCCCAGATACAGCGTGGCGGGGGTCCGCTCCAAGATTACGTCCGTTACCGGGCGGCCTTCCTTGATCGACATGCCGAAGTCCCCACGCACGGCATCCCTCAGGAAGAAGAAATACTGCTGGTAATAGGGCTTGTCAGTCCCCAGCTTTGCCATCATCCGGTCGATGTCTTCCTGCGTGGAGTATTCGTCCAGCATCAGGGAGACCGGGTCGCCAGCGGACCGGCTCAGAATGAATATGATCAGCGAGACGGCTAGAAGGGTGACGAAGGCCAGGATAAGCCGGCGGACTAGGTACTTCTGCATAGCGCACTGTGCTGCAGGTATCCCCGGAACTTCGTCCAAAAACCCTGCAGACCGTAAGAATTAGGGAAATTGTAATCCATGCGCCTCTCTATGTCGTTAGCTGCTGGGCTTGGAGGGCATAAACCCTCTACGGATATTACCGGCCCGGCGGATGCACAAAGATTATGGTTCTGCACAATCCGCCGGGCCGAAACCTTGATCTCCCAGGATTTACGGCTTTTTATTGCCGATGCTTGATGTACTCGAATCCAGAGGGCGACCGGACCTCACTGAAGTCGATGGGCGTCCAATCGGGGTCGAGCCGCACGCCAACGGGCCAGATGCCGTCGTGTGCATAGATCGCGAAGGCCATGACGTTGTCGTAGAACCATCCGTAGACCTTGCGTTCCTTCTCTCCTACCTCTACCGGGTTGGTCTCCGCCAAGAGGTCGGTGATATTCTCCTCCATCCATGGGTGTTCGGTCCCGTAGCTGAAGGTGGACTTCGCCACATAGTTGGAGGCGCCGATCGCCGGGGTCAGGCGCTGGCTGACGGTGTGGCAGGTGGCGCCCTGGAACGTCCGGGTAATCAGCTCGGGCCTGATGGTGGCATAGGGAACGCTCTGGAGATCGACATCGATCCCTACTTCCTCCCAGTAGCCTCCCACTGCTTGACAGGCTTCGACCTCGGCGGGTGCGCCACGGATGGCCGGAACCAGGGTGATGCTGAACTTGTTGTCAGGGCCGTAACCTGCTTCTTCGAGCAGCTGCTTGGCCATGTCGGGGTCGTACTCGTGGAGCCAGCGCGGGTCAGCCTTGGCTTCGTGTCCCATCCAGTCCCTAAGGTACAGTGGCTGGCCGAAGCCGAAGAGCAGGTTGTCCACGATGGCCTGGCGGTCAATGGCGATGGCCATGGCCTTCTTGACCTTGATCGCATTCTGCCACTCTTCGGAGGTGGGGTCTTCGTCACAGGACACCCAGGCGTTTTCGCAGTCGAGGTGTTCGTAGGTGTTGCCATCCTTGTCAACACCGTAGGTCTGGCCGTAGATGTTCAGGCCTGCCTGTCCGGCGTTGGGCCAGGCGACGATTTCGGTGCCTTCGACCGCCTTAACTGCGTCCAGGGAGTCGAAAGCCATTTCCATGATGTCCAGTCTACCAGCCTCGAAGCCAGCGATACGGGCGGCCTCTTCAGGGATGGACCACATGTTGAATTCGGCGAAGTAAGGGGTCTGCCGCCAGTGGTCTTCCACAGCGGTGAAACGCCAGATGCGGCCGCTGTCATGGGACTCGATCTGCCAAGGCCCGGTGGCCGAAATGTCCTTGCTGGCTTCCTTGGCGGCCGCCTCGTATTCCTCGGTGACAACGCCGGGCTCGCTGTAGCGGTCGTCCCAGTTGCCTCCGTCGTTCTCCAACTTGTCCCGGGTCTGCTGCATGCTCACGATGGTGGTGCTGACACCACCAAGGTGGCGCATGAACTCGAAGGCCCGCTGCTGGAGCCAAGGCTCGCCGGTATCGAGTTCCACGGTGTAGTCATCGATGATGGTCTGGGAACCGCCGGCATTGCCGACCCAGAAGTCGCCGATGATGCCGGCGCGGGCGTTCAGAGAGCCCTCGTGCCATTCCTTGTAGTTCCACAGGATGTCTTGAATGGTCAGGTTGCCGCAGCTATCGGTGCCGGAGGCACCGCACTTGGGGTGGAACGTCACATCGTCCCGGACCTTGAAAGTCCAGAATTGTCCGTCGTCGGAAATATTCCACTCTGATGCCAGCAACGGCCCAGGTGAGAGGTCCTGCTGGATAGCGACCATGGACTCGCCGAAGCTGACGGCGGAGTACTGGACGCGCGGGCTGGACATGAACCGCGGATGTCCCTCAAAGACGCCTGTTTCCTTGACGCCGTAGTTCATCTCGCCTTCTGACTCGTGGGTCGTTTCCACCACCCGGGTGGGCGCGGGCCTCGGGGTGGAGGTCGGCGCGACCGTGGGCTGATCGGCCATCGCCGTGGGCTGCGGTGCGGCCGTCGCGCCTGGTGCGGTCGTCGCACCTGGCGCGGTCGTCGCGCCTGGTGCGGCCGTCGCGGCCATGGCTTCCGTCGCCGCCGGGGCCGTGGTGGCGACAGGTGCCGTCGTAGCCGCACCCGCTTGAGTCGCCTCCGGCTCTTCAGCGGATCCGCAAGCCAATATCAGCGCGAACGCCGAAATCAACAGGATAGGGAACCAGAGTCTCGAGAGTAACTTTGTTGGGTTTAACACTATCGCTCCTTTGAGGCCACAGTTGACCGCAACCATGGCATGAGTTGGCGCGTCAACGGCCAAAAACCCTGACGGCGCTTGTGAAATAACGCACGGATTATATTTGTTGGGCCACGTTTGTCAAGGACTTGCCATCTAGACTCCTTCAAATTCGAGATATCCGATACCTTCGCTCTTGGAGGGATATCTGACGAATGATGTAGCCAGTTTACCAGTGCCAAGGCGATATGTGGTCAGAATACTCACAAAATTGATAGCCCCTCTTGTGGGATTCCGATCAGCGGACTGAGGAAAGTTTGCGGGCTTGCCAGCACGAGAAGGACAGGGATTGACGTGCGGTCGCCTGCCGGGACAGCGCGGGAAGGCCAGGGGTTGACGTGCGGTCGTCTGCCGGGATAAGGGGTTTATCGTTCGCCCCTCAGGAATCGTTCGACGTCGCGGACCAGGTCTTCGGGATCGATAATGGAACTATCGGCTACGCTCTCGTCGTATTGCCCCTCCAGCTTGGTTACGTAGGACCCGATTTGGTCGTCTGCCTGTACGGCCTTGGCGACCTCGTCGTCGAACTTGGCCGCGGCACCGCGCAACTCTTCCAGATCAAGTGGCAAGTGCAGCAGGCGAGTCAGTATCTGCAGAAGGGAATAGGCGACGCGATAGTTCGGGGCGGCCTGCAGGTAGTGGGGCGTGTGCCCCCAGACGGACGAGTAGCCCAGGCCCTTCTTGACGCAGGCATCCATAACGGAAGAGCTGATGCCGGTTGGGCCCTGGTAGTTGGAAGAACGAATGTCCCGTCCCTCGAGAAACTCCGACAGGTCGGGTCGAGTGGCGGTCCCACTCAGCTTGACCGGCCGGGTGTGAGGTACCGCGTCGAGCAGGGCACCGACGTGTATCACTGTTTCCACGCCCTGCTCGCGTGCCAGCTGGGCAACCCCTTGGGAATAGGAGCGCCACCTGAGGTTGGGCTCAACTCCGGTAAAGACCATGATGCCGTCGCCTGAGTCCGCGTTTTCAAGATGAAAAAATTCGTTGGCTGGCCAGTGAATATGTCGCTTTCCGTCACGGGTTCGGGTTGTCGTGGGCCGTGTCTGGGTGAAGTCGTAAAACTCCTCAGGATCGAACTCGGCGAACTTTCGCGCGTTCAGCTTCCTTTTGAGAAACTTCACCGCGCTGGTGGCACCTTCGGCGGCGTCTGCCCAGCCGCTGAAGGCGATGAGCAGCGTGCTCAGCTTCCGTTCCGGCTGATGGTCAATGGAAAGAAAGTCCATCGTTTTCTCGCGCTGGTTTGACTGGCGAAACTAGTCTAACACAGGGAAAAAGGCAGAGCGAAAACGCCGCCTTTGGCCCCCTTCGATTTCCACGGCGCAGTCGCCGGTCAAAGGAGACGAACAGTCTCAATTGTACGGAAATAAAAGACCCCACGAGCGACTTCACGCTTGATCAAATCGATTCAGGCGGAAGAGCCCGAGGTCGTGGGTCGTGTCACCGAACATGGCCAGATCGGCCATGATCTCCCCGATCACACTCGCGAACTTGAAGCCGTGGCCTGAGAAACCGGAAGCCAGCGAGACCTGGGGGTATTCCGGGTGGACGTCGATGATGAAGTGTCCGTCAGGCGAGTTCGTGAACATGCAGGTCTTGAGCGAAAGGGCAGGCCCGGCCGCCGCCGGGAAGTATCGTTCTACGAATTGCCGCAGTATAGCTTCGTCCTCAGGTTGAATCTCCCGGTCAAGGTGGTCCGGATCAACCGCTTGGTGCAGATGGTGGGAGCGGCCAACCTTGAAGCCCGGCACGCCAAAGACAGGGAACCCGTAGAAGCGGCCCTCTTCAACATAGATCCCGAAGACGGGGAATGTGTCGGTGCGGTAGAGCTCGGGACGCTCCGGCTGGAACCAGCCCAACACCTGGCGTTCGGCGGTGGCGTAGCGCTCCAGCGGCGAGGCGACTTTGGAGGCCCACGCCCCGGCAGACACGATCAGCCGACCGGCCCGATATGTGTCGCGGGCGGTCCTGACCTCAACTCCCTCTCCTGACGGTTCCCAATCTATGACACGCTCCCGCCCGTGGACCTCCGCTCCCGCCTCAAGCGCAGCGTTGACGTGGTTGACGATGCACCGCTCGGGCAGCAGAAAGCCCCCGTCGGCCTGGTAGACGGCGGAGATGTCATGGTCCAGGTGGTAACCGGGAAAGCGTCGGCTTACTTCGGGCCCTGAGAGTACTTCGTAAGGAATGTGGTGCTCTTCGCAGGCGTCCACCGCGCCCTGGAAGTACTCGTCTTCGGCGTGGCCGGCCCTGATGGAGCCGGTGGTCACCACCAGCCGTTCCTTGGACGCGTTTTCCAGCTGGTGCCACAGCTCATAGGCGCGGCGCACCAGGGGGACGTAGGAGGGGTGCTCCTGGAGTGTGTAGCGAATCATCCGGGAATAGCCGTGGGACGAACCCATCTCGTGAGGTACGTCGAATTGCTCTAGCCCAAGGGCCTTCCAACCCCTTTGGGCCAGGTGATACAAGGCGGCGCTGCCCATCCCCCCGACTCCAATGACTATTGCGTCGTATTCTTTCATCAGAACTGTTCCGCGGTAGATTTTGCCGCCCCGTGCTGGACTGGCTGGACGACCGGAGAGGAATAAAGTTCCCTCTCCCGGATGGGAGAGGGCTGGCAAGGCAACGGACCGCTCGGAAAATGCCCTTATGCCCCGGCTACGTTTGTGGGGGTGGTTGTACCCGGAGTGGTCATGCGCACTGAGTATACGGAAGTACGGGCGGTGAACAGCATCGTCTGGTTGTCGTCGCCGCCCCAGGCACAGTTGGCAGGAATCTCGGGAAGGCGGATGATGCCGAGATTGTTGCCGGAGGCGTCAAACACCCAGCAGCCTTCGGAACCGGTACAGTAGACGCGGCCCTCCGCATCCACCTTCATGCCGTCTGGCACCCCATCCTCTGCGGAATACATGGTGGCAAAGACCCGGTTGTTGCTTAGAGTGCCGTCATCTGCCACATCGAAGGCGCGGATGAACTGGTGCTCACAGACCTCTCCCCGTTCCTTCTCTCCTATGCAGCTGTCATCCAGCCGGGTGATCGCGACGTAGAGGACACTCTCGTCCGGGGAGAAGGCGATGCCGTTGGGGTACTCGGTGTCGCGGGTGGCTACGGTGTGGGCGCCGGTGAGGGAGACGCGGTGGACGCCGCTGAAGTCCAGTTCCCGCTCTTCAGCAGTGAGGCGCCCGGCCGGATCTGTGAAGTACAAGGATCCGTCCGACCGACTGACCACGTCGTTGGGCCGGTTGATGCGCTTGCCATCTACCTGGGTGGCAATGGCGGTGTATGAGCCATCGGCGTTACGCCTCGAAAGCTGACGTTTGTCACCCTCGCACATTATGAGGTTTCCGGCGACGTCAAAGGTCAGGCCATTGGAGCCGCCGCTGTCTTCGCGGAAAACCTCCGTCTGACCGTCCGGCGTCATCCGGTGGACCAGGGACGCCCGGATGTCCACAAACAGCCAGTAGCCATCTGGGTGCCACAGGGGACCCTCGGTGAACCCGAAGCCGGTTGCCAGTTGCTGTGCTTCAGAGGACTCGACGATACCGGGAAGCAGGCTTGCCATGATTCCCTCCTGTCCAGTTCGGATCCCAACAGTCTCGAGCGCTGGTGCCCCCGGTCGGCGACCAGACGCGTGATGAAGCACCTTCAGTGCTGGAGGTGTGCGAGATATTGCTCTTCGAAGTCCATGCCGGCCAGGTCGCTGAAGGCTTGCATAAGGTTCCTCGTTGCCGGCCCCGGCGGGACGCCGTCGCCAACGGTGGCTCCATTTACGGAGGATACCGGGCAGATGCACAGGCTGGTTGACGTCAGAAAGGCCTCGTCCGCTGTGTATGCGTCATACAGGTCAAGATCGCATTCTGCCGTATCCATCCCCAGTCCGTCAGCGAGGTCAAGGACTGTCCGGCGGGTTATGCCCTCCAGAACATACTGGCCCTTGGGCGTAGCCACCGTGCCATCCTTCACCAGGAAGATGTTGGAACCCCTGCCTTCGGTCAGGTTGCCGGCTTCATCCAGCAGCACTGCCCAGGAACCGGGGTCGGTACCCTGCGCTTCCAGGTCTCCCAGCACCAGGTTGAGATAATTGTGGGTCTTGGCCCGTGGGCTCATGAATCGGGGCGGCACCCTGGGAACCGAGGGGGTGGTCACACGGGCACCATCGCGGTAGAGCGGAGCGCGGGCCACGAACGGGATGGCGTGGGTCTCGATGAGGACCGTCGGTGTTCCATCTCCCGGAGCCCCCTCAACGCCGCGGGTAACCCTCTGCATAACCCACATGTCCTGGCCCGGGGGTAGAAGCGGATAGTTGTGCTCGACCACCTGGCGCGACCAGTCCTCCATTTCCTCCATACCGATGCCGGGGTCGATTCGTACATAACGCAGGGAGTCGTAGAGCCGCTTCACGTGCTCGGTCAGTTTGAAGGGTGTGCCGTTGAAGGTCCTGGCGGCGTCGAATACTGCGTCGCCGTATATGAATCCCCTGTCCCGAATGGGAATGCCTGCCTGCGATTCGGGCATCAGTTCACCGTTGAGGAAGACGATGGGTTCGTTCTGAGACATGAAGCCTCCAGCGCGTTCGCTTGGGTTGCAGTCACTCCCGGGAGCCTCGGGACGGCGTTGCCGCCAAATGATACCAGCAAGCCGCCGGTGCTGCTACTGGCACCGTGGGTGCCATCGGTGCAGCGGGGCAGCCGAGTCGACGGCCTGCCAAAGCAGATGGCCGGGAAACGTGTCCCCGGCCATCTTGGGTTGCCTTTGTTGCCGCCACCACCCGGTGGCTGACTTCTTGGGTTAGCGGGTTACTATCGGAATTTCGATCTCGCCGAGTTCTTCCGCGTCGCCAGGGAAGGTTACATCGCCACCCAGTTGGTCGGTGCCGTGGCCTACGGCGGTGATGTTCATATTGAGAGCATCATCGGCCAGGGTTACGTAGTTTCCGGCGATGCCGACGGTTACCACGCGCCATTCCCAGGTCTCGCCGACTTCCATGATGCCGAGTTCACCGGCCTCGTTGGGGAAGTCGCCGCCGACGTATTCCACGGAATCCTGGGACAGGACCAACACACCCGGCGTTGAAGAGGCGCACGGATCAGTGGCTTCACCCTCCATTGCCTCGCCCTCCATCATCATGGACTCGGAGGACAGCGGCAGGATGCTGCCGGTGGGATCCAGTTCCACGCAGATGTTGGTCAGCGCGGAGTCGCCATCGTTCGTTTCCGTTACCCGGAGAGTCTGAACCACCAGCCGCAGCACGGTCGTGTTGAGTTCCTCAAGGCCTATGGAGGTGCTGGGGCGCAGGATTGAGACGTTAGCTGAATCATCAGCGCTCACCGGGCCGCCGTCGGGGGCCGTCGCTGTGACTGACGCGACAGTTGACATGTCCTCGGTGAGAGAGCCGGTTACGCAGTCGTAGCTCTGTTCTTCTCCCGGGGACAGTTCCGCGAACGTGTTCGCGCACGCAGGAACAGTGGTGTTGGTAACTACCACGTTGGACAGGACAGTGTCGCCGAAGTTGCCGACGGTGATGGTGAATTCGGCGATATCGCCTGAGCTCCTGGTCTGGTCTTCCGGCTCAATGCTTATGAACAGGTCCAGAGCGAATACTTCGACTACTGCCTGGTCAGAGTCTGTGAGGGTGGCCAGGCCAACCACTTCGCCGGAAACGCTCGCCGATATGGTGTTCGTTCCCTGGGGCAGGCTTCCTACGACTTCCTGGTCCGCACTAGCTGTACAGGTGTAAGTCTCCACAGCTCCAGCGGCCAGTGTGCCAAATGCATTGTCGCAGTCGGGGGCAAGAGGCACCGATACTGTTACGGAGTCCAGCCCAGTGGTTCCGGGGATGGTTACCGTTATGGTGAAAGTTGCTTCGTTGCCGATGCGGACGCGCTGCAGATCGGGTTCTATGTCCACGCCAATGAGAACGGTCTCAACCTGGACATTAGAGCTGTCTGTGTCCTGAACCCGGTTCTGGTCGTCCGGTACTCCGCCGACTACGTCGGCGATGACGGTTGCTTCGTTGAGGAAATTGTTTCCAGGCTGGACGCTACACTGATAGTTCTCAGTGGCCCCCACAGCGAGGGTCGGGTATTCCCGCCCACAATCTGGTGCCCGTTCGTCCAGCACCGACGCGTTGGACAGGGAGAAACCGCCGGTGTTGGTAACGGTGATATCGAATATCGCAGAATCCCCCAGGTAGACTAACTGCCCCTCTTCATCTGGGGTCATCTCGATATCGATGCCAGGCGGGTTCAATCGAACCGTGTTCGAGATGGAAGAACTGGCTTCTGGCGGGTCTTGACCTTCCGGCACGCTGAGGGAGTGCCCGCCTGCGTAGCTGACATTTGCGGTCAGTTCCATGTTGGACGCATCGCTCTGGTCAACTACGTAAGAGAGGGAGTCGGCCTCGAAAGGCGATCCCACCATGACCGTATCAATGGTTCCTGTTTCTTCGGTCCCGGCTACCACTACCTCGTCACCATTGGGAAGAGTGACCGTTAGCGTGCCACCTCCATAGTTACAGGCGACGTCGCCTTGCGGCAGTTCCGGGATTGAGAGGATCACCTGGTAGCCTAAGGTATCCCCGTGATTGGTGTTCCCACCGGCGTCTGTGCCAGTGGTCAGGATCGAGATACCGACCGTGGAGACGTTACATCCCACCGGCTCTTCACCAAAGGCGAAGGGGCTCCGAGACAGCAGCACCCCGACACCCACGGCGACAACCGCTAGCAGGATGAACACCGGGACAGCATTGCGTTGAATCAAGCTCATCGACGTGGCTCCAAAAAAGATGTGGTCTCCATAAAGCCAGTACCCTCCCTACCAGCCCGGGTAAGTTTGACGTGGTCCGAAGTTCTCGGCCTTGCCCGCGTGCATGAAACCAGAAGATTAGGTACGGTCACAGAACGTCCGCAACATGATACATAAATGAAGTCTTGAAATTCAACAGTTTACGTTCGAAGAATCCAAGCCAATTGGGACTGGCTTCCACCATACGTCCCTACTCTGGTAGTCCTTTCGGTCGTTCTACGGGCGGTATTCAATCATACAGCCTTGGTAAGGTCAAGGAAACTGCCGGGCTACAGCTGTAAGCACAACGGCCGGAGGAGAGGGGCCTCCGGCCGTTGACGGATTGATTCAATTCTGTAGTGCAGCTAACCATTTGCCGACAGTATACGCTACCAGCCCCTGGAAGTCAGAAGGCTGCAGCATATTGCATCTGGTGCCGCCCTTTATATTAAGGGAAATGGGTTCGGTTCGATCCCCCGCTATGTCCAGCTCTAGGAAAGTTCCTTGGCCAACTGTTCAGCCTCAGCTTTGCTGAGGATTCGGAACACTTTGAGGCTGGGGTCTTCCTTTGCCACTCCCTTGGCGGCGGGTCGGCCATTTTTCATGGTCACCAGCTCGATCTGGTCCATTTCCACGGTCTTGCGAAGCTTGGTGCAATAAGCGGTCAGTACTGGCATGGTTCCTCCCGAGCTATTGACTCCAGATTTTCGCGGAGACAACTTGGTACCCCTTGAAATCAGCACGGGCATCGGTGTTTCCATGGCCCATGATGACAAAATATTGTAGTCACAGGCTATGTCGGTGTCAATATGCTGTAGCCCGCAGATTTGGACAAAGCGGAAGGACGCATACTTGACGCCCTGGCTCCGTCTGGGGCTCGCCGTCAGGGCCCCCGTAGAGGCGAGCCGTACAACTGATTCTGCATGCTAAAATGGCCGGGACCCCTCGACAATGCCGAAATAACGAAGCCGGAAGCCTCAACGACATAATGGGAAAATTATTCATCGTCCGCCACGGCGAGACCGTCTGGAACAAGGAAGGCCGCATCCAGGGCCATACCGACGTCGTCCTTTCAGAGCAAGGACTGAAACAGGCCCGCAGCCTGGCGCAGAGATTGAAATCTGTCCCGTTTGACGCCGCCTACGCCAGCGACCTGTCCCGCGCTTCGCAAACTGCTGGCGTAATATTGGAAGGCCGCAACCTTCCGGTCTCCCCGACTGCCAGTCTGCGGGAGTACCACAAGGGGGCGTTCGAAGGAATGACAGAGCCCGAACTGCGGGCGCGCTTTCCCGATGAGTACCCCGGCTACGTTGCGAAGGATCTTGATTACGCTCCCGACGGCGGAGAGTCCACCCGCCAGGTCAGCGACCGGATGACCACGGCGATCATCGACATCAAGGACCGGCACCTTGACGACAACGTCCTCGTTGTGGGGCACGGTGGATCGCTCCGAGCCGCTATGATGGCGCTGCTGGGGATGCCGATGGACGCCAACTGGAGGTTTGTCTTCGGAAACTGCACCCTGACCATCGTCGATACCTACCACGACAACGCCGTGCTCCGCTTGTTCAACGACGGGTCCCATCTGGACGGGCTGGGCTAGGAGCGGGAAATGTCCTCTGGCCAGACCAGCAGCCAGGGTGGATCCTTGCCCCCGCCCGCCATCGGCTTTGCTACGGTCAGGGCACCGGGAGTCTGCGGCATGCTGGCCCAGGGCGTTCTGGGGGACATGCCCTTTTCGGTGGGTTGTCCTGTGGACTTCTTTTCCAGGGTGCGGGTTGAATTGAGCCCAGGCGGACCCGGCGTTACTGCCCCTGAAGGCTGCGAAAAGACAGTCGCGGCTGTGCGGCGCACTCTCTCCCATCTCCGCCAGGCCAAGGTGCGGGCCAACGTGCGCATTAGCAGCCCCATTCCGCGCTCCCGCGGGCTGGGCAGCAGCACCGCCGACCTCTCCGCGGCCATCGCCGCCACCGCACTGGCCCTGGGACAGGAACTTAGTCCCTACGACATAGCCCAGATCGCTCTGTCCATCGAGCCCACTGGCGGAGCAATGATGCCCGGCCTTGCCTTGTTCGACCACCGGGCCGGGATGGTGCGGGAGACCATAGGCCCCCCACCGCCCATGGAGATCGTGGGCCTGGACTTCGGCGATTCGACCAACTCCAGCCTCGACGGAAGTTCCCATCAGTGGCGGTGGGTCGATGACGGCACCGGTGAGGCGTTGGCCCTTATCAGGCGGGGAGTGGCTGAGAAGAGCCCTGCCTTGGTCGGTCAGGGTGCAACCATGGCCGCCGAGGCAGCCATCAGCATCGATCCCCGTCCAAGACTTGACGACGTCAGGGAGTTCGCTCGGGAAGTTGGCGCCGTGGGTGTGAACGGCGGGCGCCGCAACGGCGTGACCGGTGTGCTGCTGGACGCCACTGAGCGTCGCGGCAAGTCCACATATATAAAGGCCATGGAAGCCTTCCCTGAAGCCGAGACGGTCTACCACTTCCGCATGCTCGGTGGCGGCGTGCAAATCGTCTCCGCCGGCTAGCGTTAACGAGAAACAAGAGGACGGCGACACGATGGCGGAATACAACTTGGCAGTTATTGGCGGCGACGGCGTCGGGCCGGAGGTCATTGCCGAGGGGCGAAAGGTACTGGAGGCGCTGGCATCTTCCGGAGGCCCGGCCTTCCGCTTCACCGAATTCCCGTGGGGCAGCGATTACTACCGCGAGACCGGCCTCCTGATGCCCGAGAATGGGCTGGAGCTGCTGTCGGGTTTCGACGCCATCCTCTTCGGCGCGGTGGGCGACCCCAACATACCCGACCACATCACGCTGCACGGTCTGCTGTTGCCCATGAGGCGCGGCTTCGACCAGGGCATCTGCGTCCGCCCTGCATACCTCTACCCGGGAGTAACCTCCCCTCTCGCTGGCAAGAACCCGGGCGACATCGATATGGTAATCTTCCGGGAGAACACCGAGGGAGAGTACGCGCCAGTTGGCGGACGACTATATGTCGGCACTCCGCACGAGACGGTGATCCAGAGCAATGTGTTCACCCGTCGCGGCACCGAACGCATCATCCGCGCAGCCTTCGAACACTGTGTGCGCCGCAACAAGCGCATGAAAGTGACGTCAGTGACCAAGTCCAACGCCCAGTCCTTCGGCATGGTGTTCTGGGACGAGGTGTTCGAGGATGTGGCCGCCGAATTTCCGCAGGTGGAGACGGAGTCGCTGCTTGTTGACCGGGCCTGCATGGACTTCGTCCGCTGGCCCGAGGACTTCGACGTCGTGGTCGCCTCCAACCTGTTCGCCGACATCCTGTCGGACATCGCGGCGGTCGTGTCTGGCAGCATGGGGCTGGCCCCCAGCGCCAACATCAACCCCGACAAGGTGCATCCATCGCTGTTCGAGCCGGTGCATGGCGCGGCCTTCGACATCATGGGCAAAGGCATCGCCAACCCGCTGGCCACCATCTCCGCCGTGGCCATGATGCTGGACCACCTGGGCGAGGCAGATGCCGCCGCCCGAGTGGACAGCGCAGTCGCCCGTTGCCTTGAGGAGCGCCGTGTTCTCTCCGCCGACCTAGGCGGCAACGCCAGCACGTCACAGATGGGCGACGAGGCCGCGAGACTGGTCGTAGCGGGTTAGGCCGGGCGGGTCGGCCAGGTGGAGTAAAGCCAGAACGCGATCCCGGTTTCCGCCAGACCGTTCGGTATCGTTCTGTCCCGGGGCTGCCTACAGATCTGACTCGAAGCAAGAAAATGGGAGAGCGTTACGGCTCTCCCATTCTTTTTGTGCCGTGGCAATCGCGGCTGAAGGAATTTACTGCCCCACTTTCGGAACCTAAACCCCCAGCACCACCGACGCTATGCGCTTCTCCAGGGCACGGCCTATCTGCATCGTCAGGTCGGCGCGCTCGTGGTCTCCTATGGTTCCGATGAAGGCTACCCCCAGCAGCCGGCCCAGACGGAAGTCGACCACGGTGGACGAAATCAGCCCGGTTGGCCCTCCCTGCAGCACCCGCAGTGCCACCGACTCGTCAAAGAAACCGCTTGCCTCAAGTCGGGTCGTCGACACCAGTTGGTGGCCCTGTCCCACGCTGTCTCCAACGTGGTCTTCGAAGTCCTTCAGGAAGATTTCGTGAATCCACTTGCTTACGGACTCAGGCGTGTCGAACAGGTGGACCACAGAAGCGGCCATAAAGTCGAACCCGTCGACCATGTCCATTTCCGACGTTGGCCCGACCTCCCGCATGTTGCCGGTAACCCGGCCAGCGTCGCGGAATCGTTCAGCCGTGCTGCCGGCAAAGCCGTTGCGGGCCAGCCGTTCATTGTCCAGCTCACCCTCGCGGACGACTTGGTGCGCTTGGAATTCGCTAGGAAACTCGCTCTTGGCCAGCACCATGTCATCCAGGGTTTCTTGGGTGACGCGGTATGTGGCTCTAATCAATGCCGAGGTCGCCAAACCGGACCCTCCGGGTATCTGGATTCAAATACGAGTGCCAATAATGCGAGCGGCAGGGCCACCCCGAATTGTTGGCCAGTTGTCGGACACAAGTAAGGGGCGGAAAACTAGTCCTCCGCCCCCAGTGATTCAGAAAGACAGGCTAGCCGCACACCATCGGGTAGATGTGGAGGTGGCGGGTGGATTCCACCGGCAGCTCGCTCTTGTCCCACGTGGTGCCGCCGTCTTGGCTGCTGTACACCTCGCCGGAGTATGAGGCGCAACTGATGCGGGACGGTACGGCAGGATCGATGGCGACCTGCATCATCCGGCCCGGCGGAACGTCGCCGAGGTCGAGGCGCTCCCAGCTCTGGCCCACGTCGCGGCTGCGGAACAGCGCGCCTTCAGGAACGGTGTCGGGAGGGGCCGCGCCGCCGCCCGCTCCGGATGCCAGGTAGATGGTGTTGGGATCGTCGGGGGCCACCAGCAGGTCGCGGCAGTAGGAGCCGCCTACGAACATATCCTGCACCTGCACATGTTCCCAGCGTGAACCATGGTTCAGCCCGCGGAACATAGCGATCTGCGTGGCGATTTGCACCGTGCCGTGATCCGCCGCGCTCACCTGCGCCGCGTGCAGGTCCAGCGTGTTGTTCCGAAGATATGGCCCGTCCATCAGTTGCGTCCAGGTCTCGCCGCCGTCACGGCTGCCTAGGAGACCGCCCACTTCGATGGCGGCATACACGTTGTTGGTGTCTACGGGATCTATCGCGATGTCGATGACCCGTTTGCCCAGCGGCGGCATAGAGGTGGTGATGTGCGGGAAGACGACCTTGCTGGTATCCATGTCCTCCCACGTCTCGCCGCCGTCCCGGGAGCGGGCGATGGCACATGGCTCGTAGCCGACGAAGATGGTGTCGGGGTCCGTCGGACTGGCGGCCATCGACCAGACTTCCCGGCCCTCCGCGGGATCGGGCAGGCGCTGCCAGCTGGCGCCGCGGTCAGGGCTGCGGTATACGCCGTCCTGCGTACCGGCAAACACCACTGACGGATTGTCGGACTTCAGCAGAAGGGCGCGCACCTGCGGCTCTCCCGGCAGCCCAGCGGAAATATCCTCCCAGTTGTCCTCGCCGTCGGCCTTGCGGACCAGGCCGCCCTCGCCGATGTAGTCGCCTTCACCGGCCAGCCCGATGTAGGTGTAAGTGCGATGGTTCGTTGCAACCATAATGAGACTCCTCTGCGGGTCTATTGCTCTGTCGATTTTTCGGCCTAACCCTTCCCGTTGTCAAGTCGCCCTGCGCAACGAGCAGGATCCTCCACAATTGCCGCTCCTTCCAACGAGGTGAGCACCGTCCTCCCGAGCGAAGCGAACAACCCCTCTCAGAACGAACAGACCCATCGCTGAGTCAAGGCTGACAATTGAGTAACCCAGCCCGAGCGGCAGAGTTCTGGTTCAACCAAACGAGATCGGAAAAACAACCCGGGCGGTGCACCAGCCCTCGGTCTGCCTCCAAGCCCCTGAATAGTCATCCTCACCCACAATCCGTCACTCCCGCCCTCCTACAAAACCTCCGCGCCCAACCTCAGCAAGACACCAGCGGTCAACAACCCCCGAATCATATCCATCCCAAAATCACACAAATCACAGTTCAGACCACGCTCCCGCCAGCTCACACACCCAGCGTCGCTGACCGGCACCGCCGACTGCGGGCACTGCCGTGGACTCATCAGCATCCCAGCCCCCCAACCCCTAGCGCAACGTGGTCGGAGGGCGGGAATCCCACCCTGACCCTCCGTTGCACCGTGATAAAATGTGGCGCGCCAACCTGCTCTGCGCTACTATTTGCTTCAATTACCCCGGAGGATTGCTTGCCCATGAAAGACAAGGTGTACGCCACCATGGACGAGGCGGTGGCCGACATACCTGACGGCTCCACTATCATGTGCCCTGGTTTCTCCGGAGTCGGCGTTCCGCGAAACCTGCTGGCTGCCGTCAACAGGCAGGGCGCGAAGGAACTCACCTGCATTTCCAATAACGCCGGCAACACCGACGAACTGGTCGACGTCGGCACCCTGGTGGA
Organism: Dehalococcoidia bacterium; assembly: GCA_965222025.1. Taxonomy (GTDB): domain Bacteria; phylum Chloroflexota; class Dehalococcoidia; order Lucifugimonadales; family UBA3495; genus VXOI01. The sequence goes on along the minus strand of CBDCTI010000010.1, from coordinate 228,677 downwards.
GGCTGGGCAGGTCAAAAAGGTGGTCTGCGCCTTCACTGCTTCTACCCATCCCTCCGTGGTAACGCCGTTCGTTCGCATGTACAACGAGGGACTGATAGACGCCGAGCTGGTGCCGCAGGGCACCCTGGCCGAGCGCATTCGCATCGCCGCCGCCGGCATCGGCGGCTTCTATACTCCGACGTCCGTGGGCACGGAGCTGGCCGAGGGCAAGGAGCACCGTGAAATGAACGGAAAGACCTACGTGTTGGAGTACCCTCTGCACGCCGACTTCGCCCTCGTGCGGGCCTGGAGGGCCGACAAGTTCGGCAACCTGCAATTCCGCCTGTCCCAACGCAACTTCAACCCCATCATGGCCATGGCCGCCCGGACTACCGTGGTTGAAGTCGAGAACGACGTCGTCGAGGCCGGAGAGATCGACCCCGACCAGGTCCACGTCTCCGGCATTTACGTCGACCGAATCGTAAAGATTCCCGAAGACGGCATCTGGTCCGGTGCCAAGCCAGGACTGTAGACGACACTCCAGGGAGTATCGAGAATGACCGCCGAAAAAACCAAGCTCACCCGCCAGCAGATGTGCGACCGGCTGGCCATGGAGTTCCAGGACGGCTGGATCGTCAACCTTGGCGTTGGCATGCCCACCCTCTGCTCCAACTATGTCGACGACTCCAGGGAGATCGTCAACCACTCCGAGAACGGTGTCGTTGGCTACGGGCCGCTGGCCACGGAGGGCAACGAAGACCGCCACCTGGTCAACGCCGGCGGACAGCATGTCACGCCCCTGCCGGGCATGGCCACCGTGCATCACGCCGACTCCTTCATGATGATCCGCGGCGGCATGATCGATGTCACGGTCATGGGCGCCTACGAGGTCTCCGAGAACGGTGACTTCGCCAACTGGCGCATCCCCAGCCGCAAGGGCGGCGGCATCGGCGGCGCCATGGACCTGGCCGCCGGCGCCAAGCGCGTCTTCATCGCCCTGGAGCACACCACCCGCGAGGGCGAGCCTCGCCTGTTGAAGCGCTGCAAGCTCCCCATCACCGCCCCTGGGGTGGTCAAGATGGTGGTGACAGATCTCGGCCTGTTCGGCATCACCGCCGACGGCTTCGAGCTCCTCGAAAACGCCCCAGGCTGGAATCCCGAGGAAATCCAGGAACTCACCGAGGCCAAGCTCCAAATCTCCCCAAACCTTAAGGAGTTCCGCTTCAGGGATTAGGCCAACTCCAAATTGCTGGAATCGATCCTTTCTCCGAACAGCCTGTAGCCGTGTACACGTCATTCAGTATTAATAACTTTCGCTTGTTCGACAGTCTTTTCGTCGAACCGTTGGCCCGTGTCAATCTTATCGCCGGCGAAAACAACGTGGGCAAAACTGCCCTGTTGGAAGCGTTGTGGTTGCATCACGGACCAAATATACCCGAGTTGTGCTTGCGGCTTTCTGGCTTTCGAGGAATCCCAGGACCCAATCCGCGTCGGTTTCTTCATGATGTCTTCTACGATTTTGACGCTGATCGATATATTATTCTGTCTGCGCATGGTGATTGGGGCAAGAACGAGCGGACGTTAAGGATCTCATCCCGTGTTGCAGAAAGCGCTGTGGTAGCAATCCCAGCGCCGAACCTACCGATCGCGCCTCCTCCAGGGTCTCAGGAAAGCGATTTTTCGGCAGTATCGCCTTCAGAAATAGTATTTGACTACACTGACGAGCACGATGGAAATTTCGTCTCGACTAGTCGGTGGGTGCGTTCTGATCATTCGGTTGGACTATCACCCGTTCTGCCTCCGATATCCAGCGAGGGTCTCGTTTCTCATCAAGCGAGTATGCCTGAGCGACCATCAGCCGTGTTCGTTAGCGCTCGTCAGCGTAGTGGACCTGAACAGGATGTAAACCGGTTCGGCGAGGCAGAATTGGACGGCTATTCCGACGATATACTTGAATGCTTGCGGAAAGTTGATCCGCGCATCAAGAGGCTTATTACCATTCAAAATCCGCCTACCCCAATGGTATATGTCGACGTGGGATTAAGCCGCCCAGTCCCGATGGGATTCCTAGGAGATGGGATAGGTCGTCTTTTGTCAATGGCACTGGCTTTCCACAATGCCCGAGACGGAGCAATTCTAATTGACGAAGTCGAAAACGGCATACACTACAGCAAGCTAGAGGCCATTTGGGAACGTATTGATTGGCTTTCCCGCGAGTTCAATGTGCAGGTATTCGCCACTACCCACAGCTACGAATGCGTCAAGGCTGCGCATGCTGCATTTAAACATGCCGAACTGGATGATGATTTTTCATTGATGCGATTGCAGCGCAACCACAAGACCGGGCAGATAGAGATTATCGTTTACGATGACAACGAGGCGTTGGACTACGCCATGGAATACGAGCGTGAGGTACGTTAATGTCGTCGCCCGCGCTAGTATTACAACGACGCTTCCATAATCTAGTCAGTTTTTGGTCGGAAATCGCTTCACGGAATGCAAGGCCACAAAGCTGTCGAGCGCGTGGTCGGGTCGCCATGAAGAGGTGCTCGAGGTCCCTTTCCTGCGAACTGTCGTTGTAATACTAGCAGCCCGTCCGAGAAACGGGGTTGGTGAGCCGTTGGGGGTATGATGGTACGGAGCATCAGACGATCGGAGCGGTCAATGAGCAAGACCTACCTTCCCTACGACCCGGACCAGCAGTTGCTGCTGCCGGCGGCCCTCCAGGAATGGCTGCCGCCGGAGCACTTGGCCTACTTCATCTCCGACGTTGCGGACCAGTTGGACCTCTCGGACATCACCGCCCGCTACGAGCAGGAGAGGCGGGGCGGCCCGCCCTACCATCCCAGGATGATGGTGAAGGTGCTGCTCTACGGCTACTGCACCGGCGTGGCCTCCTCGAGGCGCATCGCCCAGCGGCTGCACGAGGACATCGCCTACCGGGTGCTGGCGGCGAACAACACGCCGGACTTCCGCACCGTCTCCGACTTCCGAAAGGACCATCTGGAGGCGTTGGGGGAATTGTTCCTGCAGGTGCTGGAGTTGTGCCAGCAGGCAGGACTGGTAAAGCTGGGGCACGTGGCCCTGGACGGGACCAAGGTGAGGGCCAATGCCTCAAAGCACAAGGCGATGAGCTACGGGCGGATGAAGGAGAAGGAAGCGCGGTTGCAGGCCGAGGTGGACGAGTTGCTCCGCAAGGCGCAGGAGGTGGACGAGGAGGAGGACCGCCGGTACGGGAAGGACAGGCGTGGGGATGAGTTGCCGGAGGAACTGGCCTTCCGGGAGGGACGGTTGCGGAAGATAAGGGAGGCCAAGGCGGCGCTGGAGGCCGAGGCCCTGGCGGATGCGGAGCAGGCTGAGTCCGAGGGACGCAATCATCTCGGGGTGCCTGATGACAAGGCGCAGCGGAACTTCACCGACCCGGACTCCCGGATCATGCCCGGCCCGGGAGGGAGGGACTTCCAGCAGTCCTACAACTGCCAGGCGGTGGTGGACAGCGAGCATCAGGTGATCGTGGCGGCCTGTGCCACCGATCAGCCCTCGGACAAGGATCAGGCCGTGAGCATGATTGAGGAGGCCATCCTGAACGTGGGCACAGTCCCAAAGGAAGTCTCCGCCGACGCCGGATACTACTCGGCCAAGGCGGTGGAGGAACTCTACGCCCTGGGAGTGGACCCGTTCGTCGCGCCGGAGAGGACCCGCCACGGCTGGGTGCCGCCACCGGCGCCCCGTGGCCGCATACCGAAGGGGCTGTCAGCCAAGGACCGGATGCGGCGCAAGCTGCGGACGAAACGGGGCAGGGAACGCTACGCGCTTCGGATGGAGACGGTGGAACCGGTATTCGGGCAGATCAAGCAGGGCCGGGGCTTCCGGCAGTTCCTGCTGCGGGGTCTGGCTAAGGTGAACCGGGAGTGGCTGATCATCTGCGCCGGCCACAACCTGCTGAAGCTGTTCCGGTATGGGGCCGGGATGTTCGTCAAGGCGAGGGGAAAAGGCGCCACTGGGAACGACAGGGAGACGCGCCGGTCCATGGGCAGTGGGATTTTCAAGCGACAATCCGCAGGTGCCTACCCGCACCCCGCCAGAACCGTTGTCGCAGGGTAGTCCCGGCTGACCGACACCGCCAGTCGGTCAATCCTCAGACGGGCTGCTAGGCTCTGCGCAGCGCAAGTTGCTGCTGGTGGAAGGAAATGACGATTTACGTTTTTTCAAGGCATTGCTTGGCCATCTCGAAATAACCGACATCAAGGTGGACAAATACAATGGCAAAGCCAACCTGCGAACCGATCTGTCGGAACGCATCAGAAGCCCTGAATTTCGGTTGGCTACAAGTCTGGGGATAGTAAGAGATGCGGACGAAAGCTCACATTCTGCTTTCGACAGCGTTATTGGCGCACTCCGAAGGGCCAATCTGCCGACACCGGATGCTTCCGCTATTCCAACAGAAGAGAACGGTTTGCTGGTTTCCGTGCTTATCCTTCCCCCGAGCGATTCGCAAGGAGAGTTGGAAGACGTCTGCCTCAGTTCCATCGAAAGCACGCCGGAAATGCAATGTGTGGATGATTACTTCAAGTGCCTGAGCAGCATTGAGCCCTCGATTTCTGCAAACCACATAGCGAAGGCCCGGTTGCATTCATACTTGGCAATCGGGCCTGCTCGCATAACCGATGACGGCAACATCACTAGGCGGCAGCCCGCTCTGCGCCTGGGAGAGGCCGCAGAAGCCGGTGTTTGGGACTGGACTTCCCCTGTTTTTCGGGAAATGCTTGATTTCCTGAAAAATCTATAATTAGGATTGAATCACCCCCGCCTAAAAGTAAGCCGTCCCCCCGTTTACGTGGATCGTCTGCCCCGTGATGAAGCCGCAGTCGTCGGTGGCCAGGAATACCACCGCCCCGGCGATGTCGTCGACGTGTCCCAACCGGCCCAAGGGAATCTCCGACGCATCGGCCTTGTTCTGGCCGGGATACCATGCGAGGTCGCGGCTGGTGTCGATGCGGCCCGGCGACACCACGTTGACCCGAACGTTGTGGGGCGCAAACTCCGACGCAAGCCCGCGGGCCAGGCCAACGACGCCCATCTTCGCCGCAGACACGTGGGAGCGTTCCGCCGATCCGTTCCAGGCACCGTCGCCGGTCAGGAACACTATGCGGCCGAACCCGTTGGCCTGCATCGCTGGGATGGCGTTGCGGGCGCAGTGGAACGCTCCGTCCAGCACCACGCCGCGCACCCGCTCCCAGTCGTCCAGTGTCAGCTCGGTGAACGGCTTGTGAGGCCGGATGGCGGCGTTGCTGACCAGCACATCCACCGTGCCGAACCGCTCCGAGGCCGCAGCGAACATCGCTGCCACCTGCTCGCGGTCGGCGACGTCGGCCAGCACTGGCAGGGCCTCGACTCCGACAGCGCGGACCTCCTCGGCCACGGCTTCGGCCTCCTCGCGGTTTGAGCGGGCGTTGACCACCACGTTGGCGCCCTCGCCAGCCAGCTTCAGGGCGATCGCCCTCCCGATGTTGCGCCCGGACCCGGTAACCAGGGCAGTCCTTCCTTCCAGTCGACTCATTTCAGAAAACCTCTCAGGGTGGGAATGTTTCGATCTACGGGGGGAATGATGAGTGCAGTGAGGGCGGTTGCCCCCACTGCACTGCTTGTTCAATGGATTATACTTGCGGCGGCGCCGCGCGCAGGCCGCGAGGCTAGTCAATCTCGAACTCGGAGAAGTCCATGCTGGTACGGATATACACCGGCGACGACGGCCAGACCCACTTTGAAGACCTGGGTATGCCCAGCGATGATGTCATGCGCATCTCCACTAAACCCGGCGAAGACCTGGTTTTCCGCAAGTCTGCCGAGAACAGCTTCAGCGACTGGCATCACCCCGGCCGTCGCCAGTACCTGATCGTGCTGGAAGGGCAGATGGAAGTCATCTGCGGAGACGGTTCCACGCGCCAGTTCCAGCCGGGCGATGTGCTGCTGGTCGAGGACATGACCGGACAGGGCCACCAGACTCGAGCCATCAACGGCAGCTACCGCAGCGTAAGCATGGGCATCCCGGACCTGTAGGGACTTGTCCTTCGGCGATAATGAGTTACGCGGCGCCCCATGCATAAGCGCCAGCCAATGAGAATTCTCCGTTGGTAACAGAGGCGCCCCCCTCCTCAGTTGCCCCTTCCTACTGGGACCGGATAAGAGGCCCTTGGCAGGCAACTTCGTTTCGCTGGTATTGGGCCGGCTCGCTGGCCCAGGCCATGTCCCAGGGAATGCAGTTCCTGGTCCTTGCCTGGCTGGTGCTGGAGGTGACCGACGACAAGACCCAGCTGGGTCTGACGATATCGTTATACGGCCTGCCCAACATCGCCTTCCTGATGGCTGGCGGCATCATCGCAGATCGGATGGATCGCAGGCTGCTCCTTATGGCGACCCAGGCGGCGGTGGGAGCGATGATTGCCGGGCTGGCCGTGCTCACCATCGCGGAAGCCGTGGCCCTCTGGCACATATACCTCTCGGCCGCCCTGCTGGGGGTGCTTCAGGCGCTGAACATGCCCGCGAGGGTCGCGATGCTTGCTGACCTCGTGGGGGAGCGCAGACTGCTGGACGCAGTAGCCCAGTTCAACGCGGCACAGCACGCCGGCAGGATCGTCGGCCCCCCGGTGGCGGGTGTCATGATAGACCAGTGGGGCATGGGCCTGGTGCTGGTCGTGAACGCCGCGTGCTACGGGGCCAGCGTTTTCCTGCTGACCCCGGTTCGCGGCACGTTCAGACGGCCTGGGTCGACCCGCCAACCCCTGTTGGGCCACATCGCCGAGGGGCTTTCGATCATCCGCGATACCCCCATGCTTCTGACGGTTCTGGTGATTACCTGCTTTTTCGGCGGGTTCGGAATGGCGCACCTCCAGGTGATACCCGCCTTCGCCAAGGAGCAGCTCGACAGCGGTGCATCCGAGGTCGGACTCTTGCTGTTGGGTTCGGGAATAGGCGCGCTCATCGGCAGTCTGACCCTGACCTTCATGCACCGGGCCTGGCTGTACCGCTGGCTGCTGTTCTGCCTGGTCACCTTTACCTTGCTGCTGACTCTGTTTGCCTGGAGCGCGTCTCTAGATGACCTTACCGGGACATCATGGACCGGGTGGTTCTGGGTCACGTGGGTTTTTGTCCTGCTGGTGGGGGTGGTGGCCATCGGCTGGGTATGGCCCCTGACGACCACGATTACGCAGCTGTACTCGCCGCCGGAGGTTCGCGGACGTGTGTTGGGAGTGCTTCACCTCGTTCCGGGCTTGCACTTCCTCGGAGCCTGGCCCCTTACGCTCGCCGCCGCAGGCATCGGTTGGCCGCTCGCGATCACGGGGGCGGCGTGCGTCTGCCTGGTCGTTACCATCATGTATGGAATGGTCCGCAAGACCGGCCGCGAGCTGGCGGCGCACCCGGCAACGACCTGAGGTGCAGATGCTGGGGCGTTGGGCAGTAAATGCAGGTACACTGAAGCTTTGTCGTCAACTGGTGAGGTAGCCTCGAAACTGCCTGGGGGCAGAGGGCAAAGACGAGAGAGACATCCCTTGAGAATCTCGGTTTGGTAACCGGTACACCTTCCCCTGCTCCGTCCCATTCCTATTGGAGCCGGATGCGAAGCCCGTGGCGCACCGTGGGCTTCCGATGGTACTGGCTGTGCTCTTCCACGCAGGCCGTAGGCCAGGGGATGCAGTTCTTCGCCCTGGTCTGGCTGGTCCTTGACCTCACTGGTTCTTCGATCCAGATAACGGGACTGGTGGTGTTTCTCTACGGCATTCCCAACACAATCCTGCTCCCTTTCGGCGGAGTGATTGCCGACCGCTTCAACCGCAAGTTCCTGCTGATGGCGACCCAGGCCGGCGTAGGCCTGGTGATTGGCGTGGTGGCGCTCCTGACGCTGGCGGAGGCCATAGCCCTGTGGCACATCTACCTTTCGGTTGCTTTGCTGGGTGTGCTGCAGGCACTCAATCAGCCAGCCCGGGTGGCCATGCTCTCCGACCTCGTGGGCCATAGTGCGTTGTTGGACGCGGTAGCGCAGTTCAACGCCGCTGTGCATATAGGTCGCATCGTCGGCCCGCCACTGCTGGGGGTGTTGATTGATGGCATTCCCTTTATCGCCGATCAATTCGACGTTTGGAGCATTGGCACGGGCCTCCTCGCCAATTCCGTCTTCTATGGGTTGAGTGTGTTGCTCATGGTCCCCATCAGATGGACCTCGAGCACCTCGTCGCCGGTCCGCGACCCTCTGATTCAGAACTTTACCAACGGCTTGTCGGCGATCAAGAACTCCCCGGTCCTCCTGACCGTGATCGTGCTGGCCTGCTCCTTCGGCGGCTTTGGGATGTCCCACCTCCAGGTGATTCCGGCCTTCGCCAAAGACCAACTGGGCTCTGATGCAACGCGGGCCGGCCTGTTGCTGCTTGCCTCCGGCATCGGCTCCCTGGTGGGTAACATATCGTTGACCTTTATGAACCGGGCCTGGCTCTACCGCTGGCTGCTGGCCTGTCTGGTCACCATGGCTGCCATGCTGACGATATTTGGATGGTCGACTTCGTTCTGGGCGGCGTGGACCCTGTTCCTGATCGTCGGGATTGTCAGTCTCGGCACCGTCTGGCCTCTTTCGACCACAATCCTTCAACTGGCCACTCCGGCAGAGCTCCGCGGCCGGGTGATGGGCATCCTTCACTTCACCCCAGGCTTCCACTACCTGGGAGCGTGGCCGTTGGCCATTGTCGCGGCGCAGGTCGGGTGGCCGCTGGCGATCACCACAGCCGCCGGGCTGATGCTGCTGATGACAATCTGGTTCGGCGTGGGACGCAGCGCCGGCCGTGAACTGGCGGCCCGACCCGCGGCGGTGGCATGAGCATGCGGCGGGGCGGGACCATCCTTGACACCCCGCAAAGCAGTGGTTAGATTGCCAGCAGGCGCGGGCCCGTGGTCACGGGCCTGTTGGTTGGCCATGCAATCCCTCTGGAGCCACAGACGATGAAAGACACCATTGAGGTTTTTTGGTTCTCCGAGCAGCCCTATGCTCACGTCACAGACGCAGACCTAGAGCAGTATGACTCCGGCAGGCTCGGCTTTCCCAACACGCACTTCGACCCCGAGAAAGCCCACATTCTCTACAACCAGTATCACGAGCAGTACGCATTGGCTGACGAAGTTGGCTTCGACGGCATCATGTCCAACGAGCACCACGCTTCGTACTGGTGCATGAAGCCCGCGGTCAACTTGGACGCGGCGGTCATCTCGAAGATTACCAAGAACACCAAGATCGCCATCCTGGGCAATGTGATTGCGGTCAACGACCCCATCCGCATGGCCGAGGAAATCGCCATGCTGGACTGCTTTTCCAACGGCCGTATAATCTCCGGCTTTGTGCGCGGCACCGCGGTGGAGAGTCTCGTGGGCGGCATCATCCCCGCCGAGAACCGGGCCCGGTTCGAGGAGGCCCACGACCTCATCATCAAATGCTGGACTGAGCCCGGCCCCTTCCGATACGAGGGACAGTACTACCATTACCGCGCCGTGAATCCGTGGGTGCTGCCGGTTCAGGACCCGCATCCGCCCATCTGGTTCCCTGGCCTGTCCAGCGCCGAGAGCGTTGTGTGGGCCGCCCGCCACCAGCACCCCTACATGAACTTGGGCTCGCTGCTGGACTACACCGAAGGCTTGAAGGGCGTCTACATCGACACCGCCAAGGAAGTCGGCTTCACTCCGGGTCCGGAGCACTTCGGCTACCTGCTGCGGGTTTTCTGCGCCGACACCGACGAGAAGGCCCAGGAAATTGGCGAAACCTTCCTCTGGACGGAGCACCACCGCAACCGCGGCCCCGTGGAACACAACGATCCCCCCGGCTACCAGTCTCGTGAAGCCGTCCGCATCCAGCGCCAGCTTCCCGGCGCCGGCGGCTTCGGGCGTCGCATGACCTATCAGGAGTTGCAGGACGTCGATAACGTAATCGTCGGCAGCCCCGACACCGTAACCCGCAAACTCTCACACATTATCGAGCGCCTGAACCCCGGCTACCTGCACATCTACGGCAACGAAGGCGACATGAACCACGCCGACGTTATGCGCTCCGTTGAATTGCTGGGCAAGGAAGTAATTCCCGCCCTCCACGAAATCCAGTTACAGCCCTACGAGTAAACAGACCGTCTCTCAACGCCCAGGACGCGGCGACCACAAAGGAGGCCATCATGATCACCAAATTCGACAGCCTGTACGCCGGCCACGTCGATATGACCAACATCGGCTACGGCGGCACTGCGGTCAATGACCGGTTGTATGACAACGACCACCTGTCCACTGTCTTCGAGAAGACCGAAGCAATCGCCACGACCATGGACCGGAACGGCTACGACACCATGTGGATGGCTGAGCACCATTTCCAGCCCGAGGGCTACGAGTGCCTGCCCAACCTGCTCATGGTCAATGTCCACCTGGCACACGTGACCAAGGAATTGAAGTTCGGTTGTGGTTTCAACATCGCCCCCATGTGGCATCCGCTGCGCCTGGCCGAGGACTACGCCACCGCCGACATCCTGACCGGCGGGCGGGTCATCTTCGGCGTTGGCCGTGGCTACCACACCCGCGAAGTCGAGAGCTTCGGGTCTCCCCTGCAGGACCAGGACGCCAACCGTGAGCTCTTCGAGGAGCAGGTCGATATCATCTTCAAGGCTTTCAATGAGGAGTCCTGGTCGCACCAGGGCAAGTATTACACCCTGCCGCCCGAGGTTCCCTACCGCGGCTACACCCTTCAGGAGCTGACCCTCGTCCCGCGCCCCCGCAAGCTGCCCGTGGAGTGCTGGCAGCCGATCCAGGGCGGTACGCAGCGCGCGTTGGACTTCATGGTCAAGCACAACATCAAGGGCATCATCGGCGGAGGCGTAGCCGAAGGTGGCGCCATGGACAGCGTCATCTACGGCTACCGCGACGCCATGGTTCGCGCCGGCCAAGAGGAGCCAGCGCCGGGGACAAACATCAGCGTCGGCTTTCACTTCCATCTTGCCCCCAGTGTGGAGCAGGCAATGGAGGAGGCCCAGGGATTCTTCGAAGAGAATCTGAAAATGTTCGGTCCTCTGCGCCTGTCCCGCCGTCTCTCCGACGAGCAGATTCGCGACATCAGCGACCCGCGCCGCGCTCCCACCGCTGGCCTCCCGACGATCCAGGGTGCCGTGGAGTCCGGGGCCTTCCTGGCTGGCCCACCTGACCGGGTCATCGAGCAGTTGAAGGCGGTAGAAGCGCAGTACCCCGGCCTGGAGCGCGTTGGAGTGAGCCACCCCATGGGCGCGCCGCAGAGCGTCATCACCGAGCAGCTCGAGTGGTTCGCCAAGGAAGTAATGCCTGAGTTCAAGAGCAAAGTCGAGGCTGCAGTGCCCGCCGACTAGGCCCTTTCCATCCCAGACCGAGAAATATAAATGCTTTCAACCGAAATTAACGATGCCATTGAGCTGATGTTCCAGACCGGCTGGACCGACGGCCTGCCGGTCGTACCGCCATCCGAGGATCTGGTACGTCGGTTCGTAGCCCACACAGGCCGCGACGGCAACGAGCTCATCGCCGAGCTGCCTCCTCTCGGCGGGCGGGCCACCGTGGAGCGCATCGCCGTCAACACCGTGATGGCCGGATGCCTGCCGGAGCACATGCCGGTCGTAATCACGGCCCTTCAGGCAATGATGGACGAGCGCTTCAACCTTCGTGGTGTCATGTGCTCAACCGGCATCCACACGCCGCTGCTCATTGTTAACGGCCCGATTGTCCAGGAACTCGACATTAACGGCGGCTACAACTGCTTCGGCGCCGGATGGCGTGCCAACGCCACAATCGGCCGCGCCGTCAAGCTGGCGCTGGTCAACCTTGGTGGCGCAATCCCGGGCGAAACCAATAAGGCCACCTTCGGCCACCCGGGGGCTTACACCTACTGCGTCGCCGAGGACGAGCCCGCCAACCCGTGGCAGCCTATGCACGTCGAGATGGGCTACGCCGCCACCGACAGCACGGTTACTGTGTTTCCCGCCGAGGCGCCCCACAACATCATGTACCATGCCTCCAACTCCCGCGACTTCCTGACCGTGTTGGCCGATACCATGTGTACGATGGGCAACGTCCAGATGTACGTGATGGGCGATACTATGGTCGCCATCGGCCCGGAGCACGCCAAATTCCTGCACGCCGACGGATGGAACAAGCGCGACATCCGCCAGTTCCTGTTCGAGCACGCCCGCAAGCCGGTGCGGATGCTGAAGCACGGCGGCCCGCCCCAGGGCGACTCCCGCCGTGGCCACTTCTGGCCCCGCTTCATCGACGCAGAGGACGATGACCAGATGGTGCCGGTGGTGAGGGCGCCCGACCGCATCCATATATTCGTAGCCGGCGGTGCCGGCGGTCCCCACTCCGTCTACCTGCCCGGCTGGGGTTCCCGCGCCGTAACCCGCAAGATAGAAGCAATCTAGCAGATACATCACCCTTCGAGAATGAACCAAGGTGAGGTAGACATGACCGCGACCAACGTGGAAGAACGCCTGAGAATGATGGGTCTCATGAGCCCGGTCGACCCGGACGCCGCCAACCGCTGGCGCCCCGCCCCGAGGCTGGACACTCTGCACGGCAAGGTGGGTGGCTTCCTGGGCAACCGCAAGGCCAACGCTACCCTGCTGCTGCACAACGTTCGAGAACTCCTGGACCGCGACCTGGAGCTGGGCGACTCGATGGCGATGGACAAATACGTCTACTCCCGTCCCGCCGCTGACGACATCATCGAGGAGCTGGCGACCAGCTGCGACTTCGTGGTGACCGCCATCGCAGATTGAGGGTCCTGCACCGCGTGCAGTGTGCACGACGCGATGACTCTTGAGAACCGGGGCGTTCCGACGGTGGTGCTGTGCACCGACCCGTTCCTGAACTCGGCCTTCCGGCACGCCAACAACTTCGGCCGCCGCGACTTCCGGCCGCTGGGCTTCCCGCACCCGTTGGGTGGCCTCACTCCCGACCGAGTGGCGGTCCGGGCCAGTGAACTGGAACAGGCAGTCATAGAGACGCTGACCACCTACTAGGAAGGCCTCCCGTCTTTCTCTTCCGGCTTGGAAGGAGAAAGCCGATGTGAAGGCATTCCCCTTAATGCAAGCAAGCTGGAGGCACACAATGGCTACCGTTGGCAGGGGCAAGTACACCTACGAACTGGTCCCAGACTGGGAGAAGCTGCCCGAGGGCTGGGTGTTGGGTCAGACGGCCATCGTCACCGACTCTCAGGACCGGGTGTATCTCTTCAACAGGGGCGAGCACCCTCTGATCGTCCTCGACCGCGACGGCAATTTCCTGACGTCCTGGGGCGAAGGACAGCTTCCTGACGCCCACGGTATGTACATTGACGATGATGAAAACCTGTACATGCCCGTCAAAAACAGCCACGTTGTGCTGAAGTATGACCCCAAGGGCAACCTGCTGATGACCTTGGGCGAGTGGGACAAGCCCTCCGATACCGGCTGGTCGGGGCGCTACAGCGACGTGGTCGAGCGCGCCGCCGGACCGTTCAACAGCCCCAGCGACGTGGCCATCTCACCCTCCGGAGACCTGTACATCTCCGACGGCTATGGCAACGCACGCGTGCATCGCTTCACCAACGATGGAAAGCTCATCGAATCGTGGGGGCAGCCCGGCAAGACTGGCCACGGCGAGTTCCACGTACCCCACGGCGTCTGGGTCCACACCGACGGTCGAGTCTTCGTTGCCGACCGCGAGAACAACCGCATCCAGATTTTCGACGGCGACGGCAACTTCCTGGAGCAGTGGCTCGGACTGGCCCGGCCTTGTGACATTTACATCGACGCCGACGAAGCGCTATTCGTCCCGGAACTTGACGGTTTCATGACCATTCTCGACATGGACGGCGACATCCTCGCCCGCTGGGGCAGTCCCGTCGAAGTTGAACACGGTCAGGGAGCCCACGCCGTCTGGGTTGACTCCCACGGCGACATCTACGCCAACCAGAACCTCGAAGGCCACCGGCTGGTCAAGTACCGCCACATCGGCGAATAGTGATCCTTCCCCCTCAGGGGGAGGGCTAGGATGGGTGTGAGGCCACGGCTTGCAACCCCTTCCTGATTCCCCCGATTCGCGGGGATTACGAGTGCCTGGTGCCCGGGTTTTGATGGGCAACTGAGCAAACGCTGACAGGGCTCATTTGATTGTACGATTACCCTGATTCAGTTGCGCCTTAGTCATGGTAATCATCCGAATCAAGTGAATTACAGTTCAGACGGAGGCGCTTCCATGCGCGTAGGCTACCAGGTAGGGCACGTCGTACAGCGCGACTCCATCGACCACCAGCAGCAATGGCAGAACCACCTGGCGCAGTTCCGGGCGTCCCGCGATGCCGGATTCGACATCTACGGCTGGGCACACCACTACCTGATCGACCCCTTCCAGCACTTCCAGCCGTGGCCCGTGCTGGCTAGGCTGGCCGCCGAGCAGGGGGACATGAAGCTGGCCACTTCAGTGCTACTGTTGCCCCTCCTGAATCCGGTGGACGTGGCCGAGCAGGCCGCGACCCTGGACCACATCGCCGAGGGCCGCTTCATCTTCGGCATCGGTCTCGGCTACCGCCCCGAGGAGTGCGAGGCCTTCGGAACGAAGATGTCGGAGCGGGGCGCGCGCTGCACCGAGGCCATGAACTTGATGCGTCGCTTGTGGAGTGAGGACGAGGTCACCCATCACGGCCGTTACTACAACGTGACGGAGGCGCGGCCCACCGCCCGCCCGTACCAGAAGCCTTACCCCAAGGTCTGGCAGGCAGCCATGAGCGACCCGGCGGTGCGGCGCGTGGGAAGGGAGGGAGAGATCCTGTACGTCGGCCCTGCCCAGTCCAACGAGTCCATCAGGCATCAGGTCGACCTGTACCACCGCACCCTGGATGAAAACGGCCACGACCAGCCCGAGGACATGGTCATCGTTCGCGAATTCTTCTGCGCCCCCACCCACGAGGAGGCCTCGTCCCGGGCCCAGGCCAACTTTGCCAAGAAGTACGAGGTCTACGCCCAGCATGGCCTCCACGGCTCTGATGGGGAGCTGACCCGCAAGGTCACCGGCGACCTGGAAACGCTGATGGACAACACCTTCCTGGTGGGCAACCCCGAAGAGTGCATCGAGCAGATAGCCGCCTACCACCAGATGGGCTTCACCGACGTTGCTATTCGCCTGTTCTACCCCGAGATGTCCCAGTCCGAGGTGTTGGAGCACATCGACCTCGTTGGAAAGGAAGTGATTCCGGCGCTACATTCCCTGTGACCCGCATCATCGAGTCTCGTCGGCATCGTCTTTGCCGAATTTCACAGGGGCGCACGACCTTGCGCCCCTCTTCGATTAACCTTCAGTGAATGGTGAAGCACTTTCGGAGTGATATCGGCCAACTCCTTCGTATAATCTCCCGTCTGCTGGTAGAATTACGCTTTACGCGGCGTTTGGCTCTTCCCCGCTGGTTCCGCTGAGTCGAGGGACGCGCCGGCGACCAGGCCCGTGGCTACTATGACGAGATGGTTGAAGCTGCTATCTGGATTGGAGTCGTTGTCTGTGGCGTGGCCGCGCTGGGCGTTGTCGAATACCTCCGAAAACTTCCCTTTTTCAAGGTTCACGGCGAGGGTATCAAGGCAGGTCTGCCGTATATCTTCCTGGTCCTGCTTATTCTCATAACCGGTTCCGTCGCCGTATTCTTCTTCTTTCTCTACTTCCTGGAATCGGTCTGGCAATTCTCCCTGGCTGTGATATTCATGGTCTTTGTGTTCCTGGTGGCCCGCATCAGGAAAGAGCAGTCCTTGGGGGCCTTGGTCGCTCAGCCTGGGACGGCATTGGGAGACCGGGGCGCGGCCCCGACGCTGCTTAAGCGATTCGTCACCCTGGCCGTGGAAGCGGCCGGGGCGGCGATGCTCATGGTGTTCATGGTGCCCCTTGCGGCGGGCGGGTTTCTGCTGTTCCGGTTCTTCGGCCTCATCATGGAGGCCATGGGAATTAACAGTCCGATTTTCCCCTTGCTTCTGGTCCTTGTCGCTATTTTCCTGCCCTATTATCTGATCATCAGGCGTCGTTCGTCGGCGCCCTGAGGTCTCGTCCAATCAGATTTCTTTCACTGGCCCAGTCTGGAATTTAGGCTGGAATTTAGGAGGAAGGCATGACCACCCAGAGCTCCCTGCTTACCATCGGCGACTACGAGGCGCGCGCCAAGGAAACGATGCCGAAAGCCCTGTTCGATCGGCTGTTCGGCGATCTCGATGCGCCCGACTGGACCACCAACACCGCCAACGTCCGGGCCATGGAGGCCGTCAAGCTGCGCCCGCGCGTGCTCGTGGACGTGAGCGAGCGAGACCTGTCCACCGAGGTGCTTGGACAGAAGATCAGCCTGCCTGTCATGCTGGCTCCTACTGGCACGCACCAGCGGGCCCACCCGGCTGGGGAATTGGCGTCGGCCCGCAGCGCCGCGGCCGCCGATACCATCATGGCCCTGAGCACCGCCTCCAGCTACAGCATCGAGGAAGTTGCCGAGGTCGCGGAGAGTCCCCTTTGGTTCCAGCTTTATTTCTTCCAGGATCGCGAGTTGACAGAGATATTGGTGCGTCGCGCCGAAAACGCCGGCTACACCGCCATGATGCTCACTGTCGACAACCTGGGCGCCAACTCCCGGGAGCGCGAGCACCGTTACGCCTACACCCTGCATTCCGAGCGCATTCTCAAGAACTTCGACGGCATTGAGCTGCCCAACCTGCCAAACCGGGGGAACTTCGCCGAGAGCTTTGAACACGCGCTTAACTGGCGCGACCTGGAATGGCTGCGCTCCCTGACTTCCATGCCCCTGATAGTCAAGGGTATTCAGACCGCCGAGGACGCCCGCCTCTGCGTCGAGAACGGCGCCGAGGGGCTGGTGGTATCCAACCACGGCGGCCACGCGCTGCAGGGCACAGATGGCTCCATCGACATGCTTCCCGCCATCGCTGATACCGTGGGCGACCGGCTCGAGGTCTACTTTGACGGTGGGGTTCGCAGGGGCGCCGACGTGCTGAAGGCGCTGGCCCTGGGCGCCAAGGCCACCTTTGTTGGCCGTCCCATCTTCTGGGGCCTGTCTGTCGGCGGCGAGGATGGCCTCGCGCACTGCATGGAAATCCTACGCAACGAGCTCAGCGTGGCCATGGGCCTGTGTGGCGTGACCGACGTCCGAAAGGTGGACCGCGCGGTCGCGCAGGATCCTGCCGCCTCCGGCTCCTCGGTAGTCGGCGACCTCGAGCGCCTCGCTCGCCTCCTGGACCAGGGCTACCTCACCCGCGAGGAATTCGAGACCCAGAAGTCCCGCCTCCTGGGGTAAAATGAAGGCGGGAGGTCAACGATGACAACGAAAGTACGTGCAACGTACGCTAACGGAGTGCTGACCCCGCTGGAGCCACTGGACCTGGAGGAAGGGGCGGTGGTCGAGTTAGACATTGCCGTTTCAAAACCAAGAGACTTGGAAGGCGCAATAGCGGAGATCAAGGGAGTTCTGGAGCAAATCTATCAGCTTCCCGATGACCACCCAAAGAAATACAAGATGTTCCTGGATGCAGAGGATACTCTGATCTACTTGGAAAAGGAGCGCAGATTTAGGGAACGCCACGGATGATTGTGCCGGACGTCAATATGCTGGTATATGCCTACAACGTCGCGGCTCCCCGTCACGACGAAGCTCGCCTATGGTGGAACGCCCTGCTCGACGGAACCGAAGAAGTGGGCTTACCCTGGGTGGTGTCTACCGGGTTTGTAAGAGTAATCACTAATCCCAGAGTAGTTAGTCCATCTCTGTCGCCTGTGACTGCCGTTGATCATCTGATGGACTGGTTAGGACGCGACCACGTTGTTCCACTCGATCCCCACGACGACTATCTGGCGCTCTTCCGGCAGAACGTTTCTGTCCCCGGTGGCGGGGCAAACTTGGTGACGGACGCCCACATCGCAGCGCTGGCCGTGGAATACGATGCCGTGTTGCATTCCGCAGATTCGGATTTCGCCCGGTTCCCCGGAGTTCGCTGGCGCAACCCTTTAGCCTGACCACAAGGTCTGGCCCTTTCCACCGAACAAACACCCCAATACGCTGGAGCATCCATGGAAATCGGAGTCATCTTCCCACAGACCGAGATCGAGCCTGACGTACTGGCCATTCGCGACTTTGTGCAGGCAGCCCAGGAGATGGGCTACTCATACATCTTCATCGCTGACCATGTGCTGGGAGCCGACCCCAGCGCTTATGACCATCCCCTCTTCGGAATGTACAACCACGAGTCCGTGGTGCACGAGTCGCTGACCACCATGGGCTACATCGCCGCTGTGGCCCCTGGGATGGGCTTGGCCTCGGGCATACTGATTCTTCCCCAGCGGCAGACCGCCCTGGTGGCAAAGCAGGCCGCAGAGATTGACGTGCTCTGTGGGGGAAAGTTGCGGCTGGGCATCGGTGTCGGTTGGAACTTCGTCGAGTTCCAGGCCCTGGGCATGAACTTCAACGACCGCGGGGCCCGCAGCGCCGAGCAGATCGAGGTGATGCGCGAGCTCTGGACCAAGGAGTCGGTGGACTTCCACGGCAAGTGGCACGATATAACCAATGCCGGCATCAATCCCTTGCCAATCCAACAGCCCATCCCCGTTTGGCTTGGCGTCGGCAGCCCCGCTGCCCCCGTCCCTCCCGACGTGGCCCTGCGCCGGGTCGCCCGCATCGCCGATGGATGGTGTCCCAACTTCGGCCCGGACGAGTCAGGCTATGCCTTGCAGGCCAAGGTGCACGGATACATGGCTGAGTACGGCCGCGATCCCTCGGAGCTTGGCCTCGACGGTCGGTTGAAGACTGCAGGTGCCTCGCCCGAGGACTGGGTGGAAGAGGTCGCAGCCTGGCGGAAGATGGGCGCATCCTATCTGTCCATCGAGAACCGCCGCGCCGGCCTGAAGACAGCCGGCGACCACATCGAGCTGATGGGCCGGTTCAAGGACGCCGTGGAGTTCTAAACTAAAGCCAAGGTGAAATGCGCAGATGGTGGGGGGCAAACGACGGAGCCGGGTCATTCTCCAAGTACGGATGAAAGGGATTCACCCGCACAACCCATCTGAATCACCATCGCCACTTAAATGTACATCCCACCTTGGCTTTAGTTTAGGTCTGGCCGCCATGCCCAAGTTTCAACCGCGCGACCCCAGCTACGCCAACCGCGTAGCATCAGCCTTCCGGAGCGATTCCGCCGCCTCGCAATGGGGCGGCGAACTTGCGTCTGTATCACCCGGAACAGTTGTGATCAAGCTGCATTTGCCCATTGACTCATCAGTCGGGAGCGCAGCAACCCATCGCGCTTACATCGCCGCGCTGCTGGACGATGCCTGTGTTCTTGCGGCCCTCAGCTTGAGTTCCCCCGGAGACTTGGTGGCCACTGTCGAATACAAGGTGAACTTTGTGGCCAACGCATCGGCAAGCGCCGTGGTAGGCCGGGCGGAAGTGATACGCCCCGGTCGCAGCATCACCGTCTGCCGAGCCGATGCCTTCGCCGATGGTGAACTGGTGGCCCGATCGCTGGCCACGCTGGCAGTGTCACGCCCGACAGGCTGATTTGCCCCGGCGTACGTCAGGAAGTTGCCCGGAAATTCGGTACCGTCTCAATTAAGATGGCTTGCCCCTACAAGGGCTGGTTTCAAGCCCGCCCCGATGGGAGCACACCAACAAAAAGGATCGACACATCTATGCGCCCGGCGAAGATTTGATGACAGTCGCCCGTAGCGAGAACGCCTTCCACCCTGCTAACCTGTCTGTGTGGTGCCTTCGCAACGGTTCAGTCCCCAAGGAACGGAAATGAGCCAAATGGGACGGAATGAGACTCTTTTGAGGGTGTCCCACTCCCAACTGGGCCTTGACCCATGACCATGCCACTCGCTTCAGTCCCAGCAAAGGTCCACTGCCCCGGGACGGGTTCAGACTTACACGGAAAGTGACCTGATATGGCCGGGAATGGCCGGGGTTGGCCGGAAATGGCCGGAAAAAACAAAATATTTTGCTCCTCGGCCAACGCGGGAATCCAAAAGGGAAAGCAGGGAGTGTGGGCGGGGGGTGTCTCTTCAATCTCGGTGATTGAGTCCAGGAAAATTAACTTCGCACGACACAGGGCTGCGTCGAAAATTCGCCCATTGAGAGAACTGACCGCTTGAAAGTGAACACGCCCCGGAAATTCTCCAACGTGGCGCAGTGTCGAGACGTTTGCTAAACTCGAAGCATATTCGGCAGCCGCAGGGCTTCCCGCCAATCGCAAGGAGACCGAAATGATCGGACAGCTCGTTCGCTACGAATTGAAGGACGGCCTGGCCTTCCTGACTCTCAACAACCCGGGACGCCGCAACGCTCTCTCTACGGAACTGCTGGGCGAGCTCAGGGAACTGTTCCGCGAGTTCGAGGACGACGATGCTGTCCGCGTCGTGGTTCTGCGCTCCGAGGGGCCGGTGTTCAGCTCCGGACACGACCTGAACGAGATGATCGACCGCGATGCCGAGGCCTACACCGCCGTCTTCGCTCTCTGCACCGAGGTCATGGAGGCCATCCGCTTGCTTCCCAAGCCGGTCATCGCCCAGGTTCAGGGGCTGGCCACCGCCGCCGGCTGCCAGCTTGTCGCTACCTGCGACCTCGCCGTCGCCGCCGAGTCCGCCGCCTTCGCCACTCCCGGCGTACAGATCGGTCTGTTCTGCACCACCCCTGGCGTGGCCCTTGCCCGCTCCGTCGCCACCACCAAGAAGGCCATGGAGATGCTGCTCACTGGCACGCCCATCCCAGCGTCTGAGGCCCTCGAGATTGGCCTGATCAACCGCGTGGTCCCCGACGATGAACTCGACTCCAACGTTGAGGCCCTGGCCCGACAAATAGCCTCCGCCAGCGCCCAGACCCTCGCTGTCGGCAAGCCCGCCTTCTACCGGCAGATCGAACTCGACCGCCCCGCCGCCTACGAAGTTGCCCAGAAGGTAATGGTCGACAACCTCCTGAAAGAAGACGCCTACGAGGGCATCACCGCCTTCCTAAAGAAGCGCGACCCGGAGTGGAAGTACTGAGGGGGAGCTAGAGCACCACCAGGTGCTCTTCCGTCGCTCCATGGGCGGTGGTGAGTGGGATGCGCGTGTCCCAGGGTTACGAGTCGTGCATCATGGGCCACTGCGAGTGCCAGCAAATAGGCATCAGTCAATTGCAGGTTTCCTGACAAGTGGCGGGCGTCAATCAGTGCATAGTCAAGAATGCTGATGTCGTCGTTGATGAACTGGTGATACTGGGTAGAGGTAGCCTCCAGTAACTGCGCATAAGCCTCAGCGAGGCTCAGTGGGTGAGGGTAGTTGAGTTGCGAGCGGATACGCAGATAGCCGTTCTGCGTCAATGGACAGGAAGCCCATCCCTCTTCTGTGTTCGCAACAAACCAACTGGTGATCGAATCGTGTCTCTCATGTTCTTCATCGAACAGGGCGATTAGTGCGCTAACGCCATACAGGGCTACCAAGATTCAGATTCCCAGTTCGTCCCGTATCCTGTTTACCATGTCGTTGGTGACGACGTAGCCTCTGGACGGGGTGGGCCTAATTCCGTACTTTGCCAGCAATTCCCTCGTATCGGCTCTCGTCAATTCCCCTTCATCAGCGGGCCCAGCAACTTCTGTTTCTTCGGTCGGAGTTATCTCCACCTCCACCCGCTGCCCCTCTGACAGTCCAATGGGGTCGTCGCATTCTATGGTCTGTCCTTTGACTACGCCTTTCAGCTTCATTTTTCCTCGCTCAAGAAAGGAAATCCGCGGCTATGTCCGGCGCCCTTCCCGTTGAGCCGGGAAGGGCGTTGCTCCGGCCACTCCGCGGATTGCTCTTCTATCGTATCAGCTGATGCAGCAGGTGAAACCCCTAGAACGTGATCACGCTCCGGGCCACGCTGCCCTCCTTCATGTACTCGAAGGCGTCGTTGATGTCCTCCAGGTTTAGGCGGCGTGACACCAGCTCGTCCAGCTTCAGCCGTCCCTGCAGGTAGAACTCCACGTACTGCGGCATGTCCGTCCGGAAGTGGTTGGACCCCATGCTGCTGCCCTGGATGCGCTTCTCGCGCAGGAACGAAGGGCCGTCCAGCTCGATCTTGGTGCCCTGCGGGATCATGCCGATGATGGTGGCGGTGCCGCCCGCCCGCAGCATGTGGAAGGCCTGCTCGGCCGTCTCTTTCTTCCCGATGGCCTCGAAGGAGTAGTCAACCCCGCCGTTGGTCAGGTCCCGCACCTTGCTCACTACATCCCCACCCGACGCGTCGATCACCTCGGTGGCACCGAATTCCTGGGCCAGGGTCAGCTTGGTCTCCACCGCGTCGATGGCGATGATCCGCAGCGCGCCCGCCAGCGCCGCCCCCTGGATGGCGTTCAGGCCCACGCCGCCGCAGCCGATTACCGCAACGGTGCTGCCCGGCCGCACGGCGGCGGTGTTCAGCGCCGCGCCCAGGCCCGTGGTCGCGCCACAGCCGATGAGCGCCAACTGCTCGAAGGGCACGTCCCGGTCGATCTTCACAACCGCGTTCTCGTGCACTAGCATCTGTTCTGCGTATGCCGACAGGTTGGCGAACTGCGTCACCTCTTCACCGCCCTGGCTGAGGCGCGGCGTTTGGTTGGGAGTGCGGTTCAGCCCGGTGCGGGAGCAGAGCACGGTGCGGCCCTCGGTGCAACGCTCGCAGATCCCGCAGAAGACCGACAGGCAGGTGATGACGCGGTCGCCGGGCTTGACGTAGTCCACCAGCTCGCCTACGGCCTCGATGGTTCCTGCGGCCTCGTGCCCGAGAATCACTGGCATCGGCGTCGTGTACAGCCCTTCGACGAAGTGAAGGTCGCTGTGGCACACCCCCGAGGCGCCGGTTCGAATCAGCACCTCCCGCGGTCCGGGAGAAGCGACATCGATGTCCTCGATTTCCAGGGGCCGGTTTACTTCACGCAACACTGCTGCTTTCATTGCTCACCTGTCTCAAATGCTCAAAGAGTGGGTTGAATTTAACCGTCGAAGCGAGCTCTGTCAAAAAGTCTGGACTGTGATTTGCCTGATTGGGCCCGCAATCCCCAATCGAGGGAATCAAGCAAATCCTTTGATTACCAAAATCACAGTTCAGACAATCCCTCAAACCACGGCATAACCAGAGCCTCGTTTAGGCGCGAACAGTAGGAATGGCCCCAGTCCGGCAGTTCCTCGTAACGCGCGTTGTAGCCCAAGCGGGTCAGCAATGCTTGCCCGCTACGAATCGTCTCCACGGGGAAAATGTGGTCCTGCGCCCCGTGAACGACGTACATGGGCAGGTCGATCCCCTGCTTCCGGCGCAGCATGTCGTCCATCATCCCGTGGAAATCCCCGGCGACCGGCGCGATACCGCCAAACAGTTCAGGGTTACTTAGCCCCAGCAGGTAGGTGAAAGTCCCACCATCCGACAGGCCCGACAGGTAAACCCGGGCCCGGTCCACCGCATACTCCCCGCACACGTCCTCCAGCATTGCAGCCACTGACCGGGCATCACGCTCTGGTTGCAGAATCGACCAGGTGACCTCCAGCGACTTGGGTGCCAGAACCATGTACTCTCGGCTCTTGGCGGCCCGGAGCCATGACCAGATGTAGTGGTCGCCCCGCCCATACGCTCCGTGCAGGCAGACTACTAGTATTACAACGACGCTTCCATAATCTAGTCAGTTTTTGGTCGGAAATCGCTTCACGGAATGCAAGGCCACAAAGCTGTCGAGCGCGTGGTCGGGTCGCCATGAAGAGGTGCTCGAGGTCCCTTTCCTGCGAACTGTCGTTGTAATACTAGCGGCCAGCTCCGTGCCGGAGTGTAGCTCTCCGGCACGTACAGCGAGTAGTCAGCCAGCGAAGCACCACGCCTGCGGTGCATGATGCCCACAGGCGCATCGGCATCCGGCGGCGCGATCTCCAGCTCTTCGCTCCCTGCCGAGCCCTCCAGCCACCAATAGTCCGCCAGCCACGGCGTGCGCTCCCGGATGCCGTAGAGGATGTGCAGCCCGCGGCACAGCGACCGGCGAACGTCCATGGCGGTCAGCGAGTAGCCCTGTTCGTCCGCGCCAAGGAAAGCATCTCGCGCATTGACGCAATGCCTGGTGCCTGCCAGGACAGCGTCATGAAACTCACGCAGGTACTCCGGCGGCTCCGTTTCGGAAAGTCGGGCTGCATGGCCCGCAAGGTCCTCCGGGGACATTTCCCTGAGCTGCGCCTGGAAATCGCCCAGCCGCTCGATGCGCATCTCGTTCTGTATCGCCTCGAACGACCGCAGGAACTCAAGCAGTCCCCGCTCGACCTCCTGGGTGGCCTTCGTGTACCTCTCGCTCCCCATGCTTCTGCCTCAGCCTTGGCTGGATATTGGCGGCATCGTATTTGCCTGCGAAAATCCGGTCAACCTTTGCCGGTGTCCCATAGCGCCCCTATAATCCCTCGCAACCAGACTTAGACGAAGCACCCCGAGGAGGCCCGAAAATGGCAACAGCGAAGGCCAACGGCGCGGAACTCTACTACGAAGAATCCGGGAGCGGCCCACCCATCATCCTGTCCCCGGGTGGCTTGCAGGGAGCGGCCAGCAGCTACGGAAACGTGGTGGAAGCCCTGTCGCAGGAGCACCGGGTGATCGCCTACGACCGGCGCTTCGGCGGCCAGTCCCGCAGCCCCATGGTGGTGCAGACCTGGGACATGGTTTGCGACGATGTGTTCGGGTTGATGGACTCCCTCGGCATCGAGCAGGCGTACCTGGGCGGTGGTTCCTTCGGGGCCGCCATCTCCTTCGGCTGCGCCTACCGTCGTCCCGAGCGGGTAAGGGCAATCTTCCCCTCCAACATTGCCGGCGGGGTAATCTGCGACGGCTACTTGACCTCCAAGATATACAAGAGCATGGAGATAGCGGCAGCCGACGGCATCGGTGCCGTCATCGACGCCTTCGACGCTGACGACCGGTTCGCTCCCTACAGCCCGGAGATAGCACAGACCGACGCCGATTACCGCCGGGACCTCGAGGCGATGGACACCGAGGAGTTCGTCCAGGTGATGCGCGATACCGCCCAGGCCCTGTTCGGCGGTCCGTTCCCAACCCTTGGTAGCACCAAGCAGATGCTAGGGAGCATCCGCGTCCCGACGATGATCATGCCCGGTTACAACGACGTCCACCCACGCGCGGTAGCCGAGATGGCCCACCGCCAGGTCCCCAACAGCCAGTGGGGCGAATGCAAACCCCACGCAGACGAGCCCGAAAAGTATGCCAAGCGAGTGCTGGAATTCCTGTCGAAGGTGGAGGCCAACGGAGGCTAACCGCTGGATTCTCCGGTTGGGACTCCCTCCGGCTCGGGGACCAGAGGCTCGATGCGGCTCACGTCAGTCGAGCCTCTTGCCTTTTCCAAGTCGTAAAGCTTTTGGAGGTTCAGCCAGAAGTCAGGCGTCATTCGAAGCGCCTTGCCGATTCGAAGCGCCGTGTCTGCGGAAATTGAGCGGTTTGAGTGGACAATTTCGTTGATGCGACGCGGTGACACTCCTATTGACATAGCCAGGCGGTACTGACTGATTTCCAGCTCCTCCAAGATTTCGGCCAAGTGCTGTCCCGGATGAATGGGCGCGCTTTCTTCCATGACCGCAACCTCAAGAGTGATAGTCGACGACTTCGATTTCCCTGGCTCCATCCTCAGCCCAAATAAAGCAGACTCTCCACTGGTCGTTGATACGAATGCTGAATTGACCGGCCCGGTCGCCCCGCAGCGATTCCAGCCTGTGCGACGGAGGAACAAGTAAATCTAATAGATCTTCTGCGGCTACAACGCGTTGGAGTCTCATTCGAGTGCGCTTTCTGATGTCTGGTGGCAACCGGGGATCGAACCGCCCAAGGAAAGCCAGCTCCGACTCCCTGTTGGCAAAGAGTCTCAAACTATATTAACATGTTGGGTTATTAACGCAAGGCGCCATTAGCGCCAAGAGTGAGCCTCACACCATCCACTTACACCGTCACGCCGGTGAAGTTGAAGCTGCCTACCTTCAGCGCCGGGACGCGCGTGGCGAAACCCACCTCGTTCAGCACTAGCTTGGCATCGTCGCCCACGCCCTCCACGCTGTTGAGTGCGTCGACGTAGGACTGGGTAAACCGCAAGTCCTTGACCGGATGGCGCAGCTTGCCGCCTTCGATAAGGAACGCCCCGTCTCGCGTCATGCCGGTGATTACGCACCCCTTGTTGTGCGAGAGCCGCGTGTAGAAGAAGCGGGTGATGTACAGGCCGCGTTCCGTTGAGGCGATCAGTTCCTCGACGGACTTGTCCCCGGGGCTCATGAACAGGTTGGAAGCAATGGGAGGGCCAACGAAGTAGGATTGGTGCCCGGTGGAAGGCACCCCGTCTTGGGCTGCCGTGTAGGTGTTGTGCACCGGCGAATTGACCACACCTTTCTCAACCAGTTCTACCCGGCGGCGAGGCACACCCTCCACGTCGAAGGGCATGGGCCATCCGTCCAGCGAACCGCCGTCATCCCAGATGGAAACCAATTCGCTCATCGCCTGCGTGCCATTGATGCCACACATCCAGCTGCGTCCCTCCTGCACCGCCTGCGCCCCCATGCCATATAGCGAAAGCGCTTCCAGGATGTCGTCCACGGCGTAGTGGTCCAGCACCACGGTGTACTCGCCGGGCGCGACCGGCTGCGGGTCTCGGCTCCGCACCGCCTTGTCCACCGCCTCCCTGGCCAGCGCTGGGTAGTCAATATCGCCTAATCGCCAGGAACCGCCCTTGGCCCAGCCCGCCGACGTGTCGCTGCGTGTTGTGACAATCAACCCGGCAAAAGTCCCGGCATGGTAGGCACGAATGCCGCGACTGCTCACCACCCCGATCTCCTGAACCCCGGTGCGGCAGGCCCCCGAGGTATCCAGACGCTCTGAGGCTCCCTGTAGGCACACCTCGCTCACCATCTGCGCCCTGGTCAGCGGCGAGCAGGCGGCAGATGATTCGTCCCAGCTTGCCACCCGACGCGTTGGCTGTGGCTCTGGAAGGCCTGGAAACGCCGGATCCTCGGGCATCAAAAGGGCGTTTTGCCTGGCTGCCTCCATGGCCTTCCGGATGCCCTTGTCTGAAAGGTCGTTGGTAGTTGCCCTTCCCAGCCGCCGCCCCTCAACGGCCCGGATGTTTAGCGAAACGTTGCTGTGCGAAACGTTCTGGTGGATGGCGTTGCCTGCGAACCTGGTCAGCCCCAGGTCCTGGCTGCTCAGGTAGACGTCCGTATCCTGAGCGAGAGAAAGAGAGAGTGCGCGTTCCAGGAGGGCGAGTGCAGCGTCTTCGCCGATCATCGCATCACCCCCACGCGTACGTTGCGGAAGCGTGAGGGTGCCGCTCCGTGGCCTGTATGGCCCAGTTGCCCGGGCTGTCCTTTGCCGCAATTTGGTGTTCCCCACATCTCCCAGTGATTGGCGTTGCACACCGCGTCGCAGGAGTTCCAGAACTCCGGTGTGATACCGGTGTAGGTGCAGTTGCGCAACAGCCTGCCCAGCTTGCCCTTCTTGATTTCGTAGCCCGCCTCGGTGCCGAACTGAAAGTTGTAACGCCGGTCGTCGATGGACCACGAACGGTTGGTGTCCATCAGGATGCCGTCTTCTGTGTCTGCTATAAGGTCGTCCAGCTCCCACGCACCAGGCTCAAGGCTGACATTGGTCATGCGGATCAGCGGCAGCCTGTTCCACGATGACGCTCGCATGGTGCCGTTTGACTCCAGGCCCAGGGTGGCGGCGGTCTCCCGCGACATCAGGTAGCCCACAAACCGGCCCGCCTCTACGATGGGCGTCGACTGTGCCGGCACCCCCTCGTCGTCCCAGCCGAAGGACCCCAGCCCCGGCAGGCGTATGCTGTCGGCGGTGATATTTACGTGCTCTGAGCCGTAGCGGAAGTTGCGCAGCTTTTCGGTTGTCAGAAACGAGGTCCCGGCATAGGCTGCCTCTGAACCCATTACCCTGTCCAGCTCGATGGCGTGGCCGCACGACTCGTGAATCTGCAGCCCCACCTGCGACCCTCCAATGATTACCGTGGTGGTGAGGTCTGCCGGGCACCTGTCCGCGGTCAGCAGGGCCACGGCCTCGTTGGCAACTTTCTCGGCGTTCCCGGCAATGTCGAAGTCGCGGACGAACTCCCACCCGCTGCAACCCTGCTGCCGTCCCATCGATTGAGGAAAGGAGCGCCGCTGTACCTCCCCATTGCCCACCGCTGTTGCCTGAATACCCCCACCTGCTTCGTAAATTGTCTGCTCCACGTGGGCACCCTCGCTGTTTGCGAAGAACTTGCGCTCGCGTATGAATATCAGGTTGCCCGTCCGTGCGGAAATGCCATCGACCCGCCCCATGCGTTCATCGGCATCCAATAGCAGCGCCAGTTTTTCCTCCGCAGGCACACCGAAAGGGTCTATTTCGATAGGGGTGGTGTAAACGCCCCTGCTGGTCACTGGCGGGCCCAAATCCACCTTCGGGCCCCCTGATATGGCCGACGCCTTGGCGATTTCCACGGCCAGCGCGGTGGTACGGTCCACCTCTTCCGTCGTCATGGTGTTGGTGGAGGCGAACCCCCAGGCCCCGTCCACCACGACGCGCACGCCGATACCCATCGACTCGTCGGAGCTTATAACGTCAACGACGCCGGTGCGCACCGAGTAGCGCTCCTGCGCCGTCTCCACCATCCGCGCGTCTGCGTAAGTCGCCCCCCGCGCCGCTGAAGTATCCAGCGCGCGGGCAATCAGACTATCCATATCCTCGGCTCCATCTATGCTGCAATGTCGTCAATGAACTGAGGTCAGTTGGTTATCTCACTCCGCTCTCAAATTTCTACAAAAGGGTGAGACGGACTATGATGGCCTATTCTGCTAGCGGCGGCCGGCGCATGTGCCAGTCGGTCACCTGCTGGTAGGCATGGGCCACCCGCATCAGCAGCCCGTCAGCCATCGGCTTCCCCACGATCTGGAGCGACAACGGGAGGTTGTCCTCCGAGAACCCGCAGGGAATTGAAAGCGCCGGCAGGTTCGCGACGTTGAACGCCCCCGTGAAATTCCGCACCCCTGCGATCCGGCTCCGAGCGTCCTCCTGGCTTTTGATCCCTGCCTCCTCGGGCAGCAGTGGCGCCACCGTCGGCGATGTCGGAAGTACGATGACGTCCACCTCCTCCAGCGCCGCCAGCACCGCCTGACGAATCAGAGTGCGCACCTTCTGCACCTTGTAGTATGCCTGCGCCGGGGTGAGTATCGCTGTCAGCAGCCGCACCCGGGTGTTGTGGTCGTATTCGCTGACTCGGGTCTTCAACCGCTCGTAGTGTACCGAAGCGCCGTCCATATCGGTAATGCACTTCGAGACCGCCCCCGCGTTCTCCACGATGGGAATGGAGACCTCCCGCACACTTGCGCCCAGCTCTCCCAGTTGTGCCACCGCCGACTCGATCACATGCCGCACCTCGGGCGCCAGTCCGCCCTCGGCTACTTTCTCTCGAAGCACTCCGACCCGCAGGTCCTCCACGCTGTCCTGCAGTTCCTGGACGTAGTCTGGAACAGGTCCGCTCCACGAATACGGGTCCTGCGGGTCGTGTCCCGCGATTGCCTGGAACGTGATAGCGCAATCCTCCGCCGAGTGCGAGATCGGGCCTACCGTGTCCATCGACCACGAGACGCCGGCAACGCCCCGGCGACTCACCAGCCCCCACGTTGGCCGCAGGCCAGTCAGCCCGCTCCATGCCGCCGGGATCCGTGTCGATCCCCCGGTGTCCTCAGCCAGTGCCGTTGCGCACAGGAAGGCGGCCGTCGCCGCCGCCGACCCGCTGCTGGATATGCCCGGATTCCGTGCCAAGTCCCACGGATTGCGAGGCTGGCCACCAGGATGGTGGAAACTCTCACCCAGTGCAAACTCCGACAGGTTCAGTTTGCCCAGCAGTACCGCCCCGGCCTCTTTCAGCTTGGCCACCACCACCGCGTCCTGATCAGGCACATTGTCCCACTCCAGGCTCGAGCCGTAGGTGGTGCGTATCCCTGCTGTGTCGAACTGGTCTTTGACCGCCACCGGCACGCCATGCAGCGGCCCAAGGTACCGCCCGGCCGAAATCGCCTGCTCCGCTTCCCGAGCCGCCTGCCGTGCCTCTTCGTGGCTGACGGTGATGTAGGAGTTGACCCGCCCATCGATCCGATCGATGCGCTCCAGGTAAGCCTCGGTGGCCTCTATCGGCGAGACCTGCCTTGCCTGGATTAGTCGACCCAGCTCAGCAACGCCTAGGAACGGGATTTCGCTGCGTTGAACGCTTGCCATATGGAACGCTCCGTGAGAAAGAATCAACGAAAGAGGCGCTGAGAATCCTCTCAGCGCCCTTCGTGTCCGGTCAAATGCGTTGCCCTAGTCGGCGGGCGCGGCTTCCAACTCGTAGTTCTCCAGCATAGCGCCCACGTCGCGCATGAATGTCCGGGCCTCCTCAGCTTGGAGGAACTGGTAGAAAATTTCGATGCGGTTGCCGCTGGGGTCAAGGCAGTAGAAGCTCTTGCTGAGACCGTGGTCGGCGGTCATCTCGATGGGATGTCCCGCTTCCTTCGCCCGACCATACAGCTCCTGTAGCTCCTCATGGCCGCCGTCCAACTTCAGGGCGGTGTGGGACATTCCGGGGCTACCAGTCTCCACCCCTTCCGCGACCCCGACCAAGGCGATGTCGTGGTCCTGTTCCCCGAAGGAAAGGAATACCATGTCCATTCCCTCGTTGTGGTTCATGAGTTCCATGCCAAGCACGTTGGTGTACCAGTCAATGGCTTCCTTCGTGTCCTTGACGTTCAGCACAACGTGGCCAACGCGTTCGATCTTCGCCATGATATCCCCTCCGTAATCGGTGTAGGGTAAGAATACTATCTATCGACCCCCAGCGCAATCAATACCAGCCTCTTCTGCTACCCTCTCAGCCTGTACCGCTGCACCTTCCCCGTAGCCGTCTTCGGCAGGTCCTCCACGAAGTTGACCCACCGCGGATATTTATACCGTGCCAGCGCGCTCTTGCAGTGATCCAGCAACTCTCCCGCCAGCGCGTCGCCGGCGTCCCCTGCCTCTTTCAGCACCACGAACGCCTCCGGCTTGATCAGCTCGTCGGCATCGGCGCGCCCCACCACCGCCGCCTCCAGCACCCGCGGATGCTCGATGAGCCGCCCCTCAATCTCCACCGGCGAGCACCAGATGCCGCCCACCTTCAGCATGTCGTCGCTGCGTCCGCAATACACATAATAGCCTTGGGCGTCCTCGTAGTACGTGTCTCCCGTATTCAGCCAGCCGTCTTCCACCATAGTCTCGGCGGTGCGTTCAGGATTGTGCCAGTAGTGCGTGGCCGTCGAGTCTCCGCGGATTAACAGTCGCCCGGTCTCGCCCGTTGCCACCGCGTCGCCCTCCTCGTCCACGATGCGTGCCTCGTAGCCAGGCACTGGCCTTCCGCTGGTTCCCGGCCGGTAGTCGACCGACGTGTTGGATATAAAGATGTGCAGCGCCTCCGTAGACCCGATCCCGTCCAGGATCAGCGTACCGGTACGCTCCTGCCAGCGGCGGAAAATGTCGGCGGGCAGCGCTTCCCCCGCCGACACACAGCAGCGCAGCGATGACAGGTCTCGAGGAGCCTCGTCCAGCGCCCGCAGCTGCGCCGCATACAGCGTCGGCACCCCGAAGAACAGCGTCGGCTGGTGATTCTCTATGATATCGAAGGTCACCTCCGGCTTGGGGCGTTGCCCGCTCAGCACCGCCGTCGCCCCGGCCCACAGCGGGAAGGTCATGGCGTTGCCCAGCCCGTAGGCGAAAAACAGCTTTGCTGCCGAGAAGCAGACGTCGCCTTCCACCACGCCCAGCGTGTCGGTAGCGTAGTGGACGCAGGTTGTGACGATGTCCCGGTGGCGATGCACCGCTCCCTTCGGCCGCCCCGTCGAGCCGGACGAGTACAACCAGAAGCACTCCGTGTCCGGCGAAGTTGCAGCCGGTTCCAGGATGGCCGACGCCTCTTCCATCATGTCCGACACAGAGCTCGGCCCCTCAGTGCACATTATGAAATTCGGCTGGTGATCGGCTCCGGCAAGCGCTCGCGCCACCTCATCCCGGTACTCGGGCGAGTAGACCAGCCCCGCGCAGTCCGAGTCTTCGATGATGTATCGATAATCGTCCGAGCGCAGCAAGGTATTAAGCGGAATGGGGATCATCCCAGCCTTGATGGCTCCCCAGAACAGGTAGAAGAACTCCGGGCAGTCCTTGACCACCATCAGTACCCGGCCCTCGGATTCCCCCGCCAGTGACCGCAGCAGGTTGCCGCAGCGGTCGACCCGCTCCACCAGTTGCGCATAGGTGACCGTCTCGCTGGTGTCGTCGAAGATGATGGCCGTCTTCCAGCCCCGCCCCTCTTCCAGGTGGTGATCGATAAGCGGCACCGCCACGTTGAACACGTCCGGGTACCGGATAGCCGAAGGCCTGACACTGCCATCAACTTCAACAGTATGCTGCTTCATAGTCCTTCTCCTGTATACGGGACCGCTGGTCACCCGAACCGCACGTACTCGAAGCCCCACGGCTTCCCGTCGATACCCCGCACTGGCGGCGCGATCCACCCCGCGATCTTCCCCGGCTCGATCACCCTGTGCATCAGCGAGTCCACGTACGCCATGTCCTCGCCCGTGGGCAGCCAGTCCGACACGCCGGTCTGCCACTCCTCCTCGCCGATCACCCGCCCGTCCGGAGACACCCGCACGCCCGCAGCGTTGCCGATTTGCCGGTTGAAGAACCGGTGGGGAAGCTCCAGTTTGAAGTCCACACCCAGCGCCTCCAGCGCCCGGTTCCAGCGGTCCAGTCCCCGCTGCGAGTCCTTGATGTAGTCGTCGCGCAGCCGTTCGTTCACCGCCCCCAGCGCTGACAACTCCTCAACGGCTATGCGCCCGTCTCGTACCGTATGCACCGGCCAGAGGTCCTCCGTTAGGCGATGGTCGTCATCGATACGCGACTCCAGGTACCGTCCCTTGAGCCCCGTCGTGAAGTAGTTGGCGGCGTTGGTCGACACCTCCTGCCCGAACAGGTCCACCGAGACGCTGTAGTGGAAGTTGATGTACTTCTGCACCGTCGGCAGGTCGATAACGCCCGCCTCGCGCAGTCGCTCCGGGTCGTCGGTGCCCAGTTCGTTCATCACCTCGCCCGTCCTTTGCACCACCCGCATTACCCCCGTCTCGCCCACGAACATATGGTGCGCTTCCTCGGTGAGCATGAAGCGGCAGGTGCGCGACAGCGGGTCGAACCCCGACTCCGCCAGCGCTGCCAGCTGGTACTTGCCGTCCCGGTCGGTGAAATACGTGAACATCAGGTACGACAGCCAGTTGGGCGTCTCCTCGTTGAAGGCCCCCAGGATGCGCGGACGGTCGGCGTCTCCCGAGTGACGCTCCAGCATTGCTTCGGCCTCCTCGCGCCCGTCCCGGCCGAAGTATGCGTGCAGCAGGTAGACCATCGCCCACAGGTGGCGCCCTTCCTCCACATTGATCTGGAACAGGTTCCTCAGGTCGTATAGCGATGGGCAGGTCAGCCCCAGTCGCCGCTGCTGCTCCACCGATGCCGGCTCCGTATCCCCCTGCGTCACGATCAGCCGACGCAACGGTGCCCGGTACTCTCCCGGGACCTCCTGCCAAACCGGCTCGCCCCGGTGGTCGCCGAACGAAATCACCCGGTCGCTGTCGGGCTTCGCCAGGAAAATCCCCCACCGGTACTCCGGCATCTTGACGAAGCCGAAGTTGGCCCATCCGTCCGTCTCCACGCTGATCGCGGTGCGCAGGTACACGTCAAAGTTCGTGGATCCGTCGGGCCCCATGTCGTGCCACCACTTCATGTAGTTGGGCTGCCACGACTCCAGCGCCCGTTGCAGCCGTCGGTTATCCGACAGCCCCACGTTGTTGGGGATCCTGTCTGTGTAGTTGATGCTCATGGTCTTCCTCACGCTTGCCCGCTCTCTCGGGGAAGAGGCAATGTCGCTCACACCCGCCGCCGGTCGAACTCCGCTCGCGCCCCGGTGCCGTAGGCCTGCAGCGCGCCCTGCGTCCCCGACGCGTTGGGACGCTGGAAGATCCAGTTCTGCCACGCGCTGAGCCGTCCGAAGATCTTGCTCTCCAGCGTCTCCGGCCCTCCGAAGCGCAGGTTGGCCTCCATCCCGGTCAGCGCGTCCGGCGAGAAACTCGCCCGCTCCTCCAGCGCCAACCGTACTTCGTCCTCCCAGTCGATATCGTCGGGAATGAACGTTACCAGGCCCAGATCGTGCGCTGCCTCCGCGTCCAGGTCGCGCCCGATGTGGTCCCTCAATTCCTCTGGGTCCAGGAACCGCCCTTCTGCCCGTGTCACGCCGTTAACCATCGGCAGCGGCCCGAAGTTCATTTCTGTGAGCCGAACCGTGGGAGCCTCTTCGTCGTCATCCAGAACGCCATCCAGCATGTAACAACGGTCGGCGGCCAGCGCCAGTTCCAGCAGAGTTCCCGCGAAACAGCTTCCTGGCTCCACCAGGGCCACGAGAGATCGCGAGCTCACGTCCAGCCGCTTGAGAGTGCGCTTCAGGTATAGCGTGATCTCTCGCGCCAGCCAGTCTTCGCCTATCGAAAGCAGCAGGTCATCGTACGCCTGCACCAGCGCTGCGTCGCCCTTGGTGCGGAAAACCCAGGTGCCCACTTCGCCCTCATTGGTTCGCAGGTGAAGAATCGCGTCGTCCAATTCCCGCGCCAGCGCCAGCGGCCAGAACCGCACGCTCTCGGCATGTAGGCCATCAACTCCATCCGGCGGTGCGGAGTCGGGCCCGCGAATGTCGAAGAACGCCGCCCCAAGTTGACGTTCAATCTCCACGTCGACGTACTCGTAAGACACACCGTCTTCGGAGAACTCCCGTCCGAGCGGTGTCAGCTCGATACCTTTTCCGGCCGCCGGACGCTCCCCTGCCCCAGCGAGCGACAACGCCCGTTCCGCCACCGATTGCTCAAAGCGCGAACGCGGTGCCAGCTCGTCCACCAGCCGCCACTCCACGGCGCGGCTCCCCCGCACCCCCTCCGACGCCGTGCAGAAGAAGTCGGCGTGGTCGCGGCGTACCCTCCTCTTGTCCACCAGCCGCGTCAAGCCGCCGGTGCCGGGCAGCACCGCCAGCAGAGGCAGCTCCGGCAGCGCCACGGTGCTCGACCCGTCGTCTATCAGGATGATGTGGTCGCAGGCCAGCGCCAGCTCATAGCCGCCGCCTGCCGCTGGCCCATTGACCGCGCATATGTACCGCTGCCCGGAATGCGCACTGGCGTCTTCGATGGAGTTCCGCGTCTCATTGGTGAACTTGCAGAAGTTCACCTTCAGCGCGTGGTCCGCCTGTGCCAGCATGCGAATGTTCGCTCCGGCGCAGAACATCCGGTCGTGGCCCGACGTCACCACCACCGCGCCCACCTCAGGGTGCTCGAACCGCAGCCGCTGCACCGCGTCATAAAGTTCGATGTCCACGCCAAGGTCGTAGGAGTTCAGCTTCAGCTCGTAGCCGGGATACAGCGGTGCGTCCTCTTGGACCTGCATCGTCAACCGGGCAACGGTGTCATCCACCTCCAGCCGCCAGTGCCGGTATTCCTCCGGCGAGGTGGCAAAGTCGATCCGCTGATTTACCTGTGAAGCGGCTGGCGTGGCAGTGTCTGGAGATGCCATGACCTTCCTGACAATGATGTAATTATTAATATCATTGTAACAAAGCCGAGACGGCCAAGGGGTTGGTCCTATCGCCGCCGGTAATCCGGCTCACGCGCCTCGCGTATCGCCGCCAGAGCCTCCGGATGGTCCGGCGACGCCATTGCGATGACCTGTCGCCGCAGGTATTCCTCGAAGAACTGCGCATGGGTGTAGTCCTGGAAGGCCGAAAGCATCAACTTGGTCTGCCGAGCCCCCTCCGAGCTGATGGACAAGTAGTGTTGAGTGAGTGCCTCAACTTCGGAGTCGAAGCTGTCCGGCTCCACCACGTAGTCCACCAGGCCGATGCGCAGCGCTTCTCGTCCGTCCACGTTCTCGCCCGAAAGCGCCATCCGCTTGGCCCGGCCCAGCCCGATGTACCGCGGCAGCCGGTACGTCCCCAGCCCTGGGATGAATCCCTCTTTCGCCGCAGGCAGTCCCAGCTGGCAGTCGGAAGTGGCAATTCGTATGTCGCAAGCCAGCGGGAGTTGCAGCCCGCCCCCCAGCGCGTATCCCTGGATTGCACAAAGCACCAGCTTGTCCGACAGTTCCAGCAGCCGTAGTGCCCGGTCCCAGTGGTCGAAGTAAGCGTGGGGCGTCTCTCCCGCTGCCAGTTCCTTCAGGTCTATCCCACTACAGAAGGCCCGCCCTGCCCCACGGATGAGCACCGCCCGCGCCGTCGGATCGTCGTGGATTGCTTGCGCTGCCTCGAGTAGTTCCACCACGCCCCGATGGTTCACTGCATTCAGCGCCTGTGGTCGGTTCAGCGTGAGTCGTATCAGATCGCCGTCGCTCTCATAGAGCATCGTCTCGAGGTTCATGGTCCCCACTCCGTTGCTAGAGCCTCCGGTTGTCGACAATCCGCACTGCCTTCCCTTCGCTGCGAGGAAGTTGACGCGGGGCAACAATTTCTACGCGACACCCGACCCCCAGGACGCTATGCAACGCCGCTGTCAGGTTCCGCTCCGCAGCGCTTGCGGCATCCCCGTCCCGGTGCAGGTCCTCCGACGCCTCAACCCGGACGGTGAGCTCGTCCATCCGAGACTCGTTCCGCTCCAGATGCAGCTCGTAATGAGGCTCCAGTCCTTTGGTCTGGAGAAGCGTCGCCTCAATCTGCGACGGAAAGACGTTCACTCCCCGGATGATCAGCATATCGTCGGTTCGGCCCAGCGGCTTGCTCATCCGGACCGTCGTTCGTCCACAGTCGCATTGGCCCTGCATAAGCCTCGTCAAGTCGCCGGTCCGGTACCGCAGCAGCGGCAGCGCCTCCTTGGTGACGCACGTAAGCACCAGCTCGCCAGTTTCACCGTCGGGAAGAGGCGCCCCTGTGTCGGGGTCGATCACTTCCGGCAGAAAATGGTCCTCGGCCAGGTGCAGCCCCTGCTTGTACGGACACTCCATCGCCACCGCCGGCCCCATCACCTCCGACAGCCCGTATATGTCCAGCGCCGTTATGCTTAGCCGCGCCTCTATCTCCGAACGCATCTCCTCTGACCAGGGCTCGGCACCGAACACTCCCAGCCTCAGCCGGCTCAGGTCCGCCCCCGCCTCCGCAGCCTGCTCCCCGATCAGCAGCGAATACGAAGGTGTGCAGCACAGCACGGTCGCCCCGAAGTCCTGCGCCAGTTCCACCTGCCGCCGCGTGTTCCCCGCCGACACCGGCACCACCGTCGCCCCCAGCCGTTCGCCGCCGTTGTGCAGCCCCAGCCCGCCGGTAAACAGCCCGTAGCCGTATGCAACATGAATGACGTCGTTCCGGTCCGCCCCCGCGATGCTCAACGCCCGGGCCACCAGGTCGGCCCACATTGCCACATCATTGGCGGTGTACCCCACCACCGTCATTTTCCCCGTTGTCCCGCTGGAGGCATGAATCCGCACCACTTCAGACAACGGCACCGCGAACAGCCCGTAGGGATAATGGTCGCGAAGGTCCTGCTTCACCGTGAGCGGTAGCTTGGCCAGGTCATCAACGGTCCGCACGTCCTCCGGCCCCAAGTCCGCAGGCCCCAGCCGCTCCCGGTAAAGCGCCACATTCAAGCCCGCGTGCGCCACGCAGTCCCGCAGCCGCCCCGCCTGCAGCGCAGCCATCTCATCCCGCGAAACTTGCTCGACTTTGTCCCAGACCGCAGTAGGCAACTCTCTTCTCCCCGGCGAGGTTTGGCCAGTATACTCCATCACTATCGGTTATAATGTAACTGACCAGACCCCAGAAAATTCCCGCTCACCGTGCTATCCACAGTCGAAAAACTATCCGGGGCCGTCATGACAACTACAAAGACTCAGCTTCCTCCAATGCGGCCGTTCACCCCCCAGGAATGCGAGGCCTTGGTCGCCGCCGGAATCATCGCCGACGGCGAGCAGTCCAGCGTGCTGTCTGGCACTCGTCTCTTCAACGTGGACGAGTACCTCGACATGGAAAAAGCAGGCATCCTCCACGAAGACGACCGCATTGAACTCATGGACGGAAAGATTATTGTTATGGCCCCAATAGGCGACCCTCACGAAGTCGGCACCGACTGGCTTACCATGCTCCTTGCTCCCGCCTTGGCAGGACGTGCCATTGTGCGAGTTCAGGGGTCCATTAGGCTGAATGACCGTAGTGCACCGCGGCCTGACGTTTCTATAGTTAGGCTACGCTCCGTTACAGAAGTCGCTCCCTACCACTCGCCCGACATTCACTTCGTCATCGAACTCGCAGACAGTTCGCTCAGCTACGACACCGGCGCCAAGCTGGCCCGCTACGCCGCCGCAGGCATCCCCGAAGTGTGGGTCGCCAACCTGCGCACCAGCGAGGTAACCTCGTACGCCGACCCCTCTGGCTCCACCTACGCCTCCTCCCACACCTATCGCTCAGGCGACGGCATCAGCCCCTGCGCCTTTCCCGACGTCATCCTCGCCATTGACGACTTCATGCCCCCCGTCACCGAAGGTCGCGACGTGCAGTAGCGCCGTTTGACCTCCTCCGCCCCCCGACCCTAGAATACTCCGCGACCGCAATTCTCAGACCGCGACGGTGCCGCCTTGCCCGTATCCTCCGCCAACTCTAGGGTCATCTACGACGCCCTCAAAGATGCCAACGTCAGCATCATCTCCGCCCTGCCCGAGACCTGGCTGGTTCATCTCGTCAGCATGGCCGACGACGACCCCGACGTAACCCTCGTCCGTCTCAACAAGGAAGAGGAAGGTGTCGGCATTTCCGCTGGCGCCCACCTCGCCGGCATGAAATCGGCCATGCTGATGCAGAACCACGGCCTCCTGACATCCATCAACGGCATCGTGTCGCTGGCCCAGCTCTACCGCATCCCCCTGCTGATGCTCATCAGCTACCGCGGCGAGATGGGCGAGCGAGACCCGTGGCAGACCGAGGGCGGTCTGGTGACCGAACGCGTCCTCAACGCCCTAGGCATCATGTACCGCAAGATGGCAGACCCGGCCCTCGTGGCCCGCGACATCCGCCAGGCCCAGACGCTTGCGGAAAGCTCCCTGCGCCCGGTGGCGCTGCTGCTGACCCGCGAACTCATGTGGGAGGACTGACCACGCTGCGGCCTGAATACCCGGCACTCGAGAACTGCGTTTATTTCGCCGCGGAATGGGAGAAGAAATGATGTTACGGGAGGACGCGCTCCGGGCCATCTATCCCCGCCTCAAGGACCAGGTGGTCGTCACCATCATGGGCGCCGTGGCCGTCGAACTGTACAACTGCGGCCACCGCCCCAACTTCTTCTACTTAGAGCACGGCATGGGCTTGGCGTCCTCCATGGGCTTCGGCCTCGCCCTCTCTCTCCCCGAACAGCAGGTCACCGTCCTTGACGGCGACGCCTCCCTGCTGATGAACCTCGGCACACTCAGCACCATGGCCCGCTACAGTCCCCCCAACCTCACCCACATAGTCTTCGACAACGAGAGTCTGCTGTCCGTCGGGGGTTTCCCTTCCGCCACCACCACCGGCACCGACCTCGCTGGCGTTGCTCGTGAGGCAGGCGTGGAGCACGTAGAGAAGGCCGACACCGTCGAGGCCCTCGAGGAGGCCTACGCCGCCGCCTCAGACCGACACGGCCTCTCGGTAATTCACTCCAAGGTCGAGGCCGTCGGTCCCGCCTCCTTTGCAATGGACATCGGCCTCCTCGAAAACCGCTTCGAGTTCGCCCGCCACCTGCGCAGCCTGAGCTAGAGCGCCCCCTCCGCCACTCGTTCCAGATCCTCCAGCGTCTCGCGCTCTCCCCGGGTGGTCAGCATGTGCACGATGTGGTCGGCCCCGGCGTCAAAGAACCGCCGGTTCTGCTCCCGGTCCGGCGGCGCGTCCCACATCGTGATGTTCAGCATTGACGGGTCCCGCCCGTTGGCCCTGAACAGCTCCTCGATGTGGCTCCGCGCTTCGGGCAGCTTGCCCGGATCGTTGTACGCCGACGTGTTTCGCGCCCGCGGTAGCCAGCCGTCGCCGTAGTCCGCCACCCGCTGCGCCGCGCGCTGCAGTTCCCCGCCGATCATCACTGGCGGATGGGGCTGCTGCACCGGTTTTGGGTTGCAGATAATGGGTGGGAAGTCCACCCACCTTCCGTGAAATTCCGACACCTGCTCGGTCCATAGCTCCTTCATCGCATACACGTACTCCCGCGTCTGTGCCCATCGCCTCGGGAAGTCCGCGCCCAGCACCTCCGCTTCGCCCTGCAGCCATCCCGCCCCGATCCCGAAGATGAACCGTCCACCCGACACCAGGTCCAGCGTCGCCACCTCCTTGGCCAGACGGATTGGGTTGCGCTCCGGCACCAGGCAGATGCCCGTCCCCAGCCTGACCTTCGTCGTCGCCGACGCGGCAGCTGCCAGGTAGACCATCGGGTCCATGATCTGGTTGATGCGACCGTCCGAATATGCGCTCGGCGCCCCTGCTGCTGCACCAGCAGACCCGACGCTGAAATCCGCAGGCACCACCCCGTGCTCCGGCGCCCAAAGCGAATCGAACCCAAGCTCTTCCACCTTCCGCGCCAGCCCCACGATGTCAAAATCGTGCTCTGTCAGCAGCAGGCATATCCCAACGCTAGCCATGGACCACCTCGCTCCACCTGAGTTGCTCGACCCTATCGGGCCATTTCATTGGTAGGGGCAATGGGCCGTCCCACCTCAGAGCATGTTGCCAGTGGCCCCTGACGACAGGGAACCACTGTGGGCAGCAACGCGCTCCTGGTGTTCCCTTCCACTGGCGTTTTTGAAGACCTCCCCAAGCGCACCCCACTCGACTCCCGCATCCAGCAACCGCCTCTCGGTAACCTCCCACGCCGCCGGCGCGTCGTCCATGCCGACAAACCGCCGCCCCAGTCGCGCCGCCTCCAGCAGCGTCGTGCCACTGCCCGCGTAGCAGTCCAGCACCGTGTCCCCCGGCTCCGAAGAGGTCAGGATGATCCGCTCCAGCATTGCGGCGTTCTTCTGCGTTGGATAGCTGGGACGTTGCGGGTCCTTGTACATCCACACGTCCTGCGGCAGCTTTCCCGCCGACTGGTCCGCGTAGATTATCTTGCGCGGGTTGCCGGTCCTGCTCCATTCGATGAGGCCAGCTTCCTCCAGCTCCTCCAGCTTATCGGGCGTGTAGCGCCAGTGCCGCCCCGCCGGTGGCGGCATCCCTCGCCACAGGCCGCCCGTGGGGCCGCGTCGTGTGATGCCCGGCGCGTGCAGCGGCGTGGTGGCGTAACGCCGGCCCGTGTCGTCCACCAGCGGATAGCGCGAGACCGCGTCCTCGTCGGTAAGCGGCTCCTCCTGCGGATGCCACTTGATGCGGTTCGGCGACACCGAGTAGAAGAGGACCGTGTCCTTGATGTTCCCGTACGAATACCGGTTGAAGTTCTTTGGGTTGCACTTGATCCGCGTGATACTGTTCCGGAAGTTACGCGCCCCGAACACCTCGTCCATCAGCAGCCTGACATGGTGTTCCATCTTGACGTCTGTATGAACGTAGACCGAGCCGTCATCCGCCATGACCGACCGGATGGCCTCAAGCCGCAGGCGGAGCTGCTCCAGGTAGTCATCGCCTGTAAGCGTATCGGCGTAGGCCAGTTCCCCCGATGCGCTCACGGTGTTGGCTCGCTCGGAGTCCATCAGGAATTCGTGGTTGGTGGCGAAAGGCGGATCGACGTACACCAGGTCAACCCGCCAGCCCGACTCGGCGAGCTGTGCCAGCCCTTCGAGGTTGTCCCCGGCGTGAAAAAGGTGCTCCATTCAGCCCTCTCCCGGCATGGTTCCCCTACTCTACATAAGTCCAGGCCCGCAAACCACAAAAAACCCTCCTTTGCGCTTGCGAAAGGAGGGCATGAGGTCCTGGAACTCTCGTCAACCTAAGGGAAGAGTTGCTCTCCGGTTTCCGCATCCATCACGCTGATTGCGGCCATGGGGCACTGCTCGGCGGCATCGAGGATGACCTCCTCCGTGTCGGCGTCAACGTCGGCCGGGATTGCCTGCCGGTCGTCATTGAGCGTGAACGCCTTCGTGGCGATGGAGACGCACATCTGATTGCCAACGCACAGGTTGTGGTCGACCGATACACTCAACTTCCTGGCCATTTTCTCCCCCAGCATTGCGGGATTAGGCTGCCCGGCAGCCTTGTGTCTCTCTTCTGACTAGCGTCCGGCCAACCCGGAAAAGGTGGCCGCATTCTAGCAGTGGCCCATACACCGGTCAACCGCAAAATGAAGCTGGCGCCAGTGCCTCCCTTCCGGTGCGGAGTGTCA
The DNA here is from genome assembly GCA_965222025.1 of Dehalococcoidia bacterium. Lineage (GTDB taxonomy): Bacteria > Chloroflexota > Dehalococcoidia > Lucifugimonadales > UBA3495 > VXOI01. Next base: position 186,254 of record CBDCTI010000010.1, on the reverse strand, counting down.
TGTACGGAGTGTCCATGGCCGGCCGTTGTAGTCATTACAGGACCCGTCTTGGTTACGCTTCTTCGGCATGTGAATACCTCAGCCGGCAGATCGTGAACGGTGCTCCCAACCCTGTGCCCTTGCTGTGACGGTTGCGGAGCCCCGCCGGTGTCATCCTGAAAGAAGCTAAGGACAAGGCAGCGAAGGATCTCTTCTCTACGGGTGGCACTCTTCCCGTTGCACAGAAATAAAGGCTACCACTATTACTCTGCGATCACCCTGAATTCCTGGCAGTTCCCAGTGCCTTTCGGTTTTTCCGGCACGGCGCCAGTCCGTTCATGGTGAGCCCGTCGAACCACGAACGTACGGTTCATCAACAAGCTCAGTGCAAAAGGAGCTCTTAATAATCGAAAGACCCCGGGACAGTTCCGCCTTGCCGATGTATTAGAATACATGTACTATTATCTGACAGCCTACAGGATTCCCGAGCCACCTCCAGTGAGGCGGCCCAGCCCGAGTGGCAGCAAATGCCAGGAAAATCAAAAAACCCGGGCGGCACGCCCAAGGACCACTGCACCCCGTATCGCGGAATATGGCAAATAAGCGGAAATCGCTGGAAATGAGCGGAAAAACAGAACTTGAGGAAGGCTCAGCGCATCTCAACCCTCCTGTGTTGTTTGTCAGGCCGGGTGGCATCTTCGTGCCATATCCTGCTCCCACTGCTGCCACGCCTGCCAGTCAGGGTCTATTCCCCGACGGCGGCGTAGCCGTATGGCCGCCCGCAACGGGGACGATAACCGGCGGTGGGACAAATGGGACAAAATGGCACGGGAATCGGAAAATCTGGCCCCCGAGCGGGCACCGCAGATACGACGGAACGCGAATTCTGGGACAAAGTGGGAAAATATGGGACTTCATCGGAAAAATTCTGTCCTGTTTCTCCCAAGGCACATCCCCTTCCCCTTCCAGTTTCCCTTTCTCTCGGATTGCCGTACTCGATTCCTCATTCCGCCAAGTCATTCCCCTGGCCAAATGCGATGCTGCAGTAAGGGGATGGCTCGGTAGGCACGTCAGCAGTCCGGTGTAACGATCACCGTGTAAAATGGCCGAAACCATATGAGAGGCAACCCATGAAATACGACTACATCGTTGTCGGCGGAGGTACCGCCGGCTGCATCGTTGCCACCAGGCTGTCCGAGGACCCGGAAAAGTCAGTCCTCCTGCTGGAGGCAGGCCCCGACTTCCCCGACTTCGCCCAGCTCCCCGACATGCTCAGGCTGGGCTGGGGCTCGGTAAACCTCGAGGCCCGCGCCGCCAGTTCTCCCTACAACTGGTCCTTCACCGGCAGGGCCACTGACGAGCAGGCCCCCATGCCCGTGCCCCGCGGCAAGGTGCTGGGCGGCTCCAGTGCCATCAACGGCCAGACCTTCATCCGCGGCGCCCCCGAGGACTTTGACACTTGGGCCTCCTGGGGCAATGAGGGATGGTCCTACATTGACTGCCTGCCCTACTTTCGCAAGCTGGAAAATGACGCCGACTTCCATGACGACTTCCACGGCACCGACGGCCCGGTTCCGGTACGCCACCACCATCGGGAGACCTGGCCCGTGACCCAGGAGGCTTTCTTCCAGGCCGCCACCGCCGCCGGGTACCCCTTCCATCCCGATGTGAATCACCCCGAGGCCACCGGCGTGAGCCTGCGCGCCGAGAACAACATCGACGGCGTGCGTATGAGCATGGCCCTGGCCTACATCGATTCGGTGCGTCACCGCCTGAACCTCACCATCCGCGCTAACGTCCAGGCCAACCGTATCGTGATGGAAGACGGGCCGGAGGGTAGGCGGGCGGTCGGCATGGAGGTGGAAAGCGACGGCGAGACTTTCGTCGTCGAAGGAGCCGAGATCATCCTGTGCGCCGGGGCCGTGGCATCTCCGCAGCTGCTGATGCTCTCAGGACTCGGTCCGGCCGACCAGCTTCAGGCCCAGGGCATTCCAGTGGCCGTGGAACTTCCCGGCGTCGGGCAGAACATGCGAGACCACCCGAATGTGTCGGTCCGCTTCTTGGTCAAGGAGGGACTCCCTCCTGACCCCAATGCCATGCGCGCCCTGCGACTGCGTTTCACCGCCACCGGCTCGGAAACACCTAACGACATGATCCTCTCGCCAGCCTCGCTGAACACCGTGGTCCGCGACGACAATCCGGCCCATTCGGTCAACTGCGGCCTGTACCTCGCCGCCGGGAAGGGGGAGTTGCGGCTGGCGTCAGCAGACCCGAAGGCGCATCCCAGCATGGACTATCGCTACCTCGAGGAGGACTGGGACCGGGAGCGTTTGCGTGAGGCCGTCCGCAAGTGCATATCCCTGCTGCAGCACAGCGCCTACGGCGACATCATCGAGGAGATAATCGCCCCTACACCCGCAGACCTGGAGTCAGACGAAGCGCTGGACGGATGGCTGCGCCGCTTCATCAGCACGTCCTACCACATCTCCGGCACCTGCAAGATGGGCACCCCAGACGACCCCATGGCCGTCGTCGACCAGCGGCTCCGAGTCCGCGGCGTCTCCAACCTACGCATAGCCGACGCCTCCGTCATGCCCGACGTAGTCCGCGCCAACACCAACGTAACCACCATGATGATCGCCGAACGAGTATCCGACTTCATCAAATCCGGCAACTGAAACGCGTAGAGGCGGGCTTCAAACCCGCCCCTCTACTCCATCCCCTCCCCCTCAGGGGGAGGGCCAGGGTGGGGGTGAACCGCCAGCGTGATACATTATTGGAAGGAGAGCAAGCGAGGGAAGGCTTAGTCCCATGCCGATAATCGAAGGCATCAGGATCCGAAATTACCGCGTCCTACGGGATGTAACTCTTGGAAGGATCGGCAATAACCCCCATGTAGCCCCACTGAATCCGATGACCGCCGTAATAGGTAAGAACGGGGTTGGCAAGAGTTCTCTGTTCGACGCCTTCGGCTTTCTGGCTGACTGCCTGAAGTTGGGAGTCGAAGAGGCTTGCGACGCGCGAGGGCGAGGGGGCTTCGACCGCATACGCTCTAAAGGAAGCGACGACCATATCATCTTCGAAGTCTGCTATCGTTGGGAACCGCAGATTCAGCCCATCATGTACATGCTCGCCATCACCAAAGATGATTCCGGACGTCCCTGCGTGTCCCTGGAATTCCTTTGCCAATATGCTGGTGGGCAGCCCCGCGCTTTCTTGATGCTGAGCAACGGAGCGGGGGTGGCTTGGAAAGGAGATACGCAAGGCCAACAGATGGACGAAAGTGTAGGTGGCGTGGTTGATTTCGGTAGGCAAGTTGTACGGTTACCGGAAAGAGGACAAGCTACCTCGGAAAACGACAATGTGGAAAATGTCCAGTTCCAAGACAACCGCAGGCTCGGCATAGCCACTCTTGGCGCTATGAAGCAGCATCCGCGAATTGCAGCCTTCCGCGAATTTATCGAAGGCTGGTACTTGAGCTACTTCACCCCGGACGCCGCCCGCGGCCTGCCGCTAGCCGGTCCCCAGAGACGCCTGAGCATCCACGGAGACAATTTGGCCAACGTCGTCCAATACATGGAGCGGGAACACCCGGATGAGTTTGATGGCATCTTACACAAAATCGCCGGGCGAGTACCGGGCATTGACAAGATTGAGACGCAACGCAGCGAAGACGGCCGTCTGCTCCTTCGCTTCAATGAACGAGGCTTCGAAGACCCCTTTTACGCCCAGCAGATGTCCGACGGCACGCTGAAACTCTTCGCCTACCTGCTGCTGATGGAAGACCCCAGCCCCCCACCCATCATCTGCATCGAAGAGCCGGAGAACGGCCTCTACCACAAGCTGCTGGAGGTCTTGGCCGCCGAATTTCGCGCCCACGCCACCGGCGAAAGAAACGCGCCCCAGATTTTCGTAACCACCCATCAGCCCTACTTCGTCGACGCCCTCACGCCGGAGGAAACGTGGGTGCTGGAAAAGCAGGACGACGGCTTTGCAACCATCCGCCGCGCCAGCGACGACCCCATCGTAAAGGCGATGGCCGATGAAGGACTGCCCCTTGGCAGCCTCTGGTACAGCGACTACCTCGACCAGAGGCAAGACGATGAATTTTAGGGTGTTGGTTGAAGACCAGTCCGGGGGTATTGCGTTGGGACATATCCTAAAAAAGATTCTCGGAGAAAACGGGTCGGTTCATTCTTGGAGGATCCATCGCTACAGAGGTGTCAGCCATCTTTTAAAGGATTTACCAAGCACATTGCAGGCATTCGGGAATAGTCTGGACGATTTCTCCGCGGTTGTTGTGGTAGTGGATTCGGACGACAAGGATTGCATTAAATTCAAGCAGAGTTTGGTCAATGTCCTGAACGCCTGCAATCCGCGTCCCAAAACTCTGTTCAGGATCGCCATTGAGGAAGGCGAAGCATGGCTGCTGGGAGACAGGGCCGCAGTAAAAGCAGCCTATTCCAACGCAAAAGACGCCGTGCTAAACAACTACGTCCAAGACAGCATCTGCGGCACATGGGAAATCCTCGCCGACGCCGTGCATCCCGGCGGTTCCAAACCCCTCAAGCAGTCGGACTACCCGGTAGCCGGGGAAGCAAAATGCGAATGGGCCCGAGAAATCGCTCCCCACATGGACATAAACAGCAACAAATCAAAGAGTTTCCAAGTCTTTCGAGATGGTGTAAGGAATTTAGCTTGCATCCAGTGACACCAAAAACTTCGTAAACCTCGGCGTCTCCTGCGCTCTCGGCGTTTAACCCAACCCGTACAGCCGCGCGCAGTTGTCCCACAGGAACTTACGCTTGGCGTCGTCAGTCAGCGGCAGCTCCATGAAGCGGTCCACCGACCGCGGGTACTTGGAGTCGGCGTGGGGATAGTCGGTGGAGAACACCACATTGTCCTCCAGCCCGAACCGCGACACGATCTCCGCCGGCTCCTCGTCGCACTCTACCGACAGGTAGCATTGACGCCGGAAGTACTCGCTGGGCTCCATTTTCAGGTCGGGATGGTCGTAGGACGCCGACATCTCCCAGTGTTCGTCCAAACGCCACAACAGCCACGGTGCCCAGGAGCAGTTGCCCTCCAGAAACGCCACCGTCAGTTCCGGGAACCGCTCCAGAACGCCGCCGCCCACGATGTCCACCACCGCCAGCATCATCCCCATCGGATGGGTACAGGTGTGATACAGCATGTGGGTGTCGAAGTTGTCCCCCGGCTGCGGCAGGTTCACCCGCCCGCCCTCGTGGAAACTGAGAGGCACACCCAGCCGCTGGATCTCCTCCCACAGAGGGTCGTAGTAAGGATCGTGCCAGTTGCGCCCCGCCACCGGGTTGGGACGTACGAAGACAGTCTTGAAGCCCAGTTCGTTGACTGCCCTTCGCGCCTCGGCCACAGCCCCCTCGATGTCCTGAGGCGGGATCATTGCCGCGCCGAACAGCCGACCCGGCCCGCCGCTACAGAAGTCGGCCAGCCAGTCGTTGTAGGCCCGCGAGATGGCAGTCGCCAACGGCGGATCAAGGTCGCTGTCCCCCAGCGTGAACAGACCCCGGCTCGGGAACAGTACAGCGACGTCGATCCCCTCGTTGTCCATCGCCGCGACCTGCGAAGCACTGTCCCAGCCCTGCTGCTCGGACTCCGCATACACGTCCCGCTGGCTGGTCATAAGCGGCTGAATTGCGTTGGAGTAGCTCCTGTTCGGCAATGGAAAGACCTGCTCCCCCACCCGAACGCCCAGGTCGCGCGGATGCCGGTCGGTCCCCTGCGGAGCCCGGTCCCGAAACGCCGGATCAATATACCGCTCCCAGAGGTCGGCAGGCTCCACGATGTGCATATCGGAGTCCATCACCTTGAAGCCATTCTTCGCCATTACCGTGAGCCTCCTCAAGCCGCGTCTGATTGCCCATTCAAGCAGTACAACTTAGCGTTGGACTGACGAGAAACCGCCCTGTATGGTAGCAGAACAGTATGCGCCCGATGGGCCGCTGTGCACCTCAAACCAATGCCCCGGATGGCACTCGATCCGGGGCATCCAGCGGGATCCGGTTTCCCGTTCTCAGCTATGCCGCGCCAACGTCCACGATTACGTTGCCGATGGCCCCGCCCTCCACTGCCCGGTGTGCCTGCACCACCTGCTCCAGCGGGAAGTGGGGGCCCACCAGGTGGGTCAGGGCCCCAGCGTCCAGCCACGCCGTGATGTCGGTGATGGCGGCATCCTTCGCCGGTTCCGGCATGTCGTAGACCAGCACGTTCCGCACCACCGTGTTGCTGCGCCGGAACTGCAGCGGCACCGCCGGCTGCTGACCCGTCCCTGCGGCGTAGATAGCCACCACCCCCGAAGACTTCAGCACCTCGCTGGTAACCGGGAAATTGGCGGCAAAGTCCACCTCCACGATGTGGTCTACTCCTTCACCGCCCGTGATGTCCATTACGCGCTCGATGACCTTCTCGGTCCGGTAGTTTATGATGTGGTCTGCCCCGGCTTCCGTAGCAATGTTGGCCTTGTAGTCGGAGCTTACGGTGCTGATCACCGTGGCGCCTGCCAGCTTGGCTTCCTGCACCGCGTAGTGCCCCACGGCCCCCGCGCCGCCAGGCACCAGCACCACCTTCCCGTCCAGCGGCCCGTCCGCAAAAAGGCAGCGGTGCGCTGTCATGGCGGGCACGCCCAGGCACGCCCCCTGCTCGAAGCTGGCCGATTCCGGCATCGCAACCACGTGGCCCGACGGCTGCACTGTGTACTCTGCCGCAGAGCCGAACGGACGCCCGAACTGCGACTCGAACAGCCACACCCGCTCGCCAACCCTCGACTCTGGCACCCCCGGTCCAACGCGATCTATCACGCCCGCTCCGTCTTGGTGGGGAATCACACGAGGAAACCCGATCCGGGCGGAGGTCCCGGCCCGGCGCTTCCAGTCCGACGGGTTGACACCGGAGGATACAACCCGAACGCGCACTTCGCTTGGCCCCGGCTCCGGGTCGGGCATCTCTCCGTATTGCATGATTTCAGCGGGACCGTTCTGCTCATACCATACTGCTTTCATATTCAAATCCTGCCCATTCCTCGTTGTGTCCACCATCCGACGATGGAGGGATCTCGTGGTGTATCCCAATTTCGTAGGGGCGCACAGCAGTGCGCCCCTATAAACTTCTCAGCCTGCCCGAGGTAGTCTCGGCTATCCGGTACGCCCGACGTAATCCGCCTTGGCCCGGTCGATGGCCGCCGCTCGGCCAGCCTTCAGGGTGTCGCGCCGCTCGTAGGCCCAATGGTTCGATCCGGCCGTGCTGGCCGTGGTGCCCTGGAAGGCGGGCATGACGTAGCGGGCCATCAGCTCGTAGCTGTGCATCACATGCTCTCTCTGCGCCCAGTCGATCGCCTGTACCATGAAACCACCGAAGCCGCCGCTCCGTTCTTCCAGCTTCTTGATTCCCTCGATGCAGTCGTCCGGCGTGCCGATGATCCACGCGCCTCTTTCGTCCATGACTTCGATGATGTCTTCCAGGGGCCCGTCGACGATGGCATCGCGGCCCATGGTGTGCTCGAAGTACTCTCGCTGGTAGCGCCCGGCGCCGACGCGAGCCTGCTTCATCGCGTCTTTCTTGGTTTCTGCAAGGTGCACCGGCAGCACCAGCCGCCAGTCGTCGCGGTTCATCGTCTGGCCGTGTTCTGCCGCCGATGTTTCCGCGATGTCCCACAGAGTGCGCAGGTCGGAGTCGGGAGCGCCAGGGTCGCGCGGCACGGTGATTGTTAGCACCGAGGCTCCGTACTTGCCGGCCAGCGCCACGCCCGAAGGTGACTGCACCGAGGCCACGGCGATGGGCATATGGGGCTTGGTGTACGGGCGAAGCTGCAGCATCGCCTCGCGGAGGGTGAACCAGTCGCTTTCGTAGGAGATCGGTTCGGTCTCGGTCATCAGACGCAACACCATGCCGAATCCTTCGTCCATCCGCTGGCGCTGTACCGTCGCGTCGATCCCCATCATGTAGGCGTCGCCAGGAAGGGCGCCGGGGCCCACGCCCAGCATCACCCGTCCGTGGGTCATGTGGTCCAACTGCACCATGCGATTGGCTACGTTAAAGGGGTGATGGTAGGGAATGCTGATGACCCCTGTTCCCAGCTTGATGTGCTTGGTCCGGTCGGCAGCCACTCCGATGAATATCTCCGGCGAAGAGATGGTCTCCCAGCCCGCGCTGTGGTGCTCGCCGATCCAGGCCTCGTCGAAGCCCAGGTAGTCCAGCCACTGCACCAGTTCCAGGTCCCGATCCAGCGCCAGCGTGGGGTTCTCGCCCACCCGGTGGAAGGGGCCCATAAAAATTCCGAATTTCATCCGTTCCGGCAACGACATAGCGGTCAACTCTCCTAATTTCTCTTCCCGCGATGTCGCAATTATAGCCCCAAAGCCAATCGATGCCAACGAAGGGTTTAGCTCGCCAGCATGTCATCGATCCTCATGCCTCAAGCGTGGAAAGCCACTACAAGCCGCCGCTACGGAAGGTGGGCCCCTACGTCCTCGCCGGCCGCAATAGCCCCAGGTTGTCACGGAGCGTGCCCGGTTCATAATCACGGCGGAACAGCCCGCGGCGTTGCAGCTCCGGCACCACCAGCCGCGCGAAGTCCTCGTAGGCCCCGGGCATGTGGGTGGCGGCCAGCACGAAGCCATCGCACGATTCCGAGGCGAACCACGCCTCCATCTGGTCTGCCACCTGCGGCGGCGTGCCGGTGAACACCGGGAACTCCCGCAGCGTTCCGCGGCCCGACCACTGAATGAAGTCATTCAGCGATGGATTGGGCTTGCCGCTCAGCTGTATCACACGGTCTAGGAATCCCCGCAGCCCCGTCATCGATGCCATCACCTCATCCGACAGCGGCTCTGCAGGCTCGTGCTGGGAGAAATCGTAGTTAAAGACCTCCGACAGCAGCGCCAGCGAGTCCACCGGCCGGGCCAAGCCGTCGATGAAGGCCAGCTTCTCCGATGCTTCGTCCTCCGTCTCGCCGGCCACGACGTACACTGCCGGCGCCACCCGCACCGCATCAGGGTCCCGTCCGGCAGCCGAGGCCCGGGCCCTCAGGTCATCGCGGTAGGCCTTGCAGCCCTCAGCGGTCGGAAAAATTACGAACAGCAACTCGCCCCAACGCGCGGCGAAGCGGCGTCCCCGCTCGCTCTGGCCCGCCTGGATGATCACGGGGTGCCCCTGCGGCGGGCGCGGCGTCGTCAGAGGCCCCCGTGCGCTGAAGTGCCGCCCATCGTAGTCCGCCCGGCGCACCAGCGTGGCGTCGGCAAACCGCTCCAGGGTCTTGTCGGCCATCACCGCTCCGTCACCCCACGAGTCCCACAGGGCGCAGGCCGCCTCCATGAACTCATCGGCCACGTCGTACCTGTCGTCGTGCTTCAGGTGCTCCGACACGCCAAAGTTGTGCGCCTCCGAATCGTTCAGCGACGTCACCACGTTCCACGCTGCCCGCCCCTTGGTGAAGTGGTCCAGGGACGCGAACAGACGAGCCACGTGGAAGGGAGAGTAGTAGGTCGTAGAGTAAGTGGCGCCTAGGCCCAGCTGCGACGTTGCCAGCCCCATCGCCGTGATCACCGGAACGAGGTCCAGCTTCACCGCTCTCACCCCATGCTCCACCGCCTCAGCGAATGAGTCGCCGTAGCGGCTGGGCATTGCCAGCCGATCGTCTATGAACGCCATGTGGAACTTGGCCGACTCCAGCGTCTGGGCTATGTGCTGGTAGTAATGCAGGTCCAGGAAGTCGGGTGACGTCTCTGGGTGCCTCCAGGACCCTGTGTAATTGGAGCAGTTGGACGCCTGCATAAAGGCGACCATCAACATTTCGCGTTTGGCCGATTGAGTCATATCCAATTCACTGGCCGTATCTGGGCTCCTGTTTCAGATATATTCAAACTGTAGGTTGCACCACAAGGACCGGTCTCCTGGCGTTCAAGACGATCAGGCTGGCGGTTGCCGCGATCGCGGCGAAAGCAATGAATATGAGCGAATAACTGCCACGCAGGTCGAAGACTACTCCAGCGAGCAATGGACCGGTTGACTGTCCCACCAACACGCCGATCTCGCCCATACCCCGAATTTTACCCAAAGACGCGCGACCATAGTAATCAGCGTACATCACCGCGGGGGTGATATTGCCCCCCGCAGCCACCAACCCAATGAACGCTGCAGCAAGCAGGGCGCCTCCTATATTGTTGACTGAAATCAACAGAAGTACCGAAGCGGCCAGCATGGCCAGCATGGCCGCGTACAGCACTCGGGACGGCGCGCGCTCCAGCAACCACCCCCACGCAACACTGCCGAACGCGGATACCACCCAGCTGGCAGTAACCACCGAGGCTGCAGTGGTCAGCGTCAGCCCCTTGTCCCGCAGGAATGCGGCTATGTGGACATTGACTCCGGCATGGACGAAGAACGTAGCGAAGCCCGTCAGTACAAGTATCCAGAAGGTCAGAGTGCGGGTGGCCTGCCGTGCGGTCCAGGAATCGTCGTCCGTAGCGTTGGACACCGGATCCTCGGCCCCCCCTGCTCCTGCGGCTGTCCCGCTACCTCCGTCAGGACGAAGCCCCAGGACTTCGGGCCGTTCTGCCAGCAGAAAAAGGTTGGGGAGCAGGGCCACACCCAGGCAGATTATGCCTAGGGTGATCCACGCGGCTTCGACACCGTAGTTGTCTATCACCACTGCCGCCGTCATCGTAAATACTACTCCGCCGATGGCCCCGCAGAAGAATATGACCCCGATGGCCCGGCCCCGCATACGTATGAACCAGCGAGCCGCTATGGTGCTTGCGCCGATCGGTGCAGCGGTGTGGAACACGACCCGCCCTGCGGCATAGGCCAAGTAGAAAGTGGCTGGCAGCTTTGCCCAGGCCAGGGAGATCATGGCCGCCCCTACGGTTAACACTCCGACCACCAGCACCGGACGAGACCCGTAACGGTCGATGGCCCACCCTACTGCGGGGGACACCACGATGGAGGCCAGCGCCCCCGCGCTCACCGCCCCGGAAATCACAGTCCTGGACCAGCCAAGTTCTTGGGATATCGGGTAAATGAAGACGGTAAGGGTGGTGATGGCTGGCGCCATCCGGGCGAAGACCGCCGTCCCGGAGGCTCCGACCACCACCCAGCCGTAGTAGAAAGGCAGCAGGCGCTGTAGACGAGCAGCTAGCAGCAATTCGAGTCCCAAAAAAGCCCCTCTACCTCAGGGAGAGGGGCAGGTTCGTATTCAACGATCGAAAAGGGGAAGTCATTCAGGGGCGCACCCCGGCGCACCCCTGTCGTTTCAGTGATACTAGCTCAGGTGCTTGCCGTAGAAGCCCAGCACCTTCTGCCACCCGTCCACAGCCGCCTCGATGTTGTAGCTGGGCCGGTCGACAGCGAAGAATCCGTGCCCCGCACCGTCATAGCGGTGAAACTCGTAGTTTTTCCCGTGCTTCTTCAGCGCCTCTTCCGTCTCGTCCACGTCGGCCGGAGACGGGCGCGGGTCATCGTTGCCGAACAACCCCAGCAGGGGGCAGTTCAGGCCCTCGGTGAAGTCCACGGGCCAAGCGGGCATCGCGGGGGTGAGCTGGTCGTTGCCCTGCGTAACACCGCCTCCCCAGCAGTTGACTGCCGCGTCAACACCCTTAAGTGTGCAGGCTGCCAGGTACGTCTGACGCCCGCCGGAGCAGAACCCGATCACACCTACCTTGCCGTTGGCATAAGGGAGCGTCCTGAGGTAGGCCATGGAAGCCTCCACGTCCCCCATGGTCCGAACGTCGGGCATGCCGCCCTTCTCGCGGATGCTGGTGCTGTTTTCCTGTGGCGTCGCCTGGCCTTCGCGGAAGTGCAGATTCGGCGAGATCGTTACGAACCCGTTGTAAGCCAGCTTGCGTGCCATTTCTTTTGAAGCTTCATCCCAGCCTGGCATGTGGTGAATCAGCACGACGCTGCCGTACGGACCCCCGCCCAGCGGACGTGCCAGGTAGGCGTCGATCATATCCCCATCATGCCCCTTAAAAAGAACGGTTTCCGCGATCATCCCTTCGTAGCTCATATCTATTTACCCTCCGCAGCTTTGCTGTATATTCGTTTATTGCACCACAAATGAGTGAACCCGTTGGCTCAATCCGTTCGTAGCCTACTATCGGCGTAAACTTCCGTCAATCGAACCCTGCCGCAGCCGCAGGGACCCATTAATTGCTGTTCCCTCGGGCGCGCAAGACTCTGTTATTTGGGGGGAAGCGATGAATCTCACTCATGGGCAAGCGACCCTTCGCTGCACTCAAGCGGAAATTAGACGACCCCGCTCTCCTCCGTCCGGCCCCATCCGCAATCACAACATCCCGCCGTCATCGCTGTACATAACCGGCTATCCCCGCGAAATCAGGAATCCAGAGCCCTCTTACCCCTTCAAACACTCCGTGCCCATCCCCAGCAAGACACCAACACAGATCAACCACCCCCCAATCATATCCATCCCCTAATTAAACGAATCACAGCTCAGACACTGGCAAAGACCTCCTTTACCACAGAAACAAAACATTTTTACCGTTAGGGCGTGGGCTACCACCAACCGAAGGGCCAACTGTAGCAATCTAAGAGCACCTGTCAGTAACAGCAGTCAACTTATTCCAGCGTCTGCCGGCTCGGCGGTGTCGCAAACCAGATCTAACTCCTCTGGTAAATGGCCATTGCCAAAGAGCAGCCCAGGCCAGGCCCCTCCCATTGCGTTCGCACGGCCACCGACACCGGCTTCCGCACTCAATACCTGGATGATTTTTCCTTAGCACATCCATCGCTGCATTGACAACTACAAGTATCCCGAAGTTAGGGACATCATCGTCACCCTTCTCCCCTGGTCCGCCCGGGGCCGCTACCCGCACAACCTATAGTGGAATAACCCCTGGCACGGCCTGATCCATCTCGCCCTGCTCCTACTCCTGTGTCGGAAGCGCTCGGCAATGAGAGGAAAATCAAGAATTTCCCCGCACCCGGCCGTTACCCCCTCACAGGCCGGGCCGCAGGTGCGGATCTCAAATCACCCATTCTTCAATCACCGGGCGGGAAAGCCCTACATCCAGCTCCGAAGCCCCCGGCCTTGGTTCCCACCCGTCGCGCCAATCCAGAAGTCCTCTGTGGTAGACTTGCCATCCCCATTGGGTATGATGACAATTGGGGCCTACCCGCCTAACGCTGGAATAGCCGAGAGCAAGAGAGGAGGTCGCCGTGCGCATCGGTCTGTTCGTCGGTGCTCTGGAGCTCATGCGGGACGTGGCGGAACGTCTGCAGCGTATCTCAGCCGCCGAGCATGACGGGTTCGACAGCTACTGGCTTCCCCAGCATTTCGGCGCTGATATGCTCACCGTCATCGCCATGGCCGGAATGCAGACCAACCGCATCGAACTGGGTACCGCTGTCGTCCCGACCTACCCTCGCCACCCTGTTGCCCTCGCCCAGCAGGCTCTCACAGCCCAGGTCGCCACGGGGGGACGGCTGACCCTGGGTATAGGAGTTTCCCACCGCTCCACCATCGAGGACTGGCTGGGCCTGTCTTACGACCATCCCGTTCGCCACATCGAGGAATACTTGTCGGTGTTGCGTCCCCTGCTCCAAGAGAGCAGCGTGGATTTCCACGGGAGGGAATTTCAGGTTGCCGGCGAGTTGCAGATTCCGGATGCCGACATGGTCACCTGCCCGGTGGTCATGGCCGCTTTGGGGCCACGCATGCTGGAGATAGCTGGCCGTCTGGCCGATGGCACGGTCACTTGGATGACTGGCCCGAGGATGCTCCGGGATCATGTGGTGCCACGTGTCAACGAGGCGGCTGCGGCCTCTGGAAATCCACCACCCCGTGTGTGCGTCGGTATGCCCATCGCCGTTACCGATCATCCGGAGCGGGCCCGCGCTCGTGCGGACCGTCTCTTTCAGCACTACGCTGCGCTGCCCAGCTACCGCGCCATGCTGGAGCGCGAGGGAGTCGACAGTCCCGGAGGTATCGCCATCGTAGGCGACGAGGCGTCGGTTGAAGACCAGTTGCATTCCTTGGCCGACCAGGGCGCTACCGATCTCTTGGCCACCATTTTCCCCGTCGACGGCTCCCAGACCTCCTTCTCTCGCACCCGTGCCCTGCTGCAAAGCCTCGTCGGCCGGATATAGGAATCACTTCAACAGGCGACTGTCAGTGCCGGAAAATTCGGTATCTGGAAACTGTCGCAGCCATCCGGATTGACGCATGCTTCCAGGGGGTCTCCTTCGTCGGGACAAGGGCGATTCCCTTGAATACAATTTTGTGATTGTTGTCACATTGTTGACCGTGGGTCGATGGATTCCTAACATGATAGTTATCTGATATTCTGATGGAAACCCAGTCTTCAATCAGGGCGTAGAAACCATTCCCGGAGGGCTACCAATGTATCAAAACGTGCTCATCCCGCTCGACCGTTCGGTGGAATCCGAAGGAATTCTTGACGTCGTCCCGGAACTGGTAAACGACGACGGTCAGGCCACTCTCTTGACGGTGATTCCTCCCGGCCGTACCAAGTCGTTGGGCGAGTTGGTTGTGCTGGGAACTCAACAGGAAGAGGAAGACCGCAGCCGTGCTTTGGCCTATCTCAACCGCATAGCCAATCGCCTAAAGGAAAATTCTGTTCAGGCCACCACGGCCGTGGTGGTCAACGATTCTGTGCCAGCCGCCATCGTGGCCTTCGCCAACCGCAACTCGGTGGACCTCATTTCGATGTTTACCCACGACCGCCGTGGCTTGGCCAGGCTGGTCAAGGGGAGCGTAGCCCGGGAGGTGGAACGTCGTTCCGTTATGCCAGTACGGGTCTTCCGCCCTGAGGATCTGGCCCCGGGACAGGACCGTACCGCCGCCTCCGATGACCAGGATTTCGACTTCGGCACCGTTGACATGTTCGCAAGGCTTTCGCGGGAGCAGATCTCCGCAGTGGTGGCCTTGGGAACATCAGTCTCGGTGAATGAAGGGCAGACCCTGGGCGCCGGCGGTGAGGCAGGCCAGAATCTCTTCATCATTCAGACCGGTGAAGCTCAATTGACTGCCGAGGCGGAGATCGGACAGATCGCTGTCCGAGTGGCCGGCCCCGGCGAGTCCTTCCCCCAGGCCGTTCTCTTGGGAGAGGGCACGCTGATTACTGCAGGCTCCGCGCTGAGGGACATGACACTGCTGCAGATCCCTCGCGCCGCACTGCTGGACCTGTGCACCCAGGACGCCGCCATTGGAAGGGGGATTTACGCCGCTACGGCGCAGTTGTTCGGCAGTCGCTACAGCCGGACTTTGACCCAGCTGGGGATGAGCGCCAGCCGCGAAATGCGCGACGAGACCCAAGAGGAAGAGTAACAGGATGGCAACGCGAAGATCCCTCTCCGGAGAGGAGGGGGATCTTCGCAGTTTCTGGCCACTGGCCATATAAACCAGAAGCTTGGGATAAGTTTCAGATTCAGACTATAAAGGAGGTGTCCGAAACAGGTAAGCATGTCTTCACAGAAGTTCGGAGGTGTGTAATGGTTACGATCCTGGACCCGGTGGAAACAATTCCGGTGGAACTCACTCCGGTGGCCGAGGCGCCGCAGCCCCGGTGGGAACAGGGATTCATGGCCTACACTATGCCCTTCCCTGGCGTTAAGTACTACGCCTTTGAACCGAGGCGCAGGGTGGTATACCCGCTTCCGGATGTCGCGACAATTCGCCAGACCCTGACTGTCAAGCTGATCGACGAAAGGGTGATTCTCATATAGAATCGCTACCCGTATGCCGAACATCGGCCAACCTGGTAAAGGCGAGAGAAATGTACGTTCAGTTGGCATGGGGTAGGGCGAGGCCCGGAACTTGGGACGATCTGAGGGAATTCTACGCAGATAAGGTTATCCCCTTTACCATGGGGATGCCGGGCCTGCAGGAGCGCCAGTTGTGGCGCGGCACCTCCGATCCCGACGAAATGGGATTCTGGAGTGTGTGGGGCTCTCTCCAGGAACTCCGCAACTATGAGACCAGCGACGCCAGGAGGCAGTTGGCCGGGGAAGCCGAGGAATTCTTCTACCCAATGGCCTACCCTAGGGGCGAGACTTGGATCAAGCACTTCGAAATCGTGTCTACGTCGGGGTCAGGTGATACAGCCGACGGTTATGTGATGATGGCTTGGGGCAAGTTGCGCCTTGGTTCCTGGGATCAGTTCGAGAAGTTCTACAACGCGCAGGTTGCGGAGACTACCGGCACGGTAGACGGCCTTCGCCAGCGCCACCTGCTCCGCAGCACTGAGGACCCTGATGAGGGCTTGAGCATCAGCGTCTGGGACAGCGAGGAATCCCTGCTTCGATACGAGCGCAGTGACCTACGCCGCAACATGGCCCAGGAGGTCGAGAACCTGTATCGCGGCGAGTTCTGGGTAAAGCACTTCCAGGTGACCGACAGCAATCGCTAGGCAGCAGACCGCACGCCCAAAACGCTAAAGGGGCGGGAGTTAATCCCGCCCCTTTAGCGTTCAGAGAAGCCCCAACCGCCTTGCAGGGCGGCATCAAGGGCCACCACAGTTCTGCTATTGGTCTGGAGGGGCGGCGGTTGCGGTCCGTTATTTTCTCAGAAATTGAGGCCCCGGCCATCAGGCCGGGGCCTCTTAATGGCTGTGGCGGAGATG
This sequence comes from Dehalococcoidia bacterium, assembly GCA_965222025.1. GTDB lineage: Bacteria > Chloroflexota > Dehalococcoidia > Lucifugimonadales > UBA3495 > VXOI01. The sequence continues at coordinate 169,638 of CBDCTI010000010.1, read as the reverse complement.
GCGGCGAGAGCTATCAGCTTCCCGTCCTGGCGCCGTAGATGGCATCCGGTAACCAGAGGGCGATGCCCGGGAAAATCAGCACGAGAGCGGTGGTGATTGCCATGCAGCCCATAAACGGCAGCACCCCTATCCAAACGTCCGCTATGGTGCTTTGCTGCAATATCTCGTTGGCGGCTTCAGCCTGCTCCCGGTCCACGTCCAGCCGCACGCCGTGCAGCACGTAGAGGTTGATTCCTTCGGGCGGGCTGATGAGGGCGGCTTCCACCAGCAAGACCATGATGACGCCGAACCAGACCAGATCAACATTTGCGCCCTCCAGCGTCGGCAGCAGGATGGGCACCGTGGTCACCATCATTGCGAAGCTTTCCATGAATGTGCCCAGCACCAGGTAGAACACCACCAGCACCAGTACCAGCTGCCAGTCGTTCAGGCCCAGGCCAGATATAGCCTCCGCAATCTGCTGGGAGATTCCCAGCCGCGCGAAGGCGAAGGACAGCGTGAAGGCAGCGAGAATTATAAGGAATATCATTCCCGTGGTACGCACGGTCGAAATGAAAGCTTCCTGAACGATGTTGAAGTTTCGCAACAAAAGTCGCCGGCGCACTTCTTGGTCGGGGAAACGCGCGTCACGAAGTTCTTCTTGGGTTGCGCCGACCAGGAAAGGCACCCAGCCACTCCAAGGAACTATCACCACTTCGACAAGGAAGATGTTCTCGCCCACGATCGGCGCCAACAGGACTGTGGGGTCGTTCAGGTCTGCGCCGGTTAGGGCCAGGGCAATCTGCAGAATCAGGTGCGCCAGCAGGACACCCACCAGAAAGCCCAACGCCCACTTGATTACAGAACTGATACCGATCAGGCCCAAGCTCCGCATCATCGTTCCGAAGAAGGGGAGCAGAAGTTCTTCCGTGTTTAGTATGATCGCCAAGACAAATGCCCCGTAAACCCCCAGGGCAGCGGCTTCGGATGGTGTGGCGATACCTCCGTAAATTGAGCCAATTACCACGACGATCAGGGCGAGAATTGGTATGAGTGCTATGGAACCTACGAGCCGGTTCGCCCAGCCTCGTAAAGTGATGAAGCTGTCGCCATGCTCGCGCGGTGCCAGCCCCTTCCAGACCATTGCGAGGCTGAAGATCATAACAATGAAGGTTCCGGTTAGCACCATGCCCGGGACGAAACCCGCCATGTATAGGCGACCGATGGACTCCTCCACCAGCACGCCGTAAATAATCAGGCTGATGCTGGGGGGGATCAGAATGCCGAGGGTTCCGCCGGCGGCGAGGGAGCCGATCACCATGCGCTCCGAGTAGCCCCTCTGCCGGAAGCTTGGCAGCGACACCCGGCTGATGGTGGCGGAGGTCGCCACGCTGGAACCGGAACAGGCAGCGAAAATGGCGCACGACACGATGTTTGTATGGATCAGCCCGCCGGGCAGCCACCAGATCCAGCGGGTGATGCCGGCGTACATGCGCTCGCCCATGCCGCTGCGGTTCATCAACTCACCCATGAGAATGAACAGCGGCACCGCCACCAGAATGAAGCTGGTGTTCCCTTCCCAAGCCTTGTTGGCCATGATGTTCCACAGGGGAGCATCGGAAAAGAAGTACATGACAATGAGGGACAGTGCGCCAAGGGCCGCAGCCACGTACAACCCCGCGAGGAAGAAGGCCCCCATCAATCCGAATGCTACACCAATTGCCACAGCTTAACCTCTCAGGCCAGGTTTTCCGATATTACAGGCCGGGAAAGGCCGGCCTGCCTATATTGCTTGAACTCAGTATTCAGTCCGCACTCGGTGGCTAGTCGGCCACTCCGGCAGCTTCCCCTGTGGTTACGACCATCGACTCGAGTTCCTCTCCGCCCTGAGCCCGGTTCCACCGGACGAGAGCCCCTTCTGCTGCCATCGAGTACATCATCTGCAGGGCTGTTAGGCACAGGAGGGTGAAGCCCAGGGACACCACGATTTTGGGAATGAACAGAGGCGTCAGGGGATAGTCATTCGTAACCACGCCGCGCTCATAGTTGTTCACCACGTTTTCCCACATCTTCCACATGGTAACCCAGCCGAGGAACAGAACTGCGAAGATGGCCAACCAGTCCGCTGCCGCTCTTGTCCTAGTTCCCATGTAAGGCAACAGCACGTCGATCCGGACGTGGGAACCGGAGCGGAGCGAGTAAGAAAAAGCCCAAGTTGCCGCCATAGCCAGAACGTAGCCGCTCATTACATCGGTGCCGGGAGCCTGCACCCAGTCGAGCTTGCGAGCCACTACCTGGTAGGTGATAAAAAAGCCCAGCAGCAACAGTTCCACGCCACAGACGTAGCCCAGGATGAAATATAGGCGGTCCATAACAGCTGTAATTGCCCGAGAGCCTAGCAACGCCTTGCGTGGGCCGAACAAGAGACCCGCCAAGAGCATCAGAAGAGGGAGTACCCCGGTGGCTATGGACATGAACAACATTTCCGGGTTGTCTGGCCAGAACCAAATCAGGGAAATCAGTACCAAAAGCACTGCAACCCCCAAAAACGATCCTATGATGCCCATGTGGTGGTCAAGAATGTTTGCGGTCATCGCGTCCCCAGTAAAACTTGGATTACTTCCCAAGCCAGTTCGCTTGCGGACTGCCCCAAGCTATCGGCCCTGTCCGCAATTTGCGTCATTCTACACTAAATTCGGGCCAGCGCAATCCCGTCCCAAATGCAAATATAGGCACGGATGCTACGGCAGCAGCCTGCTTGAAGAGGCACAAAATACTCGTGTCATACTATGGAATAAATTCGCCAGGTTGAATTGAAAATAACCGCCCCTCTACCTAAGTGCTAGTAGAGGGGCGGGTAAGGAATCTATCTGAGACGGTCCTATTGGGCGTGGGGTCCCTTGGTGATGGATACGTCGCTCACGGTGCCGTCAGCGCCGATGCTCATACCTACGTAGGGGCCGACATGTTCGTTGAACATCCCTACCGCCTCATCGCCGGCGCCCGGGTAGTGGAGGCGGTTCAGCCAGCCTGGGATGACGTGCTGCTTCACCGCCACGTTCAGGCTGTGCTCGGCCAATGCAGGCGAGAACTCCACCAGCTCCATGGGAGGCTCGGCGCTCAGGTTCTTCTGCACTCCGGTGACGTTCTGGATGGAGGTCAGGCGCAACTGCTCCAGCTCCGACTTGGCGCCTTCCTCTATCAGTATCTGTTGCAGGTCAGCGGGGATTTCGTTCCAAACGACCGAGTTAATCACGTTGTTTGTGGAAAGCAGACTCTTCAGCGGACCGTTCAAGTAGGTAGTGACCTCGTACCAACGCTGGCCGTAACCGGGGGTGGAGCCAGTCACGCCGGCGTCAAGGATGCCGCGCTCCAAAGCCGTGTACACCTCGGAGAAGGCAACAAACTGAGCCTCGGCGCCCATGCCCACGATCCAGTCGGACAGAGCTGCGGCGTGGCTGCGGGTCTTCAGACCCTGGAAATCTTCAAGGGTTCGCAGGGCTTTCTTGCTGAAGAAGAACTGGTCATTGCCGGAGTACCAGTTGTGGTTGACGATAATGCCGCCGCCGGTCTCCTGGACCACCATCTCTTCCAGCTGCGGGTGCATATCCGTCAGGGACAGGTACATCGTCTCCCAGTCGGGATAGATGCCCCAGAGGGACTGCACTTCGATGGCAGGAAGTTCGCCTGCCACGTATCCGGTGTAGATGTTGGCCATGGCGAGGGTCCCGTCGGACACCAGTTGCAGCGTGTCGGGTCCGGCAAGGCCCAGCTCGGGGAAGGAGCTCACGGTGATGGTGAGCTGGCCGTTGGTGCGAGCTTCCAGGTTGGGACCCCAGAACTGCTCAATGATCTTGCAGGGCAGGAGAGAGCGGTTGATGCAGACGTGCTGGACGTCTATGCTCTCCCCGCTGGAGGTTAGCGGCGTGGGATCAGTGAGATTTGCCCTTTCAATCAGGGACTTGTAGTAATCGCTCTCATAAAGCCAGAGGTGATCCTCCAGGGCGTCCAGCGGCACGCCGCCCTCGAGGTCTCCTAGGTCGGCGTCTGGCTGTCCGTCCGCAGTTGACGGGGCCGGGCCGACCAGTTGGTTGATGTCGCCCATGAAGATGGCTCCGGGCCCGTTGGCGTTGTCCGCAGCGTATTGCGTCAGGGCGTCATCACCGGTCATCATCGCTTCGGTCGGTTCTTCTGCCATGGCCGTAGGTTCTGGAGCGTCAGTGGGTGCCGTGGTAGCTGTAGGCGGCACCGATGTCGCCGCCTCGCCACATGCGGCGAGACCGGCCAGCAACAACAGTGAGGCCATCAGTAGTGTAACAACGAATAGTCTGGGTTGAATCATCCTGGGGCTTACCTCCTTATCTTTTCCCATGCGGGGTAACTCTGTGGGTTGTTGAGTTTTTGGCGCCTGTTCGCTTTGGGGCCGTCCGAGTCGGGCAGGCCCTGATAGCCTTGCTTATTGACCGGCCCTGGGCCCCTCAGTGATGGGGACCTGCTCGATGGAGCCGTCTTCGTTAATCCAGATTCCATGGAAGGGACTCAGCTTTTCGTTGTAGGTTGCGACAATGTCCGTGTTCTTCTCCGGGTAACCCAGCCGCCGCAGCCAGCCGGGGGTGATGTGTTCCGGCAGTATGACCGCCTGTATGTGCTGATGGATTTCGGGAGAGAAGGGAGCCCAGACTCTGGTTGATTGCAATCGCCGCCACATTCTGGAAGGGGGCCAACCGCAAACCCTCCAGTTCGGCCTTGGCTCCTTCCTCGATCATAATCTGCTGCAGGTCCTGGGGTATGGCATCCCACACATCCTTGTTGATCACGTTGTTGGTGTAGCCGAAACCGATGATGGGACCGGCCATGTACCCCGTGATCTCATGCAGCCTGGCGGATACCGCCAGCAGCCCACCATATACGGCTGCGTCCACCACACCACGGTCGAGGGAGGTGTATAGCTCGGCGATAGACTTGAAGGTCGGCTCCCCGCCCATGCCCAAGATGAAATCGGACATTGAGGAAGAGTTGGTGCGTATCTTCAGTCCCTCGAAGTCCCCCACGCTTGTCAGTGGCTTCTTGCTGTAGAACCACTGGTCGGACCCGGCGAACCAGTTCCGGTTCAGGACCAGGCTGCCGCCCGTGGCCTCCAGCATTATCCGGTCTATGTCTTCCGCCAACACCGTGAGCGTGGCGTAAGAGGTTTCCCAGTCGGGGGCTGACCCCCATAGAGACTGCACTTCCAGCGCTGGGAGTTCCCCCGCCACGTATCCGGTGAAGATGTTCACCATGTCCAGGGTGCCGTCGCTCACTTGGGTAAGAGTGTCTTGGCCGTCAATCTGCAACTCGGCCAGGGAGATTACCGAAATGTTTACTTGACCGTTGGTTCGCCTGGCGAGATTGGGCGCAAAGTATGCCTGAATCAGTACACACGGTGGAAGGTTGCGGTCAAGACACACGTGCTGGATTTCGATATTCTCGCCGGAGGAGACCAGCTCGGTCGGATTGGTCAGGTTGGCCTTCGACAGCAGGTTCTGGTAGTAGTCGTTGGAATAGATGAACATGTGCCCCGGAATCTGTAGTTCCGGCGACCCGAACAGCGCGGCCCCGGAAAGCAGGTTGAACTGTTCCGGCGGCATCGAGAACATTAGCCCCTCGTGGGGAGGCGGTCCAATGAGTTGCGTCGGGTCCCCCACGAAGATGGCGCCTGGGCCATTGGCGTGTTCCTCGGCATATGCGGCCAGCTTCTCCGATTCGCTCATCACCGGTGCAGGTGTTGCTGGGAGTGCAGGGGGCGGAGTCGGGCTGGGCGCAGGAGGTTCGGTCGGCGCAGGTTGCCCGGTGGCCGCCGGCCTCGCTGTAGGAGGTGGGGAAGTCGCAGCCGCGACCAGGGTTGCTGTAGCGACAGCGGTGGGAGGCGCGATGGTTGCGGGGGCGGACGGAGCCGTTTCTGGCGGGGTAGTTGGAGTTGGGTCCCCTCCTCCGCAGGCACTTAGACCCGCGACGAGCCCGACAATCAAGGCAACCAGTGCGATCGGACGCGCCATCAATGCCCACTCCCCAAGCGGTCCCCAAGAAAACTTGCTGGCCCATATGAAGGCGCATTGTAATGGTTGGTATCAGCAAGGTCAATGAACGTCTTGTGACGCAATCACTCACTTACATAACGAAATTTCACAAAAAGTTGCCGGATTCTGATTCTAGGTTGGGACGTAGGAAGGCCCAGGTCTAACGCGTCAACGGGCGCCCTTGGCCTGGTCTGGAAGCCAGGTCACCAGCTCGGGGAACACCATGAGAATGCCAATAACCACGGCCATACAGACCATGAATGGTAATACTCCGATGTACACGTCGTTGATTGTTTCCGGTTCTGTAACTCCGCGTACTTCAGCCGTCTCATGCCGTGCTCCGTGAAGCACGTACAAAGAGAGGCCCTGCGGCGGGCTGATCTGCGCCGCTTCGAGCAGAATGATCATGATGATGCCGAACCACAGAAGGTCAATGCCGGAACGGAACAGCGTTTCCAGCAATATGGGCAGGGTGGTCGCCAGCATCGAGTAGCTCTCCATGAACGTGCCCAGCAGCAGATAGAACACGATCAGGATTCCCACCAACTCCATCTGGCTCAGGTTCAGCGACACCACGACGTCGGCCAAGGCATGGGAAATCCGCAGGTAGGCGAACGCGAACTGCAGCGTAAAGGCCGCCATGAGGATGAACATAATCATGCAGGTGGTGCGCATGGTGGACATGAACACTTCACGTAGCATGGCCAAATTGGAGCTAATCATTGCGCTGACGTGCGCACCCGAAGGCATCCGGGCATCCAGCAAATCTTCCTTGGAGACTTCGGACAAGATGAAAACCCAACCAACGAGGGGAAGGGCCAGAACTTCCAGAAGGAAAATAGTTTCCCCGAGTTCCTGTTCAATGAGTAGAGACCTGTTGGGGAAGAAGACCAGGAAGACCGTCTGGGCAGCCAGGTGGATCACGACGAGTCCTACCACCGAACCAAGGAAAAGGCGGACTCCGTCATAGACCCTGATCAGGCCTGACTTCCTCATGAGGGCTGCCAAAACCGGCAGCCACAACGATGTTGAGTTGTAAAGGAATGCTAGGAGAAAAGCTCCGTATACTCCGATGGCTGCGGCCTCGCTGGGCGTTGCAATTCCGCCGTATATTGATCCGAGCACTGCGAGGACGAGAACTATTACCGGGCCGACTGCTATGGAACCGGTGATCCGGTCCATCCAGCCCCGCCAGCTCAAGAAAGTTTCACCCTCGACTCTTGGGGCCACCCTCGGCCAGACAATTGCGGCGAAAGCAATGAAGGCCATGAATACCAGTGCCATGATTGCGCCTGGGATGAAGCCCGCCAGGAACAGACGACCAATGGAGGTCCCGGTACTCAACCCGTATATGAGCAGGAGCACACTTGGCGGTATCAGGATCCCCAGCGTTCCACCTGCCGCCAGCGAACCCACTACCAGCCTCTCGTTGTAGCCACGGGTGTGGAATGTGGGAAGAGCCACACGGCTGATCGTGGCCGCGGTCGAAATACTGGAGCCCGAGCAGGCAGCAAATATGGCGCATGACACGATGTTGGTGTGGAGGAGCCCGCCCGGAATAGGCGCCACCCAGCGGTCAAGGGCACGGTACATGCGGTCCGCGATGCCGCTGCGCAAGACCAGTTCTCCCATGAGTATGAAAAGCGGGATGGCGACGAGAAGGAATCTGGTGTAGGTCTCCCAGACCCGATTGGCCATGATGTTCGACAATGGGCTCTCGGAAAAGAACTCCATGAGGAGCAGGGCGAGACTGCCCAGCGCGCCTGCTACGTACAGGCCCGCCATGAAGAAGACGGTCATCAGTATGAACGCGACGGCTATGACCAAGGGGGGTATTACCTTCTTCGTTCTTTCGGAAGGAGCCTATTGTCTCAGTCGCCTGGACATTGCCCCTTCAGGCCCAGCCGCTGGTATCTCACAAATAGCGGCCCCCGTAGGAAGTCGGGGGCCGTCGCCAGTTGCGCCTTCAGCCGGAACCCGCCCGGATGGAATTTCTGGGCTAACTTAACATCAACCGGCCAAAATGAAAAGGGCGGCTGTAACGCGCCTCAGGGCCCTCGAATTGTCTTTACTCGGGCTCTCACAATCCGTTATTCCTGCGAAGGCAGGAATCGAGAGCCCCCGTCTCCCCCAAAAGGCTTCGCGCTGACCGGAGCAAATAATCTCACTCATGAAATAGCCACCCCTCGCTGCGCTCAGGCTGAATATGGAATGACCCTGCTATGCGCCGCTCCATTTCGAGCTCAGATGCTGTTCGCAAGATGATGACGGCATTGGTCAATACTTGACGCTGTAGACCCGAGCCGCCACGTCGTGGAACATATCAGCGCGCTCAGAAGCCGAGTGCTGGGTGGTCAGTCGCTTGAAGGCGTTGTACATCACGGTGTAGGAGTACGACACCTTGTCCACGGGGAAGTTGCTTTCGAACATGCAGCGGTTGGGACCGAACTGGTCGATGCAATAATCGATCAATGGCTTCATGTCCGCCGCCAGTTCCTCCGAAGCTATGGGATTGGTTCGAGCGTGCCAGTCGAAGCCAGTGCGGGGCATGCCTATGCCGCCCAGCTTGATGACTACATTGGGGGCAGAAGCGGCGGCCGCGATACCCTTTCGCCAGGTATCAAAAACTTCGTCATCACGGCCGGCGTACGGGCCCTCCCTCAACAGGCCGCCGATGTGGTTCAGGATGATGGTGAGGTTGGGGACTGCCTTGGCAAATTCGGCGAGTTCGTGCATTTGGGGGAAGTACATCCAACCTTCCAGCGTGAGACCCATGTCTGCCAGCACCCTGGCGCCAGCCCGGAAGTTGTCGCTGCTCATCTGGCCTTCCGCCTTGTGGGCGGCAGTGTTTTCCACTTCAGGGTGCGGGTCCCACGTGACCGAATGGCGTATTCCTCGGAAGCGGTTGGGGCTGGCCGACTGCAGGGCCTCCAACACCGGCCGCACGCTGTCCCCAAGGTTCAGGTTGGCGTGTCCCACGATGGCGGCCGCCGCCTTGGTGGGGCCGTAGAGCCCAGTGTCGCTGGCCGCTGCAAGGCCCTGTACGAACTCAACTTCACCAACGGGCCGCATCTCTTCAGGGCCGCCAGGCCGATACATGGAACGGGCCTCGACGAACACCGTCGATCGCACCTTGTGGCCGCCGTTTACGTCGTCGGCCAATTCATGTAAGAGGTAGCGCTGGAAAGGGATTCGCTCGGTACGATAGTCCCAGAAGTGGTGGTGTGGATCGCAAATGGGAATCTCTGGTTCCAGAGCTTCCTCAGGGGTCAAGGCGAGCCAGTCGTTGCCTCCGAACGGCATAAGCGGGCCTCCAGTTCATTTCGCATTTGGAATGAAAACAGGCCAAATGATAGCACAACAAAAGCCCTCTCCATCAAATGGGGAGGGCTGGGACTGCCAACTGAACCTATATGGGCTGGGGTGTATTTGTTGCAAGGTTGGTCGGGGTGAGTGGATTCGAACCACCGGCCTCTACGTCCCGAACGTAGCGCGCTAGCCACTGCGCTACACCCCGACAGTATCATTTTAGCACAGGGAGCGTTGGGCGCACAGGTTGAAAGAGTGTTCAGGCGCCCCCCCCCCCGTCGCTTCGTGCTTACTTAGCCTTCCAGCATCTCCTTGGCCTTTTCGATCAGGGTTTCCTCGTTCAGAGCGCCGGTCCATTTGTCATGTATAGAGCCATCGGCGTTGATGAAAACTGTAGTGGGAAGACCAAGGACGGTGTACTTGGGCAGCACATCAGAGTCTTCAGTGTATCCCGCTGGGAAACTAACGCCCAATTCGGCCAGAAGCTCCCGGCCCTGTTCGGGAGTCCCCTGGCCGGTAAACTGGCCAAGGTCAACTCCCAGCACCAGGATCTCGTCGCGGTGGTCACCGTAAAACTTCTGAAATTCGGGTAGTTCGGCCCGGCAGGGCGGGCACTCCGCCGCCCAGAAGTTGAGCACCACAGGCTTTTCCCCAACCAGGGATGCCATCGCCACCTGATCTCCGCCCAACTCGTCCTGCCCCTGCGATACGGTGATGGCAAAATCTTCCGCCATCTCCCGGTCGCTTCCACCTTCCCCATTGCCGCCGTTGCCACTCCCGGAATCGCTACCGCAGGCGAGCAGAGCCAGTGTTATGAGCAGGGCGCCCGTGACCAAGAGAGCCGTTCGGATTCTTAATACCATTTGAAATTCCCCTTGCCTTTTGCAAAAGCTGAGAAAGGAAAGCGCTACGAACTCCTGCCCGCTTGGGACCCTACAGCATCGGCGGCTAGCTGGCGCATGTTGTCCATGAATACTTGCAGCCGTTCCAGGGTCCGGGTGAGGCGAGGGAGCCACTGCTCTCCCAGTGGTCGCAGCGGCATCTGAATTTGCGCGTTCCCCACCTGCGCCGAAGGGCCCAAGGCGCGCTGGAGCGGTGCTTTGGCCCCTCCAACTCCGTTGCTTAATGTAATTACGATTGCTTCGCTCGACCGGATCACCGACTCGGCACCGGCTGCACTGGCGATCGCACGGAGTTCCGACACTTTCAGCAGGCTCTCCACTTCGTCCGGTACGGGCCCGAAGCGGTCGCGGAGTTCCTCTCGGATTTCCGGCAACTCCCTTCTTTCGCTCAGTTTGGCCAGCCGTTGGTAGACCGACAAGCGGGTTGGCATGTGCTCGATATAGTCTTCGGGGATGCCAGCGCTGAGGGGAAGTTCTATTCGCGTGGGTTCCTCCGCAGTGGATGCGGTTCCGATGCTGTCCGAACTGCCCCCCTCTCGCTCCAGTTCCTGCACTGCCTCGTGCAGCAGTTGCGTATACAGGTCGAGTCCAACTTCCTGAATATGGCCGCTTTGGTCGGCCCCAAGGATGTTGCCCGCACCGCGAATCTCTAGGTCGCGCATGGCGATTCTGAAGCCCGCACCCAGTTCCGACGCCTCAAGAATGGCCTGCAGGCGCATTTCAGCTGCCTCGGTGATGCGACGCCCGCGCGGCGCGAGCAGGTAGGCGTATGCGCGATGTTGGCCGCGTCCCACGCGCCCCCGTAACTGGTAGAGCTGTGCCAGCCCGAAACGGTCGGCGCGTTCCACGATCAGCGTGTTGACGTTCGGCATGTCGAGACCGGATTCGATGATGGTTGTGCAGACCAGCACGTCTGCTTCGCCGTTGGCAAAGTCCATCATCACGTCTTCCAGGTCCGACTCCGCCATCTGCCCGTGTCCCACCATGACGCGTGCAGACGGAATCATCTTGCGGATGTCTTCCGCTGTCTGATGAATGGTCTTGACGCGATTGTGCAGGTAGAAGACCTGCCCTCCTCGCTCCATTTCCCGCAGAATCGCTTCCTTCACCACGTCTTCCGAGTACTCGGAAACGAATGTCTTGACCGGCAGGCGCGCTTCCGGGGCCGAGGCCATGGACGAAAGGTCACGAAGGCCGGACAGGGCCATATTTAGCGTCCGCGGGATGGGCGTGGCACTCAGCGTCAGTACGTCCACTTGGCGACGAAGCTGCTTGAGCCGCTCTTTGTGGCTGACGCCGAAACGCTGTTCTTCGTCCACTACAGCTAGGCCCAGGTTTTTGAACTGGACATCTTTCTGCAGCAGCCGGTGGGTCCCGATGACGATATCCACCTCCCCGGCTTTGAGCCCTTCGATGACCTGCTGCTGCTCTTTGGGAGTGCGGAATCGGCTCAGCACTTCAACCCGCACTGGAAAGGGACTCAGCCGCTCTGTGAATGTCGCGTAGTGTTGCTGGGCCAGAACAGTGGTTGGCACCAGCAGTCCCACTTGCATCCCGTCGCTGACGGTCTTGAACGCCGCCCGCAATGCCACCTCAGTCTTTCCGTAGCCCACGTCGCCGCAGATCAACCGGTCCATGGGCTGAGACCGTTCCATGTCGGACTTGACGTCATTGATCGCGCTGGCCTGGTCGGGTGTCTCCATGTAGGGAAAGGAGTCCTCCAGTTCCTGTTGCCAGGCTGAGTCCGGACTGAATTCGTGCCCCTTTACCAGTTGACGGGAGGCGTTCAGCCGGATGAGTTCCTGGGCCATTTCCCGTGCTGCGCCCTTCACTTTCTGCTTTATCCGGGCCCAGTCGGCTGCGCCCAGTCGGGTGAGGGCCGGTTCGTGTTCCTGTGCACCGACGTAGGCGCTCACGCGATTCAGATGGTCGGTGGGAACATACAGCTTGTCGCTCTCCGCGTATTCTAGGATCAGGTATTCCCGCTCCTCTGCGCCGTCGCCCATGTGGGTGGTGCCTGCGAACCGGGCTACACCGTGGTCGATGTGTACCACGAATACACCAGGCTCCAGATCGGCCAGCGATATGTCAGGCCCGCGCTCCGCCCGGCGGGGTCGTCTCTGGCGGCGTTCTTTCACCGTTCCGAATAGCTCGGAGTCTGTAAGTAGATCGAGCCTGCTAGGCCCTCGGTTGCCTCTCCGCGAATGACCGTTGCTACGGCTGGGCACGCTGTTCAGCGGCAGCTCAATAGCCCATCCGTTTCGCAGCCCTCCGGGCACAATGCAAACCTGCCCCGGTTCCGGCGGTTCGTCCAGTGTCTCCTGTATAACCGCGTCAACGCCCTGCTGCTGCAGGAGTTCGGCGACGCGGAGTGCGTGCTGGGTAACGGCGACCACCGCAACGCCCTCTCCCTGCCGTCGACGAATGTCCGCCGATAGCTGCTCCAGGCGACCGTAATATGGGACAGCCGGGAGGAATACCTGGTCCTCGTCTTCACCAACCCAAGTTTGCAGGTCGATGCGGCGGCGATTTTCAAGGCGGGAGGCGAACTCGTCCCAGGGCATGTAGGGGGAAGGGAAATTAACAGGGAGCTCTCCCCGTTCTTCCCTTGCCGTTCGCATTCGGTCGAAACGCTCTTCCAGCTCGGATGCCTCGGCCTCTACTCGGCCCCCACGCTCCAGGAGCACGGTGGCCTCCGTGCCGAGGTAGTCCAGCAATGGAGTCCGATTGATAAGCCCGCTATAGAAGGACAGGATCTCGGGGTTGGTTTCCGGCACTCCCGGATCCGTCAGTGCCCTGAGTTCCTCCTCCATGCGTTCTCGGACGGCGCCGCTGCATTCGGTAAAGTCCATCCGGCCTGCCTTGCTGGTAAGGGCATCGGTACCGGCCAGTCCCGGCAATTGTTCCCTTGCCGCGATCAGGTGCACATCCTCGGCAGGTCCTACGGAGCGCTGCGTAAGAGGGTCGAAGCGCCGAATCGTATCGACCTCATCATCGAACAGTTCAATCCTGAGCGGCAGGTCCAGGTGTGGTGGGAATACGTCCAGAATTCCGCCTCGGTGGCTGAACGTTCCTGGCGAGTCCACCACTGGCTCGTGGCGGTAACCCAGATCGACCCACTGTGACAACACAACATCCAGTCGTACACGGTCCCCCACCCTCCACACGCACGGCGAATCTGCGCCCGGCAACCGGCCTGCCATCAGTTCCTGAGGTGCGGTATAAAGGAGAGCGGAACCCACCGAGCAGACCACGATGAGCGAATCGCCTTGATCATCGTCGCCACCTTCCCGGCTGAATTCCAGAGCGCGTGCCAGCGCAGCCAGGGCGGCTAGTCGCTGGTTGCTGGTGTTGGCGTCCACCGCCAGCCGCTCGAAGGGCAGCACCTCCGGCTCTGGTAGAAAGTGGACCGGAGAATCCTCGCCCATCCAGCTGAGGAGTTGGTCGTGCAACCGGCGGGCGTCTTCAGGGCGCGGTGTGATAACCAGCAACGGCCCCGGCCTGTTCCGGGATAGTGATGCGATGAAGGCCGGTCTTGCCCCTTGAAGAACGGTTGCGGTACCGGTCTCGCCGGACATGGCACTGTCCAGGCTTCGCCGGAATTCTGGGTGCGCCTCCAGGAGTTTGAGGATGCCGCTTAATGACATTTAGCTGTCCATAAAAATTTGCGAAGGGTATGGAATGCACTTGCTGCTGTTGGCAATCATGTGAGATCGTTTCCGCTCCGGCAAATGACGTAGCTGATGCGAGAGAGAAATGCCGAAAGGGGGTTGGCCTCAAGCTCAACCCCTTTGGGACAATGAGTCACGGCGTCGTTTTAGCCGTTATAGTCGCGCTATCTCCGTGGAAGACCTTTTCTAAAATTTAGCCCTGGGACCCGACAATTACTAGCCTCCGGAGAGAATATCCAGGAAATTGCCAAGCAGCGAGGAGTCTCCCCGGAAGATCTCGGTGTATCCGCACCGTGTGCATGACACGGCCGTGAACTTCTTGTTTTGCAGGTCGAAGAAGCGAGAATACTTGCCTGCTGTCCGTATTTCCTCTGTCTCAAACTGGGTATTGTGGCATTTTGCGCAGGAAAACGAGGTCCCCGTCTGAGCCATCGTCAATCCTCCGGGTGGGTCTTCCGTTCCAATAGTAGTAAGTCTTTTCCAGACTAGTCTATTCGATATTTCGTTTCAAGGGCGGTGCCGTTCCCCGCAGGGTCATTTGATCGTCTCTTCTTTGAGGGTGTTGAGCCGCGTCATCCTGAGCAAGGCGAAGAATCCCACTCATCCATGGGGGACCCTTCGCTAGGGTTTCGGACATAACTACTAGACACTGCAATTTCTCGTTTTTCCCGTTGGCGAGCCTTCATTGCCTTCGGTGATGGAGAGGAACCCGGCGGGAATGACTTAATTCTACGCAAGCTATATCATTGACGGGCTGCATAATTCGTACGAAAGCCCGAATTCAGAAACATGGAACCCGGTAATTTCTCTAAAACGGATTTGGTATGGTCGTTTCCAGCCATCAGGCTAACATGACCCGAACTGACAGTGCTGACGCATCCACTCGGCCCGGTCACCTAACGTACAGAAGGATCGTAATCAAGGCTGGCACCGGTATATTGACAGGTGCGGGTCCGGGGGATGGCGGTGGTGAGGTTAACCAGGCCGTCCTCGCCAGCATCGTTCGCCAGATATGCGAGTTACGGGAGCAGGGAGCCGAGGTCATGCTCGTCACTTCCGGCGCCATTGCGGCCGGAAGAGCGGCGTTGGGTGGCTACGGAGTGGTCCCGCGGGACGTTCGCTCCCGGCAAGTTGCCGCTGCCGTCGGCCAAAGCCGCCTGATGCACATCTACCAGGAAGAGTTCGCGCAGCATGGCGCGACCGTGGCGCAGGCCCTGCTCACGATCGGCGATCTCTCCAACCGTCAGTCCTACCTCAATGTTGGGAACACCTTGCGCGGATTGCTGGATCTCGGCGTGGTTCCGTTGCTCAACGAGAACGACGTCGTCGCAGTGGATGAAATCGGAGAGGTCTTTGGGGACAACGACCGGCTGTCGGCTTTGGTCGCCAACCTGGTGGACGCGGATTTGTTGTTAATCCTGACAGATATTGATGGGCTCTATACCGCAGACCCTAGGACCGACCCCTCGGCCAGACGCATACCCGTTGTCGACCGCGTTGACGATCGCATCGAGGCAGCTGCCGGTCGTGACCTCCAGCCTTGGGCCCGAGGAGGAATGCCCACCAAGCTGGAGGCGGCGCGATTGGTGACCGCGTCGGGCATACCGATGATCATGGCTCATGGCCGCTACGACGGGGTGGCGTTGGCGGCCGCCCGCGGCGAGCAGGTGGGTACTTTCTTCCGTGCTGCCGAAGGGAAGCTTGAAGCCCGCAAACGCTGGATGCTGAGCGGCATCTCCCAGCGTGGCCAGGTCACTGTCGACGACGGTGCAGTTGCGGCCTTGGTGGAGGGCCACCGTAGCCTGCTGCCCGCTGGAGTTAAGCAGGTGGAAGGTGGCTTTGGGCGGGGGGATACCGTTTTTGTAGCAGACGGTTCCGGTAGGCGTATTGCCTGTGGTATTTCCAACTACAGCGCCGACGACATCGAGAGAATCCGCGGTTTGCGGTCCGGCAAGATAGAGGAGACTTTGGGATACCACTTCGGCCAGGAAGTGGTGCACCGTAACAATCTCGTGTTGTTGTAGGAGGGTTATTGGAATTTCCTGTATGTTTCCTGGCTGAAAGAGAGCGATATGACTACCAGAATCGTTTCTGATTTGCTGAGTCAGGGCCAGTCTGCCCGGATTGCATCACGCCAGCTGGCGCGCCTGTCCACCGGAGTCAAGAATCAGGCCCTGAACACCCTCGCCGGACTGTTGGAAAGCGATGCCGAAGAATTATTGAAGGCCAACGCGGAGGACTGCGACGAAGCCCGGGCTAACGGCCTCAGCGATGCAATGATCGATCGCCTGCTCCTGACCCCGGAACGCCTTCATGGAACAGCCGCCGAGCAGCGAAAGATAGCCGCCCTGCCGGACCCCGTGGGTGAGTCCATCGAAATGAATACATTGCCAAATGGGATGGTGGTCGGTCGACGCCGAGTCCCATTGGGTGTGGTTGCCAGCATCTACGAGAGTCGTCCCAACGTCACCGTGGACATTTTCGGACTCTGCTTCAAGTCCGGCAACGCCTGCCTGCTGCGTGGAGGCAAGGAGGCCTTGAGGTCTAACAAGGCTCTCATTTCGTTGATCCGACAGGCCCTGCGGGAGGCCGGAGCACCCGAGGGAGCGGTGCAGTTCGTGGATAATCCCGACCGCGAGCTTGTGGACGCGATGCTGAAGATGGACCAGTACATCGACCTCATAGTCCCGCGCGGAGGCGCAGGGCTGGTTCGCTTCGTGGGTGAGAATGCCACCATGCCTGCGGTTACTGGCGGCGTTGGTGTCTGCCACACCTACGTAGACCGTGCCGCCGATCTCGACATGGCCGCCAACGTGACTATCAACGCCAAGGTGCGTCGCCCTTACATCTGCAACGCCCTAGACACACTGCTGGTCCACTCGGCCATTGCCTCCGAGGGTTTGCCCCGAATTGCCGCTGGCCTGACGGCATCAGGCGTCGAGCTGCACTGCGACAATCGAGCACTGACCATCCTTGGACCCGATGCCGCCGGGACCATTCAGCCCGCTGAGGAAGAGGACTGGGGCCGAGAGTTTTTGGCTATGGCCGCTGCCGTGAAGGTGGTGGACTCCATGGATGAAGCGCTGGAACACATCGAGACCTACGGGTCCGGCCACTCAGAGGCCATCATCACCGAGGACTATTCCGCCGCCATGCGTTTCCTCGACGAAGTGGATGCCGCTGCGGTTTACGTAAATGCCAGCACGCAGTTCACCGATGGTGGGCAGTTCGGCCTGGGCGCTGAGGTGGGCATCAGCACCCAGAAGATGCATGCCCGCGGCCCGATGGGGCTGAAGGAACTCACGTCCTACAAGTGGGTGATCATGGGCAACGGTCAGACGAGGCCTTAGAAATTATCTCAAAACTTGGCGAGACACCTCACCCGTCATTCCCGCGAAGCTTTGTCCCCGTGCAAACGGGGAGCGGAAATCCAGGACCTCGCTTGACATTCGATATGACTTCACAAGAACCAGCGCTTTTTGAGATGGTTACTTAGTACCCGGTAGAGGAGGATGGCGGTGGCCGACTTCACATTCGAGCGGGAAGTTCGCACCCCGTTCTCAGAAGCCTACAACATCGTTGAGTTCGATCGTACTGTGGGGAGGGTTGATATCCACTTCACTGCGGAAATGGTGCACGTGTCCCTGGCGGTTGACGAGAGCCTGACCCAGCAGGCCATCCAGGAAATCATGGACGCCGTGGATGAAGACATCGCCGACGCAGTGGGTATCATCCGGAACAATTTCGTTGTTCACGTCTTTCAGGGGCGCGAGACCGCCGTTTACAGCGATAACGAATTCAGCGACAACGGCCGCGACCACTAGGAATCGGATTCAGTAGTAGGAGATTCGTCTCCCACTCCCGTGTCGACAATGATCGTTGACGCCCACAGCCACATTCTTCCCCCTTCGTTCACCCGACGTCGCGAGGAACTGGCAGCCCGCGACGCCACTTTCGCCGAGATCTTGGCCGACCCCTCAGCGCGCATGGCTGATGTTGATTCCCTCCTTAACGCCATGACGCGAGACGGAGTCGACCATGCTGTGGTCATGGGGATGGGCTGGACCGACCCGGAGGTCTCCAGGGAAGCGAACGACTACATTATTGAGGCCGCTTCGGCCAATCCCGACCACCTGACCGGATTCTTGTCGGTTAATCCAGCCTGGGGTGAAGCTGCCCTGCGGGAAGTGGAACGGTGTGCTTATGCCGGGCTGCGGGGAATCGGGGAATTGCACCCGGACACGCAGGCCGTCGACATCACTGATGCGTCCACTATGGCTCCCATGATGGACCTGGCCCGGTCCCTGAACTTGCCTCTGCTGCTGCACTGCTCCGAGCCGGTGGGTCACGTGTACCCCGGAAAGGGAATAACCACGCCCGACAGAGTGTGGAGGCTCATAGAGAATTTTCCCGACAACACCATTATCTGTGCCCACTGGGGTGGCGGCCTTCCCTTCTACGCCCTCATGCCTGAAGTGGGTGCCTCCCTGTCCAACGTCTACTTCGATTCGGCGGCGTCGCCGTTCCTGTACCTGCCCAGCATTTTCTCCGCGACGGCGAAGATGGTCGGTGCCGATAGAATTCTGTTTGCCTCGGACTACCCATTGATGCCGCCCTCACGGCCACTGACTCAGGTGATGGAACAGCCCCTTGAGGAAGAACACCGGCACGCTATCCTTGGCAAGAATGCCGCCCGTATGCTTGGATTTGGGCAAGGGTAGTTTGTCTGATCAGAATCCTTTGTCAGAGACGCGCACTCTGCCAGATCTGTTGAAGCCGGGGCTGAATCTGGTGTTCGTCGGTCTGAATCCCTCCGAATACTCGGCCCGGGAGGGACACTACTTCACCAACCCCCGGAATCGCTTCTGGACCTCTTTTAACCGCTCGTCCCTCCTGCCGCCTGCGCTCGGTCGCGAGTGCTTTCCCGGCGACGACTCTGCGCTCCTCGACCATGGCATCGGCTTCACCGACGTCGTGAAACGCCCCACCCCTCAGGGCAGCGCGCTGAAAGCTGCCGACTACCGCCGCTGGGCTCCGCTCCTGCTGGGAAAACTGCTGCAGTGCCAGCCGCGCCTAGCAGCCCGTCTGAGGATTGACCGACTGGCGGTGTCGGTCAGCCGGGATTACCCTGCGACAACGGTTCTGGCGGGGTGCGGGTAGGCACCTGCGGATTGTCGCTTGAAAATCCCACTGCCCATGGACCGGCGCGTCTCCCTGTCGTTCCCAGTGGCGCCTTTTCCCCTCGCCTTGACGAACATCCCGGCCCCATACCGGAACAGCTTCAGCAGGTTGTGGCCGGCGCAGATGATCAGCCACTCCCGGTTCACCTTAGCCAGACCCCGCAGCAGGAACTGCCGGAAGCCCCGGCCCTGCTTGATCTGCCCGAATACCGGTTCCACCGTCTCCATCCGAAGCGCGTAGCGTTCCCTGCCCCGTTTCGTCCGCAGCTTGCGCCGCATCCGGTCCTTGGCTGACAGCCCCTTCGGTATGCGGCCACGGGGCGCCGGTGGCGGCACCCAGCCGTGGCGGGTCCTCTCCGGCGCGACGAACGGGTCCACTCCCAGGGCGTAGAGTTCCTCCACCGCCTTGGCCGAGTAGTATCCGGCGTCGGCGGAGACTTCCTTTGGGACTGTGCCCACGTTCAGGATGGCCTCCTCAATCATGCTCACGGCCTGATCCTTGTCCGAGGGCTGATCGGTGGCACAGGCCGCCACGATCACCTGATGCTCGCTGTCCACCACCGCCTGGCAGTTGTAGGACTGCTGGAAGTCCCTCCCTCCCGGGCCGGGCATGATCCGGGAGTCCGGGTCGGTGAAGTTCCGCTGCGCCTTGTCATCAGGCACCCCGAGATGATTGCGTCCCTCGGACTCAGCCTGCTCCGCATCCGCCAGGGCCTCGGCCTCCAGCGCCGCCTTGGCCTCCCTTATCTTCCGCAACCGTCCCTCCCGGAAGGCCAGTTCCTCCGGCAACTCATCCCCACGCCTGTCCTTCCCGTACCGGCGGTCCTCCTCCTCGTCCACCTCCTGCGCCTTGCGGAGCAACTCGTCCACCTCGGCCTGCAACCGCGCTTCCTTCTCCTTCATCCGCCCGTAGCTCATCGCCTTGTGCTTTGAGGCATTGGCCCTCACCTTGGTCCCGTCCAGGGCCACGTGCCCCAGCTTTACCAGTCCTGCCTGCTGGCACAACTCCAGCACCTGCAGGAACAATTCCCCCAACGCCTCCAGATGGTCCTTTCGGAAGTCGGAGACGGTGCGGAAGTCCGGCGTGTTGTTGGCCGCCAGCACCCGGTAGGCGATGTCCTCGTGCAGCCGCTGGGCGATGCGCCTCGAGGAGGCCACGCCGTTGCAGTAGCCGTAGAGCAGCACCTTCACCATCATCCTGGGATGGTAGGGCGGGCCGCCCCGCCTCTCCTGCTCGTAGCGGGCGGTGATGTCCGAGAGGTCCAACTGGTCCGCAACGTCGGAGATGAAGTAGGCCAAGTGCTCCGGCGGCAGCCATTCCTGGAGGGCCGCCGGCAGCAGCAACTGCTGGTCCGGGTCGTAGGGAAGGTAGGTCTTGCTCATTGACCGCTCCGATCGTCTGATGCTCCGTACCATCATACCCCCAACGGCTCACCAACCCCGTTTCTCGGACGGGCTGCTAGCAGCCCGTCTGAGGATTGACCGACTGGCGGTGTCGGTCAGCCGGGATTACCCTGCGACAACGGTTCTGGCGGGGTGCGGGTAGGCACCTGCGGATTGTCGCTTGAAAATCCCACTGCCCATGGACCGGCGCGTCTCCCTGTCGTTCCCAGTGGCGCCTTTTCCCCTCGCCTTGACGAACATCCCGGCCCCATACCGGAACAGCTTCAGCAGGTTGTGGCCGGCGCAGATGATCAGCCACTCCCGGTTCACCTTAGCCAGACCCCGCAGCAGGAACTGCCGGAAGCCCCGGCCCTGCTTGATCTGCCCGAATACCGGTTCCACCGTCTCCATCCGAAGCGCGTAGCGTTCCCTGCCCCGTTTCGTCCGCAGCTTGCGCCGCATCCGGTCCTTGGCTGACAGCCCCTTCGGTATGCGGCCACGGGGCGCCGGTGGCGGCACCCAGCCGTGGCGGGTCCTCTCCGGCGCGACGAACGGGTCCACTCCCAGGGCGTAGAGTTCCTCCACCGCCTTGGCCGAGTAGTATCCGGCGTCGGCGGAGACTTCCTTTGGGACTGTGCCCACGTTCAGGATGGCCTCCTCAATCATGCTCACGGCCTGATCCTTGTCCGAGGGCTGATCGGTGGCACAGGCCGCCACGATCACCTGATGCTCGCTGTCCACCACCGCCTGGCAGTTGTAGGACTGCTGGAAGTCCCTCCCTCCCGGGCCGGGCATGATCCGGGAGTCCGGGTCGGTGAAGTTCCGCTGCGCCTTGTCATCAGGCACCCCGAGATGATTGCGTCCCTCGGACTCAGCCTGCTCCGCATCCGCCAGGGCCTCGGCCTCCAGCGCCGCCTTGGCCTCCCTTATCTTCCGCAACCGTCCCTCCCGGAAGGCCAGTTCCTCCGGCAACTCATCCCCACGCCTGTCCTTCCCGTACCGGCGGTCCTCCTCCTCGTCCACCTCCTGCGCCTTGCGGAGCAACTCGTCCACCTCGGCCTGCAACCGCGCTTCCTTCTCCTTCATCCGCCCGTAGCTCATCGCCTTGTGCTTTGAGGCATTGGCCCTCACCTTGGTCCCGTCCAGGGCCACGTGCCCCAGCTTTACCAGTCCTGCCTGCTGGCACAACTCCAGCACCTGCAGGAACAATTCCCCCAACGCCTCCAGATGGTCCTTTCGGAAGTCGGAGACGGTGCGGAAGTCCGGCGTGTTGTTGGCCGCCAGCACCCGGTAGGCGATGTCCTCGTGCAGCCTCTGGGCGATGCGACGTGAGGAGGCCACGCCGGTGCAGTAGCCGTAGAGCAGCACCTTCACCATCATCCTGGGATGGTAGGGCGGGCCGCCCCGCCTCTCCTGCTCGTAGCGGGCGGTGATGTCCGAGAGGTCCAACTGGTCCGCAACGTCGGAGATGAAGTAGGCCAAGTGCTCCGGCGGCAGCCATTCCTGGAGGGCCGCCGGCAGCAGCAACTGCTGGTCCGGGTCGTAGGGAAGGTAGGTCTTGCTCATTGACCGCTCCGATCGTCTGATGCTCCGTACCATCATACCCCCAACGGCTCACCAACCCCGTTTCTCGGACGGGCTGCTAGTGTGCTTTCACGGGCAGATGGCATACAAGGCCTATCTACAATATGCCGAAAGAGATAAGGCATCACCAGAGCTGGGTCTTCAGGAACGCAATATTGGCTCCTCCCCTGTGTTCGTCGTTCCCAACCCCAGTCCGGCAAACGCTCGTTACTCCGTGGCCGCACTGACCGACTGGTACAACGAAGTCTCTGCTACGCTGCAGCGCCTGCCCTAGAACAATTCCGTTTCACTTGACGTAAAATATCGTCGTACAATGGCCCAGGAGCTCCCCATGACAGTCCCGGCCATCCCGCTCGCGATAATTTACGACTTCGACGGCACCCTGGCTCCAGGCAATATGCAGGAGCGTCAGTTCATCCCCGACGTCGGCATGACACCCGACGATTTCTGGGGTGAAGTCGAATCTCTGGCCGAATTGAATCACGCTGATGGAATACTGTCCTACATGTTCGTCATGCTGGAAAAGGCCAAGGCAGCCGGCATGCCCGTGCGGCGCGAAGACCTGCTGGCCCGAAGCAGGGAGATTGAGTTTTATCCAGGGGTCGAGGAATGGTTCGAGCGAGTAAACGCATATGCCGGGCACCGGGGTGTTTGCCTGGAGCACTACGTCATTTCTTCAGGGAATTCCGAAATCATTGAAGGCACTTCCATCGCCGGGGAATTCGAGAGAATCTACGCTTCCAAGTTCCTGTATGATCCCAACGGGTTCGCTGTGTGGCCGGCCGTTGCCATCAATTTCACCACCAAGACCCAGTACCTCTTTCGAGTCAACAAGGGGGCGCACGACTGGAAGGACAGTTCCATAATTAACAAGTTCGTGCCGCAGAATGAGCGCCCCGTGCCCTTCGAAAACATGATCTACATCGGCGACGGCGAGACCGATGTCCCCTGCTTCCGTTTGGTGAAGGACCTTGGAGGTTTGTCTATTGCCGTGTACGCCAATGAAAACCACGAGCAGGCAGACCGCTACCGAGACGAGGGTCGCGTTAACTGCATCGCACCCGCCGTCTACACCCAGAACAGCGGGCTTGATTGCACCGTAAAGTCCTACATTGATCTTGTAGCAGCACGGCACTCTCTCAAGCAGGCGCTTGGCCCCGGTTCGGGGACCGCATGACGACTCGCAAAGATACTGTCCGGGTCTTCGTGGCGGTTGGCCTATCCAATGAGGCGCGGGAGCAGTTGGTCGACGCGGTTGATCGCATTCACGGGGAGATTCCGGACGGCATCCAGTGGGCACGGCCCGATGGAATGCATCTGACCCTGAAGTTCCTCGGGAATATTCCCGTTTCTCGTGTTGCCCCCCTTGCTGAGTGCCTTGGGCCGGTTGTCGCGAAGGCGCAGCCGTTCCCTTTGCAATTAGCAGAATTGGGTATGTTTCCCAATCATCGTGCACCCCGCGTCTTATGGGCCGGAACGAGCGGTGATCTTGAGGCCCTCTCCAACCTGCAGCAGGCGGCGGAGAATGCCATTACGGGCCTTGGACATCAGGCGGAAGAGCGACCCTTTCGACCCCACATCACGCTGGGACGGCCTCGTCGTTCCCTCTCCGACACCCGGCGCGCCCGGATCGGCCAGGCTGTCTCGGAATTGGCACCGCCCACGCCCGTGGTCTGGAAGGTCGAGTCCGTCGAAGTGATGCAGAGCGAACTGCATCCATCGGGGGCCCGCTACACGGTTCTGGCTTCTCTGGACTTCAGAGCGCCCAGACCTTGAACATGGAAACGCTAGTTCATCAATTGCGTCCCGCGCCGCCCTTCGACTTCGAGCTGACCGCCGCTTACCACACATACTTCCAGGGACGCAGCGGTGCCGACAACCTGGACGACGGAGTCTACCGGCGCCTGCTGGACCTGGGCGGGCGACTTGCCCTGGCCTCGGTGCGTTCCACCGGTAGCACCGACTCGCCGGAACTGGCGCTGGAATTAGCGGGCGATGGCCTCACTGAAGCAGATGGGAAGATCGCTGCCGACCAGGTGCGCTGGATGCTGGGAATGGACCAGGAGCTTGGCCCGTTCTACGAGCTCGCCGGGTCCGATTCCCCGATGGAAGGCCTTGTACGGCAGTTCCGGGGGTTGCACCTTCCGCGAACTGCCACCCTGTTCGAGTCGCTGGTCCTGGCGATCCTTGGGCAGCAGATTTCCGCCAGCGTTGCCCGGATGATGAGGTCGCTGATCATCGAACATTTCGGCGCCCGGGCCCAGTTCGACGGCGTCACCTACTTTGCCTTCCCCCGCCCCGAAGCGCTGGCGTCGTCGAGCCCTGAAGAATTGCGCACCTTCAAGCTCACGCAGCGCAAGGCCGAATACCTCCACGGACTCGCCGTGACTGCGATGACACCGGAGTGGGCGGAGTTTGCGCAACTACCGGACGATGAATTCGTCCGACGCCTGACGAGGCTTCGCGGGGTCGGAACGTGGACAGCACAGTGGGCGATGGTCCGCGGACTGGCCCGCTCTGATGCGTTGCCCCTCGGCGACCTGGCCCTCAGGCGCGGCGTGTCCCGCCTCCTGCGGGACGGCGAACCGGTGACGGATGCGGAAGTCGAAGTGCTGGCGGAACGCTGGCGACCCTGGCGCAGCTACGCCACCGCCTACATCTTCGCCGCCATGCGCTCGGGAATGGTGTAGAGGCAAACTTCCCTTCTCTCGAAAGGAAGGGGCAAGGTCCCACGGTAATCCCTACCGGCTGAACATTTTCATCAGGTTTGCGGGGTTGCGGGAGCGGGACATCTGGCGGACCAGTTTCTGGGTCTGTTTGAACTGATTGAGCACCTGGTTGATGTCCTGGGGTGTGGTGCCGCTGCCGCGGGAAATGCGCCGCCTCCGGCTGCCATTGATGATATCCGGCCGCTGGCGCTCCTCCACAGTCATCGAATGGATGATTGCCTCGATGCGGCGGAGTTTCGTGTCGTCCAGGTCGCCGGCCATCATCTTGCGGCTGGCGCTCCCCATGCCGGGGATCATTTCCATGATCTGGTCCAGCGAGCCCATCTTTTTCACGCTCTGCAACTGGTCGAGGAAATCGTTGAGATCGAAGCTGGCCTGACGGAACTTGCGCTCCATCTCCTTGGCCTTCTGCTCATCAACTGCTTCCTGCGCCCGCTCGATCAGGGTCAGGACATCGCCCATGGCCAAGATGCGTGATGCCAGACGGTCGGCGTGGAAGACTTCCAGGCCGTCGGGACGCTCTCCGACCCCCATGTACTTGATGGGCACTCCGGTAACCCGGGTGATGGACAGCGCAGCACCGCCGCGGGCATCTCCGTCCATCTTGCTCATGATCAGACCGGTCAGGCCGATTCGCTGATGGAAGCCCTCGGCAGTGTTGACCGCGTCCTGGCCGGTCATGGCGTCAACGACCAGCAGGGTTTCGTGGGGAGAGACAGCGCTTCGGATCTCCTCCAGCTCTTCCATCAGCTCGTCGTCAATCTGGAGACGCCCTCCGGTATCGACTATGGCCCAGTTGACCCCCAGTTCGGAGGCGCGGGCCAACCCGTTGCGGGCAACCTTGATGGCGGTGGAGGACTTGGGGTCTTCCGAGTAGACCGGAATGTCCAGTTGCCGCCCCAGGGTCTCGAGCTGCTGGATGGCTGCGGGTCGCCGCAGGTCGGCGGCAATCAGGAGGGAGCGGTGTCCCTGCTTGCGCTGCTCCAGGGCGATCTTGGCCGCAGTGGTGGTCTTGCCCGAGCCCTGCAGGCCGACAAGCATGAGCGGTGAGACGGCCTGGCTGGACAGTGTGATCCCGGTGCGGCTAGAGCCGGCGGATGCACCTCCTCCCAGCAGTTCGGTGAGCTCCTCCTGAACGATTTTGATCACCTGCTGGCCGGGGGTCAGGCTTTCCAGAACATCCGCGCCCTGAGCCCTTTCCTTAACGCGGGCAACGAAGTCTCGGGCGACGCGGAAATTAACGTCGGCCTCCAACAGCGAGCGGCGCACCAAGGACAGGGCCTCATCGACGTCCTTGTCGGTCAGCCGCCCTTTGCTCGAGAGCCGGTTGAATATCCCGGTTAGCCTTTCCGTCAGGTTCTCAAACATTTCGCCATCCGCCCGTGCCGTTTACTTTCTTAAAATTATACTCTGAACTGTGCGCAGTCCGTCCGTGGCGGTAGTTGTCGCACTGTGAGAGTAGTGTGAGTGACAGAGGAGACACCGTGCCGGACCGGATCACAAGGGGGCACATGCTGAAAGATTGGTCTTGGGAGAGACAGGACAGAATTTTTCCCATCGGATCCCATTTTTCCCCAATTTTCCCATTTTTGCGGCAGGTCGGGCCGGATTCAAAGCTGAAAGCCCGCTAAACAGAGATCGTTGAACGGAAATTTTCAGATTCCGTGCCATTCCGTACCATTTCGTCCCATGTCCGCTTTCTGCAGTACTGGCATGCCTCACGCGGAAGGTGATTCAGACACAAGGGAACACAATGAGTGCGCTCAGCCATTGGCATGTCTCAATGGTACGTGGGTATCACAAGGGCAGGCAAGCGGCAATTGTCATCAATTCTCCCGGATGCAATAGCCCCGGTCACTGGGGGAATTTCAATTCAGGTGGCGGACTGCAGAAACATCGTCCCGTGGCGAAAGAGGTTCGATGCAAGGGCGCCGGCTGCTCGCCCACCTGGCCATTAATATTCCTAGGCAGATCAGGCTGCCTGACCTTTAGGCCGCCTGAATTGGAACGCTACCAACCTCCAATTCCCTGGCGCGGAGATGTAAGCGTTGCGGCTTTATGAAATCTTGAGCTTTCCGTTTTGTTGCAAACTGCTCTGTACTGAACGAGTGCAGCCTTTGGCAAAAGGGCAGGAAAGCAGAAACCCGCAACAACCATGCTGCGAGCAGTTGAAGCGACTCCGCCACGGACGACTGTCAGAGCCCCGAGATCTGTCCTGGGTCGCAGGTAAGGCACTACAGGCCTCACGGGAGATGTAGTATTGCCACCTAAAAAATTACGGAGGATAAAGAATGGATTGAGTAGAGAGCACGAAGCTTTCCTTGCGGATGTCTGTCCACGCGTTGACCGGGGAATCCGGCTGTTAAACTACAGCGATGACAGACTCCATAAACATTCGGAAAGCAGTTCCTGCCGACGCAGGGTTTATTGCGGAATCCAACATCGCCATGGCCCATGAGACCGAGGGCATGGATCTCGACGCGGCAGTGGTCGGCCCTGGCGTGGATGCGGCTCTGTCGGACAGCTCACTCGGTTTCTACCTGGTCGCCGATATCGACGGCAGGCCTGCCGGACAGCTCATGGTCACCTACGAGTGGAGCGACTGGCGCAACGGGCTGTTCTGGTGGATCCAGAGCGTCTACGTCCGCTCCGAGTTCCGTCGCCAAGGGGTCTACAGTGCCCTGCACCGCCGTGTCGCCGAGATGGCCGAGGCGCAGGGTGGCGTCTGTGGCCTTCGCTTGTACGTCGAATACGAAAACACCACTGCACAGCAGGTCTACGAATCCTTGGATATGCACCGTACGCGCTACCACATGTACGAAGTTGAATTTTGACACAGGTTTTCGGCGGACCAGTTCTTGCCAAGTCTGTGGGCTTTTGGTTTGCCGTTAAGCGAGAAAAGAGAGGACGAAATGCTACCTGACAACGTTCGCGAGTTCTGCACCAACAACCACAGAGGAGTGCTGACCGCTTTCCGGCGCAACGGCGCGGCGCAAATGAGCATCATAACCTGCGGCGCCTACGCCGACGGGGTGGCCTTCACGGTCACCGAGACTCGCGCCAAGCTGCACATCCTGCGCCGCAATCCCAGCTGCACGCTGCTGGTCTCCGCCGAGGAATGGCGGCCGTTCGTGGTGCTGGAAGGGCAGGCCCGCATCGTGTCGGCCAACAATACCGACGCCGACGAGCTGCGCCTGACCCTGCGCGACGTCTACCGCGCTGCCGCCGGGGAAGAGCACTCCGACTGGGACGAATACGACGCAGCAATGCTCGCAGACCGCCGCTCTGCCATCGTCGTCGTGCCGACGCACATCTACGGGACAGCGTAGTAAACTTAGCAGTCCTTACACATAGGCAACAGGAATTCGTCATTGGAGTTGTCTGATGCCTGAGACAACAATGGTTTGCGCCCAGGTCGAACCGGAGTTGAAGAAGCAGGCCGAGGCCCGGTTCTCGGAATGGGGAATGACGGTGGATGAGGCAATCACAATGTTTTACGATCGGGTTACTGGCATATGCAGCGATCCGTTCTCCCCGCACATCCCCAACGCCGAAACCATTGAGGCAATGGAGGAGGGAAAGAACAGAGGTGAATTGCCCAAATACTCGTCTTTTGGTGAGTTCCTTGCAACACTTGATTAATCAATGGAGTTCCAAACTTCGACGCAGTTCCGACGAGACGTCAGGCTTCTAAGGAGGCGTGGCAGGGACATCGATAAGATGCAGGAGGTCGTGGACCGCTTGCTAGCGGGCAGGAATTGGACCCAAGCAATCGCCTGCATCGATTAACAGGCAATTGGGCAGGCCACTGGGAGTGCCACGTTGAGCCTAACTGGTTGCTGGTATGGCGCCAGTATGAAGATGTTATTTTCCTTCAGCGAACCGGCTCGCACTCCGATATATTCGGCTGACGCCATAACTTGGACGCGTTAAATCTGACAGCTGGCACAGAACCACGTCCCCCGTGCCCGGATGCGGGTGGACGTCATCACGCAGCCGCAGTTGGGGCAGGGCGTGGCGCCGTCTCGGGGGTGGCTCCACGTGCCCATCGGTTCCGGCGGCTCGGGCCATTGCTGGTCGCGGACCCGGTCGTAGACCGCGAATCCCGCGTTGATGCAGTCGATGATGCCCTGTCGCAGCCGCACCACTTCGTCGGCCGAAAGCTCTGACCCCGGGCGGTCCGGTCGGATTCCGGACAGGAACAGCGCCTCGTCGGCATAGATATTTCCGATTCCGGCGGCGATGGACTGTTCTAGGAGCAGGGCTTTCACCGGGGCGTTGCGTTTGGCAAACGAGTCGGAGAGCCACTCGGTTGTAAACTCGTCGCCCAGCGGCTCGGGCCCAAGCGGTGGCAGTACCGATCCGAGATCGCCGGACAGCCAGAGTTTGCCAAACTTGCGTCCGTCCACGAACCGCAACTCCCGCCCGTCGTCCAGCGCGAAGACGTGACGAGTCATGGAGTGCGCTGGCTGCTCCCGAGGCTGTACTATCAGGTTGCCGGTCATGCCCAGGTGAGCGACGAGTGTGGCGGCTGGCTCACCTGCGAGAGGAAACAGGAGGTACTTCGCGCGGCGTCCTACGTCCTCGATGGTACGGTCCGCCAATGAGGCGGCGAACTCCTCCGCCGACGGGTGTTTGACCGTCTTGGCCCAGCCGATGTCGGCACGTGTGATTGTTCGTCCAACGAGACCCGACCGGATCAGGCTGCGCCGAACGCTTTCGACCTCGGGAAGTTCAGGCAAGACTGCGCCTGCGCCCTAACCCTCGTCCGAAGGGAGGAGCGACTCGGGGCGGCTAAACACGACGGACAGCCAGGGTTATTTCCTGCCCCTCGATCTTGGCGGTCTCCGACTGCGCTCCCTCGGGCGGAGGGCCGACTGACACGAGGTCGCTGAGTGTCTCCTCGCGAATGTAGTCGGAGAAACCGCCGCGCATCACCTGGGAGAGTTCGTCGGGACCGTCGTACCACGTCTCGATGTGGTCTGTAACCTCGAAGTTGGCGGAGCGGCGCAGTCCCTGGATTCTATGTACAAACTCGCGGGCTAGGCCCTCTTCGGCCAATTCGGGCGTGATCTCCCCGTTGACGGCCACCAAGTAGCCAGCCTCCAGCGTTGCGGTGTAGTGGCCCACGGTAACGACGGCTGCCCCTGAGCTTGTCGAAGGGTCGCTGCCCGCCTGCTCCTGCGCCTCTCGGAACAGGGGCGATTCGTCGTCCAGCACTTCGATGTCCTTGATGTTCAGCTCGTCGAGAATCTGCGGACGCACCTGCGCGACGAAGGCCCTCTCTGAGGCTGACCGCGTCTTGATGGCTGCCGACGCCAAGGGCTGGCGCACCTTGAGGCCCGACTTGGAACGCGCTGCTCGGCCCATGCTGGCAATGCGCATCGCCAGCCGCGTCGCCTCCATCAGGTCGTCGTCCACCAGCGATTCGTCGGCCACCGGGAAGTCGGCGAGGTGAACACTGTCCGGTGACTCCGGATCAACGGAACACACCAGGTTCTGGTAGATCTCCTCCGACACGAAAGGGGCCAGCGGTGCCATCAGTTTGGCCACGGTCACCAGGCAGGTGTGCAGGGTGAAGTAGCCCGACATCTTGTCGGCGTCGCCTTCGTCACTGCGCCAGAAGCGACGTCGGCTGCGGCGAACGTACCAGTTGGACAGCCGGTCAACGAACTCCTGGATGCGCCGCCCCGCGTTGGTGGGATCGTAGTTTTCCATGCACCGATCGACTTCGGCGACCAACTCGTTAAGCTCGGAAAGCACCCAGCGGTCCAGTTCGTTCTCCGGCTTCCAGCCTGCGGGCTTCCGCGACGGTTCGAACTTGTCGATGGCCGCGTAGCCGGTGAAGAAGGAGTAGATGTTCCACAGCGTGAGCAGCACCTGCCGCAGCGTCTGGTTCACCAGACGTGACGAGAAACGCCGCGCCTCGCCAGGCTGTGACGCGGTGAACAGGTACCATCGCAGTGCGTCGGCTCCGTGCTCGTCCAGCAGCGGGAGCGGCTCAACCACGTTGCCCACACGCTTGCTCATTTTCCGTCCGCGCTCGTCCAGGATCAGGCCAAGGCAGATGACGTTCTTGTAGGACGGCTCGCCCTTCAGCAGCGTGGAAAGGGCGTGCAGACTGTAGAACCAGCCCCGCGTCTGGTCGACTGCCTCGCAGATGTAGTCGGCAGGGAACAGCCCTTCCTTCTCCATTTCGGGATTCTCGAAGGGATAGTGGGCCTGCGCGAAAGGCATCGCACCCGAGTCGAACCAGCAGTCCATCACCTCTGGGATGCGCGACATCACGCCGTCGCAGCCCGTCGCGTCGCAGGGCAAGGTGACCCCGTCGATGTAGGGACGGTGTAGGTCCAGGTCATCGACTAGGGCTGCTTTTCCTCCCAGTCGCTCCTTTAGTTCTTCCCGGCCGCCGACGCAGACCTGGCTTTTGCAGGTGCCGCATTGCCAGATGGGGATGGGAGTTCCCCAGTAGCGCTCGCGGGAGATGGCCCAGTCCACGTTGTTGCGAAGCCACTCGCCGAAGCGCCCCTCCTTGATGTGGTCGGGGTACCAGTTGATGCGGCTGTTGCCGTCAACCAGGTCGTCCTTCAGCGCCGACGTTCGGATGTACCATGAGCTCTTGGCGTAGTAAAGCAGCGGCGTGTCGCAGCGCCAGCAGAAGGGGTAGGTGTGGCGGTAGATATCCCGGTGATGCAGCAGGCCCCGCTCCTTGAGGTCGTCCATGATCTCGGAGTCAGCGTCCTTCACGAACTTGCCAGCGAAGGGATAGTCGCCGGTGACGATGCCCTGCAGGTCCACAGGCTGCACGAAGTTCAGCCCCTTCTCCCGTCCCAGCCCCAGGTCCTCGTCACCGAAGGCCGGCGCGATGTGGACGATGCCGGTGCCGTCTTCCATGGAAACGAAATCGGCTCCCACGACCGTGGGTGCGAATTCAGTGTCCCCTTCCGTGGAAGTAAGAGTTCCGGAAACGAACCGGCTAATCCTGGAGCCGAAGTTGCCTGGGTCGTACAGGGGCGTGTAGCCAAGGCCCACCAACTCGCTGCCCGACAGGGTTCCGACGACGCTGTGTTCCCACCGGATGTTGTCTTCCAATAGCGCGGACGCTAGCGCGAGGCGTTCGGTACCGTTGTCTCCCTCCAGCTCAACTACGGAATACTCAGCCTCCGCGTCGACAGCAAGGGCGGTGTTGCCGGGCAGCGTCCAGGGCGTAGTCGTCCACGCCAGCAGGTAGGCCGGAATATCCCCGGCGTCCAGGGCTTCGGGAATTCTCGGGCGGGTGCCTGCTGATTCAACCCGGAACTTCACAAACACCGACGGGTCCGGCGTGTCTTCCTGGTAGCCCAGGGCCAGTTCGTGAGAGCTGAGGCTTGTGACGCATCGAGGGCAGTGTGGCGTACCCCGAAGTCCCTGGTAGAGTAGTCCACGGTCCCACAGCGTCTTGAGAATCCACCAGCCGGTCTCTATGTAATCGTTTTCCAGGGTGACGTACGGGTCATCCATGTCCACCCAGAAGCCGATGCGGTCGGTCATCTCCTCCCACTCTTTCACGTAGCGGAAGACGCTTTCGCGGCACTTCTGATTGAACGCTTCGATGCCGTACTCTTCGATGTCGCGCTTGCTGGTGAGGCCCAGCTCCTGCTCGATGCCTAGCTCCACAGGCAGACCGTGGGTGTCCCAGCCTCCCTTGCGGAGCACCTGGTACCCCTTCATCGTGCGGTAGCGGCAGATTACATCCTTGAAGATCCGGGCCAGCACGTGATGGATTCCAGGGCTGCCGTTGGCGGTGGGCGGGCCGTCGTAGAGCATGAAGCGCGGCGCACCCTCTCGCTCCGATTCAGCACGGCGAAAGACATCGCGCTCCTTCCAGTGCTGCAGGACGCGGGCATCCAGTTCGGGAAAGCTGACGCGGCTGGAAACAGGGCTAAACATCAACAGCAACCATCAGGGCAAGGGATTGGGATATAGCCTTGAAAGGGAAAATGCCGGAAAGAAGTGCTAATTATAGCGCAGCCGGGCGTCTGACTTGATACCAATTCCGGGTTCCTGCCAGAAACGCCCAGCGGTCACAGGTCGGCACCGTTGCCCATCCCCAATTGAACAGACGTCTGGTCGGGCACGCCGTGGTCTGGATTGTGGTCGGCCAGGAAACCGACGGCCACCGCCGACAGCGTCTCGAAATGTAGGCCGGTGCGTATGCCGAACTCCGCCGACAGTCGGGCAACCGACTCGTTCTCGTCTGCCAGTACCATGGTTATGAAGTCGTAGTGGCCCAGCACTGCGTACTGGCCGAGGATCTTGGCGCCCTCCATCTCAAGCGTCGCAGCCGTATCTGAAACCAGGTCGGGGTTGCTGTGCAGCATCCGCTGACCTTCCCCGCTCAGTTTTCCCAGCAGAAAGTAGATCGCCATTAAGAACAGTCCTCCGTCGGAGCTTCGTATCTATCTTCATCAAAAAAGGGGCGATTTGCAAATCGCCCCTTTTGTCCAGTACCTCACGTAAGCCGGGGTTTATGCCTTCTGGTAAATCTTGCTCCCGGCTTCGCGGAACTCCTTGGACTTTTCTTCCATGCCCTTGTCGAAGGCCGTTTCCACGGTTAAGCCCTGGTTCCTGGCGTACTCCCGTACGTCCTGCGTTATCTTCATGGCGCAGAACTTGGGCCCGCACATCGAGCAGAAGTGGGCCACCTTGGCGCCCGTGGCCGGCAGCGTCTCGTCGTGGTAGTCCCGGGCCGTATCTGGGTCTAACGCCAGGTTGAATTGGTCTTCCCAGCGGAACTCGAATCGGGCCTTGGACAGCGCGTCGTCCCACTGCTGCGCCATGGGGTGCCCCTTGGCCACGTCGGCGGCATGGGCCGCGATCTTGTAGGTGATCACGCCCGTCTTCACGTCCTCGCGGTGGGGCAGTCCCAGGTGCTCCTTGGGCGTTACGTAGCACAGCATGGCAGTGCCGAACATCCCGATCATGGCCGCGCCTATGCCCGACGTGATGTGGTCGTAGGCAGGGGCGATGTCGGTTACCAACGGGCCGAGCGTGTAGAACGGGGCCTCGTGGCAGACCTCGAGCTGCTTGTCCATGTTTTCCTTGATCTTGTGCATCGGGACGTGTCCCGGGCCTTCGATCATGACCTGGACGTCGTGCTCCCAGGCGATCTTGGTCAACTCTCCCAGGGTCTCCAGCTCACTGAACTGCGCTTCGTCGTTGGCGTCGGCGATGCAGCCGGGGCGGAGGCCGTCGCCCAGCGAGAAGGAGATGTCGTACGTGCGCATGATTTCGCAGATTTCTTCGAAATGCACGTAGAGGAAGTTCTCTTCATGGTGGGCCAGGCACCAGCCGGCCATGATAGAGCCGCCGCGGGACACAATGCCGGTGATCCGGTTGGCGGTCATCGGCACATACTGGAGTCGCACTCCGGCGTGGATGGTGAAGTAGTCCACGCCCTGCTCGGCCTGCTCAATCAGGGTGTCGCGGTACAGCTCCCAGGTCAGTTCCGAGGGATCGTCGCCGACCTTCTCGAGGGCCTGATAGATCGGCACCGTGCCGATGGGGACTGGCGAGTTGCGCAGGATCCACTCACGGGTTGTGTGGATGTCCCGGCCGGTGGACAGGTCCATCACCGTGTCCGCACCCCACTTGGTGGCCCACAGCATCTTCTCCACTTCTTCTTCAATTGAGGAGGTGATTGCCGAGTTTCCGATGTTGGCATTGACCTTGACCAAGAAGTTCCGGCCAATGATCATCGGCTCTGACTCGGGGTGGTTGATGTTGGAGGGAATGATGGCCCGTCCCAGGGCAATTTCCTGCCTTACGTAATCAGGATCGATGCCCTCGCGGATGCCGATGTACTCCATCTCCGGGGTGACTATCCCCTCGCGGGCGTAGCGAATCTGTGTGGGGGCCCTGCCCTCCTTGGCCCGCAGCGGCTTGCGGGTCAGGCCCGGGAATGGCTGGGCCACGTTCTTCCCCCGCAGCGGGACACCGTATCCTTCGTACTCCTCAACGTCCCCGCGGGCCATGATCCACTCACGACGCAGAGCCGGCAGACCTTGCCGCAGGTCAAGAGACGCTTTGGGATCACTGTAGGGCCCGCTGGTGTCGTAAATGTCCAGCGGAGCATTCTCTTCCTGCCCAAAACGCCCGCTGGTGGGAGTGAGCGATACTTGCCGGAAGGGGACGAGGATGGACGGCTGCGAGCCCTCCTTGTATACCTTATCGCTGGCCGGAAAGCTTGATTTGCCCTGAAATTGGCTGGTGTACTCCGTCTGGACCATGGCGCTCCTCCCAATATGAAAGCTCAAATCAGACCAAGGCCTGGGCTGCAAAAATAAAGGCCACCAGCGAACTAATGCTGGCGGCCCACTATTGGACTACGCTCGTGCGCCGCTTCCCTACGCTGGCATTACCCAGATCAGGTTCGCAAGGGTCGGTGGCATACGGTCACCCTCTCAGCCCGGCTCAACCGAGCTCCCCTACGTGCCTAGACGAAACTGAGTTGTTAACCTCGTTCCCGCCTCATTTCACAGTTATAGGGATCGAGTTATGGCGATTATAGGAGTGGCTGCGATGGAGTGTCAACCTGAGCGCGTGCAGCGACTGTCTTCCAAGCATTAACGTTCACACTGCTGCTGTCCGGTTTACATCACGAATCATCCAAGTTTGCTAGGCCGCCATTGTGAGAGAATTGTGAATATGGCAAATTCAAGCCACTTGGAAGTACAACGCGATTGTTAATCGACTTCCGTTATGATATACGTGTGCCGCGGCATTTTTCGTTGCGGGAGATTGGTCATGCTTTTATCGAGAAAATTCTTCTGGCTACCGTTTGTCGGGATACTCAGCCTCTTTCTTATTCTCGCCGCATGCGGCGGATCGTCCGAACCGGAGCTGCCTGATACCGCCTCAGCATCTATGAGGGCCTATCTGGATGAGGTGGACTACCAGAACAACGAGGACTGGAAACTATGGCCAGGTACCACTGAGATGTACCAGGGCGAAGACCCTCACGGGGCCAAGCTGACCACCCGCCTTAATCCGGCCGCTTTCGATGCCATCGGTGGTACCATGCCCAACGGGGCAATAATCGTCAAGGAGAATTACACTCCCGCGGGCGAGTTGGCGGCAACCACTGTCATGTACAAGAGCACCGGCTACAATCCCGAGCACAATGACTGGTATTGGCTTAAGGAGTTGGCCGACGGCACTATCGAGAAGGAAGGAATGGTAATGGGCTGCCAGGACTGCCACGTGGACGGTACCGACTACGTTTGGGGTCCGAAACAGTAAAATCTTCGGGCTCCCGGCATCCCCGATATGGATAAAGACTCAGGCGCGGAGGCATCTCTCCGCGCCGATTTTTTCTCACCTATGGCTCTGCAGTCGCGATTGACAGCCTAACCGCCCCAACCCTACAATCCCTGCAATCTGGCGGCTTGCGGACTGCTTGTTTATTCATGGTTTAAGTTCGCCACACCCATCCAGAAAGGAGGGCCAAATGCCAAGTTATCCGAAGGTAAATTTTAAAGAGGAAGGCATGCGCGAAGGCATGCAGATCGAGGACGCCAACATATCCGTTGACGACAAGATCGAGCTCCTCGACCAGCTTTCCGATTCCGGCCTGAGGAATATAGTCGTCGGTTCCTTCGTCAGCCCCAAGTGGACCCCCCAGATGGAGCGCATCGACGAGATCGTCACCCGGTTCACCCCCAAGCCCGGCGTGACCTACACCGCCCTGGCCCTGAACTCCCGCGGCGTGGAGCGTGCCCGGCAGTACTCACCGCCCCTGACCATCGAGCGCGATCCCTACCCTCGGCTCTCCTGCCACATGTGCGACGTTTTCACCCGCCGCAACACCAATCGCTCCCAGATGCAGGAAATGGAAACCTGGCCACAGAGAGTTGCCCAAGCCCAGGAGCTCAACGTCAAGGAAGCGGGCATCGGCTGCAACGCCAGCTGGGGTTCCAACTTCCTGGGTGAGTTCCCGGTGGACAGCCTGATGACGCTTCTCGAGAAGGAGCACAGTATGTGGGACGAGGTGGGCATCGACGTCCGCAGCGTCTCCATGGGCGACCCCATGAGCCACTGCACCCCCGCCAAGGTCGAGGAGAGCCTCTACCGGGTTAAGGAGCGCTGGCCGGAGATCGACCACTTCCGCCTGCACCTGCACAACGGCCGCAACATGGCGATCGCTTCGGCCTACGCCGCCATGCGGACCCTCGGCTCCGATGACACCCTAGAGCTCGACGGGACCATCGGCGGATTCGGCGGCTGCCCCTACTGCGGCAACGGTCGAGCCACCGGCATGGCTCCCACCGAGGATCTGCTCCACATGATGGAGGACATGGGCGTGGATACCGGCGTCGACATCGACAAGCTCATCGACTGCGTCTGGACCGCCGAACGCATCATCGGACGCGAGTTGTACGGCCACGTCTCCAAGGCCGGCCCCCGGCCCAAGACGGTCGACCAGCTCTACGACATGAACGCCCCGTTCATCGAGACCCTGGAAGAAGCCAGGCACTTCAAGAAGGGCCCCGGGGTCTACGAGGGCGGCATCTACCCGTACCGGGAGCCCATTACCAGCCCCTACCGCGACCGGATCGAGCAGGGCCTGCCGGCCTTCGACTCCGCCGAGGGAGACTTCCCCTGGAAGCAGGACTGGTTCCCCGCCAAGGAAGATTAAGCTCGCGGGGAAACTGGATCCTTTCGCAACGCCGTCCGTGTTTTGCGCGGGCGGCATTGAGTTTTGCCGGAAGGCGGGTACAATATGCGCGGCGCAAACTTGGACCACGGATAACCGGCCCAGGAAACCAGCGTATGTACGGCCTGTACTGCAATCGCACCATGCCTTTCTTTGCCTTCCTGGAGGGCATGGTCCGGATGTTCGACTGGGCTGCTCTCTTGGAACTCCGCAAGCGCCGCTCCGCCAGCCAAGCCGACAACGAAAACGACGATTGGAGCGGCCGGATAGTCGATTGGTATATCCGGGACTCCATCACTACCTTTGAGCAGGAAGAACCCCGAAAGGTCGCGCAGGTTCCCATCCAGCATCGTCGCGCATTCGCAGCCGCTGACATCGTTTTGGGCCCGCTCCCCGTGCAGGATGTGATTCTGTGCTACGAGTCAATAGTGCCTGGGGCGTGCGACCGGATAATGCAGCGGGCTTCTGACAAGCTTAAGCGAGACGGCCAGGATGAAATCCGGCTGCTGAAGGAACGGGCCAAGCAGGGATACATGGGCATGGCCGTCGGATTTCTACTGACTATGCTCCTTGCCTGTGGTGCGATGTTCCTGATCTTCTCAGGAAACCTGGTTCCCGGATTTTCACTGGCAGGGGTGTTCCTCGCGCTGATAGCTGCCGCTTCGGGCTATGTATCCAAGGCCCGCGTGCGGCGCAAATTCTACACCCGCGAGTTTTTCTTCAAGGGTGCCCAGTACCGATGAAAAGACCGACATACGAAGGAGGCCGCCAATGACCTCAGCAAATCCCGTTGACCCCAGCAGCATCCGCCTCACCGGTGAGAACTCATTCATTCGACTGGTGGAGGGCGAAGAGCAGACCACCCGGTCCAGCCACTGGCGGGTCCTCTATTCGCCCGTCGGCGCCGGGCACGTTCTGTTCCTGAAGAGCGACCTCGTAGATGGTGTCCGCGTCTACGCGGACAACGTTGCCCTCGCTCGCTGGCTGCAGGAAGAGATTGAGAGCCTGCTGTTCCCAGAGTTCGCCGACCAGTCACTCCAGGTCATCGACGCTGAGTTCAGCAAGAAAGGCGACACCTTCACCTTCTGGACCGAGACCATCGAGAACGAAGACGACCAGATCACCCTGACCTGGCACGACTTCCTCGAACCGTTCATGTTGACAGTGCCGGCCGGCAGTGCCCCCGGCCGCCCCCACGGTGTCTACAGCTGCTTCATCCCCGCTGGCTCAGGCCGCATAACCATCAACGGTGATGACGCCGGCGGCGAAGTGGCCCTGGAAATGCGCGGCGAAAAGCAGAGCAGCACCGCCTGCCTCGCCTGGTCCGAAACCTGGGTCCGCCCGTAGAACACTGGAACAGGGCCGGACATTCCTACCCGTCTTCCCCCGTAACAAGGCTTAGCTCGATAGGTGTGCCCGTTGGCACACCTTCACTTTACTCGCCCGTAAGCATAAATGGTCCTCTGAACCGAAAGGTGAAGAGCAGCCCTGTTTTCTATAAGTAGTTTTGTGGACACTAAACCAAAGCCAAGGTGGGATGTGCATTTGCCGGAGGCTGAGAATCGGTCCGGGAGGCTCGCAGGAGCGCCTCACCCCGTGACTGCAAGACTGTCCGGCACCGCCGTCTCACCTCGTCTTTGCGGCTGGCCAGTCCGGCAAGGAATTTGCCGACCTTTTCCTGCACCGCCTCCCTGCTTCCCAAGCACAGATTGCCGGTGGCCTCCTCTCTCGCCCAACCCCAGATCGCCTCATCCCCGTTGAAGTCCGGGCTGTACCCCGGCAGGTTCACCAACCTCAACTCCAGCCCAGGCGTCCTGAGGTACTCCCGCATCGCCTCCCCACGGTGGGCCGGGGCGTTGTCCCAGATGACCCGCATCGGCTCAGGGTGTTTTCCCCTCAGTTGCTTCAGGAAGTCAACCGAGGTCCCGGCGTTGCTGTTCCCCTGCAACTCCATCCACTCCACCTCACCCGTCTCCAGGCACACCGCCGAATAATAGCTGGCCTTCTCCCCATACCGCGGACTGGTCGAGTCCACCAGAGCAGCCTCTCCTCTCAGCACCCACTTGCCCCGCAACTCTGCATCGGCCCGGAAGTGGGCCTCATCGGCGAAGAATATCCTGGCTCCGGTCCGTTGGGCCTCCTCCCTCAGGGCGGCATACTCCGCCACGAAGGCCTCCCGCTTGCCCTCATCCGCCTTGAGCAGACGCTTCTTGGGCCGCTTGAAGGCAAATCCCAACCGGTGCAGCCAGTTCAGACAACTGCTGCGGCTCAAACTGACCCCGAACCGTCCCAAGACAAACTGCCGGACTCCTTTCCAATACCAGTTGGCCAGTTCGATGCCCGCCTCAGCGGGCGGTTGCCCTACCGCCCCTTTCAACTCCGCCTGCTGCGTCTCGTCAAGGACGGGGGGGAACCACCGGTCTGCTCAAATATCAAGGCCGCTGGCCCTCCCT
This sequence comes from Dehalococcoidia bacterium, assembly GCA_965222025.1. Lineage (GTDB taxonomy): Bacteria > Chloroflexota > Dehalococcoidia > Lucifugimonadales > UBA3495 > VXOI01. The sequence continues at coordinate 129,698 of CBDCTI010000010.1, read as the reverse complement.
CGCCGAAAACCGAAGCCCACCGTCCTATGGTGTGGGGGTCCCGCTCCAGCGCCTCCGCCGTGGCCGTTGCTGTCCAGCCCTGCGCCAAGAGCCAGATGGCGTACCACCGCTCCCGCTCCCTGGGTGTGGGCGCCAGAATCATCCGCCGGCGCAAATCCTTGACCCCCATCTGCCATTGTTCCAGAGACCGGTCTATCTCCCTCACACCCATCACCAACCCCCCGTTACTCCTGAGACCAGCTAACCCAGTTCCCTCACAAATTTACCCTATGCGTCTGCGTATTTCACCTTGGCTTTGGTTTAGTGTATTATTTTCGATATTAAGGGTGTTGGCCAAGTATATTCCCTGCGCAGAGTCAATTGCTTGGTCGACAATTTTGTATTAACCACCCTGACGCCTGCTTACAGCAATCGCACGATTCCCATGCAGAAGGTGCAATTTTCACTTTGCACACACTTTGCCGCCCTTGTTCAGTTCAAATGTCGTTTCTGAGTCCTGCCGCGCAGGACTCGAAATGCAGGACTCGAAATTCTGAGGCCGACGAGGAATATAGCATGGCGCGCGGACGATACGGGCCCAACTACGCGAGTCAACTCCTGGAGCAATACAAGGTCTATGCTGAACTGACAGACAGGGTCGGTCAACGTAAAGAGCAGGTCAATCGGCTTTATGTGACACTGTTTTCAGCTTTGATTGCTGCTTCGTCCTTGGCTGTAGTGTCTTGGCCGGACAAATTCACAAACATTACAGACAAATTATTTCTCGTACTACCGATCGGTATTATCGCCGTAGGACTGTCATTAGTTTTGGCGTGGTTTGTTAGTCTTGTATCTCTGGAAAAACTATTGTATGTCAGACTGGAAACAATCAGAGAAATGGAAAGCGGTCTTGCATTTCCCGTTTTCACCGAGGAAAGGAAAAAATGGAGATCGGCTGATCCACTATCTAAGTTCCGGGTAACGCCACCAGTATTTGCATTACCAGTTGTATTTCTAGCCATATTTTGCGTTCTAAGTTTAGTTACCGGGATTTTGATTGCATACTAGGTAGCTACCACCCCGGCGCGCCCGCGGGCAGCCCCATGGCGACGCGCCCGCCCTGCTCGAAGTTTGCCAGCAGTCCCCCGGCGTGCATCATGGCGGCATTCACGTCTCGGAAGTAGCGTTCCAGCAGGTTGCTGCTCCTCACGGCATTGGTTCCTGAGGCATGGTACAGCAGATCGATGGCGCGAACTGACTCATGCACCGCGTGGGTGACGGCCAGCCTGGTTTGCAGAACCTCCTCGCCAAGGTCCTCTTTTCCGGACTGCATGGCCTCCCACATCCTTCCCGCCGAATCCAGGGCATAGGCTCTTGCCCCGCTGATGATGGCCTCGGCTTGTCCCACCACCTGTTGCACCGGAGGGCGGTCCCGCAGCAGTGACATGTTCATCGTGGTGGCCCGCGCCCCCGCCAGATCCATGAAGGCGTTCATGGCGCCTCGAGCCATGCCGAGGGTGTTCCCGGCAAGCGGCGTGAAGGTCGTCGCCAACGCCGAGCGAAAGGTGCACAGCGGCGCCGTGTCCACCGGCTGGTCGGTGAGCGCGAAGGTGCGGTTCTCTGGCACGAACAGCTCGCTGACGGCCACGTCGTTGCTGCCTGTGCCGTGCAACCCGATTACCGACCAGTTGGGGATTATGTTGGCGTCCTCGACTGGGACTGACATCATCCGCAGTTGCGGCATACCGTCCAGCGGGCCGCCAACGTTGATGCAGGGGCCGCTCTCGTCTGAGACGACGCAGTTGAGAAACAGCCAGCTGGCATGATGGCAGCCACTGGCGAAGTCCCACTGACCTGTGGCGATGTATCCGCCCTCGGTGATGCGTGCCGTACCCAGCGGTCGGAAGGAGCCTGCGCCCCGCAGTGTTGGCGGCGTCCCGAACATCTCGCGAGCCACCGCCGGTTCCAACCACCCGGAAAACAGCCCGATTGATCCGGCGATGAAGCAGCACCATCCTACCGACCCATCGATTATGGAGAGTTGCTCTACCACGCGGAAGGCGGAGATGGGGTCCATTTCATGACCGCCCAACGAACTGGGCATGTACGTGCGGAACATCCCGGCATCGTCCATCGCCGTTACCAGCGACGATGGTAACCGCCTAGACTGGTCCATCTCGTCCCGCGCCGCAACTATTTGTGGCCGCAGCGATTTTGCTGCGGCCACCATGTCGTGCTGGACTGTGGAGGTCATTTGTACCTCCTCACCCTTTTCCTCCCTCCTGGACGAGAAGGGAAACGGTCGACGTTTAGACCGACGTGCAGGCGATGGCCTTGACGCTGACGGCCATCTCCGGGAGGTCGTGGCCCTGCCAGGTGGAGCCGCCGTCGTGGGTGCCGAAAACCTGGCCCTTGCGGGTGCAGAAGTACACTGTCTGCGGGTCGCGCTCGTTGACGGCGATGCCGAAGGTGGTGCTGGAGGGTTCGACGCCCTGGTCGAAGCGGCTCCAGGTGTCCCCGGCGTCGGTGGAGCGCAGTATGCCGCCCTCTTCGCTGCCGAAGTTCAGGCCGATGCAGGCGTAGAGGGTGCTGGGATCGTTGGGCGCGACCTCGACGCCGCGGGAGTAGCGGATGTTGGAGAAATTATCGAACTGTAGGTCGTCCCAGTTCTGGCCCCGGTCACGGGTGCGCCACACGCCGGTGCGGTTGGAGATGAACACCTGCTCGCTGGCCCCGACTGTTACGCCGTGCAGGTCCAGCAGGTCAACGTCGCCCTCGAAGACGCTGTTGACGATGGTCCAGGTCTTGCCGCCGTCGGAACTGTGGGCCGCGCCGCCAACTTCCAGCGCCGCGTACATCTGGTTGGTGTCGCCGCTCTCGATGCCGATGCCCAGGATGCGGGTGGCGAAAGCCATCTGTACCGCGTCGGGGTTGGCGATGGTGGACTGGTACTCCCAGTTCACTCCACCGTCGGTGCTCTTGAAGACCTCGGAGCCCTCGGTGCCCAGGAACATGATGTTGGCGTCGTGGGGATGGAACTTGATGGACCAGACGATGCGGCCCTCGGTCATGTTCATGCGCTCGAAGCTGTCGCCGCCGTCCCTGGAGCGGTAGATGCCGCGCTGCGTGCCCACGAAGATGGTCTTGGGGTCGTTGGGATGCACCACGATCTCACGCACCTGCGGGGAGGGTGGCATTCCCTTGGCCAGCTTTTCCCAGCGAGTGTCCTCGGCTTCCTTGCGATACAGACCGTCAGCCTCTGCGCCAACGTAGATCAAAGTCTTTTCTGCCATAACGCTCTCCTCCATATTTGTCATTCTGTCCAGTGATGGAACAATTTCAGCAGACGCGCCCTACCTTGTCAATTCCAATAAATGAGAGATCAAGCGGCCTCACGCGTCCCGGGCCAGTGTCAAGGCACTAACCCTCGACGCCCCGGCGTCCTTCAGCGCGAAGGCACACTCTGACAGAGTACTTCCGGTGGTGGCAACATCGTCGATAAGCAACACTGACATGCCATCCAGCTCAGCCTTGCAGACAAAGCTGCCAGCCACGTTCAGGCGCCTCTCTTCGCGGGTCTGGGTTGCCACCTGCGGACGGGTGTCCTTGACTCGAACCAGCAGGTTTTCCCTGATCGGCAGGCCCACTGCCCTCCCCGCCGAGCGGGCCAGCAAGGCCGACTGGTTGTAGCCGCGGCTGCGCAGTCGAAGAGGGTGAAGAGGAGCCGGAATCACCACATCCGCCGAGACGGGGTCGCGTTCCAGGTATAGGGCCATCAATCCTGCTAGAGTTTCTGCAGCAGCTCTGACGCCACGGTACTTCAGGGCGTGTATCGCATCCCGAACTGCTCCTTCAAACTTGTAAGGGGACCGAAGCGCGTCGAATCCCCTGGGGTACTCGAGACACCATTGGCAAACGCCATCAACACCCAGTGCGGAGCAGATGCCGCAGTAGGGACGCGACAGGCCCTCCAGCCCTTCGGCGCAAACCTCACAGATGATTCCGCCCTCTCGCCCGCAGCCCGTGCAGTGAATCGGGAACACAAGGTCCAGCGCAGATTTGGCCAACTTCGTCAACATAGAGCGTTTACCTCACTGGAGACCCCGTGCCGCGGACGGGCTCTAGCTGCCTGCCTGCCACCTGGCCAAGATCTCGGTGTCCCTGCTGAAGGCCAGTTCCGGCAGGGCATCGGGCGAGAAAAACCCGGTCTCCAGTGCCTCCGGACCGGGCGCAAGGGTGCCTCCGGTCTCGTGTGCAGTGAAAGCCGCGACGATTACCGGGTCGCCCGGCAGGGAGAAAAGACCCAGCAGCCCGTCCACGGCCACCTCCAGCCCGGTCTCCTCCCAGGCCTCGCGGGCCGCTGCCGATTCCACCACCTCCCCGCGGTCGACGAATCCGCCGGGCAGGCTCCACAGCCCGTATCCCAGGTCGGTGCCACGTTTGATCATCAGCACCTTGCCGCTCCGGGCGACCACGCACACTGCGGCGACCTTGGGATCGTAGAACACCACTCGCCCGCACGCCGGGCATGCGGGGCGCTCTGTACCGAAGACCTCCCGTTGCTCCAGGGGCGTGGCACAGGAACCACAGTACTTGTCGGACGTTGAGGTCATGACCGTATCGGCAGGCCGCCGTGTCGGTTGCCTGAACCTATAATGAATGGCATGAAGCTGCTCGAATGGGCCGGTCGACCCCAGGTCCATATCGTTGGACTGTTTGTGTCGATGCTGGCCGTGATGGCCGTTGTGGCCTTCATGGTTGGCACGCTGGAGTATAACAAGACGCGGGGCAAGCTGTTGCTGACCGCGTTTCTCGTGGGTGGCTACTTCCTCACCATGCTGGCAGCCACGGGGATTCCGACCGGAGGCCCGCGCCTATGGTTGCGCGCGGCGACACAGTCGCTGGCTACAGGGGCCTTGTTCCTGCTGATGCTGGGATTTTGGGGAACGCCGGACTCCGATGCCTACTGGAAAGCCGCGGCACTCACTACGTTGCTGGCGATGGGGCTGGTCTTATCCGGCTTGGCAACTAGGGCTGGGCTGGGTGATCAGGTGGTCAGGGTCTTGGCGCTTGCTTCCGCTGCAACGGCAGGGTCCCTCACCGTGTTGGGAGCATTGGGAATCGTGCTGGAAATCAGGATGCCGCATTACTGGTGGGTGTTCGGCTTGTTGCTGGCCTTCTGGATTGCAGACAGCGCCGCCATCCCTCTGGCGGCATATTTGCGCAGGAAGGTTCGAACCTGAGTCCAGCCGGCTAGGTGTCTTTGAGCAGGGCCTCCACCGCTGCCCGGGTTGGCATCGAGTCCTGCGCGCCGGTGGTCGTGACCGCCAGCGCCCCGGCGGCGCAGGCAACGCGAACGGCATCCGGCAGCGCCATCCCTTCGGCAAGGCAGACGGCCAGTGCGCCATTGAAGGCGTCCCCTGCGGCAACAGTGTCCATCGCGGTAATGGGGAAAGCCGGTTGGAATCCCGCCAAATCTCGCGAAGCGAAGTATGCCCCCTGCGAGCCAAGCTTCACAATGGCTGCTCCCACGCCTCGCGCCAGCAGGGCTTCAGCCGCCCTGGATGCCGCGTCCGGACCGTCGACGGCAAAGCCCACGAGAGCTTCCGCCTCGGTTTCGTTTGGAGTAATGACGCTGCTTAGCTCCAGCAACTCGTCGGGAACCCTCCTGATAGGGCCCGGGTCCAGGATCACAGTCTTACCCGCGGAGCTAGCCGCCCGGGCGGAAGCCAGCGACGCCCCCATCGAGACCTCCAGCTGCAACATAAGGACCGAGGCGCTCGATACCGCCTGTATCGTACGGGCGGCCTCCGCATCTCCACAGGTTGCATTGGCTCCCAGCACTTGCACGATGCGGTTCTGGGCAGAGCCGTCAATGCTGATCACAGCAATGCCCGATGTCTCGCCGGGCCATACGGCGATTCGCGAAACGTTGACGCCGGCCTCCCGCAGGCCGTCCAGCAGCTGCGACCCGAACATGTCGTCGCCTACTCGTCCGACCATCGACGTTCGCCCGCCCATGCGTGCCGCAGCAACGGCCTGGTTCGCCCCCTTGCCGCCGGCGTAGGTCAGGAAGCGCTGCCCTACCACCGTTTCCCCGTCGCTCGGGAACCGGTCGGAGTAGGTGACAAGGTCCATATTGATGCCCCCGAGAACGGCTATCCCTGGGCCGTCGTTGCTGCTCATCCCTGTCCTGCTCCTGTTGGCCGTTCTGCCTTGGGCTCAACCTAGCACTGCCCTGGCTACCCGGTCAATCGCCGGGATTGCTCCGCCCCCGTGCTATAATCGGCAGGTTGTGAAAGGCATTTAAAGTCATAAATTTCCGGAGAACTGACGCATGGCCGGTGCGCTGGATGACATCAAGGTCGTAGACTTGACGAGGACCCTCGCGGGCCCCTTCTGCACCATGCTGCTGGGCGATATGGGCGCGGATGTGGTGAAGATCGAGGAGCCTTCCCTTGGGGACGAAATACGCCATTGGACTCCTTTCTGGAACAGCGAAAGTACTCAGTTTGTCACCTTCAACCGCAACAAGCGCAGCATCACCGTCAACCTGAAGGAGCCGGAAGGCGTGGAGCTTGTGCGGAGCATGGCCGCCGACGCCGATGTGATGATCGAGAGCTTCCGCACCGGGACCTTGGAGCGCATGGGGCTGGGATACGACGAGATCAGCGCCATTAACCCCGGCATCGTCTACTGTTCCATATCCGGCTACGGGCGCACCGGCCCCATGGCAGATATGCCGGGTTACGACCTGATTATCCAGGCATACAGCGGCCTGATGCACCTTACCGGCGAACCCGACGGGCTGCCCCAGCGGGTGGGTTTCTCACTGGTGGATCTCTTCACCGGGATGATGGCCTACGGCACCGTCGTCACAGCACTGCGACAACGCGACCAGACCGGCAAGGGCCAGTGGGTCGAGGCCGCGCTTCTGGACGGGCAGGTGGCAGCGCTCAGCTACCACGCCACCCGGTACCTTGGCACCGGCGAGGACCCGGAACGCATGGGCTCCGGACACCCCAGCTTGGTGCCGTACCAGAGTTTCGCGTCGTCCGACGGCTACTTCATTCTCGGCTGCGCCAACCAGGGCCTCTGGGAGCGTACCTGTCGGGCCATTGGCCGAGAGGACCTGCTGAAGGACCCGCGATTCGCCACCAACACCGACCGCGTGGCCCATCGAGGGGAATGCGTGGGTATCCTGATGGACGAGTTCAAGCACAACACCACGCAGCACTGGGTCAAGGTCATTAACGGCGCTGGCGTCCCGTGCGGGCCCATCAACAAGGTGTCTGAGGTCGTCACCAACCCGCAGGTGCTGGCCCGTAACATGATCGCCGAGATGGAGCACCCCAACGTCCCGGAGCTGAAGACGCCGGGATCCCCGCTGAAGCTTACCGACTCCCCCGCCTCCATCCGCCGCCCGCCGCCGCTCCTGGGCCAGCACAACGAAGAGGTGCTGGAGGAGCAGGGCTACACCCCCGAGCAGATCGCCGACCTGCGGGAGCGCGGAGTGATTGGCGCGTAGTTGGGCGGGTATACAGTCGTTGATAGTGCTGAGGCAGGGATTTCAGGCCGCAAAGGGATTGACGGCGAGAATGCCGTGGTAGGACTGGCCCGGATTCATGTCCTCAGACAAGATGCTGGTGCATCCGGCCCTCTCCGCGGCGGCGATAATCAGGGAGTCCCAGTAACTCGTTCCATATCTGCTGTGCGTGGCAATCGCCCTGCGTACCATCGTCGTGTCAATGTCGATCACGGGTAATGAGGCAATAAGGCCGACGGCTGCATCCGCCTCCTCAATGGAGAGGGTATTCCGGATTCGGCGCGTCACCGAGGCGAAAAATTCGCCCAGCACCTGAACTGACACGACGGCGTTCCCGTTCTCCATGAGGCTTGTGACAAGTTTCTCTGCGAAAGGCTGCTTTTCGGGCTCGGAGGTGTCGTACATATAGACTAGCAGCCCGTCCGAGAAACGGGGTTGGTGAGCCGTTGGGGGTATGATGGTACGGAGCATCAGACGATCGGAGCGGTCAATAAGCAAGACCTACCTTCCCTACGACCCGGACCAGCAGTTGCTGCTGCCGGCGGCCCTCCAGGAATGGCTGCCGCCGGAGCACTTGGCCTACTTCATCTCCGACGTTGCGGACCAGTTGGACCTCTCGGACATCACCGCCCGCTACGAGCAGGAGAGGCGGGGCGGCCCGCCCTACCATCCCAGGATGATGGTGAAGGTGCTGCTCTACGGCTACTGCAACGGCGTGGCCTCCTCGAGGCGCATCGCCCAGCGGCTGCACGAGGACATCGCCTTCCGGGTGCTGGCGGCGAACAACACGCCGGACTTCCGCACCGTCTCCGACTTCCGAAAGGACCATCTGGAGGCGTTGGGGGAGTTGTTCCTGCAGGTGCTGGAGTTGTGCCAGCAGGCAGGACTGGTAAAGCTGGGGCACGTGGCCCTGGACGGGACCAAGGTGAGGGCCAATGCCTCAAAGCACAAGGCGATGAGCTACGGGCGGATGAAGGAGAAGGAAGCGCGGTTGCAGGCCGAGGTGGACGAGTTGCTCCGCAAGGCGCAGGAGGTGGACGAGGAGGAGGACCGCCGGTACGGGAAGGACAGGCGTGGGGATGAGTTGCCGGAGGAACTGGCCTTCCGGGAGGGACGGTTGCGGAAGATAAGGGAGGCCAAGGCGGCGCTGGAGGCCGAGGCCCTGGCGGATGCGGAGCAGGCTGAGTCCGAGGGACGCAATCATCTCGGGGTGCCTGATGACAAGGCGCAGCGGAACTTCACCGACCCGGACTCCCGGATCATGCCCGGCCCGGGAGGGAGGGACTTCCAGCAGTCCTACAACTGCCAGGCGGTGGTGGACAGCGAGCATCAGGTGATCGTGGCGGCCTGTGCCACCGATCAGCCCTCGGACAAGGATCAGGCCGTGAGCATGATTGAGGAGGCCATCCTGAACGTGGGCACAGTCCCAAAGGAAGTCTCCGCCGACGCCGGATACTACTCGGCCAAGGCGGTGGAGGAACTCTACGCCCTGGGAGTGGACCCGTTCGTCGCGCCGGAGAGGACCCGCCACGGCTGGGTGCCGCCACCGGCGCCCCGTGGCCGCATACCGAAGGGGCTGTCAGCCAAGGACCGGATGCGGCGCAAGCTGCGGACGAAACGGGGCAGGGAACGCTACGCGCTTCGGATGGAGACGGTGGAACCGGTATTCGGGCAGATCAAGCAGGGCCGGGGCTTCCGGCAGTTCCTGCTGCGGGGTCTGGCTAAGGTGAACCGGGAGTGGCTGATCATCTGCGCCGGCCACAACCTGCTGAAGCTGTTCCGGTATGGGGCCGGGATGTTCGTCAAGGCGAGGGGAAAAGGCGCCACTGGGAACGACAGGGAGACGCGCCGGTCCATGGGCAGTGGGATTTTCAAGCGACAATCCGCAGGTGCCTACCCGCACCCCGCCAGAACCGTTGTCGCAGGGTAGTCCCGGCTGACCGACACCGCCAGTCGGTCAATCCTCAGACGGGCTGCTAGGACATTGGAGTCTATGAAGAAACGCTCAGTCGCGTTTTGTATAAGCATATGGTCGGTCGTAGAGGTCTTCTCTCGTCCAATTCCGGGGTCCCATAGGGCGCTTGAGTTGGTTGATGTTTTCCCTCAGCTTGTCGGCGGCTTCCTTGCGCGCAGCAGCGTCGGAGTTGGCCACCGAGGTCAGATATTCCCGCACCATAGCCGTTAGCGTGGTATTCTTGTCGACGGCGATTTTGCGCACCTTCTTGACGATCTCGTCGTCGATACTCAAGGTAATGTTCATTCGGTTTTCAGGCCTCAATAAGGTAAAACCATAATAAGGGTGCAGACTATATTGAGTCAAAGAAACTCGACCAATCCAGCTCGCAGACTCCGTCTGATCCACACCTCCGACACGCATCTCGGTGATCCGGCAGGTCATCCCCGTTCCGAGGAGGTCCTGGCGTCAGTGGTGGATGCGGTCGAACGGCTTGAGGGCGACGCTCTGCTGCTGGCCGGCGACGTATTCGACAACGAGCGCGTTTCCGATGAAGCGGTGGAGCGGTTCGTAGAGCAGATGGCCCGGCTGGATACCCCTGTAGTTGTGCTGCCCGGCAACCACGACCTGGCTCACAGGACGTCAGTGTATCGCAGGCCACCCTTCGAGGATGCGCCCGCGAACCTTCGTGTCATTCAGGACCCCGCCGGGGAAACAATTTCGTTTCCCGAGCTCGACCTTGAGCTGTGGGGGCGGGCGATGCTGTCGCACACGCCCGATTTCCGCCCGCTGGACGGCATGCCCGCACCGACAGAGGGACAGTGGCTGGTGGCTATGGCCCACGGCCACTTCCATTTCGAGGACGATCGCGATCAGCGTTCCTCGCCGATCTACCCCGAGGACGTCGCCGCGTCGGAATGCCACTACTTGGCGCTGGGCCACTGGGACCGCCACGTCGATGTCTCCCGCGCCGACACCACCGCCGTCTATTCCGGCTGCCCCTATGGCCCCATCGGCGCCCCTGATCAGGGTGCTGTCTGCGTCGTCGACCTCGACCCTGAAGAGGGCGTCAGTTATCGCTTGGAGCTGTTGGCCACTTAGGGTCGAATCTTCCCGAGCAAATGGAGGAGGCCGCCATGCAACGGCTCACCCGCGACCACAAGATCTACGTTCTGGACCCCGCCAATCCACCGGCCATCACCATAGATTCAGGCGAGGAACTGATCGTCGAGACTTGGGATGCCTTCGAGGGCCTCCGCGACCCCAGCGCGCTGGATGAGAAGCAGCTCAAGGGCCCCGCCATCGGCCCCATCTACGTCAACGGCGCGGAACCCGGCGACGCCCTGCGGGTGGACTTCATCAGCGTAACTCCCCGCGCCGCCGAGGGCGCGGCCCACATGGTGTCCCCGGGCCGGGGCTTCCTGGAGCAGGAATTCGACCGCGCCTACCCCACGGTGATGACCATCGAGGACGGCCACGTCGTCCTGCCCAGCGGCATCAAGCTGCCGCTTAATCCGTCGATGGGACTCGTAGCCACCACTCCCACATACCCGCAGCAGACGGCCAGCGACAGCGGCCCGTACGGTGGCGACATCGACATCAAGGAGTTGGTCGAGGGCAGCACGCTGTACCTGCCCGTGTTCGTTGAGGGCGGGATGCTGGCCATGGGAGACTGCCACGCAGTGGTCGGTGACGGCGCGGTTGGCGGCACCGGCGCCGAGTGCGCCGCCGACAGCCACGTCCGCGTCACCGTCGAGAAGGGCATGGGCATCGAGTGCCCCCAGGCCATGACTCCCGACTACTTCGTGGTGCTCTACTACGGCGAGGAACTCGGCCCGGCCATGAAGGGCGCCGTCCGCAGCATGGTCGACTTCCTGGTGCGCGAGAAGGGCATGGAGCCCTACGACGCCTACACCCTGCTGAGCCTCGCTGGCGATGTGCGCATGTCCCGCACCTTCCGCCCCATCAGCCCCGTCAAGATGATGCTCGACCGCCGTGCCCTTGAGCAACTGGGTTAGCCTTTTAACGTCAAGGATGCCCGAAAGCTAAGCAGCAGCGGCCGACTCCCCAGCTACCCGTCGACCGCGCGCCTTATCGCGCAATGCCAATATCTTACCGGCCATTTCCCTGACACTGTCGAGTATCTCGTCCAGGTTGCCGGACAGGTCGAGGGAAATCGTCTCCAACTGCTTGCAGCTATGTCGGACAGTATGTGTCGTCGCTTCCGACTCCCCTTTCGCGTAAATCAGCAGGCCCCCGGGCAGGTCAAGGGCAATGGAGTAGGCGAGCATCTGATATAGATCGGCGTTAGGGACACTTTCGCCTGTCACTTTCTTGTATTTGGCGTCGCCAACAAATATGCAAGTGTCGCCTTCCCACCACGTAAGATCGGGTTCGAGCTTGACTTGCCCCTGCTGATCCAGCTTCGTGTGCTTGTCGCCAAGGTTCTTGTCTGAGCGGAAAGTGCGCTCGGAGACTCCCAATGCTTCTCGTACCGCTTGCGTCACAAACTCTTGGAACACGACATTCATGTTCATCAGAAACCCGGACGCCCGCACTGTGCCACGGCCTGACTCGAAAGCGCCGTGGCGCAGGATGAGTCGTGACAGTTCCACCACTCGCCGGTAATGTTCGTTCAGTCGGTCAAAGGCGACCGTCGGAACGTTACCTGGCTGGAATTCCAGAAGAGAAACATCGTCGAGCATGCCCGCAACCCACCCCAGATCGCGCCGCGCCTCCCGCGACCGCAGGCGCATCTGCCCCAGCCGGTTCGCCGCCGCTTTCACCAGTCGGTTGGCAAGGATGTCGGCGGTGAACTCGTCATATTGCACCTCAACGGGTAGGGGGCGGTCGAACCTACGCCGGAGTTGCTCATCAAACCTGATGCGCCCCCGCACGGTTTGCAGGGCCTCTTCCTCAGAGAGGTAGCCGTGCAGCAGGCCACTGGAGAAAGCACGGCGGGCATGGAATGCCAGTGCTAACGCCAGAGCATCCGGAAGGGCATACTTTTCGGGAAAGGCGAAGTCCTCCTCCTGAAACTTGATCCGGCCGATTGCATAACAGGCCAGCGACAGCAATTTGGGAATGCCAATCTTCGGCTCGATAAGCACCGACAGGCCACCAATCTCAACGGCGCCTACGGTGGCCCCAGGCGTTAGATGATATTCCATGTCGGCGCCGGGGGCGGGCTCGATGGTGACCGACAAAGAATTGTTACGTAGGAAGTCGCGTTCATCAGCGGAAAGCAGGAATGCCTCGCTCCGCTGATACTCTCGCAAATTTATCTCACGCATTGCTAGTGAGGAATTCGTCATCTACGGGAATCGCGACGTTCCCATCGTCATTGCTGGCGCTGCCGGGACCGGCCCCTCCGCGCAGCTTTTCCAGGGCGAAGTCTTGTATCCGATGGTCGCCCTGCCCTAACAGGCGCTCCTCTATGTACGGAAGCACGCCATACTCCCAGATGTGCTTGACGTCTTCATCGTCCAGACCGGGCTTCATGAAGTAACTAGGTCCGACAGCGGCGTGGCGGACGTCCTGTAACTGGTCGTTGGCCCGGTCAATCAGATTGGCTACCCACCCCATGCCCGGAGAATTCGTCTCCAGATATCGGCGTAGCAGCCCCTTGATGGGCCATTTTTCAGGATGGAACTCCACGAAATAGAAACGCCGCCGCATGGCCAGGTCTACCAGCGCGATGGAGCGGTCTGCGGTGCTCATGGTACCAATGATGTAGAGATTGGGAGGGAGGGAGAAGGGATTGTCTGAATACTGAAGGTTAATCTCTTTTCCTCGGTATTCCAGCAGGAAGTACAACTCCCCGAACACCTTGGCCAGATTACCCCGGTTGATCTCATCTATTACGAGGAAGTGCTTGGCCCCTGATTGGTCCGCAGCAGCAGCCCCCGCCGCCCGCAGCAAAGGCCCGCCCTTCAGCTTGAACCCGGCCTTTCCGTCTTCAAGAGTTGGACGATATCCCTGTACGAAATCTTCATAGGAGTATGAGGGTTGGAACTGCACCAGAGTTACCCGGTCCTTCTCTCCGGCCAAGCTCTCCGCCAATGCCTGCGCCACATACGTCTTGCCCGTCCCCGGCGGCCCTTGGAAGATGATCTGCTTCTTGTCCTCTAGTATTACAACGACAGTTGGCGTGATAAGATCACTGGGAGGTTGGGGAAGGTTTGGTCGGGTGAGGTAGGGAAGTGGATGCGGCAGCTTTCGAGCAGATATATCAGGACTTTCAGGGGTTTCACGCTTACTTCGCTGGGCTGTTTGGCCGCCGGGAGACGCGGGAGCGCAGCGGCCATTATCTGCAAGCCCTGCTGGTGCAATCCGGGGAGCGGCGCAACGCCGAGAATCTATCGGAGACGGTTCCTGAGTCCGCCCGGGGGATGCAGCGGTTTCTCACCGACTCTCCCTGGGACGATGAGGCGGTTATAGGGCGGCTGCAGGAGTACCTGGGAACCCGGCTGGAGCATCCTGAGGGGGTGTAGGTCCTGGACGGCAGCGACTTTCCCAAGCAGGGTAGGAAGTCGGCGGGAGTGGCCCGGCAGTACTGCGGCCGGCTGGGCAAGGCCAACTGCCAGGCGGGGATGTTCTTGGCCTACGTAAGCCCGTTGGGCCGGTCCCTGGTGGACAAGCGCCTTTATCTGCCGGAGAGCTGGACCTCGGACGAGGACCGTTGTGCTGCGGCTGGGATTCCGGGGGAGCGACGGAGCTACCGGTCGAAGACGGGACTGGCTTTGGAGATGCTGGAGCGGACAGTAGAGTTGGGCCATCTGAGGGCCGGATGGGTCGCGGCAGACGACGCCTTCGGCGTGTCGCCGTCCTTCCGCAACGGGTTGGCGACCTTGGGAATGCACTACGTCCTGGACGTTCCAGAGGCCTTTACAGTGTGGCCGGTGGAGCCCGAGTGGACCACTCCGGTCTACCGGGGACGGGGTGGGCCTCCCAAGCCCAGGCTGGTGGCCGGACAGCGGCGCACGATGGGGGAGCGCAGTGGCGAATTGCCGGAGGATGCCTGGCAGGAGATCACGGTGGCCCAGGGGAGCCAGGGGCCGAGGAGCTATACATTCAGCGCCCAGCGGGTGCGGCCCAGCAGCAAAAGGAAGCCCGGAGAAATCCACTGGGCCGTCTACCGCCGGAACCTGGACGGCAGCGAGCCCCGCTACTACCTTTCCAATGCTCCGGAGGATACGCCGTTGGAGACCCTGGCATACGTGGGCGGTTCCAGGTGGCGCATAGAAACGGAGTTTGAGACGGGAAAGGGGGACGTGGGGCTGGACGAATATGAGACCCGCACCTGGGCGGGCTGGCATCATCACGTGGCCCTGTGCCTGCTGGGCGGAGCCTTCCTGCTGAGCCTACAACAGGCTTGGGGGGAAAAAGATGCCCCGGATCACCCGTCCTCAGGTCTACCGGGTGGTGCGGGAGATGCTGCCCCGGGAGTGGTTCGGGCCGGAGGAGTTGCTACTGTGGCTGAAGCAGACGCAGTGTAGTAACGAGCGAGCCAGTCGCTCCCACGCCAAGCGCCGGTCTGCTTTGCGCGCATCTCGGACTATCCCGCCTTGAACTGTCGTTGTAATACTAGCAGGGTGTGAATGTTCTCAAGGAAGTCGCGGGGCAGGTATAGGTCTTTCGCGAGGGCGACTAAGATGCTGGTTTGTTTGCCGTACTGCTTGTCTTCTTCCTGTGAGTCGTCAAAGCCTATTTCTTTGGTATTTGAGTTAGTTTTCCCCGCAACCAATTCCTCAAATCGGTCGTCTCCCAACTCGTATTCGGTAAGCATACCGAACTCTTGGCTTTGAAACTCCCGTTCACCGCCTCCCCACTTCACTGGAAGAAAGGTATTAAACGGATCTATGTCGAGCCCACCAGTCCGTTCCGCTCCCATTTGAGTACTATAAAAGGGTGGGTCCGTAACAACACCAACACAAATTAGCTTCATGCGTCCGCCACGAGCAATGACGCGGTCCCCTACCTGAATTTCATTCCAAAACCTAAGTACCTGGTTGAGATTCTGCTTTGTAGGCTCCCCTGGATATTTCTGAAAATACCGTTGCTCAATTTCGGCAGCAGACAATCCAGAAAGGTCTCCCAAGTCCCACCCAATCGCTATCACATTGTTGTTGCGATCGTAATTCCAGACTTGCTCAAAACCGTAATCATTGAATCCAAAAGGGGCGATTACCCAATTCCGACGCATTAGTGTCCTCGGGAAAAAGCATATCGAGCTTGAATCACCACCGCCTCTCCACCCGCAGCGAGTACGGCTTGGGCGAGATGGCCAGTCCGAACACCTCGTCCTCAGACAGCGGGGCGCCTTCGGGCGTCTCGAGTCGCAACCGGTGCAGCATCCGCGTGATGTGCAGCCAGACCGTGGTCTCGGCGAAGCGCCGGCCGGGGCAGCGACGGTGGCCGGTGCCGAAGGGCAGGTAGGCCGGACTCGTTAACGCTGGAGACATCGAACCGTCTTCCCGTGGCATGAAACGCTCCGGGATGAACTCGTCCGGCGAGTCCCAGTAGCGCGGGTCATGGTGGATGGAGTAGATGTTGCCCAGCACCTGCGTCCCCGCAGGGATGAGATACCCGCCGATTTCCGAGTCCTCGGATGCCTTGTGCGGCAGTCCCAGCGGGCCAATGGTGCGGTAGCGCATTGACTCTGCCAGGCAGGCGAATACGTACGGCAGCCGCGTCCGGTCGTCCACCGTTGGCAATGCCGCATGTCCTGAGCCTGAAGAAGGGCGACCAATGACGCGGTCCAGCTACTCGTGCACCCTGGCCTGGATCTCCGGGCGGTTTGCCATCAGCAGCAAGAACCAGTTGACCGTCTGCGCCGAGGTGTCTGTGCCGGCAATGATCATGTCCATGCACAGGTCACAGGTCATGTCGCTGGTGATTTCGCCGGACTCTTCTCTCGCCAACATTACCTCCACGAGGCAGGTGGGAGCCGACAGGTCGAGGCCGGGCTTGTTGCGGGCGTCTTCCACCAGTCCGCGGATGATGGCTCCGCCTATCTCCGCCTGCCGCGTTGCCTCCTTCAGGGCGTTGCTGGGCAGGAATCGCAGCCACGGAATGTAATCTGCCAGGTTGGTCGCCGTGGCGCTGCTGAAAATCCAGCTGATGTAGTCCAACAGGGTCTCTCGCTGCTGTATTAACTCCTCTGTTGCGCCCTCAGGCTGGCCGAATATGGACCGGAACATCAGGTTGGAGTTGCTGCGGGCCGTCATCACCGAAGGTGACACCAGTTCACCCGCGTCGCCCATTTCCGCCATCCGGCTGACCAGGCCGTCGACCACGATCTCGATGTGTCGCTCACGCACGTTGTCCACGTTGCGCTGGCTCAGCAGCTCCCGGTTGGCGAAGCGCTGCATCTGCCGCCAGTGGTCTCCGTAGGGTGCCAGCACCAGGTCCTTCTGCCCGCTGAGCGTGTCCATGATTTCGCTGACCCATCGGTCAGCCAGCTCGGCCTTGCCGAACGCCTCGTGCAGCAGGTCAGCGTCGCTGATGATCACGGTGGGCACGCTGCCGAAGCGCAGCAGGCAGATGTCCCCGTACCGCTTGACCAACCGATGGATGTTCAGGTGCGTGTCGTTTCGGATCTCCAGCAGCGAGCCGAACACGGGAAGGCCGCGCGGCCCGGGAGGCAGCTTCCCAGGCAGGTTTGAAGCCACTGCGCTCATCTACGCCACCTCCAGAGGGGACCTAAGAATGGGAGACATGAAAACCCCCTCCTTTCCACTTTAGCAAAGGAGGGGGTCATTCGACAGAACGGATTTCGTAATACGGTGCCGTCGTCACCATACTACGGCGAAATACTGCCCGGTCACCGCCGGTTTTATCCGCCCTTTATGATATCCGACAGCCGCTCGGCGATCATGATGGTGGTGCAGTTGGTGTTTGCGCGGATGCAGTCGGGCATCACCGATGCGTCGATGACTCGCAGGTTCTCCAGCCCCTTCACCCTGCACTGCTGGTCGACGACCGCCATCGGGTCATTGTCCGGCCCCATCTTGCAGGTTCCTGAGATGTGCTGCGAGGTGGAGACCGTGCGCAGTAGCCAGTTGTTAAGCGATTCGTCCGACTCCAGGTCGGCAGGAGTAGGCTCGATAATTTCTTTGACGATGTCTGTGTAGTCGGGGTGATCCACAAACCCCACGCACAGGCGCACCGCCTCGCGCATCCGTGCCAGGTCGCGCGGGTCGTCAGCGAAGTAGTTGTAGTTCAGCTCCGGCTGCACGTTGGGGTCCGCCGACGTGATGGTCAGGTGCCCGTTGCCGTAGGCCAGCTCCAGGATGCAGGTGAACCGGATTCCCTCGGCCTCCAGCGGGTCGCCCGAGATTGGCGACGAGAAGGACGACGCCATGATCTGAATATCGTTCCGCAGCTCCGAACCCGTGGCCGTGTAGCGCAGCGCCACCTGGGTGCGCGGGTCCTGCGGGTTCAGGGGGAAGTCTTCCTTAACCTCGATCGGCACCCGAATATTGGGATGGTCGCGCAGGTTCTGTCCCACGCCCGGGGTGTCCTGCACTGTGGGAATACCTAACTTTTCCAGCGTGGCTGCAGGGCCGACTCCGGATAGCATCAGAATTTGCGGAGAGGCAATGGCCCCGGAGCACAGGATGATCTCTTCGCCCTCCACAGTGAACGTTTCATCGCTGCTCTCCACTTGGGCGCCAACGGCCTTCTTGCCGTCGAACAGCACGCGGTGAACGATGACGTTGGCCTTCACCGTCAGGTTCAGGCGATGCCGGGCGGCGCCGAGGAAGGTCAGCGATGTGCTCATGCGCACGCCGTTGGGGTTGTTCATGGGGATCGGCCCGACGCCGCCCGACTCCGGGTGGTTCATGTCGGGGTCATCGGGGAATCCTGCGGTCCGGGCGGCATTGTAGAAGGCCTGCTGCGCCGGCAGCCAGGTCTCCCGGGCGAAGCGGCGCACCGGGATGAAGCCGTCGTCGTTGTGGAAGTCGTCCGCTCCGAAGTCCATGTCGCTTTCCAGCTTCCGCAGGTAGGGCAGGACGCTGGTGAAGCCCCACTGGTCGTTGCCCAGAGCGGCCCACGCGTCGTAGTCCTCGGGCACGCCGCGCAGCAGCACCTGGCCATTGATTGCGCTGGAGCCGCCGACCACCCGGCCGCGTGGCACCGGCATCGGCTCGGTCTGCAATGGCGTGGTGTTGCCCTGGAAAGACCAGTTGTGCGGCGCGTCTATAGCCGAAGCCGTCTGGTCGTAACCGAACTTCAGGTCGTCGGGATAGGTCTCAAATTCCGGGTAGTCAGGCCCGGCCTCCAGTAGCAGCACGCTCTTTGAGGGGTCTTCTGACAGCCGGCTGGCCAGCGTGCACCCTGCCGACCCGGCCCCGAGTATGACGTAGTCGTACTTCATCGCTTTCTCCTCTGGTTCTATTGGTGCTTACCGGTTTTTCTTCAGGTTTGGTGGAGAAACTCTATCCCATAAGATTTTTGGTGAAAAACTCGACCGTCCGCGGCCAGGACGCCTCCGATGCCTGCTGCTGGTGCCGAAGCCCGGTGTAGTCCATGAAGGCGTGGTCGGCGCCAGGATAGGTATGAAACTCGTGGACCACTCCCAGTCGAGTCAGCTCGCCGTCCAGGCGGTCCTTGTCCGCCTGTGATGGATTCTCGTCGATCTCTCCAAAATGGAAAAGCACCGGGCACTTGATGCCCGAGGCCAGTTGGAACGGCGTCTTTTCCCCGGCTCCCCAAGTCACGAAAATGTTGCCCCCGTAGTAGGGTACGCAGGCTTTGATGTGCTCGTTGGACGCTGTCCCCAGCCACGCAACACGCCCGCCCATGCAGAAACCCGTTATCCCGATCTTGTCACCCTGAATGGCTGGGTGCGCCCTCAACCAGTCAACCGTGGCATTGACGTCGGCGACGATCTCAGGATCGCTGAGATGCCGGACGCGCCCCGCGCGGTCGCTCAATTGCTCTTCGCTATACCGGTGAAACAGGTTTGGAGCAACCGCGGCGAACCCGGCCTGGGCCAGAGCGTCAGCCATATCCCGGATGAACTGGTCTACGCCACCCCCGTGCTGGCTGACTATCACTGCGGGGAACGGCCCGCCGCCCATCCCGCTGGGCACACTGGCGTAGACATGCATGTCCTCGCCATCCACCACAATCGTTTCCCAAAATGAAGCCATAACTGTCCTCCCATAGCCAGTCTGCTGGCAAAAGGCATTATCGCATATTCGGCAATTCTGGTAGAGCTACGGCCGACGAGCGGCAGCCTTCCCCCACGGGTACGCGATAGCGAAAAATCCTTCCGCGTCGCACTCCAGCCGTCTTTTCGCCGCTACACCATCAACCTATCCCCCAATCGTCATCCTCGCTCAATCCCCGCAAGCCGCCACCACTGACCAACAACCCGCATATCATATCCATCCTCTAATCACACGAATCACAGTTCAGGCACCGTAAATCCGCCCACAACCCGCTGTCGTCCGTCCGCGGGGCCCGGAACGCCGGCCGTCTGCCGTTCAACCCCCTCCCGTGGTAGGATACCGCCAACATTTGATATGGAGGTAAGCGGTATGGCCATGGACGTTCAGGTCTATACCCAGCCTGGTTGATTCTCCTGCCGGACTCTGGAAGAGTTCCTCAAGTCCAACGGCATTGATTACGAACATCACGACCTGTTGAGTGAACCCGCCGCCGTGGAGCACCTGCGCGGCCGGGGCATCAAGTCGCTGCCGGTGACCATCATTGATGACACCGAGGTCATCATCGGCTACTACCCCAAGAAGCTGATTCCGGCCCTGAAGCTGGATGTGTCCGTCGACCTGTCGGGCAAGACCGCCTGGTTGGCCGAGAAGTACGGCGCCATCTTGAGCGCTACGGTGCGGGCCAACAACCAGTTCAGCCAGGAGCAGCTGGACACCATCGTGCCGTGGCGTCCCTGGAGCCTCCGCGACACCGTGCTGCACATCCTCGCCTTCCCCGAGATCGCCTACCTGTCGCACGAAGTCGGCAGCATGAGCTGGGATGACATGCAGGCCCAGGACAAGCGGCTCGAGGGCGTCACCACCGAGCCGCAGATCGCCGAGTACGGCCTCAAGGTGCGGGACGACATAATTGCCTTCCTGGACAGTGGCAACACCGAGGGATTCGAGCGCGAGGTGCCCGCCCACTACGGCGGCGAGGTAACCGTGCTGGAGCTGCTCAACATCGTTCTCAGCCACAGCACCCATCACCTGAAGCAGGTCTACCACTACATGACCACCGACCTCGGCATGACCCTCGACAACCCGGCCACCGACGCCGACCTCGACGGCATCCAGACCCCGGACGCTCTGATCTAGCTTCTGTCGTTCCATCTCCCTCTGGGAGAGGGCTCGGGTGAGGGTGAACCCCGTAATTGCGCTGCCCTCACCCTCCCCGCTTTACCACGACAGCGCAGCGCAAATCAGTAGACAACGAGGTGTCCCGCATGAAATATGACTACATCGTCATCGGGGCCGGCTCCGCTGGCTCCATCATCGCCACCCGGTTGACCGAAGACCCCAACGTCTCGGTGCTGCTGCTGGAGGCCGGCCCTGACTACCCCGACTTCGAGCAACTGCCCGAGGAAGTGAAATTCGGCTATTCCACCGAAGTCGACATCATGGTCAGCGACCACAACTGGCAGTTCATCGGCAAGGCCACCGAGAGCGCCCCGCCGATGATGGTGCCCCGTGGCAAGGTAACCGGCGGCTCCAGCGCCATCAACGGCCAGGTCTTCCTGCGTGGCGTGCCCGAGGACTACGACACCTGGGCCGAGATGGGTAACGACGAATGGAAGTACACGGACTGCCTCCCCTACTTCCGCAAGCTGGAGACCGACACCGACTTCTCCGACGACTTCCACGGCACCGACGGCCCCATCGTGTGTCACCGCTTCAAGCCGGAGACCTGGCACCCGGCACAGCATGCGTTCTACGCAGCCTGCCGCGAGGCCGGATTCCCCGACAGCCCCGACCACAACAACCCCGACTCCACTGGCGTTGGGCCAACGCCCTTCAACAACCCCGGCGGCGTGCGCATGAGCACCGCACTGGGCTACCTGGACCAGACGCGCCACCGCCTGAACCTGACCATCCGCGCCAATTGCCACGTGCAGAAGATACTGTTTGAGGGCAACCGTGCCGTGGGCGCCATGGTGGAGAGCGGCGGCGAGATCTTCACGGTCGAGGGCAACGAAATCATCCTCAGTTCCGGTGCCATCGGCTCGCCCCACATCCTGCTGCTGTCCGGCATCGGCCCGGCCGCTCACCTGCAGGAGGTCGGCATCCCCGTGGTGGCCGACCTGCCCGGCGTGGGCCAGAACCTGCGCGACCACCCGCTGGTGTGGGTGACTTGGCGCACCAAGCCAGAGATCCCGCTGGACGGCCTGTCTCCCCGGATGCAGGTTACCCTCCGGTACACCGCCGAAGGGTCAGACCTCCGCAACGACATGAAGATGTCCATGCAGTCCTTCGCCACCGAGCGCATCAACCGCGGCGGCGACCGCATGGAGCCCGTGGGCATCCGCCTGACCAGCGGAATCCAGCTTGCGGCAGGGGCGGGAGAGCTGCGCCTCACCTCCGCTGACCCAGCGGAGCAGCCCTTCCTGGACTACCGCTACCTCCAGGACCCCTTCGACCTTGAGCGGCTGCGGGAGACGGTCCGCCTCTGTGTCAAGCTGGGCGAGAGCGATGCCTTCAAGGACATCATCCAGGAGCGCATCGAGCCCACCGACGCCGAACTGGCCACCGACGAGGCTCTGGACGAATACCTCTTCCGCGAGGTAACCACCTCGCAGCACGTTTCCTGCACCGCCAAGATGGGGGCCGCTGACGATCCCACTGCCGTGGTCAGCCAGTACGGCAAGGTGCACGGCCTCGAGGGCCTGCGGGTGGCCGACGCCTCCATCATGCCCGACTGCATCCGCGCCAACACCAACGTCACCACCATGATGATCGGCGAGCGAATCGCCGAGTTCATCAAGGCGGGCAGATAGAGAAGCGATAGGAATATCCGCTGGACGAACTGAGGCCGCGCGGATTCACTTCCACGCGGCCTCTCTTTTCGTCAGGGAGCCAGGCCCCCCAAATCCTGGGCGTCATCAACCACGACTGGCCCTTGGCCTCCTAGCTCATCCACTGCGAGTGGGAATCTCGGCGCCCTGGGGGCGGCTCCACCACCAGGCTGTCTGCCAGCCGTGTCATGAAGTTGAAGTTGCAGGTGATCAGCACAATGGACAGTATCTGCTCGTCGGTGAGGCCGAGGTCGCGCAGCTTTTGGACGTCCAGCCTGCTCATTGCGGCAGGGGCGCGGGTAAGCTTGGCGGCGAAGTCCAGCATCCCACGCGTCTGGGCGTCTACCTCGGCCCGATCCGCGGGGCGCACAATCAGAGGGACCTCAACGCAACACTTAACTTGGAAAAGACCGCGTTTGAGCTTCCCGGTATAGGGCGTGGAGACCGTGTGAGTCCGGCCACGCCGACGGTGGCTTGTGAAGCGTTAAATGGATCAATGCTTGAACTCCGATCTCCGGCAAAGCCGGAGTATCAGATTCTGAATGGCGGTGACTTTCAAACCGTTGCGGAGAGGCCTTCGTTCTTTTCTTAGTCGTTCGATGTCCTGGAATTTAGTTCACTCCGAAGCGCCGGCTTTCGCCCCACGGCGATGAGCCCGTCATGGGGTGATCTGACTAACATATAAACTGGCATAGCCACTGGGAAGGCCACAACCGGCGGAGAGATACACTTCCAGTCTCTGTCCTCGTATACTGCCTTATGTCATATGACGGAATTACCAACAGTGCGGTTACCTCGGAGCGATGACATGACGATGTTCAGGAACATTGGCTCAGCACTGACGATGGGAGGGGTGGAGACCGCCAGGGCCAAGGAGGCCAGGGAAAAGTACATAGAAAGGTGCGGCCGCCACGAGGAGACCTACGCAGCGTACAAGGAGTTCGTGGACGAGGCCGCAGGGAGGCTGGAAGATCTGTGGAGGGAGGCCCAGCGGGCCCGCCAAATGGTCATAGATACCGGGGCGCTGCGCGTTGTTGCGGAGGGCGTCCTTCAGGTGGGGTGGTACCCACAGCAGGAAGACGCCCGCACCGGTGCCGGTGCGGGTTCGGGCATGGCGAAAGCCCAAGGAAGCCGTGCTATCACCTGGGTAACTTTCGGGTCCCTGGGCTCATCCTCCACCCGCGGCGCCATGAGCAGCCTGTCGGGCCCCGGAGCGGTTGCATTTGGCGTCACCGGCTTCAGTGCTCTGGAGGCGGCCCAATTCCTAACCGTGGACTTTTTCAGATCGAGACAACGGGAGCGAGAGCGTCTCGAATCCATAGAGCAGGCCGCCGAGGCCATCGGACAGAGAGAGTCAGAAATGCAGCAACACAGAAACAGGCTGGAGTCCATCCTGCCCGAGATCTCACCGGCCATTGACGAACTGGCTTCGTCGGCTGTGGATGCCAAGTCAGCCAACGATTCACGGCTGTCCAGCATATCGACGATGCGGTCCACCTTGGGGGGCCCATTGCGCCAAGGTGGCAGAGGCCCTCCAGGAGGCTACCAGCGCCATCCAGAACGCCCAAGGAAACCGGGAGGAACTCAAGAACATAGGCGAGCGCTCCAGGGACGTAACGACCGCCGCCGCTGAGCTGCAGACCGAGTCGAACAGGCAGGAAGCCGCCGTGAACGAGGAAACCAACCGGACGACCGTAGTCCTCAATAAGCTAGCCGCGGCTATCGACACCGCCGACGAACTCATCTCAAACTCCAAAGCAGGCAGTTCGACCTGACGGTTGATACCAGCGCTTACTCCAGCGGGTGGGCCTCGGCCATCATGGCCAAGGCCCACAACTTCTTCCTCTGCAATAAGTCCAACCGGCGAGAGCCGTCCAAATCCCGCGCTCCATCCACCGAGCACCGGCTCTTCCGATAACGCCCCAACCACCAAGCCCTAACCTGCAGAAGCAGAAACCCGCTCAAAAATCCTTTGCCGAACTTATTGTGCGCTATCTACTATTGCGATTGGTTTTGGAGCACTCCCGCAAAGATGAACGGCGAGGGCTACAGGCTCAAACGCAACCGGGAAAACACCGATTCCCAGCCCTCAGACTAACCGTACGGCGCGTAGCGCACCGTCAACGATCTCTCTTCCTAATCCCGTAACGTCGCCACTCCGACGGATTTACTGCTGACATTCTCAGGCCAGTGGTACACGGCCAATCCGTCACGGTGGCTTGTTTTGTCGACTCCATTGACATCCTCCCTCTCCAAGAGCAATACACCCAAAAGAACGGAGAACTCTCAGGCAACGGATCCGGCCGACTCTGGTAACCGGGGCTTGAACGCCCTTGGAAAAACCGCACGTACACCCATCAGCGCAAGGCCGGTCAGGACCACGCTGAGCATGGTGATGGCTCGGTCAAGCAACACCATCGCGGCAGCCCCCGGCAGCCCCACGGGAGATATGCGCACCGCCAACCCTGCCATCCCGGCCTCCACCGCCCCGATGCCGCCCGGCGTTGGGAAGAGGGACAGAAGTGAGCCCCCAAGGGAGAGCACCGCCGCCGCGAACAGCCCAACATCCAGCCCCAGGGCCTGGCACACCAGATACAGGCGACCGACCTCCGCAGACCAAGCGAGCACGCCAAGCAGGGCGGTCAACGGAAAACGACGGCGGCCCCCAGCAAAGCCGGAACGGAACCGCAGGAGAGTGGACAGGAGGAATTCAGAAAAGCCCTTAGTGGGCAGAAAACGCTCCACAATCCCCCTTCCCAAGGGCAGCAGCAGGAATGCCAGACCAAGCGCGAGGAGCATGATCAGCGAAAGTCCCAGCGCTCCCGCTCCCACGTCCCATTGACCGGACACTAGGAGCAGCAGCCCTGCCGAGAGCAGGAACAGACTTACCAATAACCCGTCCAGAAGACGCTCCGCGACGATGGTCCCCATCACCCAGGAAAAGGACGCTCCCCACTCCTGTCGGCACAGGTTGGCCCGGAAGGGATCCCCGAGCCTGATCCAGCCTATGGAGTTCACAAACCACCCCAGCAGGACCAGCTGCCCGCAGTATAGGAAGCCCGGTACCGGCACAGGGGAACCACCCATCAGCACCCGCCAGCGGGCTCCCCGGAGGAAGTAGCAGGCATAGTGAACCAGGACGGCTAAGCCCAGAAGGACGGGATCGGCAGAAAGAACCAGCCTCCAAGCCTCCCCCAGGTTCAGGGGGAACCCGAAGAATGCGACGTACGCTCCGCCTGCGGCCACCAGGAGTGGCAGAAGGAACCTCGGGGACAACAGTAACGACCCTAAGGTAGAGAGCAACTTGCTGGAAACCTCCAAAACTGAACTGGAGAGTCAAGACTGAGGAGTAGTCAATTCGCCAAGATCACGGCCTGATGGTCGGCGCTTCGAATCCGCCTCCGCAACCACCCGACCCGAGCTATCGACATTGGGCCCGGCTCCAGCCAGCCTTCTCTACTATACTCGCATATGGAGAGAACGGAGGCATAAGGAGGGCGTATGAAGCGAGGAGGCAACTTCCCAATTGCCGAGATTGGAACGTTGCGCGACTCTGCATACCCGTTCGAATCAGCAAAGTAGGGAGAAGTCACAAGCTCGTGAAACCTGGTGATGTCCGGGAAGCTGGTCTTCCGTTGAAGGGCGTCGATTGCTTC
This sequence comes from Dehalococcoidia bacterium, assembly GCA_965222025.1. Lineage (GTDB taxonomy): Bacteria > Chloroflexota > Dehalococcoidia > Lucifugimonadales > UBA3495 > VXOI01. Next base: position 103,551 of record CBDCTI010000010.1, on the reverse strand, counting down.
ATTTGTCAGAATCTCTGGGGCCTGAGGGGGACCTCCATAAAGCCGCCATTGGCGGCCCAGTGCGCCCCCGAAGGAACAGACGCCCCAGAATTCCTACTAATACTATAGCCGCAGATGGACGCTCGGAGTGTTGGCTAGTCTTGGAAATTGTAACGTCCAGCTAAGGCCACCGTGTGGGCTCTCAACCAAACTGCCCTAAATTTTCAGGCTGAAAGTACCGGGTCAAGCTGAGTGCGGAGGAACGGCAGGAACTAAAGACATTGCCCGGGTTCTGCAGATTGGCCGGGCGACGGTGGAGCGGGTGCGCCGCCGTTGCGTGGAGGAAGGGATTGAGGCGGCGCTGGGACGAAAGCGGCAGCTTAATCGTCGTCCGAAGCGACTGGACGGTCAAGGGGAAGCCCACCTGATTGCCCTGGCCTGCGGAGAACCGCAGGAAGGCCGGGCCGGTTGGACGCTAAAACTGTTGGCCCACCGGCTGTTCGAATGCGAAACAGAGGAAAGCATCAGCACTGAAACGGTGCGCCAGACGCTCAAAAAAACGAACTCAAGCCTTGGCTGAAGGAATGCTGTTATATTCCTCCGCAAGGCAGCGCCGGGTTCGTCTGTGCCATGGAAGATGTGCTGGAAGTCTGTCAGCGTCGGTATGGGGACAACGAAGCTCTTGTCTGTCTGGACGAGACCAGCAAGCAACAGGTGAAAGAGACGCGTCGGCCGCGTCCGGCCCGGCCTGGGGCGGCGGGCTCCTACGATTATGAATACGAGCGCAACGGTGTGAGCAACCTTTTCACGTCGTTCGCTCTGCTGGAAGGGTGGTGCCGGGTGGAAGTGACGGACCGGCGCACGTAAGCCGATTGGGCCTAGGTGGTCAAGCAACTGGTGGAAGAGGACTACCCGCACAAGGACCGTATTGTGCTGGTGATGGACAACTTGAACACCCACCACCCGTCCTCGCTGTACGAGGAGTTTGAACCTGCCGAAGCGCGGCGCACATCGCCGAACGGCTGGAGATACACTACACGCCCAAGCACGGCAGTTGGTTGAATATGGCGGAGATAGAACTGGAGGTGCTGTCCGGGCAGTGCCTGGACCGCCGGATCCCCAGCCGTGAAATCCTGGAGCAGGAAACCGGGGCATGGCACAATTGGCGGAATCGGCAGGGATATCGGGTGGACTGGCGCTTCACCACCGAGGATGCCCGCATCAAGCTCAGGTCCCTCTACCCATCTATCCAACACTGACGTAACCCGAGGGCTTTGACGTCTGGGTCCCCGGTGTCGCCGTAGGAGCCGGGGCGGGCGTTGCCCTGCGTGGTGGCGTTGGCTCAGAAGTTGGAACTACAACGCCCACGGCTGGCGGGGGGATGTTGTTTCAAGCAACAAGAACGACCCGGGAAGAGAGACCCGGGCCGTTGTAACGAAGCCTGCGAGGCGGGGCTGTTATTTGTGAGGCGGGTCGTTGATGTATTCCGCTGCCATGCGACGTCCGAGCTCACGCACCTGCTTGGTGTCCTCTTCGGGCGTAGCAGCCACCGGCAACGGCACCGCCGTGTCGATACAGAACGTGGAGATGCGGTCGTTCTCGTCCTTGCCTTGGGGGCCGGGCCCCTCGCCAGCCTGCACCGCTCTGATACCCTTCCGTATCTGGCGCCGGAACATCGTGACCCCCCGGTCGGTCGCCCCCAGGTGCTCCAATCCGTGAACTGCGATGGGGCGCTGGCTGACCTGGGCCTCGTAGTCGCTGGGTTGCAGCTGTTGCTCGCGAAGGATGTCAGACTCCGGAAGCTGGGCGGGTAGCATCTGGTTCCGGTCCAGCCACCACGCGGGTTCCCTCTCCTCGTCCTCTGAGATGTGGCGAAGCTCCAGCAGCATCGTGCTGGTGTCGTCACGGGGCACGATCCAGCGCGTCATCATCGGCCCGTCGAACGCTTCCGGCCCCTTACCGTCATTCCAGACAGGGGCTATCTGTTGCACGTTGGGCAGCAGGCACTCCGTCGTCCGCACCCATACGTTGTCGCCGACCCGTCGGGTGCCCACCGAGATCGCCCCGACGGGTGTCTCCACAAAGTCGAGGTTGGGTATTACCCCGAATTCGTCGGTGAATTGAGTTCCCGCGACTATTGTGTGAAGGAAGGAAGCGTGCACCGGGTCCATTGCATTCTCCAGGATCTGCAGCCAGTTGCACGCGTAGTCGTACCGCTTGCCGGGCATCATCCGGAATCCCTCGCGCTCGTAGGTGTCAAGCACTGGAAAATCCGGAATGTCTTTGGGGGGGCCCATGTAGGCGAAGATGATGCCTTGGAACTCGTGGGCCGGGTATGCTCCGTGGCAGAGCCGGTCCTTGAAGGTGCTGCCGGCGGGCTCGCCAGGTGTCTCAAGAATGGTGCCATCGACGTCGAAGAGCCATCCGTGATAGCAGCAGCGGATTCCGCGCTCGGAAACCAGCCCGAACTCCAGCGAAGTGCCGCGATGGGGGCAGTGAGCCTCGACCAGCCCGATGCGTCCGCTGAAGTCGCGGAAGGCCACCAGCTCTTCGCCGAGAATCTTCAGGGCGACGGGGACGTCGGCGAGCTCGTCGGCGTAGCAGACCGGCTGCCAGAACCGGCGCAGGTACTCGCCGCAGGGCGTGCCAGGGCCGATCCGGGTTAACTCCGCATCTTCTTCGGGAACTTGCGAATGGTAGTAGGCACTGTATTTGGTCGACAGGAAGGGCGCTCGGGTGGTTGCCATCGTTTTCCTCCCGATGTATATCTTGGAGAGGTACCTCGAACCGAGGCTTTCCTCGGGGCGGGGACATCTTGACCGTGAATTGTAAATTTCGACCCCAAGGCCGTCAAATACTGGCCCGGAAAACTTCCCATCCGTCCGCAGTGATGAAAATAAACGTAATGCAGCCACCCTCTGCTGTCGCCTAGGCCACTGGATTATTCATGTCAAAGGTAGGATTCGTAAGACGCCTCCATCCAGCAGACGGCTGCCCCCGCGAGTGCGGCGCTTAGCAACTAAACCGTAGCTGGTGGTTACCAAGGGCCGGAATGTCGGCTCAGGGCACTGTACCGGAGCCCCTTAACGCCGGTTGAATCGGGGCATGAACTGCTTCACGACAGGCTTGGTCTGTTCAAGGACAGTTGCTCCCGCAGGAAAAAATTCCAGGAAATGGGAGATGTGACGCGGCTTCGGGTCCTAGCTTCGGGTCCTATAGGATGAGAGCAGCAAGATCTGGCAGCTGGACGCCGATCTCTGCCTCGACAAATTGACCGTCATAGCTTGCTCCGGTGGTTCGCGGGTGTTCCAATAGGCAGGACTGGCTTGAAACCAGCCAGTATCTCGGGCATTACAGCCTCCTTGCTCCCTCCAGAACTGCCATTTTCCGGTCAAGGGTCACTGTCTCAGACACCGTGCGGGAGTAGTCCTCCGCTACCAGCCGGTCCAGGAGGCCGGGGCCTTCCGTCTCCGACAGGGCCGTCAGCATGGACTGGCCGTTCAGCGGCGCCACGATGCCCGATGTCAGTGCACCGGTCAGTGCCGTTCGTGCGTCGGCCTTCGATACTCCGTAGTGGTGTTGTACGACGATGCAGGCCTCGCCGATGCCCAGGTTGGATGCGAATAGTTCCACCTTTTCCTCCTCGACCATTCTGGTAAGTTCCGCGTGGCATCTGCGGTATTCTGCCTCGGGCAGACCGGTGATGAGACTGACCAGTACTGAGGCATCAGCCCCGAAGCGCCGGGTCATAGGTGCCCTCCCCGAATTTGCTCACGTCGACGGGCGGCATGTCCGTCGGTATCAGGTTCTTGAGGAGGGCTAGGCGCGAGTGGTCTTACGGCAGTTGGTGTTTTAGCCGGTTTTCTAGTTGGTTTTCTAGAGGGAACGCACGGCTCCGAATTGGCGGGGGCATCGCAAACGGTCGTCACACGATACCCCCGAGGAGTCCGTCTCTCAGCGCTGCTGCAACGCTGGCTCAGGGGTGTCGTAAGGTATCAAGCGGCACCGTAAAATGAAGCGGGATCCAACAACTACTCAAGGCCGTTTAACGTGCCCTTCGCCCGCGCCTGCGGGGTATGCTTTGGGCCGGTTTTAGCCGGGCGCTGTTGACCATACCCCCGTCGTGGGCCGCAGTGGTATTACTCTTCAACTACCAGGATCGGGTCCACCTTCGGGGATAGCTTTTTGCTATGGTGGTCCATTACCGCGTGTGCAGGGCTTGCCCTGCACTTCTTCAGCTCAAAGCCTTCTCTTGTTGTCTATTCCTATCCTTCGGGGCTGGTGTCGGTCGGGACCGTAGAAAACGTGGTTGCTGGAGACTGGTCTACGATTCTTCCGATGAGCGTGCAGTGGAACAGCGTTGCAGACGCGAATCAGCTTTGGCCGAAACACGAATCAGCGGCTAGAATGGGGGTAACATAATCTGGTGAGGCTACAGGCTTGGAAGCGGCGCTCTGTCCCTCGCCACATCTGGACGCTGTATTTGCCTGAGCTCCGAAGGTGACCGTCAATTTAGGCAAACCAAAGGGCACTGCGACCAAAGGGCACTGCTCGGAGGGGTGTAGTCTCGGACATAGCCATGCTCAGACTCCTTAGTGTCACCAACTTCGCCACCATAGAGCAGCTCGACATTGAGCTGGCGCCCGGCTTTAGTGTGCTGACCGGGGAGACGGGGGCCGGCAAGTCGATCATCGTGGATGCGCTGGGCTTTCTGATTGGGGGACGCGCCGATGTGGGCATGGTTCGTTCCGGTGCACGCCAGTCCAGAGTGGAGGGCATCTTCCTGCTTGGTGGCGGCATCTCTCCGGAAGTCAAAGTTGCTCTGGATGAGTACGAAATTGACGTTGGCGAAGAAGAGGTAATTCTCGCTCGGGAGGTCAACCTCGATGGGCGCAACACCTGCCGTGTGAACGGGCGAATCGTACCTCTCAGACTTTTGAGCACAGTGGCCCAACACCTGGTGGACATCCATGGCCAGAATCAGCACTTATCCCTTCTCCGCGTACGTGAGCACATGGACATCCTGGACAAGTATGGTGAGCTATGGCAGCTTCGCACAGAGGTTGCAAAGGGGGCTCGCCAGCTGACGGAGGTGCGCCAGGAGCTTGACCGTCTGCGGAGGGATGAAGCAGAGGTTGCTCAGCGGGTGGATTTTCTGAGTTATCAGGTAGGAGAGATCAGCACAGCAAATCTACGCCCTGCTGAATATTATGACCTGACCCTGGAGAGGGACCGGGTCGCTAACGCAGAACTGATTATCACGCTGTCCGACCACGCCTACGGAGCGTTATACGACAGCTTCGATCGGCGCGAATCGGTAATGGACCTTATCGGGCAGGTGTCCAAGGACCTTTCCCAATTGGCGCAATTGGACCCCTCCTTGAGACAGGACCTTGAGTCGGTGGACGCCTTGATGCACCAGGTGGACGAGTTGGCGCGCGCACTCCGAAGCTATCGTGACGGCATCGAATACAGCCCGGACCGTCTTTATGAGCTCGAGGAGCGTCTGGACCTGATCAACCGTCTTAAGCGGAAGTACGGCAGCACCATCGGAGAAATCCTGGCTTTCGGTGAGAGGGCCTCGCGGGAGCTGGAAAAGCTAAATCACAGGGAAGAGCGTGTGGAGGAATTGAAGGCCCGAGAGATGGACCTTCGGCAGTGGGTCGGCAGGCTTGCGGGTCAGCTCTCCGAAGCCCGGCAACACGCAGCCAGGGGCCTGGCCGATGCAATACAGGAGGAAGCCGCCGGTCTGGCCTTCGGGTATGCCCAGGTGCTTGTGGATATCCGTCAATCACACTCTGAGGACGGCGTCCCGGTTGGGACCGCGGATGGGGTCCCGTACGCAACACCTTCTTCAGCTGGAGAGTCTATCAGGCACCTCGCGTTCAACGAGACCGGTATAGACTCCGTGGAATTTTTGATCTCACTGAACCCGGGCGAACCGCCACGGCCCCTGGCCAGGGTCGCCTCTGGGGGAGAAGCCTCGAGGCTGATGCTCGCCATAAAGACCATCTTGTCCACGGCTGACCAGATCCCAATACTCGTGTTCGACGAGGTCGATGCGGGTGTAGGTGGTCGAGTCGGGAGTGTCTTGGGTCAGAAACTATGGGGCCTGTCCCAGAGCCACCTGGTGCTATGCGTAACTCACCTCCCGCAAATAGCGTGCTACGCAGACCACCACGCCAAGGTTACGAAACTCGCTTCGCATGATAGGACCGTGACATCGGTGGAAGTTCTGGACGGCGAGGCCAGGGTGACGGAACTCAGTCAGATGCTGGGCTCCGATAGCGGCGCAACCCGCACCAACGCGACAGAGATGCTACGCCAGGCCAGGAACTGGAAGGAGACCAAAGGGGCGCACCCACTGATCAACGACAATTAGTTCTGGCGGCCAGTTGCCCCGGAGCAGCCGGATTATTGGCATTTCGACGACGGTTCTAGAAGGGACTTTCTGGACGTAAGAAGGGCGGTCCGACGCTTGGCATGGGAGCGTATGGGCCGGCCGCTGCGCCGTTGGGCATCCTCCAGTCACAGCTACTCAACGGACGGGCGCGCCCCTCCCTCGAGAGACGTCGCACCGGGTGCCGTATCGTCAGTCCGGGACCGCCACCTCAAACCAGTCGTTGAGGCGCTGGCGGAGGGGAGCCGCGGTTGTGTCCCGTGCCTGTTCCGCCTCGCGCGCAGGCGCTGAGTCGTCAGGCGGCTCCGTAGTCATGAGGAGTTCGACGGCCCGTTGCGACGCGGCGTGGTAGATGTCCTGCATGGCCGGGACGAATTCCAGGTTGCCCTGCCAAAGCGGGAACCGGCCCAGTTCCTGGGGCAGGGCGGCAGCCAGGTCGGGTATGAAGGCCGGGCCCGGCATGGTCCTTTTCCCGCAGCCCCGTCAGTGGGTTGGCCCAGAACTCCCCGGGTTCCCGCGCATCAGGGTCAGCGGCCGACAGTGAATAACCCTCCGTAGCGAGCGACAGGCGGCGCCGCGCCAGGGCGATGGCGTCCACGAAGATCGGCGACGGCTTGTCGTACCAAGCGGCCTTGCGCTGGGTCATGGTGCGCTGTTTTTGCAGCGAGTGGGCGGCCAGGGTGGTCCAGGAAAAGAGTCCGGGCAGGATGGGCGTGGTGCGGGCGATAACCCGGCCGGACCACTGGCGCTGGATCTCCACACCTAAACCAAATTCAGGGCGGAATGTGCATAATGGCTGCGTCCGGGATTGGTCAGAAGTCTCGCAGGAACCCTTCGGCCGTTGGCTGCAGCGTTGTTCGGCCCCGGGGTTTGAACACGTCCTTCCGGTTGGTCAGAAAGGTTCTCCTGCAAGCGGGGAATTGGGACCAGGACAGTTCCGTTTCCTGTTGCGAGCAGGGCTATCTGGCGCCGTCAATCTGCCGCAGCACAGCATGAGCTTTTCTGGGGAACCAAGGCCAATGCGAGTCGGGCTGATAGTCCTGATTATGGTCTCGTGTCGTACGCTTCCTCACCGTGTTGGGAGAGGTCCAGTCCCTCCTCTTCCTGCCGCTCGTCGACTCTCAGACCTATGGTGTACTTCAGTGCGACCAGTATCGCTAAGGTGGTGATGAAGGCCCAGCCAAAGGACGCACCGATGGCCATCAATTGCATCAGGACCTGTCTGCCCCGGCTAAGGTCGGTGAGTTCACCCAGGGTCATGAAGCCTACGCCAATAAAGAGGCCGGCAGCGAGCATGCCCCAAATCCCGCCCACGCCGTGAATAGCCCAAACGTCGAGGGAGTCGTCGAGCCTGACGCGGGTCTTCAGCCAAACGGCGGTGTAGCAAAGAGCCCCGGCACCCAGCCCGATAATAACCGCGGGCATGGGTCCCACGAAGCCAGAGGCCGGAGTGATGGTGGCCAGACCTGCCACTGCTCCTGTCGCGGCTCCAACGACGCTGGGTCTCCGGTTAATAATCCAGTCAAGGGAGACCCAGACCACTGCGGCAGTTGACGCCGATATGTGCGTCACGACGAAGGCGGAAGTGGCCCTTCCCATCGAGCCCAGTTCGCTGCCGGCATTGAAGCCAAACCAGCCAAACCAGAGGAGCGAGGCGCCCAGGACCACGAAGGGCACGTTGTGGGGTGCCATCTCCATCTGACCGAACCCCAAACGCCTGCCGAATATCAGCGCCGCCGCCAAGGCTGCGGCTCCGGAACTGATATGCACCACCGCGCCCCCGGCGAAGTCCAGTGCGCCTGCCTCTCCCAGCCATCCTCCCGTCCCCCACATCCAATGGGCTAGCGGCGTGTACACGATGGTTGACCAAGCCACTACGAAGATGACGAAGGTGCTGAACTTGATGCGCTCGGCGAATGCCCCTGCGATCAACGCCGGTGTGATGATGGCGAACTTGGCCTGGAACACCATGTAGGCCTGGTGCGGAATTGTCTCGGCGTACGGGCCAGCCTCGGTGGCGGAGACACCGTGAAGCCCTGCCCATTCCAGGTTGCCGATAAAGCCAAAGCCGCCCACGTCGGGGCCAAAAGATAGGCTGTAACCAAACAGTATCCAAGTAAGTCCCACGATCGCAAGGGCGATGAAGGACTGCAACAGTGTACTGAGCGCGTTCTTGCCCCGGACAAGCCCGGCGTAAAAGAATGCCAACCCCGGGACCATGATGAAGACCAGGGCGGACGAAGTGAGCACCCAAGCGGTATCGCCACTATCTATCATCGAGTGCCTCGGTCTGGTTGAATAGCCCCTCTTGGTACACGGCACACTATAAAGGGAGGGTAACTAGAAATTCAATTTCTAAACTAAAGGCGAGACAGGGAGTGCAATTGCTGGGGGTTGGGAATCGGGTCGAGGGTCTGGCAGGGACCCTTCGGTCGGCACCTGCAGGACGCGGTGCGGGAGGTGATCGGCGACGACCCGGACCGATCCTACTTCGCCTTCGTGGACGAATGACAGCTGGCGGAACGCGCCGCCGCCGGCATCGAGGCGGCCCGCAGCATCACCGAGGACGCAATCATCGTGGAATTCCGGGACGCCATGGCCTACCGATCGGGTCTCATGCGCCGGGAGCGCATCGAAGAGGCACTGCGGGCCGGTGAAATCCGCGGCATCGCCAGCACCAGCGGCAGAGAGATTGGCATCGACATACCCGACCTGCAGGTGGGCCTCAACCCGGGGTTGCCCCACCCGGTGGGAAGCGTGCCGGCCGGAGCAGCCGCGCATCCCGCTGCCCCGGCCGTCCCCGTACCGGTGAGCGCCCTGGCTGACGCCTTCATCAGTCCGGCCAGCTCGGTCAGCCGGTGGGCGTCTTCGCCGATGAACACCGGAATCCATGCCGCCACGGCCTGGTCGCTCCGTTCGGACAGGCTGGGCAGGAACTGTTGCCGGGCTGTCAGGGAGACCGCCATCTGCAGGGCGTGGCTCCAGTAGGCCAGGTCGGCCCCAATGGCGACTCCGGGTTTCAGTACCTGCCGCTGGTGGCACGCCTGCAGCAGCGAGACGGCATGCTCCGGCGTCATGCGGAGCGTTGCCACGGTCCATGGCCTGATGCACGGCTTGGCTCGCGACTTGGGCATGGGGCCGGCCAAGGGGCTGGAAGGCACGGGAGCATCGCCCAGGCTGGGCAGCCAGGCGATTGCGCTTGCGAAGCTGTTGTCGAACGTTTCGAGGTCGATCGCCTACGCTACGCGCTGGGCTTCGGCGCAGTAGGGATGTTTTCCATCGGCCTGCCACTCTGACTGCGTCAGGCGTGGTTCGGAGTCCTAGCCCCAGAGGACGAGGTTCCCTTTAACTTGGCCGGCGTGCAGGATGAGCATGGCCTTGTCCGATTCCGTGTGGGCGTGAATGTGGACGATAGGGCGCGGGCCTGGCAAGGTGAGGGTCGATTTCAAAAGCAGCTGGGCGGGACTGGGCACATTTCGAGTGGAGCAGGTGGATAGCTCGACAGGTTTCTGGTGCGGGGTGGATAGGAGTTTCCGGGCATAAGGTTTGCCCGCTGGTCTACAGTGCGCCCGAGCCATTGAGAGCCGTCCGTGCCTGAATTGTCGCGACTTCCCCTGCCGTCGGTGTACAGGGCGACGACGATGGTGTCGCCAGGTTGGATCCTGGTCTTCAGCCACTGCCTGCCGGGGCGCTTCGGGGAGCAGCTGGTCCCTGCTTGGACTTTACGCATTTCAAGCGACATAAGCGAGGGAATCCGCAAGCAGATGGTATATAGCGACCGGAAGTTCCTGAATACCTGGGTCAGCTGCAGACAGTGAAAAACCTTCCGGCGCCAACTACAGGTGGCGCCGCGCAAGGGCCATGGCATCCATTGGTCTCTCTAGCTTTTACGCGAAGTCCAGCCTGCGTCCAGGTAGATGAGATCATCCCGGACGCCGTAGGCAGTCAGGATGTTGATCCGGGTCTCCAAGCACCTGTCGTCGCGGCCTGCCTCGCTGACCCCTGCGGAGACGTAGGCTGCGGGAATCAGCGGCTCATCTTCGCACAAGGGGCATTCTGAATGCCGGATGGAATCTCGACCACAAAATGCCGGGCGACAGTCTAAGTTATCCACTATATGGGACCACTGCTATGGTGGAGGTATTCCACAACGGGTTGGTTTGGGCCAAGGACCCACGGGGCACTTCGAAAACTGAGCGAGACAGGACCCCCTCGTAACAGCATTAGGCCGATTGATTGCTACCAGCGCCTTGACTGTATATCGTGCCCCCGGATGGTCTTTGCATTCAGACGCTGCTTTTCTGTGGACCACAAGACAAACCGGCGGGAGAATCCCATGAATTGGGCACCTGTCGTTTCTACCAGCAGAGCCTTCGTGTCCCTCTTCATGGCTGCGGCACTGGTCTGGAGTGGCATTGCCCTGACGGCAAGCCCCAGGACCGTTGATGCGGCTTTCGCTAATTCAAGTGATTCGGCCGCCGGGTTGATCATCCCGGAGGATGATGAGACCAAGGGCGACGGGAACACCGCCTCAGAGAACGGAAGGGACACCCGCTCCTCCCCAGTTCCTGCAAATAGCGGAGACCCACCCCCGTATTTCGACGGCAGCGCCACCTACAGGGTGCTTACGAGATACGGCAGTTCGGCCGAGGTTGTACTGGCCGACTTCCTGGCCGAGGGTGTCACCGCCGTCTCCTTCAGCCTCCACTCCTGTGATGATTTCCGGGCCGACTACTACGACTCGGCCACGGTCCAAGAAGGGAAACTTGTTCTCGAACCCAACACCCTGGGTCATGTCCACGGTGCCAACACGGAGGCGGAGACCGTCTGCACAGTAACCGCGACCGACGATAACGGGAGCGAAAACCGCGAATTCAGTCTGTACATGGTTTCCGACCGGACGCCCCCGGCCCTGCTGCCAGGAGCGCTCACCCTGTCGGAAGCCCGGTCCAGCGAAATCGACATACAGATATCCCTACCCAGCGCTTCCCTGGGCTACCTCAGGGTCGGCTGGAGAAAGTCGGGTGGCCAACCCAGCTACGGTGTAGTTTCCGGAGCAACCGATGGAATGGTCCTCACCATTGCCGGACTCGAGGCGGAGACAGCCTACGAAGTTTGGGCATCCCTGATGACTACCCAGGCCTTTGATCTCTTTCGCGCTTCGAACACGGGGTCCCCGGGCACCCTCATCCAAGAGGGCAGTCCCGCCTCCAAGTGGATTTCCAATCTGTCCAGCGCTGGCCTTGGCAAGAGCCAGGCCCTGTCGGTGTCCACGCTTCCTGAACCTGATCCCACTCCGGTGCCTTCGCCAACCCCCGAGGCAACACTCGCACCGACGCCACGTCCGACACCAGACGACGATGACGATGACGATGACGATGATGGGGTTGACACTCCCGAGACCGATAACGATGGGATTGACACTCCCCTGACCGACAACGACGGAATTGACACCCCCCTGACCGATAACGATGGGGTCGACACTCCCCTGACCGACAACGACGGGGTCGACACTCCCGATCCAGTAACGCCCACGCCGGCGACTCCGCTCACGCCCACGCCGGAGCAGGTGGTCCGGGATCTGGATCCCACGCCCACGCCGGCAACGCCCACGCCGGCAACGCCCACGCCAGCAACGCCCACGCCAGCAACGCCCACGCCAGCAACGCCCACGCCGGATACGCCCACGCCGGCAACACCCACGCCGGCAACGCCCACGCCAGCAACGCCCACGCCAGCAACGCCCACGCCGGCAACGCCCACGCCGGCAACGCCCACGCCGGCAACGCCCACGCCGGCAACGCCCACGCCGGCAACGCCCACGCCGGCAACGCCCACGCCGGATACGCCCACGCCGGCAACGCCCACGCCGGCAACGCCCACGCCGGCAACGCCCACGCCGGATACGCCCACGCCGGATACACCCACGCCGGATACGCCCACGCCGGATACGCCCACGCCGGATACGCCCACGCCGGATACGCCCACGCCGGCAACGCCCACGCCGGCCAACGCCCACGCCGGATACGCCCACGCCGGATACGCCCACGCCGGATACGCCCACGCCGGATACGCCGGATACGCCGGATACGCCTGAGAGCGACTCAAACGACTCCTACAGCAGTTAGCTGTGGTAACTGCGTCTACTGACATATCCATCCATCCCAGAATGGAATTCCCCGCCGACCGGCATTTGCCGGACCTGGCCGGGCTATTTGATAGCGGATGGGTCTGGCAGACATACCGCGACGCATTCGGGGAACAGGAACTCGACCCCCACGTAATCAAGATCATGGGCATCAGTCACACCCAGGGAAGGGAGGCCATCGTCACCTACGAGGTCGAATGGCATCCCGATGCGTATCTGCCCAATGAAAGTTTTACCCTCCATATGGAGCGCAGCAAGCCTCTTCGCATATCGCGCTTTCCCGACGATTCCCATCTTCCGGGACTGGGGGAAGTCTGTAGCCCTGAACCTGCGTTAAGGCTCGTCAGCAAATACGTGATGGCGATTCCCCCCCGACGAATGCGCGTCGAAGTGGTCCGCTATCGTCCGGGGAGCCACGCGGTGCTGAGGCATCGAATGGGTAAGGCTCGGCTATATGTCCGGGTGGTACGTCCGTCCGCCGTGCCATCCATTTTCAATTCAGCAGAACTGATAGGACAGTCGGCCTTTACGGTTCCCAAGCTGGCTGGCCTGTGGCGTGAAGGGGGAGTGCTGTGGCTGTCGGAAATTCCGGGCAGGAACATGCGAAGACAGCTGCGAGCGGGTGAGCAACCGGATCCGGGGTTGATTCTTGACGGGCTGGAAAGTCTGTGGGCAGTTCCGCTGCAAGGATGCGACATACCGCCTTTCAACCTCCCGGGAGGATACCGGAGAGCGAAGGAAATTCTCAGCCACGCACTCGGAGAGGGTGACGAAGGGTGGCCTGAATACAGAGACTCCCTCGAGCTGCTGGACCCGTTCACCGAGGCCTGGCAGGCTACAGTCGTCGCGCACAACGACTTCTACGACGACCAGATGGTAATCCTCCCGGACGGCAAGATCGCCCTTGTGGATTTTGAGGGAGCGGGGCCGGGGGACCCCATGCTGGACGTGGGGAACTTCCTGGCTCATCTGAAGTGGACGTCTCAGTTTGGCCGAAGGAACAGCGGCCGCGGCGAATACTATGGCTCATTCCGGGAAGAAGCCCTTGGCCGCTTCGGCTGGACAGAAAGCGAGCTAAACCCGAATCCACCGATAGAGGACGTCAGGTTAGCGACCTGAAGTGGTCAAAGGGTGCTCCTCTGAATCTGGGATAATGGTTTTCGAGAAAGGAAACCGACCCCAGAAAAGGAGCACCCAATTGATGCTACCACGCAACCATCCCGACCGTATTCGCATCGTCTTTGACGACCACCGTCTGGTGGCCAATGCCGGCCTGCTCCTGCCGGCCACTCTCGCCCAACACCTGGGCCTGGGGGAACTCGTAGACCATCACCTCAATCTCGGCAGCGCGCCGGGCCGGGCCAACGCCGGCGACAAGATGATGACCCTGGTCGCCTCTGCCCTGGCTGGCGGCGATTGCATCGACGACGCCGATGCGCTGCGCGCCGGTGGGACGGCCGGTGTTCTCGACTGTAGGGTCAAGGCGCCATCCACCCTGGGCACCTTCCTGCGCAGCTTCCGCTGGGGCCATGTCCGTCAGCTGGACCGGGTGATCCGGGAACTGCTGGCCCGGGCCTGGGCCGCCGGGGCGGGACCCGGCGACGCGCCGTTCACCATCGATCTGGACTCCACCATCTGCGAGACCTACGGACTGGCCAAGGAGGGGGCGCGACACCACGGCTATACCGGCAAGCGGGGCTATCACCCGCTGTTGGCCGTGGCCGCCGGCACCGGCGACGTGTTGATGTCCCGGCTGCGCGAGGGCCGGGCCAACACTGTTCGGGGCGCCGCCCACTTCCTGCGCGAGACGGTGGGACGGGTGCGCTACGCCGGCGCCAGGGGCCGACTCACGGTGCGGGCCGACAGCGGCTTCTATGCCCACGCCATCGTCGCCGTCTGCCGCAAGATGGATGTCCGCTACTCCATCACCATCCGCCAGCACAAAAGCCTGCGCAATCTCATCGAGGCCATACCCGAGACGGATTGGACGCCCATCCCATACTGGATGGACGGCGCCGCCGATGTGGCCGAGACCACCTACACTCCCTTTGAGAGTGAGGCCGGCGCCGCGCCGGTGCGGCTCATCGTCCGGCGTGTGAAGCCCACGCCCGGTTCCCAACTGGCCCTCTTCGCCACCTACAGCTATCACGGATTCATCACCGACCGGGACGGGGAGACCCTGGAGCTGGAGGCCGACCACCGCCGCCACGCCGAGATCGAGAACGCCATCCGGGACCTCAAGTACGGCGTCGGGCTGAACCACCTGCCGTCCGGCCGATTCGCCGCCAACGGCGCTTGGCTGGCGGTACAGGTGATGGCCCACAACCTGGCCCGCTGGACGGCCCGCATCGGCTTGCGCGAGCAGATCGTGACCACCAAGACCCTCCGGCGTCGGTTCTTCGCCCTGGCGGGACGGACCACCCGCTCGGCGCGCCGCCTCACTTTGCATCTTCCCAAGCATTGGCCCTGGGAAACCCAGTTCAGCAGCGCCCTGGCCCGGCTGCGAGCCATTCCACTCCCCGCCTGACGGCGCTGTCCGCAACCGCCCCAACACCTCCAAACTCGCGTCCGCCCCGCCCGCGAGTGCATCCTGCTGCGTCCGATCTCACTATCACGCGATTCCCAGCCTCCATAGACCGCTCTCCAGGTCCGGTGCGGCTACTGAAAACCCTCGCGGGGTCACATCGGTCCAATGAAGCCCAGGCTTTCTCCCTTGCAGGCTCCCTCATCCCAATTTGCCCAGCATTCACGCCTCCCATCGGTGGATTCGGGCTAAACCTGCGCGAGGCCGTCTGCGTGTTCAGGATGTGCACCAACACGGTACGCCATCCTCAAGACGACTGGCGCGACAAGCTGGCTGCCAGCTTGTCCCTTGTAAAAGAGCTCCTGGTCTGACGTTACAGCACTGGGCTTCGTGTGGCGGATCCTACTGCAGCCCCGCCCTGATAGCCAGGCCCTGGGCCAGTCCGACACGGCCGCGCGTTCCAAAGCATCCGCTGGTTGACACAGCCAATACCACCATCTTGCAGCTGAAGGGGCGGCTGGAAAACCCAGTGGCAGAACCACTGGCAGAATCCTGTATGTTGTTGTCCAGCGATTGTGTCCCCTTAAATGAAAAGCGAATATGTCACCCGGTTTAGTCGGCGGAGGTTGGTGATCCGGCCAGGGTCTCTGCTTTGGCACGCTCCTTTGCACTGAGTTTCTTTGTAGGCGGAGTCTCCGCCAGGGCGTACTTTCCGGCGGTGTTTCGGTCCATGCCCAGCTTCCGGGCGATGGCCCGGAGGGAAAGCCCCTGCTCCTTGGCCTGTTGGACCGCCTCCCAGCGAGCCTGCTGGGTTTCCGTGGGCGTCCGGCGCAACTGGTGGCGAACTGGCTTTGTCTTTCCACCTCTGCGCCCGGTGGCTACGTCTTCGTCGTTGGCCTCGTTGTCATCGGCGATAACATCGGACGATTCTGACGATTCAAGGGCGGCCAGGCGTTCTTGTTGAGCCTCGTTCAGGTGGCTGTTGACCACCCCATCGGCGCCCTCCTGCTGTTCCGGGCCGGGGAAGCAGGCGTTGGCTGCGCTCCACAGCGCTGAGGAGGGCGGCGGCCCCTCCTGATAATCCACGGCCTCCCCCTGGTACCGGACCATCAGATCCCCGTCGGCCCGTTCCATGACGTCCACCCGGAGACCGGCATAGCTGGGGCGTTCCTGTCCAGGCAGCAACTGCAGGACCCGCCAGTGGTACTTCACCGTGTTGTCCCGGGCCACCTTGCGGGTGTCCTTGATGCAGATGGTCTCGGTCAGAGACAGCTCGGCCGGCACCGGGCGGTAGGCAGTCTCGGGCTGCTCCGCAGCCACCGCGAAGTGGGCGTTGATCTTGGGCAGAAACTCCTGGAGGACCTCCTTGGCTTGGTCGACGGTGCCGGCCTTGGCAAGGCGCAGTTCGGTGACCAGCCGGTCCTGGAAGGTTTCCAGCATCCGCTCCACCCGTCCCTTGGCTTGCGGAGAGAGTGCGAATATCTGCTGGATGCCCAGCTCCCGCATCACCCTGGCGAACTGGTGGGTGGTTTCAACAGGCACCGGCTTCTGACGGGCGTTGTATTTGAAGGCAGCGTGGCGGTCGCTATAGAGGGCCAGGGGGATTCCCCACTGACGGACCAGGCCCTCCAGGAGCATCAGGTAGCCGCGGGTGTCCTCGCCGGTGCGGAAAACGGCCTGGGCCACGGTGCCGGTGGCGTCGTCCACGGCGATGAGCAGCGTCAGTTTCGGTCCCCGGTCCTCCAGCCAGGGATGGTTGCTGCCGTCAATCTGCACCAGCATGCCCTCCTGTGGCATGCGCCTGCGCCGGAAGCGGTGCTGCTGGGAGCGGCGGCTGCGAGGACTGCCGATGCCGGCCTTGGTCAGGATGCGGCGCACCGTGGGGCGGCTCAGGTCGATGCCCTCGCGCTCCCGCAACAGCTCGGTGAGATGAGTATGGTTGGCGCCCGCATAGCCGTTGCTGGCCAGCTTCACCACGGCAGCGGCGGCCGTCTCAGGGACGGCGTTGTGAGGTCTTCGGCCCCGGTTCCCATGGGCCAGTGCGGCGGCACCGTTCCTGCGGTAAGCCGCGAGGAGACGCTTGGTGTGGCGTTCGCTCACTCCCATGATCTCGGCGGCCCGCGCGATGGGAAGCTGGTATTCCAGAACACCGTTGAGAACCGGAATCCTTGCCTGTTCCTGCTGGTTCAACGTTACATCCCTCATAGGGATGACATGTTCGCTGACCAGTTAGCATGTGACCGAATCGTAGACCATCAACAGCTGACATCACGGTCTTCGACCCGGACAGCATAGCGGAGGTAGCCACCTACGACGACCCCCACCAATACGCCACGGGCATCTCGACGGCGATGGTGAACGGGGAGGTGGTCATTGATGAAGCAGAACACACTGGGGCACTGCCCGGGAGGGTGTTGCGGAGGGCCGCCAATGGCGTTGGCTAGCCCTTGGGGCCGCCTTCTCGACCGGCGGCCCAGGTGAGAAGGCCCTGTTCCTCATAATTCCGAGGTCAAGAATTCGAGCCACCCCAGCTCCACCCCTTCAGCTACGGGGAGCTGGAATTAACAGCCATGGCTGTAACCAGGGCTGTTTCCAGCCACCGCTTGGTCAACCAGTGGGCGCTTTGGAACGAGCGGCCATGTCGGATTGGACCCACGACCTGGCGGTCGGGGGGAGTCGCTGCTGCTGAGACTGACGGCCGCGTCGGGGTACCTGTCAGGGTTCTTATGTGTGGCGCCTGGTTGGTAAAAGGCTGGCCGGATGCCTGCACCGGTTCTGCCCAGTGTGCTACAGGTGCACTGTGTGTCCTCTGGCGTTGGTGTGCCGATCCAGGGCGCTGCGTCCTGGGTGGGGTCCTCGAAGAGCCCAGCCACTCGTCAACGGCCCCGTTGCTGGTGATAACGAAGCTGGACACCCGGTGCCGGTGGCATATGCGATCATGGAGATCGGGGGGACTGCTGGGCGGTGAACCGGCGCAGGCCAAGGTCGTCTAGGATCAGCGGGCCAGGGGACAGGAAGGACCTGCAGGTCCGCTCAAGGGAGTTGTCGACCCTGGCTTGGGCTATTGTCCTGAAGTAGTCGTCGGCATGGATGAAGCGGACAGTGTGTCCAGACCTGACGGCGGGGTACCCCAGGGTCTGGGCCAGGAAAACTCTTGCCCACTCCCGCCGGACCTACCAGTAGCACATGCTCGTGCTTTGTGAGGAATTCCAGCGAGCAGGCGGCGTCCAGCAGCCGGCGATCAAGGGTGATTGAGGTGGACCAGTCAAAGTCCTCCAGCCTGCAGTGGCCTGGCCCCCGAAATGTTCGATTAATCACACCGGGCGTCAGCCGAACCTGACTCCTCCGCCGACGATGCGGCAGCACCGCACAGACTCCAGCCCACGAAGACGTCGCCCCGCTATGTCTGCGGCCTTCTCCGCCAACCGCAGGTCATACGCAAAGAGCATCCCAATGACAGTTCCGCTATGGGCAACGTTCACCCCGACTGCGCCCGTTGCCTTCGACAGTTCCGCCACCGCGTCGAAGTGTGCGTGGGGGAGCAGTAGCTGGTTGGCGACTGCACTCAGGGTGGCCCCAAGTCCGATCCGAGCAGGGTCGCGGCGGCGAATGCCTTCCTCTATCAGGGAAACCGCCTTGCCCATTTCGGGGGCCAGCCGTTTCAACGTCGAAGCCCTGTCCACGAGGTTAAACTCCAGCGTGTCCACGCTGCCCGCGAAGTTCAGCACCACCACGTACATGGGCGGCGGCTCGCCCAAAGTGCGAGCCACCCTCCCTTCCCGGTGATCGAATACGGAGACGCCGGGGAACATCACGCCGTCGCTGGGTTCGATGATCAAGGAGATTTCCGCAATCGCCGCCGGAGAAAGCTCCTTGCCGCATGCTGATGCCGTGGCAACGATCGCCGCTGATACGTCGGCGGTGCTGCTCGCCATGCCCTTCCCGCGGGGCAGAGGCGAGTCCAGCCGCAGAAGCGCGTCGGTGGCGCGTTTTCCCAGAAATTCCAGCGTTGCCCGCACCGCCCTGCTCGCTTTGGGAGAGTCGGCTGGCCCACTTATTTCCCCATGCCCCGGCGAGAGCTCGACGACCGCAGTGCTGTACAGGTCAATGGGGCAGGTCACCATGCAGACTATGCCGTCCAGCATTCCTTGAGCGAGTTCGCCGCAGGTACCAGGTGCCGAAGCCGCGGCCCTTCGAACATTCGCTGGGACAGGCATTACGGCAGGGGCAGCTCGGCGCTGGCTAGAGGTACCGCGCCCAGGCTCTTCAGTTCCAGGGCGAGACCGGCGACCATCAGGTATACCCGGTCCGCCTGGGCCGCCAGGAGTTGGTTCACCCGCCCAAGGGCGTCCCGGTATCTGGCGCCGAGTGCCGACGGCGGCACCACTCCGAGACCGACCTCGTTGCTTACCACTATCCAGGTGGCGTGCGATCGTTCGTAGACCTCCATCAGCGCCCTCGCGGCCTCCTGGATTTCGCGCTCGGCGGTGGAGTTTCCCTCCTTGCTGAGCAGGAGGTTGCTTACCCACAGGGTGACGCAGTCCATCAGACACGTGTCGTAGCCATCGAGGGCGGCCGGGAGCACGGATGCCAGGTCCAGCGGTTCCTCCACCGTGCCCCACTCCGCGGGACGCTGGCTGCGATGTGCAGCGATGCGGCGCCGCATGTCATCGTCCAGGGCCTCCGCGGTGGCGACGTACAAGACGCGCCCCCCCTGCGCGGCCAGCCGTTCGGCGAAAGCGCTCTTTCCCGACCGAGCACCGCCGAGGACAAAGATCAATTGCTTAGGCAAGGACATCCCTCCCGGCCATCACAAGCCGCAGCGCCTGCGCGAGCCTCTGGTTATGCGGCATCATACGGACACCGACACGAATGTATTCCGGCAGACCATAGGAGGCGCAGTCCCGGACGCAGATGCGGTGCTCCCTGAGAAGAGTGCTCCGGATATCCTGGGCACAGCCCACCTTCAGCAACAGGAAATTTGCCGATGCCGGAGGACACTCTATTGCGAGGCTCTGCGCCACTCCGACAAGGAACTCCTTGCCCTCGCCAACGACCTCGCGCCCCTTCGCCACGTGAGCCGGGTCGGACAGGGCGGCGATGCCGGCGGCCTGCGCGGGTGCGTTGACACTCCAGCTGTACTGAAAACGCCTGATACCAGCCACGATTTCCTTCGGAGCCAGCAGGTAGCCCAGCCGCAGGCCGGTAAGTGCGTAGTCCTTGGTCATCGACCGCAGCAGCACGACGTTGCCCATAGACAACAGACAGGTTGAGTCCCAAGACTCATCGACGAAGGATGCGTAGGCCTCATCCAACGCCAGGACCCCGAATCCAGTCAGCGCCTCCGCGACGCTTCTGATCTCGTCCTCGCGCAGGTAAACACCTGTTGGATTGTTCGGGTTGCAGAGAAAAACAAGAGAAGGGGAAATCTGGACAATCTGATCAATGGCCTGAGACAAGTCCCAACCGAAGTTCCCATCGCCAGCCCCGCCGTCCGGGGGCACGATGGGCAACGGCTCGACGCCCTCGGTGCGACAGGCTGCTGCATATTCGCCAAAGGTCGGCGCGAATATCGCCGCCGTATCATCGGGCCCAAGAAAAGCCCTAGCGAGCAGGTGGATCAATTCGGTGGAGCCGTTTCCCGGCAGGACGTTGCTGGGACCGACGCCCAGGGACGCCCCGATGGCTCTCCGGAGTTCGAGACACTCCGGGTCGGGGTAGGCCGCCATGTTCACCCTCTGCGCGGCGTCCTGCGCCAATCTAGACGTACCGAGCGGGTTGATGCTGGCACTGAAGTCGATCACTTCCTCAGGGCGCAGTCCGAGGGACTCCAACTCGGCGAAGTTGAGGCCGCCGTGCACCGGCCTTTTGTTCCTGTCTCCGGTCTCCACGCCGCTCACCCCGCCGCCAGTGCCCGAAGGGCCAGAACTCCCACCGCAAGGGGTGCACCGATGACGGCCACCACCAGCGCCACCCGCACGGACACGTCGATGTGCCGTGGGGCAGGTGTGTTCAGCCCGTCGCCAATACGGTAATGCCCCGCCTTCTCGAGGGCCACACCTAGCAGACCGGACATGGCGCCGATGGTCCACCCGGCATTGGGACTCTCCGTTAACCGCCTGCCTGCCCACAGCCAGCGCAATCCCTGTCCCGCAGGCAGACGGCAAAGGACGCCGGCCGCCACGATCAGGCCCGCACTCAGGCGCGCCGGGACCAGGTTGATCAGGTCGTCCAGCCGGGCCGACGCCTTGCCCAAGTATTCGTACTTTCCGCGGTAACCTATCATGCTGTCCAGGGTATTCACGGCCCGGTAGACGAATGCCCCGGGCAGACCCAGCAACGCGAATGCCAGCCAGGGCCCGATGTAGCTGTCGGTCGTATTTTCGGCCACCGACTCAATGGCAGCCGCCGAAGCGAGGGACTGGTTCAGCGAGCTTGGGTTGCGGCTCACCAGGCTGCGCAGTCCATGTCGCGCATCGCCCATGCTGCCGTCGTCCATGGCCTCTCGGACGCCGCTGGCGGCCTTTGCCAGCCCCTTGACCGCAAAAGTGGTATTGAGCAGCAGGGCAACGCCCACCAGGTACGGGGCTGGCCCAAGTTCCCGCAGGCCGTTGGCCGCGAGCCATGCCATGCCGCCAAAGAACGCTGGTACCGCCAACGCCATTCCGCCTCCCCGGGCGAGGGCCGCCCACTTGGATTCGGGCGACGGCCCCAGGCCCTCCAGCCACGAGACCAGCCTGCCCATCCATACCACGGGGTGCAGCGGCGTTGGCATTTCCCGCAACGCGAGGTCCAGCGCCAGCGCCAGCAACAACGCCCCCGCGTCGAGGTACCAGTCTCCTGGAAATAAACGCCACTCCATATCGATCGCCGTACCTCTCACCAAGACCAGCGATGGATTGGCTCAAGGAAGGTGCCGGATATACCGAAGGCCAGGATTGCGGCGAGCACCAGCACCGTCGCCTCGGCAACCTCGTTCACGGCGCCGTAGACGTCGCCAGTGACACCCCCCAGCAGTTTGGAGACCCAGGAGCCGAGTCCCAGAGCCACCGCGGTCGCCGCACCGAACAGCACCAGCCCGCCGGGCCCGGCCAGCGCGACCGTAGCGGCCAGTACGACGACAAGGCCCGCCAGCAATTGCCAGCGCCCGCCGAAAGGCTGGAACGGGACGCCGATGCCCTGTGGCCTGGCATACGGGAAGAATTCCAGCACTAGCAGCATCCCCCAGCGCGACAGGCTGGGAAACAGGATGAGCAGCCAGAAGCGCCCCGCTGGCGGCAGCGCCATAATGGCGGCCACCTTGAGCAACAGCAGGGCCACCACACCCACGACGGCGAAGGCGCCCACGTGGGAATCGCGCAGGATCGCCAGGCGCCTCTCGCGGTCGAAACCGCCCAGCAGCGCGTCGCAGCAATCCATGAAACCGTCCAGGTGCAGGGCGCGGGTCAGGACGACCATCGCCACGACAAGGATGACGGCAGACAGCAACGGGGGAAATGCCGGTACTCATCGGTGAGGAGAGGGTACCCCCAGTGCATCAGCAGGTCCAGGAGTGCCAGGGCAAGACCCAAGAGCAGTCCCGCTGCGGGAAACCAGCCTCGGGCAGCGGCAAGGCCGCCGGCATCCCGGGGGGCCACCGGCAGTATCGTCAGAAACCCCAGAGCCGAGCGGAGTCCGTTCACGGGGCCGTCTCGTCATCTGGCTCCCTGTCAGACACGCCGGCCTCCGCGAAGGTTGCCATTTCGGACAATGTTGCTGCGGCTGCCTCGACTATGGGCATAGCCAGAGCAGCTCCGGTGCCCTCGCCAAGCCGCATACCCAGGTCGAAGAGCGGTTCAAGCTCCAGCGGCGGCGAGCGCCGCCCGGTGGCCCCTCTCCGCCGAAACGTGAGAACCGATCATGTAGTCGCGGGTGGCGGGGCAGACAGCGCTGGCCACCAGGGCCGCGGCCCCGGAGATGAATCCATCAACGACCACCGGCCGGCGCATCATCGCCGCGCCGAGAATCACGCCGGCCAGCACGCCGATCTCGAACCCGCCCACCTTCATCAACAGATCGATACCATCCGAGGGGTCGGGCGAGTTGACCGCCAGGGCAGTGCGCACCACTCCGGCCTTGTGCCTCAGTTCCTCGGCATCGCGGCCGGTGCCTTCGCCCGTTGTCTCCTCCGGATCGAGGCCCGTAACTGCGGCGGTGACGGCGCTGGAGGCGGTGGTGTTGCCGATGCCCATGTCGCCCGTTGCCAGCAGATCAGCGCCCGAATCGATCACCTCCACAGCCAGGTTGATCCCGGCCTCCAGGCACGCCACGGCCTGCTAGCGCGACATCGCCGGGCCCTGGCTGATGTCGCAGGTACCCCTGCCGATCCTGACTGAGCGCAGGTCAGGGTGCTCCGTCAGGTCGGAGGCCACGCCCGCGTCCACTATCACTTGTCGTATTCCCAGATGGCGGCTAATCACGCTGATGGCGGCGCCACCGGCCAGGAAGTTGAGTACCATCTGGGCTGTCACTTCCTGCGGATAGCCCGTCACGCCCTGGGCCACCACGCCATGGTCGCCCGCAGCGACGATCACGGCCTTGCCGCCGATGGACGGCCTTTCCGTTCTGAAAATTCCCGCCAGCTTTATCGAGATCTGCTCCAGGCGTCCCAGGCTGCCGGGAGGCTTGGTCAGGTTTCCGTGCCTTTCTTCAGCGCGGGCCATGGCGGCAGAATCCGCCATCTCTATTCGCTCGAGGACCTGGGGAAGGGTGACCGAGTTTGCAGACATGGCAGAATTTTCTCCTAACCCTGATTCTGACCTTGCTGGGTTACGCCGATGGCCCGATGAGCCATACCTGGGGGCAACCGGTTGCCGGGTCCCTCTGGACCGTTGTCTCTACACCGAATACGCTCCTCAGGTTTCCGGAGGTAAGCACATCGGAGGGTGTTCCCTCCGCTGAGATCACTCCCTCCGACATCAGCGTCAGCCGGTCGCAGTAGCGGCCCGCCAGAGACACGTCGTGCAGTGCCACAACAACCGCAACGCCGCGGTCGACCGCCTCGGCCCGCAGCGTCTCCATGGTCGAGAGCCGGTGTCGCAAGTCGAGGCTGGCCGATGGTTCGTCCAGCAGAACTATCCCGGCCTGCTGTGCCAATGAGCGAGCAAGTATGACTCGCTGACGTTCTCCACCCGATAGACGGTACAGTTGGCGGCGCTCGAACTGTACCGTGTCGGTCCGTGTCATTGCGTCCATGGCAATGTCCCGGTCTTCCCTGCCTTCCAATTCAAACCTTCCCAGGTGAGCGTACCGCCCCATCAGTACTGTTTCCAAGGCAGTGAATGGGTGCATGGCATCGTGCTGCGGCATGAATGCGATGCGCCGCGCCCGCTGGGCCGCGTTCAATCCTTTCAGGGGCATGTCCGCCAGATGCACCGCTCCGGAGTCCGGGCGAATAAGCCCAGCCAGCACCCGCAGCAGTGTGCTTTTGCCGGCGCCGTTGGGTCCTATGAGTCCCGCGATTTCGCCGGGCCGGGCCTCGAAAGACACTCCTCTGAGTACAGGGTTGCCGCCGAGGCTCACCGACACGTCCTGCGCTGCAATTGCGGAGCTGCTGACTCCAACAACCATCCGGTTATTCTCCGCCGTACGGCACGAAATCAGTGAAAGTGACATCGGCGAAACGGTCAGGGAACATTATCTCCGCGGTTCTCTCGATTCCCCGCACGTTCCAGTGGGAGAGGGTGATGAAACTGGGAGCATCTACAATGTGAACCTCTCCGTCAGCTATGGCGGTGACCGAGGCCAGCACCGGGTCCTTCATCAAGTCGTCCCGCAAGGAAACGGCGCCATCACCTGCCTGGGGAATAATGATAAAGTCGGGGTTCATCGCGGCAATGGACTCAACACTGATTGTCTGGAATCCGTCGAGGCCATCGCGAGCCGCGGCATCCACGCCACCGGCCGTCTCGACGATTGCGCTCCCGGTGGTACCGCCAGCGGACACGCTGATGGAATCCGAGTAGCGGGAGATTGAAATCACCGCCGGCCTGCTTTCGTCACCCGGCGGGGGAACGCGTTCGGCCACCAGCGCCAGCCTGCTTCTAATTTCAGCGACCAGTTCGAGAGCCCGATCCTCCGTTCCGAACATGTAACCAAGCAAAAGAATGTTGGGGATGTTCCCCTCTGCCGAGTTTTCCAACGCAGGTCGAACCACAGGAACCCCGGCCTCCTTTACCAGATCAACGATGTCCTGCTTGGTAAATTTGGACACGATAAACAGGTCCGGGTTGGCCGCCAGAACATTCTCCGCACCCTTCTCGAAAATGGGCACTTCCAAGGCCTGCTCGGTTATGTTGGAGTAAGAGTCGTTAGTGGCGAACTTGCCGATTGCGGCGATTCTCTCGGGAGCCACCAGGGCTATTACCATTTCGTCGTGCCCGAGGGAGTAAGTCAGTATGCGTTGCGGCGGCCCTTCCAGCGTAATGCGGCCTTCGGACGTTTCGACCTCCCGCGGCCAACCGTGGTTGGACGGGTCTACGATGCCGGGCACAGCCGGGTAGGGAACCTCCGTCGGAGCAGGTGTGGGCTCGGGTGTGTTGGTGGGCTGCGGCATCGCTGTCGGCGAAGTCGTCGGAGCAATCCGGGCCGTGGCTGCGGGCCTCGGAGCGGCGGTCGGTGCCATCGTTGGCTCTGGTACGGACGTGGGTTCAGGCGACGTGGTCGGCGCAATGGTCGCTGCGGGTGCCGGCGGCGGGCCTGTTGGCTGCTCCTCGCTCCCGCAGGCCATCAGGGTTAATGCCATCATTGCCACGATGACCAATAGTGTTGTCAGGTATCTGGGGTTTGTATTTGGGATCATTACTAGTCCATCCTCTTGGTATGTCAGGGTCCGTTCCAAAAGTCGGCATACTCAAAAGCGCCGTATGACAATCTCGAATTACAGCATCGAAGCCCGTGCTTTGTTGCGGGCAAGCAGCATCAGGAAAAATGGCGCGCCCACCAGCGCAGTGATGATTCCCACGCTGACCTCGGCAGGGGCAATCACCAGCCGGGCCAGAGTATCCGCTGCCAGCAGGAACACGGCGCCTCCCAGGGCGCTCAGAGGTACCAGCACCCGGTGGTCCGCCCCGGTCATCAGGCGCAGAGCGTGTGGCACGATCAGCCCGACGAAGGCGATGGTCCCAGAAAAGGCCACTGCTGTCCCCGTAATCAGGGAGGCGGCCAGGAGCAGCGAGTTCCTCGTCAGCCCCACTCGCACACCAAGCGAACGAGCCTCGTCATCGCTCACCATAAGCAGGTTCAGGTCGCGGGCCAAGAATACGGCCACGGCCAGGCCCAGGGCCACGAAGGGCAATGCCAGGTGGACCTCACTCCAGCGTGAGGCATCCAGCCCCCCGGCCAGCCAGAAAAGCATGTCACGCTGGGCTTCCAGGTTTTCGGTGAACAGGATGAAGGCGGAAATGATGGCGGCGAGGAACGCGCCCACCGCAATGCCCGACAGCAGAAGAGCGGACATGGAAAAGCGCCCGCCAACGGAGGCGACCGCATAAACCAGGACCAGAGAGCCGGTGGCCCCCGCAAATGACATGGCCGGCAGCGCCAGGGCAAACGCCGCCTGCGCTCCGGTTGAGATGGCAATCACCGCGCCCAGTGCGCCCCCGGTGGAAACGCCGATAATGCCAGGGTCGGCCATGGGATTGCGGAACAAGCCCTGCATCACAGCACCGGCAACGCCGAGGGCCGCCCCCACGATCAGGGACAGGGCTACCCGGGGGAGGCGGACAGACGCAACAATCGCCTGCTCGGTCTGCGGAGCGGTGGTATCTCCCACGCCGACCTGGGCCAGCAGGATGTCGACAGTGTGGGAGAGGGGGATTGTGTAGGGACCCAGAGCCACAGCGGTGATCACCAGGGCCAGCCCAAGGAGCAGCAGTGGCGTGGCACCCGCGGCCAGCCTCACCAGTACGGGAGACGAGCCAAGGGCAGGTGATCGATTGACCCAACTCAGGTAGAGCCGCCCAATCTGTCTGCCGAAAAACTGCCTTTTCTCGTCGGAGCGCAGGTTCGGCGCCCCGGATTTTGCAGTGTGCAAAACAAAGTCCCTGTCGCCTTCGTAACGACAGGGACTGCTTGGTCTGACCTGCGGCCCAAGTGATGGGCACTGCCTTGACCTGAGCACTCCGTGGACGAAGAGCGACTGCTCAGCTCAGCCCGGCAGGTCTCCTGGCTCCCGGATCATCGCCTCTACCGCGCCTTCCCATCCGCGATGCGGACAGTGGCTTCAGCGGTTGGCTACCCGGTTACAGTGGCGCCTCCGCAGCGGATTTTCACCGCTTTCCCTTATGCGCCCGTTTATCGGGCGCGGCGGGCTGACCGATTTGTGTAACTTTCGGGATGCTACCAGCCGTCTACGCGGGTTGTCAACGCCCTTGTTCCGTCCCTCCGTCGTGTGGTCCGTCGGAGTGGTCAGCTGACTCTATTGACATCGTTGTGGCGCCAATCTACACTTTCGTCTGCGTTCTGGCTCTGGCTCTGGCTCTGGCATTTTCCGGGACGCGCTTTTAAAAATCGAATTTTCCGCCCGGTGAATTTACCTCGAAGTTCCAGGGGAAGGCGGTGAGATTCCGCCACGGTTGCGCCACTGTGATACGGCTCCCGATACCATCGGGATGCCGGTAAGTCAGGAAACCTGCCCGGGTGGAGGTGCTCTGCTTCTGCGCTAAACAGAAAGGCCCTCGAAAGATGTCGCCTGTCCCGAAAGGGAATGTCCCCGGCAGTTGTAGAGCCGGGGATTTTTATTTTTTGGGCCTTTGTGCCCATCTTGAGAGGCCTGTCCCATTACTGACTCTATTGTGAAAACCGGCACGCGGATAACGTTCCTCGCCGTGGGCCCTGGCAACCCGGAAATGCTGACGTTGCAAGGGCGCGAAGCCCTGCGCAACGCCGACCTGGTGCTCGGATTCAAAACCGTGCTGAAAGTGGTCAGGCCCTGGCTGGAAAACGCCGAGGTCTGTTCCATGACCTACCGCGACCAGGAGCAGGTGCTGGAGTACGCGGAGAGCCAGGTCAGGAAGGGCAGAAAGTGCGTTGTCTGTTGCTGGGGCGACCTGAACGTTTCTGCCCGGGAACTGCTGGAACGGGTCCGGCACCGCGCCGACAGCGTCGACCTGGTACCCGGCATCAGCTCGGTACAGGTGGCGATGGCGAGGACCGGAATCTTCCTCGAGGACTCGGTGTTCATCACGCTGCACAAGCGCGCCGATTCGACCAGCGAACTTGAGGAGCTGGTTCATTACATCAACGAGGGGCGCAGGCACGTGATACTGCTGCCCCGGCCCTACGACCTGATGCCCGCCGGGATCGCCGCCGGCCTGCTGGAACAGGGGGTGAGAAGCGACCTGACATTGCGGGTGTACCAGCGGCTCACCTTCGAGGATGAGCAGTGGTGGGAGGGCCAGTTGCAGGAATGCAGCGAAATTTCCGATGAATTCAGCGACCTGTCCATCATGGTGTTCCTGAGCGGCAACGCTTCCGGACACGAGGGAGAGTAGCCGTTCCGGCTGGCTGAGCTATGCAGCAGAAGTCCATCCTTTTCATCACCACCGCCGACACGGACATCCTGACGGCCGACCGAGCCCTCGCGTCGCAGCCTGCGGGCTTTCCCCGGGTGGTCGCCGTGAATCCGTCTTCCCTGGCCGGGAGCGCGGGCGCCGAAGGCGGGCAACCGGCCGACGATATATTGTCCCGCGCCTCCGAGGCTGGCGTCGTGGTCTTGCGCCTGCTGGGCGGCAAGCGGGCAATGCCCGATACCTTCGATGCTTTGGTGCGGCAGTGCCGCAGTGACGGCATTCCCCTCATCGCCTGCCCAGGGCACCAGGAATGGGACGAGGACCTGATCACCGCCTGCACCGCTCCGGTGGCCGAAGTCGAGGCGGTTTTCGCCTACCTGATGCAGGGCGGCGTGCAGAACTTCCAGAACCTGTTTTTGTTCCTGAGCGACACCTACTTCGGCACGGACTACGGCCACGAGGCCCCCGCGCCGCTGCCCTGGGAGGGGATCTACCATCCCGACGTGTCGGACGGAACGGAGGTTGAATCCTACGTCGCCCAGCGGTTCCAGCCGGAGCGCCCGTCCATCGGCATCCTGTTCTACCGCGCTCACTGGATGAGCGGGAACCTGCTGCCCATTGATGCGCTGATCCGAAGCCTGGAGACCAAGGGCGCCAACGTCCTGCCCGTGTACGCCTTCAGCCTGAAACACAGCCCCGAGGGCGACGGGGTGGCCAACCGCGCCTTCACCGAGTACATGGCGTCGCCGGGCGGAACGCCACGCGTGCAGTGCATCATCAACACCATGGGCATGTCCATGGGCGAGCTGAGCACCGAGGGCCCGGCCATCGCCACCGGCTGGTCGGTGGATTACCTGAACAATCTGAACGTACCCATGGTGCAGGCGATTGTCAGCACGGGCACGGAGGACGACTGGCTGGAAAGCGACCTGGGCCTCGGGCCCATCGACACCGCCATGAGCGTGGCCCTGCCGGAGTTCGACGGACGGCTGATTTCAGTGCCCATATCCTTCAAGGAAGAGGCCCCCGCGGACGGCTCGGGGGGCCTGACCGGACGGCTGCAGCGCTACGCCCCGAGGGAAGACCGGGTGGAGTTGGTCGCCCGGCTCGCGATCAAGCAAGCCAACCTTAGGATAAAGCCCAACTCCGAAAAGAGAATCGCAGTAATCCTCAGCAACTACCCGACCAAGGATGCCCGTATCGGCAACGCCGTGGGCCTCGACACCCCGGCGTCGGCGGTGCTGGTGCTCAACGCGCTCAAGGACGCCGGTTACAGGGTCACCGACATCCCGCAGACCGGCGACGAACTGGTGCACCGCATCATCGAGCGGTGCAGCAACGACACTGATTCCCTGAACGAGGAGCAGCTGCGGCTGGCCGCCGGACACGTCACGTCCGCGCAATACAGGGACTGGTTCGCCTCATTCCCCGGCGATATCAGGGAGGAACTGTCCCGCGATTGGGGTGAACCGCCGGGGCAGGTGTACCGCACCAACGGCAGCCTGGCGATCGCCGGCATCGACCTGGGCAACGTGTTTGTGGGCCTGCAGCCGCCCCGGGGTTTCGGCGAGAATCCCATCGCCATCTACCACAGCCCGGACATGGCGCCGACCCATCACTACATCGCCTACTACCGTTGGGTGCGCGACGTCTTCGGGGTCGACGCCATCTTACACCTGGGCAAACACGGCACCCTGGAGTGGCTGCCGGGAAAGGGCATAGGGCTGTCTTCCTCCTGCTACCCTGAGGTGGCAATGGACGACGTGCCCCTGTTCTATCCGTTCATCATCAACGACCCTGGTGAGGGATCGCAGGCCAAACGCCGCGCCCACGCCACCATCGTCGACCACCTGATCCCGTCGATGACCACAGCCGACAGCTACGGCGATATCGCCCGCGTCGAGCAGCTCATGGACGAACACTACCAGTGCCAGACCCTCGACCCGTCCAAGCTGCCCCTGCTGGAAGCCCAGATCTGGGAGGTGGTTCAGCAGGCCGAGTTGCACCGGGACCTGGGTATCGACTCCCAGCCGGAGGATTTCGGCGGTTTCATCCTGGAGATTGACGGCTACCTCTGCGAGTTGAAGGACGCGCAGATCAAGGACGGCCTGCACATCCTCGGTGACGTTCCCAAGGGCGAGCAACTGGTAGGGCTGCTTTGCGCCCTGACCCGGCTGGACATCAGCGGGATCCCCACCAGCCTGCGCCGGTCGGTCGCGGAGGCCCTGAACTTCGACTACACGCGGCTCACAGACGATCTAGGCGAGGCGCCCGCCGCCGACATCCCGGCGGTCATCACGGGACTTGACGCAGAAAGCCCGGTCCGTACCAACGGAGACGTGCTGGAACGCATCGAACTCCTGTGCCGGCACATGTACCGGGAGATGCTGGAGCGAGGGTTCCACGCTGCCGATTCAGCGCCGGTAGTCCGCAATGTGCTGGGGACGCCCGACGCGCAAACCCAGCGCGTCTTGGAATACGTGGCGGATACCATCTACCCTGCTCTGTTGCGGACGCCCGACGAGATAGGAAACCTGCTTCGGGGGCTGGAAGGCAAGTTCGTCCCGCCCGGCCCCAGCGGTGCGCCAACGCGGGGGATGGCCAACATACTGCCCACCGGGCGCAACTTCTACTCGGTCGACCCGAAGAGCATCCCGTCGCCCGCCGCGTGGGAGACCGGCATGCAACTGGCCCAGTCGCTGCTGGACAAGTATCTCGAGGAGGAGGGCGCGTACCCGGAGATGGTGGGTCTGGTGGTCTGGGGAACGTCTGCCATGCGAACCCACGGTGACGACATCGCTCAGATCCTGCACCTTCTCGGCGTCCGGCCCAAGTGGCAGGCCGAAAGCCGCCGCGTGCTGGGGATTGAGGCCATTTCCCTGGAGGAGTTGGGTAGACCGCGCATCGACGTCACAGTGCGGATCAGCGGCTTCTTCCGCGACGCCTTCCCCAACCTGATTAACCTGCTCGACCAAGGCATCGAGTTGGTAGCGTCGCTGGACGAGGCACCCGAGGACAACTACGTCGTCAAGCACCTGCGCGAGGACCTGTCGCGCCCCGACGAGGCGCCGCAGGACGCTACAGGCACGCCCCAAAGTCGCAGCCTTTACCGCATATTTGGCAGCAAGCCCGGCACCTACGGCGCGGGAATACTGCCCGTGCTGGACGAGCGAAACTGGGAGACGGTGCAGGACCTGGCCGAGGTATACACCGCCTGGGGCGGCTACGCCTACACCCAGCAGGACCACGGCGTGAACGCCCGCCCGCAGTTCCGGCGGCGGTTCGGGCAGATCGTGGTGGCCGCCAAGAACCAGGACACGCGCGAGCACGACATATTCGATAGCGACGACTACATGCAGTACCACGGCGGCATGATCGCGACGGTACGAGCCCTGACCGGAAGCAACCCGCGCCAGTTCTTCGGCGACAGTTCCGACCCGTCACGGGCCAGGAACCGGGACCTTCAGGAAGAGGCGCGGCGGGTGTTCCGCAGCCGAGTGGTCAATCCCAAGTGGGTCGACTCGATGAAGCGCCACGGCTACAAGGGCGCATTTGAACTGGCCGCCACCGTCGATTACATGTTCGGCTACGACGCCACGGCGCAGGTCATCGAGGACTGGATGTACGAGGACGTTACCGAGAGCTATGTCCTCGACCCGGAGACGCAGCATTTCTTCCAGCAGAGCAATCCCTGGGCACTGAAGGGTATCGTCGAGCGGTTGCTGGAGGCCATCGAACGGGGCATGTGGGAGAACCCGTCGCCTGAGATACGCGAAAAACTGCAGCAGATGTACCTGGAACTGGAGGCCGACCTCGAGGCCAGGCAGGAGGGCATCGGCTCCACCCAAGGTCAGGGCACACCCTGAGCCTACCTGGCGATTGAACCCTCCGAAGAGCAGGCTTGGGAGATGGACAGTGGAAATAGCGCTGGAACTCATCGAGGAACTGACCAAGGACGAGTCCATGATCTGGGTCGTCGGAGGCGGCCCCGTGGTCAGCGAAAACTATTCCAGGGGCATCCGGAGGCCGGAACGACACAACAACTCGGTCACGGTCGAGGCTGAGAATTGGCACTTCCACGTCTCGCTGAACGATGTCGTGGGAATCCAGTTCGTTGAGACCAAGACCCACGGGGACAGGCTCAGCTACTACGTGCGCTTCTCGGGCCACAACGAAGAGACGTTGCTGCGCAGCTACTTCCCCAACCCATACCTCGACGAGAACTACAAGCCCACTCCTTTGCAGGATGACCGGCTGAAAGTGTTCACCGATATGCGGGACAGATATGTTGGAAGGGACGGCATAGTCTTCGTTCATTACCTGCCGCCATCCAAGCCGTAGCCCACAGGGCCCGCAGGCCTGTACTGCCTCCACGGGAAAGAGCGGCTGCAATCGCTCGTGATTTCCCCGGATGGGGATCGATTAAAAATTGAAATTAGGCAAGCTGCGTGGTGGTCCCGAATTGTCTCGGGGCTAAGAGGGAAGCCGGTGTGATTCCGGCGCGGTCCCGCCACTGTAACCGGTAGTCTCCTCTACCCTCGGATGAGAGCCACTGGCCTGAGAGCCGGGAAGGCAAAAGGGATGACGACCCCGGAAGCCAGGAAACCTGCCTTGCGGCTTTGACTTAACTACACTTCGCGGATAGGGTGTGAGTCTTACGACTTTTGGGCCCGGCGTGAAGCCGGGCTTTTTTGTTGGCCATTGAGAGGCCCGCCGCCAGGGGGAAGCGAGGCACTCTCCCCTGGTTAAACCGAAATGCCCTCTTGGTACGAGAAGATGAGGTTAGTTCTGGACGAAACATCGAAAGTAACTGGGCCGCGTGGCGAAACTCCCTTCCACAAAATCGGTGTGGTGGTGGTTGGGCGTGGCAGCCTGTACAGCCGCCAGCCGGGAGAGGAGTTGGCCGCCCTAGCGGACCATTTACGCTCCCTCGATGCTGGCTGGGTGGTGGCGGAGGCTCTGCTGGAGCAGGGAGGGCCTTCAGTGCCCGATGCGCTTGAGGCCTGCAGCCAGGCCGGTGTGGAGAAGGTGATCGTCCTCCCGGCTTTCATGCCGGCGGAGACTGCCATGCGAAACTGGCTCGGGTTCGTGGCTCGCAGGTGGCAGGAGCGCACCGACACGTCGGCACAGGTCACCATAACCGCGCCCCTGGCTGCGCAAGCTAAGGTGGCCGACGCCGCTGTTGAGCTGGTTCGTGAGACGGCGCAGTCCGAAGCCCCGCTCGCGTCCGCAGGTCACAAGCCTGGGATCCCGGAACCGGATTGGTCGGTCATTCCGCCCCACAACCATCATGTGCTGTTCTGCAATGGGCCCCGTTGTGCCGCGTCCGGCGCTGGGGAGTTGGGAGCTTTCTTCACAAACTGCCTGAAGGACGCAGGTCTGGATGTAGGTCCGCGCCACGTTCTCGCCGCTCGTACCGGCTGTCTGTACCCCTGCAACCTGGGGCCGGTCATGGTGGTCTATCCGGAGGGCATCTGGTACTGCGGGCTGGATGAATCGGTCCTATCGCAGATCATCGAACAGCATTTTCGGAAAGGAGAGCCAGTCAGCACCCATGCCTTCCGGCCTTCGGCTGTCCCCCAGTCGTTCCCGCCGTCTGTAACCCCCATACCCAAGCCCTGCGGGAGTTGGAAATAGTGTCCGTAAAGCGTGCCTTCACCCTGTTTGCGGCAATTGTGGTGGTTCTGGTCATCGCCGCTTGCGGTGGCAACCCCACCTCCAGTACCGAACCTCCTGCGCCGGTCTCTACAAACACGCCCGCGATGCCCACCGATGCTCCGGAGGCCAATGTACCCCAGGCTCAGGCCGCTTACACCCCAGTAACCGTCGAAAGTTGCATTGCCGCAATGGACGGTGAGGGAGAGGTTCATACCGGGACGGCGAGCTATACCTACTCCGAGCCGCCATCCAGGGCCATCACCCTGAACCAGCACGTTACCGAGATAATGCTGGCCTTGGAATTGCAGGACCACATGGTGGGCACAGCTTACCTGGATGATGCGGTACTGCCTCAATACCGGGCTGCCTATGAATCTGTACCGGTGCTGGCCGAGGAATACCCATCCAAGGAGGTGATCCTGGCCCAGAATCCCGACTTCATTTATGGGGGCTTTCGCACCGCCTTTGAAGACGATGCGGCGGGATCTCAGGAGGACCTCAACGAGCTGGGTATCGGGACCTACCTGACCAAGTCCATCTGTAACACCGGTTCTCCCGACACCTTGGAAGACGTTTACACGGACATACGAGCCATCGGGGCGATATTCGGCGAAGCCGACCGGGCCCAGGCCCTGGTGGACTCTCTTCAGCGGAAAGTCGACGAGGCAGCGTCCCTCATTGATGCCTCAGGCGAGCCCCTGCGTGTCTTCATGTTTGACTCGGGAGACGAAACTCCGTACACCGCTGCATGCTGTTCCATGTTCACCTACATGATAGAAACGGCCGGCGGAAAGAACATTTTCGACGACGTCGAGGGCCGCTGGAAGACTGTCAGCTGGGAGGAGGTGATTGACCGGGATCCGGAACTGATTGCACTTACTGATGCCGAATGGTCCACCTCCCAAGAGAAGATGGACCTGCTGCTGAACGACCCCTCACTGGCAGATGTCACAGCGGTGAAGGAAAGGCGATTCGTGGCTCTGCAATTCAGCTCGCTGGTACCCGGGATCAGGAACGCCACCGCGATAAAGAAACTGGCACAGGCACTGAGCCCACAGACCAGATGAGCATGTTCGAAATGCATACACTGAGCGGTCGTGCCCCAGATCCGTCGGAGGTACCGGGCAGCCCCGTGCCTGACGAAGGCCTGGAAGACCGTTTGACGCCGGAAAGGCCGGCTTCCCACAGACGGGGGTCGCCCGAAGAAACTCGCCGGGTGGGGCTCGGCCTGATTCTCGGGATTCTGGGTGTGGCCTCTGTGCTATCCGTCACCCTGGCAATCACCATCGGCCCGGTCTACATTTCGCCCATCACCGTCTGGCAGATAATCCTTTCTCACATCTTCGGCACCTCCCCAGGAGACTGGACCGCCGGCCAGGACCACATAGTCTGGCTCATCAGGCTGCCGAGAGTCCTGCTGGCGGGTGTCGTGGGCGCGGGTCTGGCGGTCGTCGGCGTTGCTATGCAGGCCACCGTGCGCAACCCCCTGGCAGATCCCTACTTGCTGGGAACGTCCTCCGGCGCCTCAGTCGGGGCCGTCCTGGTCATAATGCTGGGGATCAACTTTCTTGCGCCCTATTCGCTTTCGATACTGGCCTTCGTTGGAGCGGTGGGATCCTTCGTCATTGTATTTGCCATCTCCCAGACCGGAGGCCGCGTTTCACCCACCCGACTGATACTTGCCGGAGTGGCCACGGCCTACGTCCTCACGGCCATAACCAGCCTGATCCTGTTTCTGGGCGACGAACGCGCCGTACGGACGGTGCTTTTCTGGATGCTGGGAACCCTTTCCGGCGCCGAGTGGAGCTTCCTGGGTCTGCCGGCGGCCGCTCTGCTGCTGGGCATCTCCATTCTGGTTCTTAAATACCGATCTATGAACGCGCTGCTGGCGGGCGAGGAGACGGCAATCACCCTGGGGGTGGACACGCAGGGGCTGCGCCGTCAACTGCTGGTGCTGACCGCACTAATCACCGGCGTGATGGTGGCCGTATCCGGCGCAATCGGATTCGTCGGGTTGATGATGCCTCATATCGTCCGGCTGGTGGTCGGGGCTGATCATCGAATAGTCCTGCCGACCAGCGCCCTCACCGGGGCGATCTTCCTGAGCTGGGTGGATGTGGTGGCCCGAACCGTGGTGCAGCCGCAGGAGATTCCGGTAAGCGTGATCACCGCGCTGGTGGGTGCGCCCTTCTTTCTGTGGCTGTTGCGATGGCGCAGGCAGGCGTACGGAGGGCAAATCTGATGCGGCTACAGGTGGACCGGGTCAACTGGAGCATAGACGGAAAGCAAATCCTGCGGGACGTTTCGATCGCCGTGGAGACGGGATCCATCACCGGGCTCATCGGCCCCAACGGCAGCGGAAAATCATCGCTACTCCGCTGCATATACCGGGCTCTGCGCCCCGACTCAGGTACAGTCACCCTGGACGGTGACGACCTTTGGCGTTTGGACAGCCGGGAAGCAGCCCGACGAGTTGCCGTGGTGCTACAGGAGTACCCGTCGGACTTCCAGTTCACCGTTGGTGAAATCGTTTCCATGGGGCGCAACCCGCACAAAGGCATGTTCGATCGCGATACCGCGACAGACCGGGGCATCATCAGGGATGCACTGGCACGAGTGGGCCTCGCCGGATTCTCCCATAGAAACTTCAACACCCTGTCCGGAGGCGAAAGACAGAGGGTCATGATCGCCCGTATTTTGACACAGCAGGCCAGTTTCCTGGTGCTGGATGAGCCGACCAACCACCTGGATATACGCTACCAACTGGAGACCATGGAGTTGGTAAAAGGGTTGGGGTTAACCACCTTGGCCGCGCTCCACGATCTGAATATCGCTGCCACCTATTGCGACTTCATCCACGTGATCGACAAGGGACAAATCGTAGCGTCGGGGCGCACGGACGAGGTGCTGCTTCCTCGCTTGATCGAGGATGTCTTCGGGGTGGGAGCAAGGGTCGGAACGGACCCGCTGACGGGGCGGCCCTGGCTCAATTTCTATCTCAACGAACATGCACCACTGGAAGCTACGGTAAGGCGCCACACTTGACAGGCCGGAATGTGCCAAAGGGATAGCTTGCCGCGACCGCCACACACCCAGCCAATAGCCGGAGGAGCAGCCTTGTCCGAAACGACCGAACCGCGCTTCCCTTTCACCGCCATCGTCGGGCAGACCGCGATGAAGCGGGCCCTGATTCTGAATGCCATCAACACCCGCATAGGCGGCGTGCTGATTCGCGGCAAGAAGGGCACGGCCAAGTCCACCGCCGTTCGCTCTTTGGCGGCGCTGCTGCCCGAGGTCTCCGTCCTGCGAGGCTGCCCATACAGTTGCCCGCCCGAGAACCGGCAGGGGCTGTGCCAGTGGTGCCAGCCCCACGGTGAGGAAGCCCCGGCGGTTACCCGCCAGGTCCGCATCGTTGACCTGCCCGTCGGCGCCACCGAGGACCGTCTGGTGGGGTCACTGGACATCGAACAGGCCATAAAGACAGGTAGCCGCAGCTTTGAGCCGGGTCTCATTGCCGACACCCACCGCGGGATTCTCTACGTCGACGAGGTCAACCTGCTCAACGACCACCTGGTTGACGTGCTCCTTGACGCCGCCGCCATGGGTCGAAACTACGTGGAGCGTGAAGGCATCTCCGTCAGCCACGCCGCAGAATTCATCCTCGTCGGCACCATGAACCCGGAGGAGGGCGACCTGCGCCCCCAGCTCTTGGACCGCTTCGGCCTCGCCGTTGAGGTCGACAGCACCTTCACGCCCGAGGAGCGGCAGGAGGTAGTCAGGCGTCGCATAGCCTATGAGGCCGACCCCTTCGGCTTCATGCACGCTTGGCAGGAGGCCGAGGCCGAGGAGCGCGACCGTATCCTCCAAAGCCAGCAACTCCTGTCGAAGGTTACCGTACCGGACGACATGCTCGAATTGATCACCGGCATCTGCCACGAGTACCAGGTGGACGGCCTCCGAGCCGACATCGTGATGTACAAGACCGCCAGCACCATCGCGGCCTACGAGGGCCATGAACAAGTCACCGCCGACGATGTGCGCGAGGCCGCCGAGATGGCCCTGCTTCACCGGCAGCGCAGGCAGCCATTCCAGCAGCCGCACCTGGCCACCGAGCAACTGGATTCGATGATCGATGAGTACCAGAACCGACCCCAGAACCGGGAACCGCAGGACCAGGACAACTCGCAGTTCGAGGACCAGGAGGACGGAGACCCTGACTCATCGGAGCCGGAAGAGCAGCAGCAGACCGAACCTGAAGGCAATTCCGGCCCCCAGGACCAGTACTTTGAGGTCGGCAACACCTTTTCCGTTCGGTCCCTGGAGGTGAAGCCACCGGACCAGCGCGCCCGGCTAACCGGCGGCCGCAGGGCCCGGACGGTCAGCGGCTCGCCATCGGGCCGCTACGTCAGTGCCGATGTTCCGCGGGACAAGGTCTCCGACCTCGCCCTCGACGCCACGCTGCGTACCGCCGCGCCCCACCAGGTACAGCGGCGGGCCAATCAGTCGGAAGAGCTGGGCTCGCCCGTCTTCCTCATCAAGCCGTGGGACGTGCGGGAGAAGGTGCGCGAGACCAAGACTGGCAGCCTGATCCTCTTCGTCGTGGACGCCAGCGGCTCCATGGGAGCACAACGACGCATGGTGGCGGTCAAGGGGGCAATTCTGTCCCTGTTGCTGGACGCATACCAGAGGCGCGATCGCGTCGGCTTGATTGCCTTCCGGGGAACGGGAGCGCAGGTTCTGCTGCCGCCAACATCCAGCGTCGACTTGGCCCGTGCCCTGCTCAGCGAGATGCCAACCGGAGGCCGCACTCCCCTGAGCCGTGGCCTTCTGCTGGCGATGGAGGTCATCGAGACTGAAAGGCAGAAGGACCGGAACGTGCTGCCGCTGCTGGTGGTGCTCTCCGACGGGCGGGCCAACGTGGCGATGGGTAGAGACGAATCACCGGCAGGTTCAGGCCAGCCGCCGGGGGTCGCAACGGCCGTGGCCGAAGCCAGGGCCGTTGCCGCGGCCATCAAGGAGCAGCGAATACCCTCGGTAGTCATCGATACCGAGACGGATTTCCTGCGGCTGGGCTTGGCTAAACCTGTCGCCGAAGCGATGGGCGCGCCCTGCATCAAACTGGAGGCACTGCACTCGGATGCCCTGGCCGACACGGTCCGGATGCAGATGACCACATCGGAGTCGGCTCCCCTGACGCCCGACGAGATACAGGGCCTGCTGGAGCGGATAAAGCTGCCGTAAGGATTGCTATTCAGTCGCTGCCCCGCCTTGGCTCAAACCGGGGACCGCAGCTCTAAGTCTGACGCACCACCTCCACGGCGCAACTTCTGTTTCGTACTTTCATCTTGATTGCTGCCGCAAGTGTCCTTGAGGGACGGTTATGACGATATTGACAGATGACCCCGGCTGTCCTACCGTAAACGATGGAAACAGAATAGCGTGCGGTGCCTCTGCAACCCTGCGAGTCAGGGTACAGAGGAGAATAGGGAAGCCGGTGAAATTCCGGCACGGGCCCGCCACTGTAATTGGGGAGTCCTCCGGCCAGGCGCAGTCCAGCCACTGCCTGTTAACAGGCGGGAAGGCGCCGGGGGGCGACGATCCATCAGTCAGGAGACCTGCCGCGCATTGTCCGGCCGCTTCGAGGATTGAGCGGGCAGGTCTTTGCGCGACTGTTGCCCCCGTCCTTCTAGAGGACGGGGGCGTTTCCGTTATTCGGCATTGGCCTGATCCGGAGGGAGAAAATGTCAAACGTTGAATTTTCAGCAGAACAACGCCAAGGACTCTACCGGGCCATACATGAGAGGAGGGACATTCGCATGTTCCGAAGCGACCCGGTGCCACCTGAGACGCTGGCCCGCATAATCAAGGCCGCACACCACGGGCCGTCGGTGGGGTTCATGCAGCCCTGGGACTTTATTCTGGTGAGGGATGTCGAAAAGCGGGGACAAGTGAAGGACCTGTTCAATCGGGAACGCCGCGCGGCCGCCGAATTCTTTGACGATTCTCGACGCTCCCAATATCTGTCCCTTAAGCTGGAAGGAATCTTGGAGGCACCGGTAAACCTGTGCGTCACCTGCGATCCGACCAGGGGCGCGGAAGTGCTGGGGCGGAATTCGATGCCGGAAACGGACGTTTACTCAACTTGTTGCGCGGTGCAGAATCTGTGGCTGGCGGCGCGGGCTGAGGGAGTAGGCGTGGGATGGGTCAGCATCCTGAAGTTGCCTCAGCTTCGCCGTATTCTGGGCATTCCGCCACACGTTGTGCCAGTGGCCTATCTATGCCTGGGATATCCCGTGGAGTTCGCCCCAGAGCCGCTGCTCCAGTCGGCGGGCTGGCGCGACCGGCTGCCGGTGGCCGACTTGGTGCATTACGACGGCTGGGGGGGACAGGCCGCACCGGGTACATGGGACGAGGTGCGTGAATCGCTCGCCGCACAGGACGGTGCATGCCAGGAGCGTCCGGATGCGGAGACTCAACTGCCCAATTTTCGCACAGATTTGGAGCCCCATACCGAATGTCAGAAAACAGCACCAGTTAATGAACGTCGCGTTCGTTAGTTGCTCACCTCTGCCCAATGCGCCCGAAATGGGTCGAGACCGAGTGCTGTAATTCAGGACCGGTTGGTCTGCCAAGGGAGGTAGGGATGTTGGGTCATTGAGGGAATGCTGATACAAATGGCCGGTAGCCATCACCTGTGGCTGGTCCTAAGACGGACCTTGGTTCATGCCCCCGTTTGCGATGGACGATGCCTCGGGATGTGTGGTCAACGCCCTGTTTTGCGATCATGAGGATACCCGCAGACACTTCCTGCCGATGTTGGTTAGTTTTGGCCGCAAATTGCTTCGCGGGAGGAAAGGCCACAAAGCTGTCAAGTGAGCGGATA
Source organism: Dehalococcoidia bacterium (assembly GCA_965222025.1). Classification (GTDB taxonomy): domain Bacteria; phylum Chloroflexota; class Dehalococcoidia; order Lucifugimonadales; family UBA3495; genus VXOI01. Next base: position 62,409 of record CBDCTI010000010.1, on the reverse strand, counting down.
GGTCGCAATGAGGCAGTCCACAGGATCCCTTTCTTGCGAACCGTAACCGTCATTGTGATACCGGGATATGAGTGGCGCTTGGGGACTACGGCTCCCGCAATCGCCGGTTAGCAATGAAGAGCGGCCTACAGGTAGGGGTCAAATGATGTGCTATCTCAGCGTTGGGCAGGGCGGGTGCCAAAATCCAATAGATCGGAATCAAGGGCGAGAATACATGACTCCAACCGTAATGATAGCCGGTGTACGCAGCGGGGTAGGCAAGACCACCATCGCCACAGGCATCATGGGCGCGCTGACCCGGCGAGGCTATGCTGTGCAGCCCTTCAAGGCCGGGCCGGACTACATTGACCCGTCCTATCACCAGATTGCTTGCGGTGTCCCCTCCTGCAACCTCGACACCTGGCTGCTGTCTCATGCCACGGTGCTGGAGCTTCACGGCAAGGCGTCGGCGCGACGGCAGATTTCCGTGATCGAGGGAGTCATGGGCCTGTTCGACGGCCATTCCAATCTCGATGAGGAAGGCTCCACCTCCCAGCTTGCCAAGCTGCTGGGCGCGCCGGTGCTCCTGGTCGCCGACGCCACCAAGGTCGCCCGCAGCGCCGCCGCCGAGGTGCTGGGCTATCAAATGTTCGACCCCGACCTGAACGTGGCCGGCGTCATCCTCAACGGCGTCGGCAGTCCGGCTCATCTGGCGTTCTGCCAGCCGCAGGTTGAGGCCACCACCGGTCTGCCCGTGCTTGGTTACCTTCCCGGGCGCGGCGAGTTCGAGCAACCCGAGCGGCACCTCGGCCTCATCCCTACCGTAGAAGGTACAGTCGCCAGGCAGTGGTACGACACGCTCATTGCCCAGGTCGAGGAAACCATCGACGTCGGGCGCATCGTGGAGCTGGCCCCGTCTCATGGAGATGCGCCGCAGGTCTACCCAGCGGAACCGCAGCCCAAGCGGGCAATCATCGCCGTGGCCCAGGATAAAGCGTTCAATTTCTACTACCAGGACTCGCTGGACCTCCTGGAGGCCTGGGGGGCGGAAATTGCCCCGTTCAGTCTACTGGAGGACGAATCCCTCCCCGAGGGCGCTGGGGGCGTGTATCTGGGCGGCGGCTTCCCGGAGCTGTTCGCCGCCGAGCTGTCGGCGAACCGGCCGATGCTGGACTCCATACGTCAGGCGGCGGAACGGGGCGTGCCGGTCTACGGCGAGTGCGGCGGCCTGGTGTACCTCGGCCGCAACCTGACCGGGTTCGACGGCGAGGCCCACCCCATGACCGGGTTGTTGCCGGCGGCGTCGGCCATGTCGCAGTCGCGCCTGTCCCTCGGATACCGAGAGGTGGAGGCGCTCTCCGACGGCCCGTTGCTGGCATCCGGGCAGCAGGTCCGCGGCCACGAGTTCCACTGGTCCACTCTGGAGCCGCCGCAGGATGATGAATCGGTCTATCGCGTGGTCAACCAGGGTGGGCGCCCCGACGGGTTTCGTGCCGGCAGCGTCTGGGCCACATTCGTTCACGTCCACTTGGGCAGCAGTACCGCACTGGCCCCCCGATTCGTTGAAACCTGCGCCGCGCATAGTAAGGTGTGATCAAACGATTTTCCTCTCCCCAGGGAGAGGGCGAGGTAGAGGGAACTGGCAATGACAGCAAGCAATCAGGACACCACCGGCATAAGGACGGAACCCGCACCCCAGTCGGTAACCGGCCCCCGCATCAACAAGGGTCTGGTCATCGTCAACACCGGCTCCGGTAAGGGCAAGACCACCGCCGCCATGGGCGTAATGCTCCGGGCCTGGGGCCGCGACATGAGAGTTATCATGCTCCAGTTCATCAAGCACAGCACGGCCAACTTCGGCGAGCAGCGGGCCGCCAAGAAGATGGACATCGAGGTGCGGGCAATGGGCGACGGCTTCACCTGGCGCTCCAAGGATCTCGAGAACTCAGCAGAACTGGCCCGGTCCCACTGGGAGGACTGCAAGGAAGTTATCGCCAAGGGCGAGCACGACGTCGTGATTCTCGACGAGTTCACCTACGCTCTCCACTACGGTTGGGTGCCGGTGGAAGATGCGCTGGAAGCCCTGCGCAACCGCCCCGAAATGATACACGTCATCATCACAGGCCGAAACGCCCCGCCGGAACTGGTAGAGTTCGCCGACCTGGTCACCGAGATGACTCTGGTCAAGCACCCCTATCACGAGGGCATCAAGGCCCAGCCAGGCATCGAGTTCTAGCGGCCCAGCAGCCCACGCCACAGGTGAGATGTTGCGGGTATGACGGAGGGAGACTCAGGAGAGGGTAGGCGCCATTGACAACGGGGCCCGTTCTCTCCCTTGGGTTACGTCGGCTCAACGGAAGACCGGTTGTGCGAACCGCATTTCCAACGTTCAACGACCCTTTCCGGTGTGCGAGTCTATGCCCAGGACTACCTGGGTTCAGGGATTTTTCCCACGCCGCAGCCAGGATAGAAGTTGACGCTGAACACCCTGCGCGCATGTTCGACCCCTTGGGCTGTCGTTGTAATATTGGGGGAATGCCCAGAAAAGTCCCCGTCAAATGCGCCATTCCCGGCTGCCACCGCCGGATCAAGATGACTCTCGCCGAACGCGAGGAAGTGAGGCGGGTGGGACGGGAGGACAACGCCACAGCGGGCGTCGTATGCCCTGCCCACGTGAAGGCCGCCTTTAACTTCGAATTCGACGATATCGACATCGATGTCCCGCTCGAGGAACTCCTTGTCGAGGCGTCCAAGGAAACTCCCCGTTGGCGCGTAATGTTGACCCCGCTGCCGGGGGCGGCGGGGGAGACGGACAGCCAATCCACGCCAGGGAGGGGAGACAGGGTTATATAGTTCACTCGCGCCGGCCTGTGGCTCTCGGGAGAATTCAGGAAAGTTCAGAGGGGGACCGTCTCCATTTCAGCTCCTGTTGTCATGGTCCTCCCAATGGCGGGGATCATGGGGTCAAACTCGCACAAGGCCCATTCTGATGGGTGGACGTAATCTCTGGTGCTCCAGAGGTCTTATCCTAACGCCTGACCGCCGCCTAAATGAAGGTGTTCGAGCGGTTCCTCAACATCGCGCTGGGAGAGGCGCTCGGCCCCCGGGAAGGGCAATGGCGGCATGAGCCGGACCTGACGCTCGACGAAGATGGCCACGTTGGCATGAAACCGGACTTTTAGTGGTGGCCCTCGGGTGCGGCTCGGAACGGTTCCCTGCTGCTCTTCGTCGGCGACGCGAAGTACAAGAAGAACGACGGAGAAGGCCTCGAGCACGCCGACATCTATGGGAAGCTCGCCTATTGCACGGCGACGGATCTGCCCTTTGGCATGCTGGTATGCGGCTGCCGACGAGGGCTGTAAACGGCGGAGGTAAAGCGGACCACGTGAGCGGCTCGGCCTGCCTGATTTATGGCTGTCGATATCCAGGGAATATGTCTGCGTAAGTGTTCAGCAAGAATGCCACTTTCTATTCCTCAGTGGTATCCGATGGCGGGGTAGCCGGAGTTTCCCGAGACAGCCGACACGGCTGTCTTTCGGCATGGATGTATTTCCTCACGGTCTCTCTGTGGATGCCCAACTCGCTCGCCATACCTCGAATGGACAACTCTTTACACACCAGCGCAGGGCAACCGCATTTGAGTGTTTGGTCGTTCCCAGCACCAACGGCTTGTTTTACTGCCGCTGCGTAGCTCTGTGCCGGAAGTCTCTTCTCAGTTCACCGAAGAGACAGAGCGATTCGTTTGCGCTCTAGGTCGACTTCAAGCACGGTCACCCACACCCGCTGCTGAATTTTAACGATGTCCGACGGGTTGCTGACGAAGCGGTCCGACAGCCTGCTGATGTGAATCAACCCGTCCTGGTGTACACCCAGATCGACAAAGGCGCCAAAACCGGTCACATTGGTTACCACCCCGGGCAGCTTCATGCCTGCCGTCAGGTCCCCGATCTGGTTTATCCCCTGGGCGAAGTGAAAGGGTTCAAATTCCTGGCGTGGATCCCGGCCGGGCCGGGCCAGTTCTTCGATGATGTCATTCAATGTCGGCAGCCCAACGTTATCTCCGATGTAGCGACTGGGGTCAATCCTATGGGCCATAGCAGCATTGCCCACCATCTGCACCAGTGATTGGCCCAGGTCTTGGGCAATGGCATCGACAACCCGGTAGGACTCGGGATGAACTGCACTGGCGTCCAGCGGATGGGCACCGTCTCCGATGCGCAAGAACCCGGCCGCCTGCTCGAAAGCCTTGGGACCCAGGCGAGGCACTTTCTTCAGCGATTGCCGGGAGGCAAACGGGCCGTTGTCGTTCCGGTACTCCACAATTGCCTTGGCCAAACGAGGTCCAAGGCCAGAAACATACGAGAGCAACTGGCCGCTGGCCGTGTTTAGCTCCACGCCCACGCTATTGACGCAGCTGGCAACCACGTCGTCGAGGCGCTGCCTCAATGCTTTCTGATCGACGTCGTGCTGGTACTGGCCCACACCGATGGACTTGGGGTCTATTTTGACCAATTCGGCCAACGGGTCCATCAGGCGCCGCCCAATGGAAACCGCCCCCCGCACGGTGATGTCCTGGTCGGGGAACTCGGTCCGCGCCGCATCCGAAGCCGAATAGACCGAGGCCCCACTCTCGTTGACCATCACTACCGCAATCTGAGGGTCCAAATCCAGCTTCCTCAGAAAGGCTTCCGTCTCCCGGCCCGCGGTTCCGTTGCCCACCGCAATGGCTTCCACCTGGTATTGCCGGCAGAGCAGAAGCACCTTACTGGCGGCTTCCTCCCGCCCCCGCGACCCCAATAGCGGATAGACAGTATCCTGGTGCATCAGCCGGCCCTGCCGGTCCAAACAGACCAATTTGCAGCCCGCGCGGAAGCCGGGGTCCAGGGCCAGGATGTTCTTCTGGCCCAGGGCCGGAGCCAACAGCAACTGCCGCAGGTTGTCGGCGAATACCCTGATGGCCGCCTCTTCGGCGCGAAGCCTGACCTCCTTGCGGACCTCCGTTTCCATTGACGATTCCAACAGCGGCTTATAACGGTCCTGAATGGCCAGCCGAACCTGCTCAGATGCCTGGGTTGACCCGCTAACAAAGAGCCTTTCCAGGATCGCTAACGCAGAGGAAACCGGAGGCGCTATATGCAACGAAAGCAACGCTTCCTTCTCTCCCCTGAACATGGCCAGTGCCCGGTGGGAAGGCACACCCGCGACAGGTTCCTGCCACTGGAAGTAATCCCGGTACTTGGCTGCCGCCTCTTCCTTACCCGAAGCCACCGTCGCCGAAAATACTCCCTCGTCCCAAAACAGCTCCCGAATTGCCCGCCGCGCCGTGGCGTCCTCGCTGACCCATTCGCCGATAATGTCCCTGGCGCCGCTCAGCGCGTCCTGGACATTTTTTACCTCAGTATCGGGGTTCACGTACTCTGCAGCGGCCAGACCGACGTCAAAATCTTCCTGGCCCCGAATATACAGAGCCAGGGGAGCCAACCCTTTTTCCCGGGCGATGGCAGCCCGAGTGCGTCGCTTGGGCCTGAAGGGTAAATATTCGTCCTCCAGGGCTGCCAAGGATTCAGCAGAGAGAACCGCCCGACCCAGTTCCTCCGTCAGAAGACCCTGCTTTTCCAGGGAAGACAGTATGGCCTCCCGACGATCCCCGAGTTCCCGAAGCTGCGACAGACGATCCCGAATATTGGAAATCTCCACCTCGTCCAGGGTGGCGGTATTCTCCTTCCTGTAACGGGCGATGAAGGGTACGGTTGCCCCGTCGTCCAGCAAGGCAACGGTGGCCACAACTTGCCTCCGCTCCAACTGAAGCTCGCGGGCAATTTGGGGAATCAAAAAATTATTTAAATTATTCATGGCGGTGGACGGTCCATCGGGTATCGTTAGCTATATTGTGCATGTATGGTCCTGCAGAATCCTTGTTGAAGCAATTTCCCATTGAGCAATGGTTGTTTAGGAATGGTCCTGTGAAATGGGGCACCACCTCTCCCATCGGTAGCTCTGAGCCTCTTGGGTTGAGGGGCATCCAATCTGCCAGGTGATTCTGGACGGTTGCTGGTTCCTGCCATTTATCAAAGAAACCCCGTTTTCCCGGCACATCCAAATTTGTGGCCTTAATGAGGACTCCATTTCATCCGCCCGCGCTGTTCCGCACCCGGCTTTCGTCTTCCCGGAAGGACAAGTCCAGCACCCAATGGACCTGATCCTCGATTCCCCAATGGCTTCGAGTTGCTTGGAGAAGTCTCTTGGCGTCCGACCCTAAACTGGATATGTAGTACCGGGATTCCACCGATACCCGGTCTCTCTATCGCCGTCCTGCCGTCACCATCCCGATGCTCCTCAACCCCGGCCAATACTTTCCGGTCTCGACGGAGGACAACTGCTTCGGGTCGTCAATCGTCCAACAGCGGCGGGTCTCAATGCGTCCGTGGCTCTTGTCTAGCAGCCCGTCTGAGGATTGACCGACTGGCGGTGTCGGTCAGCCGGGATTACCCTGCGACAACGGTTCTGGCGGGGTGCGGGTAGGCACCTGCGGATTGTCGCTTGAAAATCCCACTGCCCATGGACCGGCGCGTCTCCCTGTCGTTCCCAGTGGCGCCTTTTCCCCTCGCCTTGACGAACATCCCGGCCCCATACCGGAACAGCTTCAGCAGGTTGTGGCCGGCGCAGATGATCAGCCACTCCCGGTTCACCTTAGCCAGACCCCGCAGCAGGAACTGCCGGAAGCCCCGGCCCTGCTTGATCTGCCCGAATACCGGTTCCACCGTCTCCATCCGAAGCGCGTAGCGTTCCCTGCCCCGTTTCGTCCGCAGCTTGCGCCGCATCCGGTCCTTGGCTGACAGCCCCTTCGGTATGCGGCCACGGGGCGCCGGTGGCGGCACCCAGCCGTGGCGGGTCCTCTCCGGCGCGACGAACGGGTCCACTCCCAGGGCGTAGAGTTCCTCCACCGCCTTGGCCGAGTAGTATCCGGCGTCGGCGGAGACTTCCTTTGGGACTGTGCCCACGTTCAGGATGGCCTCCTCAATCATGCTCACGGCCTGATCCTTGTCCGAGGGCTGATCGGTGGCACAGGCCGCCACGATCACCTGATGCTCGCTGTCCACCACCGCCTGGCAGTTGTAGGACTGCTGGAAGTCCCTCCCTCCCGGGCCGGGCATGATCCGGGAGTCCGGGTCGGTGAAGTTCCGCTGCGCCTTGTCATCAGGCACCCCGAGATGATTGCGTCCCTCGGACTCAGCCTGCTCCGCATCCGCCAGGGCCTCGGCCTCCAGCGCCGCCTTGGCCTCCCTTATCTTCCGCAACCGTCCCTCCCGGAAGGCCAGTTCCTCCGGCAACTCATCCCCACGCCTGTCCTTCCCGTACCGGCGGTCCTCCTCCTCGTCCACCTCCTGCGCCTTGCGGAGCAACTCGTCCACCTCGGCCTGCAACCGCGCTTCCTTCTCCTTCATCCGCCCGTAGCTCATCGCCTTGTGCTTTGAGGCATTGGCCCTCACCTTGGTCCCGTCCAGGGCCACGTGCCCCAGCTTTACCAGTCCTGCCTGCTGGCACAACTCCAGCACCTGCAGGAACAATTCCCCCAACGCCTCCAGATGGTCCTTTCGGAAGTCGGAGACGGTGCGGAAGTCCGGCGTGTTGTTGGCCGCCAGCACCCGGTAGGCGATGTCCTCGTGCAGCCTCTGGGCGATGCGACGTGAGGAGGCCACGCCGGTGCAGTAGCCGTAGAGCAGCACCTTCACCATCATCCTGGGATGGTAGGGCGGGCCGCCCCGCCTCTCCTGCTCGTAGCGGGCGGTGATGTCCGAGAGGTCCAACTGGTCCGCAACGTCGGAGATGAAGTAGGCCAAGTGCTCCGGCGGCAGCCATTCCTGGAGGGCCGCCGGCAGCAGCAACTGCTGGTCCGGGTCGTAGGGAAGGTAGGTCTTGCTCATTGACCGCTCCGATCGTCTGATGCTCCGTACCATCATACCCCCAACGGCTCACCAACCCCGTTTCTCGGACGGGCTGCTAGTATTACAACGACGCTTCCATAATCTAGTCAGTTTTTGGTCGGAAATCGCTTCACGGAATGCAAGGCCACAAAGCTGTCGAGCGCGTGGTCGGGTCGCCATGAAGAGGTGCTCGAGGTCCCTTTCCTGCGAACTGTCGTTGTAATACTAGGGTCTGGCAGAAATCGTGCTTCATATCTTCAAATCCGGTCCTCTGTCCTCAGGAAAACAGGTCTTCCATATCCTCCAGCAGCCTCCCTTGGTTTTCCTTGACCGCCAGAACGTAATCGGCTTCCTGGCTCACAATCTGCCGGGCTATCTTCTCCTGGCAGCCCATGGCGTCAATGGCGACGATGCAACCCGGAATGTGCAGCAGGTTTAGCAACTCAGGTATGGCCGTGATTTCATTGGACGAACAACTCTACGTCGCTCCAACCCTCAGCGCCCCCGATAATCGCGCGGATGGTCATCGCGAAAATGTCCAAGAGTGATGCCGCTTGCCCTGGTCCCTTCTGGGATCCTCCATATTGCCAAAATGTTCGCCTAAGCTGCCACCTGCATTACTGCTCATCACATGCTTGCTCACCACTTAAATCTTAGCAGTTACCTTCCTTTTCTGGAGAATGCGGTTGCCCTGCCCTGCCCTGCCCAGTAATCCGTTGATAATTTACACCGGAATTGGGCTACACTAGGGTTTCGATTAAGCGGCGCCGATATCCGGTGTCAGTCCACTCGTTGTTTAATCCGCCCGAGTGGTTTAGCCAGCCCATAAGGAATACAGGTCTGGAGGTAAATCATGCCCGGAACTCCGTTGCCTATAGGGTCGTTCACCTCCCCCCTAGTGAAACGGGTCCACTACGGTGAAGGCTGTCTTTCCGGTCTTCCGGCGGCGGTGGATGAACTGGGCGGCGCCCGAGTGTTCATCATCACCGGGCACTCCCTGATGCAGCAGGGAACAATCCTGGGGCGAATTCAAGATTTGCTTGGCGACCGCTGTGTTGGAGTTTTTGGTGAGACGCGGCAGCACGTTCCCAGGGACACGGTGTTGGCGGCTACCCGAGCTGCCCAGAGTGCTGATGCAGACCTCCTGATCAGCTTTGGTGGGGGCACTCCCAACGACACCGCCAAGTTGGTAGCGTTGTGTTTGGCTGAAAACGTCACCAATGAGCGCCAACTTGACCGCTACCGTATCCGGTTCCAGTATCCGGATAAAGTAGAAATACCGGCGGTGCACAACCCGTGCTTACCCCACATTTCGATCTCCACTACCCTATCAGCCGGCGAGTTCACCAACTTTGCCGGGGCCACCGACGAAGAACGCAAGGTAAAGGACCTGTATACCGGCGATGGGCTTTGGGTGTCGGCGGCGTTCCTGGACCCAGTTGTCACCACGGCGACACCAGGATGGCTCTGGGCCTCGACTGGCATTCGAGCGGTGGATCACGCCATTGAGACCGTCTGCTCCAACATCAGCTTTCCCTTCTCCGACGGACTGGCCTTGGAGGCGCTACGGCTCTTGCAGCAACGCTTACCCCGGTCCACCAGCGACCGTGACGACCTGGAGTCGGCCGGTTACTGCCAAGTAGCCGCCTGGATGTCCATCTACAACTTAACCAACGTCCAAGTGGGCCTGAGCCACGGCTTGGGCCATCAGCTTGGCGCCAGGAATGATGTTCCCCACGGGGTGACTTCCTGCATCATGCTGCCCCGAGTGATGGAGTTCAACCGCTCGGTGACGGCTCCGCAACAACGGCGGATTGCTGAGGCCATGGGTGTCGACACCCGGAACTCCAACGACGACGAGGCTGCCGCAGCGGCGGTCTCAGCCTTGGAGAACCTGATCGACACTCTCGGCATTCCCCGCCGGCTCAGCGATTGGGGTGTTTCAGAGGCTGACTTGGCCCTCATTGCTCAGGATGCCTTGGAAGACTTGGTGGTCGCAACCAATCCTCGCCCCATAGCCACTCAAGAAGAGGTCGTGGAGCTACTGCACCGGGCGCTTTAAGCGTTGCCATGGCCCCGGTGGACTGCAACGCTTGTGCAAAGTCCGTAAAACCACACGCCGTCCTTCCGGCGGAGGCCGGAATCCAGGATCTCTTACTGGAAAACGGTGCAGTTCTCTTAGCATTCCTGGGTCTCGGCTTTCGCCGGGAGGACGGTAGGGTCTACTGAAACCGGCCCTCGCAGACCGTCTTGATCCGACCTGGGACTTTGCACATGCCCTACGGCGGGCTGCTAGGACGATTGCAAAGTCAGAGTGATTCTCCAGATAAGCGGGCGATAATCTGTTCCGGGTGGAAGGCGCAAGCCTTAGCTCGCAGTGGCATGGACATGGCGGCAGGGAACCACTTTTCCAAGCGCAGCGTGTGCCGGTCTTCGTCCCAGCTCGAGTCTTTCACATGATGCAGGCTATTCTCAATACCCCAGGGATTGCGGAACAGTCGGAGCAGCTCATTAGGGCGGCACCGACCGGGAGGCAGACTGGTCAGCAGATACCAGAGCTCTTTGGATGCTGCACCAGTGGCTAGCTCCAAGCTCACTTTTTCCACAATGGCGGTCTGCTGCGCCGCGGGGAATCCTGGTTCATTCCGGATATAGCCGCCTATCTCGGCACTGGCCCAAAGCCTACGGGTCTCGGTTTTGCCCCCTTTTTGTCTACGGTCTCTGCTTGCGGTCTCCCAAGTGTTGATGGCGCCGAGATATTGGACCACTGGGGTGTTAACGTTCAGTGAAAGGGTCCTCGCTAACAGGCCAGCATAAATGTCACATTCACCCTATGAAGAATGTGACGTTGAATCCCAAGGAACAGACGAGACGGTTCCGTTTGCTTTTGCATGATGGCCCCTGCTAGGTTACCGCTTTCCTAGCATGGAGGCGGTATGGAATGGATTTGGGTATGGAGAATCTTGTCCATCATCCTATCGATTGGCGGGTTGATGCTGGTGTTTCAGGCTGTCTATGAGTACCACCGCAACCAAATCGGCTCTTATCAAGATGAAGTTTGGAAGGGCGGCAGCGGTTTAGTGCTAGTGGTGGTTGGATGTTGTGTTGGATTAGGCACTGTTCTAGCTGGATAACCCGACGACCCAATTGGGCCACAACCAGCACAAAAAGAATTGCTGCTAGACACGCAATGGCAATAATGAATCCAGCCTCGACATAGCCCACGTGGCCCATCACTGCCGTCCTCCCCGTTGCGACTTGCGAATCCGCTGCCGCAACTTGTACATCGGATGCTGTTTCGCGCCCTTCCCTTTCCGTTGGGGCGCGGCTTTCCCCTTCGCTGCCTTGACGGGCTTGGGTTGCGCAACTGTGCGCACTCCTGCTGAGGTTGTGGCTCTTGGCGTCGGGCTAGATTCTTCCCGCAGTGATTGCTTCTTCGGCGAACACTTCGGGGAGGCCAGCGTCAGTTCCGCCGTTTCCACTTTTGGGGTCTTGGCCACCTGCGGAATGGCGAACACCTGGGGTGTGGTATCGCCCTTCACTACCTCCGCCCACTCGGTGATCCGGTGCTTCACCTTCGCGGCTTGCGCCGGCGTCCTGCCGTCAAGGGCTTCATGGTCTCGCATGTGGTTGTAGTAGATAGTCCAGCCGTCCATGAAGGTCTGTCCAGTGGGGATGCTTTCCATTCCACGGCGGGTCTTGTCCCTGCTGCGGATTGTTCCCTGCAACCGCTCGGACAGGTTGTTGTTGAGCGATGACCGTATCCCTTGCGATTTGATATGCAGGGTCTTGGGAAAGACTTTCTTGATGGCGGGGCCGTAGGAGCGCAACTTGTCGGTCTTGATTGTCTTCGGGTCTTTACCAGCTTCGGCCTTTGCCTTTTCCAGCATTTTGGCGGCGTCTTTCTGGCCCCTGTAACGCGACACATTGGCCGCAAGAACGTAGCGGGTTTTGGTGTCCATGATGTTCCAGACCCACATCTGCCAATCGTCGATGTCCACCGCTATTTCGTCGGCAACCCATTCGTCCCCGACTTCCGGCTTCTGTCCCTCAAGTTGCTCGCTGGTCCTTCCCGTGTACTCCTGCACCCATTCGTAAATGGTGGCCTTCGAGGGTTCGCCCCGGTCAAACATCCGCTCCATTGCCTCGGCGATCTGTTTGTAGGACATCCCCCGATAGTACATCTCTATGGCCGCGCCAATCTGTTCGGCTGGCACCTTGTGGCCGTTGGTCGCGCCTGTGTCCCGAAACTGCTTCTTGCAACCCCTGCACAGGAATATCTGCTTGCCAGCCCGAGTGCCGTTCTTGACCACGCTATCGCCCTGGCAGTAGGGACAGTGAACCGAAACGGTATAGGTCGCCATCATCAAACCCTGCGAGGTAGTCTTATTCGAACAATCTCAAGAGCGGCGGCAACCACAATTTGATTGTCCATGCGGCGGCCAATCCAGCCAGAGCCAGTATTGTCGCCCCGGCGTAGCTGTACAGTTGCAAGTTGACTCTCGATTGGTCTGACCATCCTGCATGAATAGCGCTCCCCCTTAACAAGACTTCACGACCGACCACCCATGCAAACGCGGCGATCCCAAGAGTGTCCGCGAAAAACGATAAATCCATGACTTCCTCTTTCCGTCGGAGAGGAAGTCCGTTGACAATCTTACTCTTGGGAGAGTAAAGTCGTTGTGAGTCGGTTAACTCAAACAGCTTTCCCCGACGCTTTTCTTGGACGGTCTTCGCTCTGGTGTTGGTAGCACCCTTGCGCAGTGGCCGTCTTTTTTTGAATGCCTATAAGATAGCACAGCGGGCGGTGGTGTACCTCCCGCCCGTTGTTTTGGGAACTATATCGACTTTTACCCGAACCCCTTTTAGCTGAGCTGATTCTGGTAAACGCTTGGTCTTGAATCCTCAGGAACTTCGATGGCGGTCAGCGTGCCACCCAAGTTAGGATTAGTCGAACACTCTAGCAGTGGCCGAACTATCGGGCAAGGTAATGCCAATAGGGCAATGCAGACGCCAATTCTTTTGCTGTCGTTTCGTCTGGCGCATCCACATCGGAGGGCAGCAAAATAGAAAGCCTCCCGAATCTATCTGCCGTAACTTGTCGGTACCAGTTGAAACGCCAGCGCAAACCTGTGTTGATGTAGGCGGCCACCCAATACAGCATTTCACGTGACATCTCCGACTTGGGTTCCAGCGCTATGAGTCCATTGCCAGTGCGGCTGGATGCGATGAACGGAGGCGTCTGTACTGTAGCTTCACACAAGGCGGATACTACTACGGCTTCGAACTGAAACACTTTGTCAGTGGGGAGCGGTGAGACATACCCATCAATTCCATTATCAATTAGGCCGTTGCGAACATATGCGACCATCCCAGGTTGATAGTCGCTAAACAACCCGGATTTAGCTCGCCTCACATGAAACAAGTCTTCGATCACAAAGCGAGAAAACGACGGCTCCACCATTATCCGAGGTTGCGTAGAAATCAGCGGCAACAGAGCTTTCACGTGATATTCTGCTTGTTCTGGGACCTCATCAGGGACTGGGATACGCCTCAGTCTATCGAGAGTGCTCCGATGGTACCAGATGGCACCAATTGAAGCGCCACCTTGCGCCAATGTTCAGCCACGCTGCGGCATACGCAAGCTGGCCAAAGGACATTGAATGCCGGGGTTCCAATATCGTCAGGCTTGTTCCTGCTGCTCCGTAGGCGACAAATGGAGGTGTCTGAACGGTAGCCTCCCCAAATGCGGACATGGCGATAACATTGTGGTGGAACACTCTGTCCTTAGGCTTGGGAGTCACATAAGCAGCAACTGCGTTGTTGCTGAAGCTGTTAGCCAGATAGGGGATCGGCCCCGGTTCATATCGGTCAAGCGGGGCGGACTTGGCACGATGCAATATGAACAGGTCTTCAATGGTTTTCATTTAAAGCTCTGCTTGTTCCTCTTTTGCCTGTCTAATCAAGTGCGCCGCCGTCTCACGCGCCATTCGCCCCATCTCTTGCTCAAGCTCAATTATGGTTGGAGTAGGGCCGTCTAGGTAAACCTCCGGAAGTAGCTCGAGCAGAGGGTCGCCGAAGTCTATAGGGACCGTCTTACAGAGCATAGGTTCGTTGACCGTAACATTGCTAGGGTGGGCTATGAAGTTCTGCAATAAAGGCAAGACCGATGGAATATCGTTCCGTGCCGTCCTGGGCGGACGGAAGTCCTTGGCGTCCATGCGCCGCTTCTTGACCTTTACTAGTCCGTCGTGAACCAACCTGGCCCAGAATACAGCTTGCTCTTTGGGGTGCGGAAAGCCTTTCTTGACCACCACCCCGACAACTTGTTTCATCGCTGCTGGATAAAACAACTCCTCAGGTAAGCTCACTACTGCTAATAATGTGTGATTTGCTAGGAGGTTATCAGATCTCCAGGCCTTCTCCTCGTTTGCTCCAAACATACAGCCAAGAGGTAGTAGGCTGAAGAAGATACCCCCGTCAGCCATAAGGGATAAAGCTCGAGATGCGAATTTGTACTCTTTGTCTGGACTGCTGGGCAAAGCGAAAGGTGGATTCATCAAGACACGACTCACGACTTGCTCTCCTTGGGTATCTGGTGAAGGGCTAGCGAAAGTCGCAGAAACATGTCCGTTGACCGTTTTCCCTTCGGTGTCCGTGGAGAAACAGTTTCCCTCAGTCATGTTATTCTTACCGTCTCCACGGAAGATCATATTGACTATGGCCAACACAGCGACAGCAGATTCCTGCTCTATCCCGAACAGATTATGTTCTTTGAACATATCCAACTGTTGTTGAGTACCGTGGCGACGTACATAATCGAACGCAGCAACTAGGAAGCCTCCTGTCCCACATGCGGGGTCCAAAACGATATCAGAGGCTTCTATGCCTATGGCTTCAACAGCAAACCGGGTAATGTGCCGGGGCGTCAAAACTATTCCGATTTCTTTCGCACCGTTACCATACTTCAAAAACACTTCGTAGAATTGGCCTAGCACATCGGTGCTAGAGTTCATTGCTGACCAAATTGGGGTCTAGAAGAGATAGTATGGTCTGCACCAGTGCAGCACGGAACTTTACGTGGTTGGTCGTATTGGTGGGGGGAGGATTTTTACGAACGGAGCGAATTCTACTTTGCCATTACGTGCTAAGACTTGTTCACTCCTTGAATTGATATCCGCAATAAGCACTGGTAGATCTGTGTCAAGGTCAGGCGGTCGATCCACAACCGATAAAAGCAAAGCGGCCATAGTCCTGGCTCGGTCATTCTTGTTGATACCACCTTCATGTAGAAGTCCATTGATTCTTTCAGCGGCTTGAAGAAACAGCCATTGAGGCGGTGCAAATTCACGGATATCAGTGATTCGCTGCTCAATTAGAAATCGTGTGTCGTCGGGAGACAATAAACCGGTGGCTTCCGCACCGTTAATTGTCACGGGTAACCACGTTGCCCCCACCCAGAGGAACGTCTTGACGGTATATCCCTCTTCATCGTTCCCGGCGACACCGGTCGCTAGGACGACCTCCACTTCGGACCCGAGTGCATTAATGGGTTCTGCGTAGTCTTCGGTTGCCTCTTTGACTGCTTTGTTAATCTCTCTCCTTTTTGACTTAGCTTCGATTACCCAGAGATGTCGTTCTGACAGTTTGACTATATTCTCTGGCCGAGTAGTACCAAGCCCTTGTTTAATCGAGGGATGACTGAGGCACTGGTTCTGCGTCCAAACCTGGCCTCCTGTATTGAGGCTGGGATTCTTGACGGCCCAACCCAGCAGACGAAGTTGCTGTCGGATGTATCCGTATGCCTCAACTTCGGTTGGCGGCGGTTTTTTTGGCATTTTGCCCTCGGTAGTCAGGGTTCCGTTTGCTTTTGTCCTCACGCTAAGGGATGGGGTAACCTATGTCAAATTGTGGCAATGAGCCATCATGCAAAAGCAAACGGAACCGACGAGACTACAGGTTCTCAACAACTTGCTGGCAGAGCACATGACGCTGGAGCAGGCTGCCACGCTGCTGGGTGTTAGCACTCGGCACACCAGACGCCTGCTGGCGACCTACCGGGAGAATGGGGCTGCCTCGGTTGTCCACGGCCACCGGGGTCGCAGAGCGTCCAATGCGACTCCCGAGGCCGTGGCGTGCGATGTGGTCCATTTGGCTGGCACCAGGTACTCAGGGGCCAACCACACCCATCTCAGCGAGTTGCTGGATGAGCACGAGGGAATTGACGTCGGCAGAACCACGCTCAGACGCATCCTGGTCAACGCCGGGCTGAAGAGTCCACGGCGAAGGCGTCCGCCCAAGCACCGGGTACGCCGCCAGCGAATGCCCCGGGAGGGGATGCTAATCCAGATGGACGGCAGCTTCCACCCTTGGCTGGGGGACCAAGTTCCGCCGTTCACGTTGCTGATCGCAGTCGATGATGCCACCGGCACGGTGGCCGACGCCCTGTTCTGCGAGAAGGAGGAGGCCTACACCTATTTCCTGCTGATTCAAGACCTGGTGCAAAGCGTTGGCATTCCCGTGGCCCTCTACGTCGACCGGCACGGGGTCTTCAGGCAAACACCGGGGTCCGGCCTCCCCGGAACGGCGACCCAGTTCAGCCGGGCCATGGACGAGCTGGGGATACAGATGATATTCGCCCTCTCGCCACAAGCCAAGGGCCGCGTGGAGCGGGCTGCTGGAACCTTCCAGGACCGGCTGGTTACCGAACTCCGGTTGGCGGGCGCCAGCACGATCAGGGAAGCCAACGGGGTGCTGGAGCAGTTTCTGCCACGATACAACCGGCGCTTCCGGGTTCCCCCGCAATGCTCTGAGTCCGCGTACCGGCCTCTAGGCCCTGATCTATCCTTGGAGCAGGTCCTGTGCTTCAAGCATCCCAGGAAGGTGGCCAGGGACAACACGGTGAAGTTCCAGCTGCATACCCTGCAGTTGTTGCCTGAGCCGGAACGACCCAGCTATGCCGGTGCGGTCGTGGAGGTCCTGGAAGGACTGGACGGCCGGCTCAGGGTGCGCCATGAGGGACGCATCATCAATGCCCAGGAGGCGCCGCCCAGCCCAGCATTCCTCCGCAACGGCCATGGAGATTCGGCCACTCCTCCTGCCTCGCCCGCCGGGGCCAATCACTCGGACCAGCGCTGGGCAACGACACTCAAGTCTCTGGACTCAAGGACGGCGGATGAGGAACATCAAGCGGGCATAACCGGCGGTGCGTCCGCTGCCTTGACGCCCGCAACTGTGCCCCCGCGCAAACCAACCTTCCTGCAGAAGGAGAGATGGAAGGCAATTCAGAAAGCCATGCGCAATGGGATGTCGCTGCGGGCGATCGAGAGAGAGTTGGGAATCCACAGGGCCACCATCAAGAAATACATGGATGCCGACGGTCCTCCGGGGCGGCGGTCCCGGCCGGCTCTCACTGCGTCAACGTCCGATACAGTGGCGGCATAACAAAGTGACATTTATGCTGAACACCTACCCGGACATTTATGCTGGCCTTCGACACCCCAGGAGTCCAATTTCTTTGCGCCATTGATATCCGCTAGAGCCAACCATCTGTCCCCGTGATTTTACTTGCTGGTACCCAGATCGACCGCCCACGAATAGCGCAGTATTCCGTTGCTATTGTGTCTTTCGTATGAAGATTCTTGATTTTGTCCAGTTCGGTGGTGCTTATAGGGGCGCTCATACATGAGCGCCCCTATAATGTCAAACAGCGTCGCCGGTGGACCAAGCGGACACAACAAGTACTCCGTAGACGATTCAGGCGTGGCGATTGCAACGGGTGACCCCGGTGCAGGCGGCCCCTACCTTCGTGGACTCGCGCGCGAAGGCGTCGCCCCACGGCGGGAGATCCTGCGATTCCTGAGGCATCTACACTCGCAATCTGGCCTCGCGCCCGGTTGATTTCCCTCGCTACACGATGATGCTCAGCTAAGAGCGTGGGCCGGCTGGGCGCCTGGGACCTACAGACGTCCTGGCGCAAGAGGTTGTGCTACTCACGTCGCCGCCCGAGCGGACTTGCGTAGCTAGGCGTGCATCGGTAGTGAGAAACGCCTAGACTTCGTGCAGCCCAGCAACTGCATGGGGAACGGTTCTGCCATGCGTGCGTCGGTTCTATTAAGTCTCACCGGAAAGGACGGCAATGATGGAAACTTACATCGGGAAGACGATTTCCGATTTCACACTTCAGTCCAGCGATGGACAGACGATATCCCTTAACCCGAATCCACCGATAGAGGACGTCAGGTTAGCGACCTGAAGTGGTCAAAGGGTGCTCCTCTGAATCTGGGATAATGGTTTTCGAGAAAGGAAACCGACCCCAGAAAAGGAGCACCCAATTGATGCTACCACGCAACCATCCCGACCGTATTCGCATCGTCTTTGACGACCACCGTCTGGTGGCCAATGCCGGCCTGCTCCTGCCGGCCACTCTCGCCCAACACCTGGGCCTGGGGGAACTCGTAGACCATCACCTCAATCTCGGCAGCGCGCCGGGCCGGGCCAACGCCGGCGACAAGATGATGACCCTGGTCGCCTCTGCCCTGGCTGGCGGCGATTGCATCGACGACGCCGATGCGCTGCGCGCCGGTGGGACGGCCGGTGTTCTCGACTGTAGGGTCAAGGCGCCATCCACCCTGGGCACCTTCCTGCGCAGCTTCCGCTGGGGCCATGTCCGTCAGCTGGACCGGGTGATCCGGGAACTGCTGGCCCGGGCCTGGGCCGCCGGGGCGGGACCCGGCGACGCGCCGTTCACCATCGATCTGGACTCCACCATCTGCGAGACCTACGGACTGGCCAAGGAGGGGGCGCGACACCACGGCTATACCGGCAAGCGGGGCTATCACCCGCTGTTGGCCGTGGCCGCCGGCACCGGCGACGTGTTGATGTCCCGGCTGCGCGAGGGCCGGGCCAACACTGTTCGGGGCGCCGCCCACTTCCTGCGCGAGACGGTGGGACGGGTGCGCTACGCCGGCGCCAGGGGCCGACTCACGGTGCGGGCCGACAGCGGCTTCTATGCCCACGCCATCGTCGCCGTCTGCCGCAAGATGGATGTCCGCTACTCCATCACCATCCGCCAGCACAAAAGCCTGCGCAATCTCATCGAGGCCATACCCGAGACGGATTGGACGCCCATCCCATACTGGATGGACGGCGCCGCCGATGTGGCCGAGACCACCTACACTCCCTTTGAGAGTGAGGCCGGCGCCGCGCCGGTGCGGCTCATCGTCCGGCGTGTGAAGCCCACGCCCGGTTCCCAACTGGCCCTCTTCGCCACCTACAGCTATCACGGATTCATCACCGACCGGGACGGGGAGACCCTGGAGCTGGAGGCCGACCACCGCCGCCACGCCGAGATCGAGAACGCCATCCGGGACCTCAAGTACGGCGTCGGGCTGAACCACCTGCCGTCCGGCCGATTCGCCGCCAACGGCGCTTGGCTGGCGGTACAGGTGATGGCCCACAACCTGGCCCGCTGGACGGCCCGCATCGGCTTGCGCGAGCAGATCGTGACCACCAAGACCCTCCGGCGTCGGTTCTTCGCCCTGGCGGGACGGACCACCCGCTCGGCGCGCCGCCTCACTTTGCATCTTCCCAAGCATTGGCCCTGGGAAACCCAGTTCAGCAGCGCCCTGGCCCGGCTGCGAGCCATTCCACTCCCCGCCTGACGGCGCTGTCCGCAACCGCCCCAACACCTCCAAACTCGCGTCCGCCCCGCCCGCGAGTGCATCCTGCTGCGTCCGATCTCACTATCACGCGATTCCCAGCCTCCATAGACCGCTCTCCAGGTCCGGTGCGGCTACTGAAAACCCTCGCGGGGTCACATCGGTCCAATGAAGCCCAGGCTTTCTCCCTTGCAGGCTCCCTCATCCCAATTTGCCCAGCATTCACGCCTCCCATCGGTGGATTCGGGCTTAGCAGTCTTCGCGGACAAAAGGTCCTGCTGTACTTCTTCACGAGTCCGGGCGGTGGTAACTGAACCCGCATGGCTCTTGGGTACCGAGAGCATGCTGCCGAGTTCACCGAGAAGAACGTCGTGATGTTCGGAATCCATGACGGAAGCTTGGATGCTGCACGCCAGTGGGTCGAGAAAGAGCAGCTTCCGTTCGCGGTCCTGAACGACTCTGATCGACGAGTAGGCATTGAGCTCGGCATGTCCGCTCTCGATGGAGAGCGGTACGTCAAAGACGCGTCAGACGGGAAAAGGCCGGCAGTTGTCATCGACGAACACGGTGTGCTCTGCGAGTGGGAACCCGACATGAACCACACCGATCAGATTGCAAAGTTGCTGGAGCGTCTGTAGGACGACCTCAAGGGTCCGGTCTTTTCGGCTGTGGCCCACCCTTGTGCAGCAGGCAAAACGGGGTTCAGCCCGGACAGTGGCTTAGCAGGCCGATGAAGAACATGTCGAGGGCGGCGAGACCCTGACTAAAGCCACGGTGGGACCTACATTTCGAGGGTCTTGAAGACTACCGAGAGGACCCTATTACTACAGCCGCAGATCAGCAGGAGGTCTCTTCTTGATCGTCGGCGCTACCTTACCATTCCGGACCATTCCAGTTTTGGGGCTGTTACAATTAGTCCCGCAACACCAAACTAACGAAACTTTTGGAGAATAACCATGGCTGTTTCCGCCGGGATATCAAATGCGCTGGAACGTAACTGGGGTATGGTAGACCGCGCCATAGACGGGCTGAGCGATGAGACACTGGCGCGCCGGATATCCGACAGCGACAATTCCATCGGCTGGATCCTCTTCCACATGAGCCGGGTTGTGGACGTTTTCATGAATGCCAGGTTCCAAGGCAAGTCTCAGATATGGATAGAGGACGGTTGGTGCGAGAAATTCGGCCTGAGCGACGACCCGGAGACGACCGGCCAAGGCTGGGACTCGGCGCGTGTGGCCGCGTGGCCGCTTCCCTCCAAAGAGGTCCTGTTAGGGTACTACGAGGCCATGAAGGCCTGCTGCCGGGAATATATGTCTTCCGCGACCGACGAGGAGTTGAGCGCCACCATGAGCCTGAGGCCCGGTTCGGATCCCGAGCCGAAAGAGGCCATCATTGGTGTCCTGGTCTTTGACAACGTCGTCCACGGAGGCCAGATAGCCTTTCTGCGCGGCCACTGGGAAGGCATGGGCTGGTTCGTCTAGCCCAAAGGCTTCCAGGACAATTTCTACGGGTTTACCGAAGAGCATGGCGAACTCATGCCGTGCTATTCCTAAGTTCGACGCTAAACCAATAGCAAGGTGGGATGTGCCCCCAGTGGTTGTACCACGTTCTATGTTAGCCCGACCATCGCCGGGACAGGACCCTCAGGCAGAATGGTCTCGGGCGCCGGAGGTCGGTAGCCCAGGGAACTGTGCGGCCTGATGCGATTGTAGGTCTGGCGGTACTGTTCAGCCAGCACCTGCACCTCCAGCAAAGTGTAGAACACCTCCCGGTTCAAGAGTTCGTCTCTCAGCTTGCCGTTGAAGCTCTCCACGTACCCCTTCTCCCACGGCGACCCGGGTTCGATGAACGGCGTCTTTGCTCCCACCCCCCCGAGCCACTCACGTACAGCGTTGGCAGTGAACTCGGGTCCAGTGTCCGAGCGGATGTGCTCCGACACTCTTCTGGCTGTCATCAGCTCAGCGAGGGTTTCAATCACATCCGGGGACCGGATGCTGCGTCCTGCCCGGATGGCAAGACACTCCCTGGTGTACTCGTCTATGACGGTCAACAAACGCACCGGACTGCCGTTTCTGGTCCTGATGTGGACGAAGTCGTAGGCCCACACATGATTTCTCCTCTCCGGTCTCAGCCTTACGCACGACCCGTCGTTCAGCCACAGCCGTCCTCTCCTGGGCTGCTTGGCCGGTACCTTGAGCCCCTCCCGCCGCCAGATACGCTCCACCCGTTTGTGGTTGCACCGTCCAACCACTACGCCGGAG
Source organism: Dehalococcoidia bacterium (assembly GCA_965222025.1). Classification (GTDB taxonomy): domain Bacteria; phylum Chloroflexota; class Dehalococcoidia; order Lucifugimonadales; family UBA3495; genus VXOI01. The sequence goes on along the minus strand of CBDCTI010000010.1, from coordinate 40,581 downwards.
CATCGGGTGATCCGCCGGTACCCGTACAGGCCGAACCGGGTGGCCAACCCAGCGGTGTCGTTGGTGAGGGCCTGCTCGTCATCCCGGACCAGCGGCTCATGACGATGGGTAGAGCGGGACTGCCCCAGCCCCTTGCAGGTCCTCCGCTCCGATTCACCCAAGACTGACCTGACGTGATCGACACAAAGGCGGCGGCAGGCGGGGCTCAGAAGTTTCCCTCAGTTGCCTCCTTGGGTATCTGGTTGTCCAGGGTCAGTTCGGCCACCGCCCGCTTCAGCCGGCTGTTCTCGGTCTCCAGCTGCTTCAGGCGCCGAGCCTGGCCCACCCGGAGACCCCCGTACTCGGTCCGCCAGCGGTAGAAGGTCTGCTCGGATACACCGATGCGACGGACAGCCTCGACAACGGTACTGCCCGAGGCGATGATCACCTCCGCCTCCCTGAGCTCGTTGATGATTTCCCCGGCAGTGTGTTTCCTCTTGGGCATATCTCATCCGCCGTTTTGACCAGAATCCTAACATCGATTCTGGATCGATTGCCGGGGGGCAGGTCACCTCTCCCGTTCCGCTCCGCTGGCCGCACCGCAGGATTTCCGTGGCGGTGGACGGTCGCCCCGCGGATGAGCACTGCGGCGTAATCCGCCCTTTTCAGGCCCTGAGTGTCCCTGAGTTCACCCAGGGAGCTAAAACCCCGTTCTGACCGCTCAGTGAGCCGCTATGGCAGGCTCTGCGGCGGGGCCAGGCCGCCTCAGTCCCCGGAATCTTGCGGGCATCAGAGTCGAGGGCGGCGTCCGCCGCTGCCTGGCGCACCAGCTCCCGTATCAGGTCCGGGACCAGACCAGGGTCATCACGAACACCCAGAACGAACACCCGGAACGAACACCCAGATGCGGCGCTTGCGTCCGTCCCGGTCAATGCAGGTCTGGCTGCCCCAGTCCACCTCCGCCTGTTCCCCTGGCCGTCTCGAACCGCATGGCCTGCACCCGGTTGCCGTCCTCTACGACGCGGCGACTCGCAGGACTCCGGTATGGAACACCACCGCCACGGCCTTTCGCCCTGACCTCCCTGCGCAGTGCCACGCAGTTTCCCAGCCCCTCCGACGTCCGACGTCCGACGTCCGACGTCCGACGTCCAACGTACCCGGTGTGAGGGTTGCAGCTTCGATGCCCGCCCGGACCGGGGATCGGCCGCATGCCCTCCGGCCAGTTCAGATCCTGACCCTGCGAAGGCTGGGGGTACCGTCCACAGGTGTTCCGGCGACTCCCAGGGCCCCGGCGATCCCCCCGACAGAGCGGCCCGCCCCTTTCATCTCGCGGGTCTCGTTCACCTGTCCCGCTTTCAGAAAAGTCCGTCGGCCACCTCCACGAAGACTCCGTGAATGATGCCCCTGCCGTCAGACTGGTCAACTCAACTCCGGCGTTTTCGCTCATTTTCTCGTCGCGATTACACCATCATGCACCTCCTTCCTTGACTCATTATGAAGGTAAATAACTGAAGCTGTAGGGCCAGTGTGGCCTGCCGGAGGCCCTCGCATCACGCCACAGAAGGGAGCACGCTGGGCAAAGACCACTTCACCGCTCGAAACACGCCCGGAAGACGCTCCAAGACACCCAGGAGACACCAGGAGACACCAGGAGACACCAGGAGACACCAGGGACGAACAGACACCCGGGCTTGCTGAAAAAGTCAGCTCCACGGAAGGCCGCTGCCACCCCCGGGCTGCAATGTGCGTGCATTCAGTCATCCGGTAGGAATCGGGGTGCTTGAACCCCCGGACCGGCGCCGCAGGCACTCCACCCTCTTCCAGCTCACCAACAAAGGCTTGCGGGACTTCATTGACTCCAATCACCTGTCGATCCGGATCGATGGGCAGTTGGACTTCGCCAAGCTTGCCGTGCCCCTCGAACAGCGGTACTGCCCCGACTCTGGCCAGCCCACCGTTCATCCCGAGACGATGGTGGTGCAGGCTCTGCCCATCTGCTCGTTCTGCAACATCGCCTCCTTCCGGAGATCGCGTTCAGTCTTCCCCGGGAGGACCGGTTTCTTCTGCAAACCGTTTTGCAGAGGCGGCTACAACTGGCAGTCGGTCCATTGCTCTTCCCACAGCTGCCCCTGACGCCAGGGAATTCCACAGAGGACTAACGACAATTGGGCCCGCCGATCCGTTGCCTCACCGGGCAATGCCACCGAAATTCCAGCCGCGGGTTCCTGCTGCAGCCAGCGTCGGTTGGCCCCTGTGGCGTTGTGCCACTGCGGGCTCACCAGAAGCAGTATGGACCAGCCTCCCGGACATGAAGTCAGGGAGCTGCCGGGCGGACACATCGGCGTTGACACAGATCGATCCCCGGACCCAACGCCGGCACGGGATGGCGGCGCGAGGCCCTGCATCCCTGCTGACCCCGGTCCTGGGCTCGCTCATCCTTACCCCCCGGACGCCGGGCACACTCCAGCTGCCACCGCCCGTCTGACAGGCCAGCCGGAGAACAGGGTGAGGAAGTGGAGAAGGCAGGGACATGGGAAATATCGGCCCGAGCCGGTCGAGGGGGCAGACCTACCAGAATGGCTAACACATATGTATATATTTGTGGCGCGAAGGCCGGATCTACACACGCACACACATACCCCCGGCCAGCTTCGAGACAGCTTTGCGGCGCTCCGAAATAGTTAACCAAGCCTTAAATGCCACTTGCGCCGCTCCGTCCGGCGGACCGCGAGCTGCATTTCATGCTTTGCGCCGCGCAGATCGGCGATCTTACGACGGAATGGGTGCTTACCGGTGCCCCTCGAAAAAACATCGTACATATCCAACAGGCACATCAACTCTGAGGGCGCCACACTCGCGCCGGACAGCGCCCTGATTCGGTCCGCCAGTTCGGTCGCGGTGAAGTACTCTCCCCATGCCGATTTCTTCCGGATGGCTTTCTTAATGAGAAGGACCAGGTGCGCCTCGCGCAGTGTCAGGGGCGCGCTTTGTATTACACGATACAAAACCAAACCCTCCTCGGCCGCACCTGCGGCCGGTGCAGGCTCAGGGTACCAGAGGCCTGCCGGAGAGTGCAGCCCACTCACCCATGGACCCGCTCCACCCCCAGTAGCCACCCAGGTGATTAAAGATTTGACTGAGCCAATGTGACCTGTGGCCTCACCAGTTAACGTAACTGAAATTCCAGCCGCTGGTTCCTGTTCCGATCAAAGCTGATTCGCCTCTGTAACGCTGTTCAAGTGCAGGTTCATCAGAAGCAGCATGGGTAGCCTCTTGGTCATGTCGCCGCGCCACTCCTCCACCCTGCGCTGCAGAGTCCGGAGCTGGGCGTCGCTGAACCGTCCTGGATGGGCTCTCCCAAGCCGCGCCAGCAGATCCTTAGCCCTGGGGTGAAGCACACGGACATCCCGCGCTGGCAGCTGGCCAGTCCCTGCTGAGCCTGCCGAAGCGCTAGGGGCACGTGAGTCCTGCCGACGCCGCTGCTGCCGACGGCGATAGCGCTCTCCCGGCGCTGGACGTATTCGCAGCGCGCTAGCTCCCGCTACCATGGTCCTGGGCATACATCAGGATGCCGTAGGGCAGCTACAAGTGACTGCTAACATAGTATTGATTATGGATATTTCTACTTACTACTACGATAGCGGAGGCCCAGCGCATCGCCAAACGGCTGGAGCTTCACTACACCCCCAAGCGTGGCAGTTGGCTGAACATGGCGGAGGTCGAGTTCAGCATCTTCTCCCGCAGTTGCCTCAAGCAGCGTCTCCCCGACGAGGAATCCCTCTGCCGGGAGGTCCAGGCTCTGGAACAGGAGCGAAACTAAGCTCAAGCCCGCATCAACTGGCGATTCGGCATCCAGGACGCCAGAACCGAACTCCATCGCCTCTATCCGATCAATTCCTAAGTTGACTCAGTACTAGGGTGTGGTTGCAAACCCAATGGAGGGGCCTAAACTGAAGGAGACACATTGAGATGAGGAGTGAGGTGTGTGGGACGAGGGGATTTGACGGATGATCAATGGCGGCGACTGAGTTCGTTGTTGCTGGCCCAGAAGCCGAGGACCGGACGGCCTGGGAGGGATCATCGCACGGTCATCAACGGGATCTTGTGAGTTTCGCGGACCGGTGCCCCATGGCGAGATCTCCCCGAGCGCTTTGGCCACTGGGCCACAGTAGCCAGTCGTTTCTACCGGTGGCGGAAGCAGGGATTGTGGGACCGGCTTCTGGCTGAGGTGCAGCGGGAAGCTGATGCCATCGGTCAGGTTGATTGGGAAGTCCATTACGTGGCCGACGCCTCCATCATGCCCGACTGCATCCGCGCCAACACCAACGTCACCACCATGATGATCGGCGAGCGAATTGCCGAGTTCATCAAGGCAGGGAAGTAGGGGAGGGCTATCGCCTTTTTTCTCTTTAGTGGCGAAACCGCACCGGAAAGTGAGGCGGCTATGTCTCTGTTTCTGATTTCGGCTCTTGGGTTTCTGTATCACAGGTTGCTGAGGGGACGTGCTTCACTTTCGCCCTCCTACTGCCGCCACTACCTGACCCACCAGCCTGTAAAAATGGTCGGCTAGCAGGCCCCCTCAAGAGGCACTGCCATATATGTAGAAGGCCGCGGATTATTCGCTCCGCGGCCTCTCTTTCCGTCAGGTAGCCAGGCCTCTCAGACCCTCGGTGTCATCAGCCAGGACTGGCTCTTGGCCTCCTCGCTCATCCACTGCGAATGGGACTCCTGTCGGCCCGCCGGCGGCTCCACCCCCAGACTGTCTGCCAGCCGTGTCATGAAGTTGAAGTTGCAGGTGATCAGCACAACGGACAGTATCTCCTCGTCGCTGAGGCCGAGGTCGCGCAGCTTCTGAACGTCCAGCCTGCTCATCGCGGCAGGGGCGCGCGTCAGCTTGGCCGCGAAGTCCAGCATCCCACGCGTCTGGGCGTCGACCTCGGCCCGCGTGTAGTCGTGCATCATGTGGCTTGCCAGCTCCGGGTCGTCCGAATGGTCACGGAGGAACCCACTGTGACCATTGCCCTTTTCTACCGCTCAAACCGCCCCTGTTTTGCTTGACAATCGTAGCTAAATAGCTTGCGATTATCCCCTAGCTTGTCCTTGCCCGTCTCCGCTCCGCACAAGCCTTTATTTGCATTGATGGTACATTATTGGTACACTGACAGTGTGCCAATCAAGGTACACAAACAAATCCAGTGTACCAATAAGGGAGATGACAGAATGCCAAGAATCAAGACGGCGGCGTTGACGGCTTCAGGGATACGCAAGCTCACCGCTCCGGGAGACTACGCAGACGGGCTAGGCTTGGCACTCCGAATCAAGCCGAATGGTTCAAAGTCTTGGATTCAGCGCGTGAGCATCGGCGGCAAGCGGCATAACTTGGGATTGGGCGTTTATCCCGCTACCGGACTCGCAGACGCCCGCCAAGCCGCCGCAGACAATCAACAGGCTATCCGTGAAGGGCGCAACCCAATACAGGACAAACAGGACTCCAAACAGGACGCCGCGCCCGCCCCTGCTATCCCTACTTTTGAGCAAACCGCCGAAAAGGTTTGGGAGTTAAACCGCCCAAGTTGGAAAAGTGAGCAACACGCTTGCGAATGGATTTCGTCTATGCGGACTCACGTTTTCCCTACCATCGGGCGCAAGCCGATTGACGCCATAACGCCCGCCGACATCCTCGAAATCCTTGAACCTATCTGGCATTGCAAAGGTGAGACAGCCGCCCGAATCAAGCAAAGGACGGAACAGGTATTTGACTACGCCATAGCCCGCCAACACCGGATAGACAACCCTGTTTCCGCAGTCCGCAAGGCTATGCCCAAACAGGCTAATAAGCGTGTGAATTTCGCGGCGGTTGACTATCAGGACTTGCCCGCAGTGATTCAGGCTATCCGCAAGTCTGGCAATCCGATAACGCGGCTGGCGGTTGAATTCTTGACGCTCACGGCTTGCCGCTCCAATGAAGTCAGGGGCGCGGTTTGGAGTGAAGTCAATTGGGAGTCCGCAACTTGGGAGATTCCCGCCGCCCGAATGAAGGCGGGCAAGGCGCACAACATCCCACTGTCTGCTAGGGCGTTGGAGATTCTGCGGGCAGCTTGGGCAATCACGGGCGGCGTTGACGGGCTGGTATTCCCGTCCGCTCGTGACGCCAGTAAGCCGATGACGCCTAGCGAACTTGCCCGCGTGTTGCACCGCTCCGGTATCTCCGAAACAATCCACGGGATGCGGGCGGCCTTCCGCAGTTGGGCGCAAGAGCAAACTAGCGCAAGTTGGGCGGCTTGTGAGCTTTCCCTTGCCGACTCTATCGGCAACGCTACTGAACTGGCCTACGCCCGCGCCGAAATGTTGGAGCAACGCCGCGCCCTTATGCAACAGTGGGCAGATTATCTAGCGGGCTAACACGGTCCGATAGGGCTACCAACAAAACAGGGGCGGGAATCACACCCGCCCCTTTATTCAAGGATTTGGTCTCGGCGATTGTCGTCTACGCCAATAGGCCATTCCCATTAGGATGATACACACCGAAGTCATCAGTATGGCAAAATAGTAACTCGCCGCAAAAAGGGATGACCAATCCACGCCTATTAATCCAAACAGCATTGGCAACGTAGCGATTAGCAGCGCCAACGAAGTCTTAACCGCTACTCTTGCCAATCCCGCTCCGAGAAACAAGACAAAGGCCACTAAAATAGCGAATCCGCCCGCGTTTGCCACGTCCTCGGTGCTGGAAGTCCCATCGTCCGTTTCTTCCTCAATGTCAAATGCTTCGTTGAAAGCGCCAAAGGTTGCTCCGAAAAAGAAGCCCGAACATCCGCCTATTAGCAACACCGTAGCCGCTATCAGCCCAATCACCATAGTAGCGGTTCGTAGTCCTGAAGTTCCTCTAACTGGCGCGGCTGGCGCGGCTGCAGTTGGTGTCTGCGGTTGCCCGGGTATGGGCATAGGCTGTCCGCAGGCAACGCAAAAACGGGCTGTGTTGGCGTTTTGCTGTCCGCAGGCTGAACAGTACAGCATTTCCACTAATCCCTTATCGGAGATACCGAGGAAAAGATTTTGCGCTCGGTGGATAGGAGTGTCAATCAGCCGTTATAGGGTTAGCCGTTTACATTCGCTTTCTCATTGCCCCACTGAAAGCCATTTCCGCCCCTTTCCCGCCTTTCCCGTCGGATTGGACACCGGGGCACGGGAAACGCCGGAAACAGCCGCCAGCCCGCGCCCGCGTAGCTCACAAGTGGCGCACTGCCAGACTCCCTAGCACTGCCAGGACAAACAGCCCAAAGATTCCAGCCGCCAACCAATCCCCTACGCTCACAAGTCCAATCCCAACACTTGGGCGGCGTCCTCTTTGTCAACGCCCGCCCCTACCAAAATCCCGTAACTGCGGGCGCGGGCGGCAATGTCAGCCGCCGCCAGTCTGCGGAAATTCAAGCTCACTGGATAGCCTACTTTCTCCCTGAACTCCGCTCCGATAATTGCCGCGTAAGGTTCAAGGGTTGCCGTCAATAGCTGTCTGTATCCTTCTCTCGCACTACCGCCGTCACCGCCAGCGTAGAGCGCGGGCGGGATTCCCATACTTGCGCAAACATCCCGCGCAACATCGGAGCGGAGTTGCACATGGCTTTCAGGGATGTTTGCGCCCATTCTTCGGGGCGTCCATTCGATCTGAGGCGCGGATTGACGCCCCATACCGTGAGCGTTGGCTTGCGTTTCGACTAGGGCAATATCTCCCTTCAATTGGGCTAGGTCAGTCTGTAGGGCTGTCCTGTTCTCCGGTGAGACGTTTTCAGGGAGTGGGAGTAAGCTACCCACTTGCGCCCGCATTTCATCGCTAGTCTTGGATTCAACCCTTGCCAGTAGCTCCGCAGAGATTCCCGCAGAGAGAAGCGGAGACGTGCCTAGCCACGGCTCACGGGCGTCCGTGTTAATCCTGATATGCAGGACGCCGACACTCTTTTGACGCTTGGTGAGTGCGCCGCTTGGGGCGGCAATTTCAAGCTCATATATCCAAGTCCTTTCGTCTACACCGCCCCTGATAATTTGCCACTGGCGGGCAGTCCGCAGACGGAATAGCCCGCGCTCGATTTCGATGCTGGCAACATAGTTTCCGGTTAGGACTAGCTTGCGCCCTATGTCCATTAGGCGGGCGGGCGTCAACAGATTTCCGGCAAGCTCCGGTGAAACATCGGCAACCGCCAGGGCGCGGCCAATGAGTCCGCTTGCGAATTCGACGGCGGCGGTTGCGGCGGCGTCTGGCGAGTATGTTCCTTGTGCCACTGCCAGCGAGTGAGCTATCAGCCTTTCGGTGTAGCCGATTGATTCCCGATGCTCCGCTAACCGGCTTTCCGTCTCCCTGATTTCCCGCAGTGCGCCCGGAGCGCGTAACAAGTCCTTAATTCCCATTGTTAGCACTCCCTACCGGCGCGTATCGGCGTTGCCCTTTGCACTCGCCAAAAGCTCAATAAGGCTTGCGCCCCTGAATGGACAAAGGCATTCTGCGGAGCGTTGGCGGCGTCTGGCGCAACGTCAAACAGATAAGCGGCAACCCTGATAGCCGATTCGTCCTGTATCGCTTGCGGAGCTTCAGGGGCGTAGCTTTCGACTAGGGCGGATGCAACGCCCGCCAGCCGCTCCAATTGGGCTGTCTGAACATCGTCTAAAACGTCATCATCCGATGTAATCAACCGGAGCGCGGTAGCCAAGTCCTTAGCTGTTATAGCCATAGTTGATTCCTCAGTTGTGGCCCTACATCCGTCCTCTTACCGTCTATCATCCGGTAGACTCTGCCAGCGCGGATAATGTCTCCCTGTTGCGGGCGCACTAGCGTTTCACCGTCTCGCACTCGCGGTCTGGCAAACGGGCTAACCCTTACAGGACGCTTAGGGCGGCGTCCGAATATGCTTTGAATCACTCCCGGCCGTCCTCTTGGGCCGCGTAGCAGGATGCTTAATCCCGTCAACAGTGCATTGTTGAAAACGCGCCGGAATACTCCGGGATTGCCCTTTTCTTCCTCGTCGAAATCAGCATCTTTTGACATTGATTTTGGCACTCTGGAAAAGATAGGGATGACTGCGGGCGCAACACTGCCAGCCCGCAATAGGGCTAGGAAATCGCGGGCGTAACTTGTCTTGGGCAACTGTTTAACTTCAAATTTCAACGCTTGCGGACTGTCTTTCAGTATCAGACTGCCCGCTTGTTTACTGGCAAGTTGGCGGCTACCATCGCCTATTGTTAGAGTGATTTCGCGGTCTGGCGTTTCAAGTGCATACTTGAATGCGCCCGCCTTGAATCGTTGCTTTCGCACTTTCCCGCTATCGGAGATATGAATATCCGAATCGTAAAAGAAAGCTCCGGTAAGTCCGTCACCAGCCGCCCTTATCTCCATTATCTGTGACTGCGGATAGCTTGGCGTATCGACTAGCCCTAATCCAGGCAGTATTGCCCTTTCGATTATTCTGGTATCCCCTTGATAGGTGTCTTTTCGGGCGTGAAATTCCGTGCTGAATCCCCGTAGAATTCCCCTGTTCACAAGCTCCAAAGTGTCGTCACCGTCCCGCGTTGGCGGCATTTCTGCGGCAACTTCTAACTGCTCCGGTGAGTCCGTAAGGACTAGCCCGCCGCCGCCAGTTCTGGCGAGTGGCCTATCCCGTGTGTGCTGTACGTGCAGGATGCAATCGAGTGAGCCAACGTCTCCGAAAGCTCCCGGCATAAACATTTCTTTGCCAGTTGAACGCTCCGCAACATCGCCATACACTACGGCAGTGCCGTAGATTGTGCGCCCTTCTACCGCCCGAAATTCCGTATAACGAAATTCAGGAATGTCAAAAAGCGAGTCCGTGTATTCGTCTGTATATTCTTCGTAATCTTCCATAGAGATAACCCTACTGTAAGGGCGGGCAATGTTTCAGCCCGCCCTAATACAGCCCTAGCAGGCTTACGCTAACTTGAACTTCAACAGGCTAAAGCCGTTGGCGTCCAGAATGGCGAAATTCCATAATGCGGTTGCCGTGATTACAATCTCGCCTTTCTTTGCTCCGGTGTAAATATCCCTGATTAGCGAGATATTAGGCCACATTACAGACACCGCCCGCCCCACACTGCGGGATGCAACGGCAAGCTGAATTTCCGATGCTGGCGCGGGAATATGAGCGGATACACGCGGGCTAAACTTCTCGATTGCGCTTGCGCCGCTACCAGCCTGATATAGCTCCGCACAGTGGGCGTAAGTGTCCGCTCCGCAGACTACCCGGACGGAATCAGCCGACATTGCATAGCGTCCATCTACCAGCTTGGCACGGGCTGAAGCGTAGTCCGCAAAGGCGGCAACCGCCGCAGGGTCATCCGGCGCGGTCAGGACGGCGGCGTCACTGGTAATGTCTACGAATCCCGATACTGCCGGAGTTACACCGTTGGCAGTGATTATCGCCTTATCCCGCGATTCCATCATCGCGCCTTGCAAGTCAAGCCGTAGCGAGTCCTCAAGTTGCCTCAACTTGTTTACGTCCTCTTGCCGGATTCGATAGCCAGCGGTCAGACGGCGCGGGTCAAGGACGTTCGGCGTAATCAAGGCGGCTGTTTCGTCGCCATCCGCGCCAGCCGCTACATTGGCAGGATTCGCGCCGTTGCCCATTACTGGAAAGTTTGCTTCACCGCTTGGCACCATCACGTTTCCAACTCCCAAGTAATCAGCCGCGCTTGCCGCAAACACGCGCCCCAAGATTCCGCGTACTGTCATATCAGCATCTCCAGGGGCAACCGTTGCGGCGCGTAGCTCCGCCCTTTCTTCAGGACTCAATAGAGCAATCCACGGCAATTGAGTACCAACGCCGGTTAGCTTCATTGCATCGTTATATTCGCGCTCACGCCCTTCTAATGGATAGTCATTCAACGCGGCGGCTACATAGTTTCTTACTTCTAAGTCATATTCCATTGCGCGGGATTCTCTCTTTTCGGAGTCTAAATCTCCGGTTGGCGTTTCCTCGATTTCCTCAGATTCTTGAATGAGTGCCATTCGATAGCGAGATTCCAACTTGCCATATTCAGCGCTAAGGGCGTCCATTTCTTCGGCGCGGTATTCCGTTTCATCATCGCCAACGCCGAAAGCGTTAATCTTCTGGCGTAGCTCCGATAACTTTAATTGGATTTGTGCAGATTCAAGCATAAGTATTATCTCCGGTATAGTATTTGATTGGAGTTTGTCAAGTTGATAGAAGCTATGTCAATAGCTCATAAGCCTAATTTCTGTTTGGTGCGAATTAGTGCGGCGGCTACCATCTCCGGCAGTAGCCGTTGATAAATTGCTTTGTACCGGAGCGGTAGCCCGCCCTGAAAGTGCCAATAGAATCCTTGCGGGCGTACTATCAATATCAAGCGGTTGCCGTCTCTCACTATTTGAAGTGAGCGGCGCAATTGTCCTGTTCGGCGCGGTGTAGTCTTGCGAAAGGCTGGCAGTAAGTATTGTTGCCACAACGCCGCAAGCTCACTAATGAATACAGTTTCAGCCCGCGCCGCCAGTGTGTCGGGATTCTCTATTAGCACGGGCGGAATGGTGATTTCGATTTGCATATCAGGACGCCACCACGCGGGATAGCTCGAATTGCAAAAACCGCCTTTCGTGAATTGCCCTACTGCCCCTAATATCCCATCCCCGCCCCAAGTCGTCGATTGCCTTGCGTCCTCTCGCAATATCACTGTTGTATCTCACTATCAGCCGCGCCGATTCCTCAGATGGTGTTTGATGTTCAGTAGCTCCAACGGCAACAATGTCAACGGTTGCGCCAAATTCCGTTAGCTCGCCCCAAACTTTCTTATCCGGTGTTTGAGATACCGGAGCGGCAAGCGTCTGCCCTTCTACAGTGAACAGCATCAAATCATCCCGCGCCCACTCGAAAGCCGCGCCGACTAGCTCCGAAGATTCCACTTGCACGAAAAAGAATTCTTGGAAATACGGGCTATCGGCAAAATAGTCTTGTCTCCCTACTGCCGTCCATTCAACGAAGTTTTCAGGGGCGTCCTCACGGGCAAACCTTATCCAAACATCTTCTAATGCAGAGTCCTTTAGGGAGACTTCCAAGCGCGGCAAGCTGTCATCCGCCGTACCATCCGCCCGGACACTTTGGGCGGGCAATAGAAGCATCGGCGGCGCAACGCTCAAAAGCGAGTCCGTATCGAAAATGTCCGAATATGTCCAAAGGTTCAGGAATCCCCTACAAAAGCCATACCGCCCAGGGCTAGGGAGTTGCGGGCTGGCAGTGCCACCAATCCCTAACCCTGTTTGCCAGTCCATACGCCAGCGAATCCCGCGCTCCGCAGTCTCCGCACTTGCGCCGCTTATCTGGAAAATTCTGTTCAGTTTGAATCTCATTTCAATTCCTCAATTAGTCTTGCCCATTCCTGTTGCTCCGGTGATTGTGGGGCGCGGTGAATGTCTAGGTGACAGCCTTTGCAGAGACTCCGCAGATTCTCCATTTCGTGATTCCCGCCATCCCGTAGGCTATGGAGATGGTGAACTTGCAAGCGTCCAGCCCGCCCGCACTGGCGGCAACGGTAGCCGTCCCGATTCAGGGCGCGGGACCGGGCTAACGCCCATTCCGGCGTATGGTGATACTTGCTCACTAGCCGCCCCTTACCAGCCCGATATAGCCCGTGTACGGCTTGGGCGGCGGCTGTCGCGCCCCTGTTGACACCGCCAGAATCGCGGCGGCGCAAGCATCATCTCAGTGACGTGTTTTCCTTCCCGCGCCGTCTCCGCTTTTGGCGAGTTTCTGATTACCGGCTACATCGGAGACAACCCTTGCGCCAGACAGTGCGGAGCGGAGCAACAGGCTAGGGGCGCACTTAACACGCCCGTCTAATACCGCAGTCCTGAAGGCGCGTACATCCTCGCTACCATCCTTGAATCCTTGCCCACGCGGGATTAGCTCGATAGACAGCCCTAGCCCGTCCATAGCGTCCATTAACTCGCCTTGACGCCATCTATCAGCCGTTACCGCAGACGGCAACCCAAATCGTTCTAGGGCGGCGTCTAGCAACTCCGATACGGCTACTGTGCGCCCTTCAGTGGTAATCAGTTCACCGCGCCCGTGCATCTTGCCGTAAGCATCGCCAACGCCATCGTGACGCCCGCGCTCCGCAAGGGGCGGGATGCTTGGGAATGCCGCCAGACATTCCAGCCGCCCGCTTTCAGGCCAGTAAGCGGCTACCGCGCTCATTGCGGCGGTTGCGCCCAGGTCAACGCCCCACACCGGCAAGCCTTCAGGGGCGGGCGGGCTGTCCGTCTCACACAAGGCGAGCTGACCGGGCGTGAGCAACTCCGCTTGCGTTGTGTCCGCAACAGGGAGATTCAGCCGCAAGCTCCGAAACATCGCTAGGGCGTCGGCGTCCTCTTTGGCTTTGTCTGAATCCCGCTTGATTGCCGCCGCTAGTGAAGGGAGATACCGCATTGACGGATTCGCCTTTGCCCAAACCTTGCGGCTGTGCGGATTGTCCTTTTCGTCTGCGGCGTGTAACTGGCGGAAATCCGCGCCGCCCGCCAGCCACTTTGTAAACCAGTGGCTTGCATCATCCGATGTTGTGCCAAGCGCAATCATCCTGCTATCAGGGATTTTGCCTAGTCCTGTTTCGAGCGCGGCAAGCATCAAATCCCGTGTATTATGATTCCATTGCGCCGGTTCGTCGGCAAGTATCAGAGACGCCGCCGCGCCGTGTGCGCCTTCAGGTTTGGAGCTTATACACCGGAGCAACACGCCATTTTCTTTGTTCCGAATCTCGCATTTCTGCGGGCTGTCTATCGTGCTCCATTTCGCTTTGTTGGCTTTCGGGTCACCAAGAAAGGCAAGGCAATGATGATAGGCAATTCGAGCTTGGCTTAATGTACTGGCGACTAGCAGAATCTCGCTACGCGGTTGCACAAGTGGGCCGTCAAGGGCGGCGGCGGCTATCGCGGCAACAAATGCAGTCTTGCCATTCCCGCGCCCGATGCTCAAAGCCGATGTTGTGATACCGCCCTTGAATGCGCCCTTCAGGAAACGCTTTTCCCACGGGAATACAGTAACCGGCTGATTCAATAAATCGCCTTGCGTCACCGTGAGAGATTCTATGTAGTCAATCAATGCTTGCATATATATGTCTGTGAAACTGTCAACTCCGCCTTCGGTTCGGAGGACTGGTGACAGCCATTCGGTTCAGGGTTCCCTAGATATATGGGCGGTCTATAATCACCAACTTATCAGGATGTATGGCGTTGACGTGTAGAATCAACACTTTTTCATTCATTAGCCCGTCTACATCGCAGTATGGGCAAGACAGCCATTTAAGCGGTATCTGCTTACTCATATTGCGGCATCCCACTCTGCATAGTCCGCGCTACCACTGCCAGAGACACGGCGCATATCATCTCGAATGATTTCCCACTTGACGCACTTACTACACTTATAAGCGGTGTCATATATGCGTATGGGATAAGGCTGATTGCAAGATATACACTTGCGGACTCTTGGGTTAGTTAGCTTATTCATAGACATTACAAGTCCATCTCCCTTCATTGCCGATAGTATAGAAACTGAATTCAAATTCCGCGCTTTCGGTTATCACTCGCATACTGTTGCGGTTGTGTATATGTATGTCCATAACATCCTCGCGCTCCATAATGGACGCCGCCAGAGCGTGAATGTCGAGCGGTGTCAGTAGTGGTACAGATGCTTGAAATGTTCGCATTGTGTCATATCCCTAAATATAGAAGTCGGGTGAGCATCGCGGGATTTGGTGTACTGTGCGGATATGTCTCATTCGGGCAAGCTCCGCAATTTCGCGGTCACAAGCGTCGAATGACTCACCGCAGACACCGCATAGGACGGGCTGGCGGCTGTTAGCCTTGCGCTTTAGGCGGGCTATGGAGTCCTGTTGATTCGGCATAGTCATTCTCCCTGTATTCGATATGCGGCGGGGCGGGCAGGGTGTCCCGATTGATTATCGCGTCTTGCACTAGTGGCGATGGTATGAGCAACACCGCCACACAGAGACGCGCCCCTCCGCTTCTATGTAGTCTGCGCGTACACCAACTCGCCGCGCTCAATCGCATCTTCCAATTGGTAGAGCCGCTCCAAACAGTCTCGAACATCGGCGCGGTGTATCTTGGTATATGTCGTGTTGTAACGACGCTTATACACCGTCCGGCATTCACTCGAACAGTAAATGGAAGGTCGCCCCTCTTGTGTATTGATTTCGTATGTAGTGTCGCAAACCCGGCATATCATCTTTCGGCGCATCTGGTAAATCCCTCTCGAATCGTCTTGACAAAGTAATTATTGCAAAGCCATACTAGGCAATGCAATAGATATTTCAGGCAATTATATACTTGGCGAAAATTCGGTTAGTGTGTCAATATACTCCCATTCTGCCTAGACTACCCTTGTGGTATTGATGTTATAAAGTGGGCACATTGTCAAGAGAGTGAGTCTGTATAAAGACGCCGCCACACCCGGACAAGTCTACAGGGATGGCGGCTAGTGCGGGCCGTATACTCGCATTGACTCGATAGTACGAAAGCTATAGCGAGACTGTCAATAGCATAGACAACGAAAATGAAATGCCCCCGATAGTTCATCACTACTATCAGGGGCGGTGTTCCGAACAAACGGAGGTGTATATGCACTGAATACATTACAGCAACAGACATACGGTGTCAATAGTGTAATCGAGCAACTTTGTGGGTATGACGCATATTTCGTTCTACTCGAATCTACCAACCCGAAAAAGCCAATGTACAAACGCTGGAACAAGCAACGACCACGCTACACCCAAGTAATCAATCACTTGCGAGCTAACGGCAATCTAGGTTTGTTCCCGGCAAGTATTGATAGTGCGGTATTGGATGTTGACCGGGGTAATCCCGACAAGGTAGCGGACGCATTCAAACCTTATGCCCGGTATCCATCGCGTAGAGCGGGCAGACAACACTTGTGGTATCAAGCCAAAGCTCCGATGCAATTATACTTATGGGAGTTTGGTGACGCTGGTGGTGAAATCCTGTATGACACTCGCTTTGCCGCACTCCCAAACCCTGAGCAGAATTTAATGGCACTCTATCAGGGGATGGTCAGTATACCTAGTGATGGTCTGTATCTCCCTGATATACCCCTACTATCATCATCCCCCCATACCCCCCTTATAAGTGACAGTGACTGTCACTCTCTATCTGATAACTCTCATATAGAGGTATGTGACTTCTGTTCTCATACTGGTATAGGTGACGCTCAAACTGACAAAGGGGCAACCAACCCTGATAGGCAAAACGGACACCTAGCCGTTGATTCTGCCGAAGTTGGTGAGCGCAACATCTCTCTGTTTCAGGACTTGCGCTATTGGGCGTACAAGCAACCGCGCCCAAAGGATTTCAAGGTTTTGGAATGGCTGGTAATGGAGCGGGCGTTAGAGCTACGCGAACATCTCCCTAGCCTTTGGGATTACCCGGAGCGTGAAGCGCGGGATACCGCCAAATCCGTAGCAAAGTTCTGTTGGGAGAATCCGCAGACTGCGGGCAGTGTTGACAGTGATCGTCAACGGAAACGCGCCTATTTGCGGGCAAAGCGGGCGCGACAAAAAGCGCACAACAGGGATAACGAAATCATCGCGTGGCGGGATTCTCACGGCAAGTCTTGGCGTGAGATAGCCGCGTTAGTGGGAATGTCCAAATCGGGCGTCACCGATGCTTACAGCCGCAAGAAACAGGAAATCAAGGAAAAGGGCAATGACTGAAGAATTCCAGCCGCTCCGCGAATGCCGACGATGCAAAGAGCTACGCCCGCAGATTCCCGGGCAACAGTGGCTATACAACATCTGCCCGCAGTGTCAAGCGGAGTTGCCAGCCGCGCCCGCGCTCCGCAAGTGCTCGCGTTGCGGTTTTCACCGCCCGGACTGGCAGACGAAAGCCTCCTACTGCCCGGAGTGCTGGCGTGATTACCAGCGTGAGCGTAGGGCGGCGCGGAAAGCCGAAGGGCGGCGGGAATGGAGCGTCAAGGAATGTTCGCAGTGCGGAGTCACCGAGGAAATGCCGCCCGATAACGCTTGGTGTCGGGAATGCCGGAATGCCTATCAGCGGGCTTGGAAGCGTGAGCACCCCGACGCTTACGAGCTACCGCCCCAGCCGCCCCAGCCGGTAACAGGACGTGAGCCACTGCGGACGTGCGCGAGATGCAAGCGGAGCCGCCCTTACAATCGGAAAGAGTTCAAGCGCGGTAGCGTTTGCCGGAAGTGCTATCAGGGATACCGCAAGACAGCCGAACAGAACGAAAGGGAGAAATTCAGGCTATGGCGTGAGACTGGCGCAATGGCTGAATGCCGGAAATGCCACCAAGTCAAGCCATACGGCAAGGGATGGGATGGGCGTCTCTGCCCGCAGTGCCAAGCGGAGCGGGCCGCCAAGCAATACGAGGAAGTGAAAGCGAGTCCTGAAAGGCTGAAAGCACGAAAGGAAAAACAGGACGCAGCCCGCAGACGCCGACAAGACAAAGCCGTACAGAAAGACGAAAATCAGGCTGAATCCCGGTCCAGTGTAGAACAGCCCCAACGCCGCAGACGCCGGAAAACGCGCCCCAGGGCGGAACAGGGGCGGTTGTAGAATCCAGCCAGCCCGTACAGGACGCCGAAGCCGCAAAGCGTCAAGCGATAGCGGAGCGAGTGCGGCGCAAGCTCCAAAAGAAAGGCTTACAGCCGCTCACGGGAAAGGTTGTGGTAGAGCGTGGATAGAGCTTGACAAATGACTTTAATGTGTTGCGATACCCACACTGGTCTTCGCCTGGTATGGTCTTTGTATCGAATGAATTTGTCCCTATCTTTACGGAGGTGTCTATGAATGGACAGACTTTTACGGCAACGCGCCGTTACCGAATTAACAGGGATTAGCCGCTCCGAAATTTACGCGATGATGGAACGCTCCGAATTTCCGCGCCCGTACAAAATCGGGCGGCAATCGGTAGGCTGGAAATCATCGGAGCTAGAGCAATGGATGGACTCGTTGGAAAAATCTACGGGATGGAGTGAGTAATGGAGACAGCGATAGTGAACTGCGAGACGCATACCTTGTCGCAAGTGTCGGCATCGCTGGAAATTTGTTACGAGTGCGGAACCTTTTTCAGCGAAGGCAATGCGCTCACCACAGACCAAGTGCTAGAAGATGTGGCGACGCTAGAGTCTGCTATTTTCGAAGTGTCAGACACTTTAGATGGACTGTCCCAACGGCCAAAGGTAGCCACAATATACCTGAAATACGCTTCAGAAATACTCACCCGCCCCACAATGGACACAGAGTTTGGGATACTGCTACTGAGAGCGGAGCGAGCGATATTTAACCATTACCCTGCGCAACAGGGTAAGCAACTTTTAGAGTCGGACTCTAAAAGTCGGTTGCCCAAAAATCTTTTGCCGCAAATCCGCAAGGCTAATCGCCATATCGACGATGACGAACTAGAGGACTTTATATACGAGCTACGAAGAAAAGGGCAGAGATGGACTCGCGCCGCTCAAATCGAATGGGCCGACGCTCTACGGCTTAGCAAGGGAGTCAAGCGGAGCAAGCCCGTTGCACAGACAAGGGAAACTGCCGACACAGACACCGCCCCGGCCAGTGCATCGGAGACAAGGGAGACGGCAGACACCGCCCCTGCTCCCGTTCAGCAGGTGAGCATCGCGGATGAAATCGAGTCCATTGCCGCGATAGACACTGTTCCCGCTCCGCTTCCAGAATTCGAGCCGGTTGACAGTGGGATGCTCACCCGGACAGAAGCGGTTGGGATACTGCGGGAATACATCAAAGGTATAGAGTCCGTAAAGCATCAATTTGCGATGGTGAGCTTGCGGCTGGAAATAGAGATGTGGCAACCCGAAAGGCAAAATCAGGAGGAAGAGTAATGGCTAACGATTGGTTTAGAGACAACTTGATACAGGACACGTCTGAGCCGTACAGCAACGGCTTTGATGACGGAATGGAGAAAGCGTACACGATACTCCGCATTGTCGCATTCGAGCGATTCGGTGTCGAATCGGGTGACCAGATTGTGCGGGAATTCAATCAGCAGGTTTACACCCAGTTTGACCACGCTAGCAGGGAGCTAGGGCCACGGATACAGGACACTGCCGAGCCTGAAGCATTCAACAGGGAATCACCCTAACAGACGCTTTTGAGCAACCACGGCAACAGGGGCGGGATAAGTTTCCCGCCCCTAATTTTAGGTACACCACTTGGCACACTGGCGCGGGAAGCCGCCTTAAATCGGGCAATTTCGTAGCTAAATCCAGTCAATCCCCAATGCGGAACCCCCCGTGCGCCATGGTTCAATACCGGCAATGATTGGTGGCCGAAACCACCGTGGCGATGGCCTCCTCCTGCACCCTGGTCAGGGCGGAGCCACCAAAAGTGACAGCCATGTTCAACTGCTGTACAGCCTCCATCGCCTTCGGTTGAATCGACATCACCTTGATGACTTCCGGCAGGTTAACGTCTTCCTCACGTATCCAGGACATTTGAGCACTCCGAAATAGAATGAGTTCTGGTGGCGCCTACGCCTGCCCGAACCAGTCGGGATGCACCGCCTGCAGGCCCAGCTGCGGCCAGGCGGCCGGCGCGCTGCACTTCTCCAGCCGCTCCTCGAGGGGCAGCGAGTCGTCCCAGTAGTACGCGATGATGCGGCGACCATTCCAGTGGCTGGCGTCTTCCGAGGCGATCCAGACCGCCGGCGACTGCATCGCCTCGGGCTGAATCAGCGCGTCGGTCGTTGCTCCCTCAGGCGGCCGAACCATGTTGGTGGCAGTGGCCCCGCCCGGAGTGAGGACGTTGGCGGTCACGCCTGTGCCTTCCAGGTCCTGCGCCATGATTGAAACCAGGGCCTCGTGTCCCGCCTTTGACGGCCCATAGGGCGCGCCGCCCTTGCGCCACATGGTGTCCATGCTGGTGGTGACGCCGATGATGCGCCCGTACCCCTGCTCGATCATGTGAGGGACCACGGCATGCGACATCAGGAACGGCCCGCTGAGGTTGACGTCTATCACCCGCAGCCAGGCATCCGGCGGCAGGGTCCAGAAATCGTTCTGGCTCCCCGCGGCACGCGCTCCGAACCCGCCGGTGCGGGCGTTGATGCCCGCGTTGTTCACCAGTATATGAAGCCCGCCCATCTCGTTGATGGTGCGCTGCACCGCGTTTTGCACCGACTCCGGGCTCGTGACGTCGGCGACGATCGGCAACACTGCATCATCCCCGCCGATCTCGCGCAGGTCGTTGGCGGACTGTTCCAGCCAGTCCTCGTTCACGTCCAGCATCGCCACCCGGGCACCAGCCCGCACCAGCCCGGTGGTGATGGAGCGGCCCATGCCGATGGGGCTGGCCGCTCCTGTGACGATGGCAATTTTGCCTTCCAGCGTATTGGTTTGAGTGGACATCTCGTACCTCGTTTAGAAAATCGCCAGCGGGTTCACGGGGGAACCGGTGGCGTTCTTGAAGCGCAACGGCGCGACGTTGAACATGAACTCGTAGCGGCCCAATCGCTCGCAAATGGCAGCCAGTTCCTCGCAGTTGCCGGCGTCGATGAGCCAGAGGCCCATACCCACGATCCCAACCTTGTGCACCGGCAGCCCAACGCCGGGATAGCCGCTGGGTTCCGCATCTACGGAAGCGTCGCCGCCCAATAGAGCCACGCCGCGCTCCTTGAGCCACGGCAGCGTCTCGGCGTGCAGGCCGGGTCGGCCCGCGGCGGGAGGCCCCAGTTCCTGGCGGCGCTTGTACCAGCCGAGGCGCAGCATCAGGGCATCGCCCTCCTCGACGCGCACTCCCTGGGCTTCCTCAGCGGCCTCCAGGTCGTCGGTGTAGACGAACTCCCCGGCTTCCAGCCAGTCCTTGCCCTTGACCTTGGTGATGTCCAGCATCACCCCGCGAGTCACGATACCGTTCTGCACTTTGTCGATATCGAGACTGTTGGCCTTGGTCTCGGAGTTAACATCCGAAGCCGGGCGACCGTTGTACATCCTGCCGTTCCACACCTGGTGGCAGAGACTGTCAAGGTGGGTGATGGTCAGCCCATGGAAGGAAAAGCCAATGAAGTCCGACGTTCCTCCCGGCCCTTCGTCGGGACAGCTGTCGCCCGCCCTCAGCATATAGTGGAGTGGCGGAATGGACGTAACGTCAGGAGCCCCTTCCGGGACTATGAGGCGCGAGCACGTAACGCTGATCCCCTCCTTGACCAGCGCGGCTGCCTGCGCCCGCTTGGCGTCAGTTATCAGGTTTACCGTGCCCAGTTGGTCGTCATCGCCCCATCGTCCCCAGTTGCTCAGGCTATCGATCCACTCGATTACCTGTTCCTCCGTGGGAATCTGTCGGGTGGTCATTCTCGTCCTCCCTTAGGTTCGTTGGATTTATCGGCAATTTTACTACGCCAATAGTGACGGCGCGTCAAATGGACGCGGATATTGCCCAAGGGCTTCCGTTTTCTTTTGGGGTATTGTCATGGTCATCGCCACCTGTACTCCACCAATCTCAGTACCCTGTCCGGAAGTACGGGAGCTGTGTCGACCCGTTTCCCGCTTACGGGGTGATAGACCCACTCCGCTGGCCGAGTTTCCGAATGTATTACCTCGCCGGTCTCGTCCACATACTCGGCCATATGGAGCATTCCGCCCGTGTCCACTTTTGTTTCCCACGGAATGACGCAGCCCTCCGTGAGTTCGGCTGAGGGATAGAGAAGGTAGGACCGCTCCTCCACATCCCACAACTTGCCGCTCGCGTCCCTGACCTGCGTTATCACTTCGTCTGTGCGGGAGTGGCGGCACTCTCCTCTGGTATCCGTAGATGTGCTGGCCTGACCACAAAGGCCCAAGGCCAGAAGGTAGACCATCAACCAATACCCCAATACGAAATTCATCGCTGCGATCCTATGGCAGGCTCTTGCAGGTTAAGCCTGCTTGCTCCATACCCCGCAAGCAAACGGAACCGCCCCAGGATCGCGACAGACCCAGGATCGCGACCGCCCCAGGATCGCGACAGACCCAGGATCGCGACAGACCTAAACTAAAGCCAAGGTGAAATGCGCAGATGGTGAGGGTCAAACGACGGAGCCAGGTCATTCTCCAAGTACGGATGAGAGGGATTCTCCGGCGCAACCCGGCTGGTCATCATCGTTACTTGAATGTAGATCCCACCTTGGCTTTAGTTTAGGATCGCCACAGAAGAGGATGGCCGAAGAAATCGCAACGAGCGGTCACTGCGACCCAAGATGGCCAATGGTCCCGTCGATATACAGGATCTCGACGGTGCGAGAGACCGCCGCCTCCAGTTGCGCCCTCGTCTGCCGGTCCAGTCCCTGCCCAAGTCGGTCAACCAGCGTTGACACAGTGCTCTGGCCGTCTGTAATCGATATCAGCGCGGCCACCAGCTCGCTGCACGGCATCCCCTCCGGCTGCGAAACTGCGCTGAGGCTGTAGCCCCAGACGAACTCCCCCTCGCCCAGCACTGGCTTGTGGGCTACGCGGACTCCTTCGCTCAGTCGGGGGATGGCGTTCAGAATCTGGTTGCGCTGAGGGTCGGAGCGCAGGCCGGAGATGCGCTGGGCGCGCTGCGTCCGCTCGCTCTCCACCGCCCGCACGCTGGAGACGAAGTTGGCCGGCGCCTCGCCACGGTCCAGAACTACCCGCTCGTAGCCGCGTGGCGGCTGACCGGCCACGGCCTGTATGAAACTATGCCGGGGCGTGTACTCGTCCTCCCCGGTGATGCGCCGGGCCTCCCAGAAGTACGAATCTGAAGTCAGATTGCTGGCATAGAACAGCCGGGCCATTTCGCGGAACTGGTTGTATTCCTTGTAATAGAGCTCCCGGTAGACTTCGCCAGCCATGTCCCGCAGTTGCTCATCCCCGCTCTCGGAAGCCTTGAGGGCAGTGGTGGCATAGGCGGCGGCCATAACGCCTGACATAAGCGCTAGGTGCACCCCGGAGGAAAACAACGGGTCTACGAAGCAGGCTGAGTCACCGGTCATCACGAATCCGGGGCCGCTGATTCTTTCCGACGAGTACGACCAGTCTCGCACCACGCTGGGACCCGCGACCCATCGCGAATCCCGCAGCATGGCCTCGGTATGGGGAGCCTGGCGCAGCTGGTCTGTCAGGAACCCCCGCGCCCCCAGCTTCTGGATACCCTCCTGGCCGGTGCGGTTGTCCACCACCGCGCCGACGCTGCTCCAGCCGGTGTGCAGCGGGATGGTCCAGAACCAGCCTTGTTCGTAGGCCTCGATGAAGATGTTGTTCTCATCAGGGGAGGGCAGGGGAGCCGCTCCCTCGAAATAGGCGTAGACGGCAAGGTTCTGAAAGAACGAGTCCCATTGCCGAGTTCCGGTCTGCTGGGCCAGTAGCGCTGCCTGACCGCTGGCGTCTACCACGAACCGGGCCGCCAACTCCCCTTCCCCAGTCGTATCTGAGACAAAGCGAACGGCGGCCTCGTTGGCCGATTCGCCCCACGCCACACTCGTAACCCGGTGCCCTTCCCGGACGTCGACATCGTTGGCGCGAGCATTGTCCAGCAGGATATGGTCGAAGGTGGGACGCCAGACCTGGTAGGCATGGGGATACTGAATGCTGGTTTCTCTGAAGTGCCAGCTCCAGGGCTCAGGGTCGCGGCCCCAGACCATCGTTGCCCCGTACTTCGGCAGGAACCCCGCGCCCTTGACTGCGTCCATGGCCCCCAGCTCTTCCAGCACAGGCATGGAGGCGGGCAGCAGCGACTCTCCGACGTGCTCCCGTGGGAAGCGCTCCCGCTCCAGCAGAACCACACGCCAACCCTGGCGGGCCAGCATCGTGGCCGCCGCGCTGCCCGCCGGCCCCCCGCCAATAACCGCTATGTCGGGGTTCATTGCCGGACCACTGTCACACTGACAACGGGCAGCATTCGATAAAACCCATGCAGTTCCAATGGGACGCCCTAGCTTTCCTCCCGCTGTCGACGCGCCTCTTCTTCAAATTCGCGGATGCGGGCTTGGGCATCTTCCAGCGCGTCCTGGGCTTGTTGCTGATTGAGCAGGAATTCTCCGGTGACCGGGTTTCGGAAGAGAAGTTCTCCGCTGCGCCTGCACAGATCCAAGCCCAGGGCCCGACTGTAGGCCCAGATCATGCCGTCCCGTTCCGTGGTTGTGGCGATGGGCTCATAAATTTCGTTGACCAGCCCGTCTCCCGCGAGGGCCACATCGTGGTATCGTCCGCCGGTGTGGTCGAAACGCCAGTATTCACCCACTCTCATGTAGGCGTACTGCTCCCTCTTCACGGTATGGTCCCGACGCCCGGTGGTAGACGATGCAAATTCGAGCACAAATTCCGGTGGCTTGCCCACTTCGCTTATGACATAGCCGTTGGTGGCCGTGATACGGTCAGGGTCAACGTCGAACGCGACCACACAGTCGGGATAGGGCGAGCTGCGGATGTTTCGCCGGTCCTGACACAGGTATCCTTTCCCGTTGACCAGGGTGCTGGGACGGTGTCGGAACCAGGTGTTCAGGGTCTGGTCGGCGCGGGTGATGTGCTTGTGTTCCTGCATCCTGGGAACCTGAGGGGGGTCGGGCAGCGGAACAAGGCCGGGATACCGGTCGTCGGTTACTATCTTCGATGTACGCTTGATGGTCATCGCGGCTCCCGCGGCGCAATTATGTGGCCCGAGCCTGTTACCACGGACTGAATTTGCCCTACTATATCACTCCACGCTTCCCGTCGGCACAAGAGCGAAAACCGCAGTCCATTGCGAATTGGCGGTAAGCCGCGGGGTCCCCGCAAGTAGGGGCGGGTTCAATTCCCGCCCCTGTAAACCCGTGATCTGTCTTGGCCGAATGAGAAGGCCGAATTGGTTAGTCCGCGTTGTGTCCGCCCTCGGCGGTCGCGGTCGCCCGCACGTCAGGGGTTTCCTCCGGGAAGGGCTTGCCTGTTTCTGGGTTGATCTCAAAGGAGCTGGGTAGCTCCAGTTCCTTGGCAATTTCCTTCACCGCCGGGATTACCTCTTCGCCCATGAGGCGCAGGCTGCGCATGGCATCGTCGTGAGTCATCGCGCCGTCTCCGTCCCAGAAGAAGACGCTGCCGGGGCGCAGGTATTCCAGTACGTGGCGGATCTTGGGAATCACCGTCTTGGGGGTGCCGCAGATAATCGTGTAGTCGGCAATCTGCTGCTCGTATGCTCGTCCCAGCACGCTGGCAGGCCCGCCGCGAGCTGCAGTTGCGCTGCCCTGCGTCGGCAGGACCCGGCGACGGGAGGTCAGGCCCGGCAGGTTGAGCAGCGCCGGGTTGGTGGTGCCTTCGTTGCCGGCCAGGAAGGGGTTGCTCGGACCTTGCACAAACTTGCGCCCGGCCTGCTCTGCAAGCTCCTCGGTCTCGTCGACGTGCACCTTCCACAGGTACCCCAGGTTCTGGGGGCCCGACTGGTAGCCCAGCTCGGCTGCCGTGTCGTGGTAGAGCTGGAAGGCCGCCTTCGTCGGCTCAAGCTCGGTTGAAAGCATGATGTACGGAATACGCTTTTCGGCAGCCCACATCAGGGAATCTCGGCTGATTACGCCGGGCAGCCAGACCTGCGGATGCGGCTTCTGGTAGGGCCGCGCCCAAGGGTTGACGTGGCGGTATTGGTAGTGCTTGCCTTCCCAGCGGAAGGGGCCGGGTGTGGTCCAGGCCTTGATGATAAACTCGTGGGCCTCTTGGAACCGTTCCCAGTTGTAGGGCGGCGGGGCGTTGTGGGCCACGCTCTCGCGTCCGGTCCCGCGCACCCAGCCGGAAACCAGGCGCCCGTGGGAAATCATGTCGATCATCGACAGCTGTTCTACCAGCCACAGGGGGTCGTCCCAGATGGGGATGATGTTGCCCAGCAACACGATCTTGGCGCGCTTGGTGATGCGGGCCAGGATCGACGCTTCCACGTTCATGGCTCCGCCCATGCAGAACGGTGTGCCGTGGTGCTCGTTGAGCATCAGGCCGTCGAAGCCCATTTCCTCGGCGTAGAGCTTCTCGTCCAAGTACCGGTTGTACAGTTGTGCACCCAGCTTGGGGTCGTAAATCTCGTTGCTGACGGTCAAGTCCATGATGGGTTTGCCCGTAGCGCCGAAGTAGCCGGAATCCGGGTCCTGGTAAGGCCGCTCCGTAAAGTATCCGACGTGCATGGTCTACTCCCTGTCATCGGCTTTATACGCCCCATCATTCGGCACAGGACATCCAAGGCCCTGACCCGCCGAGGCGGTGATTGCGGGGATTATAGCATCCCCACGGGTGCCTTGGCGGATGCGATTCAGCCCGCCCGGAGTATCAGGCTACCGGAATATCTCAGTCAGCGGCAGCGAGAACCCAGGTAGCAACTCCTCGTCGGTAATCACATCTTCGCCGGTGTAGGCGACGGTTGTCCCGTCGGCCCGATGCACTGAAACGGTGCGGGTCGTTGGATACACTGCCCAGACGCGCTGCGACCCGGCCTCCAGGTACTCGGAAACCTTCCGCGTCATATCCGTAGCGGTGTTTGAGGGAGAGACCACCTCTACGGCTATGTCGGGCGCGCCCGGTACGAAAGTGCGGAGCGGCTTTTCCCCTTCTCTCCGGTTCCGCACGTTGAATGACACGTCGGGTCCGCGAACGACGTCAGGGCTCTGACGGACCCGATAGCCGGTTTCAACCCCACCACGCCCTATGCCGAATCGGCGGGAATAGTGATGAAACGCGCCATTAATGTTGAAGGCCACCTCACCATGTTCCTCGTTTACCGGGGCCAATTCCAACACCTTTCCATCTACCAGTTCGAACCTGCCGTCCTTGTGGCTGTAGAGGCGGAAGAATTCCTCGGCGGTCAGCAGCGTTTTCTGACGGGCCATGTTTCCTGCCCTCGCGGTTGCTTCGTGTTCCTGCAATTATAGACGAAGGGGTGGCTGCTATGGGTCCCCTGCCCATCGGTGCGGGCTGGAAGCCAGTCGGCCGAAGCCCAGCTCTTCGCACAGCGCCTCGTACTCGCTGCGCCGCACCCCGTCCCAGCGAACGTCTTCGGCTGCAGCTGCTATCGGCACGTCCCGCCGCAGAGTGGCCAACTCGCGATAGAGCAACGCGTTTTCGTATCCGCTGGAGAGGGTCTCCTGCAGCGTTGCGGCGCCCCGCACCTTCACGTCCCAGGGTTCGGTGGTCGGGATGCCCTCTAGGTGACCGTACCGGGACAGCACCGTTGCGGTGGACTTGGCGCCCCAACGGGAAAGGCCCGGAATGCCGTCCGCCGAATCGCCGGTAAGGGCCAGCAGGTCCGGGATAAACTCCGGCCGCACACCAAACTTCGCCTCCACGCCCGCCTCGTTGATGACTTCTCCCCTGCGACGGTCGAGGCAAACGATTCGGTCTCCCTCGACCAGTTGCCCAAGGTCCTTGTCGGGGGAGCAGATGATGATCCGCTCGACGGCCGGGTCGTCTTTCAGTTGCCCCACTGCCGAAGCTATCGCATCGTCTGCCTCGAACTCCACCATCGGCCATATGCAAACGCCCAGCGCCTGCACCGCCCGCTCGGCCAGCGGAAACTGTTGCAGCAGGTCTTCAGGGGTCCCTTCCCCTGTCTTGTAACCCGCAAACATTTCATTGCGGAACGAGGGGATGACACTGTCGAAAGCGCAGCCGACGTGGGATACCTCGTTCTCCCGCAGCAGACTGAGCAGGCTCTGGGTCAGGCCGCGGACCGCACCGACGGGCTGCCCACTGGGGGACTCCAGTTTGGGCAAGGCAAAATAGGCCCGAAATAGCTCGTAAGTGCCGTCGATCAGATAGACTTCCAAGTGGCTTCCCCGTGTGAATGATTCTTTAATTGAAAAGGGGCGCCAACCTTGGCGCCCCTGCAGAAGCGGAGTTCCCTACTCGATGAAATACACGAAACGGAACTTCGGTATGATCAGCGACGAAAGCGGCCAACCCTTGATATAGGGTTTGATCAGGTAGTGGTCGCCGTTGGAGTGATACAGGGGAGCCCACGGTGCCCCGTCCAGTATCATCTGTTCGGCCTCCTGGTACATGTCAAAGCGTGCCTGCTGGTCCTGCTCAACCCGGGCACGCTCCAGCAACGCGTCCAGCAGTGGGTCGCTGTAATGGGTGTGGTTGTTGTCGCTTTCGCTATGGAACAGCACATCCAGGAAATTCTCGGGGTCCGGGTAATCGGCGATCCAGCCCAGCCCGCCGAAGATCTGGAAGCGACGGTCTCGCAGGTCCTCCAGGTAGGTGGCCCACTCGGTCTGCAGCAGATCCATCTTGATCCCCAGTTGCTCTTCCCAAGTGGCCAGTATGACCTCCGTGACTGGGTCCGTGGTCGAACCGAAGGAGCCGGGAACCGTCATGGTGATGGTTGGGTAATTCTCAGTGTCGCTTCCGTACGTTGACTCGGCCAGGAGCTGTCGGGCCTTGTCCGGGTTGTACTCATACCCTGGCAGGTCAGGATTAAACGCAGGGAACCCCGGCGGTAGTATTCCCCTTGCTGGGAATGCGGCGTCTTCCAGTAGAATCTCTGCGATTGTCTCCCGGTCGATTGCGTAGTTCAGCGCAAGACGAACGTTTACGTCGTCAAAGGGCGGCTCATTGGCATTCATGCCGATGTATGAAACGTCGAACTCCGGTGGCCCCGTGTAAAACTCGTCGTGTAGTGGGTTGGCTGGGTCGCCGAACATCTGGACGCCTGCAACGCCTACCCGACCCGCGTGAAGCTCGTCGTTCTCGTACATCAGCAGGGCGTCGCCGCCAGCCAGGTTGAACTCAACGGCGTCCAGCATGGCGGGGCCCAGGTGGTAATTATCGAACCGCTCCAGGCGCATTAGCACCCCCGGTTCGTATTCAGCGAGCATGAACGGCCCGGTGCCGTTGGGCGCCCTAACCCAATCCCGCCCGCTTTCAACGTTGGATTGGTCCACCACGAAGGAGGAAGGATAGGTCAGCTTGGAAAGGAAATAGGCCTTCGGTGCGTCAATATCAATCCGCAGCGTCTCTTCGTCGATGACACTGATGCCGGATATGGAGTCGGCCTCTCCGTTCAGCTTGGCCTTGGCACCCACTATGTCACCAAGGAAAGTATCCACGGCTGGCGCTTCTGTCTCCGGGTCTGAGGCGCGTTCAAGTGACCACTGTACGTCCGTGGCGGTGACCTTGCGGCCGTCGTGGAAGGTGGCCGAGGAATCGAGCCGGAAAGTGTACCCGCTACCATCCTGGTCGATTTCCCATGACTCCGCTACGTCGGGGACGATTGCCAGTTCGGGGTCGATGGTGAGGAGTCCGCCAAAGACCTCCAGTATGTAACGAGCCGAGGTTACGTCGCCGGTCTGGTGTGGGTCGAGTGTGGGCGGATCATTCCCCAGCAACTGCAGCACCCCACCTTCAGCCGGGATGCCCCTCAGCTCTTCGTCGCCGGACGTGCCGCCTTGCTGAGATTGCGCTGGCTCTGGTTCAGCAGTCGGGAGAAACATGGAAGTCGCAGTTGGTACCGGCGTAGGCGAAGGCGCTAGGGTCGGAACCGCCGTGGGTGTGTCTGCTGGGCTGTCGTCGGAACCGCAGGCGACCAGTACAACTGTCAGCAATATGGCCGCCAACAACAACGCAATTCTCATTACGGTTATTCCTCCCACTCAGGATGTGGTAAAAGCGTGAAAACTGGGTGAGCGTTCACGGTAATCGAATCGACAACCGCTGTAGCCACTTTCGCGAAACCGTTGTTTCAGCATCATCTTCGTCTCTTCGAGTTTTCCCGGCCCGAAGACAGTCTGACCCCGGGCGAATGGGACGCTGCCCCCAATTTACCTCGGATCCAATTCAGCGCCGGAAAGCATATCAGCGTCGCCAATGGTTGTCATTCTGGCGCACTAAGCCTGTTCGGCTATAATCTCCGAACTCTGAGCAACTCGAACCCGACGGTTAAGGAGACCCCTGATGAAAGAGATACTACTGGACTACACGAAGCAGTGCGGCGATGAGCCTGGAAAGGGACACAATCGCTGGCATCCCGACATCCCGCCCGCGGTGCGCGCCGACGAGGGCGAAGAAGTTGTGATGCAGACCCGCAATGCCTTTGATGGACAGATTACGCCCAGCACCCAGGCACCGGATTTATTGCGGACCGATTTGGGACTGGTGCATCCCCTGACAGGTCCGGTCTACGTCAATGGGGCGGAACCCGGCGACCTGCTCGAAGTGACGATTCTGAGCATAGAGCCCGCTGCATGGGGCTTCACGACTATCCTCCCGGGCTTTGGGTTTCTTAGGGACCTCTACACCGAGCCGTTTATTTGCCACTGGGAGATGCGCGATGGGTTCGCCCAGTCGGAGCAGCTCCCAGGTGTGCGCGTTCCCGAAGCATCGTTTATGGGCACTATCGGCGTGGCGCCCTCGCGGGCGTTGCGACAGGAGATATTGCTGCGGGAGGACGAGCTGCTGCGCCGCGGCGGCATGGTGGTCGGACCCACTCCGGCCGGAGCGGTGCCCGCCGACGAGCCCTTTGCCTCCGAAGGTCTGCGCACCATCCCGCCCCGTGAGCACGGTGGCAACGTGGACATCAAGCAGTTGACCGCCGGAACGCGCCTGATGCTGCCGGTGTTCACCGAGGGTGCCCTCTTTTCCGCTGGCGATGCCCACTACGCCCAGGGCGACTCGGAGTGTTGCGGCACCGCCATCGAGATGGACTGCACCCTGCACGTCAGCTTCCGGGCGCGAAAGGGAGAGGCCGCCAGCCGACGCATCAACTTCCCCTATTTCGAACGCGACGACTACTTCACCAGCCCAGAGATGGCCGCTCCCCGTCGCTTCCTGGCATCCACGGGAATGTGCATCGCTGATGGCGTTAACGAATCAGAAAACGGCACGCTGGCCTCACGCCAGGCACTGCTCAATATGATCCACCTCCTGTTGGAGCGTGGTTGGAGCCGCGAGCAGGCCTACTGCATCTGCAGCGTCGCTGTAGACCTGAAGGTCAGCGAGGTGGTGGACGTCCCCAATTTCGTGGTCTCCGCCTTCTTGCCGCTGGATATTTTCGTGTAGGGCCTTCGTTTACTATCGGCGGAAACAGCCCCTGGAATCGACGAAAATGACGGGGCCGTTAATTTCAAGTTCGTATTCGTTGATCAGGCGGATCAACCCCCGGACCTTCGCACCGAGGAGAAGATCGTCATGTAGGACAAATAAACCCGGCATCGGCAATCCGTCTCTTACTCGGCCTTCAGCGATAGGGCGCATGGTGCTCTTGTCATGCGTCACGACAATCCTGTCGTTGTCCGCAGCCCACTGGAGGATAATCGGGTCCGGAGTTTGAGCCAGGCCGACACCGCTGACGTGCAGGAAATCTACGTTAGGGATGTGGAGCCTGACCTGGGTAACGATGGCCGGATCAACGTTTTCGTCAGCAAGTAGACTTAGCAATCTTTATCAAACCAATCATCGGCACGGCTCGCGACATAGGCTTGGTACGATTCCTTGGATATGAAATTATTGGCTAACGATTCCGCCCAGCCTTTGTCGGCCCGCTGGTAACTCTCTCGGAGATAATCTCTTACAGATTCCTTGTTCCGTAAGTAAAACGCGATGATCAGGTAGATGTCGGACAGCTCTAGCCACGGGTAACTATCAGCGATCATCTCCGCTGTATAGCCCTTCCGGTAGCGGGATACGATGATGTCGAGCGAGATTCTGGAGTTGTGTAGCCGTACTACTTGGCCGCCCTCGGCCCAGCGCAGCGGCACCGGCATGGCTGATAGATCCAGGCGCGTTTCCAGTGGCCTGCGATGGTCGTGTTGCGCTTTCGAGTGCGTCATGCTGGCCTCGCCACTGCCCCTCAATTCTGATTGCAGTATATCCTCGGCTCCAGCCGACACCAACCTACCTTGCCCCGCAGGGCATAAGTTATAATTTCGGCAGTTTTGGTTTGCCATCCCAATTTTTTTAGGAGCGATTTCATGCAGTTTGGACTCTTGTACGAAATGCAGCGCCCGTACGATGACGAAATAGACTGGTACTCCCTGTACCAGGAGACCCTTGCGCAGTGCGAATTGGCCGACCAGGTTGGCTTCGACAACCTCTGGTTTGTGGAGCATCATTTCCTCTACGGCTTCTCCGGGTCCCCCTGCCCGGAGGTGATGTTTGGCGCGCTCTCGCAGCGGACCAAGAACATCCGCATCGGCTTTGGCGTCTCCATCCTCCCCAACCATCACCCCGTTCGCATCGCCGAGCGGGCGGCCATGGTTGACCAGCTGACCCACGGGCGCGTCGAGTTCGGCACTGGCCGCTCCAACGCCTACGAACAGCTGGGACAGGGCATCGACCCCCGCGAGACCCGCGACCGCTGGGACGAAGCCATCAACATGATCCCCCAGATCTGGCAGACTTCTGGCGAGTTCTCTTGGGAGGGCAAGTTCTGGAACGTGCCTCCCCGCCGGGTCCTTCCTCAGCCCTACCAGAAGCCCCACCCCCGGATGTACCTCGCCTGCACCCAGACCGAGAGCTTCCGCCTCGCCGCCCAGAAGGGTATCGGAGTGCTGTCCTCAGCTTCCTACGCCGTCGACGTCTTGGCCGAACACGTAAAGGTATACCGCGACGCCATTAAGGACGCTGACCCCGTTGGAGCTGAAATCAACGACTTCTGGGGCAACAATGTCCATTCCTTCTGCGCCAAGGACGACCAGGCGGCCAAGGAGCTCTGCGCCGAGTCCATGAAGACCTTCTTCGGACCGGACAAGCCCTACATCGCCGGCCGCATCAACGCCTACGAGGAACTGCTGGAGGCTTGGGGCGGCGTACCGGAACATCTTCAGGCCGACTTCGGCCGTTGGCTCCGCCAGTCCGATGAGGAACACCAGGCCCGGGCCACCGAGGCCGGCATCTCCCTGGACAGCGGCCCGGGTGCAGCCCGTGCTGCGGTCGCTCAGCTGGACGCCAACCTCCTCGCCGACCGCGGCGTCATCATCGCCGGCAGCCCTGAGAGCTGCATCAACACCATCAAGACCTACGAGGACATCGGTGTCGACCAGGTCATGCTCATCATGCAGACCGAGACCATCCCCCACGACAAGGTGATGGAATCCATCGAGCTCTACGGAAAAGAGGTTATCCCCGCCTTCCGCAATGGCGGCAACGGAAAGTAAGCCCAGCCTGTCACGATATCCAACGATCAGGGGCGCACAGTTGGGCGCCCCTGTTCTTTTCCTTTAACCCGCAGAGGAGCACTTAGGGCTATCCGCCCTTCGCCCCCGCGATGTCGCGTCGCAGGAAGAGGCCGACTGCGACAGCTGCCAGCACCGCCGCGTAGATGGTGACGAAGATGAATCCGTGCAGCATCTCGGACATCCCGCCGATGGTGGCGATACCTGAGGCAGGGTTGCCCTCATTACCGGGCACGGACTGCCAGGCACTCACATTGGGACCAAGCAAATAGGCCAGGACCTGATCGGACCAGCTGAAGTTGGCCAGGATGGGGACGAGTATGATCGTCTCGGCGATGTAATAGCCCATGGACAGAGCAATGCCAACTCCGTTTGAGGTTGTCAGCACCACGAGGAACAGGGCCAGCGCGATGTAGGGCACGAAGGCGTACAGCATCCTGCCGAACAGCGCCAGCAGGTTAAGCGCCGAAATGTCTCCGTAGGACTCGGTGGTTTCTGGGGCGGTGAGAATGGCCTCGGCTATAAATCCGCTGACCGTGACGGTTATGCACAGGATGATCAGAATTCCGGCAGTAACCAGCACCACCACCGCCACCTTGGAGGCCAGCAACTGCCATCGTCCCGCCCCCTTGCTCAGCACTGGCCGCAGCGTGCCCCAGCCGTATTCGCCGCCTATCACCACGGCGGCCAGGATCACTGCTATGAACGGGCCGAAAAACGCCGAGAACCCCAGGCCGTTGGCAATATTCTCGGACGTCGATTGATACGAGACATCATCGGAAAGCGTCGCCACCAGCCAGAAAAGGAGTTGTTCAATTATCAGTACGAATCCCAGCAGTATCCACGGCACCCAGCGGCGGCGTAACTTGAACCACTCCCAGCGGGTCAGCAGGGCCACCTGCATCGCCATCGCCATCACGCCACCTCACTGCTGGTGGCTGCCTCGTCGGTAACATCCAGGAAATACTGCTCCAGGGACATCTGTGTGGGCGTCATCTCGGCGACATAGACCTCATTACGGCTCAGTGCAGCCGTAATCTCCCAGGACCGTGCGGCGTCCACCCCCGCAACCAGGTAGCCGTTATCTACGCTCACGCTTTCCACCCAGGCCAGCGCATCCAGGATCTGGTGTGCTTTGGCATTGTCCGTGGTCTTGAGTCGCAACTGCGGTTTCCCCCGCTCCTGCAACAATTCGGCCACGTCCCCTTGGGCGATCAGCCGTCCGTGGGAAAGAATGGCCACGCTGTCGCAGACATGCTCGACCTCGTTCAGCAGGTGGCTGGACAGGATGACCGTCCGGTTCTCGTTCCCCAGCTCGCGAATCAGTTCCCGGATCTCAGCCATGCCCGCCGGGTCCATCCCGTTGGTAGGCTCGTCCAGCACCAGCAGTTCTGGGTTGCCCAGCAGCGTGTAGGCGATCCCCAGCCGCTGCTTCATACCTAAGGAATAGGTCTGGAACTTGTCGCCCCCGCGCCCGCCCAGTCCCACCTGCTCCAGCAGGGAGTCGAGCCCCTGGGCGGTGCCGCGCCCGGAGATACCCTGGAAGTAGGCAAGGTTGTTGCGGCCCGACAGGTACGGGTAGAAGGTTGGCGTCTCTATGAGGGCGCCGATGCGCTGTAGTTGCTTGTCCAGTCCACCCCGCGCCGGGGGCGTACCAAAGAGGGCGAAACTGCCATTCGTCGGCCGCACCAGGCCCAGCAGCATGCTCATCAGAGTCGTCTTGCCGGACCCGTTGGGCCCCAGCAACCCGAAGATGCGACCCCTGGGGACGCTCAGCGACAGCCCGTCCACGGCCAGCACCCGCCCGTACCGCTTGGTCAACTCGTCGGTCTGGATCACCGCGTCGTTCATTGCTTTCTCCGAACAGCCTTGCACCCAGAGTACGCCGTTGCTGGGTAGGGCACAAGGCGATTCAGCCGCGCAGGGCAGTGATTAATTGACCACAAAGACACCCGTCCGGTCATCATTGCGCTGGTCCAGAAATTGACGATTCACGAAACGTTCATTCAGTCCGTAATTGGTGCAGATGCACTGGCCGAACAACCGCCATGGCGTTGTCAAAGAGTTCACGCCGTGTTCACCCAAGATTTACGGGGATGGCCATTGAAGAGCCCTGTCTAGGTTCGTCAAATAGTTGGCGAAAGCGACCCTCCCCGCTTGCGTAGCCTGGACCCACGTTCGAGGCTTCGAGCCCACGAAATCCTTGCTGATTGACAAGAAACCGGCGTCGTCGAGCTTTCTTAAATGCGTTGTCAGGTTGCCCCCGGTCAGCCCCAGCGTCGTCTGTATGAAGCCGTACGCCAGCCTTCCGCCGTCGGGCTGAGAGACCAGCATCGTCATCACCCGCAGTCGCGTGGGCTGATGAATGGTCTCGTCCAGGAAAATGTCCTCGCTCGTCACGGCAACCGGCTCTTGTGAATCCATGCAGCACCAATCACCGTTACGGTCAGCATGCCCGCACCGGTACCCAGCGTCGCCAGGTCTCCTCCGAGGTAGGCAGGAACGTAGAACGACACCGCCATGCCCACTCCAACCACGGCCAGCGCCGGTCGGTACATGATTCCGAACAGTACATAGCCGAGGCACACAATTCCGATGGCGACAAAAGGTATGTTCTCCGTTTCTCCAGGAGACCACAGCCCCGCGGCCCCGGGGATCAGGAAAGCCGCAGCAACCACCGCCATCCAGAAGGCGAACACCTTCAGCCCGGCACTGCGAGCCGTCGCGTAGTCCGCGTTGCGCATGCCCTCATGGCGCCCGATCAATGCACTTCCAATCATTCCGGCCGTGCCTAGAACACCCCACACCGGACCTGGGTACCATGGGTAATTGGAGGCGAAACCCGGCGCAAATTCTGATATGGCGAACTGGGCGAAAAAGAAGACCGACGTGATCGCACCCCACAGGAGCAGTATGTATGCCGTCCCTGCGAGATAAAGTGAGCTCTGTGCCTGCGCTAGGGTCGTGTGTATGCTGCGCCATCCTTCCTCGGGAGAAAGCTCGGTCCGTTGCATGGATGATCTCCTTGCCTATTACTGCAGCAGCTATGTTACCGCAAAGTAGTTTGTACCGCAAACTATGAGACATGTGACTGATATGAAGCGATGGGCGCAAATATCAGCGGGGGAATACCCGCCGCGTTGAAAAAGACCATCGGCAACTTATAATGCGGAGTTAGATTCACGAATGTGATACAGGAGATGATCATGCAACTGGGAGCCATCTTTCCGCAGACTGAAATCGGGGCCGACCCGTCCGGAGTGCGCGACTTCGCTCAGGCCGCCGAGGACCTGGGCTACGAGCACCTGCTGGTGTTCGACCACGTGCTGGGCGCCGACGCCAGCAAGCGCGATTCCTGGGAGCGTCCCTACAGCTCAGTTGACACGTTCCACGAACCCTTCGTGCTCTTCGGCTACCTGGGCGCCATCACGGAAAAGCTGGAGTTCGTTACCGGCGTCCTGATCCTCAGCCAGCGCCAGACCGCGCTGGTGGCCAAGCAGGCCGCCGAGGTCGACGTGCTCACCGGCGGCCGCCTGCGCCTGGGTATCGGCGTCGGCTGGAACGACGTCGAGTACGAGGGTCTCAACGAGAACTTCGGCAACCGTGGCCGCCGCTCTGCCGAACAGATCGAGGTCATGCGGATGCTGTGGACCCAGGATGTCGTGGACTTCCACGGCCGCTACCACGACATCACCCACGCGGGCATCAACCCCCGTCCAGCGAAGTCCATCCCCGTCTGGTTCGGCGGCGGCGCGCCCCAGGTCGTCCGGCGCATCGGACGCATGGGCGACGGCTGGTTCCCTCAGTTCCAGCCCGACGGTGAGGGCGCCGAGCGCATCGCCGAGATGCGGCAGATCGCCGTCAACGCTGGCCGCAACCCCGACGACATCGGCATTGAGGGCCGCATAGGCATGGCGACCGATGACCAGGACAGCTGGGGCAAGATGGCCGAGTCATGGGCCGAGGTCGGTGCCACCCACCTCTCCGTCAACACCATGCGAGCCGGCCTAAAGGGCCCCGACGAGCACATCGAAGCCATCCGCCGCTTCAAAGAAACCGTCTCGGGCTAGGAATATCTCGCGTTTCTGCCCAAGCCTGTCAACTTAAGCCCGAATCCACCGATGGGAGGCGTGAATGCTGGGCAAATTGGGATGAGGGAGCCTGCAAGGGAGAAAGCCTGGGCTTCATTGGACCGATGTGACCCCGCGAGGGTTTTCAGTAGCCGCACCGGACCTGGAGAGCGGTCTATGGAGGCTGGGAATCGCGTGATAGTGAGATCGGACGCAGCAGGATGCACTCGCGGGCGGGGCGGACGCGAGTTTGGAGGTGTTGGGGCGGTTGCGGACAGCGCCGTCAGGCGGGGAGTGGAATGGCTCGCAGCCGGGCCAGGGCGCTGCTGAACTGGGTTTCCCAGGGCCAATGCTTGGGAAGATGCAAAGTGAGGCGGCGCGCCGAGCGGGTGGTCCGTCCCGCCAGGGCGAAGAACCGACGCCGGAGGGTCTTGGTGGTCACGATCTGCTCGCGCAAGCCGATGCGGGCCGTCCAGCGGGCCAGGTTGTGGGCCATCACCTGTACCGCCAGCCAAGCGCCGTTGGCGGCGAATCGGCCGGACGGCAGGTGGTTCAGCCCGACGCCGTACTTGAGGTCCCGGATGGCGTTCTCGATCTCGGCGTGGCGGCGGTGGTCGGCCTCCAGCTCCAGGGTCTCCCCGTCCCGGTCGGTGATGAATCCGTGATAGCTGTAGGTGGCGAAGAGGGCCAGTTGGGAACCGGGCGTGGGCTTCACACGCCGGACGATGAGCCGCACCGGCGCGGCGCCGGCCTCACTCTCAAAGGGAGTGTAGGTGGTCTCGGCCACATCGGCGGCGCCGTCCATCCAGTATGGGATGGGCGTCCAATCCGTCTCGGGTATGGCCTCGATGAGATTGCGCAGGCTTTTGTGCTGGCGGATGGTGATGGAGTAGCGGACATCCATCTTGCGGCAGACGGCGACGATGGCGTGGGCATAGAAGCCGCTGTCGGCCCGCACCGTGAGTCGGCCCCTGGCGCCGGCGTAGCGCACCCGTCCCACCGTCTCGCGCAGGAAGTGGGCGGCGCCCCGAACAGTGTTGGCCCGGCCCTCGCGCAGCCGGGACATCAACACGTCGCCGGTGCCGGCGGCCACGGCCAACAGCGGGTGATAGCCCCGCTTGCCGGTATAGCCGTGGTGTCGCGCCCCCTCCTTGGCCAGTCCGTAGGTCTCGCAGATGGTGGAGTCCAGATCGATGGTGAACGGCGCGTCGCCGGGTCCCGCCCCGGCGGCCCAGGCCCGGGCCAGCAGTTCCCGGATCACCCGGTCCAGCTGACGGACATGGCCCCAGCGGAAGCTGCGCAGGAAGGTGCCCAGGGTGGATGGCGCCTTGACCCTACAGTCGAGAACACCGGCCGTCCCACCGGCGCGCAGCGCATCGGCGTCGTCGATGCAATCGCCGCCAGCCAGGGCAGAGGCGACCAGGGTCATCATCTTGTCGCCGGCGTTGGCCCGGCCCGGCGCGCTGCCGAGATTGAGGTGATGGTCTACGAGTTCCCCCAGGCCCAGGTGTTGGGCGAGAGTGGCCGGCAGGAGCAGGCCGGCATTGGCCACCAGACGGTGGTCGTCAAAGACGATGCGAATACGGTCGGGATGGTTGCGTGGTAGCATCAATTGGGTGCTCCTTTTCTGGGGTCGGTTTCCTTTCTCGAAAACCATTATCCCAGATTCAGAGGAGCACCCTTTGACCACTTCAGGTCGCTAACCTGACGTCCTCTATCGGTGGATTCGGGTTAACACGAGGCAGCCAGGTTTCCGTTCACACTGAGCCCAGGAGTAGCCCGGCCCTGTTCATCCTGAGCCCAAGAGTAGCCCGGCCCTGCTCATCCTGAGCCCAGGAGTAGCCCGGCCCTGCTCATCCGGAGCCCAAGAGTAGCCCGGCCCTGCTCATCCGGAGCCCAAGAGTAGCCCGGCCCTGCTCATCCAGAGCCCAGGAGTAGCCCGGCCTGTTCATCCAGAGCCCAGGAGTAGCCCGGCCCTGTTCATCCAGAGCCCGAATGCAGCCCGGACCCTGTTCAGCCTGAGCCCAAGAGTAGCCCGACCCTGTTCATCCTGAGCTTGTCGAAGGACGAACAGGGTCGGGCGGGTTACGGGCAGTGCTAGATAATTTGGTTCTTATCTTCCTTGGACCTGGACAACTCTGACAGCAGTGCCCAGTCTCCAGCTATCAATGCTTCCTTTTTTGATCTGGACCACCCCTTGATTTGGCATTCTCTGTCTATGGCATCGTCCATAGATGAGAATTCATCGAAGAATGCCAACTCTACTGGCAGTCGGCTCTTGGTATATCCCGGCAATTCCCCAGTCTGATGCTGGGCCAGTCGTATCTCTAAGTCCTCGGTCAGTCCTGTGTAGTATGACCTATCGGCACAGCGCAGGATGTAGACATAATAGGACCTACACCAGTTGACAGGCAACCGCCCCGACCCCGTTAATCCTGAGCCCGCAAAAGTACCCCGACCCCGTTAATCCTGAGCCCGCAAAAGTACCCCGACCCTGTTAATCCTGAGCCCGCAAAAGTACCCCGACCCTCTTAATCCTGAGCCCAAATGCAGCCCAACCCTGTTCATCCTAAGCCCGCAAGAGTACCCCGCCCCTGCTCACCCTAAGCCCGCAAGAGTAGCCTGTCCCTGCTCATCCTAAGCCCGAATCCACCGATAGAGGACGTCAGGTTAGCGACCTGAAGTGGTCAAAGGGTGCTCCTCTGAATCTGGGATAATGGTTTTCGAGAAAGGAAACCGACCCCAGAAAAGGAGCACCCAATTGATGCTACCACGCAACCATCCGACCGTATTCGCATCGTCTTTGACGACCACCGTCTGGTGCCAATGCCGGCCTGCTCCTGCCGGCCACTCTCGCCCAACACCTGGGCCTGGGGGAACTCGTAGACCATCACCTCAATCTCGGCAGCGCGCCGGGCCGGGCCAACGCCGGCGACAAGATGATGACCCTGGTCGCCTCTGCCTGGCTGGCGGCGATTGCATCGACGACGCCGATGCGCTGCGCGCCGGTGGGACGGCCGTGTTCTCGACTGTAGGGTCAAGGCGCCATCCACCCTGGGCACCTTCTGCGCAGCTTCCGCTGGGGCCATGTCCGTCAGCTGGACCGGGTGATCCGGGAACTGCTGGCCCGGGCCTGGGCCGCCGGGCGGGACCCGGCGACGCGCCGTTCACCATCGATCTGGACTCCACCATCTGCGAGACCTACGGACTGGCCAAGGAGGGGGCGCGACACCACGGCTATACCGGCAAGCGGGGCTATCACCCGCTGTTGGCCGTGGCCGCCGGCACCGGCGACGTGTTGATGTCCCGGCTGCGCGAGGGCCGGGCCAACACTGTTCGGGGCGCCGCCCACTTCCTGCGCGAGACGGTGGGACGGGTGCGCTACGCCGGCGCCA
>CBDCTI010000009.1:0-730164 GCA_965222025.1 Dehalococcoidia bacterium | reverse complement strand
TGGCCTACGCCTGCGGCAAGGACAGGGCCCTGTTGGACCGGGAACTGTACCTGCCCCAGGTGTGGCCCCTTCGGCTGGGTTACCGGGGATGAGGTCTACGGCAGCGACCGCAACCTG
This sequence comes from Dehalococcoidia bacterium, assembly GCA_965222025.1. GTDB lineage: Bacteria > Chloroflexota > Dehalococcoidia > Lucifugimonadales > UBA3495 > VXOI01. The sequence continues at coordinate 730,047 of CBDCTI010000009.1, read as the reverse complement.
CGGTTGTGGCTGGAGCAGGAGGGAATTTCCCATGTGCTGGCCATCAAGAGCAACGAGAAACTGTGGGCTCTGACGGAGAAGGGACCCCAACAGGTGAGAGCGGACCGGTTGGCAGCCCAAGTCGAGGAAACAGACTGGGTCAGGTGCAGCGCGGGCGATGGAGCCAAGGGTCCCCGGGTCTACGACTGGGCCACCGTGGCGATACGGCCCCTGGGGGAGCGGGGCAGGGGTTACTGGCTGCTGGCCCGGCGCAGCATTGCCAAGCCTGATGAGCTGGCCTACTACGTGTGCTTCGGCCCGTCCGGTACCGCAATGGCGGAGTTGGTGAAGGTGGCCGGCCGCCGCTGGGCCATAGAGGAATGCTTCGAGGAGGCCAAGGGACAAGTGGGACTGGACCAGTACGAGGTACGCCGTTGGGATAGCTGGTATCGCCACATTACCCTGGCGATGCTGGCCCACGCCTATCTGGCGGTGATCAGGCATCAGGCGTCGGCACAAGTATGCTCCGTGGAAAAGGGGGCCGCCCCGGCAGTGATGCAAGGCTGATTCCCCTGACAGTCCCCGAGGTACGCCGGCTGATCACCCGGCTGGTATGGACGGTACACCATCCGGCTGACTTTGTTCTGTCGTGGTCCCAATGGAGACGGAGGCATCAGGCCAGAGCCCAGCGAAGTCATTACCAACGCCGGCTATCACTACTGGCACCAGTAGTGCTGCTGTAGTATTAGGGAGTGTCGTCAAAATAGCAACTTGATGGTAGATTACTGGGGAGCGTGTGAGTGTGTGAGGTGGGGGCATGGCAGCAGCGCATCGGCGTCACGATATTTCGGACCAGGTTTGGGAAGGATTGCGGCCCCTTTTGCCTGGGGCCGGAGGCAAAAAGGGTCGACCGGCCAAGGACAACCGACTGTTTCTGAACGCGGTGTTTTGGATTCTGCGTACTGGGGCTCCGTGGCGGGACCTGCCACCGGATTACGGTGATTGGAAGAACACCCATCGGCGCTTTTGCCGCTGGCGGGATCGGGGCGTCTGGGAACAACTGCTGGATACGGTTGTCGACGATCCGGACTTTGAGTGGTTGATGATCGACGCCAGCTACATCAAGGTTCATCCCCATGGGACTGGGGCCCGCGGAGGCAATCAAGCCATCGGACGTACAAAAGGGGGCTGAACAGCAAACTGCATCTAGCGGTGGATTCCCATGGCATGCCGGTACGCATGAGCCTGAGCGAGGGTACGGTTGCTGACTGCACCCAGGCTCATTCACTGATTGTAGATATCCCAGCCCAATATCTGCTGGCAGACCGAGGCTACGACACCAACGCCATCGTAGCTGAAGCCGAGGCCCAGGGAATGGAACCGGTGATCCCACCGAGGAGCCACCGCAAGGAACCCCGGTACTACGACCGAGCGCTGTATAAACTACGTCATTTGGTTGAGAACTCATTCCTGGACTTCAAACAATGGCGTGCCATAGCTACTCGATATGCCAAGAACGAAGCGTCCTTCCTGGCAATCTGCCAAATCCGAGCACTGGCAATTTGGACCAGATTATTTTTGACGACACCCCCTAGCCCGATGCTTGAAAATCGATGCCCGGCGGCTCCTAGAACGGGTGCTATTACGCTGGATCCTTTGGTCTGATGGGCTCGGTGAACGGGGCTCGGTGAACGTCAAGAGTACCACAACCAATTCAAATCTCATCGTAAAGTTTCTTGATTTTGTGGCGCGGCGCAGGTGATCAAGGCCCACTTGGCCGACCTTCAGATGCCGGGCTGCCCGGGTGTGGTGGATGCCCTCATGGAGCAGCTCCTCTCAGCCCAGGTGTCCCTCCGATGGGAGCGCCGCATCATCTCGGCCATACGCTTCTCACGTCTTCCCGGAGCCAAGGCCCTGCACTCCTTCGACGTCACCTTCCAGCCGTCCATAGACCGAGCCCAGATCATGCACCTGTACCAGCTGGGCTTCATCACCCGCAAGGGAAACGTCATCTTCCCGGGGCCGGCCGACGTGGGCAACACCCACTTGGCCATATCCTTGGCCATCACGGCCGCGGAGCGGGGGAGACGGGTATACTACGGCACCCTGTCGGACTTGGTGCTCTCCCTGGTGGAGGCGGAGCGGCAGGGAAGGCTCAGGGAGCGCCTGGCCACCCTCAGGCAGCCTTCCTTGCTCATCGTGGACGAGATCGGCTACCTGCCGGTCAGCGCCAACGGGGCCAACCTCTTTTCCCAGCTGGTGAACGCCCGCTACGTGAAGGCGTCGACCGTACTGACCTCCAACAATAGCTGCCAGGCTTTTGTTGACATTCGATTTGGCCAATCCTAAGATGTCGTGAATGGACGCTTGGCTTAGTGCCTTGGGCTCGATTAACGGAGAGGTGGTAATGCCCCACCAAGAAGACATTCGATTGATGGCCCACTTGATGAGACGCGCGGGCTTCGGTGACCCCCGTGAGGAACTAGAGGAGCGTGCCTCCAAAGGCTACGAAGCCGTGGTCGAGGAGCTTCTGTATCCAGAGCGTCAGCCGGCCATAGACGACGAACTGCTGTACCGGTTCTTCCCGGGTTATGAGGGGGCCGGGGCGCAGCCAATTAATCAGGCCGATTGGGTTTTCCGGATGATCAACACCAAACGGCCTCTGGAAGAGAAGATGGCCCTCCTCTGGCATCAGTTGTTCGCCACCAGCAACTCCAAGGTGGACAATCCACCGGAGCTGACTCGCCAGATTGCCATCTTCCGTGAATACGGATTGGGTACTTACCGTGACCTGCTGGTGGAGGTTGCAAAGTCACCAGCCATGATCTTCTGGTTGGACAACCACGGAAATCATGACGGTGCCATAAATGAAAACTGGGGGCGGGAGCTGTTGGAGCTTTTCTCCCTCGGAGTCGGAAATTACTCAGAGGATGATATCAGGGAAGCAGCCAGGGCCTTTACCGGATGGACGATTGCCCCCAAGATTCCTCGTAATCCTTTGGGCCGTTTCCACTGGCAATTCGAGTACAAACCTGAGGACCACGACGATCGGGAGAAGACCTTCCTTGGGTATACCGGGAACTTCAATGGCGAAGACATCGTGGACATTATTGTGGATCAGCCGGCTACGGCCCGGTTCCTGGCCCGCCACCTCTACAGATTCTTCGTCGCCGACGAACCCCATGTCGCCAGTTGGAACATTACACCACCCATTGATCCTGAAGCCATCGAGTTGTTGGTGGATGCCTACAATGAATCCCGTGGTGACATCCGGTCTATTTTACGAGCATTGTTCAACTCAGAGTTCTTCAAGAATGCCCGCTTCGCCCGGGTGAAAAGCCCGGCTGAATTGATCGTTGGCACTGTGCGTATGGCGGGCAACTATAACGGCTTCAAGCCAGGATTCAACAATCTGGCGTTGGAGTGCGCTTGGCAGGGACAAGAGCTTCTCAATCCTCCCAGCGTGGAGGGTTGGCACACAGGCTCCGAATGGATCGACCCTGGCGTTTTGATGCGCCGGGTGAATTTTGCCGCGAGGATATTAGGAGACACCTCGCTACCCGGCGTGCAGGCTATCATCAAACGGGTGTTGGTGAATGTGCAAGGGGATCATTCCCCCCAGGCGATAGTGGCAGCTTGTCTTGATGCGATGGGACCGTTGGAAGTCAGTGAGGTGACCCACTCTGAGTTGATGGTCCATGCCGAAAAATGTGGCGATCTGGCCTGGAGCACCAGAGAAGAACTCAGTGCTACATTTCGGAATGTGAGCAAGATTTTGACCTTGATCGCCGCCTCACGAGACTATCAGTTTGCCTAGAGAGTGCCGTCAATTTACTAAAAGCGGTCTCCAACTGCCTGTTTCCGTCATTCCCGCGAAAGCGGGAATCCAGAATCCGGTAGCTGGCAATTGCGCGTCTGCGGCCAATGGCCTTGGGATTCCCGCTTTCGCGGGAATGACGGTGAATATGACGACACTCCCTATTCCAGTGCTTACAACCAATGTAGAAGGATATGAAAATGGCATCAACCCATAAAGACCCCGTGCTGGTCGTATTAGAGCTTACCGGGGCCAACGATTACCTCAATACGATCGTTCCTTATAGCAATCCTCTGTATTGGGATAACCGGCCCAAGGTTCATATCGCTGAAGACCAATTGCTGCCCATAGATGACGAACTGGCATTCCGGTCTGATACGGAGCCGTTGAAAGAAATCTACGACAAGGGCAACATGGCAATCATTCACGGAATCGGATTTGAAAATTCACCCCGTTCGCACTTTCGTGCCATGGACATCTGGCATACCTGCGAGCCGAATTCCATCGGGATTAACGGCTGGCTCGCCAAGGTCATCCGGGACTTGGATCCTGGGGGCGAGAACGTGCTGAAGGGAGTGAGCTTAGGCCAGGGTTTGCCCCGGGCGCTAACCATGAAGGGGGTTCCTGTTACTTCTGTCAACCACCTTCCTACATACGGCGTGCTCTCATCAAATCCGGGAATCGCGTCCGAGCAGGAGCGGGTCCAGTTATTGGAGAGCTTCGCCCGAATGTACGCTCCCGCCATCGGCACCGGACCGACCATGGAATATCTGGGACAGGCAGGACGGGATGCGTTGAGAGGAGCCGACATCATCCGGGTTGCTCCCGAAACCTATTCTTCAAACGTAGAGTACGCCAATAATCCCATCGCGAGGCGCCTCAGAGACGTGGCCCAGGTGCATCTGGCTGGCCTGGGTACCCAGGTCTATTACACGTCCTACGGTCCCTTCGACACCCACTATGACCAGATGGGATCACATACCAAACTTTGGATGGACGTTTCCGCTGCCATGCACGACTTCCTCGCCGACCTGCGTGAGCACGACGCCTCAGACGAAGTGGTTATTATGTTGTTCAGCGAGTTTGGACGCCGCGTCCGCGATAATGGCACTGGTACCGACCACGGAGCGGCTGGGGTAGCGTTCGCCATCGGCGACCGGGTAAATGGTGGAATGTACGGGACCTATCCGTCGTTGAAACCGGGAGATCTCACTCAGGGAGACCTGGCGCCCAACTACGATTTCCGTGGCTTCTACTCCACTTTGGCGGAAAAATGGTTGGGACTCGACCCGGTACCTATCGTCGGCGGACACTTCGAGCAAATGTCCTTCGTGTAACTTTAGGATCCCAAATTCGTTCACGGGAGAGCGGATATGCTGACCACCGTCGCCGCCGGCCGGGTGTATGACTATAGCTACTGCATAGGCATGTACAGTCAGTCCGGCCGGGGATTTTGGGCTCCCCAAGATTTTGTCCTGGGATCGAACGGTCGAATTTATGTGTTGAGCCGCGGTGTGGAACAATTGGGTCAGCGTGTCAGTAAGATCAACTTCGACCACGAGTTTCAAGGCCAGTTCGGCTCCGTCGGCGCGGAAGATGGGCGCTTTGTTTGGCCCCGGTCAATTGATTTAGACTCTCACGGACGAGTGTTCGTTTCGGACGAGTATGTTAACCGGATAACCATGTACGATGAAGAGGGTGCTTATCGGTATCATTGGGGCAGGTCCGGCAGCGAAGACGGGCAGCTAAACGGACCGTCAGGAATTGCTTTCGATTCCCGCGGAACCATTTGGGTGGTGGACAGCTTGAATCACCGGGTGCAAAGTTTCAGCCAGATCGGTGAGTTTCAGTCCAAGTTCGGGAAGCGAGGTGGGGGTGACGGAGATCTGGAGATGCCATGGGGCATCTGCGTCGACCGTCAGGATAACATCTACGTCGCGGATTGGGGAAATAACCGGGTGCAAAAATTCGCCCCTACCGGAGAGTTGCTCGTCAAGTTCGAATGCTCCAGCACCGGGGTGGGATCTCTCAAAGGGCCATCCAGTGTAGCTGTGGACTCAGATGGGGATGTATACGTAACTGACTGGGGGAACCACCGCGTCCAGATCTACGCTGCAGACGGCCAATATATTACGGCACTGGTCGGTGACGCCCAAGAGCCTTCGCCATGGGCCCAGACCTACATCGACGCCAGTCCGGATATCATCAAAGCCAGGCGGCGGACAGATCTGGAGCCTGAATGGCGGTTCCGGCGACCGGTGGCTGTCAACGTTGACGCCGACGACCGGATCATAGTTTTGGAGTCCTACCATCACCGGCTTCAAATCTATAACAAGCTAAAGGATTACGAAGAACCCTCAATGAACTTGTAGGGGCCTGCGCGCTTCCACATCTGCGCGCGTTCCCGGGCACTTTCCCACGATGTGGTGTGTCAGAGACGCCGGCGGGGTGCTGTGACGCCGAGGCGCATCCCTACGCTGGCAAGGGAGGCATCCAGGTTGACCTTCAGACCCCCGAGGGAAAAGAGGTCGTCCAGAAGCTCATCGCCAAGGCCGATGTTCTCTCGCACAACTTTCGCCTCGGCGTTCCGAACAGCCTGCTCATCAGGTGCCGTCCAGGTCCTGGCCGACCAGTGCGGCGATCCACCTCCAGAGGCGCGCCATGCCAATGACGAAGCCCTGATTTACCGAGATGTCGGCAATCTTTGCCGGGCGGACCGCCGCCGAATGGGAAGAGTTGCTAATCAAAGCGGACATCGGCTGTGTCCAGGCCGACGAAGGGTTGGAGGGAGAGTCCTGTGCTGACCATCCCCACGCCAAGGCGAACGCTCTGAGCGTTGAGGTGGAGCACCCGTATGTCGGAAAGTATCTGTTTGTTTGACACCCGCTGTGGCCGAAGGTAGCGCCTAAATTGTAGTAACCAAGACCGAATCTGACACTCCTGGAGCACTGTGATTAAATATTCCCTAAGGATGGGGGAGTGTCGGATGACTGAGGTGGACCCGAAAAACTGGACAGGTGGCTAAGTGAGAGTTTCGCTCCTAAACTAAAGGCAGCGGGAGCTGTTGGGAAGGAGTGGGACATGGCGCGACGGAGGAAGCATAGCCCGGCGTTTTAAAGCCAAGGTGCCCTTGGCGGCGGTGAAGGGAGAGGAGACGGTGGCCCAACTGGCCGCCCGGTATGAGTTTCACCCGGGTCAGATCCAGGCCTGGAAGAAGGCCCTGCTGGAGGGAGCGGCCTGTGTCTTCGGCAGGAGCCACGGCAAGGGACAGAAGGGCGATGGGGCCCTGGTCGCCAGGCTCTACCAGGAGATCGGCCAACTGAAGGCGGAGCGGTATTTCTTGTAGGAGAGGTCCGGTCCATGGGCCTGGGGAGGCGGCGTGAGATGGTGGATCGAGGACATCCGTCCCTGCCGGTAGTGCGTCAATGCGCGCTGTTGGGCATCAGCCGACCCAGCGGTCTCCCCTTCCGCCACATCGAAGTCCGGGAGGTAGACGAACAGCCCTAGTCTGGCCACGGTGACGAACCACCGTGCCCAGACCGTTATCATCAGGTTATGCCGCAGGTCCGGCGGTTCGCTCAGATCGAGCGTACGACGGAACCAGTCTCGGATCTTGACCGGCGCGGTTGACACGTTTGGACCCCTGACTCAGTGTCTTGGCCCGTCGGTGGGAAGGCAAATGCTCCTGATCAACGGTACGGAGCAACTACTGACTACTCAGACATCCCCCTATGCAAGTGATGGCCCACGCCCCTGAATAGGTTTCGAGGACATCTCAGAGTCACACAACTTCCCGGCTAGTACCGTTTCCAGAAAGTCTTACAATCATATAGAAGATCAGGTAGGCTTGAGTAAAATCCTTTAGCGAGGCCGTACCTGACGTGCCTGTCTCCAAATACAAAGTCGAACTGACCCAATCCGAACGCTCCGCTCTGATTGAAACATCCGGCCGTGGCAAGCCGTTGGCCCGCACGGTAAAGCGGGTCCTTGCGCTGTTGAAAGCTGACGAAGGACTCGCAGACCGCGAGGTAGCTGAGGCGGTTTCGATCAGCGCCGCCACTGTTGCCAGAGTGCGCAGACGGTTCGTCGAGGAGGGGCTGGAAGCCGCAATCAACGACCGGCCACGGTCAGGCCGTGAGCGCAAGCTGAGCGGCAGACAGGAAGCGCACCTCGTCGCCATCGCGTGCAGCAATGCGCCCGAAGGACACACGAACTGGACGCTCCAACTACTTGCTAACCAAGTGGTGGCGATGGAGTTTGCCGGGAGCATCTCCCTGGAGACGGTGCGCCAGATACTCAAAAAAACGAACTCAAACCATGGAAGAAGAAAGAGTGGTGCATCCCCAAGGTGAGCGGGGAGTTCGTGGCCCGGATGGAGGATGTGCTGGACCTGTACCACGAAGCCTGCGACCCAGAGCGTCCCGTGGTGTGTTTCGACGAGACCTCCAGGCAGTTGGTCGAGGACGTGAGGCCACCCATCAAAGCCAAGCCCGGACGGGTGGAACGCTATGACACCGAGTACCAGCGAAACGGGACCCGGAACCTGTTCATGTTCTGTGAACCTAAGGGCGGATGGAGACACGTCGAAGTGACCGGGCGCCGCACTGCTGTGGACTTTGCTCACCAGATGCGCTGGCTGGTTGACCAGGCGTACCCCCACGCCAGGGTCGTCCGGCTGGTGTTGGACAATCTCAATACCCACAAGTTGGGCTCGCTCTACGAAGCATTTGGAGCGTCCGAAGCGCGTCGTATAGCCAAGCGCCTGGAGTTTCACCACACTCCCACCCATGGAAGCTGGCTGAACATGGCCGAGATCGAGTTGAGCGTCTTCAGCAGACAGTGTCTGAACCGCCGGGTCGGCGATGAAGTGCTGCTGCGGCAGGAGGTTGCCGCGCTCGAACGCGAGCGCAACGATGCTGGCGCCGTCATAGACTGGCGGTTCTCCACCCAGGACGCCCGCAGTAAACTCCAACATATCTATCCATCAGGATTAAATTGAAACGGTACTAAACTAAAGCCAAGGTGGGATGTACATTTAAGTGGCGATGATCAGCTGGGTTGCGCCGGTGAATCCCTCTCATCCGTACTTGGAGAATGACCCGGCTCCGTCGTCTGACCCTCACCATCTGCGCATTTCACCTTGGCTTTAGTTTAGTAACTAACCACAGCTACGCCGAATGGCACTTGACCGCCTATCGGAGACTGGGCCGGCGTTCAGATCGCTGGGGCACTGTAACCGCTTGGCAACCGAATTTAGCGGCGGTCAAGCAGACCCGGAGCGTTGGCCCAGTGGCGGACAGGGCAGGACGTAGGCGTTTAATAGTAGGGCACGACTTATAGGTCCGGGCTTTCCGGCCAGTGCATCGTTCGTCCAAGTGAGCCGCTCCGTAATTGCATAAAAATATGGCATCTGATTATACAGCGCGAATTGGCCCACAAATGTTGGTACCCCGTGAGGGGCGAACGACCGGGTCTGCGGTAAGCGGTTGGAGCCCGTTGTGGACGACCTGCTGGCTGCTCTCGAGAGCTACGGCGAGCTCGATGCCGCACCGGAAGCGCGGGAGCAGATCTTGGGCATGAGCGCGGCCATCATTGACCGGCCGCTCAGGACACACCGCGACCTGTGTGAGCCGCTGGGTTAGATTCCCGAATGGGCCGGTTGAAAATGCCGCCCTCTGCGGAGAGCCGACTACTCTTTCCCTTGGAGGAAGGAGGGTTGGAAATCTTGGGATTTCTTCTACGGGCGCAGCTTTCTGGACCTGGACGATCCCAATGCCCGGTGCGCCTGCTGGCTGGCCGAGACCGCCAACTCGTAGGGTCCTGGGCGGGAAGGTCTCATTCGGGCCGCTACTGCTACGGGAAGAAGTCCCTGGGAAGAGATGTTCCTCGCCGACGCCAGCGGCGTTTGGATCGCCAACTTCCGGCCCCAGGACCAGCGCCATTTAGCGGCGAGAAATTGGGTCCTCTTTAGGGGAAGCGGCAATCCAGTGGCCAGTTACACTTCCATCACGATCCGAATCGTGAAGGTTCTTGATTTTATCCAGTTTGGTGGGCCTACACGTACCGTACTGCGAACTTTTGAGTGGGTGGTTGAGTTGTAGCCATCTGCATAAGCAGCATAAGGGAGAGCAACCTCTCCTCGCCTGCGGGCATCCCGCCTTCGCCCGCAATAGCCACTCCCTCTTTTACCGAGGGCTGCTACGGGCGAAGGCGGGTCAGTCGGCCGGGGTGGAGACGCTGACGCCATCTGTCCATTTGCCTATGTTACCCCATCCTCGCCAAAGGCCCCCACCGAGTAGAGGCAGCTTTGCCCAGCTTCCAGCCCACTAGCCGCGTCCAAGTACTCGGCGGCTCCATCGTTATCGGCGTTCTCCACCCGGCGGCCCACCCGGTAAAAGGCGCCATCTCCGGCTCCGACAGAGGCTTCCCAGGTCAGCAGCGCCGAGTCGTCGGACTGAAGGGCTGTCCGGACATTGCCGTGCGCGCTGGTCTCCCGGCTACTCCCCCGTCGTCGCAGTCATCACGGCCAGCACGTTGTCCTCGCCGTCTTAGGCGGTGATCCGGTATTCGTACCGGGTGTTCTCCTCCACGTCGCCGTCGAAGAAAGCCGTTGCGATGAACCACCCAGGCATCAACTGGCCGTTCTTCTGCACCGTATAGCGCTTCGCCCCGTCAACATCGTCCCACTCTACCCTGACCCGGCCCTGGACGAAGTAGGCTGTAGCCTGGTAGGAACCAGCCGCATCTGCCGACTCCTCCTGCCCGCTGTCATCGGCTTCCGCTTCATCCCCGTTGGCCGGGGCGGTGTCGGGCGGCGGGTCGGGGCTGGCGGTGACCGCGATGGCCGCCTCAGACCAGGGGCCCCACCCCTCGGCGTTCTTCGCCCGCACCCGCACCGCATAGGACGTTCCGGCGGTGATGCTCTGTCCGTTCCGGTCCACCAGGTTGTAGCCGGTGACGGTCCCCCTCTTCGTCGGTTTCGCGTCGGCGTAGGCGGAATCTGCCTCCGAGCTGAGCTTGTACTGGATGCCGTAGCTGGCAATGGCGGAAGAACCCGCCGTCGGCGCCGTCCAGGTGATGCGGAAGGAGGTCTGCTTGATGTTGCTAATCTCCGGCGCGTCCGGCTGGCCCGGCGGCGTGTCCGCCACGTCGTCAACCTTGATGGTCACGGCGATGCTGGCGGTCAGCCCGCCACTATCGGAAGCAGTTACCGTTACCGCGTAGGAACTCTGGTTCTCGTAGTCCAGTGCGCCCTTGGTCTGCAACTGGCCGGTCTTGGAATCAACGGCGAAGTGACCGTCGTCGGCAGTGCTGCCCAGGGTGTAGGTGAGCGTGTCCCCGACGTCGGGGTCCGTGGCGGTGACGGCGGCGCCGATGTCCGTGCTCGACGCCGTGTTCTCGGCCACACTGACCTCTAGCGTGCTGCTGGCGAAGGACGGCGGGTTGTTGGGCGGCGGAGCAGGGCTGGCAGTGGTCACCGTAGCTGCCTCCGACCACTCGCCCCACCCCTCGGCGTTCCTTGCCCGCACCCGCACGTCATAGGACGTTCCGGCGGTGATGCTCTGTCCGTTCCGGTTCACCAGGTTGTAGCCGGTTACGGTCCCCCTCTTCGTCGGCTTCGCGTCGGCGTAGGCGGAATCTGCCTCCGAGCTGAGCTTGTACTGCATGCCGTAGCTGGCAATGGCGGAAGAACCCGCCGCCGGCGCCGTCCAGGTGATGCGGAAGGAAGTCTGCTTGATGTTGCTAATCTCCGGCACGTCCGGCTGGCCCGGCGGTGTGTCTGCCACATCGTCAACGGTGATGGTTACCGCAATGCTGGCAGTCAGCCCGCCACTATCGGAAGCAGTTACCGTCACCAGATAGGAACTCTGGCTCTCGTAGTCCAAAGCCCCACTGGTCTGCAACTGGCCGGTCTTGGAATCAACGGCGAAGTGACCGTCGTCAGCAGTGCTGCCCAGGGTGTAAGTCAGCGTGTCCCCGGCGTCTGGGTCGGTGGCGGCAACCGGGTCGCCGATGTCCGTGCCCGCGGCGGTGTTCTCCGCTACGCCTACCTCTGCCGTGCTGTCGGCGAAGGACGGCGGATTGTTGGCCGCCCGCTTCTCCTTCTCCGCCGGCGCGGCGGCGGGAATGGCTACACTGACGCCCTCGGTCCATGGCCCCAGCTTGGCTCCGCTCCCGGCGAAGGCACGCACCGAGTAGATGTAGCTCTGCCCGGCCTCCAGGCTGCTGTCCTCGTCCAAGTACTCAATGGCCCCGTCGTTGTCGGTGTCTTCCACCCGGCGGGCGATGAGCTGGTAGCCGCTGTCCGCAGCGTCCACCCGACGGCGCACCCGGTAGAAGGTATCGGCTCCGGCTCCGGCCGGCGCCTGCCAGGTCACCAGCACCGAGCCGTCGGACTGCAACGCCGCCTGGACGTTGCCCGGCCGCCCCGTTTCCTCTATGTCGTCAACTTTGATGGTCACATCTATGCTGGCGGACAGCCCGCCGCCGTCGGTGGCGATTATCGTCACCGCGTAGGAGTCCTGGGACTCGTAGTCCAGCGCGCCTTTGGTTTGCAACTGGCCGCTGTCGGCGTCAATGGCGAAGTGGCCGGCGTCCGTTCCGCCCAAGGTGTAGGTCAGGCTGTCGCCGTCGGAGTCGGTGGCCGTGACCGGGCTGCCGATGTTCGCGCCCGCCGCCGTGTTCTCCGCCACCTGGCGGGTTATGCTGGCGGCGGCGAATGCCGGGGCTTCCTCCACGTCGGTTACCGTGATGGTTACGTCCAAGCCGGCCCACAGCCCCGCGCCGTCGGCGGCGATTACCGTCACCACGTAGGAGTCCTGGGACTCGTAGTCCAGCGCGCCTTTGGTCTGCAGCTGGCCGCTGCCGGAATCTATGGCGAAGTGGTCGGCGTCGGCGCCGCCCAGCAGGTAGACCAGCGAGTCCCCGTCGTCCGGGTCGGTGGCGGTGATGGCGTTGCCGATGGCCGCGCCCGCCGCCGTGTTCTCCGCCACCTGGAAGGCTGCCGCGCTGTCTGCGGCGAAGGCCGGGGGACGGTTGTCCCGCACCCCTGGGGTCCACCGGCCCAGCGGTTTTCCGTCTCCGTCGAAGGCCCGCACCGAGTAGAGGTAGCGTTGCCCGGCTTCCCGGCCGTTCCCATCGTCCCGGTACGCCACCACCCCGCCGCTGTCGGCAGCCTCCACCCGCCGGGCGATGACCTGGTAGTTGCTGTCGGCGGCGTCCACCCGGCGCCGCACCCGGTAGAAGGCATCGTCCCCGGCCTCGGTCGGCGGGTCCCAGGTCACCAGCGTCGAGCCGTCCGTCTGGGGCGTCGCCCGGAGGTTGGCCGGCTGTCCCGGCGGCGGCGCCGACCGCCGGAACCGTTGCGTCCCCGGCTCCGCCCCGGTCGCCGCCGCCGATGGCGCAAACCAATAGGGGGTCCCGTAGGCCACTGCGCTGTCCGGCCCCCAGCCGTCGACGTTGCGCGCCCGCACCTGCACCGCGTAGGTGATCAGGGGCGTCAGATGGGTCATGGTGTAGGTCGTAGTACCCGCCGCGGTGATCTTCGCCTTATCGCCATCGTGATAGTACGTTACCTCGTAGATGCGCAACGGCGGCTTCCCCGCCATGTCCGGAGCGGTCCAGGAGACCTCCAGGCTTCCCTTGCGGGAGACAATGGTCACGCCAGTGGGCGGCCCCGGCGGCTCTGCAACGTCGGTCACCCGGATGATTATCCCGTTCGAGTGCCTGGCGCCATCGGTGGCAACGGCTGTTATGCCGATCCGGTAGGTGTCCCTGCTCTCGTAGTCCAGCGCGTCCATGGCAGAGAGTTGGCCGGTAGTGGCGTCGATGTTGAAGCTTGCCCCATCGGGCCACTGAGCGTCGACGAACAGGTTGTATGAGTTGGCGTCCGCGGGCGCCAGGGGCAACGTGACGCCGAATATGGGAGCGCCGGACGGGGTGTTCTCCGGCACCGTTACCTCGAACACACCCGTGCCGCCTACAGCTACAGAGGGGAGGTGATCGTTCAGCGACCGGCCCTGGCCCCCGAACTCGTAGGACGTCGCGGTGCCGTCGCCGTCCCAGTCCACCTTCAGCGTCGGGTAGTGGGCGCTGGACCCGAAGTCCCACGGGTCATCGCCGATCCCGTCCCCGTCCAGGTCCACGTTCCAGTTGGCGTAGATGCCCGTATAGCCGGTGACCCATTGCAGCTCCTCGGTGGTCTTGCCCTCGCCATAGACCCAATCCTTGTCCCCGGGCCGATGCCGGGACGTGACGGTATCCCAGTAGCTGTCGTGTTCGTCGCGGCCGTAGCTCTTGCCGATCAGTCCGCCGATCTTCCAGTGAACCTCCATCATGTAGGCGAGGTCCCGCCGGGAGCGGTCCTTGCGCTCCCCGGGCTGGAATCCGGCCAGGCTGATCGGGTGACCGCCGGTGGAGTAGCTGGCGGCAATCGGGCCGCTGCTGTCGCCCACCAGGCCGCCCACCCAGGTCGGCGTGTAGGGGAGATAGTATCTGGAACTGAAGCCATCTACCCACCGCCCGGGGGGCGGGTCCGCGTCTTCCAGCCCGCCGAAGCCCAGGTTGCCGGTGGCGTAGCTGGCGATGATGCCCCCGTCGTCCGAGCTGGAGTTGTGGCCCACCAGCCCGCCGACCCAGGTCACAGCCGACACGTCGCCGGTGGCGTAGCTGGCCTTGACCGTCCCCAGTCTCAGGTACCCCACCAGCCCCCCGACGTTGCTGCTCTCCCAACCGTCGCCGGACACGTCGGCCTTGGAGTAGGTCTCGCTAATCAGGTTGCGGGCTTCTCCCACCAGCCCGCCCACGTAATGTTCTCCGTTCACCTCGCCGGTGGTGTAGACCCGGCGCACCGGGGCATGGGCCCGGCCCGCCAGACCCCCCGCGTACTCCCGGCCGGTTACGTCCACGTTCTCCAGTCCCAGGTTGCGGACTTCGCTCACCTCGGCGTAGGCGCCGGCGGTGGAGAACAGCCCAACGTAGTCACTGTCCGGCCGGTTGACGTACAGGTTGGAGATGGTGTGCCGGTTCCCCTCGAAGGTCCCGTAGTACCAGAAGGGCGCCCAGCCCATGCCGCCGTTCCAGTAGGTATCGCCGGAGTTGGCCCCGCCGCTGCCGTTGGTGTCGAAGTTCAGGTCCGCCTCCAGCTCGTAGCCGGTGCAGTCGCTGGGGCAGCCCATGCCCGCCGTCGCGTTGGGGAAGGCGGCGGCATGGCCGGAGCCGCCACCGGCGCCGTCCCCGTCCGCGTCCCAGCGCATGGCGTTCAGCTGCGCCAGGTTGTCAATCTCGATCAGCCCGTCGTCGTCGGTGTCGTAGTCCACTCCCAGCCCCGGCGCCCTCGGAATGCCGTTGGCGGACGCCCAGCCGCTTGAGCCATCAGGGTTGACGGCGCGCACCCGCACGTTGTAGGTGGCGCCGACGGTCAGCCCGGTTATCCGGGCGGTGGTCCCGGTCCCGGTGTGGGAATGCGGGGTCCAGGCGGTGGCCGCGCTCAGCTTGTACTCCACATCGTAGCGGGTTATGGTCGGCTTGCCCGCCATGCCCGGCGCGGTCCAGGTGACCCGCAGCCCGTTGGACATCGGGTTCGCCGCCAGCCCCGTCGGCGCTCCCGGCGGCTCGGACTCGTTGTCGACGGTGATGGTCACCGCGATGCTGTCCGACCCGCCGTTGCCGTCGGAGACGGTCACCGTGACCGAGTATTCGTCATTGTTCTCGTAGTTCAGCGCCTCCTTGGTCCTGAGCTGGCCGGAGGAGCTGACGATGGCGAAGTGGGCGCCGTCCTGGCCGGGGCTGAGAGCGTAGGTCAGCGCGTCGCTGTCCGCGTCGGTGGCCGCCACGGGCAACCCGATGTTTCTGTTGGGCACCGTGTTCTCCGGCACGCTGCGCGAGGCGGTCGTGCCCTCGGTGAAGACCGGCGGGTTGTTGGCCGGGGCCGGCGCCGAGCGGCGCTGCCGCCCGAACTCCTGCCAGGACGCCGCCCCGTCGCCATCGGTGTCATACTTCAGCGCCGGGTACTGGATGGCCGTCCCGAAGTCCCAGGTGGCGGTTGGCCAGTCCGAGTAGATGCCGGTGGCGCCGGTGGGACTCTTCAAGTTGCTGGTGGTCTGGCCCGTACCGCCGTTGCTGGTGGCCTGGCCGGTGGTCTGCGTGTCCCAGTAGGTCTGCTGTCCGTTGATTCCGTATTGGTCAGCGGAGGGGTAAAGCAGTCCGCCCGAATCCAGGCCGGACACAACGCCGCGGGCATAGCTGTAATAGACAGTGGCAGTGCTGCCGGGCACATAGCCAAGCAGCCCACCCACGTACCTGCTCCCCGTCACCCTGGCGGCGCTGTAGGTGTTGCGCAGCGAGGCGTTTGGATGATGTTCCCCGATGAGCCCGCCGATCAAATCCCGCCCCGAGACCGCGCCGGTGACATAGACGGCCTCAACGCCGCTGAAGGCGGACATCTCCCCGGCCACCGCCCCGATAAAGTCTCGGCCCGTTATCTTCACCCGCTCCAGCCCCAGGTTGCGAATTCGGCCTCCGTCGCCAACAACACGGAACAGCCCGATGTAGTCGGTGGACCCCCGGTTGATGAACAGGTTGGCGATGGCGTGGCCGGCGCCGTCGAAGGTGGCGGCGAATGGGGCGATCGAGGAACCAATGGGGTCCCAGCCCGAACCGCCGTTCCAGTAGGCGGCGTCGGCTGCGGTCACGGTATCGTCGTTGCCGTGGGTGTCGAAGTCCAGGTCCGCCGTCAGCTCGTAGCCCGTGCACGTTGGCTGGTCGGGCGTGTTCGAGTCGCCGTCGTGGTCCGTGACGGGACAGCCCATGCCGGTTTCGGGATTGGGGAAGGCGGTGGCGTAGCCCGCATTCGCCGACGCCCCGTTGCCGTCCAGGTCCCAGCGGACGGCGTTCAGCTTCGCCAGGCTATCGACATCGATCAGCCCGTCGTCGTCCCGGTCGTAGTCCACGGTGCCGGGCGGCACGACGGGCGGCGCGAGGGGCACATCCTGACCGGGGAATGTCCACAGCGAGTTGCCTTCGGCGTTCACGGCCCGCACGAACACCTGGTAGGTTTCGCCGGGGGTGAGGCCGGTTATATCGTAGGTTGTCACGCCCCCGACAGAGATTGGGGTCAAGGAGTCCCACACCGGCGGCGGGCCGGCACTGGTCCGCTGTGCGTACTGCACCCAGAAGCTGACCGCAGGCTTGCCCGCCGCGTCCGCCGCCGTCCAGGAGACCCGCAGCCCGTTGACTATCCCAACGACGTTGACGCCGGTGGGGACTCCCGGCGGCTCGAGCGTGTCGTCGACGGTGACGGTGAGATCGAGGGTGGCGTCCACCGAGGTGTCGGCGGCGCCAGCGGCGTCCTTGCCGTCATGCACGGTTACGCTGACGATGTAGCTCGACTTCGTCTCGTGGTTCGCCGCGCTATTCAGGGTCAGTACTCCCGCGCCGGAGATGGCGAAGGCGGCGGCATCCGTGCCGGTCACCGCGTAGGTCAGCGCGTCGCTCTCCGGGTCGGTGGCGGCATAGTTCCCCACCGCCGTTTCGCCCTCCGCAATGTTGGGCGTGTCGTCGTATCCGGCGGTGAAGACCGGCGGGTTGTTGGCCGGGGCCGGCGCGGCGCGGGGCTGGCGGCCGAAGTCGCCGTCCGCGGCTGATTTGACGCTGTCGCGGTTGAAGTCCGCCTTCAGCGCCGGGTACTGGCTCGCCGTGCCGAAGTCCCACGGGTCGTCGCCGCCGGCCGTGCCGTCCAGGTTCAGATTCCAGTTGGCGTAGATGCCCGCGTAGCCGTTGGTCTGCGTGGGCGACTGCAAGTCGCTGGTGGTCTTGCCCTCGCCGGTGGCGGCGTTGCCGTCGTCGGCGATGCCGCTGGTGGTGACGTCCCAGTAGCTGTCGGTGACCGTGCCGGTGTCGTCGGGTTGGCCAGGTAGACCAAATAGGATGGGATTGGAGGCGACCAACCCCCTCGCCACGCTGGTGCCGGTCACCGCCCCCCGGGCGTAGCTGGCGGTGATGGCTCCGTAGTAGTAGTTTCGGCCCACCAGCCCGCCGGCCCGGACGCCGCCCACAGCGCCGGTGGCATAGCTGGCCTTGACCGCGCCGTTGCTTTGGCCAATCAGTCCGCCGGAATAGTTGCCCGTGCCGGTTACAGAGGCCGTGGAATAGCTGGTCTCGATGCTGCCGGTTCTGCCGGAGTTCCCCACCAGCCCGCCGACCCGGACCCTGCCGACAACGCTGCCGGTGGTATAGGTGAACTCCACCTCGCCGTTGGTCTCGCCAAGCAATATGCCGACGTTGTCCTGGCCGGTGACGGCGGCGTCCTCCAGTCCCACGTTGCGCGCCCGGATCCACGCCCCGGCGGCCCCGAACAGCCCCACGTAGTCGGTGGCCCCCCGGCTGATGAACAGGTTGGAGATGGTGTAGCCCCGGCCGTCGAACACGGTGTTGAAGCGGCTGGCGCTGGTTCCAATCGGTTCCCAGCCCGAGCCGCCGTTCCAGTAAGTATCACCGAGGTTGGCCGTGCCGCTGCCGTTGGTGTCGAAGTCCAGGTTCGCCGTCAGCTCATAGCCGAGGCAGTCGTTGTCGTCGGCGTCGGCGGCGGTGATGGGGCAGCCCATGCCGGTTTCCGGGTTGGGGAAAGCCGTCGCGTACCCCGCATCCGTAGACGCGCCGTCGCCGTTCAGGTCCCACCGCATCGCGTTCAACTGGGCCAGGTCAGACACCTCGATCAGGCCGTTGTCGTCGCTGTCGTAGTCGACGGCCACCGCCGGCGCCGCGCGGCCCTGGCGCCCGAACTCGTAGGCTGTGGCCGCGCCGTCGCCATCCCACTCCACCTTCAGCGCCGGGTACTCGCTCGCCGTCCCGAAGTCCCACGGGTCGTCGCCGCCGGCCGTGCTGTCCAGGTTCAGATTCCAGTTGGCGTAAATGCCCGCGTAGCCGTTGGTCTGCGTGGGCGACTGCAACTGGCTGGTGGTCTTGCCCACGCCGGTGGCGGCGTCGTTGTCGTCGGCGATGCCGGAGGTGGTGACGTTCCAGTAGCTGTCCGTTATCGTCCCCACCCCAAAGGAGTTTAAGCCCATCAGCCCGCCCACATTGCCGCCGGTCCCGGTTGCCGAGCCAGTGAAGTAGCTGGCGGTGATGCCCCCGCTGAAGCTGCCAACCAGCCCGCCAACGTAGTCGGCCCCGGTTACCGCCCCGGTGGCGTAGCTGGCCTTGATTGCGCCACCGAATGAGCCCGCCAGCCCGCCTATGAGCTGACCCGAGCCGGTGACGCCGGCAGTGGAATAGGACCTCTGGATTATACCAGTGGCGCCACTGGCGCCACTGGAGTGGCCCACCAGTCCGCCCACATTATCGTTGCCAGCAACGCTGCCGGTGGAGTAGGAGGCATCCAACAACGTGCCATAAACGCTGCCGATCAGCGCGCCGGTGTAGTTTTGGCCGGTTACGCTGGCGCTCTCCAGCCCTACGTTGCGGACGGCGCTGGTGGCAGAGGTGGTGCCGAACAGCCCCACGTGATTCGTGGAGTTCCGGCTGATGAACAGGTTGGAGATGGTGTGGCCGTCGCCATCGAAGGTCGCACTGTACTGGGTGGATGCGCTGGAGTCGGAGCCGATGGGCACCCAGCCTGCGCCGCCGTTCCAGTAGGCGTCACTACTGTCGACCACTGCGGCGGAGCTCCCGGTCTTGTCCGTGTTGAAGTCCAGGTCCGCCGTCAGCTCGTAGCCCGTGCACGTCGGCTGGTCGGGCGTGTTCGCGTCGCTGTCGTGGTCCGCGACGGGACAGCCCATGCCCGCAGCCGGAGTGGTGAAGGCGTTGCTGAAGTAGGCGGCGTTGGTCGACACCCCGTCCCCGTCCAGGTCGTGGCGCATCGCGTCCAGCTGGTCCAGGCTGTCCACTTCGATCAGCCCGTCGCTGTCGATGTCGTAGTCCACCGAGTCAGTCGCCCCCTCACTCTCGTCGCTAACGTAGACGGTTACCTCCATGGTTGCTTCGCCGCCGCTGGGATCAACGGCCTTAACCTGGAAGACGTAGCTGCTCTTGCTTTCGTAGTCCAGCACGAACTTGCTCTTGATCTGGGCGGTGCTTGGGTCAATGGCGAAGTAAACGCCATCGGCGCCGGTTAGCGAATAAACGAGGGTGTCGCCATCACGGTCGTTGGCGGTCATCAGGTTGCCGACGTTGCGGCCGGCATGGACGTTCTCGTCTATGGAGGCCGACAGGGCGGCGTCGCTGAAAGTCGGCGAGTTGTTGACCACCGGCGCGGAGCGGGGCTGGCGGCCGAAGTCGCCGTCCACGGCTGATTTGACGCCGTCGTCGTTGAAGTCCGCCTTCAGCGCCGGGTACTGGCTGGCCGTGCCAAAGTCCCACGGGTCGTCGCCGCCGGCCGTGCTGTCCAGGTCCAGATTCCAGTTGGCGTAGATGCCCGCATAGCCGTTGGTCTGCGTGGGCGACTGCAACTCAATGGTGGTCTTGCCCTCGCCGGTGGCGGCGACGCCGTCGTCGGCGAGGCCGCTGGTGGTGACGTCCCAGTAGCTGTTGGTGATGGTCCCCGCCCCCGACCGGCTTCCCACCAGGCCGCCCACGTTGGTTCCCGCGGGGCTGGAACTGGAGGAGGGGGCGCCCCGGGAGTAGCTGGAGAGGATGTTGCCGACCGCCTGACCGGCCAGGCCGCCCACGTGGTCGGCGCCGCTGGCCGCGCCCGTGGCGTAGCTCGCCTTGATAATGCCGGAGCCGTCGTTCTTGCCCACGAGACCGCCGGCGTAGCTGCCGGTGGCCGTGGCCGCGCCGGTGGCGTAGGAGGCCCGGATTTCGCCCTTGCTTTCCCCGACCAGCCCGCCGGCGTAGTCATCCCCCGCGGTCACCGTGGCCGTCGAGTAGCTGTACTCGATCACCACCGAGGCAGATCCGGCGCTCCCCACCAGGCCGCCGGCCTTCTGCCCGTCGCCCCCGCTGCTGCCCACGGCGGAGACCTCACCGGCCGCGGAAACATGGCTCACCGTGCCCTGGGTGATGTGGCCCACCACCGCGCCCACGTTGCCGCGCCCCGTCACCGAGACGCCGGTCAGACGCAGGTGGCGAATCTCCCCCGGCGACATCAGGCTGGCGAACAGCCCCACATAGTTCGACTTGTTGGCATCACGGAAGTTCACCATGTTCGACGTGGGGCGGTTGATAAACAGGTTGGCGATGGTGTGCCGGCCCCCGTCGAAGACGGCCATGTACGCCGTGCTCTCGCTGGCGATAGGGCTCCAGCCCAACCCGCCGTCCCAGTAGTCGTCACTGCTGTCAATCACCGCAGCGGAGCTCCCGGTGGTGTCCGTGTTGAAGTCCAGGTCCGCCGTCAACTCGTAGCCCAGGCAGTCGTTGTCATCGGCATCGGTGGCGGTGACGGGGCAGCCCATGCCCACTGCGGGAGTGGGGAAGGCCAGCGCGTAGCCCGCGTTGGTAGAGGCGCCATTACCGTCCAGGTCCCAGCGGATGGCGTTCAGCTTGACCAGGCTATCGACCTCGATCAGGCCGTTGTCGTCCGAGTCATAGTCCTCCGGCGCCGAGCGGCCCTGCCTCCCGAACTCGTAGGCGGTGGGCGTGCCGTCGCCGTCCGAGTCCGCTTTCAGCGCCGGGTACTGGCTGGACGTGCCGAAGTCCCATATGGCCGCGCTCCAAGCCACGTAGATGCCGGTGGCGCCGGTGGGCGATTGCAGCTGGGCGGTGGTCTTCTTGAGGTTATCGGGAAATATGCCGGCATAACTCCAGGGTGAGCTTGAGGTCTGAGAATTCCAGTAGCTGGCGCTGATTGTAGCGGACCCGGTATTCCCGCCCACTATCCCGCCTTCGCTCCCGACTATGCCTGAATCGAAGCCACCGCGGCCCGTGGAATACATCATTGACTTCGCACTTTGCGATCCTATGCTGTAGCTGTTGGTGATGCTGGCCGCAGAACCATGGTTGCGACCCGCCAAGCCGCCAACATACCGGCTGCCGCCAGCGGTTACGTTGGCGTAGGAATTGGCGATCGTTCCCTGGTTGTCGCCCGCCAGTCCACCCACCCGCTCGACCCCCTGCACGGAGCCCGTGGCGTAGCTGCGCTCGATCCGGCCTCGGTTGAACCCGACGATCGCTCCGATCGCATCGGTCCGGGGCCGTCCGGAAGCTCGGTCGATGTCAACCGCCAACAGCGCGAGGTTGCGAATGATCGCGGCAGTACTGGTACTGCCAAACAGGCCAACGTTGCTCGCGCTGGCTCTGATCGTCATCTTCAAGATCGTGTGCCCGCCGCCGTCGAAGGTGGCCACGAAGGGGCTGGCAGACGTGCCAATAGGGCTCCATGAGGCGTAGGTATCGCTGCTGTCCACCGCCCCGCTGCTGTCGGTGTCGAAATCCAGGTCCGTCGTCAGCTCGTAGCCGGTGCAGGTGGCGGCGCAGCCCATGTCCGAGGCGGCGTTGGAGAAGGCGCCGGTGTAGTCGGCGTGGGTGGAGTCCCCGTTGCCGTCCAAGTCGTGCCGGATGGCATTTAGCTGGGCCAGGGTGGAAACCTCGATGAGGTTGTCGCCGTCGGTGTCGTAGTCCACGGCCTGCGCCCAGACGGGACTAGCCGAGAAGAGGAGCAGCGCTCCCAGCACGACTGCAACCGTAACCGCCGCCAGCAGCGCGATGAGTCCGAACCGGGCGAGGCTGCCCGTTGCCGTGCTCATCAGCCCGCCTTTCCGACTTCCCGCCCGCAAAAGTCGGGGGGGGGGGGGGGGGGCTGACAGGGGTATGTAAGGTTTTCAGGAGGGGGCATGGCGGGTGACCTCCAGGCAAGGTTCATTGTTTGCGACACCTTTCAAGTACAGAGTGAAACGACGGTGATTGTATGACATTCTCCGATAGATGTCAGCATTTTTTACTCGTTGCAACTGTTCAGACCTCGGGGGATCTGTTGGCCGGCGCTGTCGCCGATGGAAGCGAATCATACTTGAGCGCATCTGTGGGCGGGTGCTCCACGGTCGTTCGTCCGCTCAAGTCTGAACAGTTACCCAGCAGCATCGATGATGACACGCAGCGCCGCCGGGAGTAAGATATGGACTTGGAGTAAGGAATCGAACTTGACCAACGTCAACGACATAGCGGACTTGGTGCAAATCCTACAGGACCGACCGGAATGGCGTAACACGGTCCGGGGCCTGATAGTGGGAGAGGAACTCGCCAACCTGCCCCAGGCCCTGGCCACCTTCATCGATGCCACCAACGACAATTTCAGTCTGGTTCACCAACGTCTTGAAAGGCTGGAGACCGGCGTGGCAGAACTCAAGACCGACATGAACCATAGATTCAACCAAGTCAACGGCAGGCTGGACAACGGGTTCGGCGAAAATTACGAGTCCAAGATTGCCAAAAACATCATGAGCATTGCCAGGCAGCAACTGGAATTCCGCAGGATCCAAGTCCTGGCCACCAGAGCAGCTGGAATAACCACTGAACTCCAGATGACCATTGAGGACGCCGAGGACACGAACCTCATCACCAAAGATGAGGCAGACCAGCTCATCCTGGCTGACCTGATCCTGATAGGCGAACACCCACACGCCGGGCCAAACACCTACATGCTCGCCGAACTCTCAATCACAATCGGAGAAGACGACATCCGACGAGCAAGTGACCGAGCCCGGATTTTGAGGACTGCGACCGGAAGGTCCGCAAGGCCAACGGTAATCGGAGCCCGAATAGACCCGGATAGATCAGAACTCGCGAAGAACGAAGGGGTCTTCGTCACCCTGACCCCCGAGTAACGGTTCCTCTCCAAGCCCACCGGGCGCTGGAAGAAATCCAAAGGGAATCACCCACAAGAGATCGACCTAGAAATCCCTCCAGGGCCTGCAACCAATGTTGGGCTAATGCCCCCAACAACAGGAATACCGTGTGTTCCGTTGCCCATGTGCTGCGAGCTAGAACCAGGCCAGGACGCGAACGCGTCGGTCAACGTCCTGACAAGCAGCGGCGGAGCGGAGCCTGCGGCCGCCGGTGGTGAGCCGAAAGATCAGCGACCGCACCCGCTCCGGACAGGCATCGGGACCAAGAGCATCATGGCTTCCTTGTTTGGCGCTTGGTTTGGCGCTTGGCGTTTACAAGGACGCAACCCTTACCATGCTCTCAATTCCATCCTCTCCCAACCCATATCCGCCCCAGTCTGAACAGTTACTCCCACAGTCTGGAGTTGACGGTCGGCGGGCCAGGCGGCTAGGTCCCACTCACCGGAAGGGAGGTTCCCAAGAAGCAGAACAGCACCCAAACACGGAAGAGCGGCGGAGGCCGCTGGGCTGGCGGCGGCCTCCGCGCCAGCCCAGCGGCCCAGGGTAAGGCAGTCCCGGTAGAGGGAGGGGCGGAACCGGTTGGGAGGGAGCAGGCGAGATGAGACCCAGGCGCCGCTCAGTCAGGGTGATGCTCCGTCAGGAGGTGGTATGGGAACTTCTGGACCAACTCAACATCTCTCAGAACGATCTGGCGCGCCGCTGCGGGATTTCCCGGGGCTACATGTCCCAGCTGATGCGGGGGGAACGCAGTCCATCGGCGCGACTGCGGCGGCGTTTGATGGAGGTGCTGGGGGTGAGTGATTTTGACACCCTGTTCGTCATTGTGGAGGAGGACGAGTAACGGTCGAGCACACCGGGGGGCTGATGCCCTTGACCTGGAACGCAAAAAGGGCGCATACATGCGCAGTCGGGGCAGGAACATCGCCGCACCAGCGATGTTCCTGCCCCATTGTTGATGTGCTCCAGCCATACGCGCCTGCCGGTTCCTTCTCCCGTGCCTGCTCGGCAACGAACGCCCCTTCGAACAGAGACAGGGACGGTGGTTTGGCCTTGCCGTTGCGTCCCCCGGTCTGGGCGGGGTCCCAGCCTGGAACCCGGCCCGGAGAAGGGCGACTGCCGACCCTCTGCGGGTGCCCTGCGGCGGACGTTGACCAAGTCCAGCGCGACCTCCGGCGCGGCGTCCCGTATCCGGTAGAGGGAAAGACTGTTGGCGTAGCGCCCGTGCCCGCCGGTCCTCCTTGTCTGGGCTCAGACCCCGGTCCGGTCCTCGCCGGGACCGGGACCGGCGCCGTCCGGCTCCGGCTGCGTCAACATCCGGCCATAGCCCCGCTCGTCCACCAGGTGAGTCACCGACACCCGGCCCCGGCTGTCGTAACCGGCGCGGTAGGCGTATTCAACCTCCGCGCCCCAGGGCACCCGTCCGCCGATGCGAACGGTCCCGCCGCCAGGCTGGTTGCCGCCAGCCCCCGGCCCACCGGCGCCGCGCACCACCACGCCGTTGCGCCCGCCCTTCTTCCAGGCCATCACCTTGACCTCGGCGGGCACCACCAGCTCCGCCGCCGTAGGCCGGAACAGGACCCCGTGCAGCTTCGCCAGCATCTCCCCCGACGGGTTTCGCTGGCCGTTCATGATCTGGGAGAGATGACCGGAGCTGATTCCGGCCAGCCGGGCGGTCTCGTTCTGGCTCAGCTCGTGCGCATCCATCCGGTCCCACAGGGCGCGCGGATCGACGGTGGGAGGCTGGGCAGGCTCGATCCTGGCCGGGCCGTCTAGGGCCTCTTCGACCCGCGTCTGGACCGCCGGGCTCATGCTCCTTTCGCCCCGGGACACCTGGGTCATGTAGCCGCGAGACACCCCCACATGTTCCGCCAGGCCCTTCAGGCTAAAGCCTCGCTCCCTGGCCCGCTCCCGGATGTAGCTGCTCTGCCCCCTCCCTTTCACCACTCCGTCCTGGCGGTTGGCGCACCTGGCAGGCCCGACTTTCACCGGGCCGCCCAGCACCGATTCGACCCGCGTCTGGACCGCCGGGCTCATGTTCTTCCGGCCCCGCGCCACCTCCGACATGTAGCCGACCGACACCCCCACCCGCTGGGCCAGGTCCTTCTGGCTCATGCCCAGGGCGCGGGCGCGCTCCCGGATGCAGGTGCTCTCCCCCTGCACCAGGCCGCCCTGCCGGTAGACGACGCCCTGGCCGGGCACCTCGCCCAGCACCGCCGTGGCCCTCTCCCGCAGCAGGGGAGACCAGGGCCGGCGCCCGCTGGCCACCGAGGACAGGTAGCCGTAGTTGACGCCCATCCGGTCCGCCAGCTCCTTCAGGTTGAGGCCGTGCCGCCGGGCCGCCGCCCGAAGCTCGCTCTCGGGCTTGCCCTTGGTCCGTCCCTGGGCCGCCGCCCCGGCCTGCGTTCCCTGGATGTTCCCCGCACCCGCTGCGGCGTTCTCGTTGCCGTCGAACCCGGTTATGGAATGGGTGATTACCTCGGTGGTCTGGATGTTGGTGGTCGTCTTCATGTCGTTTCCTCCAAAACGCAGAAAGCGGGGCCGGCCCAAAGGGACCGACCCCGCTCGTCTGTAAGCAATCGATTTTCAGTTGCCGGTGGCGGCTCATACGGCCGCCCTGGTATCCGCCGCGCCACCCAGGGGGCGACGGGCCTATGGTTCCTGCCGGTTATTCAGTTGTTCCGAGTGGTGAATTACCTCCTTGGTTTCTTGGTTTTGTGAATGACGTTGGGGAGACAGTTCCGCCACCCGGCGCCGGACGCACTCCGCCCACGGTGAGACCCGCAACGGAGAACGCAGGAACGCAGGGTGAGGGTTGGAGCAAGACGCAGCTCGCCCAGGGTGTTATTCAGCGGAAACGCGAACCCTGGAGGCTGCAATGAGGGGAGAATTGGAGAGGAACGCAGCTGGGGATGTGGCTTTAACCCCGGTGCCGGACGCACTACGCCCCAGGTCTGGCATTGGGCCTGAAACGCCGGTTTGGGGAGTTGGGGAAAGGCGCAGTTCGCCCAGGGCGTCATTCCCGCGGAGCTGCTAGGTTGGGGGTTAGGAGAGGGAAATGGAGAGGAACGCAGTCCGGCCAGTGGCTACGTCGTAGGCCGCCGGATTGATGGGAACTGCGCTACAACGATGACCGTCCGGTCTGGCGTTGCAGTGCGACCGGAGCAAGGGGAAGCTGCGGTGCCGCTGTCTGTGTCCAGCAGCTACGCCGCAGTCATGGGGAAGCAGCCGGAGCTTGTTGTCCGCTCCAACCGCAGAGTGTAGAGAGTGCGTAGCGCGTCAACCGCTCCGCCGCTCAGAAGCCGAAGGGGAAAGAGCTTCCGGGATACCCTCCTGGGTCTAGCTGACACCTCCTGTCAGTGGGACTACCGTGAGTTCAGGGTCTGCCGTGGCAAGGGAATCCGTGGAAAGGGAATCCGGGATGCCGTAGTTGCTCCGGTTGCCACCTCCGTGATTCAGTCCGTGGGAAAGGGGTTCCGCGCCTTGGGTAGGGACACCGTGGGAAGCGCACCGTGCACTTCTGTGGTAAGGACTACCGGCCGCGGGCGAAGGATAATTCACTCCGCCTGACAGCAATTCCCTCGTGGGCGCTCCGGGGAGAAAAGCTTCAATCCTCACGGAGCAGGCCCGGGCGAGCAGGGATCACGCCCCCAGGTTTCTAGGCAATGGAAACACTGGAAAAGCCAGACAACGAAGTCAGTATCCGGCCCCCGGAAGACCCCTGGCAAGGGTTTCGGCGACGACCCGCCCACATTGATTGCAAACGCCCCGCCGGAAACCGGCAGGTATCCCGCCGGAATCCAGCAACCCACCGGAACTGCCCGGAGGCGCCGCCGCCGGCCTACCGCCGCCACCGCAGCAGGGACAGCCGCAGCAGGTCCAAAGTCACCCTGCGCAACCCGGCCAGGGTCAACGCCCTCCCCAACGTCGCCGGCAACCCCAGCCTGGCCCGCCGCTTTCTGAACTGGTGTAGCGCCTTCAGACGCCAGTTCAACTGCGCCCCCCGGTCCAGGCCCCGCAGCGGCTCCGTCTCCGGCGGCAGGGTCAGGCCGTGCTCCTCCAGCATGGCCACCTCCAGCTCCAGAATCCGCTGGCGGGTTGACACCCACTCCAAGCCCTTGCCCCGGCCCGGGTGGCCGTCCCACAAATTCCGCCACTCCGCCACCAAGGGCCAGGCGTCGCCGAAGACTACCTCGTCGTCCTCGCCCGGGTCACGGGTTACCAGATCGGGGTAACGCCGGCGGGTCGCTACTCCCGCCACCGGCGCCGGACGCGGCAGCCCGGTTCCGGCGCCTGCCCTGGTCTCCCCCTGGGCCAGCCGCTGCTCCAGCCGCCGCATCCCCTGGGCGTGGGTCTCCCCAAGGGCCTTCATGCCCTCCCGCAACTCCCCCTCCAACCCGGCCACCTGGGTCGTCAGTCCCCCGACCTGATCCGCCAGCCCATCCACCGCCTCCTCCAGCTCGTCCCTGGCCCCGCCGTCCCGCTCCACCAGCATCTTCTCCACCGCGTCCCGCACCCGCCGCGACATCCCCTGCTGCACGCTGGCCGCCACCGTCCTGGGGTCCAGGCCCAGCACCCGGGCCGCGCCCTTGTGCCCCCGGGTCCGCACCAGTTGGCGGAACAACGCGGTGAGCCGCAGCTCGTACACGTCGTCGATGACCCGGGCCGCCGCCTCGTCGAAGGCGTCGTCCAGTCCCGTCACGGCGTCGCCATCATCCGCATCAGGGGGCATGGGCCGCGCTTTCGTCCCCGCCGTTTGCGCCTCTCCCGTCGCCCGCCATCACGCCCCCGCCGGCACCGGCCCGCCCATCGCCCGCCGCCGCGAGGCCGTCTGGCCGGGGGCTGTCCCGCCGCTGCCCGGCCCGAAGGCATCACGCTCAACCATGCTCATACCTCCCCGGTGCAAAGTGCACCTTTCCAATAGGGGCCTTGCACCCCCGTCCTGATTTCGCCGGAGTGCAAACTGCACCCCTCAAACGGGGCCGATGCACCCCACCGCCGGAATCCGCCCTGGACTCCAGGTGTTCGCAAACTTACCGCTGAAATGGGGCTGCACCCCCCATTTCAGCTACGAATCCCCTCCCGTCAACTTGCGTCCTCAAAGTCCCGATTCCTGTACACGTCCATAACACCACGCCGCCCCACCCAAATCCCACGCCTCGAAAGGGGGGTGCGCACACCCCCCCTTTCGAGGCATTACGCCCGCCCCGCCGCCAGACTGGCTTCCCGACCCTGCGCTCCCGCCTGCTGACCGGCTGGCGGAACGGCAGTCCCCGGTCCGGAAAACCCCTGTCCTCCGGTTCCCTGGCGGAGCGGGCGGCCCGCAGCGGCGGGACGGAGTACGCCGAGGGCGACGGCCTGGCCGTGGTCGCCAAGCCCGTCTTCTGGAAGGGACGCCTCGCCAAGGTGGCCGTGGTCGCCCTGCCCTGGGAACATCGCCAGGCGCTGGCCCCGCAGCATGGGGCAGCCCCGTGGCCGGGCAGTGAATCCAGCGCCCGCCCCTGGCGGGCGCCAACCTCTCCTTGACAGGCCGGACCGTTTGTCCGATGATGTATAGTAAGACACTCGATTACATCAACAGGCAAAAAGAGAGACCATGCCACCACGCCGTATTTCCAGGACCATCACCTTCTCCCTGCCCCCGGAGATGTTCGAGCAGGTGCAGCGGGTGAAGGAAGAGGAGGGCCGAGACATGAGCGAGCTGGTCCGGGAAGCCCTCCGCCTGTACCTGGAAGAGAGGGAATTGCGCCGCCAGGAACGCCTGGAACGGCTGCGCTCCCGCCAAGCCACGAAGCCAGAGGACGAAGGAGGCGAATCTAATGACTGAACTACACGACCTGATACCGGCGGCCCTCTACGCCCGGGTCTCCAGCGACCGCCAGGACGTGGACCTGTCCGTGGCCGCCCAGCTTCGGGCGCTGCGCGACTACGCCCAGCGGAACGGCTACCTGGTAGCCCGCGAGTACGTGGACGAGGCCGAGAGCGGGCGCATCGCCGACCGGCCCCAGTTCAGCCGGATGCTGGACGAGGCCAGCAAGCCCGAGGCCCCTTTCAAGGAGATATTGGTCTGGAAATTCTCCCGCTTCACCAGAAAGCGCGAGCACGCCGTGGCCTTCAAGTCCATGCTCCGCCGGCGGGGCGTCCGCGTCGTCTCCATCACCGAGCAGGCCGACGACACCCCCACCGGCAAGCTCCTGGAGGCCATCATCGAGAGCGTGGACGAGTTCTATAGCGAAAATCTTGCGCAAGAGGTTCTCCGGGGGATGCGGGAGGCCGCCACTCGCGGCTTCTGGATGACCACCTACGCCCCCTACGGCTACAGGCGGGTCTACGTCCAGGACGGTCCCAAGAAGCGCCCCAAGCTGGAGCTCAACCCGCCCGCCGACGCCGTGGTCCGGCGCATCTTCGACATGGTGCTACAGGGCAAGAGCATCCTCGACGTGACCAAGACCCTCAACTCAGAGGGCATCCCCACCACCAACGGCAGGAAGTGGCTCAAGACCACCATCCACACCATGCTGGACCACGAAGCCTACACCGGCACTTTGGTCTGGGGAGCAAAAGCCAAGGACGGCGCGCCGCCGGTGCGCGTCGAGGACGCGCATCCCGCCATTGTATCCAAGCGGGATTTCCAGAAGGCCAGGAAGTTGCTGGCGTCCCGCGCCCCCAAGAAGATGAACCCCCGCCGGGCTTCCAGCCCCTACCTGCTCAGCGGCCTGGTCAAGTGCGAGACCTGCGGCAAGGCCATGACCGCCGCCGAGGCCAAGAGCGGCAGGTACACCTATTACATCTGCCACTCCCTGCTGAAGCGGGGCAAGGGAACCTGCGAGACCCCCAGGCTCAACGCCAGGAACTTTGAGAAGCTCATCGTCAGCGAGATCAGGGAGAACGTCCTCACCGAGTCCAACATCCGCGACCTGGTGAAGCTGCTGGACGAGGAAATGGACGGGGTGGCCCGCGAACAGCGGGACCGGCTGGAGACCATCGAGGAGGAGCTTGAGGACGTAAAGAAGCGGCTGGGCCGCATCTGGCAGGTAATCGAGACCACCGATATCGAGATGGCCGACGCCTCGGAGCGCATCAGGGAGCACCGGGAGCGCAAGGAGAAGCTGGAGATCGCCGCCGAGGAGGCGCGGGCGCTTCTGTCGGACCGGCGTCAGTTCCTGGACAGCGCCGACACCATCGCCGCCTTCGCCGCCGATATGAGCGAGTTCCTCAAGACCAGCGAGTTGACCGAGACCAAGGCTTTCGTTAGGTCCTTCGTCAAGGAGATCGTGGTCAAGCCCGGCAGGGCCGCTATCGTCTACTCAATACCGACGCCGGATGACAGTCCCATCGGAGGAGCGGACGCCGTGGAGATCGCCCTAAACGGGGGTGTTATGAATTCGGTACGTCATGGTGGAGCTGGAGGGGATCGAACCCTCTACCTCTTCAATGCCATTGAAGCGCTCTCCCGAGTGAGCTACAGCCCCATTGCCTAATTAATATAGCAAACGGTTCATTCCGGCCGCAAGTCCCTTGCGTTCGGCCAGAGGCGCAACTCCCCCCCGACCAGGGAAAGGGAGTTGCGTAAGCCCGTGGACCCGTAGGGAATCTAGCGGCGGTGGAACTTGACGACTCGGCGGCTCCTACCCCACTCGCCGGGCATGACGAAGTAGAGGTCCTTGCTGGAGTCGGCCCACACCCCGTGGCAGGAGCGATGGAGCTCGGAGCCCCACTGAGTGATGATCTCGCCCTCGGGCGAGAGGACGCTGAACAACCCGCCGTTGTGCTCCGGGATGTACACCACATCGTCGGAATCAATGTAGAAAAGTGCCGGGCCGATGAGCTTGCTGGGCCAGGTGGTGATGTACTCGCCTTCCTGGGTGAACACCTGCACGCGGTCGTTCTCCCGATCGGCGACCAGCACCTGACCCTGGCGGTCGATCCAGATGCCGTGGGGCAGGCGGAACTGTCCGGGGCCGTCGCCGGGTTCGCCCCAGGACTTGATCAGCTGGCCGTCGGGAGTGAACTTGTGGACCCGGGCGTTGGCGTAGCCGTCGGCGATGAAGATCTGCCCCTCGTCATTGAGGGCGATGCCGGCTGGCATGTTGAAGGGAGGGCCGCCGTGGGTCACAGACTGGAAGGCCGTGGAGCTGTAGTCTTCGGGATCGACGCCGGTATCGGAGCGGACGCCCTTCTGGCCGATGGTCATGATGTGCTGGCCGTCGCCGGTGTACTTGTGGACCTCGTGGGTGTTGCGGTCAATCAGCCAGACATTGTCGTTACTGTCCAGCAGGATGGAGTGGGCAAAAGATATGAGGCCAGCACCCCAGGCAGAGACGAAGTTGCCGTCCTTGTCGAAGATGCAGACGGGGTGCTCAGGGTCGCGATTGAAGGCATACACGCGGTCATTGGAGTCGCCGTATACCGCCGCGCTGGGCATCTCCCAGCCTTCGGGCAGCTTCGCCCAGTCGGGGTTCATTTCGTAGCTGTAGTCGCCGGAACCGACTATGTTGCTGGATGTCACTATTCCTCTCCTGAATTGCTGAATTGGTGGTTGGGGCCAATGATACAGGCTGGCCGGACAGTTCTCTACCTGACTGATTCTGTCCCTGACTCTACGGCTAGATTCCGGGAGTGGTGACCCGGAAGCTGTAAATAGAAGTGCCGGGCGTGGTGTATACGGTACGGTTGTCCGGGCCGCCGAAGGCGATGTTGCGGGGCACTTCGG
This sequence comes from Dehalococcoidia bacterium, assembly GCA_965222025.1. Lineage (GTDB taxonomy): Bacteria > Chloroflexota > Dehalococcoidia > Lucifugimonadales > UBA3495 > VXOI01. Next base: position 697,763 of record CBDCTI010000009.1, on the reverse strand, counting down.
GCCCGCGGATGACGCCGATGTGGGTGCCGTCGGACTCGAAGACCCAGATGCCGCCAGAGCCGGTGCAGAACACGCGTCCAGCGGTGTCGACCTTCATTCCGTCGGGGACGCCAGGTTCGGCCGAACTCATGTCGGCGAAGACGCGGTTGTTGCTCAGCGACCCGTCGGCGGCGACGTCGAAGGCGCGGATCCTGCGGTGAGTGCAGACCTCGCCACGTTCCTCCTCGCCCAGACAGTCCAGGCTGACGCGGCTTATGGCAACGTACAGCACCGACTCGTCGGGGGAGAAAGCCAGCCCGTTGGGGTATTCACAGCCGTCGGTGGCGAGATGCACCTCGCCGCTGGGGTCTATGCGGAACACGCCAGCGAAATCGTACTCGCGCAACTCCGGCTCCAGACGCAGCGACGGGTCGGTGAAATAGATGCTGCCGTCGGAACGACAGACCACGTCGTTGGGCTTGTGGAGGCGCTTGCCGTCCCAACGTTCGGCGATGGTAGTCACGGTGCCGTCGGCGTCCATTCGCGTGATACGGCGGTGATCCCCACCCTCGCACATGAGCAACCGGCCCTCCCGGTCGAAGGCACAACCGTTCCCCTCGCCGGTGTTTTCCCGCAATACGCTAATGCCGTTCTGTTCGTCCCATCGATACAGGCGACTCTCGGTCAGGGAAACGAAGGTCAGGAAACCGTCGGGGTGCCAAAGGGGCCCTTCGGTATTGCCGCCGACGCTATCGACGTGAGTATGTTCCGGGGACTCCAGGACGCCGGAAAGGTCGTCAGGCATGACTTTCTCCTCAGATCCAATATCGAGGGCTTTGCGGGATTATACCAGCCGAGGTTCTCCCGGATTATTTTTCGTTTTTCCGGCCATTCCCGGCCAAATTCGGCCATTCCCGGCCACTTCCGATATTTTGCAGGACTGGCCCTGATCGGGCCGAGGCGGGCTCTGGACTGGGTGATGGCGCACGGCTATGTGCCTCCACTAAACTAAGGCCAAGGTGAAATGTACATATCGCTAGACTGCACTGTTGGAGCCCGTCCCAGTTGGGGCCTAAGGGAGACCAGTTGCCGTGGAGTCCTTTCGGTAGTCTTTCAGACCTTCCAAATGCACAGCCCACCTTGGTATTGGTTTAGTCCTTTACCGTATTCTACTGATTTCAGATTTTACCCGGCCGAGTGACTCCCGGGCGGCTTCTAACTGTTGGTTGACTAGCCCACCCCTTCGGTTGACATCTTTCCAAGTCTCCCTGCCCCGTTCTGAATAGAAAAGGGCAATGTTGCTACAGGAAGCTAGTACTCAGTCAACTTTGGAATCAAAAGGGTAAAGGCGGTGAAGTTTGGTTCGGGCCTCCTGGGTTTTGAACCGCCAGTTGATACCAACTCGGGCGGCGTTGCGCTCCCGCACCAGTGCCTGGACTTCCCTCCCGAGAGCATCTTCGTCGGGGAGCCGCTGCTTCAGGCAGGAGCGGGACAGCACGCTGAACTCGATTTCCGCCATGTTCAGCCAACTGCCGTGCTTGGGCGTGTAGTGGAACTCCAACCGTTTCGCGATCCGCCGGGCCTCGGTCGCCGGGAACGTCTCGTACAGGGACGCCGCGCGGTGGGTGTTCAGGTTGTCCAGAACCACCCGCACCACCTCAACCTCTGGATAGGCTTCATCCACCAGCCAGCGCATCTGCTGGGCGAAGTCCTGCATGGTGCGCCGCTGGGTCACCGCCACATGGCGCCACCCCGCCAGGGGTTCACAGGCCAGGAACAGATTGCGGGTCCCCTCCCGCCGGTACTCGTAGTCCTGCCGCTGGGGGCGTCCCGGCCGGGGTGGCATCGGCGCCCGGGTTTCGGCCAGCAATTGGGTGGAGGTCTCGTCAAAGCAGACCACCGGCCGCTGGGGGTCATAGGGTTCGGCGTACAGGTCCAGTACTTCCTCCATGTGGGCCACGAAGTCGGCGCTCACCCTGGGGATGCACCACTCTTTCTTTTGCCAGGGCTTGAGCGCGTTTTTTTCAGCCGCCGGCGAACCCCCTCGTGGGAGATGGAGGTCGCCAACCCCAACTCCACCACCTTCCCAGCCAAAAGGCGCAGGGTCCAGTGGTCATGGCCTTCCGGCGCCGAACTGCAGGCCAGAGCGATGAGGTGGGCCTCGCCCCTGTCGTCCAACTTCCGGCGCCGGTTGACCTGGCGCCGGTCCCACAGGGCCCCGTCCAACCCCGCCTCCGTAAAGCGGCGCTTGATCTGGTACACGGTGCCCAGCGCCACGTCCAAGGCTTCGGCCACCCGGGGAGCGGCCCAACCGTCGTCGCTCTTGAGCAGAATCCGCGCCCTGGCCGTGACTCGGGCCGAGCTTTTCCCAACCCGAATCAGATTCTGGAGTTCTTCCCGTTGTTCCGGCACCAGCCGCACGGCGTACTTATCACGCACCATCACCGCCACCCCCACCGTCAACACTTCATCCCGACCACTATAGGGCTATTGGCCGGATTACCGAAGGACTTTCAACATCAAAGTTGACAGAGTACTAGAAGCATTTTGAATTCCTGATCAACTTGATTACACTCAAACGGGGGGAGCGGCATGTCGAAGACCTCATCTTCGATTTCAACAATTCGGGCTCGTTCTCTTCCGGTCTTGGTCAGGAACGACTCCTCCGAGGTGGATCCCCTGAATAACGGCGAGAGGCGGGCCTCGATATTCGTGAGTAGCGAGGACAGCTCTTCAACCAGCTGGGGAATCCTTGAAAGGTATTCTCCTTTCGTAGATGCATTGGACGAGACGAAGTGGGCCAACTCTGGGTGCATTGGATTCCAATGTACGATAATGTCGTCACCAATATTTTCGCCTGGTTGGCTTAACGGCCGGTCTTTTACCGGCAAGTCGGGGTGGGTCCAGAGGCTCCGGCAAATGTGGTTGTTCCTCGCGTGATCCTCGGCACTCGGATAAATGAAAGTCCAGACGACTTGGGCTTCGGAGTCCCCCCAATGTCCCTCGGCAAGGTGATTGCGGTTGTACACCCTCTTGGCGCCGTCGACCGTCACCTGCCGCACGATGGACGCTATCTCCAATTTGTTGGCGGCGCCATTGATAACCACCTTGAAGGAGTATCGCTTGGCGCTTCCATGACTCACGTCGGACTGCTCGAAAATCGTATATCGGTTACCGGCTACCATCGGTGTCAAGAGGTCGCCCAAGTTGGCCTCAGAGTTGGAATCCAATTTTTGGGACATCGGTATGAGAATCTTAAACCCCTTGCCTGTAGGAGTGGCAGTTTCCGCATTGACTGCTTGCCAATACACCTGGCCGTCGTCCACATCACACAGACAGACCAGCACGGGCAGGCAGTGGTCAAACCAATACTCAACATGCTGGCTATCGACTCTGAAAACGTACGAGCCCCCTTGGGATTCCTTGAAGTAGCTCGGTCCGCTCTTCAACTGGATTCCGAGCAGCCTTCCAGTCGGCCGTTCGTCTTCAATCAGTTCAGCGTGAGCGTCAACACCGTAGTCTTCGTCGTGTTGAACGCGAAACGCGAAGCCGAGGGCCTCGAAAGCCCCCATAGCTAACGCCACTCCGCGCTGCGCAATCCGATCAGATTTCGGAGCCCTCAATTCGCCCTCCCGTCTAAGATATTCTCCGCTTCTGCCCCAAGATGGCAAACCTGCTTATGAAGATCTATCGGCGGACGGTCCCCGTGTTTCGACCAGTCGACAGGGCTTCGCTATTCCTTTCGAGGGATTCGAGAAGATGGCGCTCCAAACCCAGTTTGCGGGCCAGACGAATCAAAGTTCAAGCGGAACTGCCGCCACCAGTCCATTGCAGGGGTCCTCCCGGCCAGGATTGCGGGTCAGGGTCTTGACGGTGACGCCCTCGTCAATCAACCGCTGAGAGGCGTACCTGCCGGTGTAGCTGAAAGCCGCCGGTAACAATTGCCGTGCCGGGATGGGACAGGGCTAGCCCTTGAAGAATCGGCGGGCAACCATCCGTCGTAATTTCAGGATAACACGGTTTGTCACGATCCTTGGGGTTCGGCAGCCGATGCCTGACCAGATGTTCGCTCCGGCAAACCGAACACCTAAATTAGAGCCAAGGTAGGATGTACATTTAAGTAGCTATGATGATCAGTTGGGTTGCGCCGGTGAATTCCTGTCATTCCGTACTTGGAGAATGCCCTGGCTCCGCCGTTTGGCCCTCACCATCTGCGCATTTCACCTTGGCTTTGGTTTAGTAGATTTTGCGATGTGGGTTAGCTTACAATTTATTCAGTACTTATATTCTATTTCACTAGTCAAGCGGCTGGGTGGCATCGTCTGTTTTGTGATTTGGGGATGGACATGATTCGGGAGTTGATGGTCGGTGGCGGCCGACTGCAGGGGTTGGGTGCGGTATTTTGGGGAAGCGTGGGCTCCACCTCCCGTATTTCGCTGGGATGGCGGTGTGTGGGCGAGGGTGACGGTGCAGCGGGGGTGACGGTAAGGCGTGGAGTATGGCGAACAGTAAGCGGATGTGAAGATGCGGAGGGCCAAAAGATCGCCTTGCGTTTGACCACTCAATGGGGCGGCCTTAGAATTCCGGAAGCCATCCTGAATCCCAATTTTGTTTTCTGGTTCACGAGTGGACACTTATGAGTTCAAACACCAGTGCCAACCACATTTATGTCGAGTTACGCCGCCGCGCCGTTGCAGAGTACGGAGAAGAAAGAGCGGTGGAGCTCGAGGACTATCTGCGGACGACGGCGGGACAGATCGCGGACGTGGAGTCGGCCGACGTCCATCGGGACGCGGAGCCTCTCAACCAAGAATAGATCCGGTGAGTGCAGGACACCAACGGAGGCACCTATTGGGCACTACAGTGCCAATGTGCCAGGATGAGGTCTGATTATGCCTGAACCCTATGAGCTTTCGGTTGTTGAAGCGGCGGCGCGGGTCCGGGACGGGAGCCTGTCCCCGGTGGCGCTGGCAGAGTCGCTGCTGGCGCGGATCGACGCTTTTGACAGCGACCTGCAGGCTTGGGTCACCATCGACCGTGACGGAGTGCTGGCGGCGGCTCGCGAGCGGGAAGCGGAAGTTGCCTCGGGTGGGCCGTTGGGCCCCATACACGGCGTGCCCGTGGGCCTGAAGGACATCTTCTACACCGCCGGCATGCTCACGGCATGTGGCTCTAGGGTTTACGCGGACTTCGTTCCGGACTTTGACGCTACGTCGGTGGCCAGGATCAAGGCCGCCGGGGGCATGATTCTCGGCAAGGCAGTCACGACGGAATTTGCGACGTCAGACCCTTCGCCCACGCACAATCCGTGGAACCTGGAACACACGCCCGGCGGCTCCAGCAGCGGCTCCTCGGCGGCGGTGGCGGCGCGGATGGTCCCGGCGGCCCTAGGGTCGCAGACCGGCGGCTCGACGTGCCGTCCGGCGGCCTACAACGGCATAGTCGGCCTCAAGCCGACCTACGGCCGCATCAGTCGATACGGCGTGGTGCCTGTAAGCTGGTCGCTGGACCATGTGGGCATCCTGACCCGCACTGTCGCCGATGCCGCGCTGATGCTGGAAGTGCTGAGCGGCGAAGACGATAACGACCCAGGCTCGCTGCGGCAGGCTGTCCCCGACTTCAGTGCACAGATGGCGGCACATGACCGCCCGCCACGGATCGGGCTGGTGCGGCAGTACTACCAGGACTATGCGACCCCGGAGATATGGGCCCACACCGAGGCAATCGCAAACCAGTTGGCTGAGGCAGGGGCCGAGGTGGAGGAAATCCCGCTGCCCGACAGCTTCGCCCTCGTGCACAGCTTCCAGCGGATCGTGATGAACGTGGACTGCGCCGGTTTCCACGAGACCAACCACCGAGTCCGGGCCGCTGACTACGGTCCGCGCGTTCGTGCCGGCATGGAGATGGGGATGATCATCCCCACGGCCACCTACCTGAAGGCCCAGCGGCTGCGTCGGCAGTTCCGCGCCGATATGAACGAGATGGCCTCGAAGGTGGATGTGGTAATGACGCCGGCCACTCCAGCCCCTGCGCCGAAGGACCTCAACACCACTGGTGACGCCGCGTTCCAGGTACCATGGACTGCCGCAGGTCTTCCCACGGTGGTGGTGCCGACGGGGCTCTCGGAGCTGGGGATGCCGATGGCGGTGCAGTTCGGCGGGCCGTGGGCGCAGGAAGGCCGTGTGCTGGGCGCGTCGCAATGGTGCGAGAGGGTGGCCGGGCTGAACCAGGGGCCACCCAACTATTCGTAGGCGTCCGTGAAGGCCGACTACGACCTGGTGGTCATCGGCGCTGGCTCGGCCGGGCTGACGGCGGTGCGGTTCGCCCGCTCGCTGGGCCTGTCGGTGGCCCTGGTCGAACGCTCCCGCGTGGGCGGGGACTGCACCTGGACCGGCTGCGTCCCCAGCAAGGCTCTGCTGAAGGCGGCCGGGGTTGCTCACTCCATGCGAACGGCTGACCGGTACGGCCTGCCCGCGTATGCACCCGCTGTGGATCTTCGTGCGGTGATGGCTCGCATCCACTCCGTCATCCAGCGCATCTACGACACCGAGTCTCCTACGCGCTCGCAGACGAGGGTGTTGAGGTCATGATTGGCGAGGCCAGTTTCACTGGCCCAGACACCATCGACGTCGATGGGCGTTCGCTTTCCGCGCGACGATTCCTGATATGCACCGGGGCGTCGCCGGTAGTTCCGGCCATTCCGGGCCTGGACGGGGTTGAGTTCCACACCCATGAGACCGTTTGGGAACTGGTGGAACTGCCGGCGTCGCTGGCCGTGATCGGCGCGGGCGCGGTCGGATGCGAGCTGTCGCAGGCCTTCGCACGATTGGGCTCACAGGTGACGCTGATAGAAGCCTCTGAGCGCATTCTCCCGCAGGAGGACACGGACGCTTCGGAGGTCATCGCCCGTCGGCTGGTGGACGAGGGTGTGCGTGTGCTGCCTGGAACAGCGGCGAAGTCCGTCCGGCCGTCATCCGATGCCGGAAAGGGGGCGGTGGTCGAACTGGCAGATGGCCAGGACGTCGAAGCCGACGAACTGCTGGTTGCCGTCGGCCGGGCCGCCAACGTGGCCGGGTTGGGTCTGGAAGCGGCGGGCGTCACCCACAGCGCCAATGGCATCCAGACAGACCGCAACCTGCGCACGACACAGCGGCGGATATATGCGGCGGGAGACGTTACCGGCGGGCCGCAGTTCACCCACTACGCCGGTTGGCAGGGATTCATGGCAGTCCGCAACGCCTTCCTGCCGTTGAACACGGCGGCGGTAAGGCAGTCTGTGCCTCGGGCCGTCTTCACCGATCCGGAAATGGCGCAGGCCGGGCTGACGGAAGCGGAGGCTCGGGATCGGTTGGGGGACAAGGTCGTATCAACTAGGTGGCCGCTAGGCGACGTTGACCGTGCGCTCACAGACGGAGAAGCCTGGGGATTCGTGAAAGCTGTCCACCATCCGAACGGCAAGGTTCTCGGCGCAACCATCGTCTCGCCAAGGGCGGGCGAGATGATTCACGAGTGGACACTGGCCATAGACAAGGGAATCAGGCTGGGGGACCTGGCACGGTCGATTCACGTCTATCCCACGTACTCGATGGCATCGCAGCAACTGGCGCTGCGGGCGCAGTCGCAAAAGTTGCTTGGCGGAAGGACCGGCTCCCTGCTGCGGAGGATAGCGCAGCGGGGCAGGTAATGCGAGCAGGCGCCCGCGATGAAAGCCGATGTTCTTGCCTTAGTGGGCAGCCAAGGCAACCGCAAGGGTTCCCCGCCAGCGGCGAACCGTCGGCCGGGGCGTCTAACTGCTAGGGCAAGGAGCGGGAGGAATCCTGGGCACCAATCTCCCTAATCGCGAAGCAGGGGAACCACTTCTTCAATAAAGCGCTCGGCGGCCCTGGATTCGGGGTCGGCGGGGTCCAGGGACACGCCCCGGATGATGAACTTGTCGACCCCAAGGTCGATCAACTCCGACAGGCGGTCGGCGCAGTGGGTGGGAGGACCGAATATCCCGAAGCCCCGGGAGAAGTCCTCGGTTACGGCCTCGTCCTGGGGGGAGCCGGCGAGCCCGTGATGCTGCATGTCGTATGCATCGTGGATGTTCCGCATCACCTGTCGTTGCTCCGTCGAAGCAGGTCCCACCACGCTCCCGTACATGGAGGAGAAGCGGGCGAATAGCGAGACCTGGAAGGTGCCGATTCGCGCTGCCTCCTCGGGGTCATCGTGCACCACCAAGGGCACGTAGGCACCGAAGGGAATATCCGCCGGGAGTCCAGCCTCGGCCCGGGCGGACCGGGCGACTTCCATGCCCCAACGGATCCGGTCCGCGTCCGCGCCAACGTTCAGGGTCACTCTGTCGGCGTGGCGGGCGGCGGCGGAAATCACCTTGGGGCCGGTAGCTGCAACGTCCACCGGTACCTTGGGTGGGCGCACTTCATCTATCCAGAATATGAGGCTGGAATCCTTGTAGTCGGCCAGGCCGATGGATTCGATATTTCCCCCGAATTCAAAGGGGACTTCCTCGCCGCGAAGGTATCCCTGAAGCCTCTCGAGGTAGTTCTCGAACTTGGGCACTGAGTCAGGCGCGCGGCCCAGGTGGGCCAGGGCCGAGTCTCCCCTGCCGATGCCCAGGTACGCCCGCCCTTCGCTCTCCACCTGCACCGTGGTTATGGCTGACGCGGTGATCGCGGGATGGCGGGTGAAGGAGTTGGTGACGCCGGTGCCCAGCTTGATGGTGGAGGTGGCATGGGCGGCCAGGGCCATTGCCACGTAGGTGTCGCCGTAGCGGTTTTGGGAATCGACGTAGACGATGCCGTCGTACCCGATTTCCTCGGCGCGGACCGCCTGCCGCACGGCATTGAAGTCCTGGGAATCTGGCCCGCCGGCGAGGGGGCGACCCATCGCCCAGAATTCGGTAGGCATAAAAAACTCCTGAACTTGCCGCTAATATTTTCTCAGTACGGTCAAAAGCATAACATATTGCCTGTCCCAACTCTGTCGCCAACGGCGGTCCGCTGTCCCAGCGAATCCGGGCACAACTGTCGTGGCGAAGGCCCCGGCCAACGGGCCGCGGTTTAGCCGTTGCCCCGACGCAGATTCCTGCCAAACAAAGCCACCAGGACTCCGCTGGAGACCGTAACGATGAGGCACATGGGGCCTATCCCCCCGTAGCCCGTGCTGGCCAGAAGCACTCCGGCAATGGCAGCACCCAGCACCCCGCCGGTCTGGTTGCTCAGGCCCATGATGCTGGCGCCAGTCGACTTGGAGTTTCCCTAATGCTCGGTGCAGGCGGCGACTAGTGCAGGCATCGTCATGCCCAGCAGTCCACCGGCAACCGTTGCCACCGCAACCACCACCCAGAGATCCAACGTTACGGTGAAGCATAGATAGGCACAGACCCCGCCTGCGACCGACGTGACGCCGATGAGCGCTGCGCGGTACGATTATGTTGCCACCGTTCCCCCGGAGAAGCTCCCGGCGGCCTGTCCCAATGCAACTATCCCCAGGGGAAGTGCCGCAAACCCCACGCTCAACTCGTAGGTGTCTCTCAGGTAGGTGGGGAAATAGCTGATCATTGTCCAAAAGGCGATGCGTTGCGACATTCCGACGGCCACGGCTGTTTTGAAAAAAGGCAAAGCCCCCAGCGACCAGTACCGGGAGAAAAATGCCCAGTTGCGGACTTGTTCCCTGCTGTCCCTGGGGAACCAGATCCCATTGGCAAGGGTGCTCGTCCATAGCACGGCTCCCGCAAAGACGAACGCAAGCCGCCACCCGCCAAGCTCCACCAACCCGAGGGCCAAGGGGACGCTGACCACGGAAGTCAGCACGCCGACGCTCACGATGCCGCCAACAGCCTGCGCCCGTCTCTCCGGAGAAATGACATCAGACAGAACCCCAACGGCAGTGGGAGGAAGGGTTCCCGCCGCCAGCCCAGCCAACACCCGGAGCCCCAGGAACACTTCGATGTTGGGCGCGAATGCCGACGCGATGACGGAAGCGCCCATCACGGACAGTCCGGCGAGGAACACCGGTCGGCGTCCGAAGGAGTCGGAAAGCGGCCCCGCCATAATCAGGGAGACCGCCCAGGCGGCGAAGGTCGCGGTGGCCAATTGGCCCGCGACCGCCACCGATATTTCCAAGTCCGACGCGATGTCCACCAAGAGAGGGGGAAGCATGAAAACCGCGTTTTCAGCGCCAAAAAAGGCGAAGGAAAGCACGGCGAAAAACCACGCCTTGTTCACCTGTCTTTCGCCCTCCGGTCTGGCTTGAGTGGCTATGCTGATTGACTCCTTGTCAAAAGCCCACTGGACGCCACTTCCATTCGCTTCCCGTTATCAGCGGCACAACAATCAGGGCACACGTCACTATTCGCTGCACAGAATAGGAGCAAACATGGCTAACGACAAGTGTAGCCCTGCCGGATATTCTCGTCCTGCGCGCCAGAATAGATCTGCGAACGAATACCACCCGATGCCGACGTCCGGCCTGACTGCCAACCAAAGTTGAGGGGTGGAGGTCACTTCTGCAACTTCCACCCCTTCTGCCTCGGCCAGTCGGGAATAGTTTCGAGTTTCCCTGCGATTTAGTCGCCCAATGTCGTCGTCAGTACCCACATGGGTCGTGCGCCCACGTCGTAGGTGGCGAGGGCCGTCATCTCGCCGGTATCTCCGTCAATGCTATGGGATGAAAGGCGGCCGGTGGCCGAGCCCGCACCGAACACGAACTTGCCCTGCGGGTCCAAGCTGAAGGCGCTGGGCACCGCCTCCGTGGATGCGCGGCCTGCGGCAGTCAGGGCGCCGGTCGCAGCGTCAACCGAGAAACTGGCGATGCTGTTGTGGCCGCGGTTGGGCACGAACAGGAAGCGCCCATCAGACGTGATCTGGATCTGCGAGCAGGTGTTGCGCTCTGTATGTCCCTCGGGCAGCGTCGAGATGGTCTGGAAGGCCGACAGCCGGCCCTCGGAGTCGATGTTGTAAGCAGTGACGCTGCTGCCCTGCTCGTCCGAGAAGTAGACCACGTCCAGCGACGGGTGGTAGCAGTAGTGCCGTGGCCCCAGAAAGCCGTTCATCTCCAGCACCAGCGGGTCGTTGGGCGTCAGGCGTCCCGTGTCGGCGTCGAACTTGAACTGGTAGATTACGTTGGGTCCCGGGATGTTTTTGGGCGGCTCCAGCACGTTGTCCTGTATGTAGGCAATGTGCGGCACGTAGGCAAACCGGTTGGAGCGGTCAGTGAGGATGGAGTGGGCCCCATCGGCGGTGGTCAGCGACTCGGAGGGCGGGCCGCCAAGCTCGCCATCGGCCCCGGTGGGATACACACCGGCGCGGGCCCCGCCGTAGAACGCCACCAGCAGGTGGCGGCCGGTGCGGTCGGTGGCAATGTACGCCGGCCAGTCATCAACGGCCACCGAGCCGGTCCGTGTCAGTCCGCCGGAGGCGGGGTCGATGCGGTGGCTGGAGAGTTCGAGTGCCTCGCGGTGGCTAACGTAGAGCGTCCGCCTGTCGGGGCTGATGGCCAGCAGCGAGGGGCCGCCGGGCATGGCAACGTCGGACTGGTGGGTCAGTGCGCCGGTGTCTGCGTCCATGGTGAAGACACCGATCTTGTTGTCGTCCTGGGCTGCGACAAATACGTAGTGCGCCATCTTCTTACCTCTTTTAGTTCGGCTAAATGAATTCCCCTCTCCGTGGAGAGGGGACTCTCAGATCGCTAGAAAATCGCGATCGGGTTGACCGGGGAGCCGGTGGTGTTGTGCAGGCGCAAAGGCCCTATAGAGATCATGAACTCCCAGCGGTTGCGCTCCCGGCAGGCGGCTGCCACCTCTTCGAGGTCGGCGTTGTCCAGGATCCAGATGCCCATGGCGGTAATACTCACCTGGTGTATGGGACTGGGTACGTTCTCGTATTGCGGCGGGCTTACGTCGTTGCCGGTGTCGGTGCCCAGCATGGCGATGCCGCGCTCGTAGAACAGGGGCAGGCAGGAGGCCTGGCAGGCTGCGGAACCGGCCTCGCGAGACCATGGGCCCTCCACGTTGCGGCGGTGCAGCTGTCCGGTGCGTATGAGAAGAACGTCGCCCTCTTCGACTTTGAAGCCGCAGCGCTCCTCGGCCGCGAGGATATCGTCAATCATCACGCCCTCGCCGCGCTCAATCCAGTCGATACCCTTGATCATTGGAACGTCAACCAGAACAGCGCGGGAGATAATGCCCTCCTTGGCCTCCTCGACCGAGCCGAAGGTGGCGCCAAGGCTGGTGGAAACGAGGTGGGCGGGCTTGCCGTTGTAGGTCTTGCCGTTCCAGAAGAAGTGGGCGAGGCTGTCAACGTGGGTAACCGTGTATCCGTGGAAGATCATGCCGAAGTAGTCGGACGCGGCCGGGAAAGCGCGGTTGCTGACCTTTTGGCCGCTGGCCCAACCCTCGCCGCTCTCCACCATGAAGTGGACCGGCGGGTTGGGCGCGTCGACGGTGGCCTCAAAGGATATTGTGCGCGCCATGGAGATGCGAACGCCCTCCTGAACGGTGGCGATGGCCTGCTTCACCTTTGCCGGGGTGATCAGGTTGGGGGCTCCAAGCTCGTCGTCATCGCCCCAGCGGCCCCAGTTGCTGAACTTGTCGAAATAGCTGAGGACTTCCTCTTCGGACGGAATGTTGGCTTGCGGCATCGGTCAACTCCTTCGGGTTTTAGGATCAGGGACGGCGTCGCAGTTCGTCTTCCAACTGCCGGACGCGCTCTTCTGCGGCGATGCGGGCTTGGCGTTCGGCGTCGCGCTGGGCTTCAGCGTCCAATCGGGACTGGCGCTCGGCCTCCCGCCCGCTGCGTTCCTCGTCGTAGGTGGACAGGTAAAGCTGCGCCACCGGGTCCCACCAGCGCAGTTGCCCGTTCTCCCAGCACAGATCGAGATTGAGTGCCTCGCTGTGCCCCCAGTAGTGGCTGCTGTCGACCTGGACGATAGTGATGGGCTGGTAGCTACCGTCAACCAGCCTGTCGCCAGCCAAGCCAGCGGGGTAGCGCTCGCCGTCGGTTGGGTCAAACCGCCAGTATTCCGGAATGCCAAAGGCGGCGTATCCGTCCCGCTTGCTCGTGTAGTCGTTCAGGGCAGTGGTCGGCGACCCAACTTCCAGAACGAAGTCTGGGGGTTTGCCTTGGTCGTCCAGGGAGTAGCCCAACCGCCCGAATGACTCCGCCCGGTTGACGTCAAAGGCGATGAGAAGGTCGGGATACAGCAGGCCGGTCCGCTGGCTGAGATTCCACCCGACCGCCGGCTCGCTGGTGACGATAGTGGTTTCCGGGTTGCCAAAGTGCCGAACGAGAGCAGCATGGTGCGCTGGCAACGCGAGGTGAATCCAGTTCTGCATATCGCCCCTGCGTGGCCTCAGCGGGAATTGCTCCGACGGAGGATAGACCGGAGGCGAGGTGTGTTGGATGGTCATGGCAGGCACCCCAATGGGCGTGGCGATGTGCAGCCATTATAACCCGAGCCGATCATGGAACGATCGGCTCGGAATGTGCTCCCGGTACAACTCGCTGAGGGCGGACAACTCACACTGGAGGCGACAGGTGCACGTCCAGCACGCGCTCACACCAGCGTGCGGCGGCCAGGAGGCGCTCCTCACGGAACGGCGCGGCTATGATCTGCAGGCCCATGGGCAGGCCCGACTCGGCCAGTCCAGTCGGTATGGTGATGGTCGGCAGGCCGCAGGATGTCCAAGGCCCCTGGAACGTGGTGTTGCCGGTGTTGGTCAGGTCGGCCAGGGAGGGGGTCGGCGTGGTCGGCGTGATGAGCACGTCGGCGCCCTCGGCAAGCACCTGCATGTCCGTGATGAAGCGCAACCGACGCTCGAGGGCGCCGGAGTAGGTGACGGCGTCGGTGTCCAGTCCCCGTCGCAGCAGGCGGCGCAACAGCGGCCGGTATTCCTCAGACCGCGTCTCGTACATCGGACGGTGGAAGGAGGCAGCCTCGCAGCGCATGATGATCTGCTGGTCTTCGACGGCTGTTTCGAAGCTGTCCGGGAGGGCTACCTCGTCAACTTCCGCCCCCGCGGCGGCCAGCATTTGTAGCATGGTTCGAGTGTGGCGCTGGGTCTCCTCGTTGGATTCCTCCATGAAGAAGGACGTCACGAGGCTGATGCGCGGCGGCGCGCCTTCTTCCAGACCTGACAGGTAATCCCCGGCAGGGAACCGGGCGCAGACCGGGTCGTTGGCGTGGGGGCCGGCCATCACCTGCAACATTAGGGCTACATCCTCGACCGTCCGGCCCATCCATCCCATCGTGTCCAGCGACCAGCTCACCGGCACCACGCCGTAGCGGCTGACGCGCCCGTATGTGGGCTTGAGGCCGACCACGCCGTTGTAGGACGCGGGGCGCAGCACCGATCCGACTGTCTGGGACCCCAGGGCAACGGGACACATGCCAGTGGCCACTGACACCGCCGAGCCGCTGCTGGAACCGCCGGGTGTGTGTGCCGGGTTCCATGGGTTCAGGGTCTGCGAGGGATCAAGGCAGGCAAACTCGGTGGTGACTGTCTTGCCCATCATGATCGACCCGGCCTGCTTGAGGCGAGTAAGGACTTCCGCGTCGAACTCGGGCACGAAGTCGGAGTAGATGGCGGAGCAGGCGGTGGTCGGGATGCCGGCGGTGTAGAAGATGTCCTTGACACCGACGGGCACACCGTGCAGCGGGCCGACTTCAGGGAGCGTGTCCAGTTCACGCTGTCGCTGCTCGGCATCGGCCAGCACCGTCTCGCGGTCGAGGTAGATCCAGGCCTGAAGCGACTCCAGCGACGTTGTGCGGTCCAGCAGCGCCTCGGCAACGTCGACGGCGCTTATCTCGCGGGCCCGGATCTGCCGGGCCAGCTGGGTGGCGGTGAGTTCATGCAGTTCGGGCATCATGTCTCCTTGGCTTCCCTCTCCTTGGAGGTGGCGGGGAAGTTCATTGATTTCAGTAGTTGGGGGCTACACCGGTGGGCGGCGGGTGTGCCAGTCCGTTGCCTGCTCGTAGGCGTAGGCGGCCCGGAATAAGGTGGCTTCGTCGTATGGGCGGCCCACCATTTGCAGGCCTACAGGGAGTCCGTCGGATGTGAAGCCGCAGTTAATCGACAGGCCGGGAATACCGGCAAGATTTGAGGGCGTCGTATAGGTGCGCCGGCCGCCCAGCATGTTCAGGAATTCCTGTTTGCCATTCTTGGCCATGCCTGCTTCGGAGGGGATGGGTGTGGCCTGTACCGATGAGGTGGGTAGGATCAAAATGTCCACGCGTTCGAGGGCTTCCAGGATCTGGTCCCGCAGGATCTGGCGTAGTCGGCTGGCCTTGTGGTGAGCCTGAGCCGGTATAAGGGCTCCAGTCAGCAGGCGCACACGGTTGTTGTGATCGTACTTTTCCGGGTGGTTCTCCAGTCCCTTGCGATGCACTGCTGTGGCGTCGGTGTAGATCAGCGTGGTGGATATGGCTGCTGACACGGCGATGAGCGGGATGGAGATTTCCTGCACTTCCACACCAAGCTCGCCCAGATGGGCCACGGCAGCGTTCACAGCGTCGCGAACGTCCGGCTCGACCCCTTCGTCATTCACCCGGTCGCTGAGCACGCCGATTCGCAGGCCTTGAATGCCAGTGTCGATGCCTTCGAGGTAGTCGGGCACAGGCGCATTGCGTGTGTAGCCGTCGTTGGGGTCGTGTCCGGCGATAGCCCCTAGCGTAACAGCGCAGTCTTTCACCGTACGAGAGATCGGTCCAGCGGCATCCATCGACCAGGTGGACGCCAGCATGCCGTACCGGCTGACCAGCCCCCAGGTGGGCCGGATGCCGACAAGGCCGCAGAATGCGGCGGGACCGCGAATGGAGCCTGCGGTGTCCTCGCCGAGGGAAGTGGCGCAGAGGAACGCTGCGGTGGCGGCGCCGGAGCCGCTGCTGGAGGTGCCAGGGTTGCGGGACAGGTCCCATGGGTTCAGCGGCCGTCCGTAGGGATGATGGAAGGCATCCCCCATGGCGAACTCGCTCATGTTGAGCTTGCCCAGCAATACCGCCCCGGCGTCCTTGAGCTTGGCCATCACCGTCGCGTCGTAATCCGGGACGTATTCCCGCAGGATCTCAGAGCCACCGGTGGTGAGCACACCATCGGTGCAGAACTGGTCCTTGACCGCAACTGGAACTCCATGCAGCGGGCCGCGATGGTTGCCGGCGGCTATTTCGACTTCGGCCTGGCGGGCCTCGTCCATCGCCCGCTCGGCGGTGACAGTAATGTAAGAATTAAGCGCCGGGTCGACCCGCTCGATGCGATCAAGATACGCCTGGGTCGCTTCCACCGGGGAGGCCTGGCGGGACTTGAACAAATCCGCCAGGTCAGTGGCGGACAGAAAAGGCAATTCGTTACGTTGCATCATTGTGCCTTCGATACGAAATTAGGGAGCGGCACAATTCTGACGTTGGCCATTGCCCGTGTCAACGATGCGATGTGCCCAATCAATTCTTGTGATACAAATCGCCAATTTCCGTTTCCTCTTGATATTGGGCATCGCCCTGTTAGCGGTGGCGCTTTTGGTCTGCGGTTCTGGAGAATCCGCCGGTCCTTCGCCTTCACCGGGCGAAAGTACGTCCGGGGAGGATTCCCGTACAGATGGAGACGAGGGGCAGGGAGACGAGGGGGAGGCGCAAGATGAGGACGGCTACAGGCAGACTCCGGTAACCGGGCAGCAGGGAACGACGAGGACACCCTCCTCCGCGGGTCGTACACCGACGCCCACGGCAAGGAGCACCACTTTGGCCACCGAGTCTCCTTCGCCAACTGATATTCCCGGTACATCCGCTGCTACCGTAGCGCCAACAGTGACTGGCACACCCGGCCCGAGTCCGACGCCCACGCGCCTCGAACAGATCTCGGCCGGGTGGAATATCGGGACCGATGGCCCCCTTTTCCTTGCAGCCATGCAGGGCACTGCATCCGATGTCTGGAACCTGCTTGGGGTCAATTCAACTAATGACATTACCTTAATAACCAACAAAGCCAATGAGCACTGGCGATATTCAGACGTGACTCCCTTGCACCTTGCGGCCGGATTCAATCACGACCCGGAGGTGGTCTCTGCACTCCTGGAAGCGGGCGCAGACATCGCAGCGGTCGCATCAACCGGTGCCAGTCGTTTTACACCATTGCTCCTCGGATCAAGCTACAACACTGAACCGAAGGTCGTTGAAGCCCTGTTGGAGTGGGGCGCAGACATAAACGCCGACGATGGTTTTGGAAGAACCTCCGCTCAATTAGCAGCGATCAGAAACCCAAACCCTGAAGTCGTATTGCTGCTATTGGATTGGGGACCTGTATCCGAATCCGTAGAGCCCTTGAACCACCCGGTTGCGCTGGCGGGTTACAACTCCAATCCAGACGTGATCCAGGCCCTTGTTGAAAGCGGAGCGGCGGGCGAGAACGAACAAGAACTGTTGGATTCGGCCTTAAAGCTGTCTTTGGGAACCTTTAGCTCTCCAGAGACGACCAAGCGAGTGCTCGATCTGGGCGCAAACATGTCACAGATGGGCTCTGAGGGCGAAAGCCTTCTGCACCTTGCAGCCTATAGCGCGCGCCCCGGAGCTGCGGCCGTGCTGCTGGAACGGGGAATGGACATTCAGGCGAAGGACAATTCAGGCAGGACTCCGCTGTTTCGGGCTCTGTGCAACAACGGTCTTACTGGACAAGATGAACCGAGGACTATGATCGAGTTCCTCATGGATGAGGGAGCGGACATCGAAACCAGAGACAACAATGGCAACACTCTCGTACTCCGTTCCTCCCATTCCCTCTACACCACGGATTACCGGCCGATCAACGGGATGTCCTTGCGATTGCTGTTGGAAAACGGGGTTGACCCAGACGCCAGCAACGATGCCGGGGATACCCTCATGGCGCTGGCAGTCCAAAACGGGGACTGGCCTACGGTGAACATACTCGTGGAGCACGGAGCGGACACATCGATGCAGGACAGCGGAGGCAACACGCTCCTGCACTTCGCAGCGCAGCAATCGAGAGCTGAACTGGTTGAACAGCTGCTTGAACAGGGCGCAGACCGCAAGGCGACCAACGCCTTCGGAAGGACTCCATGCCAGCTTGCCCGTGGTGAGGACAATTTTACCGGGGCCCCATTGCTGGGTCAGCTGTGCCGTCCCTAGCCTCGAAGTTTTTCAACAGAGGGTGGTACCAGGTTGGCGCGAGGGGCGATTCTCTCGCGCCTACCTGGTAACTGCCGGGCGGCATTGAGTACTGACGACACCCTCGCAGGAGAGGCTTGAGCTCCGCGCACGGGCGGGCGGGCGGCCACCCGCGCCCGGACGGGTATAATGAGCTCGCGGCCATTGACCTGACAGAGCCGCGGGAGGGCATGGCGATGAGTCTGGCCGGGATCGTAATGGCAGCAGGCGAAGGAACCCGGATGCGGTCGCGCATTCCCAAGCCTCTGCACCGCATCTGCGGCAAGGAAATGGTGCGCTACCCGGTGGAGCTCCTGCAGGAAGCTGGCGCCGACCGGGTTGTCGTTGTCGTTTCTCCAGCCAATCGCGAGGCGGTCGGGGCGGTTCTCGGCGATTCCGTGGAGTACGCGGTCCAGGAGCGACCCGACGGCACGGGAGGCGCCGTCGCCAGTTGCCTCGAGCTGCTGGATGGCGAAGTTGAACACGTCATGGTCATCGGCGCGGACACTGCGCTGGTCACGCTGGAGTCGATGGTCAATTTAATGGAAGAGTACGTGGACGGCTCGGCTGCCATGGCGCTCTTGACCGCCCCCAACGACGGCGTTCCGGACCTCGGCAGGGTGGTTCTGTCCAAAGGGAAGGTTTCTCGAATAGTCGAAGCCAAGGAGGCCGCAGGCACTCGCGCCGACAATGCTCCATTCGTCAACGCCGGAGTTTACTGCTTCAGGGCCAACTGGTTACGCGAGTCAATTAAGAAACTCCGTCCTCATTCTTCCGGAGAACTGTACCTCACCGACCTAGCCAACATGGCTGTCAAGGAAAATCTAGAGGTATCCGCCGCCCTGGTCGCTGAGATGGAGGAAGTGCTGGGCGTGAACAACCGGAGCCAACTGGCCAACGCCGAAGCCGTCATTAGGGACCGCATACGCGAACGCTGGCTGATGGAGGGCGTAACCATGACAGATCCCGACTCCGTGTACATTGATGCGGACGTCTCGATTGGCATGGACACCTTGATCCTGCCGAATACGATGCTCACGGGGCAGACGACGGTCGGGGAAAACTGCGAAGTCGGCCCCAACTCCGTCATTCGACACTCGCTGATTGGAAACAATTGCCGGGTGACGTCTTCTGCGCTGGAAGAAGCCACGATGGAAGACAATACCGATGTCGGACCCTTCAGCCACCTGCGCCCGGGCGCCCACCTCGAGACGGGCGTCCACATCGGCAACTACGTTGAGGTCAAGGAGAGCCGCTTCAAGGCTGGCGCGGTCATGGGGCATTTCGGCTACGCCGGCGACGCGACCATCGGCGCCAGGGTGAACGTGGGTGCGGGCATGATTACGTGCAACTATGACGGCAAGGACAAACATCGCACCGTGGTGGAGGACGATGCTTTCATCGGATGCGATACGATGCTGGTTGCCCCGGTCACGGTGGGCGAGGGCTCCATCACCGGAGCCGGAGCCGTGGTGACGAAGGACGTACCCCCCGCTAGACTGGCAGTGGGAGTGCCTGCTACTATTAAGCGCAGTTTGAAATAGCCCGTCCTCCCCGCGGCCCGGAAATCCCTGTACGCCGCTGTAAGGCCGCTCTGAGTATCGGGAGTTTGAGGATTGGATACAGATAATCCCCCTCCGGATTTACCACTCGCAGATGTCAGCCCTGTCTGCCTCCCTTCGTGTCGGCCCACCGCTTCTTCGGTCGATTCCGGCCGTTCGGGTATACATTTCCTCTTTTCTCTGGACATTGTCGAGCCGCTTCCACTAGGACCTCCCCATGCCTCCCCTTAACTGGATCTCCCGGGTATTCCGGGGAAAGGGAGCAGGCCGGGAGCGTCCCAATCGCAGCTCGGAGGCCTCGGCGCCGGGAAATGGCGGACACGGCAACGGAAGGCAGGGCCTCGCGTCCCCCGAAAACTTTACGGGCCTCATAGTCCCACCTTTCGAACGCGCAATCACTGAAGAGGAATTGAGCGGTCTCGACCAGCGAGACCGCGAGATGCTCCGCTCGATCATCGATTTGGACTACACCACCGCCCGCGAGGTGATGGTGCCGCGACTGGACATGGTGGCAATTGAGGCGGACACCTCACTGCAGGAAGCGGCATGCATCATCGTTGAGCACGGCCACAGCCGCCTGCCAGTTTACGTAGAGACCATTGACGAGCTCCTGGGCATTATCTATGTTCGGGACCTCTTGGCAGCGATCGCCAATCCCAGTACCGAAAACTCCGTCCGGTCCCTGACGAGGCCTGCCTTCGTCGTCCCTGAGACCAAGAGAGTGGATGAGTTGCTGGAAGAATTCCGGCAGCGGCGAACACAGATTGCGATCGTGGTCGACGAATACGGCGGCACGGAAGGGCTCGTGACCATGGAGGACGTCCTCGAGGAAATCGTCGGCGAGATTGAGGACGAGTTCTCCCGGGTCCGTGAGTCCGGGATAACCCGCGACCACGAGGGGTCGGTTTACGTGAACGCCGGACTGAGCATCGAAGATGTCCAGGAGCTGTTCGGGGTGGAGATCGAAAGCGACGACTTCGACACGGTCGGCGGCTTTGTCTACCATCATCTCGGCCGTGTCCCGCATGCGGGCGACGTCGTGGAAAACAGCGGCCTGCAGGTGGAAGTGGTGTCGGTTGCCGGCAGGCGGCTGAGGACGCTCAAAATCACAATCGAAAACGGCGGCCCAACCTAGGAGTCCGGTTAGGCCGCCGTTTGCTTTCGCAGGTTGTGCGCCTAGTCTTTTAGCTGTTCAATTTGCGGGCTATCAGCTGAGCGTCGACGATCAGCCTGTGGTCATAGACCAGCCTCGGCACGCAGGAGACCAGGTGAATCTGGGGCCCTCCGTCGTTTTCCAGCGTCAGGTCGTCCTCATGGACCACCCTCGTTGCCGTAACGCTGTATAGGAACTGCTCGGTTCCGTTGTCCAGGATGATCTGGACGTCTTCACCTACCCGCAGCTTGTCAGGAATCTCCTGCAGGTTGAAGAACACCGAGCCTTCGTTGAGTATCGGACTTTCGGTGTGGCCAAAGTACCAGCCAGCCCCGTTTTCGCCCGCGTCGGACGTTTCAGGAATGTGTCCCACCGAGTTGCTCGGGGTCTGGTAGGCCCGCCGTTCTCCCAGGTCCTGGATTGACAGCTCCACAACGCTGGCGCTGATCTCCATCCCCGGTATGCTCATGCTGGTGGCCGGGTTCTGGGTGGACAGCGGTTCTTCCTCGGAGAAATCGATGAGGACGAATCCTTCGGGAAGGTTTGGCCCGGCGTTTGTCGGCTCCACACCGGCATCGCCGGAGAACAGGGAGTTCTCGGGGATGGCCGAAAGGCTGAAGGGCGCGACAGCAACCGGTTCTCTTTCTGCAAAAACGGGCACGAGCTCAACCGATGGGACCTCGAGCCGGTCCAGGTTGGCGCGGGCATTGTCGGCATACCCGTAATAAGCTCCGCCCACACCTATGAGGATGCCCCCGGCGATCAGCATAGAAGCTCCCGCGATTCTGGTGCGCGTCCAGAACCGCCTCACTCCCCCTCGCAATATCAGGTAGTCATACCCGGCTAACATAGCGTCCCTCCTCCCGATCACCCGGAAGCCACTCGATATTCAGTGGCTTGCCGGGACCGGGAACCTCACGTCACCACCACTCAGCTATACCCCGGAGCGTTCAGGGAGCACGGCGGAGGTATGTAATTTTAGTGTCTTGTTCTAGCGACTATCGGGCCCGGGGCGAATTCATCGTCCCCGGAGATATTGGCTCATTGAGATAGATGTCGCCGTTACGAATCTTGATATTGAATCCGCAAGGTGGATTTACGCAGACCCAAGCCTTGAAATGTACGGCAGCACCCTGCCCGCCATAGTCCGACAACGGTACTAAGTAGCCGATGTCGCATTTCAGGCACTTGGGCACGGTCATTTCACCCACAGGAACCACCTCCCTCACTGGCGACTGGAGCGAGTATAGCGTGCTCCTTATGAGTTCTTCAACATATTCGGCAATAGTTATTGATAAATTTGTCGAAATCAGATTACATAACGACGTTTTCCATTACGTTATGTCTACTATGCTGCCTACTCCTCACAAGATCTTTCACTGAGATTTCGCCGGTTCAGCTTCAAGAATTGCCTCGCCGCAAAGCTGTACGAACCGAATCTGTATCAATCGGTACCAGTGGGACTCCGTAACCCCCCGGTTATTCCAGGAAGTCACGGAGTTTTCGCGATCGGGTGGGGTGGCGCAGTTTCCGCAACGCCTTCGCTTCGATCTGACGAATTCGTTCCCTGGTTACGCCGAACTCTCGTCCAACCTCTTCAAGCGTGCGGCTGCGACCATCCTCCAGCCCGAACCTCAGCACCAGGACGCGCGCCTCCCTTTCGGTGAGCGTGTGAAGCACCTCGTCGACCTGCTCCTTGAGCAGCTGGAACGACGCCGCGTCCGCCGGAGCCGGCGCGTTTCGGTCCTCGATGAAGTCACCCAGGTGAGAATCTTCTTCCTCGCCAATAGGCGTTTCCAGCGAGACCGGTTCCTGCGAGATCTTCAGAATCTCCTCGACCTTCTCCGGGCCGATCTCCATGGCCTGTCCGATTTCCTCGGGGGTCGGCTCGCGGCCGTATTCCTGAAGGAGCCGGCGGTGCTGGCGCATCAGCTTGTTGATGGTTTCCACCATGTGCACCGGGATGCGAATGGTGCGCGCCTGGTCGGCAATGGACCGGGTGATTGCCTGCCGGATCCACCACGTGGCATAGGTGCTGAATTTGTAGCCCTTGCGGTAGTCGAACTTTTCGACGGCCCTAATCAGGCCTATGTTGCCCTCCTGGATCATGTCCAGCAGCGCCATGCCGCGGCCGATATACTTCTTTGCGACGCTTACCACGAGCCTCAGGTTGGCCTCGGTCAGATGCGACTGTGCGCGGTCGCTGTCAGCCTGGACCCGGCTGTAGTGCTGGCGAAGCAGCGGGTCAAGGCGTTGCAGCCGCGCCAGATGGTCCGGGTTGCTCAGTGAAGAACCCAGCCCGGTCAGCTGCACGTCCTGCAGGGCGTCGACCGTATGCTGGGCCAGCACCCAGGAACTCAGGGAAAGGTCCAGCACCCGGCGGTAGACGTCCTCGGAAGGCTCTTCCAGTTCCTCCGCCAGGCGCCCGAGCATATCCTGGGAAACTTCGGCGTCGATAGAGTTCCTCAGGCGCGTGTTGGCCATAATCTGCGACAGCGCCGGGTCGATGGGAAGCAGGTTGGGGTTGGTTTCGGACCAGTCCCCGCCCTTTTCTACGATCTGGGAAAGGTTGGGGTTGAACGGCAACACTTCCTGACGAATGGCCTGCCGTAGTTCCGGGGAAAGGGCTTCCCGTAGTTCGGCCATGTCCAGAATTTCCGACAACGAGGGGTCGAAATTTTCATCAGACGCAACTATCTGAGCAATAGCGCTCTTGCGGGCCTCGGCTTCAACAGACGAAGAGTTGTCCGGCTCGACGTCGTACGCTTCGCGCAGCCCAGCCTTGATCGGCTCGTCAACCTCGGGGTTGGCGAGGATGTCGGACAGCCTGGCATCGGCGGGCAGGACTTCTTCCTCACCTTCCTGCACATCTTTCAGCGCATTCTTGATGTCTTCGCCTAGTTCCGGGTTGTCCAAAATCTCGGCCAGAGTCGGATTGTCAGAACTGTCGTCATCCGTTGGCGCCTCGGCGTCGGCTGGCTCTTCAATCCCCATCATGATCCGCAACTCCGGCACATCCAGCAGCTGGGACAGGGCGCTGTCGTGGCGCATCCGGAAATCCTCGGCCATGGCCTTGATCAGGGGTCCGTTTCCCGCGACGCGGTCTATGAGCTTGCTCGTAATCTGCCACGGACGAGGTTCCTCGCTCAGTTCCTCGAGCAATTCTTTCTTGACGCCCTGCAAGTGCTTGCCGCCTTCCAGCTGACGGGCCAGCTTGCGTTCGTCGGCGGAGGTGAGCAGCCGCACGCGGCCGATCTCCCGCAGGTACATGCGCACGGGATCGTCGAGGACCTCCATCGTCTCGGCCGCTTCCGGCCCCCGTTCGGTCTCTTCCGTGCTCTCTTCAGACGAACTATCGTCGGAGGACTCCGTCGTAGTTTCCGTCTCGTTCCCGTCCCACTGCTCCTCTTCGGGCGCGACGGTCAGGGTGGCGGCGCGAGGCGTGGTTATGCCATCGCCGTCCTCCGAACCGTCTTCGTGAACGTTGTCGGCTTTGCGGAAGATGTCGATAATCGGGTCCCGCTCCTCGGTCTCCTCGGCGGCGGGCTCTAGGAAGTCCTCCGGATTGAGTTCTCGTGCGCCATGTCGACTTACCATGTATTCTCCTCAAATTAGGTTGAAGATTTAACGTATTTCACCAATGGCGGTTTTTTCTAGTATCACCCTGTGGATCACTCGCCGCCTCAGGACGCTTGGGAAAGTAGTCAGCTCCTTGAACGCAATCCCGGGCGCGACTCGTAGTTCAGTTTCAGCCGCTCGTTGACGGCGACGGCAACTTGGCGGTCTTCTTCGGTGGGCTCTTCGGCACCACCGGCAAACCGGTCTTGCTCGTCCCTCTTCCGCTGTCTCAGGCTGCGTTCCTCGAGGCGCAGGACCACATCGGTGATGGCTCGCCTGCGCTTGGTCAGGTCCATTGGGTGCAGCGCATAGGTCATCAGACCCTTCAATTGCTCCCGAATCTCCACCGGTATTTCCATCAAGATGCTTTCTTGCGGACGACCCTCCGCCAGTGAGCCGCAAACAACTGGAATATACTTGCTGAATATTTCCCGGTTCTCCGGGCGAGTGAAGTGCTCCGGCGCGAGCGATTCCGCAAATTCGCCCAAGTCCGGGTGCCGCATCAGCAGCGCCAGGCAGTACTCCTCCACCGGATCGCGGCCCAGCCGGGCAAAGGGCGAAGCCGTCGCCTGTTCCGTCGTGGCTGGTGTCGCCGGTCGGTTCTGCGCCGCCCTGGGCCGTCGCTGCGGCGTCGAGCGATTGATGCTGGCCCGCAGCGTCTCCAGCGGCACCTCCAGCTTCTCGGCCAGCATCTGCATGTAATAGTCCTGCTGCGGCGCATCCTGCACTGCAAAAATCAGCCTGGACACCTGGTCGGCTACCGCTGCCTTCCCCTGCGGCGAGGAAACGTCGATGCTATCGGACATCGCGGTAATTACAAACTCAAGCAGTGGCCTGGAGTTGTCGACCAGCCTGCGCCATTCCTCTGACGAACGGCGGATGACCTCGTCCGGGTCCTGCCCCGGGGGCATCGCGGCGATGCGGATATCCGGCAACTCGGGCCGCTGCATCAGCGTGGTGCTCCCCGACTGCCGGGCCACCTGGCTCTGGTAGATGCGCCACGAAGATTCCAGGCTTCGCAGGGTGGCCTGCTGACCCGCGGCGTCCTGGTCCAGCGCCATCGTCACTCGCCCGGTCAGGCGGCGGATGGCCACGACTTGCTGCTCGGTAAGCGCGGTCCCCATGGAGGCAACAACGTTGCGGAAGCCGGCCTGGTGCGCCGCGATGGCGTCCATGTAGCCTTCCACAATCACCGCGCCGCTTTTCCGGATGTCGTCGCGGGCCCGGTCCATGGCGTACAGAATACGGCTCTTGTCGAACACCTCGCCCTGCGGTGAGTTAAGGTACTTCGGCTCCGAGTCGTCCAGTGCGCGCCCTCCGAAGCCTGCCAGTTGTCCATCGGCGTCGCGGATGGGAACCATCAGCCGCCCGCGAAACAGGTCGCGCTGCTGTCCGTCATCACCCTCGCGCACCACACCGGCGGCAACCAGCTGACCAGCCTCGAATCCCTCGCGCAGCAGGTAGCTGCGCAGCGAATCTCCATCCGAGGGCGCCAGGCCTATCTGGAACGCTTCTGACGCTGCGCGGTCCAGTCCGCGGCGCTCCATGTATTCCCGGGCCTCCGCGCCCTGGCTGGAGGCCAGGTGCCTCTGGAAGAAGGCGCATGCCGCTTCGTTGATTCGATAAGCGGAAGTGTCGACGCGTGGACCTCGCCTGTCGGGCATCGGCAGGCCGGTCCTGCGGGCCAGTTCCCGGATCGCCTCGCCAAACTCCAGGTTTTCGGTGCGCATCACGAAGCCGATGGCATCGCCGCCCGTGGCACAGGCACCGAAGCAGCGCCAGGACTGGCGGTCCGGAAAAACGTGGAACGAAGGCGTGCGTTCCTGGTGAAACGGGCAGTTGCCCTTGTAGCCACGGCCGGATCGCTGGAGCTGTACCCGCTGTCCGACCACGTCCAGGATATCGAGGCGGGCTTTTATGTCGTCTACAACAGTCACAACCAGCCCTCCTCAATCACTCCGGAAACGCAAATAGGCCGGCCGCTCAAATGCCTCGCCTCTGCGACGCAACCGGGCCGGTAAACCTCAACGTATCCTGGGCCTGCGAAAACTCGCAATACAGGAAGCCTGAAAGACAGACTACTCCAAGCGTATTTTAGCAAGTCTCTCGCGCTGACGCAACAGGGAGCCGAGGTTGTCGGTTACTGCGGCGTCCAGCCTGGCCTTGGCCATCCGGGACAGGTCGCCATCGAAATCCACGTCCCAGGCCAGCGTTCGCACCCCCCTGTCACGCATCTTGCGCATCAGGCCAGGGTTGTAGCTGTCGTTGGCCGGGTCGTACCACTGCGCCTTCACCAACCGGCTGAAGCACCGCGAACGTATGGGAGGGGGATGGCGGCGAGACCAAATGTATCCCCGCATGACGCCGGGCTCGATCTTTCGCAGTTCCCACAGGGATATGGGATTGAAGCTGGCAACCAGCGTGCTGCCCCACCGCTGGTGACGGCGGATGACCTCGGCGACCCTGTGGGCGATGAGGCGCATGCCGTCGATGACGGCCTTCATCTCCACGTTGATGAGGTAGTGGAGCGGGAGCAGCTCGAAGACTTCGTCGAGGGTGGGGGCCTTTGCACCTGTAAATTTCGGTGCGAACCATTCTCCGACGTCGAGAGAGCGAATCTCTTCCAGCGTCGTGTTCGTCACCAGCCCACGCCCGTCGCAGGTGCGGCCCAGGCTGCGGTCGTGAAAGACCACCAGCTGACCATCACTGGTGAGCCTGACGTCCAGTTCAACTCCATCGGCGCCCTTCTCCATGGCGCTCTGAAACGCGGGGAGCGTGTTCTCCGGTGCGCTTTCTACGTCGCCCCGGTGGGCGATTATGAGGGGGTACGGACGGGCGCCGGCCGGGAAATCCCAGGTGGTGGGGTGTTCAGGGGCGATGCTCTGGGGACTGAGTGGAGGAGAAGCAGCTATCAACGTCTAATCTAACTCATACATCGGCAGGCTACGTAAGGCTAAAAGTTAGCCGTACCGTCACGTACTGTCAAGACAGAAACTATCCGGCCTGTGTTTCGGGACACCTAACGTCATCCGGCGTTTAGAATACGTGGATTGCCGCATTTCCGGAAGGCAACGGCAGCGGAGAATCGATGAGGCCAATCCCCGGAATTCGCGGCACCGCCTTTACGCTGATGCGCGAGCGGGACTTCCGCGTCATCTGGTCCGTGGGAATCCTCGCCGAGTTCGGGCGTCGCAATGAGATCCTGGTGTGGAGCCTGCTGCTATTCAAGGTTGTCGAAGCGCCGGCATCCTATTTGATGCTGCTCTGGGTCTTTAATAACCTGCCCCGGCCCTTCGTCTCCCCCATTGCCGGCTACATCGCCGACCGCTTTCCCCGCCAGAGGATCATGCTGCTTATGCAGGCCGTGAACCTGGTCACGGTCGCGGGCCTGCTGGCGCTGATGCTGTACAGCCTGGAATCCCTCCAGCCTTGGCACATATTCGTGGCAGCATTTCTGCAGGGCACAACCAAGGCCCTCGAGGACCCGTCGCGTCGGACGGGCATATTCGACATCGTGGGGCGTGACCGGATCGTCAACGCGATGTCCCTGGACGTTATCGCCCAGAATGTCGGCAAAATGATTGGTCCGGTGGTGGGCGGTCTGCTCATCGAGTTTTCCGGCTATCCGGCGGCCTATATTTTCCTGCTCTTCGTACACCTGGATAACCTGTGGCTCATCACCCGACTCAGAATCCCCGAGGCGGGCCTGAGGGCCACCATGCCGCCCCTCTGGCGCGGCATGGGAAACGCCTTCGGTTTCGCCTGGAAGAACGGAATCCTGGTGGGAATGCTCACCATCACCTTGGTGATGAACGCCTGGGCCTTCCCACTGCAGCAGTTCATTCCCGCCGTCGGCACCGACCTGCTGGGCGTCGGCGAGGCCCTCGTCGGACTCTTGGTCGCCGCCGACGGCTTCGGCCACCTGGTGGGCGCCGCAATGATCGCCTCCACCCGGGGAGTCCGGTTCCACGGGCGGTACTTCGCCTTTGGCTCGATCATCGTCTTGCTGGCGTCCGCGGCATACGTCTGGCAGACCTGGTATACCGCGGCCTTCGCGCTGCTGTTCGTCAGCGGTTTGGGTCAGGCTGGCTTTTCCACGATGCAGAGCAGCATCATGATGCTGGTGTCTCCGCCAGCAATGCGCGGACAAATGATGGGGCTCCTCAGCTTCTGCATCGGCGTCGCGAACCTGATGGGAGCGCTGGAAATCTTCTTCGTGGTCTCGGTGCTGACCCTGCAACAGACCATATCCCTGCACGCCCTCGCCGCCTTGTGCCTGCTCCTTCCAGCCATCGCCTTCACTCCCCTCATCCGGCGTCCCCTGGCGCAACCGGAGACAGGCGCCGCTCAGACCGAACCTACGTGAGCTACGCCGGTTGCCCCTCCCTATCCGAGGGGGTATATTCCTACAAGCCCACGCGCGGGTTAGCGGGGCGATACGGAGTTGCCAATGACCCAGGTATTCGACTGGCCCGGACGCATGCAGGAACTGGCCGAGTTCGTTGGACTGGACCAAGCCGGCCTGGAGCTGATCCAGGCCACTCGCGAAGTTGTGCTGGCCCACGGAGAGGAACTGACGGCTTCGGTATACGACAACTTCCTGGACTTCCCGGAGACCCGCCGCTTCTTCGCCAACGAGCAGGGGGAAGTCAACGAGGAGCGTCTCACCCGCCGCAAGCACAGCCTGTTGCGCTGGTTCCGGGGGTCCATCGACTTTCAGATGGACCAGGACTACCCCATCCGCGTACTGGCAATGGGCATCGTCCACAGCCATCCGCCCCTGCATCGCGCCCACCTCGGCTCCGTTCCGTCCCGGTTCATGGTGGGTACCATTTCCTACATCCAGTCCGCCGTTACCGACCTGCTGCGGCGGGAGCTGGAGGATCCTGACCTAGCGATGCGCGCGGCCGCAGCGTGGAACAAGATGCTGATGCTGCAGCTCGACATCATGCTGGCTGGATACATTACGGAAGTCCCCAATGAGGCCGTCCCCGGCGGCCCCCAGTTCACCGGCCCCGGGGCGGAATGACCCACGACCACACCTACAGGAAGAGGAAACTATGAGCAAGGTTCTGGTGATTCAGGGCGCGGGAATGAACATGCGCGGCAAGTCCCAGGTGGAGATCTTCGGGTCGGCCACCCTGGAGGAGATCGACGAGCAGATCCTGGGCTACGCCGAGGGGATGGGCATCGATGTGGAGCTTTTCCACTCCAACATCGAGGGCGAAGTGGTAAATGCGCTCTACGACGCCCACGACCGGGACTTCGACGCCGCCCTCATAAACCCCGCTGGCTACACAACCGTGGCCGGGCCCCTGCGCAGCGCTATCACGCAGGTCAAGTTCCCGGTGTACGAGGTCCACGTATCCAACCCCACGGCGCGCGGCACAGTGTCGCAGGTCCTGCCCGTGTGCAAGGGAGCGGTTTACGGCTGCGGAATCTTCGGCTATCGGCTGGCCCTGGAAGCCGTACAGCAGCTTTCCTCGTAGCCAATCAACCCAGGTGTCAAGCCAGGTGTGGCAGGAACGGGGGAGGCGGAGATTCCGTCCGGTGTGTCGCTAGGTAAACCACCGGTTGATGGTCGCCTCGTTCCCTCTTCCTGTCCCTGCCACCCGAAGAATACCTGAGCCCAGTCAGCCCCATCGCTGCTGCCACGAATACGGGTTATAGTCCACACTCCAACCCCACCCCTCGCTCCGCAGGCTGAATTTCTCCGAGTACTCGCTGTTGAGTTCCCCCTCCTCTTCGTCCGTCTGTCTTCGCATTTCGGAAAAGGCTCTCCTAAACCAAAGCCAAGGTGAAATGCGCAGACGCATAGGGTAGATTTGTGAGGTAACTGGATTAGCTGGTCTCAGGAGTTGTAGGGGTTGGTGATGAGTGTGAAGGAGATTGATCAGTTACTCGAACAGTGGGAGATGAACGTCAGGGATCTGCACCGGCGGGTGATTCTGGCGCCCACACCCAGGGAGCGGGAACGCTGGCACGCCGTCTGGCTGCTGGCCCAAGGTTGGACGGCATCGTCCACGGCGGAGGCACTGGGACGGGATCCCCACACCATAGGCCGGTGGTCCGCTGCCTTCGGCGAAGGCGGCCCAAAGGCCCTGATATTCGAGCAGACCGGGGGTTCCCCCCCGCCCTCGACGAGGCGGAGCAGGCGGCGCTGAAAGAAGCGGTGCAGGAGTTGCCAGATGCGGCGGGCATTGGTATGGCCAACTGGACCCTTCGACAAGCTCAGGAGGAGGGTGGTTCGTGAGTTCGTCGCCTTGTGGTTTGGCATCAGCCTGAGCCGCAGCAGTTGCCTGAACTACCTGCACCGGCTGGGATTCGCCTTCAAGCGTCCCAAGAAACGTCTGTTAAAGGCGGATGAGGCCAAGCGGGAGTCATTCGTGGCGGAGTACGCCGCCCTGATGGAGGAGGCGTGTCAAAGCAACGCCAAGATATTCTTTGCTGACGAGGCCCATTTCCGTGCCGACGCCGAGTTGCGGGGCAAGTGGGTGTCGAGGGGAGAGCCGGCATTGGTGGACTCGACCAGTCCGAGGTACGGAGAAAAGGCCAGCTACTATTCAGCGGTGTGCTTGGAGACGGGGGAGGTGGAGTGGAAGGAACTGGAGGGGAACAGCAACAGCTAGACATCGGCAGCCTTCCTGGAGCAGTTGCGTGAGAGGCACTCCGGGCGTCTGAACGTGATCTGGGACAACGCGCCGGCACACCGTGGCGAAGCGGTGAGGGAGTATATCCGGACGCCAGGTCTGAACCTGCGGCTGGTGAACCTGCCAGGCTACAGCCCGGATTTCAACGCCGATGAGGCCATCTGGGGTTGGACGAGAGAGGAGACCACCGGGAACCTGTGTTTGGGAACCAGGGAGGCGGTCCATGAAAGGGTCAGCAGCTTCCTGGCCGGTCTGACCAACCGAAAGGACGAGGTGAGACGGCGCTGCCGGACCGTCCTGCAATCAAGGGCAGAAAGGCTATTGCAGGACTCCCAGCACCATCGCCAACCCCAGGCAAATGCACATCCCACCTAGTCTTTAGTTTAGTACGACATCAGGCGTTCGAAGTTGCCCCTAATCCACTCAGCGAGAACGTTACACGTTCCAGGAGACATATTCTGTGAGAAATGAAGACGTAGCATCCATCGTTTCCACGACGCAAGCCTACTACGACGGCCCTGCTGACGAGATCTACCGGACTATCTGGGGCGACAACATACACCTTGGCGTCTACTGCAGCGAGGAATGCCACCAGCTGGAGGCCAAGGAACACACCAACGAGATTATGGCTACTGCCGTACCGCTGGGGCCGGACATACAAGTCCTTGACCTCGGCTGCGGCTATGGCTCGGCCGCCCGCTACCTTGCCGCAAGCTTCGGCTGCAGGGTCACCGGCACCAACATCAGCGAAAAGGAGCTGGAGCTGGCCCGCACCCGCAGCAAGGAGGCCCACCTCGAACACCTGCTGAACTTCGAGTACGGGGACTTTCATCAACTGGGATACTCCGATGAGTCCTTCGACGTGATCTGGAGCCAGGATGCGTTCCTTCATGCAGCCGACAAGATGGCGGTGCTGTCGGAGTGCCGCCGCGTCCTCAGGCCGGGTGGCGCGCTTGTCTTTACCGACATCCTGGTGTCGCGGGAAACCCCGGACGAGGATCGGGCAAGAATATACGACCGGGTGAAGTCGCCGGACATGTGGGACCTGGGAGACTACCGAAGGGCTTTCTCCAGCCTGAAATTCCCCATCACCAGGGAGGAGGACTGGTCGCGTAATGTGGCACCTTCATATGCTTGGGTGAGGGACGGGCTTCAAGAGAAACGGGAGGCCCTGCTGCCACGCGTCGGCGCCGAGACCATCGACAACACCGTTGCGTCCCTGACCTTCTGGGTTGAGTCGGCAGAATCGGGCAAGATCGGCTGGGCGCTGATAGTCGCAAAGAAACCTGAGTGACAGTGCCCGGCTGATTGTGTTTAAGCCCCGGGAAATTGACTAAACCTTGAGTGCTGAATTCGGGTGCTGTCTCAGGAAGGGAGAGCAGGCGCTTCAGTCAGGGCCTGTTTGACATCTATTGCTGCGGGGGCCGCACGTGCTGTGCCAGCTGGCGGATGGTCTCGGTGAAAGTCCGGTCGCTGTCCCTCATCTCGAGGAATTCCTCTCCGAGGGGTGTGCTCCCGGCGCTTCTTATGAGAGCGGAAGACGCCACAGACGGCGAGGCCTTCATCTGAAGTAGCCCCTACCCGCACCACACGCCATTGAGCATCGGCGGCCGAATCAGAGGTTCCAGGGCGTCGGCCACTTCAAAGCAGCCTAACCCGCCAAAGAGGCAGCCCTCGCCTGCCCTCAGCGACTTGCGAGCCGAGGGCATGGCTTGGGTAAGACTTCGCCACCCCTGATCGCCGGACTCGGGCCGACTATCTTCCCGTAAGGCCAGCCGAACTCCCTATTTCCCGTCGAACCCTGGACGCCCTTCCCACGACACGACTGCCTCTCCCAAGGTAACATCCCCAGTCAGGACAAGCAGTCCCTTGCAATCCGGCCCTGACCGGGTATCTGGTTCCGAACAGGCTGGTGGTTACTCGCAGCGAAGGCAGCGCGGCTCAGTAAAGACTGAGTCGTGGACGTTCGGGCTGGTGATCAGGAAGTCCAGCACCACCCTCATGGCCTTGTCTTCACTCGTGAGGTTGTACTTTTCCTTGGCCTGCCGAATGAAGGCCATTTGGTCCGGATTCAGTTCTATCGTGTACGCTTCTTTGGGGCCCGCCATACTTGAATCTCCTTCCGCAGTTCGAATGGGGCGGCCCTCCGCCCTTCGCGCCCTCAGGATAGTGGACGCTGTTCGCCCGCGCAATGATTTCCACCGTCCGGTTGCGCCGCGAGCGGCAGAGAAGCACCGATGCTGAGGCAGGGGCTTTTGGCCGTTGGCGTCCTCGCAGCAGTGGCCATTCTCGTGGCCTGCCGTGGCGAAGGGCCTCCACCGGCGGGGACATCCAGCCCCCAGCAGCAGGCCGTACCCTCGCCCGCGTCCCAAGCCGCCACTCCCACTCCAGCGGCGGTCCCATCGACGGCATCTCCGCCTACTTCGGTCGCGGTCGCTCCCTCTCCTCCCACCCAGGCCGTGCCGGTGCGCCTGGTGGATACGCCGGTGCCACCAGCGCTTGCAGGCCACTCGCCCGTGCCTACAGGCACATCACCGACGCTCACCACCAACGTCCAGGGCTCTCCTGAAGACGTTGCAGCCATCCACCAGATCGTGAAAGCCTATTGGGGGGCATTCAACAGCTACGACGCAGACCACGCGCTTGCGATGCTTGAGCCCGCCTACCGGGCAACCGAGGAGGAATTGATCCGCAAGGACATCGGGCGAGTGAAACTGTTCCGGGTGAAGCTTGACGTATCCGAGGAATCGCCGCCCACCCTCAATGCCAACGGCGACTACGTAACCTACCTGACGCTGGGAACCCCCATCGACAGCCGGCGGATACAGATGGTCTTCCGCAACATCGACGGCCAGTGGTGGATCATCTTTTCGGACGAGGTCGAGTAACGGTCAGTTGCAGGCGTCGGTGATTGCCTGCGACACAGCGGCAAGCCTCGGCGTGTTGGACGACTCGGCTCGGAACCCGTTGGTTATGTAAGCCACCGCCAGCCCGTTGTCGGGGTTGGCCCACCCCACCGACGTGCCGGACCCGGCATGCCCGAATGTGCGAGGATCGAGACTGTCGTGCTCCCCGGTGCGCGGGTCCGCCAGCGAGAGCCCCATCCCCCGTATGACCCGGCGGTTCAGCGAGTGGTCGATGCCCTCAGAGTGCGGTGCGGTCACCTCGGCAACGGTATCGGGCGACATGACCGTAACGCCTTCCAGCGTACCCCCCTGCTGCATCATCGCGAAGAACCGGGCCAGCCCCCGCGCCGTGGATATGCCCCCGCCGGCTGGCTGCACGGTCCTGTGCACCTCGGGCCGGTTGTACAGGTCCACTTGGCTCCGGCGGTCGCAGTCCTCCATGGCGTGCAGCTTGGAAACCCGGTCAAGCATCCACTCGGGCAGGCCGATGTAAAGGTCGTTGATTCCCAGCGGCCGGGTGATTTCCTCCCGGACGAAGCGGTTGATGGGCCGGCCGTCTATGCGCCTGACCAACTCTCCGATGACCCACCCGAAGTTGCGAGGGTGGTAGGCAATGACCCTGCCCGGCGGGTAGTCGGGCCGTAGCTCTTCCATGGCCCTGACCGCGGCGTCCCAGTCGCTCCAGCGGTCCCAGGTCATGTGGCTGGGACTGTCGGGGAAGCCCCCGCGGTGTGTCAGCACCTGGGCGATGGTCACCTCTTCCTTGCCGGACTGCGCAAACTCGGGCCAGTGGTCAGCGACCCGGTCTTCCCAGTCCAGCTTTCCCCGCTCCCAAAGTATGTACAAGCAGCAGGCAGTGACCGGCTTCGTCGACGAGTACAGCACGAACATGGTGTTGTCTTCCACCTGTCGACCCGAGCCCTTGTCGGCCAGTCCACCATGCAGGTCGAGGACCAGCTCGCCATGCCGGTAGACCGCAAGCGCAGCCCCGGGATGCAGACCGTCGTCGATCTGCTGGAAGAACAAATCCTTTACGCGCTCCAGACCCTCCGGGTCCATGTAAGCTTCAATCGGCGTCCCTGCGCCGCAAACCATAGCCACTACACGCAACCTCACCGTGCCGAACGGGCCGTGGGAAGAGGGTTCCACGGCCCGGGTTTATTCATAAACGAATCAGGAAACGGTCAGCTCGGCCTTGCCCAGCCCTTCTATCTCGATCAACGCCGAATCGCCAGAGCCAAGCCACTTGGGTGGTACGATGCTGCCGGTGATCACCACCATGCCGGCCTTGAGTTCCTTGCCGTGCCCGGCCAGCGCGTTGGCCAGCCATGCCAGCGGCTCCAGCGGGTGCCCCATCACGTCCGAGCCCATGCCTTCGCCCACCAGTTCGCCGTTGATCTCCATGTAGCCGCGGCAGCCAGCCAGGTGGATGCCTCGCCAGTCCGTGACAGGCTCCCCCAGCACCACTCCGGCGTTGAGAATGTTCGATGAAATGGTGGTCAGCAGCTGCGTCTGGGTGTCCTGGCCCTGGGTGCGGCGGTTGTCCACCACCTCGAAGG
Source organism: Dehalococcoidia bacterium (assembly GCA_965222025.1). Taxonomy (GTDB): domain Bacteria; phylum Chloroflexota; class Dehalococcoidia; order Lucifugimonadales; family UBA3495; genus VXOI01. Next base: position 662,186 of record CBDCTI010000009.1, on the reverse strand, counting down.
CCGTCATGACCGCTTCAACGGCACCGGAGACTCCATCCCGGTCGTAGGGCGCGCCAGTGGCGGGCAGGTCCTTGCCCAGCCTGACGCCTACCTCGCACTCGATGCCCGGCTGCAGAAAGTCCGCCGATTTCAGCACCGCAGGCGAATGCCGCACGTTTCTGGCCAGGATCACTCCCGCAACCGGCTCGCTGATGCCCGACGCCTGCTGCAGCGCCGTCGTCGTGTAGGCGATCTTGTAGCCCGCAACCGCTCCGTACTCTTGGCTCAGAGCGCCCTGGTAGGCTTCCTGTACCTGGTAGGCCTCATCAATGCTCTCGGGCAGCAGTTCCCCCTCCAGCAGGTACTTCTGCTTGCCCCTGAACTGCTCCAGCAGGACCTCGGACGCCTGTGCGACTCTGCTCATGTCTTCCTCGAAGCGTTACTCGGTTCCACCGCAGATTATATCAATCTGCCGGTACGGAATCTTTGATTTTGCGCTCTATTCGTAGGGTTGTAGCTGGATTTCGTGCAGCGCGGGCACTACTTCCTTGCCCAGCAGCTCCACGGAGCGCATGACGTCTTTATGGGGGATGTTCCCGTCGCTGCCGATGAGAATCATGTACCCGGGGTTGAGCTGCCCGATGGTATCGGACAGCCTCCTGATGACTGTGTCGGGGCTGCCGACGATTATGGCACCCACTTCCTGCAGGTCCTCGTAGTTCATGGGCGGGCCGCCTCCGCCTCCGATGCGCCGCGCCGCTAGGCGGCTGGCCGTCGGAGACTGGTAGCCGGGCGGGTCCACGTGCTCCATCGGCCCGCGCATTCGGTGCTGTCCGGCCCACAGGAAGCCGCGACCCAGCTCCTGCGCCTTCTCGTCGGTGTCGGCAACCAGTGCCCGAACCTGGTAGCCGAAGTGCTCCGGGCCGGGCGTGAAGCCCACTTCCTTCGCTGTGTCGATGTAGACCTGCTTCAGTTCCTTGGTCAGGCCGATCAGCGCCCCCAGGTTCATATAGGCGTACTCATGGCTGGCCGCCCACACCACGCTCTCCGGGCTGCTTCCTCCGGGGAACCACACCGGCGGATGGGGCTTCTGGATCGGCAGCACCCACGGGTTGACGACCCTGTGGTGGTAGTACCGCCCCTCGAACCGGAACGGGCCTGGCTCAGTCCAGCATTTTATGATCAGGTCGTGGGCCTCTTCAAAGCGGTCACGGTTCTCGGTGGGATCGATGCCCGCCTGCAGCGTTTCAACTGCCCCTCCCCGCACAAATCCCGAGATCAGGCGGCCGTTGGAGAAGCAGTCCAGCATGGCCAGCTCTTCGGCCATCCGCACCGGCTCGTTGATGGGAATGATATTTCCAAGGATCGCGATCTTCACCCGGTTGGTGAGACGGCTGATGACGGCGGCGTCGATGTTGGCCGAGGGCTTCATGTTCCAGTACGACGAGTGGTGCTCGTTGGTCATGATGCCGTCGAGGCCGGCCTCGTCGGCCATCGCGTATTGCTCGTGGTACTGGTTGTAGAGGTGGTGGGCCTTCTCAGGGTCGAAATAAGTGTTGGGAAAGTCCAGCCTCCCGGACTTGTACTGAGCGATATCGGCCTCGTCCAGGTGGGTATAGGGCTGCTGGGAATGGAAGAACACCTCTACGGAGTCTTTCATCTGGCCGCTCCTCTGGTTGATTCACCGCAAATTGCCCGCGTCGGGGCAGTATAGCAAAGGCCACCGAGACGATCGAAAAGTTGGGGAAAGTTAGCCGATCTCGATGCCCACCGGACAGTGGTCGGAGCCCATCACCTCGGGCAGAATGAAGGCACCGGTGAGGCTGGGCGCGAAGTCGGCGTCGGTGAAGAAGTAGTCAATGCGCCAGCCGACGTTCCGGTCCCTGGCCCGCGTCATCATGTCCCACCAGCTGTAGTTGCCCGGCTCCTGGTTGAACTGCCTGAACGTATCAACGTAGCCGTGTTCCAGGAAGGTGTCCATCCAAGCCCGTTCTTCGGGAAGAAAACCCGAGATTTTCTCGTTCTCCTTGGGGCGGGCCAGGTCGATCTCCTTGTGCGCCGTGTTGACGTCGCCGCAGACCACCACGCTCCTGCCCGCGCGACGCAGGTTCTCCACGTAGTCCAGGAAGGCGCCGTAGAACTCCATCTTGTAGCGCAGCCGGTCGGCGGAACGCTTGCCATTGGGAAAGTAGATGCCCAGCAGCACAAAGTCATCGAAGTCGGCGACCACGGTGCGCCCTTCGTTGTCGAACCGCTCCACGCCCAGCCCGAAGCTGACGCTGCGCGGCTCCTCCTTCGTGTAGACGGCGACGCCGCTGTAGCCCTTGCGCTCCGGGGTCGAGAACCACGATTGGTAACCCTCTACCTGCGTCAGCGCCGCGGGCAACTGCGACTCATGAGCCTTGGTCTCCTGCAGGCACAACACGTCGGGCTTTTCCGACTCAATCCACTCCAGGAACAGGCCTTTCTTGTGCACCGCCCGTATACCGTTGACGTTCCACGAAATCAGTCGCATAGACCACCCGTCCCACTTGCGAAATACCGCCCGATTATAGCAAAGGCACGAATGGCTGAAGAGCGCCGGTCCCCGGGCTGCTCAGGAGGATTGCAAAGTCGTTCAAGCCTACAACCCGTCAGCCCTCAGCTATTGGTGCTTATCAAGTCGTCCTGAGCTTGTCGAAGGACGGATGAACGGAACCCGTTACCGTTTCTGCAGGTTCACCGTCAACGGATTCACAGCGACTTTGCAATCGTCCTGATGTGCTGATAGGCGAACGAATTTTCATGACACTTGCGTCTTGCAAAGGTAAGCAAAACATTTGTACCATAGATTATGTGCCCGCTGCTGTCCACATTGCCATTCGCCCTTTCCATGCTGCCGGCGCTGCCGTCTGGCCTCCCCAAAGTTAGCGAAAACCGGCAGTGGGACAAAGTGGTACAAAATGGAGCGGGAACCAAAATTTTCAGCCATGCCGGGGACTCCTCAGATACAAGTTACCGCCAAAAAGAGGCCTAACTGGGAGAAAATGGGAGAAAATGGGGCAGCGATGGAAAAATTCTGTCCCGTCTGTCTCACCGGAACACCACATTCCCCTTCGCTGCCACTTTTCACGCATAGCCGGACTCGACTCCCTGGCTGGACACTCAGCCCCTCAGCCGAAAGCCCTGCCCTGTGCTATCATTTGCCTCGATTCCGCAAATCCCTTACCGGCAAGGCGAAGCAATGACCAGGACGGGACAGCAGTACCTGGACAGTCTGCACGACGGGCGCCAGGTCTACCTGGATGGGGAACTTGTAACTGACGTTGTCGACCATCCGGCCTATCGCAACGCCATAAAGACCATTGCGGCCCTGTACGACTTCCAGGCCAGGCCCGAGAACCTGGAGCTCATGACCTTCATGTCCCCCACCAGCGGCGAGCGGGTCAACCGCAGTTGGCAACTGCCGGAGTCCTACGAAGAGCTGGTCACCCGCCGCAAGTCCATGGAGGCCTGGGCCGAATGCACCTACGGCTACATGGGCCGTTCACCCGACCACGTGGCCTCGTCCCTGGCCGGCATGATGATGCGCCTCGACCTGTTCAGGGCCCACGGCGAGGAGCGTGCCCAGGCCCTGGCCGACTATTACCAGTACGTCCGCGACAACGATGTGTTCGTCACCTACACCATCACCAACCCCCAGGGATGGACTGGCGAGCACGACGAGTTTCTGGTCGCCGGCATCTGCGACGAGGACTCAACTGGTGTGACCATCAGGGGCGCCAAGACCCTCGGCACCAGCAGCATCCTCGCCAACGAGGTCCTGTGCACCACCATCCAGCCCCTGAGCCCCGCGGCGGAGAAGCACGCCTTCTCCGTGGCCTTGCCCATGAACGCGCCCGGCCTGAAGATACTCTCCCGAAAGTCCTACGAGGCCTGGGCTCAGAGCCAGTTCGACAACCCTCTCTCCTTCAGCCTCGACGAAAACGACGCCATAATCTACTTCGACGAGGTGAAGGTGCCCTGGGAGCGGGTGTTCATCCACCGGGACGTGGCGCTCTGCCGCGACCAGTTCCACGAGGCGCCGACCCACATCTTCCAGAACTACCAGTCGCAGGTCAGGGTGATGGTGAAGCTGCGGTTCCTCGCCGGACTGGCCCGCAGGATGGCCGACGCAAACGACCTCACCCGCATCCCCCAGGTGGTGGAGACGCTGGGGCGGCTCGCGGCCCAGGCCGGCACCATCGAGAACCTCGTCAACGGCATGGAGGCCGCCGGCCGATACGTCGGCCCCTACTACGTGCCCGACCGTCACCCCCTGTACACCGCCCAGGTCATGGCCCAGGAGATGTACCCGCAGATCATGAACACCCTGCGCGATCTGGCTGGCGGCAGCCCGATCATGCTGCCCTCTTCAGTGAAGGACTTCAGCAATCCGGAGATCTCCGATTACATCGATCGCAGCCAGAGCTCGGTGGGGCCGGAGACAGTGGAACGGGTCAAGCTCTTCAAGCTGGCTTGGGACGCCATCGGCTCCGAGTTCGCCTCTCGCCACATCCAGTTCGAGCTGTTCTACGCCGGGGCCGGCTACGTCGTCCGCAACAACTCCTACCGCACCTACGACTGGGAACGCGCCACCGGCATGGTCGACGGTCTGCTGGGGAGCTACGGGCTGCCGAATAAATGAGCGCCTACTGGCCCGGCCCTTGGTCGAACTGCACAAGAATCCCGTCGGGATCGTAAACGAAGAAGGTTCGCATCACGCCTTGCTCGTCAGTGAAATCCGCAAGCGTCCCTGCCAAGGTAACCCCCTTGGCTATCAGCTCTTCAGCGTAGGCTCGGACATCCTCCACGCCAAAGGAAATGTGGCTGATTCCGATTTGGTCCAGCTTTATGGGTTCGCCTTCCACATGGCTTCCGGGGTGTGAGGTCAGCACGAGGAACGGCTGGGCAGTGTCCGGGTCGTCAAACCACAAGTTGGCCACCGTGCGAGCCTCCCGCGGCCTTTGGTACATCTCCGCCGACTCAGCCCCCGGCCTCCGGGCCATCTCCTGAGTGGTGTGCAGCCTTACTGTCAGACCGAGCAGATCGCGATAGAAATGTAGGGACCGGTCAAGGTCGGCTACACACACTGCTATATGGGAGACTACTCTGGCTTGCATCTGATTCCCTCCTCTGTGGTTGCTATTATGATAAGGCCGCGCGCGGCCACACGAAATCCTGAAGCCGCCCAGCTCACCGGAGTTAAGCCATGACCACCCCCTCACAGTTCCCACTGAGCATGCCGCCCGGACTGCCGCTTCCCCTCGAGGGGGTCCGTGTGCTGGACGCCACGCACATCGTCGCTGGCCCGTTCTGCTCGCTGATTCTGGCTGACATGGGCGCTGAGGTCATCAAGATAGAGCGGCCCCGCACCGGCGACATCGCCCGAGGCAGAACGCCCTTCATCACCGACGACGATGGCAACCGGATGAGCTCGCGGTTCCTGGGGATCAACCGCAACAAGAAGAGCGTCAGCATCGACCTGCGCAACCCACGCTGCAAGGAAGCCTTTGAGAAGCTCGTGGCCGCTTCCGACATTCTGGTGGACAACTGGGGTTCCGGCGCTTTCAGGCGCCTCGGCCTGGGATACGACCGGCTCAGCGAGATCAACCCCGGGCTTGTCTACGCCAGCATCACGGGCTACGGCGACAGCGAGGGTTTGAAGGGCCCCTACTCACAGTGGCCTGCCAACAATATGGCCATTCAGGCCATGTCCGGGTGGATGGAAATGACCGGCGACCCCGATGGCAGCCCCCAGGCCGTGGGAGACAACATCGGCGATTCTATCCCTGGACTGTGGGCCGCCCTGAGCATCGTCCTCGCCCTTGAGACCCGCCGCAAGACAGGACGCGGCCAGCACATCGACGTCGCCATGTACGAGTGCATGGTCTCCCACATCGAGAGCAACATGAACCACTACCACGCCACGGGTGAGGCTCCCATGCGCTCCCACGACCGCATGGCCACCGCGGGCGTTACCTTCCGGGCGAAGGACGGCTACGTGGTGCTAGCCGGGGCGCGCTCCGAGGAGCGGCTGCGCTCCCTCTGGCAGACCATCGGCCGCGACGACTTGGCCGAAGACCCTAGCTACCTTGGTGGAGAGCTGGCCGGAGAGTTCTTCGTAAACGAATTCGTGCCTGCCATCGAGCAGTGGTCGGTCAATCTGACCAGGCTGGAGGTCGCCGAGAAGCTGGTGTCGCTGGGGTTTTCAATGGGCATGGCCCAGACCATGGAAGACCTGGCCCACTGTCCCCACCTGGAGAGCCGCCAAATGTACGTCGACACCGGCGATACGCTGGGCGGCACTTTCCGTTCACCCCGTACGCCGGTACGCCTGACCGCCTGCGTCGACTCCCCGGCCGAAACGCCTCCCACCCTGGGACAGCACAACCGCGAGATCCTCTGCAGCATCGGTGGCCTCACTGCCGAAGAGCTGGAATCGCTGGAAGCCGAGGGAGCACTGTAGACTTTCTCGTTCCAGCCCTTTGGTCCGGCTCACTCTTCGGCTGGGCTGACAGGGCTCCTCACCAGGGGTGTGAAGAGTATCACCGGGATTAGGAGCATCAGCCCGAGCCCCGTGCTCAACGCCACCGCGTACTGCGCGCTGAGATAGTCGGCGACAAATCCCACGATCACGCCGCCCACCGCCGCCACGCCGATGCACTGGCCTAGCACCCCTAGCGCAGCACCACGGATCTCGGGCGGCGACGACAGCATGATGATGGTACTCTGCATGGTGCTGAATCCCGCTGCCCCGAGGCCGGAAACCAGCAGGAGCACGAATGAGAGCGGATACCACGGCGACAGGGCGAACAGGATCAGGCTCACCAGCTGTATCCCCATGCCAAAGCAGAAGACCCGGCCGTGGTACCGCAGGTTGGGGACCAACCCAATCGCCAGCGCTGCCCCCAACGTCCCGAACGACTGCGCCGAAATCAGCACCCCGGTAAGCTCTGGTCCAACCTCCAGGTGCTCCTTCGCGACCACGGGGAACAGCGACTCGACGCTGAATGCCAGCGCGTTGAATATGATGGTCCCGCAGAGCACGGCTCGGACCACCGGGTTTCTGAAGGCATAGCCAAAGCCCGTCTTCGCCGTGTTCCACAGGTTGAGGTTACCGCTGGCATGGGCCGGCAGTCGCGTCCTCACCAGCAGGACGAAGAAGAATGCGAGGCCATACAGGAACAATAGCGTCGCAAACGCAACGGTATAGCCCGCTTGTCCGACAATAATCCCCGCCGCCAGGGGTCCGAGAAGCCTTCCGATGGTGGTGGTGATCGTCTCCAGCGACATCGCCCCCACCAATTCCCGGCTCCCCACCAGCTCATATATGAACGACCGGCGAGACGGGAACTCCAGCACATATAGCCACCCCAGCAGCAGAGATCCCATGAAGAGGTGTTCCGGACGGGCGCCGCCGCTGGCCACCAGCACCAGCAGGATCGCCGTTACCGCGACCGCTACGCCACGCGCCACGATCATCACCAAGCGGCGGTTGGCACGATCGGCAACCATCCCTGAGACGAGTGCAAAGAGCAGCATCGGCGTCCAGCGGAAGGCGAAGAGCAGAGCGACCTGCAGCGCGGAGCCACCGATGTCCAGCATCAGCAGCGCCATGACCACCGCTTCCATCCATCGCCCGGAGTTGTCGGCCCCACCGGCCAGCCAGAGCAGCCTGAAGTCCGAGTTCCCCAGTACGGCAAGGATGGAGCTGGAGCGACCGAATGAGCGGGGGGCGGTGGTCATAGGAACGTGGATTTTCCAGTTGCCGCCCGGTGGTCTACTTCGAGAATGCCGGACGGCACGGATGAAATTACGTCTTGGAGTAAGTTGGCCAACCTATTGTAGACAATGCCGAACCAGGCCAAGCACCCTCTGCAGGCAGGAACACAGCAAAACAGGCCCTGCTTACCGCAGGGCCTGTGAAATTCTCCGGAATCCGTTATGTTGTCTACTTTCCCTTGCTCTCAATCGCCTCCAGCACGTCGCTGGGGGTGATGGGCAGCTTGTTGATTCGAACGCCGATGGCGTTTGAGACTGCGTTGGCGATGGCCGGCAGCGGGGGAATGATGGGCGCTTCGCCCACTCCCCGCAGGCCGAAGGGGTGGCGCGGGTTGGGCACTTCCACCATCACCGTCTCGATCATCGGAACGTCGAGGCTGGTGGGCATACGGTAGTCGAGGAAGCTGGAATTGAGCATCACTCCCTTGTCGTTGTAGAAGTACTCCTCGTTCAGAGCCCAGCCTATACCCTGCACCGTGCCACCCTGGATCTGCCCTTCGACGTAGCTGGGATGCACGGCGGTGCCAACGTCCATGAACGCGGTGCAGCGGACGACGTCCACCTTCCCGGTATCCGTGTCAACCTCGACGTCGAAGATGTTGCCCGCGATGATGGGACCGACGCCGGTGGAGACCGCCGATACCGACGTGGTGATCGGCCCACCGGTGCGCATCAGCCGCCCTGCCAGTTCCTTGAATGCAAACCGATCTTCGGGATTGCGCCTGCAGAAGAACACTCCGTCTTCGAATGCAACGTCGTCTTCCTGCACTTCCCAGATTGCTGAGGCCCGGACCGCCATCTGACGCTTGATTTCTTCGGCGGCTTGAATCGCGGCCAAGCCGGTATCGAAGGCAGTGCGGCTGCCGCCGGTGACCGCGGTGTATCCGATAGTGTCGGTGTCCACCACCGTCGGGATCACATCCTCCGCAGCGATGCCCAGCACTTCCGCAGCCTGCATCGCCACGGCTGTGCGGGTGCCGCCGATGTCGACCGAGCCGGTCACCAGACCAATGGTGCCGTTGCTGTTGACGATGATGGTCGCTGCCGACATCTGGCCTGCCTGCCACCGGTATCCCACGGCAACGCCGCGCCCTCGTACGGCCGAGGTCGAATTCGGCTCACCCAGCGGCGCGCTGTAGTGGGAATGGTCCTTCATGGCCTCTTCCATCTCGCGCACCCCGAAGCGCGGATGGGCCACTCCGTTGGGCATGCGGTCGCCTTCCTTGGCGACGTTCTTCAGCCGCAGCTCCATGGGGTCCATTCCCAGTTCCTCGGCCAGCTCGTCCAGGATGGGCTCGACCGCGAAGGCGCCCTGCGGCTGGCCGGGAGCCCGGTACGCTTGCACTTTCTGCTTATTGACCACCACGTCGTAGCCGTCGACCAGCAGGTTCTCTATGTTGTATGGCCCGGTAGCGCAGAGGGTGCCGCCGCCCACCGGTGAGCCCGGGAAGGCCCCGGCTTCGAATGCCATCCACACATGGGCCGCAGTGATCTTCCCGTCTTTGGTGGCGCCGATCTTGGTCCTTAGGGTGGAGGCCGACGTGGGCCCGGTGCCTTCGAACACTTCCTTCCGGCTCATCACCATCTTGACCGGTCGGCCTGTCTTCTTTGACAGGATGGCAGCCAGCGGCTCCAGGTAGGTCGTGATCTTCGCGCCGAACCCGCCGCCGATCTCGGTGGGGATCACGCGCACCATGTCCTCGGGCACGCCGCAGATGGCCGCCGTGGAGCTGCGGATAGCGAAGGAACCCTGTGTGCAGGTCCAGACCGTAAGGCGGCCGTCGCCGGTCCAGGTGGCGGTGGAGGCGTGGGGCTCGATGTAGCCCTGGTGAACGGTGCCAGTGTGGTACTCACGCTCAAGGACGACATCAGCATCCCGGAACCCCTTTTCAACGTCGCCCAGCCTGTGCTGGATGTGGCTGGCGATATTGCCCTGCTGACCGGTGTCGTCGCCGCGGGCGAAGCGTTCCAGCTTAAAGTGGGTGGTCAGGTTCTCGTGGATTGCCGGCGCGCCGGGACGCATGGCGTCTTCCAGGGACAGGATCGGCTCGAGGACTTCATAGTCAATGTCGATCAGGGCCAGAGCCTGCTCGGCTATGTGAGGGCTGGTGGCCGCCACTGCAGCCACAGCGTGGCCTTGATACAGCGCCTTATGGTGTGCCATGACATGCTCGGCCATCAGCCGCACGTTGCCTTGCGTCTCAGCCAGGTCGATGATCTGGTCCTGGATGATGGGGAAATCCTTGGAACTAATCACGCCGAGCACGCCGGGGAGTGCCTCGGCACGACTGATGTCAATAGAGCGTATGCGGGCGTGAGCATATGGGCTGCGCAGGACTTTGCCATGCAGCATGCCGGCCAACTGAATATCCGCGCCATACTTGGCGGCACCGGTCACTTTGTCAATTCCGTCGTGGCGGATTGGCCTGGTGCCGACGACTTTGTATCCGCTGCTGGGACGTTGCTCGGTGGTGGTCATTCATACCTCCGGCAGATTGAATTTTCCGTTTTTTGAAGCCGCTCTAATCAGTTCTTCACTATAGCCGCCGCTTGCGGAATGTCAAACCAGGCACTGTCGGCCACAAGAAAACTCCCTCTCTGGTGAGAGGGAGCCTGGGCCGTAATCCTGCGACCGGGCATTACCATCGCCGTGACTGTTCCGCGTAGACGTGGTCCGGCAGTCTGTACGAGATAGAATCATCGTAGACGGAAACCTCGACCATACTCTTGAAGTTGTTAAACCGGTCGGCCCGGGACTGGCCCGGCACCAATCCGCGCTTGAAGCGCCTAAGTTTGGTGTTCAACCACATCTGCTTGATGATCCCCCGAGTCTTGGCTGGCGGAAATTTCAACTGATCGGCGAGTTCATCCCCAATGAACGCACGCGCTACGGTGTATGCCAGCTTCCTCACCTCCTCCCCTTCACCGCCTATTGTCATTCCCAGAAGCAGCGGAACGGAGCTGATCAGCGCGTTCGCCATGATGATCGACTCAAAGTCCGGGTAGGGTTCGCAGATTCGGGCGACCTCATACAGCTTCAGGGCCTCGGCTTCGCTGCGGGGAAGAATGGTCTCCGGGATGCCCATGAGATATGCCGAATAAAGCCATATCATCATGAAACTTTCGCTTTCCTCTCTGCTGAACGGAACGCCAATCCTTCTCGAATGTTTCAGCAACCTGGCGGAAAACGCGGAGGCTGCGAAGGCAAGATGCGCCGCGCTTTTGGGATCTCCCCAAGCCTCAGCATCCCAATCGGGCGCCTGACGCAGCAATCGCCTGACCTGGGCGTGAACCAAGCGAATCCGAACAGAAAGTTTCCAGCCGTCGCCCTGTCTTTCGAGACCTTCCGGCCAAAAAATCTCCATCACATGGCGGTTGTTGTTTTTCAATCGCCTGACGCCCTGGTCCCGCAAGCGCCCGGTAATGATGAAAGACCTGGCGATATTTGTCGTGAAGCCTTCCACCAAGACACCAGCGGCAAACGCCTGCAATATCATGTCGGAATGCCGGTGAAAGCTGCGGATACCAGGTTCGGTGGCGGAAGGATCCCACCATGCCGGCGGATGTCAAATATCTTCGAAGAAATCCAGCAGCGACTGGGGAGCGTCACTTAGACCCTTGTCGTCCTCATCCATAGCCGCTTTCATCAGCCGGTAGGCATCGCTGTCGCCCAGATCAAAAAGCTCCTCGACCACTGCTTCGCATTGAGGGTCCCCAATGACCGTGTGGGCACAGAAATTGGCCGCGAGTTCACGGTCAGTGGCCGCGACTTTCTCGTAGCCGGGCCTGTAGTCGGAGCCCATTTTCAGCGTTTGCATGACCGACTCCAATTCATGACCTGCTTTTCGTCCGGGTCCGCCTAGTGCCCAGCCATTTAGTCTCTGTCGGAAGAATCAGTTTCCGCTTCCTCGAGAGGCTCGATCTGCAAGGCGGGAAGCCAGCGAAGAAATGGCGGCAGATACCAGTTTCGTGAGCCCAGCAATTCCATGCTTGCCGGCACAAGAACCGAACGCACCAGTGTGGCGTCGAGGAATACCGCAACCGCCAGGCCGAATCCCACCTGCTGGTTGATGATGGTATCCCCCGCGGCGAAGGTACCAAAGACGACCACCATTATAACAGCGGCGCCGGTGATGATTCCGGCGGTCGAACGCAGTCCGAAGACGACGGCCTCCGCATTGTCGCCGGATTGGTCATACCTCTCCTTGATACGGCTCAGCAGGAAAACGTGGTAGTCCATGGACAGCCCGAACAGGATGGAAAACAGGAACAGCGGTATCCACAGGTCGATGACATCGGTCTGTTGGAAACCGAACAGGCTGGCCCCCACCCCCATCTGAAAGACCACCACCAGCAACCCATATGCGGCCCCAACCGAAAGCAGGTTCATGACGATCGCCTTGATCGGAATCACCAGCGAACGGAACACCACCATCAGTAGAATGAAACTGAGGCCCAGCACGAAGATGAAGACGATCGGCGTGTAGACGTTGACAATATCCCGGAAGTCGGCAGCAGCCGCAGAGAAACCGCCCACAATTGCCACCGCGGGAACTCCGTTGAAGGCCAAGGGAATATGCTGATTCCGGATGGTGTTAACTGCCTCTATAGCCCCGGGGCTGCTGGGTTCCCCCGCAACCGCTACGGACAGCACGGCCAGATTCGCTTCGGGGGTTTCCTTCAGTTCCGGCGGAAATGGAAAGCGAGAATCCGCCTGGATGGAAGCCGAAAGCTCCTCGATGGCCTCTTGCACCTCAGGCCTGGCTAGATCCCCGTCTATCACTATCTCCGCAGGGTTGACCACTCCAAAGGAGAATTCCTTCTCGAGAATGAAAAAGGCATCGCGGGTGTAAGAACCCTCCGGGAAGGCATCTACACCGTTGCTGCCCGTGTCTATCTGGAAGAAAAATACGGCGGCGGCAATCATCAGACCACCGACCAGGACAAGACTCACAATCGGGACCCTGGTTACTGCCCTAGTAATGGCATCCCAGATTCCTCCCTTGGAGCCGGTGGAACCGGCTGATGCAGCCCGTCCCACGAAAGGCACGCGCAGAGCGTTTACTTTCCCGCCAAGCAGGACAAGCGTGGCCGGCAAGAGCGTGAAAGTTGCAACCAATGTAACCAGTACAACTATTATCGCCCCAAGGCCCAGGGAAAGGAAAAGGGAGGACGGGATGATCAGCATTCCGCAAAGTGCGAAAACCACCGTTATGCCGCTGAACAGCACCGTCCGCCCGGCGGTTGCCCCGGCCTTGGTCACCGCGTCCCGAGGGTTCTGTCCACGCCGAAGTTCTTCCCTGAAACGGGACACGACCAAGAGTGAGTAGTCAATGCCGATGGCCAGGCCGATCATCGTAATCATCAGCGTTACGAAGAAAGACAACTCGAAGGCCTGTCCGATCAGTGCCGTGATGCCAAGTGCTATGGCAATGGAAATGATCACCAGACCTATGGGTAGGAGGGCGGCCACTACCGTTCCAAAAATAACCAGGAGTATAATCAGCGCTACGGGGATACTGAAACGCTCTCCCTTTTGCAGGTCCGCTTCCGACAGTTCGCTATTCTCATGGGAGATACTTGCTTCCCCACCCAGCAGTACCCTGAACCCGTCGTTCCCGTCTGCTTCTTCAGTTATCTCAACTAACTGCTCAACGTTATCTATGGCTTGGCCAAGTTCGCCGGCCATGATCATTGGCATTATGGTGGTAGTGCGGTCGACGGACACCAAGGACTCGTCGCCAGTCAGGTAATAGTTCAGCCCGCCGGACACAATCTCTGGTCCCAGCCCGACCAGAGAAGCAAATATCTCTTCGGTCTTTTCCTTGAATTCCGGGTCGTCAACAGTCAGTGCGTCTGACTGGATAACTATGATTTCGGAAACGGGCCTGCTGCCAAGCCTTTCTTCCAGAAGCCTTTTCGCATTCTCGGACTCCACGTTCCCGATCAACCGGAGTTCGGTGGTGGTTCCGCTTTCCAGCAACGCTCCAGCGATCAGTACCGAGAGAACCGCCAGCACCAGCCATACGGCTATCACGACCAACGGTCTGGATCCGCTGGCCCTTGCTAGCGATTCAGGCGAGAGTCCTTTCAGCACTTGTCCAGGGCCTCACAGATTACGATTTCGCTACATTCTAGGAACCAGAAGCGCACGACTGCAACACGATAATGTGCAATTTTCGTGAAGATCAGATTATTATGATAAGCAACCCTTGGGGTGGTTACTTGAATTAGGTGATTCTAATGCAATTCGCCTCTCCGGTCTCCATGAGGGGCGAATTTAAAAAGCGAAGTAGAAGTGAGGGACCGTTCGGCCTGCGATTAGCTGGAGTCGCGAAGCAAGGCGTCAAGAACGCCCCGCAGCGCATCCCCAAGCAAGTTCCAGGCGAGCACCACGATGGCGATGGCCAGGCCGGGGCACACCTCTACCTGCCACGCGGTCTCAACGTACTTCGTGGCCCCGGTGAGCATTCCTCCCTGACCTGACCCCCGAAAGCCGATCCGGGATCAATGTTAGGATTCCGGACAGAACGGGGGTTTAGACGTGGCCAAAAGGAAGCACAAAGCCGAGGAGATCATCAACAAGCTCAGAGAGGCGGAGGTGGTCATAGCCACGGGAAATACTGTTGCAGAAGCCGCCCGGCGCATGGCGTCTCGGAGCAGACCTTTTACCGCTGGAGGGCCGAGTACCGTGGTCTCCGGGTGGACCAGGCGAGGTGCCCGAAGCAACTGGAAACCTATAACGGCCGCCTCAAGAGAGCTGGTGCCGAACTGACCCTGGAGAACCGGATTCCAAAGGAGGCATCTGAGGGAAACTTCTGAGCCCCGCCCGCCGCCGCCTTTGTGTCGACCACGTCAGTTCAGTCTTGGGTGTATCGGAGCGGAGGGCATGCAAGGCGCTGGGGCAGTCCCGCTCGACCAATCGTCATGAGCCGCTGGTGCGGGATGCCGAGATGTACGCCGACCAATTCGGGGTTGACCAGCGGGATGCATTGGCCCGTCTCTTGCTCCAGGGACCCGCGGGGGAGTTGGGCTTCGCCCTTGAGCCCCATGAATGCGATGCCTTTTCTGGCTTGTGGATAGAGCACGATCCAGAATTCGGCGTTGCAGGGGTGTTCACACGGGACGGGGAGGAAACGATCAGCCAATATGCACAGGATGGACCGCTGGAGAATCTGGTAGAGGTGAGGCAAGCAGAGGCGACGTTAAAAGACCTCACGAAAGAAGACCTCACGAAAGCCCAATCGGCAACCAAAGGGATTGTGTCCGAATTGGGAGTCCAGGTAGCATCCGGAATCAGCATGTTCGAGAATCGAGTGGTATTGTAGGCCGAGAATCCTGAATCGCTGGGACAATCCATAAAGGACAATGGGCTGACACTTCCCGAATACGTTCGGATAGTCGGGCAGTGACTCATCCAGCAAAGGGGGACCGTCAGCGCACCTCTTCGCTGTCAGGATCGCCTGTCGGATGTCAGTGCCGATTGGGGCAATATGTCTCAAATCCCACAAACCAACGAATCCAGCGTGGCCATTCAAGCTTTCAAGGTTGACACGACAGTGGCCGGTAGATAACCTTCCAAAGAACGATTCACAGAAAATCGCTCTATTATCTTGCGTAGAATTTGCTGGCAGGTTTGGCCGGCCGGGCTTAGCGCCCAGGGAGTTGACTTATGGCAAACATTCCTCTGTTCCCTGTAACCGTGGTGGGCAGCTGGCCCCGCTCCAACGAACTGGTACGTGCCCTGCGCAGCAAGGAGGCCGGCGAGTCGACCTACGCGGACTTCAGCAAGACTGCGGATGCCGACGTGCTGGAGTGCATCCGGGCCCAAGAAGAGGCAGGGGTAGACATTCTCAGCGACGGTGAACAGCGGCGCGATAATTTCTACTCATTCGCCGTGGACAAGTTGAACGGTCTGCAGCTGATGAAGGTCTCGGAGCTGCTGGATTATTCCTCCGACCGCGCCCGCATGGAAGAGGTGCTGCGCGCCCTGGACGTTCCGGCATTCGCCATTAAGAGCCCCATCGCGATTGAGCACGTCAGCAAGCGGCAGGGCCTGGCGCTGGACGAGCTGGCCTTCGTCAAGGAACACACCGACCGGGCCGTTATGGTTCCCATACCCGGCCCATATATGCTCACTCGCTCGGCTTGGTTCGAGGGGCTGTCGGACAAGGCGTATCCCACGCCCGACGACCTAGCGCGGGACGTGGTGGCGCTGCTGAGGGAGGAAATCATCGCGCTGCGGGACGCCGGCTGCGATTTCGTGCAGCTAGACGAGCCAACGCTGTCGCAGGTGGTGTTTGGAGAGGAAACCACGGAGACATTCATGTGCGCCGCGCTGCCCAACCGCCGCGACCCGACCGACGAGTTGGAGATGGCCGTCAGGCTGATGAACGAGACGCTGGACGGGATCACCGGCATCAAGACCGGCGTGCACGTTTGCCGGGGCAACTGGAGCCGCAAGGAAGAGGTGCTGCTGCAGGGCAACTACGGCCCCATGCTTCCCTACCTGGTGCAGATGAACATCGACCGGCTGGTGCTGGAGTGCGCCACTCCCCGGGCCGGTGAGATGGACGTATTTAAGGAATACAGTAACGACAAAGAGATCGGCCTGGGCGTGGTCAACCCGCGCACCGACGAGATCGAGTCTCCGGAACAGATCGTGGCCCGCGTAAAGGAACTGCTGCAGTACTTCACCCCCGACAAGATCTACCTCAACCCGGACTGCGGCTTTGGAACTTTCGCCGAGCGTAACGTCAACACCCACGCGGTCGCCATCGAGAAGATGAAGACCATCACTAAGGCCGCGCACATCCTGCGTGCCGAGTACGCCTAGATTCAAAACTCATTAATCGTCCAGCTTAACGAAAACAGGAGCGTTGAAATGGCACAGGAACCGGAACGAGACCTGAACGGGCTACCCAGGGAAAAGCTGGCTGAAGTGCTGGAATCATTCCGCGACCCCGAAGTCTTCAATGCGGTCACCGGTCCGTGGAAGTCCCGTGTCGCCTGGCAGGGCGGCATGAAGGCCCGAGCGTACATGCGCAATCACACCGTGGACATGGATGAGCCCGGAGACCTGACAGCAACCGACGTTGCTGCCAGCGCCCACGAACAGTTGCTGTCGGCCATCGGGAGCTGCATGACCGTGGGTTTCGTGGTCAACGCCACAAAGCAGGGCGTTCGCATCCACGACCTCGAGGTTGCTGTCGAGGGCTACTTCGACAATATCCGCAAGTGGGCCGGCGTCGAAGATGAGGGCAATCCCGGTTACGGCAACATCTCCGCCAAGTGCTACGTCCGCGCCGACGCCGACGAGGCCACGCTGCGGGAGATCTGGCGGCTGGCCGTGGAGGGATCACCGGTTACCCAGTCGGTCGTTAACCCCACCCAGGTCAACACCGATTTCGAAGCGATTGGCTAATGGCAACCTTCGTCTCCGCCGATTGGGTTGAAGAAAATATTGGCCGCCGCGGGTATCTGTTGGTGGATCCCCGGTCGGCCATGCGCTATTTGATGGGACACCTCCGGGGCGCCGTCAGTGTTCCACTGAAAAAGCTGCAGGACGCCCAGGGGCGCTTTCTCACGCCCGACGAAATGGCCGGGACGTTCGGCGCCGCCGGCTTGGGTGACGATGTGGCCCCTATCCTCTACGACGGCCAGGATGGCCGCAACGCAGCTATGCACGCCTGGATACTGGAGTATCTGGGGCGCGAAGACATCCACATCATGGACCTGCTCTACGACCACTGGAAGGAGCAGGGCCGCGAGGTCCTCTACAGACCGGCATCAGCCGAACCCGCCACCTTCACCCCAAAGGTGAAGGCCACAATCCGCGCATACGTAGATGACGCCGCCAGCCCAGGCGGCGCCAAGCTGCTGGACACGCGTTCAGCCGAGGAGTACCGCGGCGAGGTTGAGATCGATCAACGCCCGGGGCACATACCGGGCTCAATTCACCTGGCATGGAGCGAACTCGCCGGCCAGGAAGGACGGCTCTTGATCGAGCCGGAGCGGCTGGAGAGCGTGCTGTCGTCCGTGGGCATCGGCAAGGAAGACTCTGTCATAGCTTATTGTCGTAGCGGCTTGCGCGCTTCCCTACCATACCTGGCCATGAAACAGGTCGGGTACAACGTGCGGCTCTACGACGGCTCCTACGCGGAGTGGATGATCAGCGGGCATCCTGTGGAGATCTAGCACACTTACCAGGTCCAGACAAAAAGAAAGCGCTGGGGTTATCGGCCTGATGCTCCCAGCGCTTTTCGTGTTTCCTGGCCCCTTGCTCTATTTTCCAGGCAAGTCCCAGCCTATCCAGTTGCAGAGCGCCCGGCCCATTACCTTCTCAAGGTCCTCGCCGGTCAGCCAGGGCAACTCTTCCGTGAACAGGGTGACGCACTCCCCCCACGAGCAGGGCATCCGCGTGATGTCGGTGCCCCAGAAGGTGCGGTCAGGACCAAAGGCGTCAAAGACCTGGTGCAAGTAGTCGTGGATGTTGCTGAATGGGTAGGGCGCACTGGAGTAGCTGGGCGCTCCCGAAGCCTTGCAGGCCACGTTGGGGTACTTGGCCAGTGCCAGCAGATCCGGCAACGTCTCGAAAGCGGCATCGTCCGTTACCCGCTGGCCCCGCCCCATGTGGTCCACAATGAGCTTCAACCCCGGGTAACGCTCCGCCACCTGGCCCACCACCGGCAGGAAGCCGCCGCAGGCAAGCCCCACGGGAAGGCCCGCCTCCTCTGCCGCAGGCCACAGCCAGTCCATCGTACCGTCGGTGGGCCAGGACTGCTGATGCTCCTGCAGGAACGTGAACCGTAGTCCGAGCATCCCTGGCTGGTCCTTCCAGCCGTGGATCAGGTCGCGGCTGGCCGGTTCATCCAGAGGGAACTTGCCAAGGATGGAGAAGCGGTTGGGGTATTGGCGCGCCGCCTCCACTGCCATGTCGTCCGCTCCCGGGTCCCAACCGGGCGGATGGATGACAGCCGCGTCCACGCCCGCCTCGTCCATATCTCGCAGCACGTCCTCGGCTGTGTAAGACGTTATCTGCCGGTGCGCCGGGTTCGCGGGCAGATTGCTGCCCCAAATGTGTATCTGTGAATCAACAATTAGCACTGAATCAACTCCTTGTGAAGGTGAATCAACATTAGTCATCCGATGGTTCTGCCTCGGCAGCGCTCGGCGCGCTCGGCGCCTTCGCCGGCTCTCTCGTTGCCCGTCGGGGGTTCCTTATGCTGTTGTATAACGCCTTGAAGTACGGCTCGGTTACGCGCAGCACAAACTCCATCAGGACGATGAACAGCCAGTAGTAGACAATGCTGCTCCTCTCGGCCCCAACTCTGTCTAGCAGCGCCAGCGACGTGTCTACGTCAAAGTAGCGCAGGTCGATCAGGAATATGCCAAGGAGGGCGAACGGCAGCATCTTGGCGATGTCCCGCGACAGGTCCTCGGTGTAGTAGGAGGTGACCCGCACGGAGGTCAACACCGCCATGGCGATCAGAAGCAGGTCGTCCACTTCCCTGGTCTTGGACAGGAAAGCCACCATCACCACCAATATACCGAACCAGGCAAAGGCAAACAGGGGAAATAGCAAAATGTACTTGGCTAGATAGAAGAGAAGGTGAAGCGTCTTGCTCAGAAAGGGATGATTGGACTCTTCGTACTTCGACAGGTCGAGGTTGAATATGTCCCGCCTGGACATGAACCGATAGAGATTAAAAATGACAACCGCATATATCCCTACGCCAACGCTAAACACGGCAGCCGGACGAAGCTGGTTTACGGCCTCGTTAATGTTCAGCTGGCGAATGAATTCCAGTTCTGGCGGCATAAAGTCTCCGGCTGAGGAATGTCCGGGCTACGCCCAGGGGTTGTACGACCCGAAATTCCATAGATACCCCTCAGGGTCGCGTGCCGTGTAGAGGCGGCCGCCGTAGTGTTGGTCGGCAATCTCGTAGACTATCTCTGCCCTCGCTTCAACGGCGTGGCGGTAGTGATCGTCGATCTCTTCAATGTATATGTAGGGGGCCTGGGTGTTGGTCCCGGATTCCCTTGGGTTCTTGACCAGTCCGTCGCCCTCATCGGGAGTGCGCACTGACCCCAGCATGATCATGCCGTTGCCCAGCGTGAGCTCGGCGTGGGCGATACCGCCGCTGTCGTCAGGCACCACCAGATGCTTGGAAAAACCGAAAGCGTCGCATAGCCAGTCGATGGCTGCCGGCGCATCGAAGTAGCGCATTCCGGGGATGATATTGCCTTTCGCCGGCTGGGTCATCTTTTCGTCGCCTGTCCTGGAAGGGATACCCAATGCCATACTGCGGTTCAATCTTAACAGCTACCCGCAGCCAAGTGAATATTATGTCAACACGATTTGCGCATCAAGACGCTGCTCACCGCCGCACACATTGAGAGAACCAATATATATTTCATATCTCCTTATCTATTGACACTGCCACTGCAATGGATATACTTCGTGCTAACTGCAGCAATAATGAAGGGAATACATAACACATATATAACTATGTACTGCAAATTCTGATAAATCAAATGTACCGGGAAACGGAGGTAGTGCATCATGCAGCAGATTTTCCGCATCGCAATTCTGGGTTCGTGTATCTTGGCACTGCTGACTGCAATCAGTGCTTGCGACAGTGCGGCCACTCCGGTGCCACCCACGCCTCAACCGACCCCGACACCCTTCGACACCGCCGCACTGCGTTCCATCATCCAGGAGGCGGTCTCCCAGTCGGTACCACCTGAGGCTTCCGCACCCTCCGTTACCGAGGAACAGCTGCAGGCCACGATCGAAGCAGCGATCGAAAGGGCCGCGGCCGACTCTGGACGGATGGACCTGTCGGCAGCGGAAGTTGAAGCGATGGTGCAGTCCGCCGTTGAGTCCGCAGTGGCTCCCGGAGTATCACTGGAGGAAGTGGAGACTGCCATCGCCGAGACCTTGGCAGCACAGTCAGCCCTGCAGGCCACCGATTCGGAGCCGTTGGTGGTGTACTCCGGTCGCAGCGAGTCGCTGGTTGATGCGGTGATTCAGCAATTCAGCCAGGCCACGGGAATTCCGGTCGAGGTCAAGTACGCCGGTACCTCTCAGCTGGCGGCTACGCTGCTGGAAGAGGGCGGCAACTCCCCAGCCGATGTCTTCTTCGCCCAGGACCCCGGGGGTCTGGGAGCCGTGGAAGGCATGCTGTCTCCCCTTCCCGACCGGGTGCTGAGCCGCGTGCCTGAGTGGGCCCGTTCCCCTCAGGGCCTGTGGGTCGGACTCTCAGGGCGGGCCCGCACGGTGGTCTACAACCCGGAACGCGTAAGCGAGGAGGAATTGCCTGACGATGTCTGGGACTTCGTTGGCCCGGAATGGAAGGACCGCATCGGCTGGGCTCCCACCAATGCTTCGTTCCAGACGATGGTGACCGCAATGCGAGCCATTTGGGGTGAAGAAAGGACGGGCGAATGGTTGAGAGGAATGCATGCTAACAACCCGACCATATACCCCAAGAATACTCCCCAGGTTGCTGCCGTAGCTGCCGGTGAGATCGATGTCGGTCTGGTCAACCACTACTACCTGTTTCGCTTCCTGGCGGAGGAAGGAGAGAACTTCCCGGCCCGAAACTACCACCCTCGTGCAGGTGGTCCGGGAGCCACGATCATGGTGGCGGGGGCCGGTATATTGTCCAGTTCGGACAACCGGATTGCGGCAGAGAGATTCCTCGAGTTCTTGTTGTCTCGGGCCGGTCAGCAATACTTCGCCGGTCAGACCTTTGAATACCCTCTGGTGGAAGGAGTAAGGGTTCCTCACGTCATTGTGCCGCTGGAGGAAATAGACCATCCCAGCATCCCGCTCAAAGACCTGTCGGACCTCGAAGGCACTCAACGGCTGCTCAGGGAAACGGGAGTGCTCCCCTAGTGGTTCAGGGCCAGCTGGTTAACCGAGGAAGGTACATCCGCATGATTCATTAACAATTTCTTCGCCCATACGCAGGGCCTCCAATAACGGGGTGGGAGCAGCTACCCGGCTGCGCGCCTGTCCCGCCCCACCGGACGTCTGTGGGCATTCACTGGGCCAAGGCCACCGGGCTTCCCTCTCCGGTCGCCCCTTCAATGCCGGGGCCGGCGGCCGGCAGAGCATTCCGCTCTCAAGCGGAGCGGGGCATGCGCCCTCCTCCAGTGTGCTGCCGCTCCGTGGGGTCAATCACCCCTGAGGGGCTACTCCCGGACAGGTCAGGCCGCCGGTCTCGCCAAAGGAGTCGGCGCCCGGTCCGGGAACTACGCGAATACAACCTGGGTTACCGGGAACTACTTGATATAAACCATCACTCTTGCAGGCTTTGACGATAGTTTCTTAACCATTAGCTTGCACGGCGGCAGGCAGGTCAGGCACCTGCCGCCGCTTTCACCGCCAGCCTGTTGCGGAAAAGCGCCGGTTCTACGTAAGCGCTGGGGGAAGAGAGCGCGTCATCAATGATTTCCAGCACCGCCACTATTGCCGGGTTATTCAGCAATGCCGCGCGCTTTTCGGGCGTATCTACCATCGGCTCGTATCCCGCCGCACCTGCGCTCTGACGGTCGACGACTTCGGCAGCACCGATGATCGCCTGCTCCACGTCCGACTGACTGATCACCCCGTGCAGCCGCCAGTTGGCAAGGACAGCGCCGTCAATGCGCTCGGTCGCCCGGTCCTTCATCTCCTCGATCTGGTCGAAGTTGGGCACTCCGCTGCAACCGATCCCCCGCTGCACCCACGGTTCCACGTACGCCACCATGCTATGCGCATAACGAAGAGTCAGGTCCGCCTTGCGCTGAGGATCGGCGACCTTTTCTTCCTTGAGAACCGGGAAAGACAACAGCGACACCCGGCCTATATTGAGGGCCGGAGAGTCCAGCATCACTCTCTGCACCTCATCTACATCGACCATATGGTAGTGCATCGAGTGCAGGTCGCTCGGATATGGCGCCGGCACCCAGGCAGTGTTTCCGCCGGTTCGCGGGTGGTCAATCTTGCGCTCCAGCATCTCGGCCATGGCGCGATTCCGCACCTGCATTCCCTTGCCCACCTTGCCGTGGCGATGTACTCCGGCGTGAAGACTCACGTCCACATTGTGCCGCTCGTAACTGATGTTGAAAGTCTCTTGCGTCAGGTCGTCCCGCAGATCCACTGGCCCCGCATGCATTTGTGCCCTGATCTGCGAACCGGTACGGTCAAGGAAGCCCGTGTTGGTGAAGAACGTCCGTCCCTGCGCCGCCCGAAGTGCTTCCGATAGCTGCAGCGTCATTCCCAGTTCTTCGTTCATGATGCCTATCAAAATGCAGCCCGGGGTCAGTTCCAGGCGGGACTCGATGGCCTCGAAGAGCCGCACCTGTTCCGCCACTTCATCGGCGGTCTGCAGCTTGGGAGTTACTTGATAGACCATTCCCAGGCTGCTGTTAGGGCCACGAACCGGCAAGTCTCCGGAACCATCAGCCCGGGGCTCGCCATTGGAGCCCTTGTCATGGCTCGTGGCGATCAACGTAGTCAGAAAAAGCCCGACCATCCGCTCGGGAACTTCCTGCCCACCAACCTTCACTATACCAGTGTACATATGCAGCGAAACATTCCGGACTGACATCAGGCTGGTGGCCTTCAGGGTCTTCGGCTGCCCGTCCGCGCCGGTGCAAGTCCTGTCGGAGTTCAATGCCTTGCGGTTGCCTCGGGAACCGTGACCCACCAGATCTCCGCGGATTAGTCCGAGATAGTTGCGCAACGACTCGACTAGATCTTCGGCGTCCACCACGGCCACCGCGTCCTCGAAGTCGACTATGTTGGTAATGGCCGACTCGACAAAGACGTCACGGAACTGTCCGTTTTCCTCGTTTACCTTGCCGCCACCATAGAGCTGGAAGAGGATTCGAAGCCCGTTGTCATCGAAGTAAAACTCGTCCAGGTCGCCTTGCTCGTTTAGATTGAACCCGTAGAACTTCGTTGGATCGCTCAGTCGGGCTTCGCCGCTGCCGGTATCGCCCACCAGTTCGTACCGGCCATTGCTGGTCTCACCAACCGAAAACGACCGGATATCGCCAAATCCGGTGGCTCCCTCCCACTGAGCGACGTGCTGGTCGAAGAAGGCGTTGGTCTCCTCTACCACCATCCTCAATCGGGCCGGCCGCTGGTCTTGGCGATCGATTTCAGGATGAACGTCGCTGAGGAAGTAGGCGTCGTACAGGCTACCCCACCGGGCGTTGGCGCCACCCACAGCCATGCTCGCATTTGATACGGGCGTAACCAGCTCCGGGCCGTTCTGGTCCATATCCGAGTCGAGCCGCGGTGTGGTCATCTCGAAATTAACCGGACTATCGGGTTGCAGGTAACCGATGCCTATCAGGAACTGCTCAAACTCTACCGCATCCTGTTCTTGAGTCTCCGGCGAGGGCCGCCATCCATTCGCCCGCTTTTCACGATAGTAACCGTCGATTTGCTGTTGAACCTCGACACGGCGCTCTAGCAAGGACCGGTTTACCGGATCGAACTCCTCGACGAGTTCACCCAGATGCCGGAATACAGCCTCTGCAGTCAATCCCGTGCCAGGGACAACCTCGTCCCTTACGAAACCAAAAAGCAGGTCTGCGATTTCTATCTCGTTTCCGGAGGGCAGTTCCAGTTGTGCCATTTCATGCTCCGCAAATTGGAAATGGGAATCAACCACCACACTAGGCGCGATTCCAATACGTCTCAGGCGCGTCAGTTTTCCACTAAACCTATCGGCGTGTACCGAGGCGGGTCATCAACGCAGACATTCGTCATCATTGTCGATTTGCCCTACACCCATGTGTCGTGGCAAGTCTGCGGCGAATTTCCGGCACCAATGGCCATCTCCCTGCTGGGCGAACAGGCGAGTTGTTGGCGCGACCGACGCAACCGGCATTGTACCATCGGGTATTGAGGCCTGTAGTGCAGCCAGATCGTCGCCAACGAGGGACATCCCCTTCAGAATCGGGGAAGAACATCCCGAAGGACGCTGGGCCTGAAGGAAACCACCTCAACCCAACTACAGCGAGTTTCGTGCGCCACGGGACTGAAATTAATCAACGGCACACTGGATGAGAAATTCAGATCGCCGCTCTGACCCAATTTTGCAGTCTCGGCGGAAAAGAAACGCAGTCTCCGCCCCTCTCACACCAGCGGAATGCAAAACAAAAGCAGTGGCCCCTCCCTCTCAGCAACGCGAAGAATCCCTCCATACATGAATAAGTACTTCGCTCAGCTTTTGATCACCCCCGAGGGAGTGCGCAATCATCCTGCCACCTTACACCTTGAGCATGAACACAGAACACCCGAATCATAAATTCGCTGGCTAACGAGACCCAACACTCTCTTAGGTCCCACAAAAGCATCCAGGGCCTCCTTGAGCACCGTGAACGCATCAACGAGACGTCCCTGGAATCGGCAATCATGGCTGTCGACTCAATCCCCGCTACCGGCGAAAAGAACCGGAAAGTATCGGAACGTTGAAAATCCGCCCCCGTGGACACCATTGGGAAGCCGGGGGAACTTCCTTATGTTAGCCGTGATCAGGGGGAATACGAACCCAGTCGACCCGCCCGTGGGATGAGGGCAGTCCAATCCCCTTCGCTGCTTTGGTGACCTCTGGTATTCCCTGGCGTATCGCCTCGTCGCGCGGTTGATGAAAATTCGGGGCCTACCGGATCGAAACCAAGTTTGGCTACAGCGTTAAGCACCGGGGGCGGATTTACGCTCACGATTTCGACTCCGAGATCACGGACCAGGTGCATTTCGGGATTGCGAAGTGTCAGCGAGTCCAGGGGCAACTCCTTAGTCGCTCGTCCTCGTCGTCACCTGAAGGGAATACTCTCCCCTTTTGCGGTAAAACTAGTGTGAATTTCGCGCCCACACGCTTTGGGGAGACGAGGAGCAATGAGTCTTTTAACAAATTCTGTGACGACTCATACGCTGAGCTTGCCGGAAGAACTCGTTCTGATGCTCCTCAACGAAGAGAACGGCTACTTTCATCAGGTACCCGGCTGGGATTTGAACTGCGCTGTAATCGGTGCCGCGCTCGCTGAACTTTCGCTGAATTCCCGCATCGATACTGATATGCAGTCCCTGTTCCTTCTGGACCGGACAGAAACGGACAATCCAGCATTGGACCCTATTCTGAAGGAAATTGCGCAGGAACCGGTACAACGAAACGCTCAATATTGGATCGAAAAGCTGGCTCCACATGCGGAGCAGATCATTGATTTGACTCTTGACCGCTTGGTTGACCTGAAGATTCTGGAACGCCCCGAAGGGGATTTCTATACGCTGGCCCGTACAGTGAGCCAGGTTGGATCTTTCGGCGGATCTCAGGATGGTTCCCGACTCCAATTCGTCAAGAACCGCATAAGCAATGTCATCTTCAACAACGAAATTCCTGAACCCAGAGACATCATAATTATCTGCCTCGTCAATACCTGCAACGTATTTCGCTTTATGTTCCAACTTGATGACGCAGCAGAAGAGCGAATAGATTTCGTTTGCAGAATGGACTTGATCGGGCGGTCCATAGCTGCCGCGGTCCCCCAGAATCTGGCCGGGCCGTTGCTCACGCGCTCGGCCTTCACCAAGAAGATCCCAACCGTACCCCTGCGTAAGTTGGTGCTCAATCCCCACGTTCGCGATGGCAACGTGCCGGCCCTCTTCGCGGACATCACGCAGGAATATGGTCCAGTGTTTGAGATCCGTCCTCCGTTTGCCCAGCCGATGATTTTCCTGGCTGGCCCTGAAACAAACCACTGGGTGCATCGCAGGGGCCGCATGTACCTCAGGTCCAAGGACTATTTCTCTGACTTTGAGAAAGTCTATGGCGCGTCGGGAGTCTTGCCTTCCTTGGACGGAGCAGATCATTTTCGGCTGCGCAAGTCCATGTCGGCAGCGTATTCCCGGGGAAGGCTGATGGGGCCGCTAACCAGCTCTACCATCACGCCCGGAAATACATGGCGGATTGGCAGGTTGGAGACACCTATCCAGAGACTAGCATGAGTCGCCGAATGATCAATGCGCAAATTTCGCCGCTTTCTGTAAGCGTGGATTCGCAGGACATCATCGACGATTTGATGAAGTACAAGGAACGGGCACTTCTCACCCACATCGTAAAGGTCCTGACTAAATTCATGCTGAAGACCCCCGGAATGAGGCGCCGCGCGAGAGCCGTCGACACCTTGCTGGAACGAGTCCAGAGTGTCCATACGCCCGGCCCAGCGTGCCGACACTCCGCGTGACCTAGCGGACGACATCCTGAGCCTGCACGCCAGCGATCCCCAGTTCGTGCCGGAGTCTAACCTGCGTTTCGCGCTTTCAGCGGCACTTATCGCCAGCGTGTACCTTGGGGATGCCTTCAGCTTCGCGTTGTACGCCATGGCATCGCAACCGGAGCTCTACTCCAGAATTCAGGGCGAGGCTGATGCCCTGTTCGAAAACGGCGACCCGGATGGGGCGGAGTTCACGCTATCCGCGATAGACGTCACTCACCGATTCCTAATGGAGTGCCTGCGCCTCTATCCCATCGTCCCAATGTCTATGCGAAATGTGATGAACACCTGTGTCGTCGAAGATTACGAACTGCCGGTGGGCTCGCATATCGTCATTGCCCAGACGCCCTCTCACTACATGGAACAGGTCTTCCCCGGCCCTCTGAAATTTGACATTGACCGCTATTCTCCCCCACGCAATGAGCACCTTAGTCCTGGGTACGCTCCACACGGGCTGGGCACTCATACATGTCTAGGCTCGCTGTGGATGGATCTGCAACTGGCTGTAAACGTGCTTATGGTGGCCCATTACTTCACCATTACGGTATCTCCCGCGAACTACCAGCTCCGGTTCAATCCATTGCCTTCCATGAAACCGAACCGGAAGCTGAAGTTCCACGTTGCCGAACGGAGGCGCGAGCTGCGCGCCAGAGGCCCCGTTTTCCCCCACGCCTGTTGCAACCACAAACACGCCGGGCAGGAAACTCATCACCACCGGATGCGGCGGCCCAGGGGCCGGTGAGGTCGGGTGGAGGCATGCGCTCCTCGAACGGGAGTGCCCACACCCTTAATGGCTCAGGATAGCATCACGCCTTCCGGGCTGGGTCTAGGGCGGCTCGTGTTCTTGGCCCTGACGCCTTTGCACGGCTTCGATAGCTTCGTCGAGCTCATCCGCCCAGCGCCGCACGTTGGAGCGCAACTGCATATTCTGGTAGGCGTCCCAAACCGTCATCGCAGGCGGAACCACCACGATGGAGACTATCAGCGAATAGGCGATCGTAATCGCCGCCGTGATGCCGAACTGCTGGGAAGCAGCGAGGGGCGACACGACGAGCACCCCGAGCCCCAGCGCCGTGGTCATCGCAGAGCCCAACAGAGCCGAACCAGTGATCGAGAGGGTCTGGATCGCCGCCCTCTCCGGATCTCGGTCCAGTGTGTACTCCTCGCGATACCGGTGAATCATGTGGATGGTGTAGTCCACTCCGATCCCGATTGACAGCGCGGTGATTATTGACGTGATGATGGTGTAGGGAATCCCGAGCAGCGCCATGGTGCCGAGCACCCAGATGAGTACCAGAACAATCGGTCCTACCGCGATGAAGGCCAGCGCGGGCTGGCGTACCGTAACCCAGAAGAAGACGGCAAGAACGATCAAGGCCGCCGCGATGGTTGTGCTGATGGATTCGGTCTGCCGCTCGGCTACGGAGTCCGTAACCGTGACCGAGATGATGCTCTCCGAAGTCGCGGTGATTGTGTCGCTGTCGCCAAACTAGAGTGTCTCAATGTCCTGCTGAAGCGATCTCGTATGCGTTCGATCACCCGAGTAAGCTGGAAATTGGAGGAGAACCGCATCGATGCCTTCCGGGTTGTTGACCAGGAGGGTAGCAATTTCGGGGTCCCTCGTCTCGAGCTTGTCGAGGAACTCCTGCATCAGCTCCGCTTCGAGTTGCACCCCAGCGGAGGCTTCCCTGAATAGAGCGGCTAGTTCCGGGTCGTACTTGTCGCCAGGCTCTCCGCTGTCATCGATCCAGTCGTGGGCGACCAAATCGAACGATGCCTGGATCGGTCCTGCTGCTGCAGGTGGACGGCGCGTTTCATCCTCGAATGCGGATGTGAGGTCGCGGAGGTTCAGAAGCGTGCGGGTCTCCGTAGCTTCAGCCTTAACCAGTACACTGACCACCTCCGTTGATCCGCCTACCGCGGCATCGAGGGTGTTCAAATCCTCCATAACCCTCCCACCCCTTGGCAGGATGTCGCGGAGGCTGAATTCCGACTCGGGATCGGTTGCCGCAAACCCCAGGCCAATCGTCACCGCCGCCACGGGGACGAGAAATGGCGCAGGCCTTCGTGTGACCCCTCTTCCCAGCATCTCAGCCAGCCGCCTCACGCCGGGCAAAGCATTGGCGATTGGGCGGGGGCTTCCCAACGTGCCTCGTGCCTCTCGCCTTCGGTCAATGATCGTCCGGCCTGCCGGAACCAGCGTCATCATCAATATCAGGCTCATCGCCACTCCCAGTCCGGCGATGATGCCGAAGTCGAAAACTATCTCGATAGGGGAGAAGAGGTTCGCTAGCAGGCTCGCTACTGTCGTAACTGCGGCCAGCGCCAATGGGATGGTAACGTTTCTCAGCCCTGTGCGGACGGCTCCCAGTACTGGTTCCCCAGCCGCGCGCTGCTCGCGGTAGTGAGATACCATCTGAATCGCGTAGTCCACTGTCAAGCTGATCACGATGATCGGTACCACCACCGTGAGGGAATTTGGGGGGCCGGTAAGACCCAGCGCGTCCGGACCGAGCCAGCCCTCCGTACCTACGATCCAGATCATAGCCATCAGTAGCCCCACAAGCGTGAGGACCAGATCTGAGATCGTGCGCAGGAAAAGCAGAATCAGCGCCGCGATCAGCAGGAACGACAGTCCAATAAGAGGCTCCATCCCCTCTTCGGTGGCTTTCTTGTATTCATCCTCAATGACGACAAACGAAACGCTGCTCACTCGCAGCGGACCCTCATCCTCGGTCGCAAGCTGGTCTATTCTCCTTTCGGCCTGCTCAATTCGCTCGTCGCCGGTGTCGCGCAGACGGATTGTGGCTATCGCGGCTGGCACGCCATCCGTGTCGGTTCCAGTTAACGCATCCAGCGCCGCCTGTAACTCCGGAGGACCACGGACAGAGTCGATCTCGGCCTGGCAGACGGCAGCAAGGCTGCCACGCTAGGTCGCTGACGATGTCATCGATCAGGCTGTCCGTCTGGGAGAGCCCATCGGACGTGAGTGCTTCTCCGCGGAAAATGAGCGTAACCACATTGGCTTCGCCGGAGTCGCCGAAGAATTCACCTAGCTCTTCCAAGGCTTCGGCGACGGGGCCGCCTTCGGGAAGAGTAGCCCTGGTCTCCGGTGGTGGTGCCCGCCGCGTTGCTCCGGCGGCCAGCACAACAGTGATGAGGAGGAGGACAAGGAGTGTTACATATGGTCGAGCCAGCTCAGCCAACCCAGTACCTTACTCATGGCATACCCTTAGATCTTGGAAAGCCGTGTTCGACGGCACCCGTCTCTTTGGGCACCAACAGTACGCTTCATTGCCGATACGACTCTTCCGGTTCTCTGCGCAACCCATTCAGCGCTGGTAGTTGAACGGTTACTCACTAGCGGAAATACTCTGCGCTGCAAACAACTGACATCGCCAAGGAAACTCGTAACTCCAAAAGTCCATCAATGCAGAACCTTGACTGCGACAGACATAGATCCCGCGGACTCGCACACGGTTCGACCGTTCATCGCACAGCAGCACCAGAGGCAATCTGAAGATGGTTCACAGTTTCATTCCCATCGGGATAGAACTGGGCGCAGTAGACTCTGAAAGGCATGATCTCGCCATCGGAACGGCAGAGACTCGGGCGGTTCTGGTACTTCTTGCTGCTCCATATGATTACATCCTGAAGGACATCCCCCTTTTTGAAGGCGGACATGAACTTGTTAATGATGGTCGCCCGCAGCCCAACAGGCATGAACCCCAAGCCAGCAATCCGCCTTTGCGGTTTCCGAATCTCTCTGACCTGCGAGACTAGCGACAGGTCGATAAGCTTCCCGTCCACTGGCGTCGCCAGCACCCAGAGGCGCATATCTATTCCTATAGAGCGCTCTCGGATTTCCACGAAGGAGTAGCCCAGCCCAAAGACCCGAGTGTTGGCGGAGATGTCAAGGTTGAACTTTGCCATTTTGGCGACGCGGCGGGTGCTAACGAAGTCGAAACGACTCTCGAGGCAGGGTCCATTGATTGAAACTGGCGCAACCCGGTTCACACTGTCGTACCCATGGACGTACCGCAGGTGGGACAGGTCTACCGAATTTTCCGTAGTCTCCTGGGGATGGCCAGGGAAGCGCATGGTCCTGATTTCGAAATTGCTCCATCCGGCCTGCTCTGGTGGCTCTGCAGGGAGGCTCCATTGCGGCTCGCGTCCCTCCATTCCCCCCCACACGAAGATCAGGTCGAGCACCTCTCGTGTTTCAAAGACTCGCAACCTCGCATTCCTGGGCGGGTCGGCTAGCAGCCCGTCTGAGGATTGACCGACTGGCGGTGTCGGTCAGCCGGGACTACCCTGCGACAACGGTTCTGGCGGGGTGCGGGTAGGCACCTGCGGATTGTCGCTTGAAAATCCCACTGCCCATGGACCGGCGCGTCTCCCTGTCGTTCCCAGTGGCGCCCTTTCCCCTCGCCTTGACGAACATCCCGGCCCCATACCGGAACAGCTTCAGCAGGTTGTGGCCGGCGCAGATGATCAGCCACTCCCGGTTCACCTTAGCCAGACCCCGCAGCAGGAACTGCCGGAAGCCCCGGCCCTGCTTGATCTGCCCGAATACCGGTTCCACCGTCTCCATCCGAAGCGCGTAGCGTTCCCTGCCCCGTTTCGTCCGCAGCTTGCGCCGCATCCGGTCCTTGGCTGACAGCCCCTTCGGTATGCGGCCACGGGGCGCCGGTGGCGGCACCCAGCCGTGGCGGGTCCTCTCCGGCGCGACGAACGGGTCCACTCCCAGGGCGTAGAGTTCCTCCACCGCCTTGGCCGAGTAGTATCCGGCGTCGGCGGAGACTTCCTTTGGGACTGTGCCCACGTTCAGGATGGCCTCCTCAATCATGCTCACGGCCTGATCCTTGTCCGAGGGCTGATCGGTGGCACAGGCCGCCACGATCACCTGATGCTCGCTGTCCACCACCGCCTGGCAGTTGTAGGACTGCTGGAAGTCCCTCCCTCCCGGGCCGGGCATGATCCGGGAGTCCGGGTCGGTGAAGTTCCGCTGCGCCTTGTCATCAGGCACCCCGAGATGATTGCGTCCCTCGGACTCAGCCTGCTCCGCATCCGCCAGGGCCTCGGCCTCCAGCGCCGCCTTGGCCTCCCTTATCTTCCGCAACCGTCCCTCCCGGAAGGCCAGTTCCTCCGGCAACTCATCCCCACGCCTGTCCTTCCCGTACCGGCGGTCCTCCTCCTCGTCCACCTCCTGCGCCTTGCGGAGCAACTCGTCCACCTCGGCCTGCAACCGCGCTTCCTTCTCCTTCATCCGCCCGTAGCTCATCGCCTTGTGCTTTGAGGCATTGGCCCTCACCTTGGTCCCGTCCAGCGCCACGTGCCCCAGCTTTACCAGTCCTGCCTGCTGGCACAACTCCAGCACCTGCAGGAACAATTCCCCCAACGCCTCCAGATGGTCCTTTCGGAAGTCGGAGACGGTGCGGAAGTCCGGCGTGTTGTTCGCCGCCAGCACCCGGTAGGCGATGTCCTCGTGCAGCCTCTGGGCGATGCGACGTGAGGAGGCCACGCCGGTGCAGTAGCCGTAGAGCAGCACCTTCACCATCATCCTGGGATGGTAGGGCGGGCCGCCCCGCCTCTCCTGCTCGTAGCGGGCGGTGATGTCCGAGAGGTCCAACTGGTCCGCAACGTCGGAGATGAAGTAGGCCAAGTGCTCCGGCGGCAGCCATTCCTGGAGGGCCGCCGGCAGCAGCAACTGCTGGTCCGGGTCGTAGGGAAGGTAGGTCTTGCTCATTGACCGCTCCGATCGTCTGATGCTCCGTACCATCATACCCCCAACGGCTCACCAACCCCGTTTCTCGGACGGGCTGCTAGTATTACAACGACAGTTCCCAGGAAAGGGACCTCGAGCACCTCTTCATGGCGACCCGACCACGCGCTCGACAGCTTTGTGGCCTTGCATTCCGTGAAGCGATTTCCGACCAAAAACTGACTAGATTATGGAAGCGTCGTTGTAATACTAGGGAGTTGCAAC
Organism: Dehalococcoidia bacterium; assembly: GCA_965222025.1. Classification (GTDB taxonomy): domain Bacteria; phylum Chloroflexota; class Dehalococcoidia; order Lucifugimonadales; family UBA3495; genus VXOI01. Next base: position 629,134 of record CBDCTI010000009.1, on the reverse strand, counting down.
GCACCGTCCGGTTACATCGTACTCGAACCCATGAAATGGACAGACAAGACGGCCAACGCGTATGCGTCCTCCTGCCGCGGGGCTCAGGTCTGAGCCGAGATGCGGGCAAAAGGCTTCGGCTACGCAAATACGTCCGTTTTCGTCGCTCCAGGCGACGACGTTCTCTCCCATCCAAGTCTTCTGGATAAGCCCGGCTTTGAGTACTGCCTTACGGCTTGCCACGAAGTACCATCCCTCGGGAAAAGAGGGAAGTGATAGGGCGTTGCCAGTACTTTCATGGAGGGCTGACATCGGTCAACATCCCTCCGGTTCTCTGATTCCCGGCCCTCTTCGTCCAAATAGAATACGTCAAACGCTACCCAGCCCGAAAAGCGTCATTGCACTCTACCTGTCCCTTGTTGGAATGCCTTTGTTATCAATTCACGTTAAATTCATATTTGAATATCCAGCAAATAAAAGCCCATTGCAGGCTTGGTACTCTGACTTGCATTAAACTGCAGTGCCAACACCAAGGGACACCGATATTTTTTGGAGGTCCAGTAGTTCAAAGCATTCCGCTAGCTGTTGAAGGGCCCCGCGACCGTCAAACCTACGAAGAAAAAGAGTTGCATCCGACCCGGGACACAGAGTGGGCCTAGACTGAAAGGTTGCCGGACCGACATGGCGGGTGGTACAACCATCGCAGGCAGGTCAATCGCCGGTTGGTTCTTGGGACTTGCAATCAATCTGGACCTTGGGGTTGCATGGATAAGCTGAACGGACAGGTGGCCATCGTAACCGGCGCAGGCCGCATGCGGGGTATCGGGCGCGCCGCCGCGCTGGCTCTGGCTCGTGAAGGTGCCAGCGTGGTAGTGGCCGGCACCGGACGTGATCCATCCTCCTTCCCGCAGGACGAGCAGTCTGCAGGCTGGCGCGACGTCGACAGCGTTGCCCAGGAAATTGCGGAGATGGGCCGGGGGTCCCTCGCACTGGTCGCGAACGTCACCGATGGCGACCAGGTTCAGGACATGGTGGACCGGACAGTGGAACGGTTCGGGCGGGTCGACATCCTTGTGAACAACGCCAGCGCCCCCAGGCTGGCAGCTTGGGCACAGCTTCAGGACCTGTCCGAAGACGCCTGGCGGGGCGTGCTCGACATCAAGGTTACCGGAGCCTTTCTCTGCACCCAGGCTGTAGTCAGGGAGATTCTCAAGCAGGGCGGCGGAGGCAGCGTGGTTAACGTCATCTCAGTTGAGGCCAAGATCGCCCGCGCTGCTGATTTGGCCTACGCCGTCGCCAGCGGTGCCCTTTACACATTCACCACAAAGGCAGGCCGCGCCCTTGCGCCCCACGGCATCAGAGTCAATGCTGTCAGTCCCGGCACGACTGATACCGCACGTAATGACTCGCTCTATGGATTTCCCCGCATCCAGGAGTGGCACGACCGCCTCCAAACAATCCCCTTGGGCCGGGCCGGTACTCCGGAAGAAATAGGCAACGTCATTGCGTGGCTGTGCAGCAAGGACGCCGAGTTCATCGTGGGGCAGTGTATTGAAATGGACGGCGGCCAGGCCACCTGAGGAACCAAACTTGGCGCGCCCTGTTCTATTCTCCCATGAATGAAATAAGTCTCGAGTTCCAAAATCTTGTAGGCAGGCCGACTATGGGTCAAATGGACGGAATGGTCGCAGTGGTAACCGGCGCCAGCCGGGGACTAGGTAGGGCCATAGCCAAGGAGTACGCCAGTGAAGGCGCCAGCGTGGTTATTTGCGCGCGCAGCCAGTCCCCAACTGGCTTGGCGGGAACCCTCCAGGAAACGGTCGCAGAAATCACCAGCGCCGGCGGGGGCGTGCTCGCCGTCGACTGCGACGTGACAGATGAATCGCAGGTCAATGAGATGGTCCGACAGGCAATGGACCGTTTCGGCAGGATCGACGTACTGTTCAACAACGCCGGCGCAATGGTGCTTGGTGAGTCGATCATGGAAATCGATGCGGCCCGCTGGGACCAGGTGATGCGTATCAACGCGACCGGCCCCTTCCACTGCAGCCGTGCGGTGCTCCCGATAATGATGGAGCAGCGGCACGGCAGCATCATCAACCTTGGCTCCAGGATGGCCACCGACCCCAGCCAGGGCGGCGGTGTCCTCTACAGCGCCAGCAAGGCGGCTGTCCACATGTTCAGCCTCTGCCTGGCCGACGAGGTACGGGACTACAACATCGCCGTCAACATACTGAGCCCCGGCCCCCTGCGCAGCGAAGGTTCCGCCGCAATCCCGTGGACACAGCGCGACTGGCACCTGCGTGTGGACCCCAGCGTCGTTGGCCCCTGTGCCGTCTACCTAGCGCTGCAGGACGCCAGCACCTTCACGGGGCAACTGGCGGCCAGATTCGACTTCGGCACGACCTGGGGTCCCGGCGCGGAGGATCCCTCTCCCTCATCCTAGCAAAAATTGGGCGAAATCGGCTTCAGGCCGACCATTAAGGCTGAAGCAGCTTATTTTCGTTCGTGTTCTGCCAATTCAATAATTCCCCACGTCAAGTACGCGACACGGTCTGTTTAGACCCTTCAGCTCCGTCAGTCCAGGCGATGCGAGCCGGATGCGGCCGACGGAGATCCGCGAGGGTTGGCACACTCGGATGGAAGCACAGCGGCCAGTCTGTCAATCGCCCCGATGCCTTAGCGGGTCACATACCCGTTCTTCAAGTCCCACATCGACGCGTCTTTGTCCCGAACCTCCGGCTGGCCGTACCCCCCACCCCCGGACGACAGGCACACAATGTGGTCGCCGGGCCTAACGACAACGCCCACTTCTTTCGACCCCAGCACCCGTTCTGTGCCGTCAGAAACGATCTTGTAGTGATGCGGCAGGCCGTCGGTGGCGCCGAACAGACCGAACGGAGGCACGACGATGCCGTCCCCCGCAGTGTTGAGCAGGGCCGGCCCCTCACCCTCGTAGACCAGATCGCATACCGCCCCCAAACCGCCGCGCCACGCGCCGACTCCTCCCGAATCCGGTCGCAATTCATGTCGCTCGATGAAGAAGGGAAACCTCTCTTCCGTTACCTCGATGCTGGGCGAACGTATTCCTCCCGCGACGTTGACCTCGCCAACGTTGGACCACCCGTCGTAGCCCTCTGAGGCCCCGCCACCACCCCGGGCCAGGAAGAAGTGCCAAATGAACGTGCGTCCCGTCCTTGGGTCAGAGCCGGTGATGGCGTAACGCAACCGCCGCGAGAACCCAGCTGAGACCGCAGCAGGAATGGCAGGAGCCAGTGCCTTGAACACCGCCTCCACCACCTCCTCGGCGCAGTGGTTGGTGCTCATACACACCGGCGCGGGCGGGTTGGCGTTGACGACGAGGCCCCGTGGAGCGATTATCTGGACTGGCCGCATGGACCCCTCGTTACGGGCCACGTCCATCGGCGCCAGATACATGATCGCAGCGTGAGCCAGCGACCGTGTGTTGGCATAAGCACTGTTGATGAACCCCTCAACCTGGGGACTGGACTCGCTGAGGTCAATGGTCATGGAGTCGCCGGCAATGGTGACCTTCGCCCTGATAGGCACCAACTTGCTGTCAAACCCGTCGTCGTCCACGAGCGACTCCCCGTGGTACACACCATCCGGCCAGCCGGAGATGAACTGGCGCACCTGCCTCTCGGTCGCGGCCAGGATTTCGGATACCACCGCCAAGAGTCGCTCCGGACCGTAGTCAGCCAGCAGGGACTCGATCCTCTGGGCCGCCAGCATTACCGAGCCTATCTGCGCGTTGAGGTCGCCCAGAAAGTTCTCCGGCTGCCGGACATTGGCCGACAGCATCTGGAGCAGGTCTTTGCGGGGTACGCCCCTGTCATAGAGCTTCAATGGAGGTATGCGGAGCCCTTCCTGGAATATCTCGTTGGCACCGGGGTTGTAGCCACCGTGGGTGCCTCCTCCAACGTCGCTGTGATGCGCCCGGTTCACCCCGTAAAACAGCAACCGTCCTTCGTAAAAAACGGGCCGAATGATAGTGATGTCCGGCAGGTGGCTACCGCCGAAATATGGGTCATTCAGGATGAACAGGTCTCCCTCGGAGATGTCATCTCCGAAGTAGTCCCGCACGGCGGCGCCCGCCACGGGAAGCGCGCTTATGTGTACCGGGATGCCTTCTCCCTGGGCGACTAGCTGGCAATCGCCGTCCAGTATCGCGGTAGAGAAGTCGCGGCTGGAGTTGAGTATCTGCGACATGGCCGTGCGCAGCATAGCCTCGGTCATTTCTTGGGCGATGGACTCCAACCGGTGCTCCACCACCGCCAGGGTGATGGGGTCGTCGTGCGCGGCGCTGTCCAGTCCGCCGGCCTCAGCTGAATCGGGCACCGCATCCTGCGCAGCCAGGGCGTCCTCCAGGTTTACAACCAACTCGACACCACCCATGGAATCAACGGTGGCGTAGTCCCCAGGCAATACCAGGATAGTAGTGAAATCCGATTCCAGGATCGCCGGCCCTGCTATCTCCGCCCCCGCCGGCAGGGAATCGGCGGAATACGTCGGCGCCTCCAGCCATTCGCCTAGGTAGACCCGGCGGGAGCCAGCGGGGCTGGCAGTATTCTCGTCGCCGGTCCGGTCAAGCTGGGCTATCCTGGGAAGCTTGCCCACTGCCGCGACCCGGAGAGTGACCAGCCGCACCTCCTGGTCCTGCTGGTTGTAGGAGTACAGCTCCTCGTATCTCCGATGGAAGTTAGACGTCAACCCTTCAAGGAATTCTGAGTCCGCCAGGGTCGGATCGGGCAGCGGCACGGTTACTTCGTAGATCTGGTCAAGGTAACGCATGTCGGCAGAGTATTGAATCTCCGCCGCTTCGTCGGCCACCCCCTGCGCCGAGAGCTTTCCCCGCCCTTGGGCACCCAGCTCGTCCAGAATGGACCGGAGCTCGTTCAGGTCCATCCGGTCCAGGCTCACCGGATAAGACCGGAAGAAATCGTACTTGATGTCGGTATTCAGCATGCCGTAGGCCGACAGCACCGGAGCCGACGCCGGTATGTACACCTTCGCCACCCGTAGCTGCCGGGCAACCTCCGAGGCATGTAGGCCCGAGGCACCGCCGAATCCCATCATGGTGAATTCCCGCGGATCGACACCCCGTTGCACCGACATCAGCCTGATGCCCTCGGCGATGGTGGTGCAGACCACCTTGTACACGCCGTAAGCAGCCTCGGCATCGGAAAGGTTGAGCGGCACGCCCACGCCCCCGGTCAAGGCCTGCCCCGCGGCCGCAGGGTCGAGACTGGCTTTGCCGCCCAGGAAATTGGCCGCATCCAGGTACCCCAATGCCAGGCTGGCATCGGTGACCGTTGGGTGGACACCGCCCCGGCCGTAGCACGCGGGGCCGGGATCCGCCCCGGCGCTGTCGGGGCCGACATGCAGAATCCCGCCTTCATCCACCCTTGCGATGCTGCCCCCGCCGGCTCCAAGGGTGTGAATGTCGATCATCGGGGCGGCGATCTTCCATCCTGCCTCGAACTTCTCGTGGGTGATGTGGGGTACCCCGTTCTCAATCAGGGAAATGTCAGTGCTTGTGCCTCCCATGTCGAAGGCAATGACCCTGGGTTCCTCCAGCAATTGGCCGATGTACGCGGCGGCGCTGACGCCTCCCGCCGGACCGGACAGGATTGCCCGAACAGCCATGCGACTGGAGTCGTCGATCGGGGCCACCCCGCCGTTGGATTGCATGATCAGCACGTCCCTTAGCTGGGGGTATGCTGCGAACCGCTCATTCAGGTGCGACAGATAACGACTGAACACCGGGCCGACATACGAGTTGATCACGGTCGTGCTCAGGCGGTCGAATTCCTTGATCTGGGGAATTACCTCATGGGAGAGAGAGGTGTACATGTCAGGAAATCGGCTGCGTATGCTTTCCCAGGCCTGCTGCTCGTGGGCGGGGTTGAGGTAAGAGAACAGGAAACAGACCGCAAGAGCCTCGGCTCCCTCTTGGACCAGGTACTCGAGGTTTTCTACCAGCGCGATCTCGTCCAGGGGCCGTTCCACCAGACCGTTGGCGCGAACCCGTTCCGGGATGCCCACCCGCAGGTAACGTGCCGACAGCGGCTCGGCGGGCGTCATTCGCAGGTTGTACCGGTCTTCTTTCAACCCCTCGCGCATCTCCAGGAGATCGCGGAAACCATCGGTGGTGATAAGCCCTACTCTTGCCCCCTTCCGCTCAACCAACGTATTAGTCGCGACTGTCGACCCATGGATTACCAGGTCGGTGTCGTTCAGCAACTGGTCCAGGGGCAGTCCAAACGCGGCGGCGGCTTCCTGCAGTCCGCTCATCACGCCAATCGACGGGTCATTAGGGGTCGTCTGCGTTTTGAAAAAACGCGGCTGCCTCCCTTCGCCGGCCACGACGAAGTCGGTAAAGGTGCCTCCAACGTCTATCCCGATCTTGTACACCTGGATCCTCCCGGGCCTGTTTGCGGCAAGTGGGTCCTGTTGTCGGTGCCATGCTCCATGAATTCGTGTGTTCTCGTTGCCGGCGCCGGCGGTGCGGAAAGCCCAAGTTAGACCATGTCAAAAACACATTCCTGACCGCTTATCACGACGAAGGCAACGCACCTCTTAGGAACGGGTTAAACGAAATAGATTACCGTACCTGCTGACAGGCCGTGCCAATTGTTTCAGGTGGTCTGACATATGGCACGTACGCTACCGAGATAAATAGTTAAGAGGGTCATCTCCCGACAATCCAATGCGACGCGGTTCACCGTATGTCCAGCACGGCACTCTCGCCTAGAGATCGAATACCTGGACAGCGTTTCCACCTACCAGCTTTGCTTGGTCATCTCCGGAGAAGGTCTGCAATTGGTGGTATAGCGTCGATTGTGCATCCAATCCAATTGAGCGAATGTGAGGGAAGTCAGAACCCCAGAGGACCCGGTCCGGCCCCACGTGGGGAATGGCAAATTCAGCAGCCGTATCATCGATGAAGCCGTGGAACACCCGAGTCTTCATATAATCGCTGGCTTTCATCTTGAGCTTGGGCAGGTTTAGCCGAGGGGCAACGTCCTCGATCTGGTCTAGCCGGGCCATGAAGCCGGGTATCCACGACACCTCAAATTCGCTGCACAATACCTTCAGTTTGGGGAAGCGGTCGAGGATGCCTCCATAGATGAAGTCATTGGCCAGGACCGTCTGCGCTTCGATAAACAGGTCAATCCAAATGCCGGGATTGGCTGAGGTTTCCTCAGGGGTCTGCCCGATACGGGCAAGAAAGAGAGCGTCAACGACCCTGCCGGTAAGGATGTGCAGAGTTATTGGCACACCGGCTTCCTCGGCTGCTGCCCAGAATTTGTCGTAGACCGGGTCCCGGTAGGGCGGGCAACCCTCGGGCGCCTGGCAGTTTATCATTGGACCCTTGAGTCCCCTGCCCAGAGTTCTGGTCAACTCCCCTGCAGCCCAATCAACGTCATGCATCGGAATGACGCTGACCCCGACAAGTCGTTTCGGATCGTAGGATGCAAACTCAGCCATCCAATCGTTGAAAACCTCTGAGCACGCGTGCAGCACCGGCACGTCAGGGTTCCGCATTACACCCAGCATCGTGGTGGGGTTCATAACCTCTGCGTCAATACCGGCTTCAACCTGCCACCTGACCCTCACCTCAGGGTCATAACCCACGGCACCCAACCCTTTTTCCTCGGCTTCGAATGCGGCGGCCTCGGTCTCGCTGGACAGCGGTATCCGTACTCGCTGTACCGGTGAACCGAGATACCCCGAATAGAAGAAACTGCCCTTCTCGCCCCTGTACTCGTCCAGAAGGTGAGGAGTGCGTTCTCCGAACTTCGAACCCAGGGCGTTCCACCACAAGTCGGGCGGTTCCATTACATGGGAATCTGCCGAAATCAGTTTGGGGAATTGGGAAGCCGCCATTGTGCCCTCCTCCATTACATTTACATTACTCGTGGACTTTCTTCAGCCTTCAGTTCGCGGTCGCTATTTCTCGCGCTACTAGGGCACGAATCAGCCCTTATCTTGTCCTCGCCGACTGGGCTCCGCCAATGGCGGAATTTGGAATTCGGCAAGAATAGCTTGACCGCACGCTGGAGTATACATTTCCTGTGGTGCACCACCAAGTGCACCTGCCGAAGTGGCTGGCCATTCGGAGGTTGCAACAGCAATCAAGCGGTTCCTGGCCAAGTCGTCAGGCAATAAATCAGGTTCCCGCCAGGGCTCATCGCATCATCAGCCCGGGCCTACCCTCCGCATGCTGAGCACCGTTAGTGCATGTCGCCGACGGGCCGCCATTGAGGCGTCGGGCCAGTCCCTATGGCCACTGTCTGGCTCCGCCGGTCTCTAATTTCCCGGTGCACCTGGTTAATTCCCGGATTGACGTTTGTTATGGCAAATCCCTGTGATTTGGCCGTTGCCGTTCCAATTTAGACGCCTTTGCCCTGTACGGCGGGATTCAGGCACGCTCTCAGTGGAACGCACCTGCAAGAAGTTTCCCCACCTCTATAAGCCGCAAGAAAGCCGTAGAAAAAATTTGATGACAGTCGCCGGTGGAAAAAACGTGTTCTGGCCTGCTAAGCTTAATCTGTCGTGCGTTCGCCGCGGTTCAGTCTCAATAGAACAAAAATGAGAGGAATGGTACTCCTTTAGAAAATCTCTCACTCTCAAACGGGCCTCGACCCCTGACCACATCCGTCGCTGCAGTTCTTCAAATTGCCACGGTCCCGGGCCGGGTCTCAGGTTCTCCTGCATAATGGCCGATTTGGCTGAATATGGCCGGAAAAAAGAGTTTTTTGCCCCTCAGACAAAGCCTGAGCACAGAACGGAAACCAGGGAGTGTGGGCTGGAAGGTGGCGCATCCATTTTCATGGTCGAGTCCGGGAATATAGACTTGGCTCTGCGCAGGGTCGGCTGTCAGGCCCATCCCGGCAGAAACCAGGCCACCTGAAAGAGAACGCTGCCTGCTCCAGACGCCGTGTTGACCGCATGCGCTGTGTCGGGCTAGCAGCCCGTCTGAGGATTGACCGACTGGCGGTGTCGGTCAGCCGGGACTACCCTGCGACAACGGTTCTGGCGGGGTGCGGGTAGGCACCTGCGGATTGTCGCTTGAAAATCCCACTGCCCATGGACCGGCGCGTCTCCCTGTCGTTCCCAGTGGCGCCTTTTCCCCTCGCCTTGACGAACATCCCGGCCCCATACCGGAACAGCTTCAGCAGGTTGTGGCCGGCGCAGATGATCAGCCACTCCCGGTTCACCTTAGCCAGACCCCGCAGCAGGAACTGCCGGAAGCCCCGGCCCTGCTTGATCTGCCCGAATACCGGTTCCACCGTCTCCATCCGAAGCGCGTAGCGTTCCCTGCCCCGTTTCGTCCGCAGCTTGCGCCGCATCCGGTCCTTGGCTGACAGCCCCTTCGGTATGCGGCCACGGGGCGCCGGTGGCGGCACCCAGCCGTGGCGGGTCCTCTCCGGCGCGACGAACGGGTCCACTCCCAGGGCGTAGAGTTCCTCCACCGCCTTGGCCGAGTAGTATCCGGCGTCGGCGGAGACTTCCTTTGGGACTGTGCCCACGTTCAGGATGGCCTCCTCAATCATGCTCACGGCCTGATCCTTGTCCGAGGGCTGATCGGTGGCACAGGCCGCCACGATCACCTGATGCTCGCTGTCCACCACCGCCTGGCAGTTGTAGGACTGCTGGAAGTCCCTCCCTCCCGGGCCGGGCATGATCCGGGAGTCCGGGTCGGTGAAGTTCCGCTGCGCCTTGTCATCAGGCACCCCGAGATGATTGCGTCCCTCGGACTCAGCCTGCTCCGCATCCGCCAGGGCCTCGGCCTCCAGCGCCGCCTTGGCCTCCCTTATCTTCCGCAACCGTCCCTCCCGGAAGGCCAGTTCCTCCGGCAACTCATCCCCACGCCTGTCCTTCCCGTACCGGCGGTCCTCCTCCTCGTCCACCTCCTGCGCCTTGCGGAGCAACTCGTCCACCTCGGCCTGCAACCGCGCTTCCTTCTCCTTCATCCGCCCGTAGCTCATCGCCTTGTGCTTTGAGGCATTGGCCCTCACCTTGGTCCCGTCCAGCGCCACGTGCCCCAGCTTTACCAGTCCTGCCTGCTGGCACAACTCCAGCACCTGCAGGAACAATTCCCCCAACGCCTCCAGATGGTCCTTTCGGAAGTCGGAGACGGTGCGGAAGTCCGGCGTGTTGTTCGCCGCCAGCACCCGGTAGGCGATGTCCTCGTGCAGCCTCTGGGCGATGCGACGTGAGGAGGCCACGCCGGTGCAGTAGCCGTAGAGCAGCACCTTCACCATCATCCTGGGATGGTAGGGCGGGCCGCCCCGCCTCTCCTGCTCGTAGCGGGCGGTGATGTCCGAGAGGTCCAACTGGTCCGCAACGTCGGAGATGAAGTAGGCCAAGTGCTCCGGCGGCAGCCATTCCTGGAGGGCCGCCGGCAGCAGCAACTGCTGGTCCGGGTCGTAGGGAAGGTAGGTCTTGCTCATTGACCGCTCCGATCGTCTGATGCTCCGTACCATCATACCCCCAACGGCTCACCAACCCCGTTTCTCGGACGGGCTGCTAGTACTCTGTCAACTTTGATGTTGAAAGTCCTTCGGTAATCCGGCCAATAGCCCTATAGTGGTCGGGATGAAGTGTTGACGGTGGGGGTGGCGGTGATGGTGCGTGATAAGTACGCCGTGCGGCTGGTGCCGGAACAACGGGAAGAACTCCAGAATCTGATTCGGGTTGGGAAAAGCTCGGCCCGAGTCACGGCCAGGGCGCGGATTCTGCTCAAGAGCGACGACGGTTGGGCCGCTCCCCGGGTGGCCGAAGCCTTGGACGTGGCGCTGGGCACCGTGTACCAGATCAAGCGCCGCTTTACGGAGGCGGGGTTGGACGGGGCCCTGTGGGACCGGCGCCAGGTCAACCGGCGCCGGAAGTTGGACGACAGGGGCGAGGCCCACCTCATCGCTCTGGCCTGCAGTTCGGCGCCGGAAGGCCATGACCACTGGACCCTGCGCCTTTTGGCTGGGAAGGTGGTGGAGTTGGGGTTGGCGACCTCCATCTCCCACGAGGGGGTTCGCCGGCGGCTGAAAAAAACGCGCTCAAGCCCTGGCAAAAGAAAGAGTGGTGCATCCCCAGGGTGAGCGCCGACTTCGTGGCCCACATGGAGGAAGTACTGGACCTGTACGCCGAACCCTATGACCCCCAGCGGCCGGTGGTCTGCTTTGACGAGACCTCCACCCAATTGCTGGCCGAAACCCGGGCGCCGATGCCACCCCGGCCGGGACGCCCCCAGCGGCAGGACTACGAGTACCGGCGGGAGGGGACCCGCAATCTGTTCCTGGCCTGTGAACCCCTGGCGGGGTGGCGCCATGTGGCGGTGACCCAGCGGCGCACCATGCAGGACTTCGCCCAGCAGATGCGCTGGCTGGTGGATGAAGCCTATCCAGAGGTTGAGGTGGTGCGGGTGGTTCTGGACAACCTGAACACCCACCGCGCGGCGTCCCTGTACGAGACGTTCCCGGCGACCGAGGCCCGGCGGATCGCGAAACGGTTGGAGTTCCACTACACGCCCAAGCACGGCAGTTGGCTGAACATGGCGGAAATCGAGTTCAGCGTGCTGTCCCGCTCCTGCCTGAAGCAGCGGCTCCCCGACGAAGATGCTCTCGGGAGGGAAGTCCAGGCACTGGTGCGGGAGCGCAACGCCGCCCGAGTTGGTATCAACTGGCGGTTCAAAACCCAGGAGGCCCGAACCAAACTTCACCGCCTTTACCCTTTTGATTCCAAAGTTGACTGAGTACTAGTATTACAACGACAGTTCGCAGGAAAGGGACCTCGAGCACCTCTTCATGGCGACCCGACCACGCGCGCTCGACAGCTTTGTGGCCTTGCATTCCGTGAAGCGATTTCCGACCAAAAACTGACTAGATTATGGAAGCGTCGTTGTAATACTAGAGTCGACGCCAGCAAAGGCAGGCAAAACATTATCCCATGCAACACCCTGCTTCGCGTTGCTGTGTCTCGGATTCAAGCATGCCTGCTCGTTGGCCACCAAGTTAACTTCTCAAAACTCTGAAGGAGAAAAATCGCAATGCCGTTTTACGAAAGAGGCCCCAACCGTATCTACTACGAAGAGGTCGGTTCGGGATTCCCCCTGATGATCATCCCAGGAGGCGGGCTCAATTCCAGCATTGCGTCCTTGGAGACATCGGTCCCCTTCAACCCTATGAAAACCTACAGGAATGATTTCCGCTGCATCGCCGCCGATTTGCGCAACGCCAATGGCGGCCAGTCCAGCGGCCCTCTGGAGATCGACCGCCCCTGGGACGCCTACGCTGATGATCAGCTCGGGCTGATGGATCATCTCGGCATCGAAAAGTTCGGGGTCATTGGCTTCTGCATCGGCGGGCCTATGATCCACAACCTACTCAGGCTGGCCCCGGACCGCGTCGTGGCGGCGGCGCTGATGCAACCCAGCGGGTTCAGGCCCGAGATGCCGGATCTCTTCTACCAGAACAACACCACAGGCTGGGGGCCGCCCCTTTGCGAAAAAAGGCCGGAAATTACCCAGGACACGGTCCATGACTTCCTGACCAGCATGTACACCAACCGGGCGGATTTCGTCTTCACCGTAACCCGCGATTTCGTGCGCAACCTGCAGACCCCGATCCTGATAGCACCCGAGGACGTGCCGGCCCATCCGTACGCGGTGGCGATGGAAGTGGCCAACCTTGCCCCCGACTCCGAGGTTACCATCTATCCCTGGAAGGACACTCAAGAACACATCGACGAGGTCGTCGCCCACGCCCGTCGCTTCCTGAAGGCCCACGAACCGGCGGCCACCACAGCCTGACAGCTCCGTACCGCCACATACATTAAGGTCCCGCCTGTTTCCGATCATCACCGTGTGGTATTTGGAAACAGGCGGGACCTAAAGGTTTCGGCCTCCAACTAGTTTCTGGATTTCAGGAAACCGCTGCCTCAGGCCACCGGCAGCTCCCGGCCCTCGTCCGACGCCTGCTTGAGCGTATCGACGAAACGGTGCAGGTCCACCGCTACATCAAAGTCGGGCGCGCGGTTCTGGCCGGTGCGAATCGCTTCGGCGAACAGCGCGTACAACTGCCCGATGTTGAAGGGATCTCCTTCGGGGAAGTCGGACGGCACATAAACGAACCGCTTGGCTATTTCCAGGTCCTGCAGCTCCTGGCTTCCCCGGGCACCCTGCACGCGCAACATCTCACCGCGCTGCGACGAGACGCTCCCCGTGGTGACCAGGGTGCCCTCCCGCCCGTATATCTCCATTCGAAAGCCGCCGCCGGCCCAGGGAACCGCTCCAACATGGACCGACGCTGCCGCGCCACTCTCCAGCTGCCCACTGACCCTCACATTGTCCGGGGAAGTGACGTCCACAAACTCCCGTGTATCCGTGTCGTACCATTGCCGTGCCTGTGTGCTGACCATACATGCCACCCGGGCAAAGTCACCTGCCACGAAGCACAGGGCGTCGATGACATGTCCGTTGGCAATTGTCAGAGTGTGTGCGCCCAGTTCGGCGTCGCGCTGCCAGGTGCGGCTGGAAGGGCGTTCCAACGCGCCATCGCGCATGGTGGTCACAGTGCACGAGAGCACCTCACCCACATAGCCGGCCTCAATTTGTTCCTTGACCAACAGCAATGCAGGACTGACTCGCGATTGAAGACCCACTGCGGTTTGTACGCCCTTATCTCGCGCCAGCGCGGTAAGCTCCTCGGCTTCGGCAGTGTTCCGTCCCAGGGGCCACTCGGTGAGGACATGCTTGCCCGCCTCGATAGCGGCCTTCGTTGGCTCGTAGTGCGACGGCACACGCACAACCACGGCCACCGCGTCGATCTCCGGCGACGCTGCCATTGCCCGGAAGTCATGAAAGGCGAGCTTCGCTCCAAAGGCCTGGCGAGCCTCTTCCGCGCTTTCCGGCCGGGTGGTGCAAACTGCGGTGAACTCTACATCCGGACTGGCCAGTAGCGCCGGGAAGTGCGACTGAGTGGCCCAGGTAGAGTTTACGTTTGCACCCACAAACCCCAGGCGGATCTTGTCTGTCATATCGTTTGCTCCTTAAATTGCTGGCATCCCGTATTCCCTTGTGCATAGTCAGACAGTCGCGCAACTGATCGCTCGACTGCTTCCAGGTAGGTGGATTGATTTCTCACTGAGGAATTCATGTTCTTGAAGCAGGGATTTGTTTATTGAATTGCCCAAGGAATCGGTCCCATCGTTTCAGGCGATGCCTTTCTGATAGAGATAGGCCTCCGCCGATTTCGCTGGTTTGAACCTGGCGCGACTTGGCGGCCTCCCTAGATCGGCCTCCACCATCTCCAGTGTCAGACCAATCCCTTTGGCTGATTGGAAATAGGCCGACATCTTGTCTTCAGATGTTTCCAGGCGGAGGTTTTCTCCCTCGAACCCACCCAGGAGTCTATAGTCCGGGTCGGTGTGGGCCCGGCGAGCATCATAGTGTTCGTCATTCACCAGCAACAACCCCCCTGGCCGCAGAAAGCGCTTGCAGGCTTGCGAAATCAGCCCGGCGTTGAGTGATACGAGCAGGTCAAATGATTCCTCTGGTTCTGCGTCAAAAACTTCGTAGTCCTGCTGATAGGGCCGGACTATGGGGTTTTCCCGGTAGCCTTTGTAGCGGTTTACGTACTCGAGCAAGCTGGGGGCGGCAAGCGCCTCCTCAATACCCTTCAAGGAGTCAACGAAGCACACCATGGGAAAGACCAATGATGGAGTGATATGCAGATAACTGCCGGGGTACAACACGCGGGCGCCGCCGAACTTGCCCCGAATCTGCTGAAATACGGTCATCAGGTCAAAATCGCCACCCTGCCTGTCTCTGTAATTCGCCAAATAGATGTACAGTGCTTTGAGTGGTCGCATTCTTCTTCCGAGACAATTTATTAGCTTGTACAGGTCCCCCCGCCTTTAGGGGCAGCCCCATGGGCGCTCCAAGCTAAGGGGACCAAGGAGATATGCCCCAATGGCTACCGCGGCTCAGATGTGCTAGCGCCAAGCCCCGGAACCGAAAAGTAGCTCACTGGGTCCGGCCCCTTGCAATGGCCGAAATTATTGCCGCTCTGACAATACGGCCAACCGAGAGTCCTTTGAGTGCCGTTACGACAGGGTGGCCAAACCAGGGATTATTGTTTCCCTGAAGGCGTCAACCTCGGCCTGCGGCATGTCGTAACCACCCTCCTGGGTATGGGTCGGAAAGATGAAGACGTGCTCAATTTCCGATTCGTCTCTGGCCCGCTTCAGTCTGGCCAGGCATTCCCCGGGTGTACCGAACAGACCGAAGGCGTCGCAAATTTCTTCTGCCTGGGCATCACCGATGCTCTCGGGTACAAAGCCGTCGGCCAAGTCGATGCCGGCCTCCCTCAGCCATACGAGGTTGGAATCGCTGGGGTATTTCAGGTACGGCTGGTCAGGCCGGAACCACTGTTGCGGAAAGCGACGGGCAGCCGGGCCATCGTCCGACACTGTCGTTGGGGTAATGAAGATCGTCTGGAAACCGTCGAGGCTTCGGCCGGCTCGCGCCGCTCCAATCTCCAGTCGGCGGCGGGCCGCGTCGACCGCCTTGGAATGAAGGCCCACAAGCAGCAGAGCGCCGTCGGCTACTTCTCCGGCCAGTTCCACCATCCTTGGACCGGCGGCGGTCATGAAAATTGGTGTCGGCTGGTCGCTCAGGTTACGCAGCCGGGTTTCCACCCCGTTGAATTCTACTCGCTCACCACGCAAGAGTCGGCGAATGGTGAGCATGGCACGGCGCATGGCCTCCACCGTGGCTCGGGGCCGGCCAATATTGCCGACGGCGAGGTAGCCGGGGCCCACGGTCAATCGTATTCGCTCCGGCGCGATCTCCTCCAGCGTATGGGCCAAAGACGCCAGCACCATCGGATGCCGGGTGACCGGGTTTGTGGTTGCAGGGTACAGAGTGAGCTGGGAGGTCCGCTCGGCAGCCAGGGCCAAGGTGAGAAAAACATCCCGGCCGCTGTGCTGATGGTCATGGACCCCGACACCGGAAAATCCAGCGGCCTCACATCCCGCAATGAAATCGGCGGTCTCCTGGACCGGCAAACCGACGGGCACTCTGATATCCACTTTCATCCAACACACCTACCGCTCAGACCAAAGATGGGAGAACTGGCTGGCAACCACCTGCTCGTAGGCCACATCGCCAGATAGAAGGCCGATATTCCGTGCAAACCCGTTGAGGTTGGCCACAGAGTTCGGAGAGATTTCGGCGCTGTAGTAGGGAGCGTCTCGCCGGACCAGGTCCTCGATCAATAAGGCCTCGTCAGGCGGGAACAGCCGTTGGCCCACGTCGGCAGCCTGGGATGGATCGGCCCGCAGCACCTGTTGCGCCTCCACAATTGCCCGCACCGCTGCCTCCGCCGTGGCGGGAGATTCCTCTATCAGCCGGTCGGTGGCCACCAGCGCGGCGAAGGTGTAACCCCTGGCCGCAGCCGGGCCGATGCCCTGCCGGGGGTCCAGCACCACGGAGCCGACGCCGCTGCGTACGGCCACCTCGGCTCCCATCGCATTGGCCCAGAACCCGTCGATTACTCCCTCCTCCAGAGCCTGGGCGGCATGGACCCCGAAGGACACGCCGGGCTCACCGCTGCCGGGTACCTGAGCCAGCGCCACGTCCCGAGTCGGGTCTATATCTGCTTCGGCCAGCATCTGGCGCAGGGCGACGTCGGGTCCCGGTGCAGCACCGATACGCAGGCCCTTGACCGCCGCAACGTCGCCCGGCCTCACCCCCAGGCCGGAACGCAACACCAATACCCAGAAGGTGTGCTGGGACAGGGCCGCCAGCAGCCTGGCGCCCTTCCAGTCCGGAAAGGCAGAAAGGGTTGCGTGAGCCGGGCCTGCCACGAAGTCTACGTCCTGGTCCCGCAACGCTCCCATAGCCCTGCCCACCGGGAATACCATCTCCAGTTCCACGTCTATTCCCTGGGCTTCGAATAGCCCCAACTCGACGGCGGCGACCGCCGGAAAGTAGGAGTTGGACACCAGGTCAGGTACTGCGATACGCACGTCGGTCGTCTCCTGCCCCGTTCATAGACTGGAATGCGGGGCTGGGCCAAGTTTACCACCGGTCTCGCATCCAGTATCCTCTGCGGGAAAGCTACCGGAGTGAAGCAGGAGTGGAATGATGCCTGATACACCTTTGCACTACCAGACAATCGCAGAAGTGGGCGCACGCCTCCGGTCCCGGGAACTGTCGCCCGTGGAGCTCACCACGGCAATCCTCGAGCGCATCGAAGCCCTGGATGGCGATTTGAAGAGCTACGCCACGGTGATGGCCGACTCGGCGTTGGCGTCGGCCCGGACCGCCGAGCAGGAGATCGCCGCAGGGATCTACAGAGGCGGTCTCCACGGCGTGCCAATCGCCGTGAAGGACCTGTGCTTCACCACCGGTGTCGCCACAATGGGTGGAGCCCGAGTACTACGTGACTTCGTGCCCAACTTCGACGGCACTGTGGTGCAAAAGCTCAACGCCGCCGGTGCGTTGATTCTCGGCAAGCTGAATCTCACCGAAGGAGCGATGGCCGGATACAACCCAGAGTTCCAGATTCCGGTCAACCCCTGGGGCGCCGACCGCTGGTCCGGCGCGTCTTCCAGCGGCTCGGGAGTGGCAACCGCCGCTGGACTGTGCTACGGCTCGCTGGGTAGCGACACTGGCGGCTCGATCCGGTTCCCGTCAGCGGCCTGCGGCACTGTGGGAATCAAGCCAACCTGGGGCCGGGTAAGCCGGTATGGGGTGCTGGCTCTGGCCGAGTCCCTGGACCACATAGGCCCGATGACCCGGAGCGCCTCCGACGCCGGTGTCATGCTGCAAGCCATCGCGGGGAACGACCCGAATGATCCCACCTCGCTGACAGCCCCAGTGCCCAACATGCTGCACGGGTTGGATCAGGGAGTTCGCGGAGTCCGCATCGGTGTGGACGAACGATACATCGGCGACGGCGTCGACTCCGAGCTGGCCGCAGCAGTGCTGGAAGGCGCCCGCCTGCTGGAAAGCAGAGGAGCCATGCTGGTGCCGGTCCGAATGCCGGACACAGAGCCCTACTCGCGGGCGTGGGGGGTCCTTTGCTCGGCGGAGGCGGCAGCGGTCCACCGCGAGACCTTCCCCTCCCGGGGCGACGAATACGGCCTCTGGTTCCGTGGCTGGCTGGAGAAGGGGTTGAGCCACAGCGCCACTGACTACGCCATCGCGAGCTACCAACGACTGGCTTGCAACGGGATCCTTGCCGGAATTTTCGACAGCATCGATGTGCTGGTCTGCCCGTCCATGACCACGCCCCCCGAACGGGTTACACCGGAAGCGCTCTACGGCCCAATGGACGAGGACGAATGGACCTGGGGTCGTTTCACCATCCCTTATGACTTCAGTGGAGCGCCAACCATATCCCTACCGTGCGGACTGAACAGCGAGGGCCTGCCGCTCAGCATCCAGTTCGTAGGCAGGCACCTTGCGGAGCCGCTGCTGGTACAAGTGGGCCACGCCTACGAGGCCGCTACCCAGCACCGATTACAGCCACCCGTTTAGGCGGGCCTTTCACTGGCGCGCACCGACCCAGTTCCTGCGGCGGGTGAGCACGGCTACGACCTGGCGGTCCAGTCGAACTCCCCCTAACCAATCATGATGGCAGTGGCTTCAGTTCAGGTTATGAGGAGGCACGCAACGTGACTACGTCCTACCGTCCCACCGGACTGCTCCGTTACCATCCAGCCGGCGCATATCGGGGATACACTCTTTTCTCTCCCAACGGTGGGGACGACGCCTACCTGATAGACATGGATGGAAACTTCGTACACCGGTGGCACTATCCCGGCGGCATCGCCTACGGCTACCTCCTGGACAATGGCAACCTGCTCTTCCGGGACCTGGGGGCCAACCCTCCAGGCGCTGACCACATACGGGAACTTGACTGGGACAGCAGGCTGGTCTGGGAGCACTACGACCCCAGCCTGCGGCGCCACAACCGGCTGCCCAACGGCAACAACCTGTTGCTGCTGCAACGCGACAGGATCTCCGGCGAGCTGACCCGCAGGGTTCGGGGAGGCTTTGCCACTGCCAGCGACCCGGAGCAGATGTTCAGCGACCAGGTTGTGGAGGTTGCGCCTGATGGATCCGAGTTGAGCGTATGGCGGTCCGCCGACCACCTGGACCCGGAGACGGACCTGATCTGCCCCTTGGAAAACCGCCAAGCGTGGGGTGGCGCGAATGACCTTACTTCGTCTCCAGACGGCAGTACCTTTCTGATCAGCTTCCGCATCCTCGACACCGTGGCGTTGGTGGAGCGGTCTACCGGGACGATTTCCTGGAAGTGGGGCCCGGGCGACATATCTCATCAACATCACCCCACCTACCTGGACAACGGCAATGTGCTGCTGCTGGACAATGGCTCCCATCGCCGGGGACTCAGCTACTCCCGGGCCATCGAGGTCGACCCGTCTACCAGCGAGATCGTTTGGCAGTACCAGGGCCTGCCAATGGTCTCCTTCTTCACCCACTTCACCGGCGGGGCACAGCGCTTGCCAAACGGCAACACCCTGATAACCGAGGGACTAACGGGAAGGCTGTTCGAGGTAACCCCCGCAAACGAGATCGTGTGGGAATTCGTCAGCCCATTTGCTGTTCCGTCCCAGTTCGGCATGGCCAACGCCGTGTTCCGATCCCACCGCTACGGCCCCGACCATCCGGCTTTGGAGGGGAAGGTGCTGGCCCCGGAGCGGCTCGGCAGCCTCAACCGGTTGTATGGGGGAAGGTAAGAAGGCGTTTTGTATTCTCATGTTGCCCAGGGACAAATTTCTTATTTTCCGGCCATTCCCGGCCATTCCCGGCCACTGGCGGCCATTTTGCCGGGAAGTCTAAGCCATCGTTGAGGACAATATCCCTTCGATGTGGCTGCAGAAACGGACATGCTCAGGGGGCGCGGCGCAGTTGGGAGTGGGACACCCTCAACAAGAGTCCCATTCCGTCTCACCGCTATCTTGTGAGGACTGGACCGCGCACGACGCACCACATATTCAGGATAGCAAGACGGGACGTGTTCTCGCTACCGGCTTCTGTCATCAAATTTTTCGCTCGGCGCAGGAGGGTGTCTAACCCTTTTAGTGATATATTTCAATCGGAGTGGGCTTGAACCCCGCTCGTCAGGGGCAAACAATCGGAATCAGAACGATACTGTGTCATCAGGCAGTGGTCCGTTTTGAAATGCTGAGTCCGAGAACATCATGTGCCCCCCATCAGCTGAGATTCAGCGGTGGAGGGCGAAGGCCAGTGATCACCGCGACTCGATCCGGCCTGTGATTGTCCCGCTCTATCAGCCGGTGAGGAGTGTGTGAGAGTGGGCCCCCGGTTTCCCAAAGACAGCTTCGCGGAGTTTAACGTTATGTGGAACAAATCCATGATCAGCCTGGAGCAGGCCCAGAGCGCCATTACGGCCATGATCGCCGATTGGAACAAGGACCCGAACCGCCGCAAGGTCGACATGGCCGTGGTGGACGACGCGGGAAACCTGCTGGCATACGCTAGGATGGACCGTTGCCCGAGGCCCACCTTCGCCATCCGCAAGGCCTACACCTCCGCGGTCCGGGGCATCGACACCGTCGCCTTCGCCGAGCAGCTCAGCAGCACAGGCAGATCGCTTGAGTCCTTCGGCGACCCCCAGCTCATAGCAATACCCGGTGGAGTAGCCGTCGTCCATGACGGCGCCGTGGTCGGAGCCATTGGAGTGGGCGGCCTGCCCAGCGGTCTCGACGACGAGGCCATCGCCAAGGCCGGGGTAGCGGCTCTAGGCATCTGACGGCGAGTGGGTCCGACAGTCCGACTGCGAGCGCCGGTGGGTTCGTCCTAGTGGGCTGACTAGCTGATTCGCGCGGAAGCTGGGGGCTATTCCTCCACGGCCTGCGCGGCCGGGAGAAAGTCTGCGTCGGCAAATTCCGCGAAGCGGTCAGGAAGGAATTCGCTCATGTCGGAAACGATCTGGGTTGAGCCGCTACAGATATAGTCGGCGATGATCCGGCCGGTAATGGGGCCCAGGTGGATGCCCTTGGTGGTGTGGCCGGTGGCCAGAAAGACGCCTTCCCAGCCAGGAACCGGGCCGATGATGGGTTTGCTGTCGGGACTGAGGGGGCGGGAACCGGCAAGCTGCTGGACTAGCTCGGCACGCTCCAGGTCAGGAAGGACGTCGATAGCTCGCTGGAGGAGTTCCAACCGAGCATTCTCGGTTGGCTGTCGGTCGAACTCCTCTCCCAAGAAAATCTCTTTCTGGTCATAGTCTCTGCCGCCGGTGCTACCGACGCTGGTGAGACCGTCGATCCTGCTGATCATGTGGCCGCGTTTGGGAGAGCTGATCAGCACCGGCAGGGGTTCGCCGGGGTAGTTGAGCAAGAGACGCTCTCCCTTCATGGGCCGGACAGGAACGGGGAAGCCCAGCCAGGGAGTGAAAGTACGGCTCCAGGTGCCGGCGGCCACCACCACCGCGCCGCAGCGAATTTCTCCAGAGGCGGTCCTGACGCCGGAAATCGTGGCCCCGCTGGCAACGAGTCCGGTTACCTCCCGGTAAAGGATGCTGGCGCCTTTCAGTTCGGCACC
Organism: Dehalococcoidia bacterium; assembly: GCA_965222025.1. GTDB lineage: Bacteria > Chloroflexota > Dehalococcoidia > Lucifugimonadales > UBA3495 > VXOI01. The sequence goes on along the minus strand of CBDCTI010000009.1, from coordinate 607,530 downwards.
CCGGGCCAGGGCCAGGTTGAGGCGGTAGCTGTCCAACTGGGCGGACTCATCCTCGTACACGGCGCCAACGATGGATGGGGAAAGGCGGGGCTCGATGGAACGGACTTCCTGGGCATCAATCCAGCGCATGCCGACGTGAGGCTGCTGCCAGACCATCAGGCCCTTAATCAGATCGGCCTCTTCCTCGTCCAGCGCCAACCGCAAAGAGGGACGACGCTGGTAGAGGAGGTCCATGCCTGTGGCGGATTCCAGTTCGGGAACGATCTGTGGAAACTCGGAGTAAGAGGCCCGGGCAATCTGGAAAGAGGCACCGGGGGAGAACTCGGCTCCCAGCAGGCTGAGGGAACCGGTGGCGTGAGCAGAGGCCCCACTGCCGATGGCTTCACGCTCGAGGAGGGTGACGTTGACGCCTTCCCAGGCAAGGTACCAGGCGACCGAGCAACCGACCACGCCGGCGCCAACAACTACTACATCGGCAGTTTCAGGCAAAATTCTATTCTCCTACCGGAGTTTGGGGGATTTTCGCCGCGGGCCGCGGGGGTGTCAAACGGTGAGCGCTATTCGTCCCAGGGGCATCTCGCTTTCACTGTGAGCGCGACGAAGGGTATCTCTGTATTGAGCGAGATTCTTTGCTTAGCTCAAAATGGCATGGTTCGACACGCTGGAGGAAGCGACGATGGAACGGCCCTGTATGCCGGAGTAGTACATTGTCATTCCTCCAAAAGACGTATGGCATGACCTGACCTTTTGTGACATCTTATGGTTTTGACTTGGATTCGGTCGTCACAGATGTGCCGGGTCATGCCAGCTAACGGTAGTATGGCGCAGGTGTTCCCATAGAATTGCAAGGGTTGAATCCCCGAATCAGATCGATTGTAAATCTGTGGCAGCAGCCTGTTACGCTGCGCAAAGGGAAGCGTTAGTGCCAAGGGATTCGGGCAATTCAAGGGGCTAGCGAATCTGCCGTCAAATGCCTGGAAAGTCGATTTGGAATCAATGTTAGGATTACGGGCCAGTGCAGTTGTAACCAGTCCAAGCCTTGCTCACCGAATTTTCGCCGTTGGTTGAATATTCGCAGACCAAACCACTGGAGTAGTCTGCTTCGGAGCTGCAGGCCGCTGGCCGGGGCCTCACACACTCCCGTAGAATGAGCTTTTGGAGGTTGAACAAGGAGACGATATGACCAGCGTTAAATACAATCCCGCAGCCAGCTTCGACGTGGAAATAACCGACCGGATCTACCTTGAACACGAGAGCGGCAGCCTGCTGGCCACCGTCTACCAGCCCTGGGGCGAAGGGCCATTCCCAGGACTGCTGGACGTTCACGGTGGCAGGTGGTTCCTCGGCGATCGTTCCAGCGACAGCCACATGAACCTTGCCCTGGCGTCAAGTGGCATTGTGGTTGTCGCTGTGGACTTCAGGCTGGCGCCACAGCACCCATACCCCGCCCAGGTCGTTGATACCAACTACGCGATACGATGGATGAAGGCCCATTCCAACGAGTTGCGCATTGATCCGGAATCAGTGGGAGCCATGGGCTGCTCCAGCGGTGGCCACACCATGGTGCTGAACGGTATACGCCCAAGGGACCCTCGCTACGCAGCGATTCCACTCGCTGGGGGACAGGACGTGGACGCCTCATTGCGGTACATGTTGTGCTGCTGGCCCGTCCTTGACCCCCACGCCCGGTACATGTGGGCCCGCGAAATCGACGAAGAACGGTTCATAGGCACCACTGAGGCCTATTTCACGGAGCACGAGAGCCTACACGAAGGAAATCCACAGGAGGCTTTGGAAAGGGGAGAGGAAGTGGAGCTACCCCCCGCGATAATCATCCAGGGAACCAATGACTCCAACATCCCACAGTTCATTCCCCACAAATTCGAGGCCTCGTACCGGGCTGCCGGAGGCCACGTAGAGCTGGAGCTGTTCCCCGGAATGCCTCACCTCTTCGGCAATACGCCCGGACCCGAATCCGATCGGGCCATCGAGTTGATGAAGGGCTTTATCGCGCGGCAGTTGTCTCGGCCTGCAGTGGCGCAGGTGTAACGAGTCGCCAATCCAGCGCGCTGCAGGCAGATTTGATGTCAGGGGATTGAAGCGGAGTCTCCCACAAAACGAACAGGCGCGGTGGTGGCCGCGCCTGCTTCTTTTCGGTTCACGAGCTAGCTCAGCGGTCCGCGCCGTCTCCCACGAAGTAGTCGTACTTCCGGCCAGCCAGGTCCACCACCTCGGGCACATCTTCCTCCAGCATGTAGCCCTCGGCCACCAGGTCCGCCGCGGCGCGGGTCACCTGATCGAGATAGTCCTCGCGGCTGGAGTAGCGTTCCTCGATGGAAGCTCGCGGGTCTCCGGTGGACTCCCGTTCGGCCTGGGTGGCAGGCAGGGAGTGGGTCCAGCCGGCAAGACCGCCAGTGATGCCAATGAAGAGGTTGGAGTTGCCGATGCTCTCGTCGCGCAGGTTCCAACCGGTGTAGGTGGCCACCGGGACTGAGAGGTCCGGCATGCGGATGCCACCCCGCTCGTTAAAGGACTCATCAAGGTCGGCCACCAGCGCTGGGAACTCGTCGCCCTCATCGGCGGGCAGCTTGGTGGTGCGCCCCAGGTGCGACTCCGGGCCATAGTCCAGCCTTATGGCCCTGGTGGTCTCGGTGGGGACCTTCACGCCGGGAAGCTGGGCGAACCGCTCCAACAGCGTATGGGACTCCACCGCCGTGCCGCTGTTCAGGCTGGGGTGGCGGCTGGCCGGAGGCTCTTCGCCCGCGGTAACCCAGCGGTCAAGGTTGTCCAGCGCGGCCCGCAGCAGGGGAGCGTAGTCAACGCTGTTGAGGGGAAGTTGTCCCCTGATGCCGTCACTCGCCCGGAATTCCAGCGGAGGGAACTCACCTGAGCCGTGCTGGCAACCGGCGAAGTGGTAGCGGCGGACTGAGGGTGACTCCGGAGCGTCGGTCAGGCTCTCCAGGTCGGTGTGGATCAATGCAGCATCGCCACGCCAGTACTCGGCGGAGGTGTTGGTGAACATGATCTTCGGCACCTTGCCCCGACGCTCCATGGCGTCGAGCAGGGAACCCTGTGCCCCGGTCACGGGGTCAGTCTGCGGGGTGTCAGTGAAGGGGAACATCTCCGGGATGATGTAGCAGACGTCCTTGGAGGGCTGCCCGAAGCGCATGTTGAACTCGCCGCGCATCCCACCGGCCACGTGAGGGATGATCCCGTCGAGGGCCGTCCGTTCCTCCTCGTCCTCGTTGATACCGACGTGGATGTACTGTCGGAGGAAACGGCCGCTCTGGGAGCGGCCCATGGCGTAGGCGTAGTCTATGGCCCCAGCGAGCGGGTTTCCCGCCGAGGCCGGAGCGTGTTTCAGGAAAGAGACCGCGTCCCTCATCGCGACGAACCCCAGTCCCACGATCCGGCTGCCGGTGGTGGTGTAGACCAGCTGGTAAATCCTTCCCGGATCGAAACCGGAGGGCATGTAGATGTGGCTGTGCTGCGGCTCCACGTCCTCATCTTCGACCCGGACGAAGGACCACTGGCTCCGATCAACGGGTATGGCGGTACTGTTGGGCAGGTCCCGCACCGTCAGGGTTGCCTCAGCTTCATCAGGGTCGGCGGCAGGATTGGGCAGGTGCTGCCGGTCAGCCAGCAGGAACACCTGGGTTGGTTCGTTGCACTGGAACTGGCACATGACCTTGCCGGTCAGAGGCCCCTGGGGGCCGATAGCTTCCGGGCCCTGCAGTCCGATGAGTCCTGGAGTGGGCGGGACGTCGGCCTGCCAGCCGCCCCAGACCACCGTGTAGCCCCGTCGCATCAGGTAGCCGTTGCCGGCCTCCAGTGGCAAAGTGGGGTCGGTGGGAATGGGGGAGCTGTTCATGGTCAGGGCGGTCTTCCGGCCCCGGTTCACCACGTCGAACAGGATGCGGCGGTTGCCCCGATCGATGTTCACCGGCTGGAGCGTGGCGAAGTCTGCGGAGAACTCCACCTTGCCGGCGAAATTGCGGGGCGCCAAGTCGAGGTCGGTAATTCCCTGATTCCGGGCGTGCGACGGGTCTACCGCATAGTGGGCCGTGCCTTCGAGGAGTTCGTACGCGCCCACATCGCCGAAGCTCTCGCCAGCCGCAAAACTGGTGCGATTGGTAATTTCCAAGTCTGTAATTGCCAAGACGCCTCCGGTCGGCCCGTGCCCGATCAATAGTGGCCGATATTCAGTTCTCGGTTGCCATTGTCTGAGGGGATTCTAGCACTTGCGGGCGGGTTGTGGCGGCGGCTTTGGTTCGCCCAGCGTGGAGGCAGTTGCGAAACTGCTGCGGACCGGAAAGTTGTGGCGTTAGTCGGCGGAAAGTCTATCAGCTGTAGCTCCCGCCTCGTTACCTGAAGTGGGCTCAGTGCCAGTCTTGCGGGTCACGGGGGATCGCGACAGAAGCACTACACCGATACGGCTCGACCGAGTGCCGCATCGCAAAGGTGTGCCGGAATATTGCCGACTATCTGGATGGCCTGGACTTTCAGGGAAAGCTGGCCACGTTCATCGCATTCTGTACGAAGGTGGAGGCGGTGCGTGAAGAGATGCCCAAGACCATAGGGGTTGGCTCGAATTCTATTACCATTGCACAAACCCTAGCACGTTCGACAAATCGGCGATACACCGTGGTCCTTAACCCAAGCCCGGCGAGTGCCCCCTAGTAGGAAGGCACCCGTGCGACCGAAGGGTGGGTGCCAGAAATGTAATGCCGATTGGCAGACCCACTTTGCAATGACCCTTGGCATTCGGCCTCGAGCAATGGTGGGGCAGACACCAAACTTCAGGTTCCAGCCTCCGGTTCGTTTGGGCTGAAGTCGAAGAATGCAATTCGAGTGACCTGGCACCGAATCCTGAGCCAGTTGGAATGAAAGTTTTGTGGAGCGATCTAGGCAGTAAAGTTAGGAGGATCGTCCCATGAAGGGTACCCGATATTCTCCGGAGCAGGTTCTCTCCGTCCTGCGCCAGGCGGAGGAGGGCCCGCGGTGTCCGAGACCTGCCGCAAGATTGGCATCAGAAGGGAATCGACCTTCTTCCAGTGTCGCTGGGGGCCTTTATCGGTATGGAGCCACTCCTGGCGGACGTGTTTGGTGTCAGCGGTCCCGTACATGGGCCATGCAGCAGGTTTCTGCTGCCCCAAACCCCAGGGCTAGCCAAATCCGTGAACCTCACATGGGGGATCTGGATAAAGGGCAAATTCCAGGATCAGATGTCCTGTTCGCGGAGTGAGTTAACCGCCCTAAGTGCCACAAAACTTTGGGTGCAACCGGAAAAAACAGTATTCTGGAGTCGGCATCCGGCCCTGGGGGTTGGAGGGACGTATAGAACGACACAAACGGGGAACAGCTTAGATTGGTAGTGGTACCCTTGCTGGAACAGGAATAAACGACATCATGACCATGCAAACTGCACAAGCAAAGGGTAAGGAGATGAACAAGGCGTTGTTCTACTTCGCGCTTTGTCTCGCGGTATTTGGCACTATGACCGGGGTAATGATGGTCCCGGCGCTCCTTGTGGAGATCGCAACGGACCTTGATGTTTCGGTTGCGGTGGCTGGGCAGTTGGCCACGGCAACCTTCGCGGCCTGGGCGGTCTCCATTGTCGCCGTGGGGCCGCTGGCAGACTCCATAGGGCGCCGGCCGCTGGCTCTTGCCGGTGTTTTCCTGGTGGTGGTCTCCCTTATTGCGTCTTATTTCGCGCCTAATATCGAAGCATTTATGGCGCTTCGAGTGCTGGCCGGGCTGGGAGGAGGAGCAATCGCGCCCACTTCGATCGGGGTGATTTCCGACGTCATCTCCCAGGCCAAACGGGCCCAGGCCATCGGCGGCATTGCCAGCACCATCGTGTTGACCTCGGCCATCAGCATCCCGCTGATGGCCCTGTTCGCGGACTTGTGGGGCTGGCGTTTCACATTTATCCTGGCCGGATTGCTTCTGTCGGCGGCCTGGATTTTGAACTGGTTCTGGTATCCCCGGGACAGCAAGGAGCGCCTTGGAAAATTCGTGTTCTTTGCCAGGTATTGGTCCCTGCTGTCCCTGAATTATTTCCGGGTGGCCCTTGCGGTGAATGTTACTCAACGTATGGCATACTGGAGTTTGCTCAGCTTTTTCGCTGCCTATGTGATACAGGCCTACAACGTCAGCGTAGGGTTCGTGGCCCTGCCGCTCGTGGTTTTTGCGTTGAGCCAGGTGATTGGAAGCTACACAGCTGGGGTGTTGGCGACGAAGAGGTACCGGGTGGCGTTGGTTGCCGCCACCTCAGCCGCTGGGGGCGTTTGCGCTTTCCTGTTTTTCGTTGTCGATCTTGGGCTCTGGCCAGCGGTTGGGGTGGCCACCGTGGGTTCGGGCCTGTTGAGCATTGCGACGCCCGTGCTACTGGCCGGGAGCACGGAGTACTCGGGAGAATCCAAGGCCACCGGGGCCAGCCTGATAGGTTTCAGTAATCAGACCGGCGGAGTCTTCGGGGCCGGCCTCTCCGGCGTGTTGCTGGCAACCATCGGGTACGATGGGATTGGCTACCTTTGTCTCGCGTTCACTGTCGCCAGTGCGTTGGTGGCGACCGCGTTCGCCCGGCTGTTGCGGGTGGGGACTGGCTGAAAGCCTCGGGCCTGCAAATTTACGGATAGAACCTTGCCGGAACAGGTATCGATCAGATGAGCACACAAGCGGAGCAGGCAGAGGGTAAAGAGGTAAACAAGGCCTGGTTCTACTTCGTGCTCTCCCTTGCCATTCTCAGCACTCAAACGGCCATCGTGATGGTCCCGGCGCTACTCGTCGAGATTGCAACGGACCTCGATGTTTCGGTGGCGGTCTCGGGGCAATTGAACACGGCGTCATTTGCGGCATTGGCGATTTCCATAGTCGCCGTGGGACCGCTGGCCGATTCCTTCGGCCGCCGTCCGGTGGCCCTCGCCGGAGTTCTGATGGTCCTAGTCTCAGTGCTGGGGTCGGCTTTCGCGCCGAATATGGAAGTATTCCTCGCCCTGCGAGTGCTGGGTGGCCTGGGAGGAGGAACCATACCGCCGACGTCGGTGGGGGTGGTGTCTGACATCATTTCGCCGGCCAGGAGAGCCCAAGCCGTCGGCGGCATTATGGGGACAGTCGTGTTGACCTCTGCCATCACCGTCCCGCTGGTGGCCCTGTTCGCAGACCTGTGGGGCTGGCGGTTCACCTTCGTGCTGGCGAGTTTGCTGCTGGCGGCGGCGTTTATTATGAGCTGGATCTGGTATCCCCGGGACAGCAGGGAGCGGGTTCGCGACCTGGTGTTCTTTGCCAGGTATTGGTCTTTGCTCTCCATGAGTTTTTTCCGGGTCGCCGTGGCGGTCATTGTGACCCAGCGCCTGGCTTACTGGGGCCTGATCAGCTTCTTCGCCGCCTATTTGATACAGGCCTACGATTTGAGCGTGGGGTTCGCGGCCCTGCCCCTGTTGATTGCTGCAGCAGCGCAGGTGATAGGAAGCTACGCCGCCGGATTCGTGGCCGCCAAGAGTTATCGCGTCTGGCTCATGGGCATTACCACAGCCACCGGGGGAGTCTGCGTGTTCCTCTTCTTCGCGGTCGATTTCGGGCTCTGGACTGCGGTGGCCCTGGCTACCTTGGGATCTGGCTTGTTGAGCGTCCTGGCCCCAGTGATGGTCGCCGCCACCACGGAGTATTCGGGAGATTCCAAGGCTACGGGAGCCAGCACTATAGGTGTCGGCAACTTCGTGGGCGGAATGCTGGGGGCCGGACTCTCCGGCGCCCTTCTGGCGGGAGTGGGCTACGAGGGAATTGGCTACCTGTGTCTTGCCCTCACCACGGGCGCCGCGCTGCTCATTACCGTGTTCGGCAGGCAGTTGCGAGTGAACGCCGGCTGAACCGCCCGCTCCCAATCTGCGCCTGTCGTACTTCCGATACTCTGAACAAGGCCGTTTTGTTTTCAGTTTTGCCTTATGGGGCGGCGAAGGGGGCGGGAGTCGCCCGGGCGTTGATGTCCTGCAGCAGACCCCGCCCCACGCCGTGCTGCTCCAGGATATACCGAGAGTTCATGATGGTGGTCTCGTCGAGCAGGGGGCCTGAGAGCTTCAGCCGCACGCGATCGCGTCGTTACGCGCTGGCGAAAATCTCGTTGGCAACGTCCATTGCGCCCCGGGCAAACGGTATGCCAGCGTAGAGTGTCATGTGGCCGAACACTTCTATGACCTGGTCCTGCGTATACCCGATGTGCAGCGCGCCCCGGATGTGGCTCCGCAGAGGACCCTCGCGACCCAGAGCTGCCAGGCAGGACATGGTGCAGATGCAACGGCTGGGGAGATCCAGCCCCGGTCGCGTCCAGGTTGCACCCCAGTAGTATTCTCCGGTGGTACGCCCCAGCTCAATTTCGGCTTGCGTTGGCGGAGCCGGCTGTGCCGCGGAGGAGGTTCCCATGTAGTTACGCCGGAATTCTTCGCCCCGCTGGAACAGGCTATCGGGGTCCTCGTTGGCATCGTGGATCCGGGCCGGGGTGAAGTCTATCCCGCGCTCCTCGAACACTGCTTTGCACAGTGTCAGTGCCTGGATTCCCGCCGGCGCTCCACTGTACCAGGTGTCGTGGATGATCAACTCCACGATCTGCTCGGGAGTTAATCCCACATTCAGCGCGTTGCTCAAGTGCCGCTTCAGCTGTACCTCGCGGTTCATGACTATGAGGCAGGACAGAGTGACCATCTCCCGCTGCACCGGGGTCAGCGCGGGCCGCTTCCAAATGGTGCCGAATAGCGCCTCACCAAGGATCCTCTCCAGGTCCGGGGCGATGTCCCACGCTCCAGGCGCCGCCCCGGGCGTGATTTGGCCGCCGCCAAACATCCTCCGTGTTTCCTGCCCGCGTTCATAGCGGTCGTCCAGTTCGCTCATGCCCGCCTCCTTACAATTCGTTCCTGGATTCAAATCTCCGACAGTGTAAGGGGACATCCCAACGGGCACAACGGTTCCTTCCGGCGCCAGCGTGGTTCCCGCAATATTCCCATTCCCTTGCAGCCGCCCCCTATTGCCAACTCAATGGAGACTCCTTCCTTCCGGGGACAAGGCACGGACGGGTGAGTGAAGAAACCTGGACGAGAGTGCTTTCCCTGCTGAAGCCAACGACGCCTTAATCGGCTTTCCTGCAGTAATATGTTGTGCTGGCTCACGGGCGGTTCGTTAGTTCAATTTCCGCGGTGAACCTTTCGCCGGTTATGGCTGTTCGAGCCTCGAGCGTGAATCCGGTTCCCCGAGTCATGGTTTGACGATGGCGAGTCGTAGACCTATCCTCAGGTTCACCAAGACTTCCCGGGTTGACAATACCGCCATGGCAGCGCCATACCGGTACATAACCCGGTTCTCAAAGGAATTACGGCATGAAAGTGCAGATAATGTCTCCCGCGGCGGAAAGGGTGGACTTCAAGGTACCTCCCGCCCCCAGGCTTACGACCCTAGAGGGCAAGACCATCGGTCTGTACAACAACATGACTGGCGGGGCAGACGTTGCCGTCGATCGCTTCGCCGAGCAGCTGCAGCTCCGGTATTCCGGCGTCAGGTTCCAGCGCTACGGCGGCGACCTGCGCGCAGGCCGTCCGGCACTCAGCCGGGGCGTCCACATCGACGACGAGGAAGCCGCCCGCATTGCCACCGAGGTTGACGCCATGGTGGGCGCAACGGCGCATTGAGGGGGCTGCACGTCGTGGCTTAGCCATGACATGGTTGCCATGGAAAAGGCGGGCATCCCCGCCGTGGCCATCGCCGCCCAGAGCTTTGCCCGGGCGTGGCAGGCGTGCGTGGACGGGTGGGGACAACCCACCACCGCCTACGTCACCATCCCCCACGCCACCACCGGCCAGCAACCCGAATTCATCCGAAATATGGTGGACGGGCAGGTTGACGCCATAATCCGGGGTCTCACCACCTTTCCGGTGAGCCGCGGGCCGGTTACCGCCCGGAAGACCGGCGGCTCAACCGAGGTCTTCACGGTGGAGATGGACCCATCCCCGGATGGCCTGGACGCAGTGAACCGGTTCCTGGCCGAACGTGACTGGAGCGACGGCATTCCGGTCATTCCTCCCACGCCCGAGTCGGTGGAAAGAATGCTGGCTGGCACCAGCAGGAGTCCCCAGAACGTGCTGATGGTGATGGAGCCGGGCTTCGGAGTCGCCACCGTAGAGAAGGTCGCGATTAACGCCGTGATGGCAGGCTGCCGCCCCGAGCAGTTCCCGGTGCTGCTGGCCGCCATTGACTGCCTGGCCCAGCCGGAGTTGAACCACAGGGATATGCAGGTGTCGGGCCACACCGAGGCCCCGCTTATTCTGGTCAACGGCCCCATCGCCCAGCGGGCTGGCATCAACTGCGGGACGTCGGCCATGGGCCCCGGCGTGGTCAACAGCGCCAACACCGCCATCGGACGTGCACTGCGGCTGTGCCTCATCAACATCGGCTACTGCAAGGCCGGGACCGGCGACCCCAACTTCATCGGCCTGCCCTCCAAGTTCGGCATGTGCATCGCCGAGAACGAAGAGCTCAGCCCGTGGCAGCCCTACCACGTCGACCAGGGCTTCCAGCCCCACGAAAGCGCCGTGACCCTGGTGACCGTTACGGGCCCTGGCGACATCCTGGACTCGGGATCCAGAAACCATGAGGACACGCTGAACAACATCGCGTCGATGATGTCCTATCCCGGTGCCGGCAGCGGCGGGTGGATACGGGGCTGGGAATCGGCGCAGGTGGGGCATACCAGCCAGCGGGTGTCATACCCCGGGCCGTACCATCCCGTTGTGCTTAGTCCTTCCCGCGCGGTCATTCTGGCCGAAGCCGGGTACAGCAAGCGCGACGCCCAGGAATGGCTGCACGAACACTGCCGGGTGCCGCTGCGAACAGCCATCGGTAGCCGCGGCGTACCCAAGGACGAGAACGGCAAATGGCTGCATCACCCCGAACTGCAAACACTGGAGAACGACCCGGACGCCACCATTCCAATGCTGGAAAGCCCGGAGCAGTACCTGCTTTTCGTGACTGGCGGCACCACCCACTACGCCCACTTCTTCTACGGCACCTACGGTATCGCCACCCGCCCGGTGGAGGAGCTTTAGCCACTGGTGGGGACCTCTTGATTTTCCCTCCCCCCTTGAGAGGAAGGCCCTTCGGCAAGCTCAGGAGGGGTCGGAGGGGAAATCTGAGTTTCAACGACTTGTAACCCGATGTTGGACACCCTCAGCCTTCGGAAGAATGAACAATTGGAGGACCCTGCACTGGCGGGTCCGCCTCAGGCAATGGCCCCGGGAATGGGTTAGAATCACAGCTACGTTTGCTGAGCTGCAGGAGGAATTATGGCATCTATAAGGTTGTATTCCGGCGACGACGGAGAATCACACATCGAGGTGATCGACCCGTCATCCCACCCGGCTTGGAGCGAGTTGCACAACGCCAAGGGAATCGTTTTCCGTGCCCTGCCTCCTGGGTTCTTCAGCGACTGGCACGTGGCTCCCCGCAGGCAGTACCTGATCACCCTGTCCGGCGAGGCGGAGATTGGCCTTGGCGACGGCACTGTCCACAAGCTTGGCCCCGGAGACGTTAACCTCGCCGAGGATCTGACCGGCCGCGGGCACACCACCCGCGTTGTGGGTGACGTCCCGAGGGTCGTCGCCACCGTCCACCTGGACGACTAGCGGACCTCCCTTCGGAAGGGCCGGCCGGGAGACATTCCCCGGATGAAAAGCTCCCCGGACCGAAGACGGAAGGCTAAGCCTGGAGCCGCTCGAAGGCCGAAAGCCGCTCTATGCCCTGCTCCTCGTCGTATTCCGCGGCGGAGACCAACTGGCCGGTCATGGTTTCAGGGGTCTGCAGGGCCATGAATACGGCCACCTCGGCGATGTCGTCGGGCAGCCTCATACGCTTGTGCACTTCGTCGTCGTAATCGTCGTTGGGCCTGGTCAGATTCCAGCCGGGGTCGAGGATGTTGACGGCTATGCCGAATTCCCTCACCTCGTCGGCCAGCGACTCGCTCAGTCGCTCCACCGCAGCCTTGGCGGCTCCGTAGGACGCCTGTCCGGCCCGGCCCCGGCGGGCCACGTTCTTTGAAGTCAGGTTGACTATGACGCCGCTGCGACGTTCCATCATGTGAGGCAAGACCGCCTTGCAGGCCATGAAAGTGGTGGTCAGGTTCGACTCCATCACCAACCGCCACTCCTCTTCTGTGATGTCCAGGACCGAGACTGAGTGGGTCAGGTCTTTGGTGAAGAGACGGTATCCGCCGGCGTTGTTGACCAGGATATCTACCTTCCCCAACTCGCTGATGGTCTCCCGTACAGCCCGGCCGGCACCCTCGCTGGTGGTAAGTTCAGCGCTGATCGTGTGGGCGCGGCGGCCCAGGGCGCGAATTTCCGAACCCACGGCGTCCAACTCCGCAGGAGTGCGGGCTACAATGGCGACATCCGCCCCCTCGCGAGCGTAGGCCAAGGCCATCGAGCGGCCCAGTCCGCGGGCCCCTCCGGTTACCAGGGCGACCCTGCCTTCCAGTTGCATTTCTGCTTCACCTTTCTTCAATGGCAAGGGCGTCACTCCAGCCTGTGCGCCGCCAGCCAGGGAGGGGGTCCTGCACAGTGGTTCATTACCCTGAACAGCTCTCGCCAGTTGTACTATCCTGAAAAAGAATGAAGGACTGCTCTAAGAACCCCTCCCGAAAGGTCTTTCTCCCCGAGCGGGACAAGATTAGCGAGAGTTGGAGTATATCAGTCACTAACACTGTAATCTTCACCGATCCTGGGAGAGGAGGCCAACGTAAGCGTTTCGAGATTGGTTCTTTGTTGGGTCAAAGAGGCGCCACCAGATCGAGAGTCCTGGCCGCAGTTTACCTTGGCCACCCAAAAATAGACCCGCCGGGACTCGCTTGCTATTCTCGAGGTTTATACCCAGTCGCTGACCACCTTGCTAAACCACTCCTCTATGTAGCTGGGGAAGTCGACTCCAGGATTACTGAGTGGTGAGCCATCCGGCTTGTACCCTCCGCAGAAGCAAAGGGAAAAGGGAGACCACACGGCCCCAACAACCTTATGGTGGAAGTGGTTCCTCACCTAAGTACAGCAACCTGTTACGTATCGTCAGGCTGTCCGCTGCCAAGTCGACGGTGGCAAACCTGATCCTGTGGCCCTGGATCGTGACAGACTCGTCAACTTCCTGTCCCAACGAGGGGTGCAGCAGCATTCCTGAGGCGGTAAGCGATAGCGGGTCGGACTCCCGCTCCTGGGACCTCAGATAGGCGTAGATCTGGTAGATGTAGTTGCTTCGCAGGGTCGGGTTGCCGAACTGGCCGGTTCCGAGGATGCCGGTGAACTTGGTATCGATGACAAGCCGGTAACCTCCCATCATATGCCGGGCGTTGGGGCTTTCTAGGAGGATATCCGTTTTCATGCTCGGCAAAAGCTGCTCGATCCCGGCCGTGGGGGACTCGACCTGCCAGTTCATCTGGCCGCCCGTCCGAACCAACCACCCTCGGGGCGCCAGCACGGTGTCGTAGAATCCTCCTACAGCCGCCTCGAACAGCCTTCTCGCCCAAAGCTCGTCTCGGTCCGGCGCTTGCAACCGAGATTGTCCGGGGTCCTCCGTGGGCAACCTCAAGTTGAAGGCCAACTCTGCCGCGGCCAGCATCTGCCGGTCCTCGCCGTTGACCCTTCCGGCTGAGACGGCTGACCGGGAGCCCCAGAGACCTGCATTGCGGGAACCGTCCCTACCAACTCCCGCCCTCTCTAGTGCGGCGGCGGCAATGTGGCACCTTCTTACCAGCTCCTTTCCGTTCACCAAGCGGTACAGATGGTTCAGAGCGGCCCTGACGTACCGGTTCCTCGGGGTGTCGGTGGTGAGTTCGTCGAAGGAGCAGGCGATTTTGCCCTGCTGCAGGAGGTGTCGACGCTCCGTTCGGAAGGCGTCGATGCGCCCACGCACCCGCGTCAGGTCGGCCTCACGCCGGTGAAATTCCGAACTCAGGTTGCGCCGCAGTCGCCTCTCCACAGCCCGGGTCAAGATTTCAGCGACCAGGTCAGGAATCTCGTCCGGGTTATCCTCCGCCGCGAACCTGCGGCTTGCGGGCAGTTCCCGGTACAACCTCGACGCATAGAGCATCAGCAGCCAGAGATTCCTGACTGGAATCCTGCCTACGGTCGCTGTGGGCGGCGTACCGTTCACCTAGCCAGGCTCTGGAGCAGCTTGTCCCTCTCTTCACCGGCCTTCCCTGGTTGATCGAACCAGTATTCGTCCAGGAGCGGGCCGATTTCGGTTTCCACGACCTGCCTGAACCACTCAACCGGGTCATCAATTGATGCTCCACCACCTGGAGTTACGACGCTGTGGCCAATCCGAAACTGGTGGCCAAGCAGATTGTCATCCGCGATGGTCTGGTTCAGTGAAGTAAGGCGCCGCTCGATGTCAGACAGAAACCCGCTATCCAGGCCGCACTGTTCGCTAACCCAGTGGCGCCACACTGCGCCGAAGACAGGCTCCAAGTCAATGAATGCAAAGCGGCGTCGCAGCGCGAGGTCCACGAGGGCGAGGGAGCGATCCGCGACGTTCATGGTGCCGATGACGAATAGATTGGGCGGTATGTGCACACGTTCGTTGGGGCCCCGAGGGTAACTCAGGGCCAAGGCCTCCTGATGGTTGCGCTTGTCGGCCTCCAGCAGGGTGAGCATTTCCCCGAATATCTGGGCCGGGTTGCCGCGGTTTATCTCCTCGATGACCATCACGAAGTCGAGAGAGGGTTCCTTGCCGGCGTCCTCTATTGCCTTCAGGAACGGCCCCTCCACCAAGGCCAGGCGGCCTTCCCCGCTAGGGCGCCAGCCCCGCACGAAGTCCTCGTAGGAAAGGTTGGGATGGAACTGGAACGGGCGCACCCTGCTTTCCGACCTGCTGCCGATTAGCGCGTAGGCCAGCTTTTTTGCCAGCCAGGTCTTGCCGGTGCCGGGAGGGCCCTGCAAGATCAGGTTCTGCTTGCTCCTAAGCCGGTCAAGAATGGCTTCCAGCCGGGATCGTTCGAGGAAGCATCCTTCGCTGATGATGTCGTCAATGGAATATGGGACTTCCAGCTCCGGTTCCGGTTCTGGTTCCGGTTGCCAGTCATCTTCCTCCGTGATTTCATCACCGTGGTCCTCGAACAAGGCGAGAGTTTCCTCTGCAAGCTCTGATTGGATCTTTACAATATTGAATCCCTGCTGACCGCACTTTCTGAATTCCTCAGGCAATCGCTTTTGAGTGACGAAGTCGTGAACCACCTGCCTGCCAAGTGGTGACGAGAAAAATATAGGTTGGTCCAGTTCAAATTCTACCTGGTCCGGACTGACATCCTTTACCAAAACCCTGAATGCCAATGTCGCTCCGAAGTCGGGTACGCTGCTTGTGCAGTAGACAAGAAGCTCGTCTCCTGCTTTTACTTCACCGTGGTCTCGATCTCGGGGTTTACTCATCCAGTGGTGGTTTTCGTAACGATGATTTTCAGTGATATTGGAATATCCGAGATCTTTGCTGACCTGGACAAGGAACCTGTCCATACCAGTTTCTTCCTCATGCAGCCTATTTGAGCTCCCCGCTCTAGTTCTATTTTCCCGGATTTTCGTCGTCTCGTATATCCAACATTCGGATTGCGAAATCCTGCAGTGGTATGGGTCTGGAAAGGGTGTTGGAAACCACTTTTATGGCGTTCACCAAGGGCCGGCCATCATTCCGGTAGGCAAGGAGTTTGTCAGCAAATTCCGAGTAGAAGTCCGTCCAGGCAAAGCGGGGATCGGTTTCAGGTTGGTCGCCGAATCTTTCCTTCCAGTAATCGGCGTTGCGAAACAGATCGACGTCCTGCTCTTCGCCTTCAAAGACGAAACTGATCAGCCCGTTGTTTCGCCAACCCCCCGGATAGACTCGCCAGACCGTGCCCCGGTATGTGTAGAAGAACCATTCCCTGGGTGGGTCGACAGGAGTCCAATCCACTTTGAGTTTTCGTCCGTCTCCGGCATTTTCGGCAACTATGCCTGTGGCCTTGATTCCCATTACGGAGACCGGGTGCCCCCGATTGTCGAACGGCAGGTTGTACCACTTGACGTAGGCTGCCTTGATGGCGATGCGGTCCCCGGGAAGGACCGACTTCACTTCATCAATGTAGCGGTCATGGTAGCCGTTCTCCCATATTCCCTCGCTGAGGAAGCGGGAAGTCTGGTCATCAATGCGCCCGTAGGACGCTCCAACGAGCCATACAGGACGTATTTCATGATTTTCAGAGCCAGAGACCAACGATTACTACTCCAATGCGGATTTTGGGTAGCGACGAGATTTCCAACCAAAGTAAATTAGCCAATTGATCCTTCCTCTCGGCCCTCTCTATGCTCTCAGCGCGGGACACTGACCGTGCAAATCATAGGATCAATGATTTTGGCAATAGGCGCCAGGTTTTTCTCCTTTCGTGTTCCTGTCGCTCTTGCTGTCGGCTTGGGACACAGGCTCCGAGGTTGGGGCTCTTGGGGGATCTCACAGCGTTCGGTTGTACAGGTGGCCCGTGGACGAATCGGTTGCAGTTTTCTTACTACGTGGGAAGCAAGCGTCGGCGGAGTTTCTCCTCCAAGCTAAGTAACTATCTCAAATTAGCGAGCCTCCATTGACGGCGGTACCAGATAAGGACACATGCCAGTTGGAGCAGACCCAGGTAATTGGATGGCTTCTTGTCGTAGCGCACCAGTATCGCCCGGCACTTGGACAGCCCGCCCAGGGTACGTTCCACCACCCACCGCCGCGCTGGGTGGGTCTTCTCGCCCGATTGGTTCAATTTCTCTTCGCCAATACGCCGGATGTGCGGTTAGTATCCGGCGTCGGCGACGGTTCGGTGGCCTGTGGGGTTGTCATACCCCTTGTCCAAGCACAGGTTCTGGACACCTTCTGGCCGGTCCACCACTATGCTCTCCAGCGTCGGCCTGAGGAGTTTCGTGTCGTGGACATTAGCTCCGGCCACCACCACGCTCAGTGGCCCGCCGGCCCCGTCGACCAAGATGCTTTTCTTGCTTCCTGCCTTCCCACGGTCCGTGGGATTGCGTCCAATAGCGCCCCCCCAAAACGTGCTTTTCCCATCGAGCAGTCAGCT
This sequence comes from Dehalococcoidia bacterium, assembly GCA_965222025.1. Lineage (GTDB taxonomy): Bacteria > Chloroflexota > Dehalococcoidia > Lucifugimonadales > UBA3495 > VXOI01. The sequence goes on along the minus strand of CBDCTI010000009.1, from coordinate 590,423 downwards.
GACTGCCATTCCCAGTTTACGCCGTCCAACTCCCGGCATTCCTCTATCAGGACGGCCCAGACACCCTCCAGCACCCCACGCTCTACCCATCGCTGGAAGGTCCGATGGATGGCGCTGTCATCCCCCAGCTCCTTGGGCAAGCGGTTCCATTGGCAGGAACTGCGCCTGCGGAATATGACGCCTTGCAGCATCTTCCGCTGGTCCACCCGTTTGCGCCCCTTCCCCTTGGGTGGGTCCAACTCCAAAATCACCGGTTCAATTCTCCGCCACAGATCATCCGGTATTTCCCAGATCGTTGGCAGGGACTCGCTCTTTCCCATCATCTACCACCACACAGGTTTCCCCTATCTTACCCCGACCGCCTATGGATTCCACTTCTCAGACCAATACCATTTTGAGATAACCACTTTGTGGGGTACAGGTTGGTGACGCGGCCGTTGTGGTCAGTCCTGACGCCCAGCCACTGGCTGATCGGCAAGTCGCTCAGCCAGTTATCATTGTATTTCCAACCGGTGGCGTTATAGAAGGCGATCAGCGCTTCTCGGTCCGTTTCGGGCGAGGTCTGCGCCATCAGGGACGCGGCGGTGGTCGGTTCTCGGTATGACCCATCTGCCGGCTCATCGGATCCTCCGCAGGCCAGCAACAGCAACGGCGGAATCAGCGCAAAGGCAAAGACGCCCAGGAAAACTCGTGGCGTTCTCATCTCGATTCACTACCCGTGCTTGCTGGGCCGAGGTGGGGTGGCGCGTACGAATACTAGGGAGTGTCGACAAAATAATCTGGCCCAGATTGCCAGTGCCCTGATTTGGCAGATGGCCAGGAAGGACGCTTCGTTTTTGGCATATCGAGTCGCTACGGCACGCCATTGCTTGAAGTCCAGAAATGAGTTCTCCACTAGATGACGCAGTTTGTACAACGCCCGGTCGTAGTACCGGGGTTCCTTGCGGTGGCTCCTCGGGGGTATTACCGGTTCCATTCCCCGGGCCTCGGCCTCCGCCACGATGGAGTTGGTGTCGTAGCCCCGGTCGGCCAGCAGATACTGGGCCGGCAGGTCAGCCGTCAGCGAATGGGCTTGGGTGCAGTCCGCCACCGTGCCCCCGGTCAAAACCAACCGCACCGGCATTCCGTGGGCATCAACGGCCAAGTGCAGTTTGCTGTTCAGCCCCCTTTTGTGCGGCCTATGGCTTGATTGCCCCCCCGTGCTCCAGCCCCGTGGGGATGAACCTTGATGTAGCTGGCGTCTATCATCAGCCACTCAAAGTCCGGATCGTCGACGACCGCATCCAGCAGTTGCTCCCAGACACCCCGGTCCCGCCAGCGACAGAAGCGCCGATGGGTGTTCTTCCAGTCCCCGTAATCCGGTGGCAAGTCCCGCCACGGAGCACCGGTACGCAAAATCCAGAACACCGCGTTCAGAAACAACCGGTTGTCTCGAGCCGGCCTACCCCTTTTGCCTCCGTCTCCAGGCAAAAGGGGTCGCAATCGTTCCCAAACCTGGTCCGCTATATCGTGACGTCGATGCGCTGCCGTCATAGTCCCACCCCGCACTCTCACACTTTCCCCAGTACCTTACCATCAAGTAGTTATTTTGACGACGCTCCCTAGCACTCGTCGGAAGATTACCTGCCTCCGCACCCGCCGCGGTGGAGTCAATGACCCTGCCGGTTTGCCCGCCTGGTGTTCCGGTCCGACTTCGCCGGTGCCGCTGGTTGAGCCCCGTGGATGCGCCAATGGAAAAAATACCCGCCCGGGGGACAGAGCATAAGCCACAGTCCAGCGGACGGGGGGTACTTGCCCTTCGGAAGTAGCGTTGTCGCAGTCGTTCGTCAACAGTTAGGAGATGGGGTCCGTTCTGCCCCCCGGGTTACGTCGGGCAGTCAGAAGACCGGTTGTGCGAAGCGCGGTCTCCACGTCTGGAGCACCTGATCAACGACAATTAGTCTTGCCGGTCCTGTTGCCTCATTGAGAAATGTTACTGAAACTTTAGCACCTGGGGTCCCGCCCCAACCAGCGCTAATTCCGGCATTGGAGGAAGTTCCGGCACAGGCTCGTCGACCGCAGCGTAGACTAGGTCTTTGGCCATGATGCCGCGCCACTGCTGTACTCTGCGTTGCAGCGTGCGCAAGTGAGTGTCGCTGAACCGGTCGGGATGGGCGGACTTCAGGCGGTTCAGCAAGGCGATGGCCTTGGCGTCCGGGTCCTCTTGTAACCAGGACAGCACCTCACACCATACTCCTTCGAAAGGATCCCGCCGAGTTCGCCAGGTGCGGGGTGGTTGCACCTGCCGCTCCCGTGAGGCATGCGCTGCATCCTGCCGCCACAAGTCGGGCAACTTGGCCAGGAACTCTTCCAAGCTCTCACCGCTGGGAGTGGGCCGGATTTCGGGAGACGTAACCGCCGCCAGGGCCGACTGGGCTTCCCGGATGGCGTGCAGCAGCGCCACCGGGTCTACTTGACCCGATACTCTATCAGCGCCTCCTTCATCTCCACGCTGACCGCGTCGTGCCGCATCAGCCGGTCGCAGGGCGTGGCTGGCGGGCTGTACCGCTTCACCACTCTGGAGCCGTGCCGCGTTTTCTCCACCAACTTGAACGACGGCTGGAAGTAATTCACATACCGTCGCACCGCTCCATACAGGTGGGCCATAGTTTGTCCGGCCACCGGGCCGGAGTAGCGGCCATGACCGGCGAAGTGGCGGACCACGGCCCCGTTCTTTTGCTCAATCCAGGCCTGGTCGTTCTTGCGGTACGGCCGGGAACGGGTGAACTCGATGCCCCGCCCGGCGCAGTACTGTGTGAGAGTATCGTTGATGAATACGCTGTCGTTGTCCGAGTCAATGCCTTTGACGGGGAAGGGCAGCTGCCTTCCGATGGCCTCCAGGCCCTCGACCACCATGGACCGCTCCCGGGCCAGCAGCGGCACCGCTTCAGTCCAACCAGTGCAGATATCGGTGGCCACCAGGCTGTGGATCATGGAACCCCACAAAGAGCCGCCGTGGTGGGCTACCAGGTCAATCTCCAGGAATCCCGGTGGCGGCGCATTCCAATCGGCGAAGGTCCTCACCGGTATATTGCGGCCCGGCGACTGCTGCCTCCTTCGTCTGAGCCGGCGGCCCGCCGGTGTCCTGATGGGTTGGAGCAAGCGGTCCAGGGTGGCGGCGCTGGCCGCCAGCAGCCGTTGGCGAACTTGAGAGTCCAGACCCAGGTGGCCGTGGCGCTCCATGGACTCCACCAGGTGGGGCAATGCTGCCCTCAGCCACTTGCCGCAGATTCGGTCAGCAGCTTCCCAAACCACGATCAGCGCCTCACGAACCGCCTCGCCGTAGATCCGTCGGCCCTTTTTTACCGCCAGCAGCTGCGCTCCGTCATCGTCGGACTGCCCCAGCAACCTGATGCCATGCTTGCGATGGTGGCCGGTCACCGCGATGAACTCGTCCAGGATCCGGCTTTTCTCCCGCTTGGATGAAGCTCGGTAGCGGTCTCGGATCGTCGCCAGCAACTCCCGCTTTGCCATCCTGCTGATGCCTCCTCCTACGCGGTCGCCTCCCCGATTTTGGGTAACATTTTATTTGAGGCCATCCCCTTGCGTTAGGTAACGATTTGGGTGAGGCAACAGGCCGGCAAAAGTAGTGGACGCATGCCCACTGAAGATAAAAGCGTGATGTTCCTGGTGGCGCTGGGGAAGCGAGCCAGGCGTAGGCTAGTCACCCTCGACACCAGTCGGCTGAGGCAACAGCCCAACTTGTAAAGGGCACGCCACTTAAGGAACTTGACCATCGCCGAGGGATTGCCATACTTGGAGAGAGAACGCACCTCTCCGAGACCAAGCGAGCAAATTTTAGAGGTAGCGACTATCAAGGTCCCAAAACCGTCAAGCTAAAAACCGGAGTCGAGGAGTGCTTTGCATGAGAGTGTATTGGCGAAAGGTAAAAAGGGGAGAGAACCTGATTCTCAGTGACGAAAGCGGCGGCCATGAAGAGGAGCTTGGAGGGTTCCGAGACACCAAACGGGGCATCGACGCGTTGGCGAAGACTTTTAGCTACGACCCGAGCCACTCCCGGAAGGGGTTTTCATCTATCGAAGAAGCCAAGGATTTCGTGGAGTCCTTCAGACCTTGGGAGCTATTCGGTACCCAGGGCGTTACTGTCGACCCTGGGGTTAGGCCCGCCCTAGATTCGGCCACAACAGACACAGCGGGCACGCCAGACCAGCCGGCGTAGTCGATCATGGCGGACCTGCGATCAACGAGAGGATGGTGGCAGTTCTGGAAGAAGAGTTAGACGCTCCATGACCCTCCCGCCAGAGACCCGCGCCAGTAGATGCCACTTGGCTTTGGTTTAGTTTCCCATGCTCGCACGGGCAGATATTAAGCTGCTCCAATCGCCAAAGGGACTTCCTTTCGATGGGCGGACGCGGCAACTCTCCGGAACCGTTAACCCAAGAATCAGATGGTTGTTGCTATCAAAGTTGGGGAAAGGGAGTAACGAATATAGAGGAACGAAAGCCAGGGCCGTTTTAATCCAAGTCGCATTACAAAAAGGAGAGGTAGCCATGTAGGTCATCAGAAGAATCGGCAAAGCGCAGCCGGGGAAGGTATGGCAGGTTGCCAATCTGCTGATCAAAATATGCGCCGCCTACGAGGAGAATGGCCGGCCCAAGCACAAGTGTAGGTGTCCCAGGGCCTGCCGGGAACTCCCAACGGGGCCTATGCTGAGTGGACCCAGGCGACCATCGAGCCCAACTGGCGCCTTCCCAGGCCCCCGAGGTGGTACGGACTCTGAACGCCGAGATGCAGGCCCAGCTCGACTCCTACGAGATCGAGTTCTACGAGCAGGTCACACCGGAGAAGCTAGCGGAGAGGGAGGCTCATAAAAGACCTACGATTGAAGACCCCTGTAAGCCAAGGAGGGGTTTGTTATGAAAGCAGTTGTTTACCAGGCCCCATTCAGTATCGCCGCGGAAAATGTGCCAGACCCGGAGCTGCAACATCCCAACGATGGCATCGTGAAGATCACTTCCTCTTGTATCTGTGGCTCGGACTTGCACATGTACGAGGGGCGGACGGCAACGCTGCCCAGCAACGCGTTCAGGCCGAGGAGGTGAACCGGCAAAACTAATCGACGCCAACCGGCAAATATTGTTGACTCGGGACAAAGGGTGCCTGTCCGCAAAGCCGAAGGGGCCGCAGATTCACTTTGATGGTTACTTCCGTAAGAATCTGGTCACGTAGTCGACGTCGACTACGGGCATTTCCAGACCGATTTCCGACAATGCTTCGGAGAACCGGTTGATGTCGTAGACGCTGGTGTCGGACAGGTACGGCTCGACTGATTCCAGGGACCGGACCAGAACTTTCAACTCCATGTCATCATCCCGGTCGGCCATCATTCCCAATCTTGATTTCCAGTCCCCCAATTGAGCGCGGTCCCCCACGTATCCGTGGTTCTCCATATATGCAAAAACTTGATCGGCGGGTACGGGGGCCTGTTGAACCACGTTGTATACCTTCCCCAGGTGACTGGGATCGTCGGAAATTTTCGTTATTGCTTTGACCAGAAAGTCGACAGGGGTCATTTCGAAGAACCAGTTCGGCACCAACGGGGCACACCCCAGACGTGCGCAGGCCTTGATTATCAACGACAGGAAGTCATTCGGGTTGGCCGTACCGGTACCACTGTGGTGACCAATGTTGCCCGGGCGGAAAACGCACACCGGCAGTCCTCGAGAAACAGCCGACCAGACAAGCCGTTCCGCGACCCATTTGGCCTGATTGTAGCCCCCCTCCATCCTGTCCACGAAGCCGTCGATCTCGCTGTTTTCTAGGTACGGGGTGTCGTCTCCTCCTGGGAAAATGCCGTTGGATGAAATGAACTGAATCGGTTTGGTTACATCGGTGCAGGCGAACTTGAGCACCTCCAATGTCCCGCCAACGGTGTGGGGCTTGGCCGCAGAATAAGGGTAGGCGTAGTTGACCGATGCGGCGCAATGGAAAATCAGGTCGATCTCTTCTGCCAGCCGCCGATATCCGTCATTGTCCAGTCCCATCCTGGGCTGGGTGAGGTCTCCAGCCACCGGGACAATCCGTTCTCCCGCGGAATGACCGGCCAGCCCGTAAAACCTCAGAGTGTCCAGCACGCGGTTGGTGGACTTGCCCTGTCCTGAATCCCTGTCCCTTACCAAGCAATAGAACCGGGTATCCTGTCCAGCGGCACGCACCAGTTCGTCAAGTAAGAAGGCTCCAAGGAATCCGGTTGTTCCCGTCACAAGGACCGAGGACGCCTCGCTGATACGCGTAATTCTCGGGGCGCCTCCTGGTGCAATCTCCGGATCCAGTATCGAGTCCTCGGCCAGCGAAATCCCGGATTCCATATTCGGCCCTCTTTTTTCCAAGTACGCGCCCAACTCACTTATGGTGGGGTACTCGTAGATCTCCGTGCCGTTAAGCTCAATCCCCAAAAGATGTTCGATGCCCAGGGTGAGTCCCAGGCCCGTCAGGGAATGGCCTCCGAGATCAAAGAAGTTCCAATCATCCTCCAGTGATTCAGTGTCGACATCGAGGGCTTCGCTCCATAGCTCCCGCAAGACCCTGCGACGCTCGGCTGCGGTTGCGTGCTTGGACAGCGGGGTGCGCTGCTTCACCGCAGGCCTCCTTTCTCGCAATGAGGGCAATGCTTTGCGCTCCAGTTTGCCCGTCTGTTGATTTATCGGGAGCGTCTCCAGTTCCATGAAGTGGCTGGGCACCATGTAGTGCGGTAGATGCCGTTCCAACAGAGCACGCAGGTCTCTGCTCGTCCCGCTCTTTCCATCGACCTTCCACGCCGCCCGCGGGCCCCGAACCACGTAGGCCACGAGCCGCTTGTTGACTTCGTCCTGGTTCTCGGCCAGCACCGCTGCATCCGCCGCGTCACAGTGGTTGCGGAGGGTCTCCTCTATGGCGCTCAGGTAAACGGTGTAGCCCCTGATCTTGACCATCGAATCATTGCGGCCGATGATCGTCGTCATACCCCGCGCATCAACCTCGGCTAGGTCGCCGGTGGAGTAATACCTCCCGCCGTTCCATCTGACGAACCTCTCGGAATCCAGGTCGGGCCTCTTCAGATAGCCCCGGGCCAGTCCGCGACCCCCGATGAAGAGCTCTCCGACCCCGCTGGAAGCCAGATCGGACTGCCCTTCCGGGAGCACTCGGAGTGTCACCCCGTCCATTGCGTAACCCACGGGGCAGGCATCCCTGCCGTTGATGCTCAAGTCGGTCAGGTCAATGGAGCAAACGTCGTGGGCTTCACTGATGCTGTAGGTGTTGAACACCCGCGTAGACTTGGGCAGAACGTCCAGGGCCAGCTTCAGCAGGCTGGACGGCACCACCTCGCCGTTCAGCCATACCACTCGCAGTGAGGACAGGCGGGCGCGCAATCGTTCCGGGCTTGCCGAATTCAAGATCCCCTGCAGCAGGGACGGAGTGAAGAGCACCTCGGTAATCCGGTGTTTCGCTATGAACCCGGTTAGCGCGCGCGGCACGAACACCGCGTCATCGGGGATAACGTATACCGTTCCTCCCTTCAACAGCGGACGAAGGAACTCCCAGGGAAAGAAGATGTTGCAGGCGACCCTGTCCCCGACATTGTAAGAACTGAACCTGTACCTCGCCAAGTAGGATGAAATCAGGGCGCCGCTGGTCTGCATCACCCCTTTTGGCTGTCCTGTTGTGCCTGAGGTGTAGGGGAGGAAGGCCAGATCGCCGGTGTCAACGCGAATTTCGTCGCTTGCGGGATCGAACTCTCTCCAGGACTGGTCGGAGTCAATGGCCAATAGGCTAGGCCCAGTGAATTTACGCAGTCTCGGCAAGTGCCTCGCCTTGGTAATCACCACCTTGGGTTGGGACTCGGACACCAATGCGCCAAGAAGGGAATCGGGGAGATCCAGGGCCACGGGCATGAAGGCCGCGCCGGCCTTCAATATTCCGATGGTCGCGGCGATGTACTCCGGGCAGGTTTCCATGTATATGCCCACCGGATCATCGGTTAATACGCCGCAACGTCGAAGGTAGGCTCCCAAGGCATCCGTCGCCTGGTCCAGTTGTGCATAGGATGTCTGTTCGGCGCCGAAGGCTATTGCCGGAGTGTTTGGAGTCGCCGTCGCTTGAGCCTTGAAAAGTTGATGTAACCCACTCTCTGCGGAATTCATTCCTCCATCTCAACCATACCCAAGCGCAATCAAGCGATACGGACATTTATTCTATGCTATTAAAGGATAATACCTTAGTGTACAAAATATGGAGCCTAAAATACATTGTGAATCCATATTAAGAGTCACTTTTGATAGTAACGTAATCCGACGCCTTCAAGGGTGTCCATATGCAATTCGACTCACTGGACTTCTAAAGTGAACACGCCCGGAGATATTCCCAGCTTTCCCACGAGTTCACCCACTCGGTGTATACCGGTCCCTCTCACCCTGCATTGACGGGGGACATGGACCCGCTCAATCGAGTTGTCGAGTTGGCGCGGGAGAATGGTGGTCTGAACGCAGGTTGCGGAGCGGGAGCCCGGGACATCCACCTGCTGCAGGCGTGAGGGTACGACATTTACGGAATTGACGCGGTGGAGGAGAACATCAGCCTGGGTAGAGAGTTGCACCCGGAAATCGCTGACAAGCTAAGTGTGGCGGATCTCCGGGATCTCCTATCCTTTGAGTCAGGTTTCTTCGATTTCGTATTGTACAACGCCGTAATACAGCATCTGACGCCCGAGGCCACCGAAACCACGGCGATCCCCGAATTGGCCAGAGTCCCGGCCTTGGGAGGAATCCTTCAGATGATGTTCAAGACCGGCTCGGGAGTGGCTACCGTCAGTGACGGGGCCTATGGAGTGGACGGCGTGGCCAGGTCGTTTCAACTTTACGACGAGCACCGTTTGCTGGGCATCCTGGAGGTCTGCGGTGCTCTCTGGTGAACCCCGGAGAGAGCTAGGACTTGGGTTGTCAAAGCCGATGGGAATGGCCCGTTGAAAGAGCCCAACCGAGGGCTAGCGGCAAGTATTACCACGACGCTTCGCAGGAAAGGGACCTTGATCAACTCCTCATGGCGACCTGCCCACGCTCTAGACAGCTTTGTGGCCTTGCCTTCCGCGAAGCGATTTTCGGCCAAAAACTGACCACATTGCGGAAGCGTCGTTGTAAAACCAGTGTTCTGTATCCGTAGTTCGCCATATTATTCGATGGCTTTTCGAAAGGACAGGTAACCGGACTCTTGCTCGAACAGTAGTAACGGTTCAGCGTATATTGCCCATTAATTTACCGATGAACTACGGATACACCACGCTAGCGATGGCAGCTCCGCGGCAAAGTTCCTCCGCCGGTCCATGCTGCCCTAAGGGGCTTATCAGGTGGGTTGGGCCAGCGAACGCATCAAACTGGGACAGGGCCCGGGCAATGTCTGGCGGGAAACGGGTCGGGCGGCCACTCCAGCGCTGACCCGGAACAGGTGGAGCAGTGCCGCCGGATTCCCGACCATGCCCACCCGGGCGGACCACCTCACGGGGCGCTGGACCATGTCCTTCATGGGATGGGAGCCCCTGCCTGTGGGAGTGACCACCTTGGCGGAGATGCTGGCTGAGCACGGCCTGCACACGGCGGCGTCGGTGGACACCCCCTACTACCTGAGGAACGGGATGAACTACGACCGGGGGTTCCAGTCCTTCTTCATGAACCCGGGCCAAGATACCATGTGGTCGCTGATTCCCCAGCCCGGCTATCACAACGAGGCCCTGGATGTCCGGGAGGCGTGGCAAAACGAAGGGGACCGCAATGCCCCTCGAACCTTCAAGACCGCCATTGAGTGGCTGGAACATCACTACAAAGAGGACTTTTTCCTATACATCGACACCTGGGACCCCCATGAACCCTGGGACGCTCCGGCCTACTACACCGTGCTCTACTGGCCGGGATACGACGGCGAGGTGGTGCTGCCGGTGTACGGGAACTGGCACGACGTGCCGGGCTACACCGAGGAGAGGCTCAGGAAGGGCCATGCGACCTACTGCGGCGAGATCACCATGGTCGACACGTGGCTGAGTTTCCTGATGAAGTCCGTCGAGAACATGGGCCTTAAGGAGAAGACCTCCGTCATCTTCACCACGGGCCACGGTTTCCACTTCGGGGAGCACGGCGGCCTCTTCGGCAAGATGAACTCGGACAGGCTCCCAAATGGAAGCCTCCGGCCATACGGCGAGCCGGGATCGAAGTGGACCTACTCTCCGCTCTTCGAGGAACTGATCCACCTCCCGCTTCTAATTCAGGCGCCCGGAGTGACTCCGGGGGTAAACCAGGGCCTGAGTTCAGCGGTGGATGTCATGCCGACCGTGCTTGACCTGTTGGGGCTGGATATCCCGGCCTTCGTCCAGGGCAGGTCTCTGGCACCCGGGATGCGGGACAATTCCCTGCCGGGGCGGGAGTACATGGTCAGCAGCATACCCTTCGCCAATCCCGGCGACCCAGTCCAATCCGTGGACAGCCTGCTCCGTACTCTCTCAGATCCTCCAGTCACCACTGTAACTGCGGGTGAATGGAGCTTGCTCTACAGCCCCCAGGGTGGTCTGTCGAAGTTGTACAATCTGAATGTCGATCCGAACCAAGTGAAGAAGGTGATGGGAGCGCACACCGGCGAGGCCAGGGAACTACACCGGCTGCTGGTGCAGTTCATGCGTGAAACCAAGGTGCCGGAGCGTATGCTGCAACCACGGTTGGAACTCCGTTTTAGATCCGCTGAAAATTGCCCCCGGCGGGTGCGAAAAACAGGGGCACCCGGATCGCCGCCGTCCCGGCGGTCGCGAAGGCTTTGCCGGACACCGGGGCCGCATTGCAGCGGAAGAGATAGTCCAGGCTGCTATATATTCTGCGGCTCGGATATCCAGGCTCACACCAGGGGCAGATCAGGGTTCCCCAAGATCACAGTCTATACAGGAACGTTTCAGTGATGAGTCAAAACCCAGATTTTTCCGAGGGCTTCTACAGGAGTCACGCGCAGCGCTATGCCGAGGTGAGCCACGGTTTCGTTCAGTCCATATATCTCAAGGCCTCACACCCGGGGCTCAAGGGCGATACGGACCTGATGGACCGGCTCCAGGAGTTGTTCCCCGCCGGCTCCCGGGGGCTGGATGCCGGTTGCGGGGCCGGCGCCCGCGACGTCTTCTTCTACTGGCAGAAGGGCTACGACGTCTATGGGGTTGACTCCATAGATGAGAATGTTGAGGAGGCACGCAGGCTTCACCCGGAGATCGCTCAGCGGGTGTCCGTCGCTGACCTCCGCAAGCCCCTTGGCCATCCGGACGCCTCCTTCGACTTCGTTCTATGCAATGCGGTCATCCAGCACATCACCCCGGACACAGTCCTGGGGGTAACCCTGCCGGAGCTGGCCAGATTGCTCAGGGCCGGGGGCGTGCTCCAACTCATGTTCAAGGTCGGAACGGGAATCGCAACGGTCTACGACAGGGACTACGGCGCGGACAGGACCTTCCAGCTCTACAGTGAAAGTGAGGTGCTGGGGGTGCTGGCAAATCACGGCTTGAGCGTGATCCCGGCGGAGGGAGAGAAGCTGGGGGGAGTCATGTACTTCACCGACCCCAAGCCAATGGAACACTGCGTCCTGTTCGCGCGCAAGGCCGGCTGAATGGGAAGGCCTTTTGTTTCAGGACCGGATGCTTCGTCCATTGGGACAGGTATGACCGGTTCGACGGTTCCTAAAAATCTCATGGAGATTACCCCCTCCTGGTTGACCGGGGCGCTTCGCAGCAAGGATGCCTCCAGCAGCGCTTCCGTTACCGGATACTCTGCTGAGACCATTGCCGAGGGGAAGGGGTTTCTGAACCAGGTGTTTCGCCTCAGGCTCCAGTACGACGATGACCCCCTGGACCTGCCAGGTACCATCATAATCAAGCTCCCCTCGGCAGACCCTGTATTGAGGATGGTCTCCGGCAGGCTGGGACAGGACCGGCGCGAGGTCAGGTTCTATCAGGAAGTGGCGGCCAGCGGTCCCCTTCAAACCCCTCACAGCTACTACTGTGGACTGGACCCAGAGACCGGGAACACCATTCTGCTGCTGGAGGACGTGAACGCCGCACGCCAGGGCGACAGCGTGGCCGGATGTTCCTTGGCCGAAGCCCGGCGCTCGATCGTCCAACTGGCTGAATTCCAGGCCTCATGGTGGGACAGCCCCCGGCTTGACCGGTTGGAGTGGATGCCGTTGAAGGACGACGAGACCGGCGTCTACCAAGAGATATACGCCGGCGCCTGGGAGTCCCTCATAAAGAAGGCTGCGGACCCAATGCCCCAAGGTCTGCGGCTGCTGGGAGACCGCCTGATCATTGAGATTCCAAGGATAAAGGCCAAACTCACGGAACCTCCCCGAACGATTATTCATGGAGATTACCGCCTCGACAATTGCTTCTTCCCTGCGAATGCCACGGCGCGACCGCTGGTCGTTTTCGACTGGGAGTTCTGCGCGCGCGGCAAGGGGGTCTGCGATGTTGCCGCGTTCATCAGTGAGGCATTTCCCCTGCAGCAACGAAGGCAAGGGGAGATGGGTCTCCTGCGCGCGTACCACTCCACCCTTGTAAGCAACGGGGTAAGCGGCTACCCGTTCGAAGAGTGCCTGTCCGATTACCGGCTTTCTATGCTGGAGGGCTTGGTCTTTTGGATCGTCACGGGAGGCTACTGCGATTTCGCTGGTGAGCGGGCCTCGGCGTATCTGCGAAACTCACTGGAACGCTTCGACGCCGCCATATCCGATCTCGCCTGCACTGAGTTGCTTTCAGGCTAACGTCATAGATAGGGCGCCGCTCCAGACAGCGGCACCTGAGACAACATAGACTGGAGCACGGTCTACGCCGGCATGACGCACCCTAAAGGCGGTCCTGCCCTCTCAGTCGACCAGCACAATGCCAAGATGTATGACGTAAGGGGGCGGTTCGTCGTCTTCACGCCCAAGTCCGCGCGCCGGTGCTCCCGGCATGTCAATGGCGCCGAGAAGTTGGGCCACTGCGGTGTCGATTGCCAGCATAAATGTCCGGCTAGATGTTCAGCATAAATGTCACTTTGTTAAGGCGCCACTGTATCAGAAGTTTAAGCAGTGAGAGCCGGCCGGGACCGCCGCCCTGGAGGACCGTCGGCGCCCATGTATTTCTTGATGGTGGCTCTGTGGATTCCCAACTCCCTCTCGATCGCCCGCAGCGACATCCCCTTGCGCCTGACTTTCTGAATCGCCTTCCATCTCTCCTTCTGCAGGAAGGTTGGTTTGCGCGGGAGGACAGTTGCGGCCGTCAAGGCAGCGGACGCACCGCCGGTTATGCCCGCTTGATCCTCCTCATCCGCTGCCCTTGAGTCCATTGACTTGAGTGTCGTTGCCCAGCGCTGGTCAGAGTGTTTGGCCCCGGCGGGTGAGGCAGGAGGAGTGGCCGAATCTCCATGGCCGTTGCGGAGGAATACCGGGCTGGGTGGTGCCTCCTGGGCGTTGATGATGCGTCCCTCGTGGCGCACCCTGAGCCGGCCGTCCAGTCCTTCCAGGACCTCCACGACCGCACCGGCATAGCTGGGGCGTTCCGGCTCCGGCAGCAATTGAAGCGTATGCAGCTGGAACCTCACCGTATTGTCCCTGGCCACCTTCCTGCGGTGCTTGAAGCACAGCACCCGATCCAGGTACAGCTCACAGTCCAGCGGTCGATACGCGGACTCAGGGCATTGCGGGGGAACCCGGAAGCGCCGGTTGTATCGTGGCAGAAACCGCTCCAGCACCCTGTTGGCCTCGCCGATGCTGCTGGCACCCGCCAAACGGAGTTCGGTAACCAGCCGGTCCTGGAAGGTTCCAGCAGCCCGCTCCACGCGACCCTTGGCTTGTGGAGAGAGGGCGAATATCATCTGTATCCCAGCTCGTCCATGGCCCGGCTGAACTGGGTCGCCGTTCCGGGGAGGCCGGGCACCGGTGTGTGCCTGAAGACCCCGTGCCGGTCGACGTAGAGGGCCACGGGAATGCCAACGCTCTGCACCAGGTCCTGGATCAGCCGGAAATAGGTGTAGGCCTCCTCCTTCTCGCAGAGCAGGGCGTCGACCACCGTGCCGGTGGCATCATCGACTGCGATCAGCAACGTGAACGGCGGAACCTGGTCCCCCAACCACGGGTGGAAGCTGCCGTCCACCTGGAGCAGCATCCCCTCCCGGGGCATTCGCTGGCGGCGTACCCGGTGCTTGGGCGGACGCCTTCGCCGTGGACTCTTCAGCCCGGTATTGACCAGAATGCGTCTGGGCGTGGTTCTGCCGATGTCGATGCCCTCGCGTTCGCTCAGCAACTCGCTGAGATGGGTGTGGTTGGCCCTTGGGTACCTGGTGCCAGCCAGATGAACCACATCGGCCAAAACGGCCTCGGGGGTAGCATTGGGCGCTCTGCGACCCCGGTGGCCGTGGGCAACTGCGGCAACTCCCTTCTCCCGGTAGGCCGCCAGGATGCACCGGGTATGTCGCGGGCTGACACCCATCAGAGTGGCAGCCTGGTCCAGCGTCATGTGCTCTGCCAGCAGACTGTTGAGAACCTGTAGTCTCGTCTGTTCCTTGGGATTCAACGTCACATTCTCCATGGAGTGAATGTGACATTTATGCTGGCCTGTTAGCGAGGACCTTGAGGTGGACGTCAACAACCGGGGCGGCGTGATCGTGTACCACTGTTGTGATGACAGACGGCAGTGAATCAGTCAGGGTGTAGACGTTGAAGGAGGAGGAGACAGCGTTGACGGTGCGGTCTATTCTTCTTCGGGATGGACAGGTGCTTGCGAGGAAAAGTTCTCCCCGCTGTGCCTCAGCATGTAGCTCTCGCCGTTCATTCCCGGGATCTGGACGGCTGCGACGACGAATAGTCAGCACCCTCGACGCCTTTTCTCCCCGCTCCCATAACGTCGCCACTCTGCCTGAACAACTGCCGCCAGTCATCAAGTCATTAGTAGTACACGCTTACTCCGCCACAGTGGTCCGTCTTCTCGGCGCCATTGACAGCTCCGCCGTTTACAACCGTGAGCGGTGACGGGACGTCCGCTATAATCCGCAGATTGCTATTACAGCTGAGGAACGATCATGGAAATTCAAGGTGGCGTGTTCATAATCACGGGTTCAGCGACGGGGTTGGGAGCGGAGGTGGCTCGGCAACTCGCTGCAAAAGGCGGCCGTGTGGTGATCAACTACACCAGGAGCGAGGCTGAGGCCAAAGCATCGGCGGAGGCGTGCCGCGCGGCAGGCGGCGAGGCCATCCTGTACCAGGCCGACGTGTCGGTGGATGAGGACTGCCGACGAATGGCAGCGGCCGCGTTGGATCAGTGGGGCCGCATTGACGGGCTGGTGAACAACGCCGCCACGTCGGTAATCGTGCCGCACCACGACCTCGAGGGGCTGGCTTCGGAGGACTTCCGGCGCGTCCTTGATGTCAACGTGGTGGGCGCGTTCCAGATGGTGCGGGCGGTTACGCCGGCCATGCAGCAACAAGGCAAAGGGGCCATCGTCAACGTGTCGTCCGGCTCCGGGTTCAGCGGTTCGGGCAGTTCCATCGCCTACGCTGCGTCCAAGGCGGCGCTGAACGTGATGACGTACTCGCTGGCGCGCGCCCTCGCGCCGGAGATACGGGTCAACGCGGTGTGTCCGGGCGTGATGCAGACGCGGTGGTGGCGGGACGGCCTCGGCGACGGCTACGAGGCATTCATAGACCGGTACGCAGAATCTGCCCCGCTTAAGTCAGCCGGCACCGCCGAGATGGTGGCAGACCCGGTGGTGTGGCTACTGGAGGGTGCGGAACACGTTACCGGTGAGACTATCCTGGTGGACGCGGGTTCGCACTTGGGGCCTTCGCCACGGCGGTAGGGAGACCGGGGTCATCGACCGCATCTTCGAGGAGAATCTCAAGCTTCCCGGAAAGCTGCGCCTCGCCGCAAAGCACATCTGCGAAAGGCTCAGAGACGAGTATGACTTCCTCGGTGGGTACACCATCGTCAAGGAATACGTTCGCGAGCACCGCTGCCGGACCAGAGAAATGTTCGTGCCCCTGGCTCATCCGCCGTGGCATGTCCAGTGCGACTTCGACGGGGCCCTGTTGGTCATCGGAGGAGTGGAGCAGAAGGCCCACTGTCTCATCCTCAGGAGGCCCAAGCCCGGCTATCACGTCCTCCGACGTCTTGACCGAAGGCGGGCCAGAGGAAGCAGTGGCTTGAATAGCCTAGCACCAGGATCGGCGCCCAGCCGTGCGGCGGCGGCCCGTCTCGGGTTCATGGATCAGGCCCAACTGCCCGAAGGCTAGCTCGGCCACTTTCCCCGGCGGGCTGTCCTCCAGCCGCCCGCGGTCCTGCTGGACCTGCTGGGCCTGCTCCAGCTTCGTTTCTGGATGAAGCCCCGCGGCGACTGGTAGGACACCGGGCATCCACGGCCCAGTTGCAACTCGTGGATGCGGGTAACCTGCAGCCAGTGGCCGGTGAGCCACTGGTAGATCGGGTCGGCCCAAGGGGCTAGCGGGTCCTCGTTTGGGGTCTCCGCCTGACGCGGTCCAGGCTGTCCGATGGTCGCCAGGCGAATGAGCTGATCATCACTGGAAGAGGGTCCGTCCTTGGCGATGCCGCCGGCCTTCGGCGCGATCCGGTACTTGCGGACCGTGTTGCGGAACAGGCCAGTGCGCGATGCAATCCGGCGGTACCTCTTCGCTGAATGACTGGGTGAATCTGCTCCCAAATATCGTCTGGAATTTCCCGGATAGTCGACAGAGGCTCGCTCTTTGCCGTCATCGTCCACCACCACCCGGTTTTTGCCTATCCTAGCAGCCCGTCCGAGAAACGGGGTTGGTGAGCCGTTGGGGGTATGATGGTACGGAGCATCAGACGATCGGAGCGGTCAATGAGCAAGACCTACCTTCCCTACGACCCGGACCAGCAGTTGCTGCTGCCGGCGGCCCTCCAGGAATGGCTGCCGCCGGAGCACTTGGCCTACTTCATCTCCGACGTTGCGGACCAGTTGGACCTCTCGGACATCACCGCCCGCTACGAGCAGGAGAGGCGGGGCGGCCCGCCCTACCATCCCAGGATGATGGTGAAGGTGCTGCTCTACGGCTACTGCACCGGCGTGGCCTCCTCACGTCGCATCGCCCAGAGGCTGCACGAGGACATCGCCTACCGGGTGCTGGCGGCCAACAACACGCCGGACTTCCGCACCGTCTCCGACTTCCGAAAGGACCATCTGGAGGCGTTGGGGGAATTGTTCCTGCAGGTGCTGGAGTTGTGCCAGCAGGCAGGACTGGTAAAGCTGGGGCACGTGGCCCTGGACGGGACCAAGGTGAGGGCCAATGCCTCAAAGCACAAGGCGATGAGCTACGGGCGGATGAAGGAGAAGGAAGCGCGGTTGCAGGCCGAGGTGGACGAGTTGCTCCGCAAGGCGCAGGAGGTGGACGAGGAGGAGGACCGCCGGTACGGGAAGGACAGGCGTGGGGATGAGTTGCCGGAGGAACTGGCCTTCCGGGAGGGACGGTTGCGGAAGATAAGGGAGGCCAAGGCGGCGCTGGAGGCCGAGGCCCTGGCGGATGCGGAGCAGGCTGAGTCCGAGGGACGCAATCATCTCGGGGTGCCTGATGACAAGGCGCAGCGGAACTTCACCGACCCGGACTCCCGGATCATGCCCGGCCCGGGAGGGAGGGACTTCCAGCAGTCCTACAACTGCCAGGCGGTGGTGGACAGCGAGCATCAGGTGATCGTGGCGGCCTGTGCCACCGATCAGCCCTCGGACAAGGATCAGGCCGTGAGCATGATTGAGGAGGCCATCCTGAACGTGGGCACAGTCCCAAAGGAAGTCTCCGCCGACGCCGGATACTACTCGGCCAAGGCGGTGGAGGAACTCTACGCCCTGGGAGTGGACCCGTTCGTCGCGCCGGAGAGGACCCGCCACGGCTGGGTGCCGCCACCGGCGCCCCGTGGCCGCATACCGAAGGGGCTGTCAGCCAAGGACCGGATGCGGCGCAAGCTGCGGACGAAACGGGGCAGGGAACGCTACGCGCTTCGGATGGAGACGGTGGAACCGGTATTCGGGCAGATCAAGCAGGGCCGGGGCTTCCGGCAGTTCCTGCTGCGGGGTCTGGCTAAGGTGAACCGGGAGTGGCTGATCATCTGCGCCGGCCACAACCTGCTGAAGCTGTTCCGGTATGGGGCCGGGATGTTCGTCAAGGCGAGGGGAAAAGGCGCCACTGGGAACGACAGGGAGACGCGCCGGTCCATGGGCAGTGGGATTTTCAAGCGACAATCCGCAGGTGCCTACCCGCACCCCGCCAGAACCGTTGTCGCAGGGTAGTCCCGGCTGACCGACACCGCCAGTCGGTCAATCCTCAGACGGGCTGCTAGTCGAACCTAACTTGCGCCCTCCCCTTCAACCCGCTCCGTTTTGAGATAGCACCTTAGCGTAGGGAGGACTGGTTGAAACCAGTCCTCCCCATGCCAATGTTGTCCATGCCATCTATTTTTCTCATCCGGTGGACGCGAGAAGGAGGTGGTGAAATCCTCGGGTATCCGAAAGAGAAGCACGACGGGAGGTGAGCAATGCCCGTGATGAGCGGAGCACAGGCGCTGGTGCGTTCCTTGGCCAGGCACGGCGTCGAGGTAGTGTTCGGGCTTCCCGGCGTACAGATTATGGACGTATTCGATGCCCTCTACGACGAGCCCGGCATCCGCATGGTCCTGACCCGGCACGAGCAGGCGACCACCTACATGGCCGATGGCTACGCCCGGACCACCGGCAAGCCCGGTGTTGCGCTGGTGGTGCCTGGCCCTGGGGCCCTCAACGCAACGGCGGGACTCGGCACTGCCTATGCCACATCGTCCCCGGTTCTGCTGGTGTCAGGGCAGATAGAGAGCTATAACCTCGGCCAGAACCGGGGCGCGCTCCACGAGATCGGCGAGCAGTTGGATGTCTTCAAACACCTGACCAAGTGGTGTGGGCGGTCAGACAAGGTGAATGAAATCCCGGGAATGGTCCGGAACGCTTTCCGGGAGATGTCCTCTGGCCGGCCCAGGCCGGTGGAGATAGAGATCCCCTGGGACGTTCTCCCAATGACTGATGAAACCGAACTCCCGGAACCCGAAGGTCCAGGCAAGCAGCAGCCCGAGCCCACCCTGATCAGGGAGGCAGCCCAGCTGCTTGCAGGGGCCAGCCGCCCCCTGATCTGGGCTGGCGGCGGCACAAGGGACGCTGCCGTCTCCTCCGAGCTTATGGATCTAGCCGAAGCCCTGAACTCCCCGGTTATAACCACGCCAGAGGGTAAGGGCGCAATCCCTGAAAACAGTCCGCTGTCCTTGGGCAGTTTCTACTACGCCCACGGGCCCGGCCATATCGCCCTCCCGCAGGCCGACGTCATTCTGGCCGTCGGCAGTCGGATGATGTTCACGCCCAACGTTCCCTGGGGAATCCAGCCCCACCAGAAGGTTGTCCAGATCGACGCCGACCCCGAGGAACTTGGCCGCAATATCCCCGCCACAGTGGGAATCGCCGCCGATGCCCGCCTGGGGGTACAGGCGTTGCTGGCGGAATTGGGAGGCAGGACACGGGCCAGCCAGTGGACCGAGACCGAGATCACGGCCATTCGCCAACAGGCCGATCTGGAAATCCGGGAGATGGCTCCTCTCCAGGTGGAGATCATCGAGACGATACGCCACGAACTGGACGACGACGCAATCATGGTCGCCGGGACCACTGACATCGGTTACTGGAGTCATCTGGCCTACCCGGTGCTGGCCCCGCGTTCCTACCTCACCTCCTCCTACTTCGCCACCTTGGGGTATGCCTTCCCCACGGCCCTGGGCGCCAAAGTCGGCAACCCCGGCAGGCAGGTAGTTGCCACAACGGGGGATGGCGGGTTCGGGTACGCCTCCAGTGAACTGGCCACCGCTGTACAGGAAGGGATAAATGTGGTGACTCTGGTGTTCAATAACGAGATGCTCGGGGCGTCGCACCACGACCAGCAACAGCGTTTCGGCGGCAGGGTCATCGGTACCCGGCTCCACAACCCTGACTTCGCCCAACTGGCCGAGGTATACGGTGCCGTGGGCGTCAGGTTGGACAGCCACGAGGGCCTGGGGGACGCTCTCCGTGACGCCCTGAGGGCCAATCTCCCGGTTGTAATCGAGGTGCCCATTCCAAACCTCTCGCCTCCGTTCCAGATAGCGCCCCGCGGATTGGAGAATATCGGGAGTTAGAACCCAGCACTGACTACTTGGTACTGCAGTCGCCTCCGGACGGCTTTGGTCAACAACTCCATTTTGGGCTCATATTTTGTGACCATGTTGACCACTTCCTGGCCAGCAACGGGCACTTTAGGGCCAGCCGGGCTACGGAGCGGGCTCACTGGCCAAGGAAGCGGATGCCCCTGAAAATCGAAACGGCGGTGTGTTGCTCCTCCCGGGTCAGTCCCTCGCCGACGAGGTTCAGGCCGAGGTGGCCCCGGTCCATTCTCACCAGGAAGTACACTCCGGTGTACCCCACCCGGTCGTCCAAGGAAATGAGCAGCTTCGCGTCCCTCCCGCCGATCTCCTCGTGGATTACAGTGTAATCGTGGTCCGGGTCGTCCTTCGGGTCCAGCGTCCACGAGAACCCACCGTAGTCGAATGTCAGGCATATGCCGTCGCCCGTGACCTCGCCCACGTAGGAGTCGATGCCTTGGAGCTCCCTCCACTCCCACCCGGGGGGCAGGTGCAGGTGGAACTCCGGGTAGCTTGTCCACCCCGGCACTCGGACCAGCTCCCAGCCCGGCAAGGGACGTGCGTCTGCAAACCGCCTTGCGTCCTCCCGAGGATACGGCCACCTGATGAGGTTCCGGCCGGCGGTGAAGTGCCGGTCTCCGGCCTCCCCCTCCCTCAGGCTGGCCGTCTGGTCCCGCCGCATCCTGAAGTCGTACTCCTTGCCCGGCTCCAGACCGATGAGCGTCCCCCACCTCGCTGAGCCGTGGTCGTCCACACCGAAGGGCCACGCCAACTGGTCTGGGCTGAAGCCGCCCGCCACATCGCGCACGAGCCAAGCACTAGCGTCCCAGTCCCAGTGGGCTATGAAGAGCAGGTTGTCCGCCAGGTGCGAGAGCCCGTGGGCCCCTAGGAAGCCGTCCGCCGGAGACCCGCGCAGGTACAGCGTCAGATCCTCCAGCCCCTCGGTGCTGCGGAGCCTGCCCTCGTGGTAGACCGAGCGCGTCATCAGCTCGCCCGTTACGGCGTCCATGACCACCATGGACTGCCGCCATTCGTCCTCCTCCACCCGCTCTGGCCAGTCGGGCCACGGCCCCACCAGGTGCGAGCACCCCGGCTGGTCGCACCTACCGTATATCTCCCCCTCGAAGATTATGAGCCAGACCAGGTTGTCCGCCACCAGCAGGTCGCTCCGGTCCATGGCACCGTCGGAGTAGTACTTCCAAGCCTCCCGGTAGGCGAGGATGCAGCCAAAGACGGTGTCCGGCTCGCCGATCAGAGTGCCGAACTGGGGTATGGCGGGCCACTGCGCCAGCTTGGCCGCCGCCCGGACGGCTTCCCGCAGGGCCATCGGGAAGGTGATGATTTCCGTCATGGAGGGCATGCCGCCGGGCGGGTTGGTCGACACCGGCCCGATGTCCTGCCTCGCCGCCGTGAACGGCGCGGCACCTGGCGTTGAGGTCGGCCTGGGGCCTTGGTGGCCTGCCCGTAGGGGGACAAGCTTCAGGAGAAAAACGGACCGGGCCGCCATCTGTCGTAGCCAATGATACCTACAGCGGCGATAGTCGTGGGGCCCTGTGATGCAGGAATGTGTGCCGTCAACTGAAGAGACGGCCTCACCTCCTAATGGCGGCGTCGCCGGATTCGAGGTTTCATTAACCCAAATTGACGCTAAAATAGCCCTTAAGCATCATCGCGAAAGCCCGGCGCCGTGGCACGGGAGGAGTAGGATATGGACCCGTTGGAACTGGTCGAAATCGGAAACACCGGGCTGAGAGTATCAAGGCTGGGCGTAGGCGGCGTGGCTTTGGGCCGGTCTACAACCGATGAGGAAGCCGCTGAGATTCTCAGCAAATGCGTCGAACTGGGTGTCAGCTACTTTGACACAGCCCCGGTCTATGGCGGGGGCGTCAGCGAGCAACGCTACGGCAGGATTCTCTCTGAAATCCCACGTTCCAGTTTCACCATATCCACCAAGGTAGGCAGGTTGCTGGAACGCTATCTGCCCGCTCCGGTGGGGGCGGTAATCGGACCGGACGCGTCCAGAAATATGCCCTACATATACGACTACGATACGGTCATGCGGGTATTCGAGGGGAGCCTGAAACGGCTGAAGTTGGACCAGGTCGACATTCTCCTGATCCATGACCCGGACAACCATTTCGACCAGGCGATGGAGGGGGCGTACAAAGCCCTTGCAGAATTGCGTTCGCAACGGGTAATTTCGGCGATAGGCGCCGGCATGAACCAGTGGGAAATGGAGGCCCGCCTGGCTCGCGAGGGAGATTTCGATTGCTTTCTTCTGGCAGGGCGGTACGCCCTCCTAGACCATTCGGCACTCTCCGAATTCCTGCCCCTTTGCCAGGAGAAAAACATCAGCGTAATCATCGGGGGCCCGTACAACAGCGGCATTCTGGCCTCGGACCTGACGGAATCGGTTCCGCTCAAGGCCGCCGCTCTTCAGTTCGTTTTTGGCCATCCCGCCGTTGCCGCCGTGATACCTGGCCCGGGGTCTGTGGATGAGGCTGAAGAGAATTTCCGGATGATGTCACATCCCATCCCTGCCGCGCTGTGGCAGGAGCTACGCCACGAAGGCCTGATACCCTCGGACGCTCCCTGTCCGCAATAGCAACACTTATCTGGCTTTACCAACGGCGGCCGCCTCGCCGGTATTTTGAACCTATCTCGAAACAATCGAATTCCGGCACTTTTGGCTGGGAAACGGTCCAAGCAACTGGATTCCCGCTCACCGTTTTCACGGAGGCAAGGTACGTGAGAATGCCAAATTGTGGGCAGGGGCGCGTTCTAAGATAGTTTCTTAGTGAGTAAGGGGCGAAACCCAGAGTACCTGGGCCGGCCGCAGGACGTCAGGCCTGCGTGGTGCCCCCCGGCGCAGGCGGCCGTTCCAGCAACTCCAGCCAGTTGCCGTCGGGGTCCTGCATGTAACAGCCTTTGCTGGCCATGGGGTATACCGCTTCGGGGCGTATGGCCGGCGGGCTTACGAATCTCACCCCCCGGCTTGAAAGCTCCGCATAGAAGGCGTCCAGATCGTCCACTATCACGCCCAGGTGCGAAGCCCCCACCTGGTGCCGCTCCGGCATGGCCGCCGGCGTCCCCGCAGGGTTCAGGTACTGGATCAACTCCACGGAATGCCGCAAGTCACCAGTTCCCAAGTAGACGATGTGTAGCCTGGCGTCGGGATACCCAACCAACTCGGAGATGAACTCCCCTTCAAGAATCTGATTACGCTCCTGTTTGAGTCCCAGCAAGTCCTGGTAAAATTCCAGCGACCGATCCATGTCGCTGACCACAAAGCCGGTATGGTTCATCCATTCGACTTCCATTTTCACCCTCCACGTTCGACCTCGTCGTCTCTACTTGCCTTCTTTGATCCAGTCCGCCACCCTCTCGGCGATGAGAACGGCAGTGCAGTTGGTGTTGGCCCGGATCACGTCGGGCATCACCGAGGTGTCGACAACCCGCAGGCCCTCGATCCCGTGCACCCTGCAATGCTGGTCCACCACCGCCGTCGCATCGGTGGCCGGCCCCATCTTGCAAGTCCCGGACGTGTGGTATTGGGTGCCGATGTTGTCCAACAGCCACGCATCCAGGGCTTCATCGGAAGCCAGGTCGGCGTCGATGGGGAAAATCCGGCGGGTGATCAAGTCCCGGAATGCCGGGTGGTCGCCAAGCCGCACGGCTAAACGGACTCCTTCCCGAGTTCGCCGCAAGTCCCAGGGGTCGGTCATGTACTGGTAGTCCATAACCGGTGGGTCATCCGGGTTGCTGGACCTCAGTCTCAACTCCCCAGCGCTGAGAGCGTTCTGCACACTGGAGAAAATGGTGATGCACTTGCCCTCAATATCCAGTGGCAGCCCTTCCGGCACGTGTGCCGGGTCAAGTGAAAGTATGCCCAGGTGCATGTCGTCCCGGGTGGTTGACCCCTCCGTGGTGTAGCGGAGCAGCGTCTGAATCATCGCCTCCGTGTCGCCCTCCAACTCACCTTGGTACTCGTAAAGGGCCATGGCCATCGGATGATCACGCAGATTCCGACCAACGCCGGTCAGGTCGTGGACTACATCTATACCCAAGTCCGCCAAATGGCCGGCGGGCCCTACACCTGAGAGCATCAACAATTGGGGCGTAGCAATGGCGCCGGAGCTGACGACGATTTCCTTCCCCAGCACCGTCATACGTTCCCCGCCGCTTTCCACCTCCACTCCGACCGCCCGCAGGCTGTCGAACAGTATCCGCCTGACGGGCGCGCTGGCGCGAATTGTCAGATTCAGCCGGTGCCGAGCCTGCGAGAGGTAGGCCAATGACATGCTCATGCGAATGCCATCCCTGTGGTTGAGAGGCGCAGGGCCGATCCCAGTAGCGTCGGGGCTGTTTTCGTCCAGTGACTCGGGGAATCCCTCGGCCAGGCAAGCTTCATAGAAGGCTCGGGCAAACGGGGCCATGTCCGTCCTGCGGTAACGCCGCACCGGGATAGGCCCGTCGGAACCGTGGAAATCGCCCTGGAAATCCTGGTCGCTCTCCATCTTTCGAAAGTAAGGCAGCATCTTGGTGAACGACCACTCATCGTTGCCTTGGTCCGCCCAGCCATCGTAGTCTTCGGGTATCCCCCGCAGAAACACCTGGCCGTTGACCGCGCCGGAACCACCTACCACCTTCCCTCGTGGGATGGGTATCGCGGCGGTCTGCCGCTCGGTAATATTGCCCAAGTACTCCCAACTGTGCGACCCGAAGGCGGACTTCAAGAAATTATTTCCCCGCTTCAGGTCATCGGGCAGAAGGTCCAGTTCAGGGTAGTCCGGCCCAGCCTCCAGCAACAACACGGAGCAGTCCGGGTCCTCGGAAAGCCGAGCGGCAAGCACGCTGCCTGACGACCCGGCTCCAATCACGATGACATCGTAAACCACCATCTACCTCCGGCCGCCATGATGGACGTTATCGTACGCCACACAGTGAGTGGTAGCGAGGGGTGTCAACCCGGATTGCCAAGCCATGCGCGACAGTATGGAACATCCAGTGCTGATGACCAACGAACTGCAGAACTAGTACTCTGTCAACTTTGATGTTGAAAGTCCTTCGGTAATCCGGCCAATAGCCCTATAGTGGTCGGGATGAAGTGTTGACGGTGGGGGTGGCGGTGATGGTGCGTGATAAGTACGCCGTGCGGCTGGTGCCGGAACAACGGGAAGAACTCCAGAATCTGATTCGGGTTGGGAAAAGCTCGGCCCGAGTCACGGCCAGGGCGCGGATTCTGCTCAAGAGCGACGACGGTTGGGCCGCTCCCCGGGTGGCCGA
The DNA here is from genome assembly GCA_965222025.1 of Dehalococcoidia bacterium. Classification (GTDB taxonomy): domain Bacteria; phylum Chloroflexota; class Dehalococcoidia; order Lucifugimonadales; family UBA3495; genus VXOI01. The sequence goes on along the minus strand of CBDCTI010000009.1, from coordinate 564,892 downwards.
AGCCTTGGACGTGGCGCTGGGCACCGTGTACCAGATCAAGCGCCGCTTTACGGAGGCGGGGTTGGACGGGGCCCTGTGGGACCGGCGCCAGGTCAACCGGCGCCGGAAGTTGGACGACAGGGGCGAGGCCCACCTCATCGCTCTGGCCTGCAGTTCGGCGCCGGAAGGCCATGACCACTGGACCCTGCGCCTTTTGGCTGGGAAGGTGGTGGAGTTGGGGTTGGCGACCTCCATCTCCCACGAGGGGGTTCGCCGGCGGCTGAAAAAAACGCGCTCAAGCCCTGGCAAAAGAAAGAGTGGTGCATCCCCAGGGTGAGCGCCGACTTCGTGGCCCACATGGAGGAAGTACTGGACCTGTACGCCGAACCCTATGACCCCCAGCGGCCGGTGGTCTGCTTTGACGAGACCTCCACCCAATTGCTGGCCGAAACCCGGGCGCCGATGCCACCCCGGCCGGGACGCCCCCAGCGGCAGGACTACGAGTACCGGCGGGAGGGGACCCGCAATCTGTTCCTGGCCTGTGAACCCCTGGCGGGGTGGCGCCATGTGGCGGTGACCCAGCGGCGCACCATGCAGGACTTCGCCCAGCAGATGCGCTGGCTGGTGGATGAAGCCTATCCAGAGGTTGAGGTGGTGCGGGTGGTTCTGGACAACCTGAACACCCACCGCGCGGCGTCCCTGTACGAGACGTTCCCGGCGACCGAGGCCCGGCGGATCGCGAAACGGTTGGAGTTCCACTACACGCCCAAGCACGGCAGTTGGCTGAACATGGCGGAAATCGAGTTCAGCGTGCTGTCCCGCTCCTGCCTGAAGCAGCGGCTCCCCGACGAAGATGCTCTCGGGAGGGAAGTCCAGGCACTGGTGCGGGAGCGCAACGCCGCCCGAGTTGGTATCAACTGGCGGTTCAAAACCCAGGAGGCCCGAACCAAACTTCACCGCCTTTACCCTTTTGATTCCAAAGTTGACTGAGTACTAGCACTATGGCTGGCATTAAGAATGGGGCAGGATCACGCCTACAGTGAGTAAGGTGGGCTTGACTCCTTCGGCCGATTGAAACTTTCGCCTGCATCCAATTGCTAGGTTGTCCTGGGTCTGGTTGAAGGGTTAATCCAATGCCATGACGCTCCACGTACAAATATCTGCACGACTAGCAGGCCCGCCCCTCAGCAGTGACTAATCCAGAGGCTCCACGAAAGCCAGGATGCGCTTAGGATTCTCAACCATCATCATCCGGACATGCTCCTCCGAAGCGCCAAGGCGACGCAACTCCGGCAGGAACTTCTCTACGATGAAGGAGTAACCCGTTCCGCCGTACTTCTTCAGCTGCGTCTTCGTGCACACGTCCTGGGACAGCAGAATCCGGTCCGCGTAACCCGCCTCTATCAGCCTTGGTATCGCTTCCGCTACCAGCGCAGTACCCGCGCTGGTCATGAACATCCTGAGGTCGTCCTCGGCTGGCGCAAACCGCAGCGGCACTCCCACCCTGTCCAGCAGGTCAAACTAGATGTAGACCCCGTGGTCCAGCAACTCCGGCATCAGGTCATAGTTCGCGGTGATCAAATCGCTATGGCCGAAGATCACACGGGACAGGTCCGTGCCCTCCTCCCCCAGTATGCCAACCACCTCCAGCCGCTCCCTGCCAACACCGCCACGGTGGAATGAGACAGGAGCTCCGGTGATACGGCTGACCCGCCCGGATGTCCGGATGCTCTTGACCTCGTTCTCCGTGATTGGGTTACCTTCTATCCCGACTTCTCCGATAATGCCCGATCGGATGCCGGTGTTCCCCACGCCGACGGTAATGTCCCGGACTATCTCCTCCGTCATGTCCTCGACAGTCCGGCGGTCCATGTCGGAAGGATGATAAAGCTTCTGGTACCACCCAGCGCCCATCACCACATTCAGCCCGGTGGCCTGGGACAACCGCGACATCGCCAGCGGGTCCCTCCGGATGCCGATGCTGGTGACCTCCACAATGGTTCCGCCTCCGTGATTGCGGAACTCCATGGCCTCATCGGTCGCCGTCTCTTCGTCCAACAGGACCCAGTTGTCTCGGATGGGTTTGCGGTCCCTGGCCTTGTCCAGCAAGTCGATGGTTAACTCCTGGTCCCACAGGCACCACTCAGTGGCCGGAGTGTAGTCGTCCGGAGCCCACACCCTTGTAAAGCGCGATGAACAAATGCTCTTGCATCAGCGTGGGACCCAGTTCATCCGGATCTATTGGCCCCCGGACGGTAATCACCTTGCCGGTCATGTTCGACACTTCTGCAGTCACGAGCTCCTCCTTGCTGTTGCCATTAAGTATGCGCTCAAGCCGATGGTTGTGGACGGGGCCAACTAAATCCAGATGGGTCCTCGCGGGTGCCGGCCTTGTATGCAAAGTGAAATCAATCTCTCATTCACCGCCAAGAACGTCGTTATAGCCCGACTCGTCGAAGGAGTGTAGACACTAGCCATGATCACTGGGAAACCGGCCGGGGCCGCATTCATACCGGAAGGGAAATATAGATGGAACCAGGTACCAGCCGGCCGTAGGCAGTTCAGTCTGGCGCTACACTCAGGATAAGGAGTATATTCGCCGTCCACACAATGGGAGATCACGTTCACCCAGTCGAGCGCGGGCTCCGATGATGCTTTTTCGATTAAAGGACTCGCATACCGCCAACTGAAGAGGTCAGTATGAACGTCATCTGGATGGTTTCCGACACCTTTCGCAGGGACCACCTGGGCGCATACGGCAACAGCCTCATCCACACACCGTCTTTCGACGCGCTTGCGGCCAGCGCGGTGAGGTTTGACAACCACTACTCGGCCGGATTCCCAACCATGCCCACGCGCGCAGACCAGCAGACCGGGCGCTGGACCATGTCGTTCATGGGCTGGGAACCTCTTCCGTCGGGCGTTACCACTCTCCCCGAGATACTGGCTGGACAGGGCATGCACGCCGCCGCCTCCGTCGATACCCCCTACTATCTCAGGGGTGGGATGAACTATGACCGCGGTTTCCAGTCGTTCTTCATGAACACCGGGCAGGACACCCTGTGGTCCCTGATATCCGAGCCCGGCTACAACAACGAGGCCCTTGACGTCAGGGCCGCTTGGCGCAGCGAGGCCGACAGGAACGCTCCCAAGACCTTCATGTCCGCCATGCGGTGGCTGGAACAGCACTACAAGGAAGACTTCTTTCTCTACGTGGGCACCTGGGACCCCCACAAGCCGTGGGACGCGCCGGCCTACTACACCGAACTCTACTGGCCGGGGTATGACGGCGAGCTGGTGCTGCCGGTCTACGGCAACTGGCACGACGTGCCCGGCTACCGGGAGGAGCAGCTCAGGAAGGGGCACGCCACCTACTGCGGCGAGATCACCATGATCGACACCTGGGTCGGATTTTTGCTGAGAATGGTGGAGAACATGGGGTTGTCCGAGAAGACGGTCGTCATCTTCGCCACCGACCATGGCTTCTGCTTCGGCGAGCACGGCGGACCGTTCAGCAAGATGAGTTCCGACAAGCATCCCGACGGCACCCTCAGGCCCTACGACGAGCCCGGCTCGCAATGGAGCTACTCGCCGCTCTATGAGGAGATTGTCCACCTGCCCCTCCGATACGGGCGCCCGGCCTCCCACCCGGCAGCTACACTGACATGAGCTCCGCAGTGGACGTGATGCCCACTGCACTGGACCTGCTGGGATTGAAGATCCCCGACTTCCTGCAAGGGCGCTCCCTGGCCCCGGGGCTGCGCGACCCCCTGACACAGGGACGGGACTTCGTCGTCAGCAGCCTGCCCTTCGCCAACGTCGGAGACCCGGTACACTCCGTGGACAACCTGCTGCGGGTCCTGACCGAGCCGCCCGTCACCACCGTGACCTCCGGAGGCTGGAGCCTCCTGTACAGCCCCCTCCCCGGAGTCTCAAAGCTCTACAACCTCGCCGCCGACCGGAAGCAGTCAGACAACGTCATAGAGCGACACATGGACGTGGCATCCGAGCTGCACCGGAAGCTGGTCCGCTTCATGCGCGAGACCGACGTACTGGAACGCCTTCTGAGCCCGCGCCTGGAGCTGAGGATGTAATTCCTTTAGCGTATGGCTCTCCGTGGGAACCCTGGGGCAGTTCACGATCGAAAATTGCATTGACTGGCTGCGGACTTCGCGATAATGGCCAGCTACAGGGTGAACAGCCAGCTAATGTTGTTCAACGGCGACGTGGCACTCATCACAGGCGCAAGCCGGGGGATTGGCCGGGCCATTGCTCTGTGCTTCGCTCGTGAAGGCGCCAGGACCGTCCTGACCGGACGGGACATGGGTCGCCTGGAGCGGGTGGCGCAGAAGATAAGGGCTGCAGGAGGGGATGCGGCGACTTTCTCCCTGGACGTTACCCGAGACGATGAAGCGGCCCTCGTAGTCGATGAGGTCATCGCGACTTGGGGGCGGATAGACGTGCTGGTCAACAACGCCGGGGTGATAACTTACAATACACCAGCGTGGGCGACCACCCTGGATCAGTGGGACGAGGTGATGAACACCAATCTGCGGGGAATGCACCTGGTCAGCCGGGCGGTAATTTCCCACATGATACAGAGAGAAAGCGGCGTCATAATCAACATAGGCTCGTCCTCCGGCCGTCGGCCAGACAGCGAATACGGTGCGTACGCCACGTCAAAATGGGGCGTCGTGGGGTATACGATTTCCTTGGCCAACTCTCTCCTCCCCTTCGGAATCAGGGTGAACGGCATCAACCCCGACTGGGTGGATACCGATATGGCACGGGCTTACAATCCCTCCGGAGATCCGGACTGGATTGCTCCGGAAGATGTGGCCCAAGCCGCGCTGTATTTGGCGACACACGGACCCGGCGCGATGACCGGGCAGTTCATAGACCTTTTCGGCAACCGATTCTCTATCCTTTTTCTGTGGCGGTCCAGCGATGAGCACAGCCCCTGATTATTCCGAGTCCTTTTACACGCGATACGCGCAGCGCTATGCCGAGGTGAGCCACAATTTTATCCAGTCGGTCTATATCGAAGCCTCCCATCCCATGCTCGGTGGAGACCGGGACCTCATGGACCGCGTCCTGGAGCTTGTCCCGCCGGGATCCCGGGGGCTTGACGCCGGTTGCGGCGCAGGAGCGCGGGATGTGTACTTCTACTGGCAGAGGGGGTACGACATATTCGGTGTCGACGCAGTGGAGGAGAACATCCTGGAGGCGCGCAGGCTTCACCCCGAGATTGCTGACAGAGTGGAAGTGGCCGACTTGCGCGAGACGCTCAACTACGCGGGCAACTCTTTCGATTTTGTGCTGTGCAACGCGGTCATCCAGCATATCGAACCGGACGTCGCACTGGGAAAGACGCTGCCGGAACTGGCCAGGGTGCTGAAGCTCGGCGGCGTTCTGCAGCTCATGTTCAAATATGGGGATGGAGTGGCAACGGTGTACGACAGGGACTATGGTGTGGACCGGACCTTTCAGTTATACGGTGTTGACGAGGTGCTGAACGTGCTGGCGGAGGAGGGACTTGGGGTGGTCCCCGAGGAAAGCGGAAAACTCGGAGGGATCATGTACTTCAAGGACCCCAAGCCAATGGACCACTGCGTTTTTTTCGCCCGAAAGGACTCATGAGAGCGCAGGCCCTTTCTCGAGGCCGGTCAAGCAAGTTCCAGAATTGAGATGAACGGATTTAGAGTCCCCGGGGGTCTTTCTGACGTCACTCCCTGCTGGTTGACCAGGTGCCTCAATGCTGGGCGGAGTTCCGGGGGCCCGTCCGTAACCGGGCACTCGGCCGAGACGCTCGCCGAGGGCAAGGGTTTCATGAATCAGCTGTTCAGGCTGAGGCTGCACTTCGACTCCGGTTCCGCAGACCTGCCCGACACGGTCATTACCAAGCTCCCCTCGGCAGATCCGCTGCTCAGGAATGTCTTTGACAGGCTGGGACAGAACCGGCGCGAGGTCGGATTTTACCGGAATCTGGCAAACAGCCCCCACATGCCAAACCCTCGCGTCTATAACAGCGAGTTGGACCCGGCCACTGGTAATACCGTGCTGCTGCTGGAAGACTTGAGCTCCTTGAGGCAGGGCGACAGCGTCGCCGGCTGCACCCTGGACGATGCTCGCCTCTGCATAGGGCAGCTGGCCAGGTTCCACGCATCCTGGTGGGATAGCCCGCTCCTGGAAGACCTGCACTGGATGCCGCTCAGGCAGTCTGATTCAGGCGCCTATCAGCAGCTATACCCCGGCGCCTGGAATGCCCTTAGCGAAAAGGCCGGCGACGGAATGCCGCCCGGTCTACGGGTCCTGGGCGACCACCTGATCACGGACGTGCGTAGGATCAAGACTCGTCTGACGCGGCCTCCGCGCACGGTCGTTCACGGAGATTACCGGCTGGACAATTGCTTCTTCTCCACGAGTGCTACCTCTCAGCAGGTGGTTGTCATCGACTGGGAATTCTGCACACGGGGCCGTGGCGCCTATGATGTCGCGACCTTCATCAGCGAGGCGTTCTCACCAAGGCTCCGAAGGAAAGTGGAGCTGAGCCTCCTGAGGGAGTATCACTCCATCTTGGAGGAAAGCGGTGTCCGGGGCTACACGTTCGAAGAGTGCCTGTATGACTATCGGCTTCCCATGCTGGAAGTGTTCGTGTTCTGGATAATCACGGGAGGCTACTGCTATTACGAAGGTGAGCGGGCCGCCATATACCTGCGCACACCCTGGAACGACTCAACAGCGCGATAGTCGACCTGGCCTCTACAGAAGCGGTTTGCCCTGAATGACTCGAAGCCGTCGCACGGGACCGGAGGCGGGGGCTGGAGGTGAACAGCACTATTGGCCTTTTGTGATCATGACCAATGGAGGTACGGTCGGCACAATCGGCACACAGGGGACCCGACGGCAGCCAATCCAGAGCAAAGATGGAATGTGTGCATCTGTGGGCAATAAGCCGGGAGTCCTGCAGGACTGTGTCCCTTTTCGGTTGCTAGACCGTCCAGCAGCGTCTTCTTACTCCCCTTTCCGGTCGGCCAGCCCGGACAGGAAATTGCCGACTCTCTACAGCACCTCCGTCCTGCCTCCAGGCACAGGTCGCCCGCGGTCTCCTCTCTCACCCCCCACATGGCCTCACCGGTTCCGAAATCCAGGCTGTAGCCCTGCAGGCTCGCCAACTTCAGTCCAAGTCCGTCCCCGCAGAGATTAAAGTGCGCCAAATACGCCACCCCAGACCGTGCGTCTCCCAAAAAACCCGTGCAGCTTCACCCCTTCTGAGCTTGTCTAGGGGAATTCGGAGCGCTGTCCCAGGTCGCCGACGGCAGTTCAATGCGGCCCTCCGTTTGCGGGAGACCGTCTTGAGGAAGTCTCCTCAGTCCTGACAGAACCCCGCCGATTATGAGCGGATAAAACCCGTGATTAGACAACCTTACTGCGAGCATTCCTTATGGGTTTTACGCGCCCCTATCGGGTCATACGCTCGCTCTGCTGCCGGGGATCAGTATCCGTAGGGTTGAAGTTGCGGTTCGGACAACCGATCTTCTAACCGCCGGTCGTAAACGTCAGGGCGGTGTTTTTTGCCTGAATCCCCTCAACCACAACTGGCGGAAGTGCTGACAGACATCCTTGAGAGGGGGCGGCGGATAAGGTGTCGTGATTCCCGGAATAATGGAGTGGAGGGACCGGGAATGTGGAGACGAGGATGCCTGAACTATGGCTGTACCGCGGACGTGACCGCTTACTGCAAGCACTGCGCCGATGCAATAATGGCCAAGGCCCTCGTCTCTTTCTGCTGTGCGTCCTGAAAGCGCAGAGTGGCCTTTCCTTCCAGGGACTGATCTGTGTGCCTGGTCAGCTCTCTCCCTGGTTCTTCGGTCGCTAGTGCAAGACCTTCTGCCGCTGCGTCTCAGGGTCTGATATCCCCAGTCTGTTAATCTTGTCAAGGGTGCCAGTAGGCCTAGCGGCTCATTTTGCGCCGTTTTCAGCCTGCACTCGGGAGCCGACAGAAACAGGACGCATGCACCGGCAGGTCGGCGCGTGCCCGGGCCAAGGCGATCCGCTGCTCCGCGACCGCCGCCAATTCGTGCTGGCCAGTTCGCCCCAGGCATTCGTGATAGCCGCTGAGACTCCAGATATTGTCGGGGTGCTGACTTGACCGTTTGAGCACCGAGTCGAATCCAAGGTCCGCCCGATACTCGGCTAGGGCCTCTTCCACCCGGCCCTGTTCCAGCAGGAGGGCTCCGAGGGCGTGCCGGACAGGCTGCATCCATCCCCACGGCTCGTCATAGGGCAGGTTGTCGTCATAGGCGACCGCCTGACGCAAATGTGCGAAGCCCGATTCGATGTCACCCCGCCGGTAATCGAGTTCACCGAGCATCATCTCCCTCGCGACCGTCAGGATATCGCGGCAGGAGTTGTTAAACAGGTACCGGCTCTCCGGCACACGGGCAAAGTCCCGCTCGAATGCCTCCGCCTGGGCCGACGCCGACTCCGAATACCCGAGTGTTGCGAAGGCGACGGCCTTAGTATACCGCATTGTCGCACTGGTCACACAATACAGTTCGGGGTTCGCTGGTAGTTCCTGCAACAGGATTTCCTGCCATTTCCCGAACCGCACCAATACATGCTGTTTGACAGGCAGCAGCCCTTCCAGCCAGTCTGCCATGGGGGGTGACTGCACACTCAATAGATCCTCGGGGAGGGCGGCAATCAACTCCTCAGCTGTCTCAATCGCCGACTGGTATTGGCCCAGGAACATGGCTCCGTACACCTTAAAGTGGTAATTGTGGCAGCGGTATAACGTATAGAAGTTGAACGGGCCTCTTGCTGCCAGATACCGGCGGTCGCCCCGAATCGCTTCTTCATTCCAATTCACCACGCTCTGATAATCGCCGCACAACACGTCAATATGGGTCGCCATGTGCTGTAGATGCCCGGAGTCAGGCACCAAGCCTCGCAACTGTTCACAGGCTTGCAGAGCTTGTTCCGGGAAGGGTGACATTTCCATCAGGTGGATATACATGTGCAGCAATCCCGGATGTGGCGGGGCGCCCATGTGCGCGCGGAGTTCCATGCCTCGTTCGAGCACCTGCCTGGCTTCTTCCGTGTCGGCGCCCGCTGCCGCCTTGCCGGATGCCAGATCCCAGAGCGCCCAAGGGGTGCGGTTCATCACCGCTTCCGCAAATAGAGCCGAGATATCCGCATCGTCCTGGTGGTCCAGGTAAACGGCTCGCATGGCGGCGGCAAAGTCATCGACCCATGCCGCTAAGTTCGGAGGCATATCCGCAGACTGATAGCGCTGCTGAAGCGCCCCAATCAAATCCTTTTCCGCCTGGGTACAGCGGCCCGCCAGCGCTGTGGCGCGCATCGTCGAGTGATGGGCCTCGCAGAGAGTCTTCGATGTTTCCGACTCATCAAAGGCTTCCCACGGCTTGTTGTAGTTGGGGCCGAGAGCGTACGCGATACCCCAATTCGCCATGGCACACTCCGGATCGGCTTCTGCCGCCTGCTTGAAGCAGAACACGGCCTCTTCGTGGTTGAATCCGTATGTCCAGAGCAGACCTCGATCAAACCAGAGCTGGGCCTTCGGCGAAGATGTAGTGATCGGCCGACCGTATGAACCGAGATCGAACTCATACGTCATCATCAGGTACCCTTCGTCGCTACTGCGGGGCCGTCCGCGGCCGCAATTGGGCATCGTTGCATGGCTTGCGCGAACTGTACTCCCACTCTCGGCTTGCAAGCGTTTCCTTGACCAAACCAGGCGAAGCACAAAGCTCTAAGGCCAAGGATTTCGCGTACCTCACGTACCACTACGGGGAACATCGAGTGGATAGCACGCACACGAGCCTCGTGGTGCGGGTGGCCAACGGGTGTGGATGTCACTCAGACGCTATCGTCCGAATTGGGTGCACGGCTCGATTATCTTACCGACGCCACTGGACGATTACAAGCCGGGGCTGAGGTGGACCAGGGATTTCGAACGGTTAGCTAAGTGAGAGTCCCGTTCCTACACTGAGGGCAGCTGTTGCTGACGGAAGGAGCAGAAAATGTCGAAAGGACGCAGCAACCACAGCCCAGCTTTCAAGGCCAAGGTGGCTCTTGAGGCACTGAAGGGGCAGGAAACGGTGGCCTAACTGGCTGCCAGGGATGAAGTCGACACGGGCCGGATATGTGCCTGGAGGAGAGAACTCACCGAGGGCGCCTCCGTCGTCTTCGGCAACGGCACGGACCAGAGGTCCCGGAACGACGCCGACCTGATCGCCCAGCTGTACCAAGAGATCGGCCAGCTGCGGGTGGAGAGGGATTTCTTGGCGGAGAGGTCCGGTCCATCGTCGCGCACAACGCCGACTGGAGGCACGATTCTCGGAGCGACGTGGACCGCATCGACCACTACTTAGGTTGCGGGTGCTGGGTGGTCGTCGCCGACCCCATGGACTACGTGCCGGCCATTTGGCGGCTAGAGGTCGACCGGGATGCTCTATGGGACCGGATCCGCGAACCCAGCGGGTATGACCTGGCCCTTGACCCTGAAGGAGCAAGACACCGACACTGACTGAGCTCTCGCGTCTTCCCCAAGCTCAATTCCAGCTGGTCCAAGCATCACCGGCAAGTCAACGGCCTGCTGTCAGCAGTACTCACAATTGCTGACAGCAGGCCGTTTATGAGCGGTGCGACGCCCCGATAGACTGGAGATGCTCAACACCGGAAAGAAGCGCAACGGGAATCGGAGTATGGCCCTGCTCTGTGCCAACCCCCCCATACATCTGGGGCACCTGGCTGCCTAGACTCCTGTCAGAGAGAACTCCTGCGAGTAGGCCAGTTGGTTCAAGGCCCAGCACTACAGCGATTCCTGGGCCAGAAGGACCTCGGACTTCGACCTGACCAAGTGGCTCACAGCCCACACCGCGTTACTGAACGGTGGCCTGCCCCCAGTGGTTGTACCACGTTCTATGATGCTCCTATAGGCGTTGAAGTTGCCCCATTTCCTGAACCCGGCATAATGCGAGCCGAATTCAAATTTAATTTATACACGCCTCCTATGGTAGAATCGTGGTCACGTAATCTACCCTCAAATAGGAGAGAGATGTGAGTCTCAACATCAAGAATGAGGAGACCTGCCAACTCGCCAGTGAACTGGCTCAGCTGACCGGCGAGACAAAAACCGGCGCCATCACGGTGGCCCTCAGGGAGCGGATGGAACGCGAGAAGAAACAGCGCGGCGTGGAGACCCTGGTACAGGACCTTCTGGCCATAGGACACCGGTGCGCCTCCACGCTGGGCGACGGCCCATCCGCGACCAGTCACGGCGAGTTCCTGTACGATGAACGGGGACTGCCCGAGTGATCATCGACACCTCGGCAATCCTTGCCATCCTATTCGAAGAACCCGACGCGGAGCGTATCGCCAGAGCTATCGCCGCGGCTTCCTCCCGCCGCATATCCGCCGCCACACTCCTGGAAACCACAATAGTCCTCGAAAGCCGTTCCGGGCCCGCGGCCGCCCACGAACTTGATGCGTTGCTGAGAAGGGCATAAATCGAACTGGAGCCCGTCACCGCCGAACAGGCCCAGACAGCGCGTCAGGCCTGGCGGACGTTCGGCAAGGGCAACCACCCCGCAGGACTGAACTTCGGCGACTGCTTTGCCTACGCCCTGGCCATAGCCACGCGAGAACCGCTTCTATTCAAGGGCCGCGACTTCGAACTGACCGATATTCCTGCCGCCTGACCGCCCACCACCATTCGGTCGAGGCACGCCACTCCGCCACAAACAGAATGTCCCAGAGACTCACAACCATTACAATCGCCTGCTCCACCCATGGCCAAAAGGCCGCGCCCGTTTACTCCTATCGGCTTCGCTGCTACCTTAAGAAGCGCTGTGTGCGAGGAGCTCCAACCGCAGGCTCCATGGTAAGTTTAGAAATCCTCTAATAGTGCTAATCTCGTGAGTTAATCTCCAGATTCAGCCACCGCGGCGAACTCCCTGGCGGTCAGGTTTCCCAAGTGGCCGTGCGGATTTTCGCCAATGTAGTGTCTCCGCCAGGATTCTACCTTTTCCTTTGCACCCTACTAGTATTACAACGACAGTTCAAGGCGGGATAGTCCGAGATGCGCGCATAGTAGACCGGCGCTTGGCGTGGGAGCGACTGGCTCGCTCGTTACTACACTGCGTCTGCTTCAGCCACAGTAGCAACTCCTCCGGCCCGAACCACTCCCGGGGCAGCATCTCCCGCACCACCCGGTAGACCTGAGGACGGGTGATCCGGGGCATCTTTTTCCCCCCAAGCCTGTTGTAGGCTCAGCAGGAAGGCTCCGCCCAGCAGGCACAGGGCCACGTGATGATGCCAGCCCGCCCAGGTGCGGGTCTCATATTCGTCCAGCCCCACGTCCCCCTTTCCCGTCTCAAACTCCGTTTCTATGCGCCACCTGGAACCGCCCACGTATGCCAGGGTCTCCAACGGCGTATCCTCCGGAGCATTGGAAAGGTAGTAGCGGGGCTCGCTGCCGTCCAGGTTCCGGCGGTAGACGGCCCAGTGGATTTCTCCGGGCTTCCTTTTGCTGCTGGGCCGCACCCGCTGGGCGCTGAATGTATAGCTCCTCGGCCCCTGGCTCCCCTGGGCCACCGTGATCTCCTGCCAGGCATCCTCCGGCAATTCGCCACTGCGCTCCCCCATCGTGCGCCGCTGTCCGGCCACCAGCCTGGGCTTGGGAGGCCCACCCCGTCCCCGGTAGACCGGAGTGTCCACTCGGGCTCCACCGGCCACACTGTAAAGGCCTCTGGAACGTCCAGGACGTAGTGCATTCCCAAGGTCGCCAACCCGTTGCGGAAGGACGGCGACACGCCGAAGGCGTCGTCTGCCGCGACCCATCCGGCCCTCAGATGGCCCAACTCTACTGTCCGCTCCAGCATCTCCAAAGCCAGTCCCGTCTTCGACCGGTAGCTCCGTCGCTCCCCCGGAATCCCAGCCGCAGCACAACGGTCCTCGTCCGAGGTCCAGCTCTCCGGCAGATAAAGGCGCTTGTCCACCAGGGACCGGCCCAACGGGCTCACGTAGGCCAAGAACATCCCCGCCTGGCAGTTGGCCACCTTGCCCAGCCGGCCGCAGTACTGCCGGGCCACTCCCGCCGACTTCCTACCCTGCTTGGGAAAGTCGCTGCCGTCCAGGACCTACACCCCCTCAGGATGCTCCAGCCGGGTTCCCAGGTACTCCTCCAGCCGCCCTATAACCGCCTCATCGTCCCAGGGAGAGTCGGGAGAAACCGCTGCATCCCCCGGGCGGACTCAGGAACCGTCTCCGATAGATTCTCGGCGTTGCGCCGCTCCCCGGATTGCACCAGCAGGGCTTGCAGATAATGGCCGCTGCGCTCCCGCGTCTCCCGGCGGCCAAACAGCCCAGCGAAGTAAGCGTGAAACCCCTGAAAGTCCTGATATATCTGCTCGAAAGCTGCCGCATCCACTTCCCTACCTCACCCGACCAAGCCTTCCCCAACCTCCCAGTGATCTTATCACGCCAACTGTCGTTGTAATACTAGGACAACAGCCAGTTTTCGCTCAGGCGCTTCTGCCGGAATCTCCCGTTGAATGCCTCTCGGGATACCTGGCGAGCTTCCGTGGCATAACCAAGAAACGCAAAAGCCGCCCGCATTTGGTCAAAAGACAAGGGCGCGCAATTGCGCGCCCCGGGGTCCGTGTAAGATCGGCCCGCTTTGAGCGTCGAAAGACTGACGGCAGCACCGATGGGCTATCGTCCATACAGGTCAACTCGCCAAGCCTCGCGACGCTAGTAGGTCAATGGCGCGACAAAAGCCATCTGTAAGCGGCGGAGGTAAATTGGGCCGAGCGGGCGGAGGATTGCTGAGTATCGGCGACTAAATACTGTACCGTCCGCCGCCATTCATAGGCTTCAAGTCGAGCTTATGGGTGGTGCGATGGATGTACAAGGTGGACGTATATCTGCGGGTTCGCCGGGCGGTGATGGTGGAGGGTAAGAGCATTCGGGAGGTCTCCAGAGAGTTCGGGCTGCACCGGGACACCGTGTGCAAGATGCTGGCCTACTCGGTGCCTCCGGGCTACCGGCGACAGACTCCCCCTCGAAGGCCCAACCCTTCGACAAGCTCAGGAGGAGCCTTTCACCGGCGTCATCGACCGGATCCTGGAGGATGACCTCGCGCGTCCCAGGAAGCAGCGCCACACCGCCAAGCGCATCTTCGAGCGCCTCAGGGACGAGTACGGCTACGACGGCGGATACACCACCGTCAAGGGCTACGTCAGGGAGCAACGCCGTCGGACCAGGGAGATGTTCGTCCCGTTGTCCCACTCGCCGGGACACGCGCAGTGCGACTTCAGCGAGGCCCTGGTGGTCATCGGCGGCGTGGAGCAGAAAGCCCACTGTTTCGTCATCGACCTGGCGCACAGCGACGGCTGCTTCGTCAAGGCCTACCCGGCGGAGACCACCGAGGCGTTCCTGGACGGGCACGTATCAGCGTTTGCCTTTCTGGGCGGAGTGCCCCAGAGCATCCTCTACGACAATACCAGGCTGGCTGTTGCCCGGATCCTGGGAGACGGCCGGCGCCAGCGCACCCGCGCCTTCACCGAGCTGCAGTCTCACTACCTGTTCGAGGACCGGTTCGGCCGCCCCAGCAAGGGCAATGACAAAGGCAAGGTAGCAAGGCCTGGTGGGGTACTCGCGGCGTAACTTCCTGGTGCCGGTGCCGTCCTTCGAGAGCTTCGATGCGCTAAATGCCTACCTGGAACAACGATGCCTGGAGCGAATGGACACCCAGCGCAGGGGCCACACGGAGACCATCGGCCAGAGGATGGAGCGGGACCTGGACGCCCTGTTGCCCCTGCCGCCGGTGGCATACGACGCGTGCGACAAGCAGGCAAGCCGGGTGAGTTCGCTGTCCTTGGTCAGGTACAGGACCACCGACTACTCGGTGCCGGTGGCCTACGGATACCGGGACGTCCTGGTTCGGGGCTACGTCGACGCAGTGGTGATCAGCTGCGGGTCCGAGGTCATCGCCAGACACCCCAGATCATACGAGCGGGACGAATTCGTCTACGACCCCATCCACTACCTGCCGCTGTTGGAGCGTAAGCCGGGAGCTCTGGACCAGGCCGCGCCGCTGCAGGGCTGGGAACTCCCCGATGAGTTCGGGACGCTGCGGCGTCTGCTGGAATCCCGAATGGGACGGCGGGGTAAGCGGGAGTACGTACAGGTGCTGAGGCTGCTGGAGACCTTCTCCCAGCAGGAGGTGCACGCAGCGGTGAAAGATGCCATCCACCTGGGGTCGCTGAGCTTTGACGCAGTGAAGCACCTGGTGCTGTGCCGGCTGGAGGGACGGCCGCCAAGGCTGGATCTGGAGCTGTATCCCTACTTGCCCCGGGTCAGGGTCAGCACCACCTCCGCCGGGGACTACATGCCCCTGCTGTCTAGGAGAGCGGCATGAACGACCGGTCCACGCTGCTGCTGGAACACCACCTGAAGGAGCTGAAGCTGCCCAGCTTCCTGAGAGAGTACGGGAAGATGGCCGCCCAGTGCGCCGCCGAGGGTGTGGACCATCCCCAGTACCTGCTGCGCCTCGCCGAGCTGGAACTCATCGACCGACACCAGCGCATGGTGGAGCGGCGGATCCGTGCCGCCCGCTTCCCCGCAGTGAAGAGTCTGGACACCCTCGACTTCCCGGCCATACCGTCGCTGAACAAGTCCTTGGTGATGGAGTTGGCCCGCTGTGAATACATCCAGCGCCGTGAGAACGTCATAGCCGTCGGCAACAGCGGCACCGGCAAGATACACGTGGCCCTGGGCCCTTCGGCAAGCTCAGGAGGGACTGGCCGCCTGCCAGCGCGGGATGTCTGTGGGCTTCACCACCACCGCCGGCCTGGTGCATGAGATGATGGAGGCTAGGGACGAAAGGCGCCTGTTGAACTTGCAGAAACAACTGGCCCGGCTCAACCTGCTGATCATCGACGAACTGGGCTTTGTCCCATTGTCCAGGACCGGCGCAGAACTGCTCTTCGAGGTCTTCAGCCAGCGCTACGAGCGGGGCTCCACAATGGTGACCACCAACCTTCCCTTCGACGAGTGGACCGAGGTCTTCGGTTCGGAACGCCTCACCGGAGCGCTGCTGGACCGGCTCACCCACCACGTCCACATCCTGGAGATGAGCGGCGACAGCTAGCGGCTCAAGCGCAGCCGGGGAAACCGCCGCCTCGTAGGCTTCAGAAGAATCCGACGAATAATCGGCCGCACCGCCAACGCCGTCTCCTCCTGTTCTTGTAACGCCGCCGCTCTGCCTCATTTACTGCCGTCTGTCATCACGACAGTGGTACACGATCACGCCGCCCCGGTTGTTGACGTCCAGCAAAAAGGTCCTCGCTAGCAGGCCAGCATAAATGTCACATTCACTCCATGGAGAATGTGACGTTGAATCCCAAGGAACAGACAAGACTACAGGTTCTCAACAACTTGCTGGCAGAGCACATGACGTTGGATCAGGCTGCCACTCTGATGGGTGTCAGCCCGCGACATACCCGGTGCATCCTGGCGGCCTACCGGGAGAAGGGAGTTGCCGCAGTTGCCCACGGCCACCGGGGTCGCAGAGCGCCCAATGCTACCCCCGAGGCCGTTTTGGCCGATGTGGTTCATCTGGCTGGCACCAGGTACCCAAGGGCCAACCACACCCATCTCAGCGAGTTGCTGAGCGAACGCGAGGGCATCGACATCGGCAGAACCACGCCCAGACGCATTCTGGTCAATACCGGGCTGAAGAGTCCACGGCGAAGGCGTCCGCCCAAGCACCGGGTACGCCGCCAGCGAATGCCCCGGGAGGGGATGCTGCTCCAGGTGGACGGCAGCTTCCACCCGTGGTTGGGGGACCAGGTTCCGCCGTTCACGTTGCTGATCGCAGTCGATGATGCCACCGGCACGGTGGTCGACGCCCTGCTCTGCGAGAAGGAGGAGGCCTACACCTATTTCCGGCTGATCCAGGACCTGGTGCAGAGCGTTGGCATTCCCGTGGCCCTCTACGTCGACCGGCACGGGGTCTTCAGGCACACACCGGTGCCCGGCCTCCCCGGAACGGCGACCCAGTTCAGCCGGGCCATGGACGAGCTGGGATACAGATGATATTCGCCCTCTCTCCACAAGCCAAGGGTCGCGTGGAGCGGGCTGCTGGAACCTTCCAGGACCGGCTGGTTACCGAACTCCGTTTGGCGGGTGCCAGCAGCATCGGCGAGGCCAACAGGGTGCTGGAGCGGTTTCTGCCACGATACAACCGGCGCTTCCGGGTTCCCCCGCAATGCCCTGAGTCCGCGTATCGACCGCTGGACTGTGAGCTGTACCTGGATCGGGTGCTGTGCTTCAAGCACCGCAGGAAGGTGGCCAGGGACAATACGGTGAGGTTCCAGCTGCATACGCTTCAATTGCTGCCGGAGCCGGAACGCCCCAGCTATGCCGGTGCGGTCGTGGAGGTCCTGGAAGGACTGGACGGCCGGCTCAGGGTGCGCCACGAGGGACGCATCATCAACGCCCAGGAGGCGCCGCCCAGCCCGGTATTCCTCCGCAACGGCCATGGAGATTCGGCCACTCCTCCTGCCTCACCCGCCGGGGCCAAACACTCTGACCAGCGCTGGGCAACGACACTCAAGTCAATGGACTCAAGGGCAGCGGATGAGGAGGATCAAGCGGGCATAACCGGCGGTGCGTCCGCTGCCTTGACGCCCGCAACTGTCCCCCCGCGCAAACCAACCTTCCTGCAGAAGGAGAGATGGAAGGCGATTCAGAAAGTCAGGCGCAAGGGGATGTCGCTGCGGGCGATCGAGAGGGAGTTGGGAATCCACAGATCCACCATCAAGAAATACATGGATGCCGACGGTCCTCCGGGGCGGCGGTCCCGGCCGGCTCTCACTGCGTCAACATCCGATACTAGTGGCGCCATAACAAAGTGATATTTATGCTGAACACCTAGCCGGACATTTATCCTGGCCTTCGACACCCCACTGGCCCATAATCTCGACGCCATTGACATGGACTGGACGGCCGGCTCAGGGTGCGCCATGAAGGACGCATCATCAATGCCCGGGAGGCGCCGCCCAGCCCAGCATTCCTCTGCAACGGCCATGGAGGTTCCGCCACTCCTCTTGCCTCGCCCCCGGGGCCAACCACTCGGACCAGCACTGGGCAACGACACTCAAGTCCCTGGACTCAAGAGCAGCGCATGAGGAGGATCAAGCGGGCATGACCGGCGGTGCGTCCGCCGCCTTGACGCCCGCAGCTGTCCACCCGCGCAAACCAACCTTCCTGCAAAAGGAGAGATGGAAGGCGATTCAGAAAGCCATGCGCAAGGGAATGTCGCTGCGGGCAATCGAGAGGGAGTTGGGAATACACAGAGCCACCATCAAGAAATACTTGGATGCTGACGGTCCTCCAGGGCGGCGGTCCCAGCCTGCGCTCACTGCGTCAACATCCGATACAGTGGCGCCATAACAAAAAAAAGTGACATATATGCTGAACACTTAGCCGGACATTTATGCTGGCCTTCGCCGCCCCAGTGGCCCATTATCTCCGGCTTGTTGGAAAAGTGAGTTTTGACGGGGGGGCAGGGTGCCACAATAGGGCCGCGAGGCTCATCATTAGGGATCCAGTAGACCTGGAGCGTGGAGGCCCTCCAATGGTGGTCGGTTCCCCACAGGCATTTGGGGTTTCCGGGTCTCCGTGTGTCGCTGCCCTGGGTTTCAATGGGGCCGGAGGTCCGGTGCCTTGGCGCAACCGTCGCACGGCCTTGAGCACGTTGTGGGCCAGAGCGGCCATATATCCCTCGCAGTCCACTCTCCACTATCCGCGCAGCCGGGACTTGGCCCAACACCCAGTCTGTCCAGAGATGTAAAGGTGCCTTCAGAGACGATACGGCGGCCTTTCTGCTCCCGGCGATACGCGGCGGTCCGGTTCCGTTCCCTGGCTCTCAGGTGCAGCGGGTGATACATGGTCAGGCCGATTTACCGGCGTTTCTGTCCGGGAGGGAGGCAATCCGCCTTGACCGGGCATTCCTGACAGTCCTTCTGGCCGGCCAAGTATTGATAGACACCGTCCCGGTTGTGGAACCTGCCCCGGTTCAGGATTTTGCCCTGCGGACACACCAGCTGATGGCCCCGGTAGTCGAAGCCCCCGGTGGAAATCATGTCGGATTCCTGTAAGGGATGGATGGGAATGTAAGCCGTTATGTTCCGGTGCTCGAGGAGTTGCCGCAGCTCACCCGCGTTGTAGCCTGTGCCTCCCGCCAGCGACACCGGCTGGAGCGGCAGTCGTCCCAGCAGCAGCGGAACCGCCTTCCATTCTCCTATGGAAGCATGGGTGATCCCCCGGGCCAAGATAAAGCCGCCCCGGTCTGCGATGACATTATCCTGGTAATTCAAACCCGAGGGTTTACCGGGGCTGGTGGTACGCCAACGGGCGTCGGTATCAACCGGGCTCAGCGGCAGCCGGCCCTTGGCATCCTGGAAGTACCGGACCTCCTCGCGCTCAACCCCTTCATCGTCAACAGTTGAGCGAGTTATCGCAAACAGCCCGTTTTCTTCTACGTCCTGCTCCTTGAACTCCTCCACGGTCATGCCGCTGCGGGAGAGGCCGTAGCTGTTGACGTTGGCCTTGACCATGATGGAATCAACGTTCAGCTCCGGCGACAGCAGCCCCATCCGAAGCAACTCCTGATTCAGGCCGTCAAAGACCTCCGAGAAGCCTTCCCGTCCGATGCGGTTGATGAAGTGGGTGATGGTGGAATGGTCGAACACCGGGTCGTCGATAGTGAGTAAACAAAACCAGCGATATGCAATATTCTCGGAGATGGCCGAACACAATCTCCGGAAGGAGGCGATGTTGTAAAGCGAGCAGATGAGGAGCGCCCGCACCATTGTCTCGGGATGAATGGCGGTCCGGCCAAAATCGGGGCAGTACCGGTGTTCCAAGGGAGCCACCAGCTTGGCGAATTCCAAATACTCATCGATCTGGATCAGAAGATTGTTGGGATCGATGAAATCCCGTAGCCGCTCCATGGGGAACTGGAATAGGGTGGAGTCCCTGCGACAGCGGTCCAACGGTCCAGCGGCTCGAGCATCCCCATTCCTCGCAAGTGATGGACTGTTCGCCCAGTTTAGCCCAAGACCACCCTGGCCCTGCCCTTATGCCGACTTTTTCAACAAGCCTATCACGGCGCCGTTGACACTCCAACTACCTTGTTCGGAACCAGCTGGTCGGCCGATATGGAGAATGCTGGTTTATAATTGGAGAAATCCCAGAACGTCCTATTCTCAGCGGAATCAGTTAAAGCTGGGAAATCCTATGTTAGAAGACGAACCATTTAAGTTAAGGAGGGCCCATGAAATATGACGTTGTTATCGTCGGTGGGGGAGCGGCTGGATCGGTGTTGGCCAGCAGATTGGCTGAAAACGTGAATACCTCCGTTTTGTTGCTGGAAGCCGGGCCAGATTACCCTGATCCAGCCTATCTTCCGGACGAGATAAAGTTCGGCCACACAAGTTTTGCAGAATCCCCAGACTCGGAACATAACTGGGCCCTGCGGGGAACGATCACCGAGGAGCAAGGGGAGATCCACGTAGCGCAGGGCAAGGTGATCGGAGGAGGGTCGTCCATCAACGGTCAGGCAATACAAAGGGGGTTACCTGAGGATTTCGACTCCTGGTCTGGTATGGGCAACGATGAATGGTCTTATGACAAGGTACTGCCTTACTTCAGAAAATCTGAGCACGATCTCGACATTCGGGATGATTTTCATGGAACCGACGGACCGATGCCAGTAAGGCGTCGTCAATCCGGGCCCTGGACAGACATCCAAAAAGCCTTCCACGCAGCCTGTTTGGAGGCGGGTTATGGGGCAGTCGAGGATACCAATGGCCCGAACCCCTCGGGCGTTGGCGTGTGGCCCTCGAACAACCTGGACGGCTGGAGGATGAGCGCTGCCATCACTCACCTAAATCCCATGCGCCACCGTCTTAACCTTACGGTGAGAGGAGGGGTTTTCGTAAGGAAGGTATTGATCAAGGACCTAAAGGCCGTAGGTGTGGAAGTAGAAAGCGGAGGCGAGATTTTCAACGTTGAAGCAGACCGGGTTGTGTTGAGCGCTGGGGCTATCAAGTCGCCCCACCTGCTCATGCTATCGGGAATCGGCCCCAATGACCAACTTCAGCAATTTGGGATACCCCTTGTTCATGAGCTTTCCGGAGTGGGACAGAATCTATTTAACCACCTGAGCGCCCAGATTACCTTTAAAGTCAAAGACGGAATGACCCTGGCTGCTGATGCCGATGCGGCGCGCTTTTGTTTACACTACACTTCCCACGGGTCCAGCGAAGCCAATGATATGTTGCTGAGGACCACCCCAATGGTTGACGAACGGCCGGAGCGCGTCCCCGGTTTCCGGACCAAGTACCTAAACGGTGAAGTTCCCCCGGACCGGGTGGCGCGAATCTCGTGCACGCTCGGGCTACCCGACGGCTCAGGATACGTCAGGCTTGCGTCTGCCGATCCCTCAGTGCAGCCGGCCTTTAACTACCGCTATCTTCAGCATCCAAACGACATTCGTCGGGTGCGGGAAGGCGTGCGAATGGCGATTGGATTCCTTGAATCCGATGCGTATAAAGACGTGGCCGATTACCGGCTCCACCCAACGGATGACATTCTGGCCGACGACGACGCTTTGGACCTCTATATACGCCAAACCGTTGGAACAGCCAGGCATGTGTCCGGCACATGCAAGATGGGCCCGGATTCAGACCCAATGGCGGTTGTTGATCAATACTGCAGCGTCAAGGGAGTAAAGGGGTTGTCGGTGGTGGATGCGTCGGTGATGCCGCGGGTTACAAGGTCAGGTGGTAGCCATGCAACGGTTGTTATGATAGGGGAACGTGCCGTCGACTGGATTGCGTCGGCTTAACCCCGCCTTACCGCTGTCTGAAATCTATGGTCTAAGACGGAGGGTTCTTAACGACCGCTTCATCATGTTAAGCTCGGCCGTCACTTCCCAGATAGTCGGCCATGGCAAGAGCGCCGGTAATCGAGTCATTGGGGTGACCACCCAGACCAATATCGTTGTAGTCCAGATACCGCACCATCAGTGAATTGGCGAAAGCAGCCATATCCGGTGAGCTGTTATCCTTGGCGCCCAATATGCGGAATTGCCAAATGTTCGTGACGGTTCTGGCCAGCTAAGTAGCAATCTTAGCTGGCTAGAAGTCTGGCCGGAAACCTCGATTCCCCCCAGATCGGCGTTTTCTTAACGTCGATTATCGATGGCATAGTGGGTGTTGTAACGTATTACATGTACCACCATGTTCTATGTGAGCGGAGTCTTCTTTCCCCTGGACCACGTGCCGTACACAGTCAAGATGCTCTCCTGGGCATTGCCCCTGACTCACGCCTCGGCCCTGACGAGGGGACTGGTATCGGGCGACCTCACGTGGTTAATGGTGCTGTGGGCTCTCCAACTATTGGCTATTTCGGTTGTGGCCCTCTGCATGGCGTCCTTCTTCATGCACCGCCGCCTCATCAAGTGGCTGCCAGCGTCGTGGCCACCTGCTTGTAGTCTTCCAGTCTGGGGAGCAGCAGTGGCAGGTCGACACCAACTCTGCGATATTCTTCGATCCGTTCCTTGCACCGCTCAGGCGGACCGACGACGTAGAACGAGTCCACCATGTCGTCGCTTATGAGGCTGACCGCGTCCCGCCCACCGTCCTGTTTCACCGACTCCCGGAGCGCGGGCAGTATGGACGGATCATAGCCACCCTTCTCCAGCAGAATCTCACCGACGTGGGGTTCGTCCAGCAGCCGCACTACCCGCGACTTGAGGCTTTCCAACATGCCCGCGGGGTCGTCGGTCGGGCGCACCACTAACATACAAGCGATGTCCACGTCGGCAGGGTCACGCCCCGCCTCACGTGCGGCCCTCCGCACTTCGTCCACCGCGTAGCTGATGTAGGTTGTGGGAGTATATGCGTTTAGCAGCACGCCATCTGCGACCGCGCCCGCCAGCCGCAGCGCCCTGGGACCTATCGCCGCGAGGTAGATTGGGAGCCGATCCTGTACGGGCAGGGTCGCAAGCCCCACGTCGGCCAGATTGAAATGGCCTCCTTCTGAAGTTACAGGACTGCCCTACAGCAGGGCGCACACGGTCTCAACCGTCTCTTTGAGGCTGGCACGGGGGTCGAGGTACGGTATCCCCATCCGGTACTGGACCACCCAACTGTCGCTCCTGCCAAGGCCAAGCAAGAACCTCCCCCAGGAGATGCGGTCGAGGGTGGCCGCCGACATTGCGGTCAGCGCCGGATTTCGCGTAAAGGGGTTAACCACTCCCACGCCCAGCTTAATATCATGGGTCACGGCGGCCAGAAAACCCAGCATGGAGAAGGTCTCCTCGTGGAAATACCGCTCGGTGACCCACAAGGACTCGTAGCCGCAGCGTTCGGCAGTCTCGGCATACTCCTTAAGTTCCCCGCCGCTGTCGATGCCGTGGTAGAGCACGATTCCTTGCCTGGCCATAGCCCCGCCTCCTTTCTCCTATCCTCCGCCGCCGGCGTCGAACTGGAGCAGGATGCCGTCGGGGTCGTAAACGTAGAAGCTGGTCAACTCTCCCCGGGCATTGAGCCGGGACTCCAGCGGTCCGGCGAACTCTACGCCTTTAGAGGCCAGGTCGTCGGCCAGGCCCTTCAGGTCAGAGACCGAGATCGAAAAATGGCTGAGGCCGATTTGGTCCAGCTTGATGGGGTCCCCGTCGGCATCTTCGCCGGGGTGGGTCGTCATGGTAATGGTGGGGCAGTTTTCACCCTCGCCGATGACCAAACGCACCTGGCGGCGCGTCTGCCGTGTGTGCTTATACACGTGGGGGAGGCCGCCTGTAGTGGTGTCTTGAATCCGGTCGTACCCCACGGTCATACCCAGGATATCCCGGTAGAAGCCCAATGACCGGTCGATGTCCGCCACGCAAATGGCGATGTGGGAGACTCCGCTTGCGTCCATGCCTACTTCACCTCCGTCTTTGTTGATAGCCAATAGTCTAGCCGTTGCTAGGCAGGGCGATTCCGGCGACTTTCATCTGGATGCGGTACAGGGAACCGAAGGTTGTGACGAACAAGGTCTTCCAGTCGTCCCCGCCCCAACCCACGTTGGTGGTCTGCGCCCCGGTGTGGATTGTCCCCAGATGGTTGCCCGCCGGGTCTATGATCCACACGCCGCCGGGCCCGCTGCTGTAGACGTTGCCTTCGACGTCCACCTTCATTCCGTCGGGGCCATAAGGGGTGATGGGGACGGGCGCGATAAGCTGGCAGAACACCCGGTCGCTGGCCAGGTTCAACGTCCCGTTTGGGTTCACGTCGAGCGCCCTGATCCTTCCGCCGCGATAGTCGGCGATATAGAGGATGCTTTCGTCAGGCGAGAAAACCAGGCCGTTTGGAAAGGCAAAGTCCGACACCAATAGCGAAATCGTACCCAGATCCGCAGACACTCGGTAGACGCCGGAGTATGGCAGCGGAAATTCGGGGTCCGGCGCTCCGGGGTTAGTAAAGTAGATGCTACCGTCCGACGACCTTACCACCACGTCGTTGGGCCGGTTCAATCGCATGCCCTGGTAGCTGTTGGCCACCACCGTGATGCTACCGTCCGGCTCCATCCGCGTCACCCTCCCCGCGCCGCCTTCACAGAGAATCATCCTGCCCTGGAGGTCCCTGGTCAGACCGTTGGCGTTGTTGGTCGATTCCTGCAACAGGGTGATGCCGCTGCCGGGAGTCCACTGCCATCGTTTGTTGCCCCTTACTTCGCTAAAAATAAGGTGCCCCGCTTCGTGCCACCAAATGGGCCCTTCGGCAACCTCGTAGCCGTTGCCCAGATCCTCCAATTCCTGGTCGGCTGATACCAACCTGTCCAACTCCGGTGATAGCCGTTCGATTGGCACGGACAACCTCCTCGTCTGATTCGTTGCGGTCAGTCGCTCTTGAATCAGTCCAGAACCGGCGGCTATTGGGCCGTTAGCCCGCCGTCGATTACCAACTCGCTTCCCGTCATGAAGGACGACTCGTCGCTGGCCAGGAATAAGACCCCGTAGGCAACGTCTTCCGCTACTCCCAGCCTGCCGATGGGGTGCCGGGCCAGGTTCATCTCCCGTCCCTCTTCGTCGGCCAGCATGGACTCGGTCATGGCGGTGATGATGACACCGGGATGCACGGAGTTGGCGCGTATACCTTCCCTGGCGTACTGAATGGCAGTCGCCTTCGTGAACAGACGAACGGCTCCTTTTGACGCGCCGTAGGCTGAGGTGGTCCCGCCGACCAGTCCAGCCACCGACGAGATGTTAATGATAGAGCCGCCGCCCGCCTTGCGCATCTCAGGGATGGCCGCTTTGGTGCCCAGGAACACTCCTTTGGCGTTCACGTCCAGGGTCCGGTCCCATTGGTCCTCGGTCAGGGTCTCGATGAGGACCCGCTCGCCATCCGGCCCGCGAGGGCTGCCGATACCGGCGTTGTTCACCAAAACGTCCAACCTGTCGAAACGGCCAACCGTGGTCTCGACGGCCTGCTGCCAGTCTACTTCGCTGGTGACGTCCAACCGGACGTAAACACACTCGCCGCCGCCCTCGTTGATTTCAGCCTCCACCTGTTGCCCCTCGGCATCTAGGATGTCGCCGATGACAACTTTAGCCCCTTCCCCGGCAAACATCCTGGCTTCGACTGCGCCCTGTCCTCTCGCGCCTCCGCTGATCAGCGCAACTTTCCCTTCCAGTCTTGGCATGTCTATCCCCCTTGGCGTCGGTTGCGTGACGGTCCGCCCGATTCGGGAACGGCTAGCAGCCCGTCCGAGAAACGGGGTTGGTGAGCCGTTGGGGGTATGATGGTACGGAGCATCAGACGATCGGAGCGGTCAATGAGCAAGACCTACCTTCCCTACGACCCGGACCAGCAGTTGCTGCTGCCGGCGGCCCTCCAGGAATGGCTGCCGCCGGAGCACTTGGCCTACTTCATCTCCGACGTTGCGGACCAGTTGGACCTCTCGGACATCACCGCCCGCTACGAGCAGGAGAGGCGGGGCGGCCCGCCCTACCATCCCAGGATGATGGTGAAGGTGCTGCTCTACGGCTACTGCAACGGCGTGGCCTCCTCGAGGCGCATCGCCCAGCGGCTGCACGAGGACATCGCCTTCCGGGTGCTGGCGGCGAACAACACGCCGGACTTCCGCACCGTCTCCGACTTCCGAAAGGACCATCTGGAGGCGTTGGGGGAATTGTTCCTGCAGGTGCTGGAGTTGTGCCAGCAGGCAGGACTGGTAAAGCTGGGGCACGTGGCCCTGGACGGGACCAAGGTGAGGGCCAATGCCTCAAAGCACAAGGCGATGAGCTACGGGCGGATGAAGGAGAAGGAAGCGCGGTTGCAGGCCGAGGTGGACGAGTTGCTCCGCAAGGCGCAGGAGGTGGACGAGGAGGAGGACCGCCGGTACGGGAAGGACAGGCGTGGGGATGAGTTGCCGGAGGAACTGGCCTTCCGGGAGGGACGGTTGCGGAAGATAAGGGAGGCCAAGGCGGCGCTGGAGGCCGAGGCCCTGGCGGATGCGGAGCAGGCTGAGTCCGAGGGACGCAATCATCTCGGGGTGCCTGATGACAAGGCGCAGCGGAACTTCACCGACCCGGACTCCCGGATCATGCCCGGCCCGGGAGGGAGGGACTTCCAGCAGTCCTACAACTGCCAGGCGGTGGTGGACAGCGAGCATCAGGTGATCGTGGCGGCCTGTGCCACCGATCAGCCCTCGGACAAGGATCAGGCCGTGAGCATGATTGAGGAGGCCATCCTGAACGTGGGCACAGTCCCAAAGGAAGTCTCCGCCGACGCCGGATACTACTCGGCCAAGGCGGTGGAGGAACTCTACGCCCTGGGAGTGGACCCGTTCGTCGCGCCGGAGAGGACCCGCCACGGCTGGGTGCCGCCACCGGCGCCCCGTGGCCGCATACCGAAGGGGCTGTCAGCCAAGGACCGGATGCGGCGCAAGCTGCGGACGAAACGGGGCAGGGAACGCTACGCGCTTCGGATGGAGACGGTGGAACCGGTATTCGGGCAGATCAAGCAGGGCCGGGGCTTCCGGCAGTTCCTGCTGCGGGGTCTGGCTAAGGTGAACCGGGAGTGGCTGATCATCTGCGCCGGCCACAACCTGCTGAAGCTGTTCCGGTATGGGGCCGGGATGTTCGTCAAGGCGAGGGGAAAAGGCGCCACTGGGAACGACAGGGAGACGCGCCGGTCCATGGGCAGTGGGATTTTCAAGCGACAATCCGCAGGTGCCTACCCGCACCCCGCCAGAACCGTTGTCGCAGGGTAGTCCCGGCTGACCGACACCGCCAGTCGGTCAATCCTCAGACGGGCTGCTAGGAATAGTCCCATGAGCGGACCCGTTGCGGTGTCACTTTTATGTAAACCGCGTCCTTTCGAGGCTCGGTGGGAAGCTCCTGCTCAGGGACACCCCGTAGTTTCGCGGCTTCCCGGGCAAAGTACAGGGCATCGGAGGGCTCGGAATGCACCGTTGCGGTGCCCTGGACCATCAAGCCCTTGATGTCTCCCCTCGATTTGCCGCTCTCCAGTAGCAGGCTCACCTTCGGGTTGTCCTGGATATTCTTGAGCTTTCTGGTATTGCCCCGGACTCCCATTACGATGTCCTCACCCAGCCTAAAGTAGCCCAGCGGCACGGTGTGGGGATACCCGTCTGGCCCAATGGTGGTCAACGCAATCCAGCCAGGCTTGCTGTCCAGAAATTCGTGGGACTCCTGAATCGTCAAATTTCGAGGCATCGCCGCCACCTCTCGCGGTAAACCGCTCGTTCAATTAGCGGGGTCGAGCTAACAGGTCGGATGTCAGAACGCGCGGGGTGGAAACACACGGCGGTACACGCAGGATGAACCTGAAGCGTGACCGTAGGTACATCCGATGTATTCGTGCATCGCGTCTTGGCCGCGCTGGTCTTCCCATGCCAGGGTCTCGGGCACCTCCTCGTGTTCGAACTCATACATGGTCAGGTACTTGGGCCAACCTTCAACGGACTGATACCGGCGGACCTGCATACATCCGGGGATCTTCAGGTTGCCAGGCGTCGCACGTTATCGTAGTAGTAGTTGAACTTGTCCTCGATCTCCGGCGGCACGTCCATGCGTCCGATCTGGAGCACGGGCGCCATTCCACAGCCCAACGTATGCGGGTCGCTTTCGGCGGGATGGCTCTGAGTGTATACGTTACGTACCATACTTCCCGCGGCAATGAGGGGCGACACCCGCTTGGACCAGTCGGTTGGGTTGGCCCGATGGCGCAGATATTCATCCGACTACAGGGCTTCCGCCGATTCGAGTTCGTAAACGGCCAGGTATCTGGACCCGCCCCGCAGGGCTTCATAACGGGCCCCATCCAGGAATCCAGGGTTGCTCAGCCGCTCGGGCAAGTGCTCCTGGTTGTACCAGGCGTTGAAATCGGCATCATGCTGGACGGCCACATCTGTGTAGACCACCACAGTAGGGTACCCTACTTCTCAACCGCGTTGCGTACCCCCAAAGGAATAACCCGGCGCAGGGCCATAAAAGCACGGATCACTGCTGCCAGACCATCCCGGATTTGCCAAACTCCGGGCGCAGTGTTACTAATCTGCTAGACCAGCAATGCAACCCAGTGAACAGGTGAGAAGATATGCCAAGAGCAACCATAAACATTGGAGACGCGGCGGGACAGGCAGCCACTAATGCTACCTGGAAATACGCCATTGGTTTTGTGCCCGGTCAGGAAAACGAGGGGCTGGTAGCCAACGGAGAGGGCAGCCCGTGCCGGTTACCCGGCTATGACGACTCCGGCTGGGAAACGTGCCAGGACCTGTCTGTGGGGATCTCCAGCGGCTTTACCTTCGCCTGGTACCGGACCACCATCACCATCCCTGAGACGGTCAACGGCCGCCCCACCAACGGGATGCGCGTCCAGTTTGAGACCTGCGTCGACGACTACGGCGAAATCTGGATCGACGGCGAATGCAACCGCGACAGGGGTACCGTTCAGGGATTCAACGTTGCTCAACGGGTCCAGGTTTCCAGCGACGCCACCCCCGGCGCTCAACACACGATCGCCATATTGGCGGCCAACGGCCCGCTGGCCGCGCCGTTTGGGACCGTGTTCGTCCGCTTTGCCAACCTTGGCTTCGAGTGGACCGGGTCCTGAGAACGGTGGCTCTCGGTTACCTAACGGCGACCTCGCGGCTCGGATCCGAGGCCTCCTGCAAGCGGGGGATGTCGGTGGGCTTCACCACGGCCTCCTCCCTGGTCCACGAAATGATGGAGGCCAGGGACGAAAGGAAGCTGCTGAATCTGTAGCGGCAACTGTCCCGCCTGAACCTGCTGATCATCGACGAACTGGGCTTCGTCCCCCTGTCCAGAACCGGCGCGGAACTGCTCTTCGAGGTTTTCAGCCAGCGCTACGAGCGGGGCTCCATCCTAGTGACCACCAACCTCCCCTTCGATGAATGGACTGAGGTCTTCGGCTCGGAACGCCTCACTGGAGCGCTGCTGGACCGGCTCACCCACCACGTCCACGTCCTGGAGATGAACGGCGAGAGCTACCGGCTCAAGCGCAGCCGGGAGACCGCCGCACCGCCACCACCAGACGAACCGGACGACGCTTAGCTCACACCTGCACTGTCCTCTCTCGCTCCCAAACGATCCCCACTCCACCTGCCTTACGGCCCTCGGTCATCACGCCGGTGGTACACGGTTATTCCGCCGCAGTTGTTGACGTTCAGCAAAAGCGTCCTGGCTAACTGAACACATCAAGAGTCTTGATTGGCGCGCGAGGCAGGCGGGTCTAGCAACCCAAACATCTCCGCGAGTGCTGGAACAGGTTTTGGGGATGATAGGCGCCCTCCTGCAATGAAAGCGAAGCAGACCCGGCAAAGGCGAAGGCCACTTCGGAGTCAGGAAACCCAGCAGGCACGCTGACTCTCGCCGAAGCTCGGCCAATCCCCGCAATTGGCACATTCCGCCTTGGCTTTGGTTTAATTCAAGGGGCGCACATTGCGACGAGGCTGCACTCCCATGATGTGCGGAAACCAGGATCCACAAGTGATGCAAGGAAAGAGTTACATATGGCAGAGAGTGCTCTCGAATACTGGTCCCCATCAAGATGGATGGTTTCGGTGGACAGAGCCTTACAAACTGCCGTTACTCCCAAGGAGGTAGACTTCGATGATCAATTTGACCGACGAGATGGTATCGCGGTTGGACAGCGCTTTAGCCGACGGATATTCCTGCCTGGTGGGCACGGCCTCCAAGGACGGCGAACCTCAGATTAGCCCCAAGGGAAGCGTGATGGCCTTCAATAGAGATACGCTGGCCTATTGGGAGCGGGCCAAGCGGTCGGCCTTGGACAACGTTGCCGAGAATCCGCAGGTCGTCGTCTACTACGCCCACGCCGCCGACCGGGTTAGGTGGCGGTTCCACGGCAGGGCAACCGTCCACGAAGACGGTCCCATTCGCCAGGAAGTCATGGACCGCTGCGTCCAAGCCGAACTGGACCGGGATCCTGAACGCCTGGGTGTCGCCGTCCTCATTAAGATAGACAAGATCACGGAATTATCCGGGGAGGTGCTGCAACAAATCGACTAGACCAAAACCCAGCGGAAACATTCAAGGATTCGCGTCAGGGTCTGTGTGGATTCCACCTTGGTATTGGTTTAGTAAAAAAATGGCTTTTGAAAAACGGCCGTTTACGGGCCAGCAGGACCGTATCACCTATACCAACCCAGGAGGGTGAAAGGGCAAATGCTTTTCTTCCTCTTGAATATGGTTCTGAGTGGCATCAGACACTCCAGCGTTGAGCAGTCGGCCACCAAGGTCCCGAAGAAACGCAAGGAGGCAACCAAGAGGCACCAGGACACCGTCCGCTGGGTCTTGCATTACACGAATCAGGCCAGGAATAAACATAAGCTGGCCCCTTTCACGCGATACTTGGCCCTGGAATCCGCCGCACAAGAGCATAGCAACTGGATGCAGCGAAAAGGGGTTTGCGACCACACTGGAAGTGGAGGTTCAAACCCACACGAGCGCATGAGGCGGGAAGGATTCTCGGGAGACCTCACCGCCGAGAACTGTTATCAATATCCTGCGAGGCGTGACCATAAAAAGCTGGCCGAGAACCTGGTTGACGGTTGGATGAAAAACTCTAGCCACCGGTGTTGTTGTCCAACGATTGTGTCCCCTTAAATGAAAAGCGAATATGTCACCCGGTTTAGTCGGCGGAGGTTGGTGATCCGGCCAGGGTCTCTGCTTTGGCACGCTCCTTTGCACTGAGTTTCTTTCTAGGCGGAGTCTCCGCCAGGGCGTACTTTCCGGCGGTGTTTCGGTCCATGCCCAGCTTCCGGGCGATGGCCCGGAGGGAAAGCCCCTGCTCCCTGGCCTGTTGGACCGCCTCCCAGCGAGCCTGCTGGGTTTCCGTGGGCGTCCGGCGCAACTGGTGGCGAACTGGCTTTGTCTTCCCACCTCTGCCCCCGGTGGCTACGTCTTCGTCGTTGGCCTCGTTGTCATCGGCGATAACATCGGACGATTCTGACGATTCAAGGGCGGCCAGGCGTTCTTGTTGAGCCTCGTTCAGGTGGCTGTTGACCACCCCATCGGCGCCCTCCTGCTGTTCCGGGCCGGGGAAGCAGGCGTTGGCTGCGCTCCACAGCGCTGAGGAGGGCGGCGGCCCCTCCTGATAATCCACGGCCTCCCCCTGGTACCGGACCATCAGATCCCCGTCGGCCCGTTCCATGACGTCCACCCGGAGACCGGCATAGCTGGGGCGTTCCTGTCCAGGCAGCAACTGCAGGACCCGCCAGTGGTACTTCACCGTGTTGTCCCCGGCCACCTTGCGGGTGTCCTTGATGCAGATGGTCTCGGTCAGAGACAGCTCGGCCGGCACCGGGCGGTAGGCAGTCTCGGGCTGCTCGGCAGCCACGGCGAACCGGGCGTTGAT
Source organism: Dehalococcoidia bacterium (assembly GCA_965222025.1). Classification (GTDB taxonomy): domain Bacteria; phylum Chloroflexota; class Dehalococcoidia; order Lucifugimonadales; family UBA3495; genus VXOI01. The sequence goes on along the minus strand of CBDCTI010000009.1, from coordinate 532,898 downwards.
CTTGGGCAGAAACTCCTGGAGGACCTCCTTGGCTTGGTCGACGGTGCCGGCCTTGGCCAGGCGCAGTTCGGTTACCAGCCGGTCCTGGAAGGTTTCCAGCATCCGCTCCACCCGTCCCTTGGCTTGCGGAGAGAGTGCGAATATCTGCTGGATGCCCAGCTCCCGCATCACCCTGGCGAACTGGTGGGTGGTTTCAACAGCACCGGCTTCTGACGGGCGTTGTACTTGAAGGCAGCGTGGCGGTCGCTGTAGAGGGCCAGGGGGATTCCCCACTGACGGACCAGGCCCTCCAGGAGCATCAGGTAGCCGCGGGTGTCCTCGCCGGTGCGGAATACCGCCTGGGCCACGGTGCCGGTGGCGTCGTCCACGGCGATGAGCAGCGTCAGTTTCGGTCCCCGGTCCTCCAGCCAGGGGTGCTGGCTGCCGTCGATCTGCACCAGCATGCCCTCCTGTGGCATGCGCCTGCGCCGGAAACGGTGCTGCTGGGAGCGGCGGCTGCGAGGGACTGCCGATGCCGGCCTTGACCAGAATCCGGCGCACCGTGGGGCGGCTCAGGTCGATGCCCTCGCGCTCCCGCAACAGCTCGGTGAAGTGGCTGTGGTTTGCACCGGCGTATCCGTTGATGGCCAGCTTCACCACGGCAGCAGCGGCCGTCTCAGGGACGGCGTTGTGAGGTCTTCGGCCCCGGTTCCCATGGGCCAGTGCGGCGGCACCGTTCCTGCGGTAAGCCGCGAGGAGACGCTTGGTGTGGCGTTCGCTCACTCCCATGACCTCGGCGGCCTGCGCGATGGGAAGCTGGTATTCCAGAACACCGTTGAGTACTTGAATCCTTGCCTGTTCCTGCTGGTTCAACGTTACATCCCTCATAGGGATGACATGTTCGCTGACCAGTTAGCAGGTGACCGAATCGTAAACAGCAACACACCGGAGCAACATCTTGCACCCCCAGCTCAAGTACTTGGGGGTGGGGATAACCAGCGACGGAAAATACGTTTACGCCACCCAGAATTTTGGAGGCTGAAGCTTCCAGGGGTTTGCATAGATTACGTCTGGTAGCCATTAGCGGCCTTTGGCGAAACGGCGTCGTGCGTGGAATTACTGACATTCAGGCCTTGTGGGGATAAGGACGGAAAAGGTATCGTCAAATCCTCACTATTCCCACGAGGACTTCGATCAGGGTGGATGCAAAGTGCAGGTTCTGCGGTCATGCCGCCGACGTCGGCGCTGGCTGCAGCACGTGGACCGCGGGCATCATGGCCAAGGCCCTCAACCCCTCCTAGTATTACAACGACAGTTCAAGGCGGGATAGTCCGAGATGCGCGCAAAGCAGACCGGCGCTTGGCGTGGGAGCGACTGGCTCGCTCGTTACTACACTGCGTCTGCTTCAGCCACAGTAGCAACTCCTCCGGCCCGAACCACTCCCGGGGCAGCATCTCCCGCACCACCCGGTAGACCTGAGGACGGGTGATCCGGGGCATCTTTTTCCCCCCAAGCCTGTTGTAGGCTCAGCAGGAAGGCTCCGCCCAGCAGGCACAGGGCCACGTGATGATGCCAGCCCGCCCAGGTGCGGGTCTCATATTCGTCCAGCCCCACGTCCCCCTTTCCCGTCTCAAACTCCGTTTCTATGCGCCACCTGGAACCGCCCACGTATGCCAGGGTCTCCAACGGCGTATCCTCCGGAGCATTGGAAAGGTAGTAGCGGGGCTCGCTGCCGTCCAGGTTCCGGCGGTAGACGGCCCAGTGGATTTCTCCGGGCTTCCTTTTGCTGCTGGGCCGCACCCGCTGGGCGCTGAATGTATAGCTCCTCGGCCCCTGGCTCCCCTGGGCCACCGTGATCTCCTGCCAGGCATCCTCCGGCAATTCGCCACTGCGCTCCCCCATCGTGCGCCGCTGTCCGGCCACCAGCCTGGGCTTGGGAGGCCCACCCCGTCCCCGGTAGACCGGAGTGTCCACTCGGGCTCCACCGGCCACACTGTAAAGGCCTCTGGAACGTCCAGGACGTAGTGCATTCCCAAGGTCGCCAACCCGTTTGCGGAAGGACGGCGACACGCCGAAGGCGTCGTCTGCCGCGACCCATCCGGCCCTCAGATGGCCCAACTCTACTGCCCGCTCCAGCATCTCCAAAGCCAGTCCCGTCTTCGACCGGTAGCTCCGTCGCTCCCCCGGAATCCCAGCCGCAGCACAACGGTCCTCGTCCGAGGTCCAGCTCTCCGGCAGATAAAGGCGCTTGTCCACCAGGGACCGGCCCAACGGGCTTACGTAGGCCAAGAACATCCCCGCCTGGCAGTTGGCCACCTTGCCCAGCCGGCCGCAGTACTGCCGGGCCACTCCCGCCGACTTCCTACCCTGCTTGGGAAAGTCGCTGCCGTCCAGGACCTACACCCCCTCAGGATGCTCCAGCCGGGTTCCCAGGTACTCCTCCAGCCGCCCTATAACCGCCTCATCGTCCCAGGGAGAGTCGGTGAGAAACCGCTGCATCCCCCGGGCGGACTCAGGAACCGTCTCCGATAGATTCTCGGCGTTGCGCCGCTCCCCGGATTGCACCAGCAGGGCTTGCAGATAATGGCCGCTGCGCTCCCGCGTCTCCCGGCGGCCAAACAGCCCAGCGAAGTAAGCGTGAAACCCCTGAAAGTCCTGATATATCTGCTCGAAAGCTGCCGCATCCACTTCCCTACCTCACCCGACCAAGCCTTCCCCAACCTCCCAGTGATCTTATCACGCCAACTGTCGTTGTAATACTAGGCGGGTAGCTAAAGAAGGGGGCAAGCTGGAGCTACCCCAGAGAGGCCTCCGCTCAACGGAGCCTGTTCCGGTGATGAAGGGACCTGTGGACGTTCGGCAGGGGGAAAGAGAAGAACATGAACGGGCAGCGGCGGACCTGGGCCCACGAAAACGAGATCAGGGCCTGGCACGACACCCACTACGCTCATACCAGGCCCGAGACGAAACGCTCGGCATGGCAGCACTTCGCCAACCTCCAGGATCCCTACAACACCGGCAACTTCATGACCGGATGGGTGCAGATGATCGGCGGGGACGAGTACGGGAACCTGCTCATCGAGAAGATAAACGAACGTCCGGCACCACAGAGAATCACGGCCACCACGCCCAAGACCTCCTACCCCTATCGCAGGGACCGGGCCTGGCTGATGGACCAATCCCAGTGGGTCAGGACCGCCCTCAAGTACGACGGTACCAACATCTGCCAGTACTCCTACCGGGACGCCGACGGCAACCGGTTCACCACCTTCAAGCTCAGGACGAGACCTTTCGTGCCAGCCCACTTCAGGGTGATGCTGGATCGCAGCCTCAGGAAATACCCTGCGGTCGCCGGGATCAGCCTGGAACCCGGGGAAGCCATGGTCTATGAGCTCTACGGCAGACAGAACCCGATGCTCATCGCCTACCGGGAGGAAATCGAGCTCACGGCCCTGTTCCGGCGAAACCCAGTGACAGGGGACATAGACCCTGCGGACCCCGAGGACCCGGCCTTCGCACGCCTGGACTGCCCCCTGTCGTCAGCAGATACGCCCCAACAGTGGCAGGACACCAGGCAGGAATACCAGAGGAGGCAGGCGGAGTACAGCGCCGGGCTGCGCGAGACCGAGGTCGGCGGGGAAAAGGCATTTCAAGGGCATGAGGGCGAGATGCTCTACGTCCGCTTCCCGGACGGGGCAAGGACCAAGCCCGGGGCCTTCACCCGGCTGATAAAGCTCAAGCCGCCGGAGATTGAAGAGATTCACCAGGCCCTGGACCATGTGCCCAGGGCCGAGGCCGAGGCCACCGCCCGGAACATCTGGGAGGTAGCGGACGAGCCGGAACTCGAACACCTCCTGACCATGCTCCGGGAGGACTGGTCGGAGGACCAGCTACGCCGCTCTATGGATACCATCGAGAGGGTGTTGGAGGAAACCCTGGAACGGCGCAGGCGGGAGGATGAAATACTGGAAATCTTCGGACGGGAGTTCGCCCCTGAGCAGTTCCGGGATGACAAGGGCACGGTGATGCGGGCACTCTCGGAACACTTCCCCAGGCAGGCGATGAATCGAGTCTTCAGCACCTTGGACAAGAGATTGCCATGACTGATGCAGCTTGGGGGTGGCGGTTCAGGGAGTGCAACTTCTGCTCGGGCGTGTGTCGCGTTCGGCATCACCGCGCTCGCGTCCACAGAAAACCCAGCCGCCCGGAATCCGGCGAAACCGCCTCTGCGGTCCGGTAACCCCGCCCGCAGCACCTGACCCCTCTGCCGAATCTGAAGACGGCCGAAAACACTCACGAATGGTGTTGCCCTGGGGGCACTGGAGGACATTGACCCAGATCAGAGATGAGGGGCTGGACATAGCCCGGGGCGCCTTTGCGTCCTGAACAAAAGAGGGCGACCCCAGCGAGTCTCTCAGCTGGATTTTGCGCAGTCTGAGCGGCGTAAGCCAGGGAATCTATAAGCCGGTGGAAGAGAGCGACCGAGAGTTCCTGCGCATCAGGGTCAGCGGCCGACAGTGAATAACCCTTCGTAGCGAGCGACAGGCGGCGCCGCGCCAGGGCGATGGCGTCCACGAAGATCGGCGAAGGCTTGTCGTACCAAGCGGCCTTGCGCTGGGTCATGGTGCGCTGTTTTTGCAGCGAGTGGGCGGCCAGGGTGGTCCAGGAAAAGAGTCCGGGCAGGATGGGCGTGGTGCGGGCGATGGCCCGGCCAGACCACTGGCGCTGGATCTCCACACCTAAACCAAATTCAGGGCGGAATGTGCATGGTGGCTGCGTCCGGGATTGGTCAGGAGTCCCGCAGGAACCCTTCGGCCGTTGGCTGCAGCATTGTTCGGCCCAGGGGTTTGAACACGTCCTTCCGGTTGGCCGGAGAGGTTCTCCTGCAAGCGGGGAATTGGGACCAAGACAGTCCCGTTTCCTGTTGCGAGCAGGGCTATCTGGCGCCGTCAATCTGCCGCAGCACAGCATGAGCTTTTCTGGGGAACCAAGGCCAATGTGAGTCGGTCTAATAGTCCTGATTATGGTCTCGTGTCGTACGCTTCCTCACTGTGTTGGGAGAGGTCCAGTCTCTCCTCTTCCTGCCGCTCGTCGACTCTCAGACCTATGGTGTACTTCAGTGCGACCAGTATCGCTAAGGTGGTGATGAAGGCCCAGCCAAAGGACGCACCGATGGCCATCAATTGCATCAGGACCTGTCTGCCCCGGCTAAGGTCGGTGAGTTCACCCAGGGTCATGAAGCCTACGCCAATAAAGAGGCCGGCAGCGAGCATGCCCCAAATCCCGCCCACGCCGTGAATAGCCCAAACGTCGAGGGAGTCGTCGAGCCTGACGCGGGTCTTCAGCCAAACGGCGGTGTAGCAAAGAGCCCCGGCACCCAGCCCGATAATAACCGCGGGCATGGGTCCCACGAAGCCAGAGGCCGGAGTGATGGTGGCCAGACCTGCCACTGCTCCTGTCGCGGCTCCAACGACGCTGGGTCTCCGGTTAATAATCCAGTCAAGGGAGACCCAGACCACTGCGGCAGTTGACGCCGATATGTGCGTCACGACGAAGGCGGAAGTGGCCCTTCCCATCGAGCCCAGTTCGCTGCCGGCATTGAAGCCAAACCAGCCAAACCAGAGGAGCGAGGCGCCCAGGACCACGAAGGGCACGTTGTGGGGTGCCATCTCCATCTGACCGAACCCCAAACGCCTGCCGAATATCAGCGCCGCCGCCAAGGCTGCGGCTCCGGAACTGATATGCACCACCGCGCCCCCGGCGAAGTCCAGTGCGCCTGCCTCTCCCAGCCATCCTCCCGTCCCCCACATCCAATGGGCTAGCGGCGTGTACACGATGGTTGACCAAGCCACTACGAAGATGACGAAGGTGCTGAACTTGATGCGCTCGGCGAATGCCCCTGCGATCAACGCCGGTGTGATGATGGCGAACTTGGCCTGGAACACCATGTAGGCCTGGTGCGGAATTGTCTCGGCGTACGGGCCAGCCTCGGTGGCGGAGACACCGTGAAGCCCTGCCCATTCCAGGTTGCCGATAAAGCCAAAGCCGCCCACGTCGGGGCCAAAAGATAGGCTGTAACCAAACAGTATCCAAGTAAGTCCCACGATCGCAAGGGCGATGAAGGACTGCAACAGTGTACTGAGCGCGTTCTTGCCCCGGACAAGCCCGGCGTAAAAGAATGCCAACCCCGGGACCATGATGAAGACCAGGGCGGACGAAGTGAGCACCCAAGCGGTATCGCCACTATCTATCATCGAGTGCCTCGGTCTGGTTGAATAGCCCCTCTTGGTACACGGCACACTATAAAGGGAGGGTAACTAGAAATTCAATTTCTAAACTAAAGGCGAGACAGGGAGTGCAATTGCTGGGGGTTGGGAATCGGGTCGAGGGTCTGGCAGGGACCCTTCGGTCGGCACCTGCAGGACGCGGTGCGGGAGGTGATCGGCGACGACCCGGACCGATCCTACTTCGCCTTCGTGGACGAATGACAGCTGGCGGAACGCGCCGCCGCCGGCATCGAGGCGGCCCGCAGCATCACCGAGGACGCAATCATCGTGGAATTCCGGGACGCCATGGCCTACCGATCGGGTCTCATGCGCCGGGAGCGCATCGAAGAGGCACTGCGGGCCGGTGAAATCCGCGGCATCGCCAGCACCAGCGGCAGAGAGATTGGCACCGACATACCCGACCTGCAGGTGGGCTTCAACCTGGGGTTGCCCCACTCGGGGGGACGACTCAGGCAGCGTGCCGGCCGGGTGGGACGGAGCAGACCAGGGCGGTTCATCATCAAGGCGCCGCGCCACGCCTTCCAGTTCCACGGGTACAGCCTGGAGACCTACTGGCGACAGCTGGTGGAGCCGGGCCGGCTCCACCCGTCCAATCCCAACATCAGGAACAGCCACGGCCGGTGCCTGGCCAAGGAGACGGACCTGAACGGCATGGAGTGCGCCATTCCGGCGCCCATGGATGCCCGGCCGGAGCAGCAGCTCCCGACGCTCTGGAAGATCGCCCGGGGCGACCACTACGCGCCTGAGTTCCAGACCGAAGACCCCCAGCAACCCCACCGCAACAACATCCGGGACGCCGCTGGCGGCCGGGCGCGCATCGTGCAGATTCTGCCGGAGGGAGAAACGGAGCTCCTTACCAGCGAGGTCACCCGCCGGGAGGCGGCCCGCGACGCCTACCCCTTGGCCACCTACTTCCACGCCAAGCATTCCTATTCCATATTGGGATGACGGGAGACCCTCGGCGAGACGGTGATCACCGCGAGCCACGCCCCCCAGCGGGAGCCCCGGTCCGTCACCCGCAGCCAGCTTGAGGCCCGGTGGGCGGCACACTTCGACCAGTGCGGGAATGCTTGGCAGTACGAACCGGCCCGGTTCAACGGCTGGACCCCCGACTTCCGGCTGGTCCTGAACGGCGGCGAGGCCTACGCTGAGGGGAAGCTCGTGAGCGAGTTTCCCATGGACATGCGCCAGCGGGTGCTGAACGCAAGCTGGACCGGCGACATACTCATTCTGAGCCGGGAGCCGCGCCACGCCTGGCGTTACCGGGGCGACGTCTGGACCCCGGTGGACCTGGATGCGTGAAAGCCGCCGACCGTTGCGGTGGCCATCGCCAACTTGAGCAGCATGAACAAGGCCCAGGCGGTGGAAGAAAGAGGCTGGCCATCCCACGAGCCTCTTCGGAACACGGCTGAATTCTCTCGGCAGTTGCCATCCAGCGCGACTGAACTAGATGACCCTGTATCCGCACCCTTGCGTGGGCTGGCTGTCCGGTTCACCCGCCATCCCAGGCAGTGGGGTCAACATCACGCGCCAACGGGGAGTTTCCTTGGACGCCTCGACCAGGAGTTCCTCGAGCGGAACATAAATGTCAATATCGTCAATTTCGAAGTCGAAGGCGGCCTTCACGTGGGCGGGGCATACGAGGCCCGCCGTGGCGTTGTTCTCCCGTCCCACCCGCCTCAAGTTCCTCACGTTCGGCGAGGGTCATCTTCAGCCGGCGGTGGCAGCTGGGGATGGCGCATTTGACCGGGACTTTTCTGGGCATTTCCCTAATATTACAACCACAGCTCAAGGGGGGGTTCGCGACATACACGCAGAGGGGTCCGCCCCATCCACTTTTGCCGGCAAGATCATTTGGCCCAGCTCCATGATCGGTGAGTCTGAACCGCCAGCCCAGGCAGGCTCCTACGGCTGGCATGGCCCGAGCCGGTGCCTATGGCGCGGAACACCTATCATCCCAGTCAAGAACGGCTAACACGGATTCCGGGGCCTGCGGACGGCGACTATGTGGCGCCGGTGCAATAACCGACCCGTATAAACGGAGGAATACCGCCGGAATTGGGTAACCTCGCCAACCTGGAATCTCTGGACCTCTCCGGTAACCAGCTGAGCGGGGAGATACCGGCGGAGTTGGGTAATCTCTCCAACCTGAGAGCGCTGGGCCTCAGGGACAACCAATTGACCGGAGAGATACCGGCGGAGCTGGGCAAACTCTCCAACCTGAGAGCGCTGCGCCTCCACGAGAACCAGTCGAGCGGGTGTGTGCCAGGGAGTCTGAAGAGCTACCTCGACAGGACTTTTGCCGGCCTGGACGGTCTGCCGTTCTGCTGAAATTTCGTCATAGCGGCCTGACGGCTGTACGAAACCGGTTGTCCGGAAGGGACCGGAGGGGACTTCAGGCCAGTGCTATTCACGGACATCCGGCCACTCCGAGCGCTCGTTGGTGAATGAGGCCTGACCACACGTACCGGTAATCCCACTGGTGCTGGATAACCTTAACACCCATGGTATGGCGTCGGTGGACGAGGCCTTCCCTGCCCCGGAGGCCCGGTGCATCGCCACGCGGCTGGAGTTCCACCAGGCGCCCAGGCACGGGAGTTGGCTCAATAAGCCCGAATCCACCGATAGAGGACGTCAGGTTAGCGACCTGAAGTGGTCAAAGGGTGCTCCTCTGAATCTGGGATAATGGTTTTCGAGAAAGGAAACCGACCCCAGAAAAGGAGCGCCCAATTGATGCTACCACGCAACCATCCCGACCGTATTCGCATCGTCTTTGACGACCACCGTCTGGTGGCCAATGCCGGCCTGCTCCTGCCGGCCACTCTCGCCCAACACCTGGGCCTGGGGGAACTCGTAGACCATCACCTCAATCTCGGCAGCGCGCCGGGCCGGGCCAACGCCGGCGACAAGATGATGACCCTGGTCGCCTCTGCCCTGGCTGGCGGCGATTGCATCGACGACGCCGATGCGCTGCGCGCCGGTGGGACGGCCGGTGTTCTCGACTGTAGGGTCAAGGCGCCATCCACCCTGGGCACCTTCCTGCGCAGCTTCCGCTGGGGCCATGTCCGTCAGCTGGACCGGGTGATCCGGGAACTGCTGGCCCGGGCCTGGGCCGCCGGGGCGGGACCCGGCGACGCGCCGTTCACCATCGATCTGGACTCCACCATCTGCGAGACCTACGGACTGGCCAAGGAGGGGGCGCGACACCACGGCTATACCGGCAAGCGGGGCTATCACCCGCTGTTGGCCGTGGCCGCCGGCACCGGCGACGTGTTGATGTCCCGGCTGCGCGAGGGCCGGGCCAACACTGTTCGGGGCGCCGCCCACTTCCTGCGCGAGACGGTGGGACGGGTGCGCTACGCCGGCGCCAGGGGCCGACTCACGGTGCGGGCCGACAGCGGCTTCTATGCCCACGCCATCGTCGCCGTCTGCCGCAAGATGGATGTCCGCTACTCCATCACCATCCGCCAGCACAAAAGCCTGCGCAATCTCATCGAGGCCATACCCGAGACGGATTGGACGCCCATCCCATACTGGATGGACGGCGCCGCCGATGTGGCCGAGACCACCTACACTCCCTTTGAGAGTGAGGCCGGCGCCGCGCCGGTGCGGCTCATCGTCCGGCGTGTGAAGCCCACGCCCGGTTCCCAACTGGCCCTCTTCGCCACCTACAGCTATCACGGATTCATCACCGACCGGGACGGGGAGACCCTGGAGCTGGAGGCCGACCACCGCCGCCACGCCGAGATCGAGAACGCCATCCGGGACCTCAAGTACGGCGTCGGGCTGAACCACCTGCCGTCCGGCCGATTCGCCGCCAACGGCGCTTGGCTGGCGGTACAGGTGATGGCCCACAACCTGGCCCGCTGGACGGCCCGCATCGGCTTGCGCGAGCAGATCGTGACCACCAAGACCCTCCGGCGTCGGTTCTTCGCCCTGGCGGGACGGACCACCCGCTCGGCGCGCCGCCTCACTTTGCATCTTCCCAAGCATTGGCCCTGGGAAACCCAGTTCAGCAGCGCCCTGGCCCGGCTGCGAGCCATTCCACTCCCCGCCTGACGGCGCTGTCCGCAACCGCCCCAACACCTCCAAACTCGCGTCCGCCCCGCCCGCGAGTGCATCCTGCTGCGTCCGATCTCACTATCACGCGATTCCCAGCCTCCATAGACCGCTCTCCAGGTCCGGTGCGGCTACTGAAAACCCTCGCGGGGTCACATCGGTCCAATGAAGCCCAGGCTTTCTCCCTTGCAGGCTCCCTCATCCCAATTTGCCCAGCATTCACGCCTCCCATCGGTGGATTCGGGCTAAGGCAGAGATCGAATTCAGCGTGCCGGCCCGAGCCTTTCTGCGAGGACGAAACGCCGACGAGGACTGTCTTGAAAGGTGACCTGACCCCCGAAATCGGTCCGGAATCGATGTTAGGATTCTGGTCAAAACGGGGGATGAGACATGCCCAAGAGGAAACACACTGCCGAGGAGATCATCAACAAGCTCAGGGAGGCGGAGGTGGTCATCGCCGCGGGCAGTACCGTTGTCGAGGCTGTCCGTCGCATCGGTGTCTCCGAGCAGACCTTCTACCGCTGGCGGACCGAGTACGGGGGTCTCCGGGTGGACTAGGCTCGGCGCCTGAAGCAGCTGGAGACCGAGAACAGCCGGCTGAAGCGGGCAGTGGCCGAACTGACCCTGGACAACCAGATACCCAAGGAGGCAACTGAGGGAAACTTCTGAGCCCCGCCCGTCGCCGCCTCTGTGTCCAACACGTAAGGTCAGTGATCGGGGTGTCGGAGCGGAGGGCATGCAAGGTGCTGGAGCAGCCTCGGTCCACCCAGCGTCATGAGCCGCTGGTCCGGGATGACGAGCAGGCACTCACCAACGACATTGTGGGGCTGGCCACCCGTTTCGGCCGGTACGGCTACCGGCGGATCACCGCCCTGCTACGGGGTGCTGGGTGGGATGTGAACCACAAAAGAGTGGAGCGGATCTGGCGGCGGGAGGGGCTCAGGATACCGCCCCGGCAACCCAGGGGGGGCGGCTGTGGCTGAACGACGGGTCGTGCGTAAGGCTGAGACCGGAGAGGAGAAATCATGTGTGGGCCTACGACTTCGTCCACATCAGGACCAGAAACGGCAGTCCGGTGCGTTTGTTGACCGTCATAGACGAGTACACCAGGGAGTGTCTTGCCATCCGGGCAGGACGCAGCATCCGGTCCCCGGATGTGATTGAAACCCTCGCTGAGCTGATGACAGCCAGAAGAGTGTCGGAGCACATCCGCTCGGACACTGGACCCGAGTTCACTGCCAACGCTGTACGTGAGTGGCTCGGGGGGGTGGGAGCAAAGACGCCGTTCATCGAACCCGGATCGCCGTGGGAGAAGGGGTACGTGGAGAGCTTCAACCGCAAGCTGAGAGACGAACTCTTGAACCGGGAGGTGTTCTACACTTTGCTGGAGGTGCAGGTGCTGGCTGAACAGTACCGGCAGACCTACAATCGCATCAGGCCGCACAGTTCCCTGGGCTACCGACCTCCGGCGCCCGAGACCATTCTGCCTGAGGGTCCTGTCCCGGCGATGGTCGGGCTAACATAGAACGTGGTACAACCACTGGAGGCAGGTCACCAAACTAAACGAGGTGCGAGAGGCAGCACGGGCCGGCCAGATCTCCGCCCTTTTCGTGTACACCCCTGATAGGCTGTCCAGAGATCCCATTCATCTCCTCCTGCTCTTGAACGAGCTCCAGGCAAATGACGTCAAGCTGCAGTTCGTCGAGGGGATCTCGGACTCCACCACTGAGGGGCAACTAATGATGTACGTCCAGGGATACGCGGGCCAGCGGGAACGTGCGCAGATCGCGGAGCGGTCGATGCGGGCCAAGGAAGCGGTTGCCAGGTCCGGCAGGCTGCCAAACGGCACCAATTCGGGCCTGCATGGTTACGACTATGACAAGACCAACAAGGTCAGGACCGTCAACGAAACGGAGGCACCGGCAGTGCGCCTGATGTTTCAGTGGTCTTCGGAGGGAGTCAATACTTATCAGATCGCCAAGAGGTTGAACGAACTGCAGATCAGGACGAAAAAGGGCTGCTTGTGGAGTCCGCTAGGGGTGAGGCGCATTCTCAGGAACTGCGCCTATACCGGCATTCAGTATTACGGTGTGAACCGGTATAGAAAGGTGAGCAACAAAAAGCGGATAGTGACTCCCAGGCCTGAATCGGAGGTGGTTCGTATAGAGGGTTTCAGTCCTCCCATCATCAGCCAGGAACTCTTCGACGCAGTCCAGGAGCGCATGAAGGTGAAGCAGTGTACGGAAACCGTGCCAGACCGGAAGTACATGATGACCGGGTTCTCAAAATGCCTGAAGTGCGGATCTCCCATCGTGGGGGCCAGCTTGCAGAAGGGCAGGTATCGGTACCACCGGTGCCGTGCCTCTGTGCCGACGTCAACTAGGCCTGCGGCGTGTGATGCGTTGTATATTCCGACTAATGAATTCGAGGACGTGGCCTGGCGCACCTTGTCGGAGGCAATCCGGCATCCGACCGTGCTGGCCGCAGAGCTTCAGGGCCGCTTCGCGACCGGAGGAGGCAACCTTGGAAAAGAGATTGCGACCTTGAAACGTGAGATCTTTGATCTGAGGGGGCAGCAGACGGGGCTGCTTGAATTGTTCCAGAAGGCCTATGTAGACGAGGACCTGCTGAAGGGACAGATTGGTCCATTGAAAGCCCTGAGCGATGAAAAAGATCGTGCTCTACAGGCCCTGGAGGATCAGCAGAGGCACAAGGACAATGCGGCCGAAGTCGAACGCCGCGTCATGGCAGTGTGCCGGGAGGTTTCGAAGAGGTTGGAAGGGCTGGACTTCGAAGGCAAGCGGGCCACCTTCGCCGCCTTCGGCGCAAGAGTCCAGGTGACCCGCGAAGAGATGTCCATGACGGTAGTGGTGGACCCGAAAGTAACTACCACTGCACAAACATTGGCATGTACGTCAAATTGGCGTTACACCGTGGTTCTCAAGCCGAGGCCGGGAGAGTGGCCCCCAAAGCGCACATCACCAAAAAGACCGAAGGGCCGATCAGAATAGAGTCCCCGCTTTTGTCAATGTTATTTTACCATCGGTTCCTCAGCTATGTACGGGCATTTAGTGCCCTCGCAGACAGTCTTGGCTGGCACTCATGAGCGGTCTACAAAAACTGTGCTGATGTAATCGTCGGCGCGAGTCGGTTGGGTAGCCCTGTCTGTCTTCCCTAACAAAAGAAGGATTGCTTTAGCTTTTCCTAGTGGTACTCGGTCGCAAGGATTTCTCGACTACGGTACTTGGTCAAGGTGCCGCTACGGTCCCGACTTAGCGCCGGTTCCCATTAAAGTCCCTGAGGTTCGACTGTTGCCCACTGAAGCGGCATGTGCGGTAAGGCCACTGGATTATTTCATCTCTGCGGATCGTGGTGCCTGCCACTCTTTTGGAAGGCCATTTGTCGCTCCACCACTGTAATGGCGTCGCGAGACGTCTTGAGTTAACCTCTCTGGACGATAACTCATCGGTGCTGCCGCCAGTCTGGCGAGTTGTAAACGGCCCGATCTTGCATCAACCCCGGGGCGCGCAGTTGCGCGCCCTTGTGTTTTGAGGAAGTTGGGCGGTTTTTCCTTTTGCCGGTTAAACCTCGGAACTCGGCCTGATGTCTCTGCGGGCCGTGGATGGGAGATTCCGGAAGGGGTGCTTGAACGGGAATAGGTTCCTAACTGTGGAGGACGCCAAGGAGGAGAAGGAATCCTGGCGTAGTCTCTACAATGGCGAAGGGCCACACAGTGCTCTAGAAAATCTTAGCCCAAGGGAGTTCGCCTTGCTGGCGGAAAAAGGAGATTTGACCTGCAAAACTAGCGCAATGGATGGTAAAGGAAAGGGGCAAGTCTATTTGTCCAAAGTCCCAACATCGATTCTGGATCGATTCTCGGCGGTCAAGTCAGGATAGAAAACCGTGCTTGCCCATACCTAAACCAATACCAAGGTGGAATGTGCATTTCGGGAACTTGAAGATGACCGAAAGGGCTGCACGGCTCCTCATATCAACTTTAGGCCCCCACTGGGGTCGCCCGCTACAGTGCGGTCTAGAAACATGTACATCTCACCTTGGCTTCAGTTTAGTGTGTAGCTAGCTTCCTGCCAACCTGCATGAAATGCCGAATGACAGCGATCTCTAACTGAACGGGCGACTTGTTTCTGGTTTGACAGACAGGTCGAACCGGTGTCAGCGCCAGTTCAAGTCATCCAGCATGGGCTTGGACAAGCTCCGGTATCGCATCGCTATGATCTGTGCCAGCCTGAGATTGCTCCAACACAAGCGCGAGTTGGGAAAACTCCAATGAATCGCCTTGACAGTGTTGTCCTGTCGCTGTACGCTAGTACGCGTACATAGGACATTACACGGCAGGTGCCTTAATTCATGACATTAGGCGACTTCGTGAACAGAGCCCGCGTGGAGAAAGGTCTGGGCCTACGAGCCCTTGCCAGAGCTCTAGGCATTGTTCCGTCCTACTTGAGCGACATCGAAAACAATCGTCGCGTTCCTTCCGAGTCGGTTTTGCGAGAGTTGGCCCACGTGCTTGACTTGAATTTCGATATCTTGATGCAGCGAGCTGGTCGCTTGGGAGAGGACGCGGAGCGGTACCTACGAGAAAACCGGCGTGCCGGTCAGCTATTTCGAAGGATTGCGGCGTCTCAGCTGGATCAAGACGCATTGGAAAAGTTGGAGAACTGGGTGGTTGAGCTGGATGGCCCCGAATCCGAGGGAGACGATGATGAAAGAGTACCGTAGCTCAACAGGTGACCGGCGCCTTTGGTTCGAACTGGGCGAGATTGAGGACAAGATGTCGGATGAACTGCTTAGGGCAGGTAAGTTATCCGACGCCGAGTCACCCATAGTTGACTTGGAGGAATTCTTGGAGTTCGGCCTTCAGGTGAAGCTGGACATTTATGCCAGACTGGACCCGGGTGTGCTTGGAGTTACGGAATTCAGGCGCGGTCTGAACCCTTTGGTTTCCGTAAGCGCGGATCTCACGTCGGAAATGGAGAATTCACCGTATTCGCTCGGCCTGCGGGGAAGGTGGCGGGCGACTTTGGCCCACGAGGCTGCCCATGTGATCCTTCATCGAGGGCTCTTGGACGTGCCGTCCGAGCAAGGGGAGCTATTTGAGTTTGATGCGGAATCGAGCCCTGGCCTGTTCAGATGCCTGGCGCGGGACGTGTCGTTTGGGATTTCCAACAGCGATTGGAAGGAAGTGCAGGCCAACATGGGCATGGCGGCGCTTCTCATGCCAGCTAACGTTTTCTCGGAGATACTCGGAGTAGTCGTTGGTGCCAAAGCCTCCGATGGCCAGCAAATCAACATCCCTGGTCCGCAAACGGCCGAATACAAGAATATGGTACTTGAGCTTTCTCGGAGATTCGAGGTATCCCAGCAGGCTGCGGGCATTCGATTGACAACCTTGGGCTTCGAGCACGGGGCCACGACGCCGCTATCGAGCCTCGAACAAAGGTGATTATGTAGAGGGTCGGTGGTGGGCATAGTCCATCAGTTGGCACATCGACCATGGGGTTGATTATTAGGAGGTATCCCATCCAAGAAAATTCTGACGAGATCCAGTGTGAGGTCAACCAGATGAATGAGACATGTAAGCCAAGGAGGTGACATCGTGACCATTTCCAAGAAGGAATTCAAGGTAAAAGTCAACGGCACCGAATTTGTGATGGAGGATTCCAATCCAACCGCATTGGAAATTCTTTCCAGGGCCAAACAGTTGGGGGCCATTCCAAACGACCCGGAAGGCTACGTCCTACAGGGCGACAAGGGGGAGTATCAGGGAAGCCAACGGGTCAATCTTGAGGAGGACTACGTCTTCATTACTATCCCTGTGAGTCCTACTCAGGTTGCATAGGCAGCGGTTGGACGATGTCTGACGACATTGAGCGCATGCAAAGTCAGTTGGAAAGCCTGGGATATTCGACGGCAATCCGGAGCAGCGAACAAGGAAAGGTGGTCGAATTCAACTACCAGGTTGAGAACGGGAAATGCCGAGGAAGGCAATTTCGAATCGGCATAAGTATGCAGGAGACCGGTTTCCCCGAGTATCCCCCTCACTGGATACATGTCAGCCCGCCGGTGAACGACGGCCTGGGCGGCAGTGTCAAACAGTATAAGGACGAAGACGGCCGGAAATGGACTGCTTTGAGCAGACCTCCAGGTGAACTGTGGGAGCAGTTGCCGATGAAGGACATGGAGCGGTACATCGACCATCACTTGCGGAGATTCTGGAGCCGCATATGAACTACGAGGTCGCAATGACTGCCGATGTAAGCGCCTCAGCAAGCACCCACCTGCTACATCACTATCAGGAGAATGGCTGGCAGGAAGACCTGTGCTTTGCGCTATGGCGTCCTTCGACAGGTTGTAGCCGGAGGACAGGATTGATCTACAACGTCCTATTGCCTGAGGAAGGTGAACGTTCTCTGCACGGCAACGCCAGCTTCCAGCCGGGGTATCTGGCCCGGTCAATACGGCGGGCAATGTCCGATGGGTCAGGACTGGCGTTTATGCACAGCCATCCTGGTAAAGGATGGCAGGGAATGAGTCAAACCGACGTGATAGCCGAACGCGACGTCTTGGCATACCCGGCCGGCGCAACCGGCCTGCCCTTGCTGGGAATGACCATCGGTTCAGACGGCTACTGGAGCGCCCGGTTCTGGGAAAAGCGGAACGGCGAGATGGCCCGGGAACAGTGCGTCAAGGTCCGTGTTGTCGGTGCCGACAACTGCCGGGTCTACTTCGACGACCGTATCGAACCGCCTCCGAGTCGTAAGGAGGCCTTGCGGAGAACTTTCGACACTTGGGGGCCAACTGCTCAGAGCAACATCAGCCGATTGAAGGTGGGGATAGTTGGCTTGGGGAGCGTGGGCTCTATTGTGGCAGAGGCCATCGCACGTATCGGCGTTTCAAAAGTGGTCCTTATCGATCCTGACCGTGTCGAAGAGCACAATCTCGATAGGCTCCTGTACGCATCTGAAGCGGACGTCGGGAAGCGCAAAGTCGACCTTGCCGAGAGGAAAATACGAAGACACGGCACCAGCGAACGTATCCAAGTAACGGCACTGCCCATCTCGGTCCACGAAAGATCCGCTTATGAGGCCGCTGTGGACTGCGATGTCCTGTTCAGCTGCGTCGACCGGCCGGTGGGCAGGGACGTGCTGAACTTCATTGCCTACGCCCACTTGATTCCCGTTATTGACGGTGGAGTCGCAGTGGAGACTCAAAAAGACTATCTGCATTCCGCGCACTGGCGGGCGCACATTGTTGGCCCAGGCCGCCAGTGCATGCGCTGTAACGGCCAGTACAACACCAGCATGGTCGTGACTGAACTCGACGGGTCGCTGGACGACCCGTCTTATATTTCGACGCTGCCCGCTGAGGAGGGAGTTGCCAACCAGAACGTGTTCCCATTCAGCCTCAGCCTGGCCTCCATGGAAGTCAACCTGATGCTCCACTATCTGTTGGCTCTCGACTGGTGGCCCAGAGTACAGCAGCAGGACTATCAGTTCACGCTTGGCAGCATGCGCAGCGTTCAGGGAGAATGCCGAGCTAACTGTGAGATTGATAAACGCTTGGCTCTGGGCGACCTGGCAGCCCCGCGTTATCTCAGGGATCCAGCGCCGCCGGATCCGAAACCAATAGTGCTGGAGAATCGCCAATCGCGGCGAGAAGAACGAGGTGGGAAGCTGAGTCGGTTGTTGGCTAGGCTGAAGCGGTAATGCCGCACGGGTCTGGCACGCAACCCACTTCAAAATCGGGATGAAGAGTTAGGGAATGAATACCCAAAGGACGTTGGCCATTGAGCAGTTGGAAAGACGGTGCGCCGGCGCGCTCGAACGTCTTACTCTCCACGGATCCCTAGACCTAAGTTATCTCTCCGAATTGATTTTGCCGGAGCTTAACGCGGTAATGCAGCAAATCTGCATGGACATTGAGCAACTGCATTCCTTCCAGCCCGTATCCAAGAATGTAACACAGCGTGTCAGCCACTACACGAGTTTGGCGGCAGCAACATCGATGATGAGAGGACTGGCAAACGGCGAGGAAACGACCCTGCGCCTATATGATTCAGCGCACTGCAACGATCCAGGTGAAGGGAATTTCTTGGTGAGCGAATTCAGCTCCAGCGGAAAATACCGGTGGTTGGAGCAGGGAAGCGAGGCCGGGCACGCCTATATTACGTCTTTTGTCGAAGGTGAAGGCCTGACCGATGTCGGCGATGACCTCGTCTTCTGGCGCAGTTATGGAGACAACGGAAAGGGATGTTCATTGACTCTAGACGTGCCGCAGATCCTCCTGCGGAGGGTGAAGTATGGGCAATCTGGAATGGCGGAAGCCCGGAGAAGGATTTTGCCAGTCCTGGATGCAGTCGCTCCTTTGGCCCAAGACAACGACGACTTCAGCAAGGCCATTTCTGGCACCATCTGGGGGGGCCTTGAAAGCGTACGGTACCTGTACAAGGAGCAAGCATATCATCACGAGAAGGAGTGCCGTGTCCTGAAACCCGGGAACCCGACAGCCAGGGAACCGGATAATGTACGGTTCGAGATTTTTGACCAGGATGGCGCTCCATTCAGGGTTCGGCATTATCGTGAATACCGAGAGCTTGCTTTAAAAAAGCTGCTCGGTAGCGGTAGCAAGTTGGTCCTCGGCCCCTCCATTAGGGACCGATACAGCATCCGCCTCTACTTTGAGCACCTGAAGCGTCGAGCTCGAAAGTGGGACCTGGGTTTGAACAATTTTGAAATTGCTCAATCGACGATTCGCTATAGGAGTCCTTGAAGGGAATTCTCCAATTTGGAGATGCCGTTTCTCCATAGAAGAGCAGGGAGCATCTGGCAGCGTTAACCTCGGCAGCTCCCCGGGGACGTTGACGACCCACGAAGCGGGGCGGGGCGGGGCGGGGCGGGGCGTTCACAGCCAGGATTATCGTTTCCCTTAAACGTCAATCCAAATTCGCCTAAGGTGCTCCTTAATGTAAGCGTCCATGTGTTTGGTGGGCAGAAGATCCCACATTTCGCCAGGGGGCCGGCTCATGGCGATCCAGGTCCGTCCCAGTCCGTCCTGAAATTCCTCCACTGCACCCCCCTTTCCATCGCTGAGAGGAGGTGTTACGCAGACCCAATGCGGCGGATACTCCGGGTAAGCGTCCTCCTGAAAGCCCAGACCCACTGTGACTTCCGTGCCCTTGCGTGGTCCGGCCTCTATCACGTAGTCGAAGGAAACGACTGTCCTACGAGGCGTATCGAGCAAGGCTGTATGGTAGCCCAAACCTTCCAATTCTGCCTGAATCAGTTCTACGCTCGTCGACATTCGCCCATGCCTCCTTGAGATAACCTTAACAAGGTTGGGGCCTCAGCCTAAGCGGATAGAGCGATTCTATCCATGCCAATCGCAGTGGGGCAACCTCAATTGGAATGGAACTGATAGTGTGGTATGCGGCTGCGATTCGCCACTGTCCTTCCGAAAAGGACTCGATGGTCATACGCTCACCGGTGGCGTCCCTGTGGCTTACCTATGCCAGCGTAGTTCACCATAACATCCAGCTCGCCGAATCGAGACACGGCTGCCTCCACGGCGTTGTGCCAGTCCGCCTGGCTGGTGACATCCAGATTTACTTAGAGGCACTAGCCGCCAATCTCTGTTCCACAGGGAATTTGGCCCACTTCCCAAGTATAACTAGCCGCGAGAATAGTCCCACGACCTGAATTGCTCCAGCGTCACCCTGATGTAGGCGGCATTCTCCCTCGACTCCGAGGGCGGGTCTTCTTCCGGTACTGCCACGCAGTCTGGCCTCCTTCCTAGCGTAATGCAAAGTTTCAGCGGGGTTGGAATGGACCGTCGCTGTGCCCTGGACCATCAGGCCTTTGATCTCCTGCATGGAGTTGCCGTTTTCCAACAAGAGAGATAGCTTCGGGTTGCCCAGGATCGTCTTGAGCTTCCAGGTCCTGCCCCTGACCCCGATCAGGATTTCTTCACCCAGCCGAAAGTACTCCAGCGGCACGATATGGGGTATCCGTCCAGGTCAATGGTGGTCAGGGCAATCCAGCTAGGCTTGCTGTCCAGAAATTCAGGGGCCTCCTCGACGCTCATCTTCCGTGGCACAAGCTTCACTCCTCATTGGGGCTGGGAAGATCGGGTCATAGAGAAACTGTCTTAGACCTTGCGTTGGCGTTGACGACGATAGAAGAGCACGTCACTTTCCAATTGGGTCAGTCATGGGCGAGGCCCAACGCTAGGAAGAAATCCGCGAGGAATCCGTTCCCGTCGTTTGCCATCACGAGGTCCCAGAGCTCGTCGGCGGTCTTGGCCCTTTGATTATCAGAAGCAGAGGAATCGTGAGCCGAGCTGCCCCTCAGCTTGGCAATTCTTCTCAGCTTTATGTTGAGTTTGACCACCGCGTCCAAATCGGCATTGGGGAAAGCATGTGGAAGGGACAAGCACAGTTTGGCGTTGCCACCCTGCTCGGTGGTAGTCCGAAGAATTCCGGCCCACGCAGAAAGTTGAATTCTGTTCCAATCCCCCAGGGCGTATGACCGGCGGGAATTCCGTTGTGCCGGGCCGATCAACAGCAATTCATTTGTTTGGGCATGCTCCAGAAGCCTTGGTTCGAAAATGTGATGAAACAGGGATTCCACTGATTTGGATAAGCAGACAATACAGTCGTCCCATTCTCTTGCAAACTTATGCCGTAGCGCACTGACGAGGTGTTCAACGGTCTGGAGTGGCAACATTCTCAAAAGGGTGGGCACACGCTCTTTCAACAGGTCGTACCAGAATTGATCATTGGGCATCACGCGGTTGTTCACATCTTCAACGAGGCTTTCCGTGTTTCGCTCTATATGCAGCACACGCACGGCCGTGCTGGACGAAATGGTCTTGAGATCCGCCACGGAATCCTTGATGTCTTCCAGAGATACTGACCCTACGCCGGCGTTGCCGGAATGAGCGTCGGCGAACCCCACGCGCATTGCCCAGTAGAGGTCGCTCTGGGGGCTCAGGTGCGGCGGTTGAGTGGAATTCCAGGGTCTGATTCCTTGTAGGCCAAATCCGGCTGCAGCTTGTCGGCCATACTCGACGTAAGAGGAGTTGTAGAATTTCAGGGCTCGTTGCCGGTACTGGTCCCATGATGGTGGAGTGGTTTCAAAGAGGACTCCGGCGACATGCCAGCAGTTGCCCCACTCTCCAGCCTCGATCTCGTCAAGCAGCGAAGTCCTCAGGGATGGCCTTGCGGCCACCAACCGTCCCAGGGCGTTACCGTAGTACCAGGCCCAGAACTGGCGAGTCGTCGTAGGGCATTCTCCAACATGGTCGCGTTCTTGCCCATCAGCATCGCCAGCCCTGTCGAGCCATTCGTAGATCGTATCAAGGCAGCGCTCGACCTCGGACACACCGCCGGACTCCGTGAGTTGGTCCATCCAGCCGTTAAGCCTCCGAAGCGCAACGTCGGCAGGGTGCATCCCCCGTCCGAAATGAGTAAATGAAAGGGGCGTAAACCTAAGCGCGTCTTCGACCCTACCGACCCTTTCATACAGTGCCGGCAACCTGTCCATCTCCCTTTCAAGGGAAAATCCGTGTCCTTCTCCGGGATGGAAATACCGGACTCGAGTGTCGAAAATGGAATCAACCTCTTCGAGCAGTTCAATGGCCCGATGAGGGTCATTCCTTCTCACCAGAACAGCCAATGCGGCACGGCTGTAGTAGTAGGTTGCCTCCTTGGGGGTGATCTGATGGTGGATGGGGTACCTTTCCTGGAGGTGTGCCTGGGGGTCAGGGCGGTCCCGCTGGGTGTACAAAGTCAGGTAGCGCAGGTTATCGACGGCATCAGACTCGAAACTGGTGGAGATTTCCTGACCGAGCCAGCGGCTATAATCCGAGTCAAGGTTGTTGGAATGGGCGATGTGGAGTAACGCGGCCCTTACCAGGGGCCAGTCGTCTGTGGAGGGTTCAGCCATTTCCGCCAAGACATTTCTATAGTCGCCGAGGTAAGCAGCGCGTGCCTCTTCGATGCCAACCCAAGTCAGCATCATTGATACGTTTTCCTTGTGGTGGTTAAAAACCCACTGCTTAATTTCCTGCTCGTCCAACTGCTGCTCTTCCTGCAACTGTCCCTCAACATCTGCTCAATGCCACAATCGTTATTTCGCCCACGCGCGGTCCACCGGTCCGATAGTTCCAGCGGCAGGTACTTGTTAGACCTGTTCTTGGAAGGGTCCCCGGTCCGGTAACACTCAGCCGGACTCCTTCCGTGCCTGCTCCCTTGCCCACCCTCTTTTCGCCATTCTATTGCGTGCTGCGCCGGAGAAAACGCCCACCTGCCGGGATGCCGGTGGGCTGACCATCTTCGAACAGTACGCGCCCGTTGACGATTACCGTTTCGGGCACGCCCTTCACGCTCATGCCCTCGTACAGGTTGTAGTCCACGTTCATGTGATGTGTCTGGGCACTGATCACCGTCTCCGCGTCGGGGTCGAACACCACGATGTCAGCGTCGCTGCCCACGGCTATGGTGCCCTTTCGGGGGAAGAGGCCGAAGAGCTTGGCCGGATTCGTCGAGAACAACTCCACCATCCGGTTAAGGTCCATAAGCCCGGAGTCAACTCCGTGGGTATAGAGCAGGCTGAGGCGGTTCTCGATCCCAGGCCCGCCGTTGGGAATCTTGGAAAAGTCGTTGAGTCCCAGGGTCTTCTGGTCGCCGAACCGGAAGGCGCAGTGGTCCGTGGACACCACCTGCAGGTCGTTGCGACGCAGTCCCTTCCAGAGTTCGTCCTGGTGCCCCTTGTTCCGCAGCGGCGGAGTGAGTACGTACTTGGCCCCCTCGAAACCCTCCTGGTCGTACATGCTGTCGTCCAGGGTCAGGTAGTGGGGGCAGGTCTCGGCATAGACGTAGTTCTGCCGGGAGCGGGCCGCCTGCACCTGCTCCAGGGCCTCGGTGCAGCTCAGGTGCACGAAGTAGACCGGAGCACCGGCAATCTCCGCCATACGTATCGCCCGGTGGGTCGCCCCCGCCTCGGTCACCGGCGGGCGGGTGCTGGCGTGGAACCTGGGGGCCGTATGTCCCTGCGCCAGGGCCTGCTGCACCAAGACATCGATCATGTGGCCGTGTTCCGCGTGCAGGCAGATCAGCGCCCCGTTGTCCGAAGCCCGGACCATGGCCTTGAAGATGGTGTCGTCGTCCACCATCACCGCGCCGCGGTAGGCCATGAACATCTTGAAGCTGGTTACGCCCTGCCTGACCATTTCGTCCATCTCCGACAAGCGGTGGTCGGGCAGGTCCTGGACGATCATGTGGAAGCCATAGTCGATGGCAGCCTGGCCCTCGGCTTTCTGATGCCAGATTTCCAGTGCCTCTGTCAAAGCCTGGCCGCGCTGTTGCACGACAAAGTCGACGATGCTGGTGGTGCCGCCCACTGCAGCGGCGATAGTGCCGGTGCTGAAGTCGTCGGAGGAAACGGTGCCGCCAAAAGGAAAGTCCAAGTGCGTGTGGGGATCGATACCGCCCGGGATCACGTATTTGCCGGTGGCGTCGATTGTTTTCTCGGCGTCGGCCGCCAGGTCAATCCCGATCGTGCGTATTTTTCCGTCGTCAACCAGGATGTCGGCCACGTAGTTGTCCACCGCGGTGAAGATGTGCCCGTTCTTGATCAGGACGCTCATGCCGTCCTCCTCGGGGGTGACTGGGGAACCCTGATTTTAGTCATCCAAGAAAACAATGGCGAGACTGCCGTGCGTAATTTAGCATCGTTCTGTAGTCGGGTGCTTCCAAAACAAGGCAGCACGCTCGTTTCTGGATCGGCCTGACCTGCCTGCGGCTTCCAGCTGGGGAGGGGATGCTATGAAAAGCCTGCCAGGTGGGTGGGGTGCAAGGCGCTCGTTTACCCCATTATCCGCCTGAAAAACGCCAGCACGTTGCTGCCCGCGATCTTCTTCACGTTCTCGTCGGAGTAACCCTTGGCTATGAGTCCGCGGATGATGTTCTTGCCGTCGGCCGGCGACTCCAGGCCGTTCAGGTATGGCGCCGGAGCGGGGCCCGTCCGTCCCAGCATCACCCGGCTGATCTCGACCATGTCGCCGATGCTGGCGTCGGTGCCGATGGCCACGTGGTCCACGCCCACCAGCTGCACCATGTAGTCGTAGTGGTCCAGCACGCATTCGATGCTCTGCTCCGGGTCGTTGCTGAGCCGGTTGGGCACGGCGGTGATGCCGATCACGCCGCCCTTCCGAGCGGAGGCCAGCAGCTCTTCGTCCTTCCTCAGCCGGCGAGACTGGAGGCTGTCGCTGGCCAGGGTGTAGGACCCGTCGTGGCTGAAGGTCACTGGCGACTCGGACGCCTCGATGGCGTCCATGGCGGTGCGGTAAGACGCGTGGGAAACATCCACGACCATACCCAGCTCGTTCATGCGCCCAACGACCTCCACGCCGAACTCGCTGAGCCCCCGTCGTTGCGTTCGAAGATCCCGTCGCCGATGTAGGCCTTGCGGCTGTAGGTCAGGCCGGCCAGCCTTATCCCGGCGTTGTAGAGCACGTCCACCCGGTTTAGCTCGTTGCCGATGGCCAGGTGCTCGACCGTGGGCAGGAACCCCACCTTGTCCTGACGCTTCGACGCCTCTATCTCGGCGGCGCTGCGGACCTGCACGACGTCTTCATGCCGCGAGATGTCCGAAATCATCATGCTGATCTCGTCCAGCAGGTCGGAGAAGCGGATGAAGGACATCTCGTTGGTGTTCAGCATCCCGCGAAAGACGTTTGCCGTCCCCACGGCGGTGAAACCGCCTTCCCGGACCGCGTCATACCCCCAGACGTAGTCGTCGCTGCGCAGGTAGTCCCAGTACTGGGTGAAGTCCTCGGGCATGACCATGGGGTGCTGGTGGAGGTCGATCATGACCGACTCCTCCATCAGGCGCTGGAACCTGGTTTCCTGCCGCGCGTCCAGCGGCACGGTCATCGAAGGAACGCGCCCCGCCTGACTGGCGAGGCTGAATCGTCCGGGCGTCATGGCTCACCTCCCTTTCGCGTTTCGGATCGGATTGCCTTCCTACCCGTCCAGCGCGCCCTCCAGGTACGAGCGGAAAGCTCCGGGGTCATTGATCAGGGCCTGCAACTCCATGGACGGCAGGCGGTGCGGGTCGGTGTGCTCGGTGATGTACCTGGTGCTGTTGGGCGGCCCTCCGTCGGCCTCATCGGGTTCCGACGAACCGGCCAGCTCCGCATAGCGGATGGGCTTGCCGTCGGCCTCGTATTCCGACCCCACGATCCACAGCCTGCCGAAGCGGTACCTCTTCCTGACCTCTGCCTCGGCGGCGCTGCTCCAGCTGATGCCAGTGAAGGCAAAGTTCTGAGGCACGAAGCCCATGTTCTCCTCGATGACCCGGTTGCACCGGCCCAGTTCCTCCCGCAGTACCTCGCCGTCCGTGTCCTCAGCGGCCAGGTTTGAGAGGTTGGGATGGCTGACTGTATGGGCGCCGATGTGCCAGCCAAGCTCCCGTATCTCCGACCATGGCATGTGTTCCGGCACCTGGGCCAGCGCCAGCGGGCGGGGATATTCCGGATCGTAGGGGGAGGTGTAGATGAACAGGTTCCCCTTGAATCCGTACCGTTCCAGCGCCTGAAACACCTCCCGCCGCATCGACACCACCGGGTGGTCGAAGTCGATCATGATCGGCCGTTCCGGCAGTGTGCCGGATCCATCACGCCATGCCGCCAACTGGTCATAGTTAATCGACTGGAACCCCATATCCGCCGCGATTCCCATAAGCGCGTTGAATCGCTCTTCGGTCAAGGGATGGCGCAGGGCACCCGCAGCGGTGGGCCTGATTCCTGGCACATGGTAATGGGGATTCTCATAGCGTCCTCCACAATTTCACCGGGTCTGCAGGCACTGTACCCGGACGGGAAGGGTGCCCACTCAGGCAGACAGGAGTTCGTCCACCAAGTGTCTTCTCAAAGTTGTATATAGCCGTCCGTTCCTCGGTGTCTCCAACCCGATCAGCTTTGTTTCCGGAGATCATTCAGCAATCACTAGCCGGTAGCCAAGGTCGAGTTCCGTCAGCTCACGCAGGTATCCGAAACGGGCGTCCCACTCCCCTGACTCCAGGTCTTGACGCAACTTTTGGGCGCAACGTTCTGCCACCCCGGGCGGCAGCTGGGCCAGGCTCGAGATTCCCGCCCGCACTGACGGGTCCAGGTACCGCTCGGGCCGACACCAATATGCTCCCGCGAATCCATCAATGCAGTCCGCCGGTACGGGCACTGGCAAGGTGGTCCGAATGGTCAGGTGCAGGCGCAGGTCTTCGATGTTTGGCGCCCCCTCTCCGATGGCGGTGAGAGGCAATCTGGGAAGTACTCGCCGAGCCAAATTTCCTTGAACCCCACGGTTCGAACAACAGGACCACCTGGCGCCTCGCCACCCGGCGCAGTTCCGAAAGCCTGCCAGCCAGGTTCCTCCAGTGATGGAGGGTGAGAATGGCCAGAGCCGCATCGAACGAGTGATCACCGAAAGGCAAGGCCTCAGCCACTGCGCGAACCGCAGGCGCGGCCCAGGGTTTTCTTTGGGCGATCATGGCAGGCGACGGTTCGACTGCGCATACTCGGCGGCCTGCAGGTTCGTAGTTGCCGGTGCCAGCTCCAACGTTGATGACGCTCCCGGCATCACCCAGGGCGGTGAGGACCAGCCGTTGAATTCGGGGGTCCGGCCGGCGGAGCCCCGAATAACTGTTGCCGATGCTCTGGTATAGCTGATGCCCGTCGGTCGACGCCAAGGGAGTGCTTCCTGCCCCTTTCCCCTTTGTGCATGGTGCTCTCCAATGGTTGCATAGTAACCGACTGCGTCTACCGACCTCCACTCTTGTGTTATGACTGTCGGACTGGGTTCATTGGAAACCCCGTTCCGGTATTCATAAGGGGTCGCCCACTTTCAGGAGGCAGGAAGGGCGGATACAACGGGGTCATTGGTATGGCGTGTTTCGTCCCTGTGCCCGTCGCAGGTGTGATGCAATCCGTCGGGGTTTCATCTGCTGACCCGCTCACAGAACCCAAATATTGATTGCGGAGGGACTTTCGAGAGAACTTCTATGCAGTTGGAGGCCGCCTTGTTGGGGTGCTCGTGATCAGGGGCGCCTTATCGCCCCATGAATCGCGGCCCTGGCACACCGTCCAGCCGGCTGAACCCTGAAATTTGTCGAACGTGGCAATACGGTTCCGGGGGCATTGGCGGGTTGTCATTCAGCATTAGACCAGTCAATTGTGAGTAATGGAGCATCTCAAGGAGGTGGTAAAGCGATCGAGTCTGATCTCCTCCCAACTGCCAAGGAGCCAGGACAGCGATTACTCGCAGAACGGACCTCCCCCGGATCTGCGCCAACGGGAGTCGGTGCCGGTGTTGCACAACGACCTGTCCTTGATCTGTCGGCCCGTTGCCATTTCTGAGTCTCCGGGCCGGCGGTCCTCAGTAACTTTCGTCGGCTTCGGCTCGGTCCTTCGGCTGCTATCATGGCAGGAAAAGGGCGGCGAGGAGGAGCTCGTGACTGCAGAAGTGGCGAACATGGTCGGCAAGGTAATGACCGTCCGGGGGCCAATAGATCCGGACGAACTGGGTCCCACGCTGATGCACGAGCATTTGTTCATCGCACTTTACAAGGGTGTGGCTCCGGACGACTACACTCCGGCCACTGAATGGTGCCTGTGGGACCAGGAGTTGACCATCAACCTGCTGGACCAGGCCAGGGACCGCAAGCCGATCCGGGACAACTGGGTCCTGCTGGACGAGAAGACTGCGATGGACGAGGCCATGGAGTTCCGTTATCACGGGGGCGGTACCATCGTCGAGGTCACCAGCATCGGCATCCGTCGGGACCCGCTGGCAATGTCCCGGGTGTCCCAGGCCACAGGCCTGAACGTGGTGATGGGCGCGGGCTGGTACCAGAAGCTTTATCATCCTTCCGACATGGACCGCCGGACTGTCGAGGACATGACGGAGGAGATAGTCCGGGACATTACCGTCGGCGTGGGGAACACCGGCATACGATCGGGCATTATCGGAGAAGTCGGGATAGAAGGTGACCCAATCACGGAGAACGAGGTCAAGAGCATCCGGGCCTCGGGCCGCGCTAGCCGCAAAACGGGTGCTCCCATCTCATTCCACCGTGGGGGCGTTGGGCGGGAGAGACTGGAGGTGGTTGGCATACTGGGGGAGGAGGGCACGGACCTGTCCCGTGTGATCTTCGGCCATAGCGATTTGATCTCCGCGAACCATGACCTGATGCTGGAGTTGCTGGACCACGGGGTCTACATCCAGTTTGACCTGCTGGGCAGGGTGGGAGTGCCGCTGCGGTTTGCGCCAGCGGAGGACGACCTCAGAATGTTCATGACCAGCGCGGGTACTGCGATGGTAGCGGAAGCGATACCAAGGCTGATAGAGGCGGGTTACGCGGACCGGATTCTGCTGTCCCAGGACGTGTGCACGAAGATGCAGCTGAAGAAGTACGGGGGAACGGGTTACCCCTTCATCGTAGAGAAGTTCCTGCCGGAGTTGCGTCGCCTTGGCGCTTCGGAGGAGCATGTCCGGATGATGATGGTTGAGAATCCTAAGCGCATCCTGGCTTTCGTGGAGCCTCTGGATTAGTCACTGCTGAGGGGCGGGCCTGCTAGTCGTGCAGATATTTGTACGCGGAGCGTCATGGCATTGGATTGCCCCTTGCAACCAGACTCAGGACAACCTGGCAATTGGACGCAGGCGAAAGTTTCAATCGGCCGAAGGAGTCAAGCCCACCTTACTCACTGTAGGCGTGATCCTGCCCCATTTTTAATAGCAGCCATAGTGCCATTTTGCAGTTCGTTGGTCCTAAACAGTGGATCTTACATACTGTCGCGGAAGGCTTGGCAATCTGGGTTGACACCCTTCGCTACCATTCACTGTGTGGCGTACGATAACGTCCATCAAGGCGGCCGGAGGTAGAAGGTGGTTTACGATATCATCGTGATTGGAGCCGGGTCGTCAGGCAGCGTGCTGGCCGCTCGGCTTTCTGAGGACCCGGACCGCTCCGTGTTGTTGCTGGAGGCTGGGCCGGACTACCCGGAGCTGGGCCTTCTGCCCGATGACTTGAAGCGGGGAAATAATTTCCTGCGGTCCGCCTTCGGGTCGCACAGTTGGGAGTACTTGGGCAATATTACCGAGCGGCAGACCGCCGCGATACCCATCCCGCGAGGGAAGGTGGTGGGTGGGTCCGGCGCGGTCAATGGTCAAGTGTTTCTGCGGGGGATACCCGAGGACTACAACGGCTGGGCAGACCAAGGCAACGACGAGTGGGCGTTCGCCAAGATGCTGCCGTACTTCCGAAAGATGGAGAGCGACCAGGACTTCCGGGGCGATTTCCACGGTTCCGACGGGCCTGTCCCGGTGCGGCGTTACCGGAGGGCGGACATGGCCCCGTTTGCCCGGGCCTTCTATGAAGCTTGCCTGGCCGAGGGATTCCCCGAGTCACTGGACGAAAACAGTCCTGACGCTACCGGGATCGGTCCTGCGCCTCTGAACCACAGGGATGGCGTTCGCATGAGCATGTCCTTGGCCTACCTGTCGCAGGCCCGGCACCGGCTGAATCTGACCATTCGCGCCAACGCGCCGGTCAGGCGGATAATGTTCGACGGCGCGCGGGCGGTCGGAGTGGAGGTGGAAAGCAGCGGGGAGCGGATGACGGTGCTGGGGAACGAGATCATCGTGAGCTCCGGCGCCATTGCGACGCCACAGCTGCTGATGCTCTCCGGCGTGGGGCCCGCCGGCCACTTGGCGGACCTGGGTATCTACGTAGTCCACGACCTGGCCGGCGTCGGCCGGAATCTGCGTGACCACCCGATGGCCATGGTCCTATACGAGTACCAAGGTGAGTTGGAGGGCGAGACGGAGGCGATGCTTCAGGCGCTGCTCCGCTACACAACGGAGGGGTCAACCACCCGGGACGACATGCATCTCGGTATACTCTTGCTGGACCCGGCACACGTGCCGGAAGGGCTGCCACTCGACATTGAGGGCAACTGCATCGCCATTTTCGCCAGTGTACAGAACGCTCTCAGCGCCGGGGAGCTGAGACTGCGGTCAACCAACCCGGACGACCCGCCGGTTATGGACTTCAAGTACATGGGCGACCCCTGGGACTTGCAGCGCACCCGGGAGGGTGTGCGTCTGGCAGTGCGGCTCGGCGACCACCCGGCATTCCGGGGCTTGATCACCCGCCGGATTTTCCCCGCCGACGCCGACCTGGCTTCCGATGAGGCCCTGGATTCGTGGTTGTTGGACAACATCGGCACCCAATACCACACATCCGGGACTTGCAAAATGGGACCGGCCACCGATGAGATGGCGGTGGTGGACCAGTATTGCAGAGTGCACGGGATCGAGGGCCTGCAGGTAGTGGACACCTCGGTGATGCCCGACGTGATCCGGGCAAACACCAACTGCACTGCCGTCCTTATCGCCGAGAAGGTGGCGGACTGGATCAAAGAGGGCCGGTAGAGAAGACGAGGCCGAACGTGGAGGATGAAAATGGAAGTTGAATGGATGAACCATACAGGGTTCGTGGTCAGCGACATGGATCGGTCGCTGGAATTTTACCAAGACTTGCTGGGACTCAAACAAGAGCGTAATCAGATTCTTGAAGGGGAGTTTATCTCCGAGCTGGTGGGGTATACCGACGCCAGGCTACACATCGTCTACTTGGGATCGGGTGACTTGCGGCATTCCGTGGAGTTGATCCAGTACCTGAACCCTGCGGGGACGGCGGCTCCCAAGCCGGAGCGGCACCAGGTGGGGGCTTCGCACCTGGGCGTGATAGTGGACGATCTGGACGCCTTCTATGCGGAGCTCTCAAGCCGGGGGGTGAGGTTCGTAAGCCCGCCGGCAACACGACCCGGAGCGATATACCCCATGGCCAGCAAAGGCTGTTACATGCAGGACCCTGACGGCAACTGGCTGGAGTTGCTGGAACGGCCGCCAGCGCCGGAGGGCACCACGCAGGCCTGACGTCTTGCGGCCAGTCGAGACCCATGTGTGGCCGGTTCAGGCATTGTGGGTTTCGCGCCTTACTCACCAAGAAACTATCTTAGAACGCGTCCATGCCCACAGTGCGGCTTTCTCACGAACCTTGTCTTCATGAAAACGGTGAGCGGGAATCCAGTTGCTTCGACAGATTCCCAGCCAAAAGTGCCGGAATTCGATTGTTTCGAGATAGGTTCAAAATACCGGCGAGATGACCGCTGTTGGCCAAGCCAGATAAATGTTGTTATTGCGGACAGGGAGCGTCCGAGGGTATCAGGCCTTCGTGGCGTAGCTCCTGCCACAGCGCGGCTGGGATGGGATGCGACATCATCCGGAAATTCTCTTCCGCCTCCGCCACAGACCCCGGGCCCGGTATCACTGCGGCAACGGCGGGATGGCCAAAAACGAACTGAAGAGCGGCGGCCTTCAGCGGAACCGAATGCCGGTCGCAGACCACTTTGCAACGCTTTGCTTGCTCCAGGACTTCGGCTGAGGCCGACACGTAATTGAAGGTCGCAGTTTCCGTAAGGTCCGAGGCCAGAATGCCGCTGTTGTACGGGCCGCCGATGATTACGCTGATGTTTTTCTCCTGGCAAAGAGGCAGGAATTCGGAGAGCGCCGCATGGTCGAGGAGGGTGTACCGCCCTGCCAGAAGGAAGCAATCGAAATCTCCCTCACGAGCCAGCCGGGCCTCCATTTCCCACTGGTTCATGCCGGCGCCTATCGCCGAAATCACCCGCTGCGAACGCAATTCTGCAAGGGCTTTGTACGCCCCCTCCATCGCCTGATCGAAATGGTTGTCCGGGTCATGGATCAGGAGAATGTCGACGTGGTCCAACTTCAGCCGTTTCAGGCTCCCCTCGAATACCCGCATGACCGTATCGTAGTCGTATATGTAGGGCATGTCTCTGGAGGCGTCCGGTCCTATTACCGCACCCACCGGGGCGGGCGGCTCGGCTTCCAGTAACCTGCCCACCTTGGTGGATATGGTGAAACTGGAACGTGGGATTTCAGAGAGAATCCTGCCGTAGCGTTGCTCGCTGACCCCTCCGCCATAGACCGGGGCCGTGTCAAAGTAGCTGACACCCAGTTCGACGCATTTGCCGAGAATCTCAGCGGCTTCCTCATCTGTTGTAGACCGGCCCAAAGCCACGCCGCCGACCCCCAGCCTTGATACTCTCAGCCCGGTGCTTCCGATTTCGGCTAATTCCAACGGGTCCATATTCTACTCCTCCCGGGCTGCTGCGCCGGGCTATCGCGATGATACATACGGGCTATTTTAGCGTCAAATTGGGTTCAGGAGACCTCGAAGCCGGCGACGCTGACCTCACCCCAGTTTGTCCAGAATCCTAACATCGATCCAGGATCGATTTCCGGGGGCAGGTCACCGTATCCTATCCTGCCATCTCGCCCGCTACAGCCACTGCAGGCCGCCACCGGTGCCCCCCAAGCGCCTGGGGACCGCCCGCCAACCTCCCGTCTAGCCGAATTCGAGCCCGGATCATCGCGCCTGTAACTCCCTCACTCCCTTCCACTATCCATCGCGCCGTCCATCGGTGGATTCGGGCTTAAACGCGGCTGACTAGGACGTCAATGACCGGTCGAGGATTAAGGTGGGTCCTGGAATAGGAGCCGCGACTGACGATTTCGGCGACCGAATTGCCCCCACGGTGCGAGGTGGTTGACCAAATCACCCCCATCGTGGATGCCCTTGAAGACGCGGGCAACCAAACGGAGCGACATTAATCCCCCAATGTGCCCCGGTGGTCTCCAAGCATGCGCCCTCCCTCTGTTGACTTCCAGCAGCCTTGCGGCTTATGTTGGCGATCCGAGCCTTCCTGCTGAAGTGGGCGCTCCGGTACGGCAGGTACGACTGAAATAGTATATATAGTTGGTATCTACGGATGATATTCAACGAGAGAAAGCCCTTTGTCTCCACTTTCCAACATTCCCGTTCTGGCGGTCCTGCAAAACCCCGATTTCCGCCTGATGTGGGCGGCTCGGTGGGTTCACGAAATCTCTCGCCGCATGGAACTGCTGGTGCTGGGATACCTCATTTACGAACTGACCGACTCGGCCTTTCAAGTCGGACTGATTTCCGTTTTCCTCAACGGTCCGCGCCCACCTTTATCGCTGGTAGGAGGAATGCTGGCCGACCGCCTGGACCGGTGGCGGATTCTGGTCGGTATCCACGCCTTCTATTTGCTTGTCGCGTCGGGGCTGCTGACGCTCTTGATTCTGGACCTCATTCATCCCTGGTATGTTTTCCTTGCCATACTCTTGCAGGGCACTGCCAAGGTTTTGGACGACCCAGCCCGGCGGGCGGCGCTTTTCGACCTGGCCGGAGAAGCCCGAATCACCCACGCCATGTCCCTGGAGACCATCACCAACAACATAGGCAGGATTGTGGGCCCGCTGGCCGGCGGGCTGTTGATTGCCTTTTACGGTTATACCGGGGCTTTCATAGTACTCGTGACCATGGACCTGATAGCGGCCTGCCTGATGTTCAAGATGCGGCTGCCGAAAGCGGCGTTGGTGGTGGGCAGGGACAGGGTGTTCGCACAGGGAATCAAGTCTGGTATCAGCCATTCTTACTCAAACAAGTTTGTTCTGGGGGTGCTTTGCATATCGTTGGTGATGAATGGCATGGTGCTGCCACTGCAATACTTCATACCGGTCATCGCCACCGATTTATTGAAGGTGGGGCCCGCGCTGGGGGGCGTAATAGGCTCGGCGGAAGGTGTTGGCACGCTCATGGGGGCGATATTCATAGCTACTCGTCGCAACTACACCTTTCACGGACGGTACTACGTGATAGGGGCCATGATCGTGGCGGTGTGCGTAGCTGCAGTGGCTTGGTCGCCCTGGTTCCTGATTTCCTTCCTGTTGCTCTTTGGAGCCGGTGTTGGTCAATCAGGATTCAGCACCATGCAGAGCACCATCCTGCTGCTTTCGTCACCGGCCGAAATGCGAGGGCGGATAATGGGGTCCCAAGGGTTGGTCAGCGGCCTGGGCCACTTGATCGGCGGGGTGGAAATCGGGGCCATAGCCCAAGCATTCGGCATCTCATTGGCCATAGGTATTAACGCCGGCGCAGGCCTGCTCTTGATGCTGCCGGTGGCCTTGTTGACGCCGCTAGTGTGGCGGCCGGTAAATGCGTACCACAGCACATCCAGCGTTGACGCCGCTACGGCGGGTCTCGGAACTGACCGGCGGCCCGGCCAAGCAGGTTAGGGCCGCGGACTCCGGGGTAGCAGACATGCCTCAACTCATGTCTTGCACGACTACTAAACCAAAGCCAAGGTGGGATTTGCATTTGCCTGAGGCGGGGAATCCGGCTGGAAGTCTCGGAGGAGTGCTTCAGCCCTTGATTGCAGGACTGTCTGGCCAAGTTGCCGCTCGGTCAGGGGAGCGCGGGTACTGAAGACTGATCCCTTCGTTAGCCGTTGGTCAACGGGTCGTTGCCCCAGGTGAACAAGGGCTCCGATCCTCCCTCCTTGACCAAGAACACTTCCTCGATCCAGCAGCGTTCTCTCTCATCGCCCGGACACAGAAGGTGAGCGGCTATCACCATGCCCTCTTCCAACATCCAGTTGGGATCGGACCCGTCCTCCACCAAAGCCAGCACATCCGCATGACTCAGCCCCAGGCCATGGAAGTAGGTCAGCACCGACTCGTGTTGCGGCACTCCCAACCGTTGAAACGTTCGTCGGCTCTTTTCCTGCAGGTCGCCGATCCGGGCTCCGGGGCGCATTGCATCGTGAATCTCGTTCATCGCTTCGGCGGTAGCCCGACCGATGCGGCGGGCTATTTCCGAGCCGTAGTCCTCCACGACCCAGGTTTTGCCGCCGTCCCAGCAATACTGGTTCTTGGTCCCATGGCAGTCGAACATGATGTTGGTCCCCGGCTGGACCACGAAGTCCTCGGAGTCGACACGCAGTCGCACGGCGGGGTCGCCGTCCAGCGGGTTGGCGAAAAAGACTCCGCCCGGGTCGCAGACCCACCCGCCCAGCGCGGAGATCTCTGCATGATAGGTATTCACCAGCTCCTTCCAGAGCATACCTCGACTCCAAGACTGCACCGTCCGTTCTATGGCAACCTGGTTTACCCGGGTGGCTTCCCGGAGCCATTCGATTTCCTGGGCGCTCTTCCTCTCTCGAACTAACATCATCAAGTCGTATGCGTCAAAAACGTCCGCCAGGGAGCCTGCCACCTTGGCGCCCACCCTCAAGTCATCGTAGCCGATGCGTCCGTGGGTGAGGCCCAAGTCCTGCACAGCATCACGAATCCCCTCGGTAAAGCCACCAGCAAACCGGTCGCCGGCGTTCTTGACCCAGCCTGAGTCCTGCCGGGAGGCCGGCATAAACCGGAAAAACTCAGACCGGTCGGTGGATGCGCCCACCGGAAGGAGGACGCTTCGGTGGGGACGGATGTCTTCGATCCATATGGGCTCATACAGGAAAGGCGACAGAAATATGTCAGGCCCAATCAGGATGGGGTGCCGCAGGTCATGGCGGGAAAGGACCACAGCGACTCCTGGCGGCTCGTCGGCTTTGGGCGCTGTGGGATTGTGCCCCGAAAGGTAGGTCACGTTCAGGGGAGTTGTAATCACCAGGCCGTCTACGCCACGGGCTTCCATCGCCCCGGTCAACCGTTCAGGATCGAATACAGGAGCCGGAGTTCCGTTCTTGTCACTGGCCACGATCAACTCCTTCTACGGTGGACTTGAGCCATTTCCTATCTTGGAGGCTCCCCTCACCCTACTGCCCGGACCTGGATCCTAGAGGGGGTATTGTAACTTGATGGTCGGTGCGACAGGAAGAAACGACTGGTCAACAGGGTGGCCGGACGGTCTGGAAGGCCAAGTTGCCGCTGTTAAGCTTGGTCTATCCACGCGGGCGCGGGGCGAACTCATTTTTTTCCGGCGCCGCCTACGACAGCCGTAAAGGTCTATACCCGCCAGTGGAGAGCACGGGCGGTCGCGAACATCCTTGGGATGAATCGTCATCTGAAGCTGGTCAGGACCATGGCGATCCTGGCAGGGCCCTTGACAGGTCTCGTGACCGCTGTGGGCCACCTGTCCTCGGCATTGTCCGGAGGCGACTGCAGTACCAAGTAGTCAGTGTCGGGTTCTAACTCCTGATATTCTCCAATCCGCGGGGCGCTATCTGGAACGGTGGCGAGAGGTTTGGAATGGGCACCTCGATGACAACCGGGAGATTGGCCCTCAGGGCGTCACGGAGAGCGTCCCCCAGGCCCTCGTGGCTGTCCAACCTGACGCCCACGGCACCGTATACCTCGGCCAGTTGGGCGAAGTCAGGGTTGTGGAGCCGGGTACCGATGACCCTGCCGCCGAAACGCTGTTGCTGGTCGTGGTGCGACGCCCCGAGCATCTCGTTATTGAACACCAGAGTCACCACATTTATCCCTTCCTGTACAGCGGTGGCCAGTTCACTGGAGGCGTACCCGAACCCGCCATCCCCCGTTGTGGCAACTACCTGCCTGCCGGGGTTGCCGACTTTGGCGCCCAGGGCCGTGGGGAAGGCATACCCCAAGGTGGCGAAGTAGGAGGAGGTGAGGTAGGAACGCGGGGCCAGCACCGGGTAGGCCAGATGACTCCAGTAACCGATGTCAGTGGTCCCGGCGACCATGATCGCGTCGTCGTCCAGTTCGTGGCGTATCGTCTTGATGATCTCCACCTGGAGAGGGGCCATCTCCCGGATTTCCAGATCGGCCTGTTGGCGAATGGCCGTGATCTCGGTCTCGGTCCACTGGCTGGCCCGTGTCCTGCCTCCCAATTCCGCCAGCAACGCCTGTACCCCCAGGCGGGCATCGGCGGCGATTCCCACTGTGGCGGGGATATTGCGGCCAAGTTCCTCGGGGTCGGCGTCGATCTGGACAACCTTCTGGTGGGGCTGGATTCCCCAGGGAACGTTGGGCGTGAACATCATCCGACTGCCGACGGCCAGAATGACGTCGGCCTGCGGGAGGGCGATATGGCCGGGCCCGTGGGCGTAGTA
The DNA here is from genome assembly GCA_965222025.1 of Dehalococcoidia bacterium. Taxonomy (GTDB): domain Bacteria; phylum Chloroflexota; class Dehalococcoidia; order Lucifugimonadales; family UBA3495; genus VXOI01. The sequence continues at coordinate 495,519 of CBDCTI010000009.1, read as the reverse complement.
GAAACTGCCCAAGGACAGCGGACTGTTTTCAGGGATTGCGCCCTTACCCTCTGGCGTGGTTATAACCGGGGAGTTCAGGGCTTCGGCTAGATCCATAAGCTCGGAGGAGACGGCAGCGTCCCTTGTGCCGCCGCCAGCCCAGATCAGGGGGCGGCTGGCCCCTGCAAGCAGCTGGGCTGCCTCTCTGATCAGGGCGGGCTCAGGCTGCTGCTTGCCCGGACCTTCGGGTTCCGGGAGTTCGGTTTCATCAGTCATTGGGAGAACGTCCCAGGGGATCTCTATCTCCACCGGCCTGGGCCGGCCAGAAGACATCTCCCGGAAAGCGTTCCGGACCATTCCCGGGATTTCACCCACCTTGTCTGATCGCCCACACCACTTGGTCAGGTGTTTGAAGACGTCCAACTGCTCGCCGATCTCGTGGAGCGCGCCCCGGTTCTGGCCGAGGTTATAGCTCTCTATCTGCCCCGACACCAGCAGAACCGGGGACGATGTGGCATAGGCAGTGCCGAGTCCCGCCGTTGCGTTGAGGGCCCCAGGGCCAGGCACCACCAGCGCAACACCGGGCTTGCCGGTGGTCCGGGCGTAGCCATCGGCCATGTAGGTGGTCGCCTGCTCGTGCCGGGTCAGGACCATGCGGATGCCGGGCTCGTCGTAGAGGGCATCGAATACGTCCATAATCTGTACGCCGGGAAGCCCGAACACTACCTCGACGCCGTGCCTGGCCAAGGAACGCACCAGCGCCTGTGCTCCGCTCATCACGGGCATTGCTCACCTCCCGCCGTGCTACTCTTTCGGATACCCGAGGATTTCACCACCTCCTTCTCGCGTCCACCGGATGAGAAAAATAGATGGCATGGACAACATTGGCGTGGGGAGGGCTGGTTTCAACCAGCTGTTCCCACGCCAAGGTGCTATCTCAAAACGGAGTGGGTTGAAGGGGAGGGCGCAAGTTAGATTCGATTGGGATAGGCAAAAACCGGGTGGTGGTGGTGGACGATGACGGCAAAGAGCGAGCCTCTGTCGACTATCCGGGAAATTCCAGACGATATTTGGGAGCAGATTCACCCAGTCATTCAGGGAGGGGGTACCGCCGGATTGCATCGCGCACTGGCCTGTTCCGCAACACGGTCCGCAAGTACCCGAGCGCGCCGAAGGCCGGCGGCATCGCCAAGGACGGACCCTCTTCCAGTGATGATCAGCTCATTCGCCTGGCGACCATCGGACAGCCTGGACCGCGTCAGACGGAGACCCCCAACTAGGATCCGCTAGCCCCTTGGGCCGACCCGATCTACCAGTGGCTCACCGGCGACCGGCTGCAGGTTACCCGCATCCACGAGTTGCAACTGGGCCGTGGATGCCCGGTGTCCTACCAGTCGCCGCGGGGCTTCATCCAGAAACGAAACTGGAGCAGGCCCAGCAGGACCGCGGGCGGCTGGAGAACAGCCCGCCGGGGAAAGTGGCCGAGCTAGACTTCGGGCAGTTGGGCCTGATCCGTGACCCCGAGACGGGCCGCCCCCGCACGGCTGGGCGCCGATCCTGGTGCTGAGCTATTCCAGCCACTGCTTCCTCTGGCCCGCCTTCGGTCAGACGTCGGAGGACATGATAGCCGGGCTTGGGACTCCTGAGGATGAGACAGTGGGCCTTCTGCTCCACTCCGCCGATGACCACTAGGACCCCGTCGAAGTCGCACTGGGCATGCCCCGGCGGATGAGCCAGGGGCACGAACATTCCTCTGGTCCGGCAGCGGTGCTCCCAAACGTATTCCTTGACGATGGTGTACCCACCGAGGAAGTCATACTCGTCTCTGGGCCTTTCGAAAATGTGCTTTGCGGCGAGGCGCAGCTTTCCGGGAAGCTTGAGATTATCCTCGAAGATGCGGTCGATGACCCCGGTCTCCTTACCGCCGTGGCGAAGGCCCCAAGTGCGAACCCGCGTCCACCAGGATAGTCTCACCGGTAACGTGTTCCGCACCCTCCAGTAGCCACACCACCGGGTCTGCCACCATCTCGGCGGTGCCGGCTGACTTAAGCGGGGCAGATTCTGCGTACCGGTCTATGAATGCCTCGTAGCCGTCGCCGAGGCCGTCCCGCCACCACCGCGTCTGCATCACGCCCGGACACACCGCGTTGACCCGTATCTCCGGCGCGAGGGCGCGCGCCAGCGAGTACGTCATCACGTTCAGCGCCGCCTTGGACGCAGCGTAGGCGATGGAACTGCCCGAACCGCTGAACCCGGAGCCGGACGACACGTTGACGATGGCCCCTTTGCCTTGTTGCTGCATGGCCGGCGTAACCGCCCGCACCATCTGGAACGCGCCCACCACGTTGACATCAAGGACGCGCCGGAAGTCCTCCGAAGCCAGCCCCTCAAGGTTGTGGTGCGGCACGATTACCGACGTGGCGGCGTTGTTAACCAGCCCGTCAATGCGGCCCCACTGATCCATCGCGGCTGCTGCCATCCGTCGGCAGTCCTCATCCACCGACACGTCGGCCTGGCACAGGATGGCCTCGCCGCCTGCCGCGCGGCACGCCTCCGCCGATGCTTTGGCCTCAGCCTCGCTCCTGGTGTAGTTGATCACCACACGGCCACCTTTTGCAGCGAGTTGCCGAGCCACCTCCGCTCCCAACCCGGTCGCTGAACCCGTGATTATGAACACGCCACCTTGAATTTCCATGATCGTTCCCCAGCTGTAGTAGCAATCTGCGGATTATAGCGGACGTCCCATCACTGTCCACGGTTGTAAACGGCGGAGCTGTCAATTGCGCCGAGAAGACGGACCACTGTGGAGGAGTAACCGTGTACTGCTTATGACATGATGACTGGCGGCAGTTGTTCAGACAGAGTGGCGACGTTATGGGAGCGGGGAGAAAAGGCGTCGAGGGTGCTGACTATTCGTCGTCGCAGCCGTCCAGATCCTGGAAATGAACGGCGAGAGCTACATGCTGAGGCACAGCGGGGAGAACCCTTCCTCGCAAGCACCTGTCCATCCCGAAGAAGAATAGACCGCACCGTCAACTCCCTCTCTTCTTGCTCCTGCAACCTATCCACTCTGACTGAACAACTGCCGCCTGTCATCACGACAGTGGTACACGATCACGCCGCCCCGGTGGCCCATTATCTCGGCGCCCTTGACAAGCGACCCTTGTCACAAGCGTTCCAACCATTCTGGCCGCCTTCCCAAGGTCGATGGGGAAGCTTTAGGTCGTTATGTTAACTCTTTCGCGGAAATGACACTGGGATTTGGGCGTCCAGACGGACACAGTGCAGGATCACGTGCTGTGGAGAGACCCGCGCCTCTTGAATACCTCCAGGGCCGGTTTCCGGAATTGAGTCCGCTAGCTGCAAGGCGTTCGACACAACAGGTAGGTGTTGTGTTTTCGTTCGATCCGGAGTTGAAGGTGCGGGTTGGCGATTGGCCGTCTACGACTGCGACCGGGAGTTCTGCTTCCAACTGCATTTCGCTGGCGGCCAGTCATCAATTCTCACCCATAGGTCGCTCCATCAAAATTTCTACCTCTGACCCGCCCTTGCCAGTAATCGAAAATGCGGGGACGGGACCAAAGGCACTCAACGGACGCGGCGGTAATCAATACTCTGGCACCCCTGAGAAGTAATGACTGGCGTGGTCAGCCCGCTGCGGTAAACCAGACAGGAATTTCCGATGTGTCAGTTAGGTTTAACCCGCTGCCCTCGATACGAAGCACGGCCGCGGCGCTCCCTCGGATGATGTGCGATTTCCATTCCTCATAGTCCTCCATGATGGGCATCAAACATACCACCCACCAGTAATCGTCAACTAGGTACTCGATCAGGACGCTAACGCCCCATCCTGAAGAGGCGAGCAGGCCGTATTGCACGGAACCCAAGGGTGTTCCGGAATTCAGCTCATCCCTCATCCTCTTGGTCAGAATATCCTCGACCAGAGTCCAGTTGACCCACTCCTTATCAGATACCACCTGTAGGTCGCTACCATCTGCTTGTTCTTGCAGGTATGGGGCACCCAAGAGCTGGATTCTCGTGCTGACGAGCTCCTTAAGCACCGGGGCTCGCACCTCGATGGCGGGTCCTTCCGGGAATGTGAAATTGATTTGGCTTCCTTCTAGGTAGTCACTCATTTTTGCTCTCCTGAGATTCGGTATTCACCTTGGGTGGAGGTATTTGATTGTTGGTGCAGGCCTGGACGGGTCAGCTCGGGAACGCGTCGTGAGGGACGAAAGGGCTCCCGTGGATTGGGAACCCGAGAGGCGAGTTCTCCCTCTGACGTCATGACAGCGTCGTCTGTCGTCGGGTAAGGGATGCTGGCGCGACCAGTGATTACTCGACACTGCAGGCGCAGAGCGGCCTGAGTTGTGGGATGGTCGACGCAATTCGGCTGCCACCACCCAAGAATTCCGGGGTGGCCCGAGGAACAGGCCAAGGCTTGGGGGGACAGTGCAGGATTGGAAGTGAGCAGCTCGCATGGGGCCACTGAGAACATTCCGTATCGGCGCGGTTCTCCAAGAACGGGTCAGGCGCCGAAGTTCTTGGGCGGAGTCCATGCGTGATCGGAGTCGGGAGCGCCCGTCGGCGGTCGTAGGTCGAAAGGGTGAAGGGCAAGAGCTTGTGCGATGCCGTATTGGCCCGAGCCACGGACTGAGCTACCGAGAGCATTGGGTCCCCGGCATCCGAGAAGGCAGTCGGGGACTTTTGGGGGGATGGAGAGCGTGTTGCGATACCGCGAATGCGCCATCTGGAGAGCGGGCCGCGGGGGTGGGGCTTGCATTCCGTCAGGGAGGTTGGGACGGGATCAGCCGGGGGAGCGGCATAGCATCGTGGGCACCCACTTGCTGCCTATGGTCGGCGATTGTTGAGACCGCCTCGAGGTCTGCGCGAACGACAAGGGGGATGGAAATGCCCAATCCCTAGATCGCTCATTCCGGAGAGACGGAGGGCGCCAGGGTTCAAGAGAAAGGGACGTCCTCGGCAATTTGACTATTGCCCAAGTGCAAGGAGGTGCACAAGGGACATCGATGGTGTCGGACCCCTAAGAGGTTTCGACTAACCCCTTCAGGATATGGGACGATGGCGTAAAGGATCTGAATTCCCGCCAGAAGGGTGCATTAGGATTAGTCTTTGAGTTTGCGTTGTCTCACTGGAGAAGGCACGGACGGGATTCCACTCCGACTACGCACGGTGGCCTACACAGCCCGTACCTTCGGCCCGTCGGCCTGGCCAACCTTGCCGGACGGGGACAATTTTGATCATAGCCAGAACTACGTTTGCCATAGCATTACTCCGTCATGCCAGAACCGGGTGCCAGCGAAAGATGAAATGGGCCACCATCTATCGGCGATTGAAACGAGGATGCCGAATGTGAGATTGACGGGTGCGAGGAACCGATGATCACTGAAAGAAAAATCGACGTGCCCCCTCGTCGTCCTCCGGTGTCCAGTGGTTGTGCGTTCCATGGTCGAGGAAGTACCGTCTGATTTCCACGCCGTTTCGTTCGAGAATTCCCCGCACGATGTCCAGGACGCATTCTTTGCACTTGGGAGGTTCCGTGTCCTCAGGAAATGCGTAGAGCCCGGGGAGGCAGTCTACCTCCCATATCTTCATCACTTCCGTGCTGTCCAAGTCTGCGAATATTCTCCACTCGTCAACATCGACTCTGAACAGGGTGGGTCTCCTGGGTTGTTGCCTGAAGCCTTCTGCAGACAGTTTTCTGGCGTTGGTGTTGACTCGTCTCTTGGTATCTGACCGCAGGTGGGAACCGAATCTGTCTTGCGTGATGGATGCCATACTTCGTTGACCTTCCTGTCCGGCATGGATGGCGTTGTTCAGTTTTCCCTCGATTCCTCCGAGCCACTCCATGTGACGTCGGTCGGTTTCCTTACAACCCCGACAAACGGTGTCATCCACGTTCAGGATCTCGTCAGCGAAGATCTGTTCCCTCAGATTGTCGACCGTTTCCCAAGCCGGTCGTATCTTGATCACGGGGGTTCCGGACTCCCTGTATCTCTCTTCGGTGGACTCTTCGACATCGTGGTGGACGACGATCTCGACAATGACCCTTGGGCCTTTCCCATCCCCCTTGGTGATAACCAGATCGGATCGTGTTCCCTGTACCACGCTTCTCTCTATGGCAATGGCTGCCCCTTCGCTCGCCACGTTGACTCTTATGGGCTCATGGCACCTAGAAGCCGGGCCGAAAAGCCCTGGATGGGGAGAGAGATTTCGGCAGTAAAGCCGGGGCGAACAGAATCTGGGACCACAGCAGTCCGAGCCGGACAGCGCCGAAAATGGCCGTAGCATGGGCGACCACACCGTGGGAAACAGCCTGGACATCACTGGGGACGGCACTGAGGACGGCGCGGTGGCGCGGAAGCCCACCGCCGACACTGTCCGACAGCTCGATTTTGCCCGCCACCAGGGTCAGGTTGGCCACTGTAGCCGCCAGGTACAGCTGGAATCGCGTCTTGGCGCGTCCGAAGTAGCGGGACTGGCGAATGCCCAACTGGACCAGTCGGGCCAATCTGTGCTCGACCACCACGCGTCGCGCTCGATATTCGTCATACCCGGCGCTCTGTTGCAACGCACGGGCCTGTTGCAGGAGAGCCTCCTGGGGATGGATCAGCACCCGCCGTCCCTTCCTGCCCTTGGCCGAGATGCACTGAGACCGCAGGGGACATGTCATACATTCGGACCCGTCGAACTGGAAGGCCTGCAAGTGGTGTATCCGACCCGCGGCATCCGTACGCCGTCCCGCTGGCACTATGGTGTGGGTGTCCTGCCCTGCCGGACAGGTGCAACTGCCCGCCACCAGGTCGATGACAAAGTCATTCTTGGGAAAGCGCTGCCGGTCGGGCCGTCCCGGCACCCGGGCAATCAGGGTGCGGCCCGCGTCGGCGAAGGTCTGCCTGGTAGTCCGTCTCCATAGGCGGCGTCGCCCATGGCCTCCTGCACCGGCACACCGGTGTTGGCCTCGCTCTGTTCTACCAGTTCCAGCGCCCCCAGGTTGTCCGGAGCGTTGCCCGGCAGTACCTCCACGGCGGTGATCAGCTGGGTGTCGGTGTCAACCACAATCGCCGCCTTGTGTCCGTCGAAGCGTCTCCTGCTGCTCTTGTGCCCGTGGCGCATCTCAGGGTCGTGCACCGACATCATCCGGTCCTTGCTCACCCCGTCCTTGAGGCTCACGCCGTCATCGCCGTCGCCGTCGCCACCCTTGCGCTCAATGTCCTGGAGCAGCAACTGCCCCAGCAGTTCCGCCGCCGCCACTATCTGCTGACGCTCAGCACCGTCCTCGGGCAACTCCCCCTGGGCCAGCCGCGATAATTCCAAGAGCCGGTCCGCGTCTCCCACAATCCCCGCCAGCAGTGCCGTCCGCGCCCGCTTGTCCGACCAGTCGATGGTCGCCTCTCCCTTGATGCTGGAGGCGAGGTACCGCCCGTATCCCCGGGCCTTGGCCCATTTCCCGACGCTGATTCCCTCAACCTGCGCCAGCGCCCGCAGCAGCTTGACGATCCCGTCGGCCAGCAGATTGAAGGTGTCCCTCACCGCGCCCCGGCCCAGGATGTTGGTCGTGTCCAGAGCCACCTTCATGCTGCGCCTCTTCAGGTAGCCCGACTCCCGGGCGAGGCGCAGGCTGGACTCGAATACCTCCCGCACCCTGTCGTGCAGGATCAGCTGGGCCCGGAACACCTGGAGCGTGCTCTTGGCGAAGGGCCTGTCCTCCACCTCAATCCCCAGAGCCACCTTCCAGCGGATGTCGAAGTCGGCCCGGGCCTTGGCCTCGGCGTCGGCGTCGCTGACCTTGTCGTGGGTCTGCAACAGCAGCGCCGTGGCCAGCAGGCTGGGCGGCACGCTGTCCCGGCCGTTGTCAGCGCAGTAGAACACCGCGAAATCGGAGTCCTGGAACAGCCGGCCCCGCAGGGAAGCCAGCAGACCGTAGAAGGTGTCCTTCCCCACATGGTCCAGGTACAACCGGTCCGCTTCCCAAAGACCCCTCTGGTCCGAACGCTCTCCCAGCATTCTCAACCCTCGCTACGCTTGTTGACCCCAATTATAAATGCTCGGCGACTCAAACCACTTTCCGGCCAGATTTCTAGAGCACGGGAACCTGACGAAGTATTCCCTTCCTAGCTGGACAGCGCTGAGGAACCCTTGGCAGATCGCCGCCTTCGCCGTCTCGTGGAGAGCATTGTCCGGATTGCACTGCTCCTGTCCTGCCTTGTGTGCGAAGTGATGCCGCTTGATTTGTCCCATTCGGGGGACCATCTCGGCTTCGTACCCGAGACATAGGTAACGGGCCCCTCGTTCCGCATCCCCGATGTGGGTGACCTCAAAGACGGACTGGTATGCCATGGGGTACTGGATGTTGGCCTTTCTCTTTTGGGCGCTGGAAGTCATCTTCGTGTTGCCCGGTAGGAGGTTTGTTGGTCTGTACCGGCCCCTGGTACGAAGCGTCGTTTGTGGAGTGCCAGACCAGCACTTGGCCTTGTCTGGATCATATTCCGTTGTCGGCACTTTCCGATGGCCTCGTGGCGGTTTCCGGCCCGGAGTCTTCCGACTAGATTGCTATTCTTCGTACAGGACAGGACCTCTGAGTTGAGCAAGCCCGAGGATCACAACGTCGCCCTGCTCTTGGGGTACGCCGGTCGGACCCACGCCATCCGAACGGTGGAGGGTTTCGACAGACAAGGGCCTGCATTCGAGGTCGTGGTGCAGGAAGGCAGATCTGAGGATTGACCAACTGCTCCGTCGGCCAGCCGGAATTACCCTGCGGGAACAGTTCTTGCGTGGTGCGGATAGGCACATGTGGATTGTCTCTTGAAAATCCCACTGTCCATGGTCCGGCGCGTCTCCCTGTTGATCCCAGTGGCCCTTTGCCCCTCATCTTGCCGGACAACCCGGCCCCGGCAACGGAACAGCTTCAGCAGATTGTGGCCGGCGCAGATGAGCAGCCACCTCCGGGTCACCTTACGCCAGACCCCGCAACAGGAACTGCCGGAAGCCTTGGCCCTGCTTGATCTGGCCGAACAGCGGTTCAACCGTCTCCATCCGAAGGGTGTAGCGCTCACGTCCCCGTCTCGTCCGCAGTTTGCGCCGCATCCAGTAGCTGGCAAACAGTCCCCTGGGTATCGGGCCACGGGGCGCCGATGGCGGCACCTAGCCATGGCGGGTCTTCTCTGGCGCGATGAACAGGCCCAATTCCAAGGCATGCAGTTCATCCATCGCCCTGGCCGAGTAGTAGCCGGCGTCGGAGGAAAGCTCCTTGGGTACCGCTCCGGTGTTCAGGGTGGCCTCCACCACCATGGGTACCGCCTTCTGTTTGTCTAAGGGGGTTGGGAGTGTGGGTGCAACGCACTACCCGAAGATGTCGCTGTGGGTTCCCGTCTGCATCAGGGTAACGGTGGTCTCGTTCTCGTCCCAGACCAGCAGCCAGTCGTTTTCGATGTGACACTCCCATAGAGGGGCCATGCTGCCGGTGAGCTGGTGGGCCCGGTGGCGGGGTTCCAAGGGTTCTCCGGCGACGAGTGTATCTAAGACCTCTCTGAGTCTCCGTTCATCTTTGCCGCGCCTGGCAGCCCTGCGTAGGTCCCGTCTAAACCTCGTCGTCAGGATGAGTTCGCGCATTCTGGAACTCCGCCATCAGTTCGTCAACGCTTCCGACGCTGGTCAAGTCTTCGCCTGCCCTCGCCTTGCGGATGACTTCCTGCGTCTCCTCGTTGGGGATAAGGTTCTCTATGGGGAAGGTGCTGTGGAGCGCAGTCTGTTTGTAGAAAATAGCGATGGCTTGCTCGGCAGTCATTCCCATCTTGGCAAAGACGGCTTCGGCCTTTCGAACTACCTCGGGATCCGGGTGACCTTGTGGTGCTTTGGCTTTCGCGCTGGTCATGGTCGACTCCGCTGATTGTCTGGTGTTTCGGTTGGATGAGCCTCTGTCAGATAGGTTTCGTCTTCTGCCTCGATGCTCGTCAGCAAGTTTAGCTGACTGACGATTCTCACGGTCTCGACGCTGACGGTGCAGACGCGCTGCAGGAGGTCGATGACCTTTTCCTTATGGTCGGCGAAGCGGTAGGTGTTGAAGCGTTCCCGGATGGTCGGGTCCCGAGGCGTGCGCTCTTTGTATTGGTCCAGCACCCACTCGAGGGCGGAGCGGCTGCCGAGGTAGTAATCCCAAGCCTCTACCGGCACGCCGGTTAGCATGGTCTTGTTGTCCAGGACGATAGTGCCGCGGGCCTTGTCGGCCTTCAGAGTTGCCTTACCCGGTTCGGCGTTCTTTTCCATCCGACCCAGTGGGAAGGGCCCGGCGGCCTCGAAGCCGATGTGTAGGTCCAGTAACTCCTGGCCAAGCCGCACCCAGGCCGTGAAGTCCTCGTGGAAGGGCAGCCGCGGGAACTCCCGCAGCAGGTCGACGACGTACGTCTCCCGGTACGCCGGGTCGTGCAGCGCCGCGTAGGTGTAGGCGAAGATGTCCTCGGCGGTGATGGACTCGTCGCCGTAATGCTCCCGGAACTGCCGCAGCCCCCACTCCGTGATGTTGCTGACCCGCTCACCCGTGTCCGTGTAGCGGTAGAGGGGCAGGCATTGGGTTTTCTCCAAGGTGTCGTGCCCGTATACCTTGTCGGTTGCCAACACGGAGAAAGGTTTGCTCGAGGCGATGCCGGAAAAACAGATGACCTTATTCGACAGTTCGACATCGCTTGGAAAAATTTGAGGAATTTGGTACTGCATTTCATTCAGGTGTTGGCTGAAATACAGCGCCTTGTTTACAAATGGTCGGAACAGGGTGTGACGGACACTGCCTCTGTCGAATGTATTTGCCATGTCAGACCGCAACTGACGCTTGAGGTCGCGAGTCCACTTTATAACCGTGCCTAAATCAGCATCGCTGACCTCTTTTCCGCCGTGTAGCGCACGGCTTTCCTCATATTCGTTGATAAGTGCTCGAACTTTTCTTCCAAGGTCCTCGGCTTTGAAATCGTACACCCATTCATCTCGAGCTGTGATAACCCCTAACGAATAGAGGCCAAAGACCGATTGCTCAGCAGAGACAGTTTTTGCCAGTTTTGTTTGTCTATCTGCAAGGGGTAGCAGGGTGTCGAAGTCGCTGACGGACTGATTAAGCCAGTTGCTCTTGTCGTCAGGGGTAATTGGCTCGAATGCTATATCCTTTAAGCTGGCACCGCGAAGGTATCCCAACTTCTCTACAGCCAGTTCCGCATCCTCGCGGCTGGCATAGTGGATTCCGCAATTCCCGAGCCTAGTTGTCTCCCGCACAAAGAACCCTATCGCGACACCGGTTTGTATGCCAAAGACATTGTGCGTAGTGCCGGAGATTTTCGGGTTGCGCCGTACATCTGAACCCAGGTCGAGGATATACAGGTCGCTGAATTCTTTGGCGGCGAGTTGCCGGAACCCGTCATCCTGCCGGGTGTCGAGATAAGCCCGGTTGGTGATGAAAGCGACGATCCCGTCGTCCGCCAACCGGTCCGACGCCCAGCGGATGAATCGCTTGTACATGTCGTACTGCTTGGTCTTCTGGGCCGTGCTGGCGGCGATGTAAGTTTCGCTGATTCGACGGTCGATGGCCGGGTACTCGCGGTTCTTGTTGTTGTCGTTCTCGTTCTGCTGGTTCGCGTTGTACGGCGGGTTGCCGATGATGACGCTGATGGTCTTCTCGTTCTGCTCCTGGACGCGGAGCCAGTTCTCCTCCGACATCCCGCCCAGGTTGAATAGTGCACCCTGTCGCTGGACTGCCCCCCCGGTGGACCCTGCCTGCTGCCAGTCCATGTTGTCCAGCGTGTCCACGAAGCAGAGGTTGGGAAACTCGAGGTATTTGCCCGTCCGCTCTTTATAGCTGTACTCGATGTTCAGGTTGGCGATGTAGTAGGGCAGGATGGCCACTTCGTTGGCGTGGATCTCGTTAAGGTACTTGTACTCCAGCCGGTCGGCAGGCAGGTAGTCGATCAGGCTGGTGACGAAGGTACCGGTGCCTGTTGCGGGGTCGAGAATCTGTACGTTGTCGTCGGCCAGGCTGCGGCCGAAGTGCTTCTGCAGCAGGTGGTCCGCGCCCCGGATGATGAAATCCACCACCTCGTTGGGCGTATAGACCACACCAAGGCGGTCGGCGGCCGCGGGATTGTACGCCTTGTAGAAATCCTCGTAGACGGCCTTGAGGAACCTCTGCTTCTCGGCGTATTCAGCGATCTCGTCGGCGGCCCGGCCGATGGCCCCGTAGTAGGCCCGCAGCCGGTCGATGGCCTGCCGGCGCACGTCGCCGGTGAAGAAAGTCCGCTCCAGCGCGGATAGCTGCCGGGCGATGTTGTTCTCGCTGTGGTACTGGACCTCAGCGAAGACCCGCTGAAAGATGTCCTGGGTCAGGATATGCTGAAGCAGCATCTCCCGCACGTCGGCCTCGGAGACCGCTGGACCGATGCTGCGGTGGCACAGATCGAGGAATTTCGCGACCCCGTCCTGGTAGGCGGCGTTCCCCACCTCGGCATCCGCCACCGCCTGCCGCAGGTTTTCCAGCACCGATGGCAAGTCCGCGGCGAACTGCTGCCGTGCCTGCCGGAACTCGCCGATCTCGGGCAGCTCGTAGTCCAGGAATCGGCCGATGATCCGGTGCAGACTGGCGGGGTCGGTCATGTCGACCCGCATCGCCTCTCCGCCGTTCTGGAACAGCACGGCGACGCGGGAGTCTTCGAATATGATGTTGCTGCGGGGATACCCGCGTTCGAACTTGCTCTGGATTTCGGCGTCCAGGTTGTCGTGGCTGTCCTTGGCCTCCCAAAGGCCGCGGGTCATGCGCAGGGAATCAAGCACGGTGCCGTCAGGGATGATGCCACCCGGAGCCCGCAGCTCTGGCACCAGTACCAGCCTGTCCCTGTGGGCGGCGCAGTAGGCCGCCAAGCAGTTCTGGAAGGCCGGGCGGATGTTCAGCTCGTTGTCGGAGCCGCCGACCTCGATGAGCTCGGCTAGGGATGCGTAGTAGCGTTCTATGTTCGGCAATGCGGGCATGTTCCGCTTTATAATACACCGACATCAATAGGGCGTAGAATTTGTCGGTTCACCGAGTTTCCGGGCTCTGTCGAGTTCGAAGGCTGGTTGCTTCTTGCTCATCAGGAGGTTGAGGGTGCGAAGCGACCCCGAGATCGTCTTATGACACTCGCGACTAGCGCGAGAGGGATTCAGTCGTGTATGGTCTTCAATGAAGTTGACAGATCTTTTCTCCGGGCAGACAGGGACTGTTTCCCGGATGGGGATACGAATAGCTTCAGAATTGAATTCTGTCTGGTGAGTCCTCATGGCCGAGACGTCTGCCATCGAATGGACCGACTCTACTTGGAATCCCGTTACCGGGTGCAGCAAGGTCTCCCGCGGCTGCGACAACTGTTATGCGGAGCGGTTTGCCGAGCGTTTCCGTGGCGTTGCTGGTCATCCCTTTGAAATGGGGTTTGACCTTACGTTGCGAGAGGAGCGTCTAGTACTACAACGACGCGTTTAAGGTGGTGGCTCCATCCTGCCTTCACGGTGGGCGGAGCGGCGTCTCTGGTGGGAGCGGCGCGCCCGCTCGTTGCGTAGCTGCGTATCCTCCAGCCACAGCAGCAACTCCTCCGGTCCGAACCGTTCCCGGGGCAGCATTTCCCGCACCACCCGGTACACCTGGGGACGGGTGATCCGGGGCATCTTTTCCCCCCCAGTCCTGCTGCAGGCCCAGCAGGAACGCTCCACCCAGCAGGCACATGGCTATGTGGTGATGCCAGCCGGACCAGCTACGGGTCTCGTATTCGTCCAGGCCCACGTCGCCCTTTTCCGTCTCGAACTCCGTTTCAATGGACCACCTGGAACCGCCCACATAGGCCAAGGTCTCCAGGGGAGTATCCTCGGCAGCGTTGGACAGGTAGTAGCGAGGCTCGCTGCCGTCCAGGTTTCGGCGGTAGACGGCCCATGCCTCCTGGCCCGGCTTGCCCTTCCGGGTTACCCGCACCCGCTGGGCGCAGAACATATAGCTCCGCGGTCCCTGGCTTCCCTGGGCCACCGTTATCTCCCGCCAAGCCTTATCCGGCAACTCGTCACTGCGCTGCTCCATGGTACGACGCTGCCCGTCCCTGAGCCTGGGCTTGCGGGGGCGCCCGGACCCCTGAGACCCCGGACTGGTCCAAGCCAACTCCAGGGGCCAGACCGGAGTGCTGCCCGGAACGTCCAGCACGTAGCGCATCCCCAGGCCCGCCAGGGACTCCCGAAAGGACGGCGACATCCCGAAGGCGTCGTCCCCGGCAACCCATCCGGCCTTGAGGTGGCCCAACCCCAGGGCCCGCTCCAGCAGCTCCAAGGCCAACTCCGTCCCTTCGACAGGCTCAGGACCGGTAGCTCAGCCGCTCCTCGGGCACACCCGCCGCCGCACACCGGTCCTGGTCGGAGATCCAACTCTCGGGCAGATACAGCCCCTTGTCCACCAATGCCTGTCCCAGCGGGCTGACGTAGGCCAGGAACATCCCCGCCTGGCAGTTGGCCACCTTCCCCAGCCTGCCGCAGTACTGCCGGGCTACCCCCACCGACTTCCGTCCCTGCTTGGGAAAGTCGCTGCCGTCCAACACCCACACCGCCTCGGGGTGAGCCAGCCTGGGGGCCAGGTATTCCTGCAGCCGACCGATGACCGCGGCATCGTCCCACCGGGCCTCGGTCAGAAAACGCTGCATCGCCCGGGCCGAGATGCCCACCGATTCCGACAGGTTCTCGGCGTTGCGCCGCTCCCCAGCCTGCACCAGCAGCCCCTGAAGATAGTTCCGGCTGTGCTCCCGCCACTGCTTGCGGCCGAAGGAGGCCGCGAAGAAGGCGTGAAAGTCCTGAAAGTTGTCGTAAACCCGCTCGAAACTCGCCCCATCCATCACCCAAACCACCCACTATCATCTTGACAACTATCCTACCAAACAACCCGTCGTTGTAGTACTAGTACAGCCTCTTCGTTGGCGCCGCCCCCGTCAGATATTCGTTAACTCCATGAGCGACCTGTTCCACAAGGCTGTACCTTGGAGTTACGTTGACCGTGTGTTCGACGTGATGGAACAAGCTGACCGACATGTGTATCAGGTTCTCACCAAACGCAGCACTCTCATGCGCGACTACCTGAAACGCAGGTACGGAGACTCGCCAGTTCCGTGTCATATCTGGTGTGGCGTCTCCGTTGAAGATCCATCTGCCCTTGTCAGGGTACGGCATCTTCAGGAGGCCCCTGCTTCCGTGCGTTTTCTTTCCATAGAACCACTTTTGGACCGCGTGGGCTCCTTCGATGTATCCGGCATTTCTTGGATAATAGTTGGTGGTGAGAGCGGCCCTGGTGCCCGCCCCATGGAGGAGGAATGGGTGTGTGAGCTCAGGGACCTGTGTGAGGACAATGAGATACCTTTCTTTTTCAAGCAGTGGGGCGGAGTGAGGCCAAAGGCCGGTGGACGAATGCTGGAAGGGTCGGAATACAATGGTATGCCTGTAACTCCCGGGAGGTCCTGACTTGTCTTTTGTCTGGGTTCCTGGTAGTCCGCCGCCGCCGATCGAGGATCATAGCCTGGCGAAACTGGCTGTACTCCGGAGTTACGTTTCCGCTTACATAGATCGCCTGTGTCAGGGTTCTCGGAGAGATGTATTCAAGCTGGACTTGGTCGACGGCTTTTCTGGAGGTGGTTTATTTCTTGATGGCGGAATCGAGGTCTCGGGCACCCCGCTCATTATGCTTGAGGAGGCTCAGTCTGCTTTTACCCGGCTCAACGCCACGCGTGTTAAGCCTCTCAGATTTGACCTGAAATTTCACTTCGTGGATATTGCCTCAGAGCACATTCAGTATCTGCGTCGGGTTCTCTCCGAGCGAGACTTCTTAAACGCAGAGCACGACATCAAGTTGTACAGCCAGGCGTTTGGTCAGGCGGTCGGCCCAATCATTTCCGACATCAAGCGAAGGCAGCCTCGGGCCGGTCGCGCCCTTTTCCTTCTGGACCAGAAGGGATTTTCCCAAGTGGATGTGGATCTGGTTCGAAGGATTTTCACAGAACTGGCTAACGCTGAGGTGATATTGACCTTCGCTAACGGACTTGAGGCCCGCCGAGGGCTGCGGGAATACTTCCGGTTCTACAACCACCGGAGGCCGCATCAGGCCCTGGGCTACCGTACGCCGGCGGAGGTCTTTCACGGCGAGCCTGTAGAAGAGGAGCTGAAGGAAAGGAGGTGCCCGGACCAACCGGTCTTGGTATCATACGGAGGAGTGCAGGAGTCCCACTTAATTGTGGCTTAATCCTGTCCAACCATGGGGTCCACCTCAGGCTATCCGCTCGCGGCTAATAATGTACTACAAAGGGATGAGCAGTTATGTACGCTGTTTTGACAATTGTAATTCCTATAATTGGTTTCATGGTGGCATGGTGGTTGAAAGTTACCCCAGAATATCAATCGAAAAAGCAAGTCCAGGTTTTGTTGTCAAAAATTAGGAAAATAGTATTTTGGATTATGCTAGTATCGCTATGTATCGGAGTAATTTTATTTACGTGGATAAACAATGACAGAATGTACTTTTGGAGGCAAAATGGTATACCAGTCTACATGCCTGAGACAATACAATTTGCCGTAGATTGGATAGCAACACTTCTTTGCATACTTCTCGTGCCGATAGTTGTATGGGACTTCAAAGTAGATAAGAAAACGAGAATTAAGAAGATACAAGAACTTAAAGACAACTATTACTGAGAAGAGGGAAACATCCAAAGGGAGAAACGCATTGATGAATTACACCGATATTGATTGGGGATATCTGGCGGACCTCTTGGCTACGATGGAGGCTGAACAGCCACTATTCCCCATTCAGGAATGGCTCGATCACCACCAAGACGCCCGTTTTTATGTCGTGGATAGCCAGCAACTTAACGAATTACTCGGAATGGCGGCACAGGATGAACTCCACCAGATGACAGATGAAAATTGGCAAGGCATTGAAGACAACTATAAGCGTCTGCACAGGCACACGAACTTTCTGTTGGACCTGGAATTCATAGAACAACATGAAAACAAGATGCCATACGACCACATGCTTTGGTTCCAGAATTACGAGGTCTGGCCTAGAAGAATCACAGCTAAAGGGTACTTCTTTCTGGAAATGATCCGGGAAGCTGAAAAGTCAGCGAATGAGTCAACAAGTGAATCCCTAATGCAACGACTACGAAGGGTAGCCACGGTAGTGGGATCAGAAGCCATCAAGCATGGCGTGGGTGAAAGTTTCAAAATGCTGGGGAGCAACATATAGGTGCGCCGCCCGCAGCTTGTCCATCGCATGAGCTACCGCCTTCGACGCAGGGTTCCGTTTGCTTGTAGGTTATGGCTATGGTAGCCTGTCAAACTTCAGGGAAAGGGGGGTGAGTTGATGGCAGACTCTGAGCGTAACCTAATTGAAGAAGTCGATTACCTATCTGGGGTTGTCTTTGCCCACGATGTAATTACCCTACACCTTGGTTCCGTTTGCTTATAGGTGATAGCTCCTGCTAGGATGCCGCTTTCCTGACACAGAGGGAGGTACGGACGATTGGTATGGCACTTAATCCCTATCGGTTTGGTCGTGCTTGGCGGCGCGATCATCATACGCACCATCCCATCCTTCGCTAAAAAGTGGACTCGGGGCGACTACTTTGGGAATGAGGCTTTATATATCGCCGTAGGCGTTGTGCTGGCGGTAGCGGGATTCCTCGTTTGGTTAGTTCCTTTTCTAGCTCAATAAAACAACCTACCACGACCACCATGACCATTGCGGATAGGGAAACCATTAATCCCGCCACTATGAGAATAAAAGCCATCTCAATCTCTTTAATTGGGAGCATTTTGACCATCACCTATAAGCAAACGGAACCCTCTGCTCGATTCTCGGGGTGGGTGAGCAGGTTTCAGTGTCCCTCTTGGCATATTTGCCGGAACTGGGCGCGCTGGACCGCAAGCAGATAGCCGCCTGATCAACGACAATTAGTCATGCCGGTCGCATTGCCTCAACAAAACCGTTACCCAACGCAAGTGGTTGCCTCAAATAAAATGTTACCTAAACTCGGGGAGGCAATCGCGTGGGAGGAGGCATCAGCAAGATGGCAAAACAGGAATTGCTGGCGACGATCCGAGACCGTTACCGAGATTCATCGAAGCGGGAGAAAAGCCGGATTCTGGACGAGTTCATCGCCGTAACCGGCCACCATCGCAACCACGGCATCAGGTTGCTCGGGCAGCTTGACGAGGACGACGAGGTTCCGCGTCAGGCACGGGGCCAGCGCATCTACGATGAGGCGCTCAGTGAGGCGGTGATCGTGATCTGGGAAGCCGCCGACCGCATCTGCGGGAAGCGGTTGAAAGCGGCGATGCCCCACCTGGTGGAGTCCGTGGAGTCCATGGAGCGCCATGGACATCTCGCGCTGGACCCAGAGGTGCGGGACCGATTGCTGGCAGCCAGCGCAGCCACTCTTGATCGTCTGCTGAAACCCATCCGTCCCACGGCGGGCAGCCGGCGCAGACGCCGGCGCAAACGGTCGATGGGGAAACGCGTTCCGGTGCGTATCTACAACGACTGGAACGGACCGCCACCGGGTTTTACCGCCACCGGGTTTTCTGGAAATAGATTTGGTGGTTCACAGCGGTGGGCCACTGTCCGGATCATTCATCCACAGCCTGGTCGCCACCGACGTTTGCACTGGCTGGACCGAAGCCGTTCCCCTGCTGGCCAAGGAGCAGTCGTTGATTGTGGAGGGATTGGAAGCCATTGGCCAACGGTTGCCGTTCCCCATCCGCGGCATCGACTCGGACAACGACGGTGCGTTCATCAACGAGACGCTGATCGGGTACTGCGCTGACCGCGGCATCGAGTTCACGCGGTCCAGGGCGTACCGCAGCAACGATCAGGCCTGGATCGAGCAGAAGAACGGCAACGTGGTGCGGCGCTTCGTCGGCCATGATCGCTACTCAGGTCAGGTCGCCGGTCAGACCATGGCGCAACTCTACGGGGCGTTGCGCCTGTACGTGAACTTCTTCCAGCCTTCCTTCAAGCTGATCGACAAGACCCGGGACGGAGGCACCACCGTCAAGCGTTACAGTCCGCCGACCACGCCCTGCGACCGGCTGATCCAGCACGATGCCACCAACGATGACATGAGGGCCGCGCTCATCCAGTACCGGGCCAGGCTGGACCCGGTGCTGTTGCTGCATACCATTCGTGAAGCCCAGTCAGCCCTGGTGGCGGCGACTTCACCGGAGGTGAGGGAAACCCCGTCGGGCGAAAGCCTGAGTAAGTTCCTCGCCAAATTGCCCAGGCTATGGCGACAGGGTGAGGTCCGACCTACTCACGCGGCCCGGGTCCGAGGTCCCGGGCACTGGCGGACCCGCAAGGACCCCTTCGAGGGCGTTTGGGGTAACGTGCTGGTCTGGTTGCAAACCGAACCGGATGCCACCGGCAAGGCGCTGATGCCCCGGCTGCAATCGAAACACCCGGACCGTTTCACCGAGGCGCAGCTGCGAACCATGCAGCGCCGAGTGAAAGAGTGGCGCGGCATAATGGCCAAAGAACTGGTTTACGCCGGGACTGCTGAGCTCTTCGCGGAACCGAATAGACTGCCGGAATTAGCGCTGATTGGAGCGGATCCCAGGTGCTAAAGTTTCGGTAACATTCTCCGGTGAGGAAACAGGCCGGCAAGACTAATTGTCGTTGATCAGGTGTGGACGCCGTGGGCGTCCAGCCGGGATTGGCTGAGGTTGAAGTGGTTGATGTACCTGGTGAGGGCGTTCTCCTCGTCTTACGTGAATAGCCCGTCCTCCAGCGCTCCCTCGACCGCGGCCTCCCAGCCTTGGACCGACAGCATGGATTGTTCGTCCTGGCTCAGATTCGACTCCCGGAGGGTGCCGGTGAGGCTCTCGAGGTAGTCTCTTGGGTTTCCTCGTTGGGAACGAGTTCAGTGATCGTGAGGGAGCCGTTTCAGGTCGAACTTTCGAATGCCGCTGATGACCCGCTCGATCACACCTAAACCAATACCAAGGCGGGATGTGCACTTCGGGGAGATTGACGATGACCGAAAGGCCTCCACGGCACCTCATATCACCTTCAGGCCCCAACTGGGTGGGCACCGATGGTGCGGTCTAGCGATATGTACATTTCACCTTGGCTTTAGTTTAGTAGTCCGTCAGTGTCGTATTGATGGGTAGAGAGACTTAAGTTTGATGCGTGCATCTGCGGTGGTGAAGCGCCAGTCCACTCGTATGCCGTCCCGGTTGCGCTGAGCCTGCCACGCTGCTGCCTCCCTCCGCAGGACGCCCCGGTCCGGGATGCGGCGATCCAGGCATTGCCGGGCCATCACGCCGATCTCGATCTCAGCCATCCCTTCGGCAGGCTCAGGACAGGATTCAGCCAACTGCCGTGCTTCGGTGTGTAATGTATCTCCAGCCGCTCCGCGATGCGCCGCGCCTCCTCCGGCTCGAAGGCATCGTACAGTGATAACGGATGATACGTGTTCAGGTTGTCCATCACCAGCACTATCCGCTCCTTGTCGGCGTAGTCCTCGTCCACCAGTTTCCGCACCACCTCAGCCCAATCGGTCCGGGTGCGGCGTTCTGTAACCTCCACCCGCCGCCATCCCTCCAGGGGCGCGAACAGCATAAAAAGGTTGCTCACGCCGTTGCGTTCGTATTCATAATCGTAGGAACCTGGCGCTCCGGGGCGGGGTGGACGGCCCAGCCGGGTCTCCTTCACCTGCTGTTTGCTGGTCTCGTCCAGACACACCAGGACCTCGTTCTCCCGGTACTGGCGATGGTAGACCTCCAGCACGTCCTCCATGGCGCAGACAAACTCGGCACTGCCTTGGGGCGGAATGCACCAGCACTCTTTCAGCCAGGGCTTGAGTTCGTTTTTTTCAGAGTATGGCGCACCGTTTCGGTGCTGATGCTGTCCACTATCTCGCATTCAACCAACTGGTCCGCCAGCAGTCGCAGGGTCCAGCTGGCCCGGCCCTCCGGCGGTTGGGACAGGTCAAGGCAATCAGGCGAGCCTCCCCTGCACCATCCAGCTTCCTCTGCCGCCGGTTTAGTTGCTGCCTGCGCCCCAGGGCTGCCTCCAGACCCTCCTCCACGCAGCGGCGGCCCACCCGTTCCACCGTGGCGGTGCCCACCTTCAGGGCCCTGGCAATCTCCTCGTCCTTCAGGCGCCGTCGGCTTGGTTCTCGTCGCAAAGCAGCAGGATGCGGGCGTGAGTCTGTTTATAGGCTGCCGCCCGCCCTTTGGACACCAGTGACCTCAGTCCTTGTTGCTCCTCCTCCGCCAGCCGTACCCTGTACGTCTTCACCATCATCCACACCCCACGTCCCAAACTTCCCCTGGACCACCGGCCTTATGGTACCCCAACACTCATCAGTTCAACGATGTTCGGCTACTAGCGTAAAGTGCTTCGATTACGGGGTTCGAGGTGAATCAGTCTCCGATGCGGTACAAACCCCCCTCTTCCCAGTAGTTGTGGCTTGGACAATACAAGTAAACCTTCTCATGGTACTCAAAGAACTGGAAGGTAAACGGCTCGCCATAAGTCAACGACACCTCAGTCCCTACTTCCCAAAAGTTGCTGTCATGTCTGTTGAGTTGAAGTATGCAGTTATTGAACCTCACGCGGTTGTCACCTCCCTTCCGGTATTCGTAAACACCGGGCAGCAGTTGTCGTCCACCTCGCCCCACATCCACGGGGTCACCGTTTGTGTAACCCTTCGGGTAAAGAATACCAAGAGGGAAGTTATTAACAATGCAGAATCCTTGCGCTCTTTCGGCGCTTAGCTGTGGATGGTCTGGAGCTAGAGATGACACCCTGCTGTAAAACTCCCCTGTCCAATAGTTGTTGCCCTCCTTTATCCACTCCAGCACAAGAGCTTCCCATTCGCGGCAGAAAGTTGCCGGATGTGGCGTTGGAGTGGGCGACGGCGTTGCCGTAGGTCTGGGTGTGGGCGTCGGTTCCGGCGTCGGTGTAGGTGTCGGAAAAGGAGTGGCGGTTGGCAGGGGCGTAGCTGTCGGCAGCGGTGTGGGCGTAGGCGTAGGCAGCTCGGCGATGCGGGTAGCTTCCAGGGCGGCGGCGTACCGCCCGGCTTCCTCCTGGGCTTCGATGGCGGTGTGGGTGGCCTGTTCAACTTGACGTCGGTGCGCATCTATGGCATCTATCGCGGTTTTGGTGGCTTCAAGGTCGGGAGTCGGCCCAATGGTCGGGAAGGGCGTCGGCGTTGGCAGGACCTTGCCAGCCGGGGAAACCTGCCCTCCGAGGTCCGAGTTCACCACGTTGATGGGGATGGCGAAGCCGATGCCAGTGACGGGCCGCCCGGAGTTGTCGGTTTCCACCCTAGATACAACCACTCCAGCAACCTGCCCGAACATATCCAACAGAGGCCCGCCGCTGTTTCCAGGATTCAGCGATGCGTCGGTTTGTAAGCGGTTCTCCCGCTTGGCCGAGATGATTCCGACGCTGACCGTTGGCTCCAGTCCCAGTGACCGACCTAGGGGGAAACCGATGGCGATAACGTCCTCGCCAACTCGGAGTTTGTCGGAGTCGCCAATGGCGATGGGAGTGAAAGGCAGGGTGGCATCTATCTCGATGTAGGCCAAATCAAGGTCTGGATGTATTTGGGTCACGTTGGCCTGGTATTCAGTCCCAGCCACAAGCCGGACGGCAATTTGACTGTTCCCCTCAACGACGTGCTTGTTGGTGACCACGAGACCGTCTTCGTTGATGATGAAACCCGTCCCGGTCCCGGAACCCGCTATGATGTGAACCACGCTGGGCAACGCGTTCTCCACCACATCAGCAACGGACAAACCGGAAGATAGCGGTTCCTCGAAAGCTGTTTCGACATCCGAGCGAGGCACCGGGGTGCCAACGACCGACGAAGCGGATGGTGCCTGTGGCGAATTATCCTCCGGAGTCTCCGCCGCTGGTGCGGATGTGGAAGGCACCGGGGTCGCTGCCGAGCCGCAGGCGAAGGTTACTAGTACTCTGTCAACTTTGATGTTGAAAGTCCTTCGGTAATCCGGCCAATAGCCCTATAGTGGTCGGGATGAAGTGTTGACGGTGGGGGTGGCGGTGATGGTGCGTGATAAGTACGCCGTGCGGCTGGTGCCGGAACAACGGGAAGAACTCCAGAATCTGATTCGGGTTGGGAAAAGCTCGGCCCGAGTCACGGCCAGGGCGCGGATTCTGCTCAAGAGCGACGACGGTTGGGCCGCTCCCCGGGTGGCCGAAGCCTTGGACGTGGCGCTGGGCACCGTGTACCAGATCAAGCGCCGCTTTACGGAGGCGGGGTTGGACGGGGCCCTGTGGGACCGGCGCCAGGTCAACCGGCGCCGGAAGTTGGACGACAGGGGCGAGGCCCACCTCATCGCTCTGGCCTGCAGTTCGGCGCCGGAAGGCCATGACCACTGGACCCTGCGCCTTTTGGCTGGGAAGGTGGTGGAGTTGGGGTTGGCGACCTCCATCTCCCACGAGGGGGTTCGCCGGCGGCTGAAAAAAACGCGCTCAAGCCCTGGCAAAAGAAAGAGTGGTGCATCCCCAGGGTGAGCGCCGACTTCGTGGCCCACATGGAGGAAGTACTGGACCTGTACGCCGAACCCTATGACCCCCAGCGGCCGGTGGTCTGCTTTGACGAGACCTCCACCCAATTGCTGGCCGAAACCCGGGCGCCGATGCCACCCCGGCCGGGACGCCCCCAGCGGCAGGACTACGAGTACCGGCGGGAGGGGACCCGCAATCTGTTCCTGGCCTGTGAACCCCTGGCGGGGTGGCGCCATGTGGCGGTGACCCAGCGGCGCACCATGCAGGACTTCGCCCAGCAGATGCGCTGGCTGGTGGATGAAGCCTATCCAGAGGTTGAGGTGGTGCGGGTGGTTCTGGACAACCTGAACACCCACCGCGCGGCGTCCCTGTACGAGACGTTCCCGGCGACCGAGGCCCGGCGGATCGCGAAACGGTTGGAGTTCCACTACACGCCCAAGCACGGCAGTTGGCTGAACATGGCGGAAATCGAGTTCAGCGTGCTGTCCCGCTCCTGCCTGAAGCAGCGGCTCCCCGACGAAGATGCTCTCGAGAGGGAAGTCCAGGCACTGGTGCGGGAGCGCAACGCCGCCCGAGTTGGTATCAACTGGCGGTTCAAAACCCAGGAGGCCCGAACCAAACTTCACCGCCTTTACCCTTTTGATTCCAAAGTTGACTGAGTACTAGGATTGTCAGCGCTACTACTGCGGCCATGAGCAGGTGTTTGATTTTCACTGTGTCTCTCCATTCTGCAAGCTGGACTTTACGCAAAAGTTAGAAGAAGTGTAAAGACAGGGTAAGCTGGCCTAAACCCACTTCTCACGGAAGGTCAAGCCATGCTCACCCTGTCCGATGCCATTTTACCCGTACTCCATCCCTTCGCCACGCTGTTTCGCAATCCGACTTGGCTGAAAGCCCAAATCCTGCTGGCCGGCGCGATACTGGCCCCGGGCCAACGCACCGTGGCCGCGGCGCTGCGCGTCATGGGCCGCAGCGACCACCTCGACTACACCCGCTACCATGAGGTGCTCAATCGAGTGGTGTGATCGTCCCTGAGGGTGTCCCGGATCCTGTTGGGGGTCTCCCTGATGTGGCTGGGCCACGTCCCCTGGGCGGGACGCTATTGGGCCTTGCCCTTTCTTACCGTGCTGGCGCCCTCGGAACGCTACCACCGGCAGCGCGGACGCCGCCACAAGAAACTCACCGACTGGGCCCGCCAGATGATCCTGCAACTGCGCCGCTGGCTGCCCCACCGCCCCCTGGTGCTGGTGGGCGACAGCGGCTACGCCGTCTTGGACCTGCTCCACTGCTGCCAGTCTCTGGCCCAGCCGGTTACTCTCATCGCCAGATTGCGTTTGGACGCCGCCCTGTACGCGCCAGCACCACCCCGTCAGCAGGGTCACAACGGTCGGCCTCCGCTGAAAGGCCGACGGCTGCCCGCGCTGAAGGCACTCCCGGACTTGCCCGCCGTGTCATGGATCGAGGTGCCGGCAGCCTGGTACGACGGCACTACCCGCACGGTGGAACTCACGTCGCAAACGGCGGTCTGGTACCGCTCGGGCAAGCCGCCTGTGCCCCTGCGTTGGGTCTTGGTTCGGGACCCACAGGGCGAATTCACTCCCCAGGCCTTGCTCTGCACCGATCCGTCGGCGGACCCGGCGCAGATCCTGGAATGGTTTGTGCTGCGCTGGCAACTGGAGGTCACCTTTCAGGAGGTGCGGGCTCACCTGGGCGTGGAGACCCAACGCCAGTGGTCGGACCTGGCCATTGCCCGTACTACGCCAATCCTGATGGGACTCTTCTCCTGGACCACCCTGGCGGCCCATCTTGTGCGGCAACAACGACCCTCGGCCCATCGCACAGCGGCTTGGTACGCCAAGCCGTCGCCGACCTTCGTGGATGCCATCGCTCTGGTGCGCCGCCACTTGTGGCTGGCGTCTGAGGGTTTTTCACTGTCCGCCGCCGACCCTGACATACGGAAAGTCCCGGCCGCTCTGTACCACCGACTTGTCGATTCCCTTGCTTACGCCGCTTGAATTGCGCAAAGTCCAGCGTAGAGGATGCTCCGGGGCACTCCGCCCAGAAAGGAGAACGCTGATACGAGGCCATCCAGGAAGGCCTCGGTGGTCTCCGCCGGGTAGGCTTTGATGAAGCAACCGTCGCTGTGGGGCAGGTCGATGACGAAGCAGTGGGCCTTCCGCTCGGCGCCGCCAATGACCACCAGGGCCTCCCCGAAGTCGCACTGGGCGTGGCCCTGCGGATGGGACAGCGGCACGAACATCTCCCTGGTCTGACGGCGGTGCTCTCTTACATAGTCCTTGACCGTGGTGTATCCGCCGTCGAAACCGTACTCGTCCCGCAGCCGCTCGAAGATGCGCTTGGCCGTGTGGCGCTGCTTCCTGGGACGCCTGAGATCATCCTCCAGGATCCGGTCGATGACGCCGGTGTAGGGCTTCAACTTGGGCCTTCGGGGAGGAGTCTGTCGGCGATAACCCGGCGGGACCGAATAGGCCAGCATTTTGCGCACCGTATCCCGGTGCAGGCCAAACGTCCGCGCAGTCTCCCGGATGCTCATCCCATCCACCATCACCGCCCTTCGGACCCGCAGATATACGTCCACTCTGTACATCCGTCGCACCATCCATGGGGCCGGCTACAACCCTATGAATGATGGCGGGCGGTACAGTATTTGGTCGCCGATACTCAGCAATCTTCCGCCCACGCGGCCCACTTTAACTCCGCCGTTTACACTAGGGTCAGCCTCAACAAAAAGGTTCTTGATCTAGTCCAGTTTGGTAGGCTTATGATGATTCAGGGGAGTTGCCGATTGTGTTCGGCGATGTCGCCGACGAAACAGGTGCCTCTCCTGGTTTACTCGGCGCTGTAGGATGGACGGGCTGGCATGGCCCGAATGTGACAGAACCAGAGATAATATTCGGCAGCATCGCGCTGAGGTAGGCAATCGACTTCAGTGGGGTATCATAGACCGAAAAAAAGGCTGAGGAACCACCTGTGGTCATGGCTTAGAGGGCATAAGATGCACCAAGGGGAAAAATTTGTATGTGTTAGCTGCTTTGAGGAACCGGCGTTGGTCAGGTTCGTCAAAGAGCAGGCGGTTGCCAACGAATGCTCCTTTTGCCCGGCTAAAGACAGCGTACCTATAGCAACATCGACGGACACGGTTGCCGAGTACTTCATCAATTGCTTGATGCGGGAGTACGACTTCTCGGTGAACCAGATCGGTTGGGACGGCTCTGAGGGAGGTTGGACATACACCTCTTGGGATGCCTACGAGTTGGCTCTCGACGAGCTAGAGTTGGAATTTCCGCAGGGAAACGAGCGCGAATTGTTGCCATACTTGTTCGGGGAACACTTCGACCAAGATTGGTGTGAGGCGAACGGCTACGGCTTAAACGACCAAGAATGGGCTAGATATAGTTGGGACCATTTCTGCAAAGTAGTTATGCAGGAGCGAAGGTTCTTTTTCCTGAATAGCGACAGAGACCCGGATGACCCCGAGGTTTACAGTCCCGGAGAGGTGTTGCGCGCAATTTTCGATTACGCACAACACATGGATCTTTTTATAGAGATTCCGTCGGGTACTGGTTTGGTGAGAGCCAGACTGGAAGGTTGCAAGCCAAACTTGGAAACTGCCGAAGAGCTAGGGCCGCCGCCTGCCGAAAAAGCGAAGCAATCTAACAGAATGAGCCCGGCAGGTGTTCCGATGTTTTACGGTTGCGAGGAAGAGGAAACCGCTCTTAAAGAAACTAAATCCGACCGTGGCTATTATGCGGTGGGGGAGTTTGAGACACTCCGTCCTGCAACTCTCCTTGACCTGACCGCAATTCGGCCCGTTCCCAGCTTGTTCGACTCGGTACCGGAAGGCACGGAAATACAACCGCGCAGGATGCTCAAATTTCTCCATCACGTTGCGAGGGAGGTTTCTCGACCTATAGAACGGGGCGAGAGGGAGCATATCGAGTATGTACCGACGCAAATCATCACGGAGTTTGTAATGGGCCAGGTAGCCCCTGGGAAATCTCATGTCGATGGCATCAAGTATTCAAGCTCAGTGCATACAGGTCATGCTTCGTTTGTGCTTTTTGCAAATCAAAAGAATATCGAGGCCACGTCAGCGAGCGAATGGTCCGACGATGTTTGGCTAAAGTTGGCCGGAATCAAACATACGTGGGTCGATTGAATGTAAGCGGCGGCACTAAAGTGGGCCGAGTGGGAGGAAGATCGCTGACATTGTGCGGTTGACTCCTGCCAGCCTGCCCCGGCGGTGACACCTGAGCAGGGCGGTCTTCGGACCAGCCTCTGGTCAACTACGGAGCGGTCCATGTGGATGCGTCGCCCTGGCTGGGTGGTTCACAAACGCGCGTTTGTGACCCTGGGCCACAAGTCACTCCCTTCAGCTTGTCCAGGAGTGGGTCATAAAGGTATAGTGCAATCCACGCTAGTTGGACGGGAGTGATGCCCGAGGCCTACGGCTACGGCCGTACCAGAGTCTCCGAGCTGTCGGGCAGCGACCCGGAAACCCAACGCCAGCAGTTGCTGGCTGCCGGCGTGGCGCTTGCTCACATCTATCAGGGCGTCGGCGTCTCCGGGACCTCCGGTACCAACAGCCGGCGGGGCTGGCACTTTCTGGACTCCCGGCTGGCTAAAGGCGTTACCTTGGTTGTGGTGTCCATCGACCGGATCGGGCGGCGCTGGCTGGACACCATGGGCAACATCCACGACCTGCAACGGCGCGGGGTGAGGATTCGCAGCCTGGCCGATAACGAGCAGTCCTGGGCCCAGTACCTGGGCCGCCCCGAGTCGCCGGAGTCGTTCCTGGGCTACACCCTGGCGGGCTTCGCCGCCTGGGTGTCCGACCAGGAACTGGTGTCCATTCGCCGCCGCACCAAGGCGGGTTTGGAGAAGGCGAAGGCGGACGGCAGAAAACTGGGCGCTCCCCGCCGGTTGTCCTGAGAACAGGAGGTCGCGGTCATCGAGATGGTGGCCAGCGGCATTAGCCGGCGGAGCGTCGCCAGGTCCTTCGGTGTATCGCCTGCGACAGTCAGGCGCGCCGTAAAGCGTGAGTAGCGCCTGCGCATTGTGCACCGACAGGGTGCTGTTGTGTCGACCGGCGTGAACCGTGTCGTGGCGCATGGTGGCGTCGGCAGTGTTCCCGGCGTGGAGTCAGGTGCTCGGCCGCAGCTTGGTTGGACTTCACGCATTTCCAGCGGCATCAGCGAATGGATGGTACAGAGCGGCCGGGAGTTCCTGAATATCCGGGTCAGCTGCGGACAGTGAAAAACCTTCCAACGCCAGCCGCAGGTGGGACCGCGCCAAGGCGATGGCGTCCATTGCTTTTTCCAGATTTTGCGTGAAGTCCAGCTTAGTGAATCCATCGTTGAAGGCGCCGCCTCTGAATGGCTGACCACCATAGGCTGGCAGGTGGCCCGCGGCGTCGGGCCATCACGCCGGTGTAATCCGAGCTCCGACAAACCCATCCGAACCATGCCCATCAACCATGCCCATCAACCATGCCCATCAAACTGGAGGCGAGTCCATGAATGCCGACCCGGCCAACTGCCCCTGTGAACGGTGCGAGATCGACCGCGAGCGCGCGCCTCACCAACGGGCGTGGGTCGCGGCCCTGCGCGAGGCGACCACAGCGCAGGTCGGTGCAGCGCTGGATGCCGTGGAAAACGGCAGCCATTGCGACTCGCCGGAGGCCAATGGGGGCCTGCTGGCGTTGACCGGCCTGATGCTGGAGCAGGAAAGGGAACTCTCCGGCGCTGTGGTTGGAAGGGCGGCGCGTGAGCAGGACCAGGGCGAGCAGTCGCCCATAACAGCAACGGAGATCGAGCAGCGCATCGGGCTGATGCGACGTTTGAACGATGCCGCTGCGCGGCTCCGGCCGCAATCGGAGCGGGAGGGTGAGGACAATGATGCCGCCCTCTGGTACGCCGCCTGCTTTGCCTGCACCAGCGGTCTCGAGGTGTTGCGGCTGTTCCGTCGCAGGCGGGCCGAACTGCCGCGACTGGACCCGATGTGGGAGGCCTATCTGGTGGTGCTGGCCCCTCTGTTGGGGAGTGCCGAGGAAAACCGGGAACGTCTGGAGTACACCGCTGTCCCCGAGATCGACGACGGGCTGGCCGAGGCCCGAGCGGCGCTGCTGGCGGAGGCGCACGCGGCCATCGACGAGATGACGGAAACCGTGGCTTCTGATTTGCGCGAATTCAACCAGGACCTGCCGGTGGAAATCCGGCCGGCCATGCGGGGACTGCCCGCGGTGGCCGAACGGGCGGCCGCGATGCTGGTCGGACCGGCGGACTTCCACGTTGGACGCTTCGACGAGTGGGACCCCAACCCGCCGCACGCCGAGGGCGGACTCTACATTGTCTACTGCTACCGCGGCGCCAAGGTGGTCCAGTCGATGCTGGACACCTACCCGATGGGATTCCCCGCGGAGGCGGCTCGGGAGCAGTTGAACCGGGTGATTGCCGCACTGGTGAAAATGGGTCCGGAAGAGAAGGCAATGTCGGATCTCCTGCTGCCCCGTGCCCTCTTGATGTCGGACCTGGCCGACGCCGGTCTCCACGACGTGGCGGTGGACCGGTTCAGCGAGTTCGTGTCGGCGTTGCAACGGCAGGACCTGCGCCACGGCGTGATGCTGCACGTGCTCGCGGCGGTGGCCGGGGATGAACCGGACGTATCGGAACACCTGTTGCGCGACTCGGACTTCGACGCCGAGTTCGCCACCCAGAGGCAGGCGAGGGCCATCATTGCGACGGCAAGGCGGCAGGGGCTGGACTCGGTGAAGCTGGCCAGGCTGGCCGAGGCCATGGGGCACAGAGCGGATGAGTTGGGCGTGACACCGCCGTCTATAAACCACGGCGCCCTGAGAACCCTGCTGGGAGCGGCCCTTGATGGCGGATTCCATCACGACGTCATTGACCGCATTTACCAAGCCATGGACCCGGAGGGGTATGCCGAGGCGCTGTACGGCCAGGCTGCTGATCTACAGGAGTTCGATGACGAAGACGCCGACGGGGCTATGGACAGATTGCCGCGATTCAACGGTGAGATTTCCCGCTGAGGCATTGTTCCCCAAGGGCCAAGGGTTGGGTAACATTTCTCGGTGACGCAACGGGCCGGCAGAAGCAGTTGACGCCGAACACCCCCTTCTGCCCGAGGTGCAAGACCCCCAGGCGATGGACGGAGTCCACTGTGGACCGTGCGCTGTAGCGATTAGGAGATGCGACATGCCGATTTACCTGCGCCAGGAGACGAGGGAGCGGCCAATGCACGATCAAGACCCCTCGGACAGTCCCGAGACGGCCGCGGCCGATCTCACGGAGGTGGCCGGAATGGTGCGCGGCCTGTCGGCCCTGGCGGTGAAACGAGGCAGGCCCCTGCCGCTTAACGACACGTCCTACACGAGCGAGGACCTGGAGGCCATCGCCGGTCGGCTTCAGCAGATCGCCGATCACTTCAACGATGGCCGGAAACTCATCCGGACAGGACAGACCACGCCGAAGGCCGAGGACACGGTCAAGGCCAAGCCGCCGTCCACCAAGACCCTGATAGGCTCCCTCAAGGGGGCGGAGCGGGAATTTGTCGAGGGGTTAACGCCAGGCGACCAGGGGCAGGCCGGTATGGTCCTGCGCTCCAGGTGCAGGGAGGAGGCTTGGCCGATGGTGGTCCGCGGTGACGTCTCCCTGGACCTCGCTGGCCGGGTGTGTCAAACAGAAGAAGATGTCGGCACCTCCCTGACGTTCGAGCAGCTCCTGTGGTGTTGGAAAGCAGAGACGAAGGCGGGCCGGGCGGCTCGCAGGAACGGCCTGCAGCTGGGAAACCGGGCAGAGGAGTTCGTCAGGATGGTCGCGGAGGGAATGGACGAGGAGGCGGCCTGCGAAGCCCTCAATGTGTGAACTGAATGTCCACACGCCCTAATTTCTCTGCATTTGATGGAAGGTCAGACAACGGAAGGACCATCCTGTCCAGTGGGAGGAGACAACCGGGTAGATGCAGTCCGCTACGCTCCAGCCAATGGAGAAAAGCCGGGGCGGGTCCATATCAACAAGGAATCCCCGCCGAAACCTGGAACTCGACAAAGGGAGGCTACAGGCCCGCTGACAAGTGGTTGAGGGACCGTAGGGGGCAGCACTTGGGGTACGACGACGAAAGTCACTACAGGAAACTCTGCGCTGCGCTGATTGAGACGAACAGGCTTATGCGCCCAAGTAGACCAAGTCATCGACGAACACGACGGTCGGCCCTTGAAGTGAGTCAAAGGGATCATCCTACAAACATCCAAGAGATACGTCGAAAATGCCACGTATACCCCAGGCCCTGCAAAGAGTTTGCACCAGTACGTGCCCCTTCTGTCACCAGAAGGCCGGCATTATCAGCCGTGAGCATCCCGACTGCCGCCGGACCTTCCAAGCCGGATGGGACGAGATGGTCAGGCTCTCCCGGGACGCCGCCAGGTCCCACGACTTTAACGCAAATTCTCTCCAAGTCTCCCTGGCAGAAATAGCCAGACGCTCGTACGGAGATGCCAGCACAGTCGCACGGGCACTGGACGAGGGCTGGAGAGGGGCGCTCAGACAAGCCGCCGCAGACGGGAACATCACTCACGAAGAGGAATTCCGACTCCGGAGGTTCCGGGACCGGCTGGGATTGAACCGGAGTAGCGCCCACGCCCAGGCGACGGCACAACTCAACCTGATATCCAGGCAGAGGCTCACGGGGCTGACCCAAGCCACCACCACCGTGGAAGACGGCGACCGACTTCTTAAACGACTCTCAAGAGCTCTCCGGAGGGCCGGGTTCGGATAGGAAGCACAATCCTGCCGGGGTCCAGACATCGGTCGTAAAGGCCGCGGTCCGCGGTCCGCGGTCCTGAGGGAGATAGCCGAATGCGTCGTCCCCCGAGACAGAGCATCACGGGGCAGGCCCCCTTCAACAGGGCAGACCAGCCGCCCCGTCGCAAGCAGACCGGGAATCGCAGGTCGAGAGCAGGGCAGCCGCCCAGGAGATCATTCGCAATATGAAACCACTGTTGAGCATTCTCCTGCTGCTGGCAGCAACGCTGGCATTTGGGTGCTCAGCCCGGGAAACAGGTGTCAGAGGAGGCGACACTGACGAACCCCAAGAGGTGCAACTCCGAATCCTGGCCATCAACGATTTTCATGGCAACATCGCCACGACCTCCGGCGCCTTCGGCGGTGTCGGGCGCGCGGACTATCTGGCAGCCAACATCGCCGCCGCCAGAGCCGGGGCTGAAAACTCGGTGTTCGTTTCCGCGGGCGACCTCATCGGAGCGTCGCCCCTGATATCCGCCCTCTTCCACGACGAACCGACCATAGAGGCCATGAACCTCATGGGACTTGACCTGAACGGCGCCGGCAACCATGAATTCGATGAGGGTTCCGCAGAGCTATTGAGGATGCAGCAGGGCGGACCCCACCCTGAGGCTGACGACGTGGACGGCGAACCCTTCCAGGGCGCCGACTTCCAGTTTCTCGCCGCCAACGTCATTGACGACGGGACCGGGAGCACCATATTTCCGCCCTACGCGGTCCGCGACTTCCAGGGGATCAAGGTGGCGTTCATCGGCCTGACCCTGGAGGGGACTCCCCGCATCGTCGCCCGCAGCGGAGTGGCGGGGCTGTCCTTCTTTGATGAGGCCGATACGGTCGACTCCCTTGTTTCCCAGCTCCAGGAGGAGGGGGAGTGATTGACCAACCAACCAACTACAACCTGATATTTATCGAATCACCATGTTTCCTGGGTGGGTCAATGACCTCGGAAATTGACAATGAATGAAGGGGCTATTGATGGTATTCGAAAAGTACATAGGGAACCTCTGAACAATAAGCAGCCAGACGGGATTTCGGGCAGTTGAAAGTTTTGACCTGCTCGGAGTCGCGTTTTGGGGCTATTTTCCGGTCATTTCACCCCGGTTGAGCGGGCTTCCCACCCGATTCCGGCCCCTCATTCGGCTCCCACCCGGATTTGGGCCCACTACCCCCTGGGTCAACCGGCCGCCAGCCAGCGTTGGCCTTTCTTCAGGTTGGACAGTCCCAGCAGCAGGGCCAACCGTTCCGTGTTCTTGGCCAGTCCCCGATAGCGTACCTTGCCGTAGCCGAAGTGTCCCTTGACCTCCAGGAAGGGGTGTTCCACCTTGGCCCTGATTGACGCCTTGACCCGCTCCGCCCAGGCCGCCAGGCTCCCCGGTTCCAGCTTCCGCCGCTGGCTGGGCCGCATTGCTACTCGCCAGTCCACTGCCAACCCCAGGTTTTCCTCCCGTTTCTGCACTCCCACGTACCCCGCGTCGCCCCACACCTGCAACTCCCCGCCGTGCAGCAACTTGTGCGCCTCGGTCACGTCATGGACGTTGGCCGGGGTGGTAGTCATGCTATGCACCAGGCCCGTCGCGGCGTCCACCCCGATATGCAATTTCATCCCGAAGTGGTATTGGTTCCCCTTCTTGGTCTGGTGCATCGCCGGGTCCCGTTCCCTGGCCTGGTTCTTGGTCGATGATGGCGCCTCGATGATGGTAGCGTCCACGATGCTTCCCTCCCGCATGCGCAGCCCCTGCGACTCCAGATGCCCATTGATTTCCGCAAACAGCCCTTGCCCCAATTCGTGACGCTCCAGCAGGTGGCGGAAGTGCAGTATCGTGCTCTCGTCCGGCAACGGCTCCCTTAGTCCCAGCCCCACGAAGCGGCGGACCGATTCCGCTTCATACAATAGGTCCTCCATCGCTGGGTCGCTCAGGTTGTGGAATACCTGGACACAGTGCACCCGCAACATCACCGACAGGGGGTAAGGCTGCCTTCCCCGGTCTCCCTTGGGATAGTAGGGACGGATGCGCTCTTCCAGCCTTTCCCACGGAATCAGCCCGTCCATCCGCTCCAGGAACACTTCTCGGCGGGTCTTGTGCTTCTTCCCGGCGTATTCCAGGTCAGCAAAAGTTGGCTCCTCCAGCATATCTTCACTCTCCAGTCAATCCAGCGTTTCAGCCGTGGTTTCATCCAGCGTTGCCTGACCAGTATTATAATGGCTTGACGCGCAGATTTGTTCAGAGGTTCCCTAAGAAACCTCTGAACAAGTAAAGGTCTGTGCCGACCAACCCGTCATTCCGGCGAAAGCCGGAATCCAGAAAATACCCGCCGGATACAAACTTTGCCACGGCCAAGTCCCGGTGGATTCCGGCCTGCGCCGGAATGACGATTATTCAGAGGTTTCATAGCAATAGACTGGTCCGGGGATAAGAAGGAGCGTCAACGCAACAAGATCCAAGTCGCCGAGTATGATCCAGTAAATCGCACCGTGTCGATAGTGCGTTCGCCAAACGGCAACTGGAGTAGAGAGGATGTCTTTGAAAACGTGCGACACTGGGTCGCGGGAAATAGGATCCTAATTGGATTCGACTTCGCATATCCATACTGCGACAGAGGCGAGTACTTTCCAGATGAGCCTGCATCACCGGTGGATGTCCAACATCTCTGGAAAACAGTGGAGCAGGTTTGTCGGTTGGACGACAATTTCTACGGCGGGCCATTCTATAAAGGTGAAGATTCGCCATTCAGAGGCTTTCATCTCTATCGTAAGCCCAGAGATGCCAGGTGCGAAGAGCGTTACCGAGAGACCGACCAACGGGCCATAGACAGTGCAGGACGCAATCCCAGTTCCGTCTTCAAGTGCGTCGGGCCTAATCAAGTAGGGACAGGTTCCATTGCCGGGATGCGGTTTTTGCACAGGGTTCGCCAGGAGCAAATTGCAGCCATCTGGCCGTTCGATACTACCGACGTGCCGCTGGGATCTGCCGTCGTCGAAATATACCCGCGCGTCTTTCTGCATCACGCCGAAACAAACTGCGGCAATCGACCACCCCTCCATACGGTCGAAGCGTTCCTGGCATGCTACGGGGCGACCTTGCAAGGCGCACCTGAGATATGGACGGACGATGAGCGGGATGCTCTAGTTTCCGCCGCAGCGATGGGCTGGTTTGCCAAGCAGCCATTAACATGGCAAGCACCCACTCATGCACCCTGTTGCGCAGCAACGCATGAAGGATGGGTATTCGGAGTACAGTGAGCCAGGGATGGCGACGGAGACGGCGTCGTGTGCGAAAGATGAGCATTTAGCGGTGAGGCGCGCAAAGTATCAGTGGCGCGTTAGAGAGTGTTTAAAAAGAGGCTTGCGAAAGCAAGGCATGATTGAGGAGAGAACCATAGACTTGGCCCATGAGCCGAGCAGTATATCCCACGGATTTAACGGATGCCGAGTGGCGGATCTTGGAACCCCTGGTTCCGCCGGTCAAGCCGGGCGGTCGCCCAGCCAAGTATTCCCGGCGGGAGGTGGTGGATGCGATCCGGTACGTGTTGCGCACCGGCTGTGCCTGGCGGCTGCTGCCCCACGACCTGCCGCCGTGGCAATTGGTCTACCACTATTTTGGGTTTGGCGGCGGGATGGCACCTGGCAGGGGGTCCACGACGCCCTGCTTTCCAGGGTTCGCAGGTCCTTGGGCCGCCAGCCCAGTCCCAGTGCGGCAGTCATCGACAGCCAGAGCGTGAAAACCACGGAAAAAGGGGGCCTCGAGGGTACGACGCCGGCAAAAAGGTGAAGGGCCGCAAACGGCATATCGTGGTAGATACCCAGGGCCTGCTGCTGGCGGTGGCGGTGCACCCGGCCGACGTGCAAGACCGGGACGGAGCCAAGCTGGTATTGACCCGGTTGGTTGGCCGGTTTCCCCGGCTGGAGCGGATCTGGGCTGATGGAGCCTACGCTGGCAAGCTGGTGCAGTGGGCTATGGACATGGGTGGCTGGGCCCTCGAAGTGGTGCGCCGGCCCCCGCAACAGCACGGCTTCCAAGTACTCCCCCGGCGCTGGGTGGTGGAACGGACCTTGGCCTGGCTGGGCCGGTGCCGGAGATTGAGCAAGGATTATGAAGCACTTCCAGAAACCACAGAAGCCTGGGTCTATGCCGCCATGACCGGAATAATGCTACGACGCTTGGCACGCGACACAACTTTTTAAACACCCTCTTAGAAAAAGGCGAGCCACTTGGCCCGCCTGAGCGGGTCAACCACAGCGTAAGCGAACGGAGCCCACTAACCGATCCCGGCGTCCCTGGCCTAGACGGCCTACTGTGCGGGAGGCGTTAGCACTTAAAATGCGCGGAAGTAACAGAGCTGGATCCGCTCTAGCGAGACTGGAAGACGCTCTACCTGCAAAGTATAGAAACCTCCTGACCCGTCCGTAAGCGGTCCCGGATGCCCTATAGCGGCAAAAAGGGCGGGAAATACTCCAGAGGCACTGAAGCGCACCAGGGAGCCGTTCTCTGCGGAAATTAGGTGCGTCTAACTGGGCCGACCCAGAGGCAACACCTCGCCTGGCTGCTGATCATCGACGAACTGGGCTTCGTACCGCTGTCCACCACCGGCGCGGAACTGCTATTCGAGGTGTTCAGCCAGTGCTGCGACCGGGGCTCCATCCTGGTCACCACCAACCTGCCCTTTGACGAAAGGACCGACGTGTTCGGCTCCGAACGGCTCACGGGCGCGCTGCTAGGATCGGCTCACCCACCGCATCCACATCCTGGAAAAGAACGGCGATAGCTATCGCCTCAAGGGCAGCCGGCAGAATACCGGGTCTCCATCTCCTGACCAACCAGCCGCAACATAGGTCCACACCAACGCGGCTTCCAGCTATCTCTTATTGTTGCAGCGTCCTTCCGCTCAGAGCCGTCACGAATCCCGTCAGTGGTACAGCTTTACGGCGCCATAGTGGTATGTTTTGCCGCCGCCCTTGACAGGGCAGGCGACACGGCACCCAGCGCCCCCTTGTCGATGCAGACGCTCTGGATCACACTGGCGTCTTCGAGCAGTAAACCACTGTGTTCTTGGTCTCCTTGGACTTGGACTTGTGCAGGGTCAGGGTTTCCATTGGTTTTAAACTCCCTCTGTCCGTTTTGCCTGGATGTCGCCGGCCCCCTTCTTTCTGAGGTAAATCTCTCACCGCACGGCCGGGACGGTCAGCGGCGATGATCTCCGGGTCTGGGAACGCCGAGGAACGTCGCTTCGGGCCAGCATGTGCGAGGCGTTCGGTAATCCGATGCCGCGGTGCGCCCGCGACGCCGGTTCAGCGCCGCATCATCAGTTGACAGCTGAATTCAGAGGTCACCTCAACTGGATGGCCAAGGACCCGGCAGGGTGTCCGAAGTGTTCCACCACCCGCCGGGCGCGCCCGGCGATCAGGGCCCCTGTCCCTTGGCAGGAGGCGAAAATGCCCGTGTCCCCGATGGGCCGGGGCACGTTCAGTTCCCCGGCTGCCCTGGAATAGTAGGGCAGTTTCCTGCCCCGTATTTCCAGAATTCTCTCGAAGTCCCCGGAGTGGCTGTCGCGCATCATCAGGCAGACCCCCACCAGCAGGCCGGACCAGGATGTGACATTCCTTGTTTCAGAATCCAGAGTGAAGGACGCCGGTGTTGAGCGGAGGCCTCTGCCGGGGCCGGGCCCTGCGGCGTTCTCGGTGCCCGGTGCCAGCAGCGCGGCGCGGTTCTCCGCCAGCACCCGGCGGACCAGCCGGTTGTCGGGACGGTGGCCGGTCCTCTGCTCTGCAGCGGTGGCGACCAGCTCCATCAGACCCTCGTCAAGACCGACGACCACCTGGCGCCAGCCTTGGATCACGGCCCGCCTGTCCACCACTTCCCGGTTACTGTCCCGCAGCGCCCTTTCCGCCGACCTGGCGGCCTGCTCGTTGGACACCCTGTCCCTGGTCAGGTACCGGTTGATGTCCGCCGCCGCGGCCTCCGGGTCCCCCCTAAGGTCGATTTCACAGAAGCGCCTTTCCATCCGGCCGCCCTCGGACGACCACAGGAAGAGCAGCCAGCGCAACCCGTTGGTCAGCGCCGCCAGGGGTACCTCCTCCCGGGCACAGAGAGCCAACAGTTGCCGTTCCATCCGGGGACTCTCGATGTTATCGGTCGGCGTTCTCACGTCAATGAACACCCTGGGCGAGACTGCTCCTTTGGGTCGGCCTGGCGTCGGCGACATCAGGGCGAAGTCGACGTTGCTGTTTCCAGTGATGTATCCCGGCATCACCTGCGAAAGGTCAAAGATGTCCCATCCGGCGGCGACCAGCATCCTGAGCACAACGGCCTGCGCGATGGCCGCCTTGCTCCGCCCCTCCAATGACGGTATGTCTCTGATCCCGGAAATCGCCTGGGAAATGGACTCCCTGTAATCGGTTCTCAGCATCTGATGGATTCTCTTGTCTGATCGAAGGTTTGGGCAACGGCAGCGCGGGTTTTAATTTCCGTTATTGAGGGCTGTATGAGTGCGTAACAGAAACTTCCCGGGCTTAATATAGGCTTGCCGGCGTTCTGCTGCATAGGCACAGCAACGGAGTGGGTATCGGACGGAGTCCGATTATCGGTCTTGCCAGTTCCGCGTTCACCGCGGGCGTGGCAGTGGCAGCCCCCATGGTGCATCCCTCTCCCTTGAGGGAGAGGGATAATGAAAAGGCCCTGTTGCCTTGCGGGGGTTCCTTGGTACCGCGAAAATGGGGGCGTAGGCTACCGAAGAGGCTCGTAGCTCAGTGGTAGGGCAACCGACTCATAACCGGCTGGTGGCTGGTTCGATCCCAGCCGGGCCCATTTTCTCGCCCACTCTCCCTGATTAACGACGCTATCTAGAGGAGGACCACCATGCCCTTGCAGCTGGACCACACAATCGTGCCCGCCTGCGACAAGGTGAAGTCCGCGGAGTTCATCGCCCGCATGTTTGGGCTGAAGTACGAGGGACCCTGGGGGCACTTCGCACCGGTCAAGGTCAACGACCTATTGACGTTGGACTCGATGACTCGGACAATCCCCGCTCCAATCACTACGCCTTCCTGGCCTCGGACGAGGAGTTCGATGCGATCCTGCAGCGGATCAAGGACGAAGAGGTCATCTTCGGGAGCGGGCCGCGCTCGCGGACGGACGGGGAGATCAACCACCTGCACCAGGGGCGGGGGTTCTACTTCGAGTGCGAGAACGGGCATGTGTGGGAGGTTATCACGCATACTTATGTGTGAGGGGTGAGCGAGGTGAGAAACGGGTAGGCGATGACGAAATTAGCCGATAGGTGGTAGAGTTAGGCATAGTCACCAGGTCGTGGGTTCGATTCCCACCGGGCCCACCATGACGTACCGAATTCATAACTCCCCCGTTTAGGGCGATCTCCACGGCGTCCGCACCCCCTGCCGGAGAGTCATCCGGCGTCGGTATTGAGTAGACGATAGCGGCCCTGCCG
Organism: Dehalococcoidia bacterium; assembly: GCA_965222025.1. Lineage (GTDB taxonomy): Bacteria > Chloroflexota > Dehalococcoidia > Lucifugimonadales > UBA3495 > VXOI01. The sequence continues at coordinate 455,676 of CBDCTI010000009.1, read as the reverse complement.
GGCTTGACCACGATCTCCTTGACGAAAGACCTCACGAAAGCCTTGGTCTCGGTCAGTTCGCTGGTCTTGAGGAACTCGCTCATATCGGCGGCGAAGGCGGCGATGGTGTCGGCGCTGTCCAGGAACTGACGCCGGTCCGACAGTAACGCCCGCGCTCCCTCGGCGGCGATCTCCAGCTTCTCCTTGCGCTCCCGGTGCTCCCTGATGCGCTCCGAGGCATCGGCCATCTCGATGTCGGTGGTCTCGATGACCTGCCAGATGCGGCCCAGCCGCTTCTTCACGTCCTCAAGCTCCTCCTCGATGGTCTCCAGCCGGTCCCGCTGCTCCCGGGCCACCCCGTCCATCTCCTCGTCCAGCAGCTTCACCAGGTCGCGGATGTTGGACTCGGTGAGCACGTTCTCCCTGATCTCGCTGACGATGAGCTTCTCAAAGCTCTTGGCGTTGAGCCTGGGGGTCTCGCAGGTGCCCTTGCCCCGCTTGAGCAGGGAGTGGCAGATGTAATAGGTGTACCTGCCGCTCTTGGCCTCGGCGGCGGTCATGGCCTTGCCGCAGGTCTCGCACTTGACCAGGCCGCTGAGCAGGTAGGGGCTGGAAGCCCGGCGGGGGTTCATCTTCTTCGGGGCGCGGGACGCCAGCAACTTTCTGGCCTTCTGGAAATCCCGCTTGGATACAATGGCGGGATGTGCGTTCTCGACGCGCACCGGCGGCGCGCCGTCCTTGGCTTTTGCTCCCCAGACCAGGGTGCCGGTGTAGGCTTCGTTGTCCAGCATGGTGTGGATGGTGGTCTTGAGCCACTTCTTGCCGTTGGTGGTGGGGATGCCCTCGGCGTTGAGGGTCTTGGTCACGTCGAGGATGCTCCTGCCCTGGAGCACCATGTCGAAGATGCGCCGGACCACGGCGTCGGCGGGCGGGTTGAGCTCCAGCTTGGGGCGCTTCTTGGGACCGTCCTGGACGTAGACCCGCCTGTAGCCGTAGGGGGCGTAGGTGGTCATCCAGAAGCCGCGAGTGGCGGCCTCGCGCATCCCCCGGAGAACCTCTTGCGCAAGATTCTCGCTATAGAACTCGTCCACGCTCTCGATGATGGCCTCAAGGAGCTTGCCGGTGGGGGTGTCGTCGGCCTGCTCGGTGATGGAGACGACCCGGACGCCCCTGCGCCGCAGCATGGACTTGAAGGCCACGGCGTGCTCGCGCTTTCTGGTGAAGCGGGAGAATTTCCAGACCAGGATTTCCTTGAAAGGGGCCTCGGGCTTGCTGGCCTCGTCCAGCATCCGGCTGAACTGGGGCCGGTCGGCGATGCGGCCGCTCTCGGCCTCGTCCACGTACTCGCGGGCTACCAGGTAGCCGTTCCGCTGGGCGTAGTCGCGCAGCGCCCGAAGCTGGGCGGCCACGGACAGGTCCACGTCCTGTCGGTCGCTGGAGACCCGGGCGTAGAGGGCTGCCGGTATCAGGTCGTGTAGTTCAGTCATTAGATTCGCCTCCTTCGTCCTCTGGCTTCGTGGCTTGGCGGGAGCGCAGCCGTTCCAATCGCTCCTGGCGGCGCAGCTCCCTTTCTTCCATGTACAGGCGGAGGGCTTCCCGCACCAACTCGCTCATGTCTCGGCCCTCCTCTTCCTTCACCCGCTGCACCTGCTCGAACATCTCCGGGGGCAGGGAGAAGGTGATGGTCCTGGAAATACGGCGTGGTGGCATGGTCTCTCTTTTTGCCTGTTGATGTAATCGAGTGTCTTACTATACATCATCGGACAAACGGTCCGGCCTGTCAAGGAGAGGTTGGCGCCCGCCGGGGGCGGGCGCTGGATTCACTGCCCGGCCACGGGGCTGCCCCATGCTGCGGGGCCAGCGCCTGGCGATTCTCCCAGGGCAGGGCGACCACGATCACCTTGGCGAGGCGGCCCTTCCAGAAGACGGGCTTGGCGACCACGGCCAGGCCGTCGCCCTCGGCGTACTCCGTCCCGCCGCTGCGGGCCGCCCGCTCCGCCAGGGAACCGGAGGACAGGGGTTTGCCGGACCGGGGACTGCCGTTCCGCCAGCCGGTCAGCAGGCGGGAGCGCAGGGGCGGGAAGCCAGTCTGGCGGCTGGCCGGGGCGGGCGTAATGCCCTGAAAGGGGGGGTTAGCAGACCCCCCCTTTCGAGGCGTGGGATTTTCGGAGGCCGCCGTGGTGTTAGGGACGTGTACAGGAATTGGGACTTGGATGGCGCCGGTTGATGGGAGGGGATTCGTAGCTGAAATGGGGGGTGCAGCCCCATTTCAGCGGTAAGTTTGCGAACACCTGGAGTCCAGGGCGGATTCCGGCGGTGGGGTGCATCGGCCCCGTTTGAGGGGTGCAGTTTGCAGTCCGGCGAAAACAGGACGGGGGTGCAAGGCCCCTGTTGGAAAGGTGCAATTTGCACCGGGGAGGTATGAGCATGGTTGAGCGTGATGCCTTCGGGCCGGGCAGCGGCGGGACAGCCCCCGGCCAGACGGCCTCGCGGCGGCGGGCGATGGGCGGGCCGGTGCCGGCGGGGGCGTGATGGCGGGCGACGGGAGAGGCGCAAACGGCGGGGACGAAAACGCGGCCCATGCCCCCTGATGCGGATGATGGCGACGCCGTGACGGGACTGGACGACGCCTTCGACGAGGCGGCGGCCCAGGTCATCGACGACGTGTACGAGCTGCGGCTCACCGCGTTGTTCCGCCAACTGGTGCGGACCCGGGGGCACAAGGGCGCGGGCCGGGTGCTGGGCCTGGACCCCAGGACGGTGGCGGGCAGCGTGCAGCAGGGGATGTCGCGGCGGGTGCGGGACGCCGTGGAGAAGATGCTGGTGGAAAGGGACGGCGGCGCCAGGGACGAGCTGGAGGAGGCGGTGGAGGGGCTGGCGGGACAGGTCGGCGGGCTGACGACCCAGGTGGCCGGGTTGGAGGGTGAGCTGCGGGAGGGCATGAAGGCCCTGGGGGAGACCCACGCCCAGGGGATGCGGCGGCTGGAGCAGCGGCTGGCCCAGGGGGAGACCAGGGCAGGCGCCGGAACCGGGCTGCCGCGTCCGGCGCCGGTGGCGGGAGTAGCGACCCGCCGGCGTTACCCCGATCTGGTAACCCGTGACCCGGGCGAGGACGACGAGGTAGTCTTCGGCGACGCCTGGCCCCTGGTGGCGGAGTGGCGGAATTTGTGGGTCGGACACCCGGCCCAGGGCAAGGGCTTGGCGTGGGTGTCAACCCGCCAGCGGATTCTGGAGCTGGAGGTGGCCCTGCTGGAGGAGCACGGCCTGACCCTGCCGCCGGAGACGGAGCCGCTGCGGGGCCTGGACCGGGGCGCGCAGCTGAACTGGCGTCTGAAGGCGCTGCACCAGTTCAGAAAGCGGCGGGCCAGGCTGGGGTTGCTGGCGAAGGTGGCGGGGGCGCCGAGTCCGTGGCGGTGGCTGAGGGCGGTTTAGGACCGTCTGAGGTTGGCCCTGCTGCGGTGGAGGCGGTAGGCTGCCGGCGGCGCCTCCGGGCGCTTCCGGCGGGTTGCGGGATTCCGGCGGGATACCTGCCGGTTTCCGGCGGGGCGTTTGCAATCAATGTGGGCGGGTCGTCGCCGGAACCCTTGCCAGGGGTCTTCCGGGGGCCGGATACTGATTTCGTTGTCTGGCTTTTCCAGTGTTTCCACTGCCTAGAAACCTGGGGGCGTGATCCCTGCTCGCCCGGGCCTGCTCCGTGAGGATTGAAGCTTTTCTCCCCGGAGCGCCCACGAGGGAATTGCTGACAGGCAGAGTGAATTATCCTTCGCCCGCAGCCGGTAGTCCTTACCACTGAAGTGCGCGGTGCGCTTCGTACGGCATCCCAACCCAAGGCCCGGAGTCCCTGCCCCACGGACTGAATCACGGAGGTGGCAACCGAAGCAACAACGGCATCCCGGATTCCCTTTCCACGGCAGACCCTGAACTCACGGTAGTCCCACTGACAGGAGGTGTCGGCTAGACCCAGGACGGTATCCCGGAAGCTCTTTCCCCTTCGGCTTCTGAGCGGCGGAGCGGTTGACGCGCTACGCACTCTCTACACTCTGCGGTTGGAGCGGACAACAAGCTCCGGCTGCTTCCCCATGACTGCGGCGTAGCTGCTGGACACAGACAGCGGCACCGCAGCTTCCCCTTGCTCCGGTCGCACTGCAACGCCAGACCGGACGGTCATCGTTGTAGCGCAGTTCCCATCAATCCGGCGACCTACGACGTAGCCACTGGCCGGACTGCGTTCCTCTCCATTTCCCTCTCCTAACCCCCAACCTAGCAGCTCCGCGGGAATGACGCCCTGGGCGAACTGCGCCTTTCCCCAACTCCCCAAACCGGCGTTTCAGGCCCAATGCCAGACCTGGGGCGTAGTGCGTCCGGCACCGGGGTTAAAGCCACATCCCCAGCTGCGTTCCTCTCCAATTCTCCCCTCATTGCAGCCTCCAGGGTTCGCGTTTCCGCTGAATAACACCCTGGGCGAGCTGCGTCTTGCTCCAACCCTCACCCTGCGTTCCTGCGTTCTCCGTTGCGGGTCTCACCGTGGGCGGAGTGCGTCCGGCGCCGGGTGGCGGAACTGTCTCCCCAACGTCATTCACAAAACCAAGAAACCAAGGAGGTAATTCACCACTCGGAACAACTGAATAACCGGCAGGAACCATAGGCCCGTCGCCCCCTGGGTGGCGCGGCGGATACCAGGGCGGCCGTATGAGCCGCCACCGGCAACTGAAAATCGATTGCTTACAGACGAGCGGGGTCGGTCCCTTTGGGCCGGCCCCGCTTTCTGCGTTTTGGAGGAAACGACATGAAGACGACCACCAACATCCAGACCACCGAGGTAATCACCCATTCCATAACCGGGTTCGACGGCAACGAGAACGCCGCAGCGGGTGCGGGGAACATCCAGGGAACGCAGGCCGGGGCGGCGGCCCAGGGACGGACCAAGGGCAAGCCCGAGAGCGAGCTTCGGGCGGCGGCCCGGCGGCACGGCCTCAACCTGAAGGAGCTGGCGGACCGGATGGGCGTCAACTACGGCTACCTGTCCTCGGTGGCCAGCGGGCGCCGGCCCTGGTCTCCCCTGCTGCGGGAGAGGGCCACGGCGGTGCTGGGCGAGGTGCCCGGCCAGGGCGTCGTCTACCGGCAGGGCGGCCTGGTGCAGGGGGAGAGCACCTGCATCCGGGAGCGCGCCCGCGCCCTGGGCATGAGCCAGAAGGACCTGGCCCAGCGGGTGGGGGTGTCGGTCGGCTACATGTCGGAGGTGGCGCGGGGCCGGAAGAACATGAGCCCGGCGGTCCAGACGCGGGTCGAATCGGTGCTGGGCGGCCCGGTGAAAGTCGGGCCTGCCAGGTGCGCCAACCGCCAGGACGGAGTGGTGAAAGGGAGGGGGCAGAGCAGCTACATCCGGGAGCGGGCCAGGGAGCGAGGCTTTAGCCTGAAGGGCCTGGCGGAACATGTGGGGGTGTCTCGCGGCTACATGACCCAGGTGTCCCGGGGCGAAAGGAGCATGAGCCCGGCGGTCCAGACGCGGGTCGAAGAGGCCCTAGACGGCCCGGCCAGGATCGAGCCCGCCCAGCCTCCCACCGTCGATCCGCGCGCCCTGTGGGACCGGATGGATGCGCACGAGCTGAGCCAGAACGAGACCGCCCGGCTGGCCGGAATCAGCTCCGGTCATCTCTCCCAGATCATGAACGGCCAGCGAAACCCGTCGGGGGAGATGCTGGCGAAGCTGCACGGGGTCCTGTTCCGGCCTACGGCGGCGGAGCTGGTGGTGCCCGCCGAGGTCAAGGTGATGGCCTGGAAGAAGGGCGGGCGCAACGGCGTGGTGGTGCGCGGCGCCGGTGGGCCGGGGGCTGGCGGCAACCAGCCTGGCGGCGGGACCGTTCGCATCGGCGGACGGGTGCCCTGGGGCGCGGAGGTTGAATACGCCTACCGCGCCGGTTACGACAGCCGGGGCCGGGTGTCGGTGACTCACCTGGTGGACGAGCGGGGCTATGGCCGGATGTTGACGCAGCCGGAGCCGGACGGCGCCGGTCCCGGTCCCGGCGAGGACCGGACCGGGGTCTGAGCCCAGACAAGGAGGACCGGCGGGCACGGGCGCTACGCCAACAGTCTTTCCCTCTACCGGATACGGGACGCCGCGCCGGAGGTCGCGCTGGACTTGGTCAACGTCCGCCGCAGGGCACCCGCAGAGGGTCGGCAGTCGCCCTTCTCCGGGCCGGGTTCCAGGCTGGGACCCCGCCCAGACCGGGGGACGCAACGGCAAGGCCAAACCACCGTCCCTGTCTCTGTTCGAAGGGGCGTTCGTTGCCGAGCAGGCACGGGAGAAGGAACCGGCAGGCGCGTATGGCTGGAGCACATCAACAATGGGGCAGGAACATCGCTGGTGCGGCGATGTTCCTGCCCCGACTGCGCATGTATGCGCCCTTTTTGCGTTCCAGGTCAAGGGCATCAGCCCCCCGGTGTGCTCGACCGTTACTCGTCCTCCTCCACAATGACGAACAGGGTGTCAAAATCACTCACCCCCAGCACCTCCATCAAACGCCGCCGCAGTCGCGCCGATGGACTGCGTTCCCCCCGCATCAGCTGGGACATGTAGCCCCGGGAAATCCCGCAGCGGCGCGCCAGATCGTTCTGAGAGATGTTGAGTTGGTCCAGAAGTTCCCATACCACCTCCTGACGGAGCATCACCCTGACTGAGCGGCGCCTGGGTCTCATCTCGCCTGCTCCCTCCCAACCGGTTCCGCCCCTCCCTCTACCGGGACTGCCTTACCCTGGGCCGCTGGGCTGGCGCGGAGGCCGCCGCCAGCCCAGCGGCCTCCGCCGCTCTTCCGTGTTTGGGTGCTGTTCTGCTTCTTGGGAACCTCCCTTCCGGTGAGTGGGACCTAGCCGCCTGGCCCGCCGACCGTCAACTCCAGACTGTGGGAGTAACTGTTCAGACTGGGGCGGATATGGGTTGGGAGAGGATGGAATTGAGAGCATGGTAAGGGTTGCGTCCTTGTAAACGCCAAGCGCCAAACCAAGCGCCAAACAAGGAAGCCATGATGCTCTTGGTCCCGATGCCTGTCCGGAGCGGGTGCGGCCGCTGATCTTTCGGCTCACCACCGGCGGCCGCAGGCTCCGCTCCGCCGCTGCTTGTCAGGACGTTGACCGACGCGTTCGCGTCCTGGCCTGGTTCTAGCTCGCAGCACATGGGCAACGGAACACACGGTATTCCTGTTGTTGGGGGCATTAGCCCAACATTGGTTGCAGGCCCTGGAGGGATTTCTTGGTCGATCTCTTGTGGGTGATTCCCTTTGGATTTCTTCCAGCGCCCGGTGGGCTTGGAGAGGAACCGTTACTCGGGGATCAGGGTGACGAAGACCCCTTCGTTCTTCGCGAGTTCTGATCTATCCGGGTCTATTCGGGCTCCGATTACCGTTGGCCTTGCGGACCTTCCGGTCGCAGTCCTCAAAATCCGGGCTCGGTCACTTGCTCGTCGGATGTCGTCTTCTCCGATTGTGATTGAGAGTTCGGCGAGCATGTAGGTGTTTGGCCCGGCGTGTGGGTGTTCGCCTATCAGGATCAGGTCAGCCAGGATGAGCTGGTCTGCCTCATCTTTGGTGATGAGGTTCGTGTCCTCGGCGTCCTCAATGGTCATCTGGAGTTCAGTGGTTATTCCAGCTGCTCTGGTGGCCAGGACTTGGATCCTGCGGAATTCCAGTTGCTGCCTGGCAATGCTCATGATGTTTTTGGCAATCTTGAGCTCGTAATTTTCGCCGAACCCGTTGTCCAGCCTGCCGTTGACTTGGTTGAATCTATGGTTCATGTCGGTCTTGAGTTCTGCCACGCCGGTCTCCAGCCTTTCAAGACGTTGGTGAACCAGACTGAAATTGTCGTTGGTGGCATCGATGAAGGTGGCCAGGGCCTGGGGCAGGTTGGCGAGTTCCTCTCCCACTATCAGGCCCCGGACCGTGTTACGCCATTCCGGTCGGTCCTGTAGGATTTGCACCAAGTCCGCTATGTCGTTGACGTTGGTCAAGTTCGATTCCTTACGCCAAGTCCGTATCTTACTCCCGGCGGCCCTGCGTGTCATCATCGATGCTGCTGGGTAACTGTTCAGACTTGAGCGGACGAACGACCGTGGAGCACCCGCCCACAGATGCGCTCAAGTATGATTCGCTTCCATCGGCGACAGCGCCGGCCAGCAGATCCCCCGAAGTCTGAACAGTTGCAACGAGTACAAAATGCTGACATTTATCGGAGAATGTCATACAATCACCGTCGTTTCACTCTGTACTTGAAAGGTGTCGCAAATAATGAACCTTGCCTGGAGGTCACCGGCCAGGGTTCGGGCAGCAGCCAGACCCGGCTCCAGAGGCGGCCCCGGAGCAGCAACCGCCGCAGCCAGTCGATGCCGTATCGGATTTACGCTGACGATCCGTCTTGGCCTGTGCCACGGGCAGCGGTGCTGGGACGGCAGCGCCCCCGTATCCAGTACGGGACAGGCTTTTGGGGGGCGCCCGCAGGCTGCCCGGCGCAATCCTCCGCTCGTTGGCGTCTTCCACTCTGGTGCCATAGGCCAGGGCCAGCAGCGTCGCCACCGACAGCACCAGCCAGTGCCGGGAGATGCGCGCCGGGTCGGTTCTCCTGGTCTTGTCCCACTTCCATCCCAGGCTCTTGATGGCCTTGAAGCCCAACTCGATCCAGAAGCGCAGCGCGTACCAACTCACTCCAACCTGGTCCGGCGGCAGGTCGGTCAGGATGATCCAAGGCTCCTCCTGCTCAACGTACCAGACCGCCAGCAGGGTGCAGCGGCGTTTTGCGGCGGGGGTGCTGAAGGCGGTGCCGCTGCCGATCCAAGCGGTATCGGGACGGGGAACGAAGGCGCGGGCGGGAAGCCTGCGGCCGCCGTCGGCGCAGAAGGTGACGTTTTTCGCATACCTCATGTAGGGATGCCAGCCCTGAACGCGTATCTGTTGCCACAATTTCGGACTGGCCAGGCCCCGGTCGCACAGCACGATCACGGTCATTTCCTCAGGGACCGCCGGAGCCAGTTCCCGCAGCAGTTCCACTATCGGGTCCATCCAGGACCCGCGCTGGGTGGCGTGGTGGATGCGCCAGGCCACGGGAATGGCGCAGCCCCGGTAGACCACGCTGATGACGATGGCGGTGGTGTCGTTCCCCTTCAACGTGGGGTCCACCGCCAGGGCCAGCCGGTCGGAATGCCACCAGGAAAGGACCCAGCGAAGCAGGGGCGCAAAACAGAGACTCACGTCCAGTTCGGTCTGGCAGGGGCTCGCCCGGTCGCCACCGTCGTAGAGCCATTCCCGCAGGCGCTGGCGCAGGTTGTACCAGTTTCCCTTGGTGGAGAGGGCGGCGGCCACGGCGTTCTGGCAGGCGCTGCCCGCCAGGATAGCCCCGCAGACCCACAGGACCAGCCCGGCCAATTGAGCCTGAGAGAGGTTAGGTAGATGCGTTTCAATCGTCTGTTGCATCTGGTAGCATTCCCGTGGAAGGCGCATGGGAGACCTCCGGCATCCGGTTTCTTCACTGTCACCAAGATGCCAGAATCCCGTGCGCTTTCCAAGTTCTCAGGCCAGTTTCACCCTATACCTACCCCTGTCAGCCCCCCCCCCCCCGACTTTTGCGGGCGGGAAGTCGGAAAGGCGGGCTGATGCGCGCGGCGACGGGCGGCTGGGCCCGGTTCGGACTCATCGGGCTGCTGGCCTTGGCGCTGGGAGCGCTGCTCCTCTTCTCGGCTAGTCCCGTCTGGGCGCAGGCCGTGGACTACGACACCGACGGCGACAACCTCATCGAGGTTTCCACCCTGGCCCAGCTAAATGCCATCCGGCACGACTTGGACGGCAACGGGGACTCCACCCACGCCGACTACACCGGCGCCTTCTCCAACGCCGCCTCGGACATGGGCTGCGCCGCCACCTGCACCGGCTACGAGCTGACGACGGACCTGGATTTCGACACCGACAGCAGCGGGGCGGTGGACAGCAGCGATACCTACGCCTCATGGAGCCCTATTGGCACGTCTGCCAGCCCCTTCGTGGCCACCTTCGACGGCGGCGGGCACACGATCTTGAAGATGACGATCAGAGCCAGCGCGAGCAACGTTGGCCTGTTTGGCAGTACCAGTACTGCCGCGATCATTCGCAACCTCGCGCTGTTGGCGGTTGACATCGACCGAGCTTCCGGACGGCCCCGGACCGATGCGATCGGAGCGATCGTCGGGTTCAACCGAGGCCGGATCGAGCGCAGCTACGCCACGGGCTCCGTGCAGGGGGTCGAGCGGGTGGGTGGACTGGCGGGCGACAACCAGGGAACGATCGCCAATTCCTACGCCAACGTAACCGCTGGCGGCAGCCGGTATGTTGGCGGCTTGGCGGGTCGCAACCATGGTTCTGCGGCCAGCATCACCAACAGCTACAGCATAGGATCGCAAAGTGCGAAGTCAATGATGTATTCCACGGGCCGCGGTGGCTTCGATTCAGGCATAGTCGGGAGCGAAGGCGGGATAGTGGGCGGGAATACCGGGTCCGCTACAATCAGCGCCAGCTACTGGAATTCTCAGACCTCAAGCTCACCCTGGAGTTATGCCGGCATATTTCCCGATAACCTCAAGAAGACCACCGCCCAGCTGCAATCGCCCACCGGCGCCACCGGCATCTACGTGGCTTGGAGCGCGGCCATATGGGACTTCGGCACGTCCAGCCAGTACCCGGCGCTGAAAGCGGACTCGGACGGCGACGGCACGCCCACCGCCTACGAGTTCGGGAGGCAGGGCCGCTCGGCGCCGGAGGACTATGACTCGGACGACAACGGCCTGATCGAGGTCGATAGCCTGGTCAAGCTGAACGCCATCCGCTGGGACCTGGACGGTAATGGCGCCTCTACCAACGCGGGCTACGCGCTGGCCTTCCCCACTCCCGCAGTGGGCATGGGCTGCCCCGTCACCGCCACCGATGCCGATGACAACGACTGCCTGGGCTACGAGTTGACGGCGGACCTGGACTTCAACACGGACACCACCGGGAGCTCCGCTGCGGTGATTGACAGCAGTGACGACTACTGGGACGGCGGGTTGGGCTGGAGCCCTATCGCCAGCGAGAGCACGGCGTACATGGCCGTCTTCGACGGGGGCCGGCACACCATCGCCAACCTGTTTATCAACCGCCCCACGTCGAACATGGTGAACTTCCGTGATGCCAACAAGTCGAACTATGTGGGGCTGTTCGCCAGCCTGATGTCGCCGGGGGAGATTCGCCACCTGCGTCTGACCGGCGTCTCGGTGACGGGGCGCGGCAACGTGGGCGCGGTGGTGGGCCACATCACCCAGGGCACGGTGAGCCATGTTTCCGCGGCCGGTGAGGTCTCCGCCGTGGGCAGCAGCGGGGGCGACGGGCAGAAGGCCGGCGGCCTGGTGGGGAGCGCCGGATCTGCCTCGGTGGTGATCGAGTACAGCTACTCGACGGCCACGGTGACCGCGGGGGATGACTACGCCGGCGGGCTGGTCGGGGAAAGCAAGGGCGAAATCCGGGCCTCCTACGCCACCGGCGCGGCCACGGCCACCGGCAGCTACGCCGGCGGTCTCGTGGGCAAGAACGACGGCTCCGGCATTATCAAGGCGAGCTACGCCACGGGCGCGGCCAGCGGCGCCGACCACGTGGGCGGCCTGGCCGGTCAGGCGGTCGGCAACATCCTCTCCAGCTACTCCCGGGGCGCCCCCTCCTCCAGTTCCAGCCCCGCGGGAACCAACGTGGGCGGCCTGGTGGGAAGCCGGTCGGGGGCGGGGACCATCACCAACAGCTACTGGGACGTCACCACCAGCGGCCTCGCCGACGACGGCGTCGCCGCCACCGGCGAGGGCAAGACCACCATTGAGTTGCAGTCGCCCACGCAGACCAACGGCTATGCGGGCATCTACGCCAACTGGAATCTGGACCTGGACAGCACGGCCGGCGGCGACGACCCGTGGGACTTTGGCACGGCCAGCCAGTACCCGGCGCTGAAGGCGGACTTCAACGACGACGGCGTCAAATCAGCCGTGGACGGCGACTTCGGCCGCCAGCCCCGCTCCGCGCCGGTGGTCAACAACTCGCCGACTTTCAGCGACGCCGCCCTGTCGGCCTCCATAGACGAGAACGTCCATGCCGGCCGCAACGTCGGCAACCTGATGACCGCCAACGACCGTGATGGCGACACCCTCGTTTATTCGCTAACCGGCGCCGATGGCGTTTACTTCGCCATTGACCCAAGCACCGCCCAGATCAAGAGCAAGTTCGTGCTGGACTACGAAAGCAAGAGCAGCTACGTCTTCCAGGTTAAGGCCGTTGATCCCAGCGGCGGCGAAGCAACCATGGAGGTAACCGTCTACCTTAGCGACGAGAGTGAGGGGGCGACTGACTCGGTGGACTACGACATCGACAGCGACGGGCTGATCGAAGTGGACAGCCTGGACCAGCTGGACGCGATGCGCCACGACCTGGACGGGGACGGGGTGTCGACCAACGCCGCCTACTTCAGCAACGCCTTCACCACTCCGGCTGCGGGCATGGGCTGTCCCGTCGCGGACCACGACAGCGACGCGAACACGCCCGACCAGCCGACGTGCACGGGCTACGAGCTGACGGCGGACCTGGACTTCGACACCAACGGCAGCGGCACGGCCAACCTCGGTGATACTTACTGGAACGGCGGCGACGGCTGGGCTCCCATCGGCTCCGACGCCAGCGCATCCACCCAGTACAGTGCGACCTTCGACGGCGACGGCCACACCATCTCCAACCTGTTCATCAGCCGGAACTCCACGAATCACGTGGGGCTGTTCGGCACCACCTCTGCCACCAGCGCCGTCCGCAACGTAGGGCTGGAGAGCGCCAGCGTAACCGGCCAAAACTACACCGGCGCGCTGATCGGCAGCGTTTATGGCACGTTGTTGGATGCCTCCTACTCCACCGGCAGCGTTGCTGGCAACGATAATGTGGGCGGACTGGTGGGCCACTCCAGTGGCGCCAGTGGCGCCACTGGTATAATCCAGAGGTCCTATTCCACTGCCGGCGTCACCGGCTCGGGTCAGCTCATAGGCGGGCTGGCGGGCTCATTCGGTGGCGCAATCAAGGCCAGCTACGCCACCGGGGCGGTAACCGGGGCCGACTACGTTGGCGGGCTGGTTGGCAGCTTCAGCGGGAGCATCACCGCCAGCTACTTCACTGGCTCGGCAACCGGGACCGGCGGCAATGTGGGCGGGCTGATGAGCTTAAACTCCTTTGGGGTGGGGACGATAACGGACAGCTACTGGAACGTCACCACCTCCGGCATTGCCGACGACAACAACGCCGCCACCGGCGAGGGCAAGACCACCAGCCAGTTGCAGTCGCCCACGCAGACCAACGGCTACGCGGGCATTTACGCCAACTGGAATCTCAACCTGGACGCCACGGCCGGCGGCGACGACCCGTGGGACTTCGGGACGGCGAGCGAGTACCCGGCGCTGAAGGTGGAGTGGGATGGCGACGGCGCGGCCACAGCCTACGAGTTCGGGCGCCAGGGCCGCGCGGCGCCGGCGACCGTCGACTACGACAGCGACGACAACGGCCTGATCGAGGTCGCCGACCTGGACCAGCTGAACGCGATGCGGTGGGACCTGAACGGCGACGGCGCGTCTACGGATGCGGGGTACGCGACGGCTTTCCCCAACCCGGAAACCGGCATGGGCTGCCCCATCACCGCCGCCGACGCCGACGACAACGACTGCCTGGGCTACGAGCTGACGGCGAACCTGGACTTCGACACCAACGGCAGCGGCACAGCCAACCTCGGCGATACCTACTACAACGGAGGCGCCGGCTGGGAACCGATTGGAACCAGCGCCAGCCGCTTCAACACCGTGTTCGACGGCCGGGGCTACACCATCTCCAACCTGTTCATCAGCCGGGGGGCCACCGACTACGTGGGGCTGTTCGGGGCCGCCGGGGCGTGGATCCGGGCGCGCAACGTGGGACTGGAGGACGCCGCCGTCACCGGCCAGGACAACGTCGGCATATTGCTTGGCGAGACCAACGGCGAGGTGGAGTTCACCTATACCACCGGCAGCGTTGTCGGCAGGGTCCGGGTCGGCGGGCTGGTGGGGAACTCCGGCAGAACCGGCAGCATTGAGACCAGCTATTCCACGGCCTCTGTAACCGGCACGGGCAACTATTCCGGCGGACTGATTGGCCAAAGCAACGGCGCGGTCAAGGCCAGCTATGCCACCGGCGCTGTGGGCGGCGTCCGGGCCGGCGGGCTGGTGGGCCGAAACTACTACTACGGAGCCATCACCGCCAGCTACGCCCGGGGGGCGGTGACCGGCTCCAGCGTGGCGAGGGGGTTGGTCGCCTCCAATCCCATCCTATTTGGTCTAGCTGGCCAACCCGACGACACCGGCACGGTCACCGACAGCTACTGGGACGTCACCACCAGCGGCATCGCCGACGACAGCGACGCCGCCACCGGCGTCGGCAAGACCACCCTCCAGTTGCAGTCGCCCACGCAGACCAACGGCTACGCGGGCATCTACGCCAACTGGAATCTCAACCTGGACGGCACGGCCGGCGGCGACGACCCGTGGGACTTTGGCACGGCGAGCCAGTACCCGGCGCTGAAGGCGGACTTCAACCGCGACAGCGTCAAATCAGCCGCGGACGGCGACTTCGGCAGACAGCCCCGCGCGGCGCCGGCCCCGGCCAACACCGCGCCGGCCTTCCCCGTTGTCGCGGCGTTCACTCCAAATGAGGGCCAGACTGCGGTGGGGACGATTCCGGCGGCGGTGGACCCGGAGAGCGACGCGCTGACCTACCAGATGCTCACCGGCGCAGCCGACGGCGACCACGCCCTCTTCAACTTCAACGTCGGCACGCGGGTTCTGGCCTTCAAGGTTGCCCCGAACTACGAGGCGATCCCGACGAAGAGGACCTACACGGTCAAGATCCAGGTGCGGGACACCAAGAACGCCGCGGGCACGGCGGACAATACGTGGGACGACACGGTAACGGTGACCATCCGCCTGCAGAACGTGGACGAGCCGCCGGGAAACCCCACGGGGGTCCAGGCAGTTGGGATAGTCAACGGACTGCGGGTGACCTGGACCGCGCCGGACATGGCGGGCAAGCCGGCCATAAACGACTACGACGTGCAGTACAACCGGCGCACCAGCGCCGCTGGCGTCAACCCCGCTGTGTGGGCGGCCAATGTGGCTGTCAACCACGTGGGGACCGGAACCACCGCCACGATAACCGGCCTCACCCCCGGCGAAACCTACCGGGTGTTCGTGCGGGCCGTGAACGCCGAAGGCAACTCGCAGTTTACATTCCCCGTTGAGGGCGTGCCCCTCGCGCCGCCCGTGGTGCCGCCCGGCACCGTGGACTACGACACGGACGACGACGGCCTCATCGAGGTGGACAGCCTGGTCAAGCTGAACGCCGTCCGCTGGGACCTGGACGGCAACGGGGCGTCGGCGAATGCGGGCTACGCCACCGCCTTCCCCAATCCCGAAACCGGCATGGGCTGTCCCGTCACGGACCACGACGGCGACTCGAACACGCCCGACCAGCCAACGTGCACGGGCTACGAGCTGACGGCGGACCTGGACTTCGACACCCACGGCAACGACGATACCGTGACCGCAGCCGACGCCGCCTACTGGAACGGCGGTTCGGGCTGGGACCCCATTGGTTCCTCGATCGCCCCATTCGCCGCCACCTTCGACGGCGCCGGCCACGCCATCGCCAACCTGTTCATCAACCGGGGGTCCACCGACTACATCGGGCTGTTCCGTGTTGTTGGCGACGGAGGCCGAATTCGCAACCTGGGGCTGGAGCGGGTGAAGATAACGGGCCGAGACTTTATCGGGGCGGTGGCCGGGGAGATGTCCGCCTTCAGCGGCGTTGAGGCCGTCTATGTCACCGGCGCGGTCTCGGGGCGGGATTTGATCGGCGGGCTCATCGGGGAACATCATCCAAACGCCTCGCTGCGCAACACCTACAGCGCCGCCAGGGTGACGGGGAGCAGGTACGTGGGTGGGCTGCTTGGCTATGTGCCCAGCAGCACTGCCACTGTCTATTACAGCTATGCCCGCGGCGTTGTGTCCGGCCTGGATTCGGGCGGACTGCTTTACCCATCCGCTGACCAATACGGAATCAACGGACAGCAGACCTACTGGGACACGCAGACCACCGGCCAGGCCACCAGCAACGGCGGTACGGGCCAGAGCACCAGCAACTTGAAGAGTCCCACCGGCGCCACCGGCATCTACTCGTCCTGGCCAGTCGCCACCTGGGACTTCGGCACGGCCAGCCAGTACCCGGCGCTGAAGTATGACACCGATGGCGACGGGGCGGCGTCCTGGCAGGAGTTCGGGCGGCAGCGCCGCTCCGCGCCGGTGGTGGCGCCGGGCACGGTGGACTACGACACGGACGACGACGGCCTCATCGAGGTGGACAGCCTGGTCAAGCTGAACGCTGTCCGCTGGGACCTGGACGGCAACGGGGCGTCGGCGAATGCGGGCTACGCCACCGCCTTCCCCAATCCCGAAACCGGCATGGGCTGTCCCATCACCGCCACCGATGCCGACGACAACGACTGCACCGGCTACGAGCTGACGGCGGACCTGGACTTCGACCAGAACAACGACAACCGGATTACCAGCGCCGACGCCGCCTGGTGGAACGGTGGCTCTGGTTGGGAACCCATCGGGGGCAACTCCCTAGCCAGCGTTACCATTGGATACCCCGGTTTCACAGCCACTTTCCAAGGCAACGGCCATACTATTTCCCACCTGTACATCGACCGTCCGGGGCGCAACGCCGTGGGGCTGTTCGGCGCTACTAAGGGGAAGAACAGCGTCATCCGCAATCTGACCCTGGCGGACGTGAACGTCGCAAGTAAAAGGAATGTGGGGGCGCTGGTGGGGAGCAGTTGGGGCTCAATAGAAGGGGTCCACGTCAGCGGCCGAGTTTCCGGCGATCGGGCCGGCGGGCTGGTGGGCCAACTTTCCGGCAGAGCCAGCCGCAGCCACTCCGAGGCCGTCGTAACAGGCGGGAGCGCCGGCAACCGCCTAGTCTCTTTCGGCGGTCTGGTAAGCGTACTGACGGGAAGCGTGGAATCGAGCTACGCCACGGGCAGCGTTACCGGGACCCATAACGTGGGCGGGCTGGTGGGATTCATGTACGAGGACGGCCGGGTCAGCCGGTGCTACGCCACCGGCGACGTAACTGTCTCAGTGACCAACGGTGGCGGTCTGATCGGCCTGAACAACAGTGGTTCTATTAGCGCCTGCTACGCCACCGGGGAAGTATCCGGCAACGGTAATATCGCCGGCGGACTGGTCGGCCTTAGCCGCAACCCTAGCGGCAACCGGGGGGCCATCGTCGCCAGCTACGCCCGGGGCAGGGTCACCGCCACCGGCAGCAGAACGGGTGGGCTGGGGGGCAAGGGCGGCGCCAGCGTCACCAACAGCTACTGGGACGTCACCACCTCCGGCATCGCCGACGACAACAACGCCGCCACCGGCGAGGGCAAGGCCACCTCCGAGTTGCAGTCCCCCACGCAGACTAACGGCTACGCGGGCATCTACGCCAACTGGAACCTGGACCTGGACGGGGACGCCAACACCGACGACGATCCGTGGGACTTCGGCACGACCAGCGAGTACCCGGCGCTGAAGGCAGACTTCAACGACGACGGCATATCGACCTGGCAGGAGTTCGGGCGGCAGCGCCGCTCGGCGCCGGTGGTGCAGCCCCCGGTGGTGGCGCCGGGCACGGTGGACTATGACACGGACGGCGACAACCTCATCGAGGTCGATAGCCTGGCGAAGCTGAACGCCATGCGCTGGGACGCGGACGGGGACGGCGCCGGTGGCGGCTCCGGCCATGCCGCCGCCTTCCCCGACGCGGCCCCCGGCATGGGCTGCCCCAGCGGCTGCACGGGCTACGAGCTGGAGGCGGACCTGAACTTCGACACCAACGGCAGCGGCGGGGCCAACTCCGGCGACGACTACTGGAACGGCGGCATGGGCTGGGCGCCCTTCTGGTACTACGGGACCTTCGAGGGGAACCGGCACACCATCTCCAACCTGTACGTCAACCGGCCGGACAGTGACTACGTTGGGCTGTTCTCCACCGCCGGCGCCTACGCCGAGGTGAGCGAAGTCCGCAACCTGGGACTGGAGAACGTGGACGTAACCGGCCGGGAGTACGCGGGGGGTCTGGCGGGCCGGGCCCATGCCCCGGTGCGCCGGGTCTACACCACCGGCGAGGTGAACGGAGAGCATTACGTGGGCGGGCTGGTGGGAGAAGCCCGCAACCTGATTAGCGAGACCTACTCCAAGGCCGACGTGTCCGGCGACGGTTGGGAGAGCAGCAACGTCGGGGGGCTGGTGGGGTACCTGAGACTGGGGACGGTCAAGGCCAGCTACGCCACCGGCGACGTGTCGGGTATGAACTGGGTCGGCGGGCTGGTCGGCCATAACTCCAGCTCGGACGACGGGGGCATCATCGCCAGCTACGCCACCGGCAACCTGGGCTTCGGCGGGCTGGAAGACGCGGACCCGCCCCCCGGGCGGTGGGTAGACGGCTCCAGTTCCAGATACTATCTCCCCTATACGCCGACCTGGGTTGGCGGACTGGTGGGCGACAGCAGCGGCCCGATTGCCGCCAGCTACTCCACCGGCGGTCACCCGATCAGTCTGGCCGGATTCCAGCCCGGGGAGCGCAAGGACCGCTCCCGGCGGGACCTCGCCTACATGATGGAGGTCCACTGGAAAGTTGGCGGACTGATCGGCAAGAGCTACGGCCGCGACGAACACGACAGCTACTGGGATATCGTCACCTCCCGGCATCGGCCCGGGGACAAGGATTGGGTCTATGGCAAGGGCAAGACCACCGAGGAACTGCAATGGGTCACCGGCTATACGGGCATCTACGCCGACTGGAACGTGGACCTGGACGGGGACGGGTTCGGCGATGACCCGTGGGACTTCGGGTCCAGCGCTCACTACCCGACGCTGAAGGTGGACTGGAACGGCGACGGCACGGCGACGTCCTACGAGTTCGGGGGCCAGGGCCGGTCGCTGAACGATCACGTCCCCCCTGTAGCTGTAGGCGGCACGGGTATGTTCGAGGTCACGGTGCCGGAGAACACCCCGTCCGGCGCTCCCATATTCGGCGTCACGTTGCCCCTGGCGCCCGCGGACGCCAGCTCATACAACCTGTTCGTCGACGCTCAGTGGCCCGATGGGGTAAGCTTCAACATCGACGCCACTACCGGCCAACTCTCTGCCATGGACGCGCTGGACTACGAGAGCAGGGACACCTACCGGATCGGCATAACAGCCGTTGCCACCGATGGCGCCAGGCACTCGAACGGGATAATCATCCGGGTGACCGACGTTGCGGAGCCGCCGGGGCCGCCCACTGGCGTGACCATTGTCTCCCGCAAGGGAAGCCTGGAGGTCTCCTGGACCGCTCCGGACATGGCGGGGAAGCCGCCGTTGCGCATCTACGAGGTAACGTACTATCACGATGGCGATAAGGCGAAGATCACCGCGGCGGGTACTACGACCTACACCATGACCCATCTGACGCCCCTGATCACCTACGCGGTGCAGGTGCGGGCGCGCAACGTCGACGGCTGGGGGCCGGACAGCGCGGTGGTCCTCGGGACCCCCTATTGGTTTGCGCCATCGGCGGCGGCGACCGGGGCGGAGCCGGGGACGCAACGGTTCCGGCGGTCGGCGCCGCCGCCGGGACAGCCGGCCAACCTCCGGGCGACGCCCCAGGAGGACGGATCGGCTCTGGTGACCT
Organism: Dehalococcoidia bacterium; assembly: GCA_965222025.1. Taxonomy (GTDB): domain Bacteria; phylum Chloroflexota; class Dehalococcoidia; order Lucifugimonadales; family UBA3495; genus VXOI01. The sequence goes on along the minus strand of CBDCTI010000009.1, from coordinate 435,886 downwards.
GGGACGCGCCGGCCGAGGCCGGGGACGATGCCTTCTACCGGGTGCGGCGCCGGGTGGACGCCGCCGACAGCAGCTACACCGTCATCGCCCGGCGGGTGGAGGCTGCCGACAGCGGCGGGGTGGTGGCGTACCGGGACGATGGGAACGGCCGGGAAGCCGGTCAACGCTACCTCTACTCGGTGCGGGCCTTCGACGGAGACGGAAAACCGCTGGGCCGGTGGACTCAAGGGGTGCGGGACAACCGTCCCCCGGCCTTTACCGAGGACAGCGCAACGGCCTTCCAGGTGGCGGAGAACACCGCCTCCGGTACGGACATCGGCGACCCGGTGGCGGCCACGGACCCGGACGACGGGGACACGTTGACCTACCTGCTGGGCGGCGCCGACGCCGACCACTTCGCCATCGACGCCGACAGCGGTCAGCTCAGAACCAGTGGCGCACTGGACTACGAGTCCCAGGACTCCTACGCGGTGACGGTAATCGCCGCCGACGGTGCGGGGCTGTGGGCCGGCCTGGACGTAACCATCACAGTGACCGACGTGCAGGAAGCCCCGGCCTTCGCCAGCAGCGCGCTAGAGGTCAGCGTGGCCGAGAACACCGCCGCCGGTACGGACATCGGCGACCCGGTGACGGCCACCGACTCCGACGGCGACGCTCTGACTTATAGCCTGGGCAGCACCGCCGCCGCCGGCCACTTTACGATAGATTCCAGCAGCGGCCAGTTGCAGACCAGCGGGGCGTTGGACTACGAGTCCACTGACTCCTACACGGTAACGGTCACCGCCACCGATGGCGGCGGGCTGTCCGCCAGCATAGATGTGACCATCAAAGTTGACGACATGGAGGAAACGGGGCGGCCGGGCAACGTCCAGGCGGCGTTGCAGTCCGACGGTTCAGCGCTGATAACCTGGGACGCGCCGGCCGGAGCCGGAGCCGATACCTTCTACCGGGTGCGCCGTCGGGTGGACACTGCGGACAGCGGTTACCAGGTCATCGCCCGCCGGGTGGAAGACACCGACAACGACGGTGACGCCGAGTACCGGGACGAGGGCGGCGACCTGGAAGCCGGGCAGAGCTACATCTACTCGGTGCGCGCCTTCGCCGGGAGCGGAGCCAAGCTGGGGCCATGGACCGAGGGCGTCAGTGTAGCCATTCCCGCCGCCGCGCCGTCGGAAAAGGAGAAGCGGGCGGCCAACAATCCGCCGTCCTTCGCCGACAGCACGGCAGAGGTAGGCGTAGCGGAGAACACCGCCGCCGGCACGGACATCGGCGACCCGGTTGCCGCCACCGACTCCGACGGCGACAGTCTGACCTACACTCTGGGCACGACGACAGATGACGCCCACTTCGCCATTGATTCCAAGACCGGCCAGTTGCAGACCAGTGGGGCTTTGGACTACGAGAGCACCAGTTCATACACAGTAACGGTTAACCGCCACCGACGGCGGCGGGCTGACCGCCAGCATCACCGTAACCATCACCGTTGACGACGTGGCGGACACACCGCCGGGCCAGCCGGACGCGCCGGAGGTTATCAACGTGAAGCAGACCTCCTTCCGCATAACCTGGACGGCGCCGACGGCTGGTTCTTCCGCCATTGCCAGCTACGGCATCCAGTACAAGCTCAGCTCGGAGGCAGATTCCGCCTACGCCGACGCGAAGCCGACGAAGAGGGGGACCGTAACCGGCTACAACCTGGTGAACCGGAACGGACAGAGCATCACCGCCGGAACGTCCTATGCGGTGCGGGTGCGGGCGAAGAACGCCGAGGGGTGGGGGGCCTGGTCGGACCCGGCCACTGCCCTCACCGCCAGCCCTGCTCCGGCGGCCAACAACCCGCCAACCTTCGCCGACAGCGCCGCGACGGTCAGCGTGGCGGAGAACACGGCGGCGGGGGCGGACATCGGCAGCCCGGTGACGGCCACCGATCCGGACGCCGGGGACACGCTGACCTACACCCTGGGTACGACGACAGATGGCGCCCACTTTACGATAGATTCCAACAGCGGCCAGTTGCAGACCAAGGGCGCACTGGACTACGAGAACCAGAGTTCCTACGCGGTAACGGTCACCGCCACCGACGGCGGCGGCGGGCTGTCCGCCAGCATCGCCGTGACCATCAAGGTTGACGACGTGGCGGACACGCCGCCGGGCCAGCCGGACGCGCCGGAGATTAGCAACATCAAGCAGACCTCCTTCCGCATCACCTGGACGGCGCCGGCGGCGGGTTCTTCCGCCATCAGCGGCTACGGCATTCAATACAAGCTGAGCTCGGAGGCAGATTCGGCCTACGCCGACGCTAAGCCGACGAAGAGGGGGACCGTAACCGGCTACAACGTGGTGGACCGGAGCGGGCAGAGCATCACCGCCGGAACGTCGTATGACGTGCGGGTGCGGGGAAGGAACGACGAGGGATGGGGGGCCTGGTCTAAGGCGGCCACGGTGACCACCGCTAGCCCCGACCCGCCGTCCGACCCCGCCCCGGCCAACGGGGGCGAGGCGGAAGCCGGTGACAGCGGGCAGGAGGAGCCGGCAGATGCGGCTGGTTCCTACCAGGCTACAGCTTACTTCGTCCAGGGCCGGGTCAGGGTAAAGTGGGACGACGTTGACGGGGCGAAGCACTATACGGTGCAGAAGAACGGCCAGTTGCTTCCTGGGTGGTTCATCGCAACGGCTTTCTTCGACGGCGACGTGGAGGAGAACACCCGGTACGAATACCGGATCACCGCCTAAGACGGCGAGGACAACGTGCTGGCCGTGATGACTGCGACGACGGGGGAGTAGCCGGGAGACCAGCGCGCACGGCAATGTCCGGACAGCCCTTCAGTCCGACGACTCGGCGCTGCTGACCTGGGAAGCCTCTGTCGGAGCCGGAGATGGCGCCTTTTACCGGGTGGGCCGCCGGGTGGAGAACGCCGATAACGATGGAGCCGCCGAGTACTTGGACGCGGCTAGTGGTCTGGAAGCTGGGCAAAGCTGCCTCTACTCGGTGGGGGCCTTTGGCGAGGATGGGGTAACATAGGCAAATGGACAGATGGCGTCAGCGTCTCCACCCCGGCCGACTGACCCGCCTTCGCCCGTAGCAGCCCTCGGTAAAAGAGGGAGTGGCTATTGCGGGCGAAGGCGGGATGCCCGCAGGCGAGGAGAGGTTGCTCTCCCTTATGCTGCTTATGCAGATGGCTACAACTCAACCACCCACTCAAAAGTTCGCAGTACGGTACGTGTAGGCCCACCATCCCCCTCCCCTCTGCGGCCCACACTGGCCCATTTCCCCCAGCTTCCGTAGCTGAATTCCCCTTCCCCTTTCCCGCTCTTGTGAATTCACATGAATTCCCTAAGGAGTGTCGTCAAAATGACCTGGTCCAAATTGCCAGTGCCCTGATTTGGCAGATGGCCAGGAAGGATGCTTCGTTCTTGGCATACCGAGTTGCTAAGGCACGCCATTGTTTGAAGTCCAGAAATGACTTCCCCACCGGATGACGCAGTTTATACAGTGCCCGGTCGTAGTACCGGGGTTCCTTCCGGTAGCTCCTCGGAGGGACCACCGGCTCCATTAACTAGCGAAGCATCGTGTTTCAGCCCATTGTCCCCAGTGGTCTCCTAGACAACCGTTTCCACTGGAAATCCCGAAAGTCGCCCGGCCGTGTTTCCGTGTGCCAATGTCCTGCCGGAACATAAACGCAGTCCCTTTTGGCAGATGCAAACAAAATTGTCACGCGGGTTAAGACAAGGAGAACCAGGGAACCGATGTAGATATTCCTGGCTTAACTATCTATATATCTATGTGTGCTCAGCTTACTTGTCATACACAGTTCTATTGACAAGGTTATAAAAGAAGTATATACATCATTTCAAGCGCTACCTTCGCTTCGCGACTTTGACCTGGCCCTCCAATCCCAGCCGGGATCAATGTTGGGGTTCTGGACAAACCGGGGGTTGAGACATGGCCAAGAGGAAGCACACTGCCGAGGAAATCATCAACAAACTCAGGGAGGCGGAGGTGGTCATCGCCGCGGGAAGTACGGTTGCAGAAGCCGCCTGGCGCATCGGTGTCTCTGAGCAGACCTTTTACCGCTGGAGGGCTGAGTATGGTGGTCTCCGGGTCGACCAGGGTGGGTGCCCGAGGCAACCGAGGGAAACTTCTGAGCCCAGCCCGCCGCCGCCTTTGTGTCGATCACGTCAGGTCAGTCTTGGGTGTATCGGAGCGGAGGGCCTGCAAGATGTTGGCACAGCCAGGCTCGACCCATCGCCGTGAGCCGTTGGTCCGGGATGACGGGCAGGTACTGACCAACGACATCGTTGGGCTAGACACACGGTTTGGCCGGTACGGGCGACGGCCCTGCTCAGACTTGCCTACTGCGTGGTGAACCACAAACGTGCGGAGCGTATCCGACAGCAGGAGGGGCTTGGAGTACCAGCCGGGTAGCCCAGGAGAGAACGGCTGTGGCTGAACGACGGGTCGTGCGTCAGGCCGAGGCCCGAGAGGAGAAACCATGTGTGGGCCTATGACTTCGTCCACATCAGGATCCGGGACGGCCGGGCGGTGCGGCTGCTGTCCATCATCGACGAATACATCAGAGAGTGCCGCGGAGCACATTCGCTCGGACAACGGTCCCGAGTTCACTGCCAACGCTGTACGTGAGTGGCTCGGGAAGGTGGGAGCAAAGACACTTTACATCGAGCCGGGGTCGCCGTGGGAGAATGGATGCGTGGAGAGCTTCAACGGGAAGCTGAGGGACGAGTTGCTGGACCGGGAGGTCTTCCATACGCTGCTGAAGGTGCGGGTGCTGACCGAGCAATACCGGCAGACCAAAAACCGAATCAGGCCACACAACTCCTTGGGCTACAGGACACCGGCGCCGGAAACCATCCTGCCCACGAACCTTGTCCCAGAACTGGCGGGACTCTCATAGGAAGTTGTACAACCAATTGGGGGGAGGTCAAACTGGAATGACAAGGATTCACCGCCGGGAAATACCGCAGGTTCTGCAGGCGCTAGCAGTACTGTTCCTTGTACTGCCCCTGGCGCTGGTAGGGTGCGGAGGGGGTGAGCAAACGCCTTCTCCCTCTGCAACTTCGTCAGCCGGTCCTGCGACGAGCACCGCACCATCGCTGGAAGAGAAGGATCGCAGCCTTACGGTGTATTCGGGGCGCTCTCAATCTCTGGTGCAACCATTGCTGGAAGCCTTCGGCGAAGCTACAGGTGTGTCAGTTGGGGTGAAATACGCTGCCAGTGCCTCGACTGCAGCCACCCTCCTTGAGGAGGGCGACAACACTCCGGCAGACGTGGTCTTCCTGCAGGACCCTGGCTCGCTGGGTAGCCTGGCCGCGGCAGGTATGCTGGCGGACCTTCCTCAGGCGACTCTGGACAGGGTCGATTCCAGGTTACGGGACCGCAACGGCCAATGGATCGGCACCTCCGGCCGTGCCCGGACCATCATTTACAACACGGAGACCATAGACCCGGAGACGGACCTGCCGTCTTCCATTCTGGACTTCGCTGAAGAGGAGTGGAAAGGCCGGGTAGGATGGGCCCCTCGCAACGGATCCTTCCAGTCCTTTGTGACCGCCCTGCGACTGCAAGTGGGTGAAGATGCGGCGCGGGAATGGCTGGAGGGGATGAGGGACAATGACGCACAGGAGTATCCCAACAACGTGTCTATCGTCCAGGCGGCCGCCAGCGGCGAGATTGACGTCGGCTTCGTCAACCACTACTACCTTGAACGTTTTCTGGAAGAGCACGGAGAAGGCTTCGAAGCCCGGAACCACTTCATCGGAAACGGAGACCCCGGTGCCCTGGTACTGGTCGCCGGGGCCGGAATTCTCGAGGCTTCGGAAAACAAGGAAACGGCCCTGGCATTCGTCGAATTCCTTCTCTCACAGCCATCGCAGCAATACTTCACCTCGGACGTCAAGGAATATCCGGTGGCCGCAGGGGTTGAGCCTCAGGGCGACCTTCCGCCTTTGGAGTCCCTCGACCCGCCCGATGTGGACTTGGGGAGCCTGAGCGACCTCCGGGGAACACTTGACCTCCTCCGGGAAGTGGGGGTTCTTCCGTGAAGGGGCAACGGTCCTTGAGACCACAAGGAGATGGATCAACAAGAAAAGAAAGGAAGTAGCCGCTACGGGTATTTGCAGCTTATTTCCGCTTGTTGTACGTCAACTCCGTATTTTCTGCCGAAACACGAGCTATCCGCGACGCGTCCATCCTCGGCGATGAGCCCTTCTTCTTGCTCACCAGATATGGCTGTTGGCTGTGACCCGGGCAACCAGTGCGAGACCAAGTCCCCGGGCGGATGGAGGCGAGGGAGACTGCTGAGCTGTCCATTTTCATTTCTCATGGCGAATGAGGCGCCGGGGTGCTCGTAAGTTCCCGTGGGCATTTGGTGTTGTCGTCGCGGGTCGATAAATTTTAGTCTTACCTGCAATCCGGTATTCTCCGGATATTCCTGCGATTCCCTGCACGTTCCAATGGCGCTCGCGCACTTCGGGTGCCCTGCATGGGACAAGCCGGCTGATAGACCGGTTCGGCCTCCGGTGGCAGATCATCCCGGCTGCACTCGATGGGCAAGCTAGACACTGCAACGATCCACGAAGCCTGCCGCGGGTGGGATGCAGGTGGAGGCAACCGCGCGCAAGTTCATTGAGGACGTCTGGCAGATGGAATCCACGCGGTTGTTCCGTGGTCTCGTGCGCACGGTGCGCGGCGTCTGTCTCGCCGAAGATTTCGAGCAGAGGCCACCCGTAACGGCGCTCGAGCACTGGCCTGAGGGTCGTATTCCCGACAACTCTGGGGCTTCCTCTTCGACTGGCCGGCCATTGCCTTCACCCCGAAACTGAGAGGACAGTCGCGGCCAGGGCGGAGCGGTAGTCCTTCGTCCACGGCGAACGAGGCTGTCGCGGGGTCCGCGCAGCACCTCGTTGGCGCGGCCGCCCAGGAGAGTGGCGGCGTCGGCTTCAGCGGTCTTGGCGTCATAGAATTCCACCACCCAACCGAGGGCCCGGGCGGGCCGCAAGCACCTGCCGATACGGTCGCGTCAGCTCAGGCATCGTATGGCGGACGCAACTGGATGGCGATGTCGGTGGGGAAGTCAGACGGCAGGGCGCACAGATGAACTGACGTGAGCGGGCCCGGTAACTCCGCCTTCAGCGCGTCGAGCGAAGCGGCAATCGTCCGCTGGGCCTAGCCGCGCACGCGGGCGACCAGATCGCACGACCGATCCTGTCCCGGGCGGTGAATCGGCATGTTCGGCACGCCTGGCTCGAACAGATCGATTCCCCGTCGATCTACCACGTCGTGGTTCCCCGAGGCAGTGACTGCAAAGGTGGTCGTAAATTCCTACGCGGAGGCTAATCGTGATGCGTTCAAGGCCGCTGCGGCGCGAAGGAGGGCCAGACGGCTACTTGAAAGCCGGCATAACTTCCTTAGCGAACAGTTCGGCGGACCGCATGACCTGCTGGTGAGGGATGTCGCCAAAGGCGAAAATAGTTGTGAAGTAGTTGATGCCGCAGTCTTCGACTGTACGAACTATCTTGTCTGCCACAGTTTGCGGAGAGCCCACAATTAGCGTTTCCTCTTCTATCAGGGTCTCAAAATGGCTGAGGCGCTCCAGCGGCTCGATTGTAATGCCTGCCTGGTCGAACAAATATCCGACGTGCGAGCGCCAGACGGGGTGGGCAGCGCGGGCGGTTTCCATGGCCTCCTCATCGCTCTCGGCGACGTATACCGGGCGGGCCATGCCTATTTTCGGTTCGGCTACATGGGCGTTGATGCGGTTGGGGTTGTCTTTATTTTCAGCCCAGATCTTCTTGTACAAATCGAAGTGTTCCCTGTACTCGCGGGACGCCTCGATAATTCCACAGGTATTCAAACCAGATTCGGCCACCCACGGAATCATCTCGATGTTGGCGGTTGGATACCAGAGCGGGGGATACGGGTCTTGATAGGGCTTGAGCCATAGTTTGATGCCGGAATAGTTATAGTACTTGCCCTCAAAGTCCAGCGTCTCATTGTTGAAACAATAGAGCAGTATATCCAGCACCTCGCGCATCATATCGCGGCGTTCTTCGTCGCCGGGCAGACCGAACCGTTCGGCCTCAATTGACACCACCCCCCGGGCGAAACCCAACTCCAGGCGTCCGCGACAAAGATGGTCCAACATGCATATCTCATGGTAGAGCCGAAGGGGATTGTGGAAGGGCAACAGGAACCCCAAAGGTCCGATGCGAATGCGGCTGGTACGCTGAGCGACCGCCGAGAGCAATATGCCCGGCGATGGAGCGATTGACAGCGGGGTAGTGTGATGCTCGACCAAGTGGAATGCGAAAAAGTCGTTCTTGTCGGCAAATTCTGCCAACTGCAGCTTGTTCTCATATATGTCGGCCGCCCGCTCTTCGCTCCATTCGACTCCATCGAACATACCGAAATCGAGATGAATTCCGGTAGGCTTTACGCTGGACATAGGGTCCTCCATGTGGCAGAAGATTCGCCTGATAATCTTTGGGGTCAGCTAAATGCGCCTCATTTCTAGCGGTTGTCTGGTCAACTCATCAATCCCTAAGGGAGTCACCGCGTTCTCAGTCTGCCGCCGTTGGCTTCCCTGATGAGCCACGAAATTTGAGGTCGGCCCAAGTACACCCCGCGGAGGCATAATGGCCCTGGGCTGAGCCTGTCAGAGTTCGCTCTAAGGCCATCACGCCCGCACGCCCATCAAATTATCCCCAAATTTGCCGGGCGCTAACCAACATGTGTTACCTGATTGGCGCTGCTTTCGATGGCGCGTATCGGGCTGCTTTTCCTTGGTGCGGGCAGATGTATCAGACATTCCTAAGTTTGGGATCGAGATGATCGCGCAGCCAGTCGCCGAACAGGTTCAGCGAAAGGGTAACCAAGAGGATGGCCAAACCCGGGAAGAAAGACACCCACCAAGCGGTGACAATCAATTCACGCCCGTCGGATACCATCAGACCCCATGCCGGAGTAGGACGGGGAATGCCTGCCCCCAAGAAGCTCAAACTGGACTCCAGGATGATGACAAACCCGATTTGCAGAGTGGCTAACACTACTACTGTGTTTGCCACGTTGGGGAGGATGTGGCGGAGAATGATACGGATATGAGAGCAGCCCGCAACCCGGGCCCGATCTATGAAATCCTGGGTCCTGACGCTCAGGACCTCGCCCCGCACTTGCCGTGCGTACCGCGACCACAGTATTGAGACTATAACTACTATCACCCACTTCAAAGATGGTCCTTGCGACGCCACTATCGCAAGCGCCAGCAGGATAGCCGGTATTGAGAGGGCAATGTCAACCAGCCTCATGATCAACGAATCGGTTATGCCGCCCACATATGCGGAGACAATTCCCAGAGCGACACCGATTACTCCGCTCACTGCGATGACGGTCAAAGATACTATTACGGCGTATTTGGCGCCGTGAATAATGCGGCTCAGGATGTCGCGCCCCATCTTGTCCGTTCCGAGGGAATTTGCCCATGAGCCACCTTCCTGCCATGCCGGCGGTTGCAGGCGCTTGGAAAGCTGCCCTTCCGTGGGAGGATAGGGCGCAATTAACGGGGCGAAGGCTGCCGGTATCACCAGAAATATCAAGAGAACGGCAACCGGTAATATCGGGTACCTACGAACTCGGGTTACAGCGTGTAAAAGGCCGGACCCTGAATACCAAGAGCCCCTGTCAATGGAAATGTCCGCAGGAAAGTCTGCGCTTGCCATGATGTTTCCTCTCTATAGCTTCAGCAGGTACTCGATGTGTCCAACCCTGTGCCTAGTCGTACCGTATGCGCGGATCAACATAGGCATAGAGAATGTCTACTATCAGGTTGGACAATATATATATCGAGGAAAAGACAATCACGGTGGCCTGCACCACCTGGAAGTCCCGCGACCGAATAGCCTCAATAGCCAGCAGCCCGGTGCCAGGCCAGGCAAACACCGTCTCCGTGATCACGGCTCCGGTGAGAAGCTGTCCGGCAATTATGCCGTAGAAGGTCAAGGGGGGTATCGCAGCGTTGCGAAGGGCATGTTTCCAGATTACTTTCCGTTCCGGCACACCTTTAACGCGCGCCAGCTGGATGTACTCGCTGTCCAGCACATCCAGCATTGCGGAACGCACGAGGCGCATCATGGCTGCAACCGGAAACCAGCCCAAGCTGACGGCAGGCAGGATCAGGTGGGTTATCCCTCCCCTACCGTGGGTGGGAACCCACTCGAAGACGACTCCGAAAGCGAAGATAAGCATTATTGCGAGCCAGAATGGCGGCAGCGACTGCCCAAGCAGCGCGATGATCTTGCCCAGATAATCGAATGGCGAGTCTTTTTTCACCGCCGACAGCACCCCCAAGGGCACTGACACCGCAAGACTGATGGCAATGGAAATTCCTGCCAGCTCCAGCGTGGCAGGAAATCTCTCCCTTACCATACCCATGGCAGTTCTGTCCGGCCACCTTACCGAATTCCCGAAGTCTCCCTGGACAGCCTTGCCGAGAAATTTTACGTACTGGATCGGCAGCGGCTGGTCCAGCCCCCAAATCTTTCGCAGGCTGTCCTTCTGGGACTGGGAGGCATCGATCGGCAGCATCACGTCCGTCGGGTCGCCCGACAGTCGCGCCAGTGCAAAGACGATAACGCTGACGACCAACAGGACCAGGACCGAGTAAAGTGCCCGCCTGATAATAAAGCCTTGCACGTTGCTCCTTCTAAAGAAGCGTTACGGGACGATCTGCGGCAGACCGTCCCGTATTGAGATGAGTCTTGGTCACTCCCTTACAGCGGTCACCGTGTGCAGGTATTGGCTTATCTGCCCCAGACCCGGCCAAACCCAGTCTTCAATTACTCCCGGGTCGAAAACGTACGACTGCCTGAACCAGAAAAGCGGAGCCTCAATGTGATTGTCGAAGAAGTAGTTTCCTACCTCCTTGATCGCCTCGTCGTGCGCAACACGATCGCGGATGTTCTGAATTTCGGAAATCTTGGCGTCCAGTACATCATCCTCGTAGTGGTGAATGAAGCTGGCGCTGGTGTAGGCAACGGTCAGCCAGTAATCCTGCGGGAAATAGCCGATGATGTTGACCCAGACCCATCCAACCGTGTCTCGCGCTATCCATCTGCCTACCGCGGTTCCGGAGTCCATGTCAACGAGCTCACAGTCGACGTCCACCTGGGCCCAGTACAAAGTGCAGATCGCCTCCATAATCTGGGGGGTCTCCGCCTCGCCTGGTGAGGCGTACGACATGGCCTTGACTTTAACCGGGTTGTCGGGACCATAGCCCGCCTCGGCAAGCAACTGCTTGGCTTTCTCTGGATTGTACTTGTATTCCGTCTCGTACCTCTCCGGCCAAGTTGGATCCCATCCGGGCTGGGTGGGGTGGTAGTTGCCCACGTACATCAGCTCACTGACGCCCGGATAGAGGAAGTCTCTCATTTCCTCCCGGTTTATGGCCAAATTCATGGCCTGACGAACCTTCACATCATTCCAGGGCTGTTCGGGGTCGAAGCCAGCCTGAGATTCGGGGGTGTTGGAAAAGTGCATGCCTCCAAAGAGGAGGAACACGTTCCTGCTTGCGAACTTGGAGTAAATCTGTCCGAAACCCAGGTCCCGGGCGGAACCTTGCAGGTCCAACGGGAGGTCAGTCATGTGAATCTCCCCAGTCTGCAGGGCGGCATAGCGGGTGGCATCTTCGGGTATCCATGAGATCTCGTACTCATCGAAATCCGTCTGGCGTCCGGCCCAATCATCCTCCGGCTTCCTCTCCACGACGAGGGAGGATCCGACGTTCCTTTCCTTGTACTGATAAGGTCCTGTGCCGACCAGACCATTCGCATCGAGCCCGTCGATACCGTCTGTGTAGAACTGGTTCGAACTCTCGATGGCCAACTCGTTGGACCGGATACTCCAAATGAATTCTCCCCAAGCAAGGGGTACTGGTTCACCGTCCGTGTTATGGAAGATCGTTGTCACCGTGTAGTCATCGACTATCTTCACGACATCTTCAAATGGTACGAGCCTGTGCCAGCCATCTTCGACGTCCACCACGGGGCCCGCTAGGTAAACACAGGTGGACAACCGGGTTTCGGGATGACAGAGACGCTCTATAGCGTATTTGACGTCCGCCGAGGTGAACTCGCCCCAATCCCTGTGAAACTGGACGCCCTCTCGCAGGCGGAAGGTCCATTCACTCAGGTCGTCGCTGATCTCCCAGCTCTCCGCCAACCCTGGGACTATTTCGGCGGTTTCCGGGTCCATTGCAATCAGGTTGTCCAGCATTGGTGCATACTGCGCGTACGGCTGCCTGGTGCCCAGCCATGTCCGGTTGGTTTCCTGTCCAGGGCTGCTGATAGCATGACGCAAGCGAGCCTCGGCTGGTTGACCAAGACTGGGCTCAGGAGTGGGCTGGGGGGTGGGGGTGGGCACTGCCGTAGTTAACTGAGGTTGCTCTTGAGAGGGGGCCTGCGGCAGAGGTGTAGCAGTCTCAGCCGGCGCTTGTTGCTGCCCGGACGCTGCCGTAGGTGCGGCCACAGGTGCGGTGGTTGGGCTGGCCGCACCAGAACCGGCTGGCACAGCGGTCGCAGGCGTATCTGTGTCGTCGCCCCCACAAGCCACTGAGATCACTAGCAGCATGGGGAGGCAGAGTAGGAATACGTATCGCAGGACCCACAGATTAGACATGGTTTACCTCTTCTTTCGTTGTGACGACTTCTGCAAGCAAGTGAATAGTTAGATCTTCTTTACAGGCGACCGCCATAGAATATGGGAGCCTGCTTACGGTAAACCTGGACTCGGGAGCGTCCCGAATCCACCACCAAAACCCGATTCTCGTCATCGACCTCAATTGCTATTGGTCCGTAGAACGGTTTCTCGCGTTCCAGGTCCTGCGCTTGTTCTCGCCCCTGCCACATTTCCGAGTTGGAGTCCAGAACCGCCTGGCCCCACTTGGATAGCGTGGCGTCTCCTGTCATTTGGGCGACGAAGAAGCCATCCCCATCGAACACCTGAATCCGGTCATTCTTCCAGTCGGCCACGTAGATCAACCCGTCCTTATCGACAGCGACGCCGGTGGGTCGATTCAACTCTCCTTCCCCATCACCCGAGGTGCCGAACTTCATGAGGAACTGGCCATCCGGGCTGAACTTCTGAATTCGGTCGTTACGCCAGTCGGCGACATACACATCCCCGTTGTCGTCTATGTCGATACCCCAGGGCATGTCAAACTCGCCGTCCCCGGCGCCGTGCTGTCCCCACTTACGCAAAAAAGTTCCGTCTTTGGTGAATACTTGAACACGGGCGTTGAGGCTATCCACCATGTAGAGATTTTCGTTCGAATCAAAGGCCATACCAGAGGGGCGATTGATCTCACCATCTCCATCTCCGGGCGTCCCCCACTTGCCCAACCAGTTCCCGTCCTTGTCGAAGATCGAGATTCGGTTGAACCACTCATCTGAAACGTAGACATTCCCGTCCTTGTCCAGAGCCAGGGATGTGGGCCACATGAAGGCGCCGTCCGGCGGCGATTCTCCTGCGTCGGTAAAAGTGATGGCGTGGCCGAACTGTGAAATGTATTCCTCTCCCACAGTACAGATGGTGACGCGCTTGCAGGGAGCCAGCAGCGCACTTTCGTAGCCGCGGTTCACAACGTATAGCAGATCGCCCTCACCCCGCGCGATGGCAACAGGGTTCCAGAACCCATTGCCCCCCCGTATCTCAATGCGACCAATAGTGTGGCTGTACTGGAATGAATGGCCCGTTTCCGACTTGGTCTTAATAACCATAGTTCACTCCATCGAGGTTCTGTCGCTGCCAACGAAAGGCCTGCTTGCCAGGCAGGCTAGTCGAAACCAGAGCAACCTGGCAATTCGTAGAGCCCATCTCTGGCGGGTTCCTGCAGACCCGCCGATCTGCTAGGGTTAAGTTAATTCAATCGGGGTTTATGGGGACAGGAAGTCGAGCTGCTCGAACACACCGCCCACCAGCGGCTTGGAATCGAGTCCCATCCACTGTTCAAGAAGAGTGGCGTATGTACCGCGGAAATCGTTGTTGTACTGCAGGTCGCCTTCGGTCAGTTTCCCGGGTTCCAGCGATGGGTATTCCCCATACAGTCCGCCTTTGACCGCATCACCGATAACGAAGGACATTCCACCCGATCCGTGATCCGTTCCTGAGCCGTTCTCATTCGCCCGGCGACCGAATTCGGTGAACATGAAGATCACCACGTTGTCGCTAGCGTCGTGTTCCCTGAGGTCTTGGTAAAAATCGCTGACGGCATTGGATACTTCTGTCCACAGCTTGGGGAAAGTCATGGCCTGGTTGGCGTGGGTATCAAAGGAACCGGGATTGAGGCCTGTGTACAGAATCCTGGTCCCCAAATCAGCCAGGTGTACCTGGGCGACATTCCTCAGCCATTGAGAGAAGGCATCCCCGCCGTATTCCACCGTAGAAGAGTACATCTCTGGAGCCGTGGTGAGGATGTCCGCCCCCTTCAAAGCGTCCATACCGGTCAATGACACGTAGTCCCTGACCGGCCCGGTGCCAATTACCGGTGAATACATCCTGGAGAAGATGTCCAGGGCCTCAGCCCTCTGTTCCTCCTGTTTCATCCCGGTCAGCACTCCGTAGCTCTCCAAGTTGCCCACCGACGCCACGGACACTCCAGGTGAAGCCAGGGCCCTGGGAAGCCCTCGGCCAAAGTTCACCCCAGTCAGCACGTTCTCCTTGTGGGGGTCCAGGTCCCGAATGGCCCGACCTATCCACCCCTCGGTCCCGATCTTGTCGGGTTCCGATGTATGCCATATATCCATCGACCTGAAGTGTGAGCGAATCGGGTTGGGGTACCCTATCCCCTGAATAACGGCCACCCTGCCCTGATCGTATAGCTCCTTTATCGGGCTCATCACCGGGTTGAACCCGACCTTGTCGTCAATGGGTAGAACCTGATCGGGGTCAACAACCAGCGACTTCCTGTTGTCCTGGTAATAGGGGTCGGAATACGGGACGATCGTATTCAAGGCGTCGTACCCTCCCGACAACTGCAGGACAACCATTACCGGATCTTTTTTGCTCGAAGTCATTAATCCCCCAAAGATTGCGATTAATTTTCAGCTGTTTTTGCGGCCTGGCCCCAATTCCTTCGGGCAGGCTAGGCCATCAGGTATTCCTGGGTAGCCACAATGAGTTGAAGCGTCTGCGCGACCCTCTGGTCGAAATCCCCATCTTCGGTGCTCAACCCTCCTCCCTTTGCTACGTTGGTCACCAACATATCGTGGGTATCGTCGGGCAGTTCATAATGCCCCAGCATTTCCAGGCACTTTTCCACCATGAGCACCGGCGAGATATCAGGGCCTTCTGAACGGAGTTTGGCAGTGATGGCCTGAACGCCTGGAAGGGCCACGTTACCAACTTGGTCAGCGACGAAGTTAATCCGCTCCACCAGAGTCCCGCCATCGATCCATTCCTTGCCGGTATGCCAGCCTTCCACGGAAGGCGGGTTGGTGATTTCCTGTCCCATATACCGCATTTCGTTGAACACGAGGTCAAAGCCGGGCCTTGGGGACTGGAAATCGCCGACCAGACGCATCGTGCCGACTACAGTCTCAGCGGGGCTCTTTACCTTGGTGAAGCGAGCTTGCTTGAAAGCGTCGCTGTTAAACAGCACCCGCAACATGGAACGTATGCTGTACCCAGACCGGTAATACTCCTCTTCCAGGAGCTTGATGGTGTCCGGATCCATAGGAGGAGTCTCTATCCAGGACGGCACCTGGACGTCGTCAGTTACGAAGAAACTGTAGAGGTGGCGGGACAGGAATCGCGCCGTTGCCGGCTGCTTGACGATAATGTCGATAACATCCTCGCCGTTAAAGCGACCTGTCTCTCCCAAGAAAGTTTTCTCTCCATCGTCGTGGTCATCGGGGTTGAAGAGGAATCTCGCCTCGTAGCGACCGTAAGGGAACACTGGGATGGAATTGGCCAGGGTCCAACCGGTAAAGGCGCGAGAGCATTCCTTGACGTCTTCCTCGGTGTAGTTGAATTGGCCATCCATACCCACACCCATAGAGAAGAGCTCCAGCAACTCACGGCCCCAGTTTTCGTTGATCGCGTCCTTATGACTCAGGCAATTGTCCAGGTAGTAGACCATGGAGGGGTCTTTGGAGACCTCCACCAGGAGGTCTTTGAAGCTTCCCAGACCGCAGTCGCGAAGCATCTCAAAGTACTTTTTCTGCGTAAGCTGGTTCTCCAACTTGCTGTTGGCCGTGCACAGGATGCCATGCCAAAAGAGAGTCATCTTCTCCTGTAGTGGGCGGTTGGAATTAACCATCCGCCATGCCATATAGGCAGGGCCACTGGCCAGGAAGTCCCTCCAGTCGATGAAGTACCGCTCCAACACATCCATATTCAGACCATCAGGTTGGCCTTCGGGGTGCAGAAGTTCCTCCACTGTGGCCGCGTATCCCTTGGATACCCTGGCTTCTATTTCCTCAGGTGGCGCTCCAAACCCGGCGCGTCGCATTAGGTGCGCCATCAGGGCAGAATCTCTATCTCCCATTGTTTGGTCCTCCGATTAGCTCATTGATATCAACGCTTCCCGGCAGAGCACTCACAAGTTAGAGCCCGCAGGCAAACGACCACATTGACGCTGTGGACCAACCAAGATTGGCCATCACAATTTCTTAGCGGAGTGTAAATAGAATTGTGAAAGTTTGTCAACGAAATGCACGATAGCTATAACGCTATAGCCTGAAAACAAGCGACTATGTACGTAAATCTCCCTGATTGCCGCCATGCATTACGTTATTCGTTATTTACCAACTGAGGTTCCTCACCACGCACCACCGTCAATGCATCGTAGCTTTCGGAGGACTGGGCCACTACCGTCTCCACATCTTCCAACAGCAGGTAACCCTGGTCTACAAGAGACTTCGCGGCCTCTTTAACATGGCTGAGATAAACCTTCTTGTCGGGATAACGCTCCTCGATGGAAGGGCGGGGGTCGGCAAGCGACTCCCGTTCTGCTCTCGTAGCTTGGAACGGGATAGATGAACCAGCGAGAGCCATCATCAGGCCAGGAGCGCCATGGTCAGGATGCCGCAGATTCCAACCCGCATGGGTCGCAAGGGGAACCGTGACATCCGGCAACCTGATTCCCGCCAGTTCGTTCCCATCCTTGTCAGCAAGCGGGACGTAACACGGGTAGGCCTTGCCGAGAACCGGGGGCACGTTGGTAACAATCCCTTCTCCCACCTTAGGACCGAGATCCGCCCTGTATGCATGTCGGAGATGCTCCGGGAAGTTTGCTCCCGGTATCGCGCGGATGGTGCTTTCGATGGTCTCAGGCGAGACAGCCGTACCGTCATCCAGTCGCGGATGACAGCTGGGTGGCGGCTCTTCTCCCAGGCTCACCCACCGGTCTAGGTTCACCAATGAAGCGCGGAGAAGCGGTCTGTAATCGACTGTGTTAGTCGGGTGTTGTCCGAGCGAAAAGGCACTCAAATTCACTTCCGCCAGCGTCATCTTGCCGGGAATATGGGCGTTGCCGGCATAGTGATAAACGCGGACGTTTTCCGAGGGCTTCAGATCACGTTTCCCGTCGGGAGATGTGTGAATCAACGCTGCAGTACCCCACCAGTACTCCGCGGAAGTGTTTATGAAGAAAATCTTGGGGACATTACCTTTGGTCTCTAGGCAGGCCAACAACCCGTCTGTGAGCCTGGAGTCTGGATCGGTCTGCGCCGTGTCGTGGAAAGGAAACTGGCCTCCCATTCCGGCTTTGGGCCCAGGCGACGGTTGCCCGAACCGCTGATTTATGAACGTCCCACGTCCGCCACCGGCAACCAGGGGTAGGAGCCCATCGAAGACGATTCGGTCCTCTTCGTCCTGGTTCAGTCCCAGATAGAGATATTCCCTGAGGAACATTGCGCTCTGGGACCTGCCAAAAGCATAGGCAAACTCTATGTCGCCAGCACACGGGTTCCCTTGCTCCGTCGAGGCGTTTTTCAGGAATGACACCAGGTCACGGGGAGCCAGCAGCCCCATTCCGACAACCGGTGCGCCAATGGTGGTGTAGACAATCTCGTAGATCCTCCCAGGTTCAAATCCAGACTCCATGTATATGT
The DNA here is from genome assembly GCA_965222025.1 of Dehalococcoidia bacterium. Taxonomy (GTDB): domain Bacteria; phylum Chloroflexota; class Dehalococcoidia; order Lucifugimonadales; family UBA3495; genus VXOI01. The sequence goes on along the minus strand of CBDCTI010000009.1, from coordinate 417,766 downwards.
GAGAATCGTCAGGGACCACACGCTCGCCCTCAAGGCGGGCGAACGACCATCTGTCCCAGGGGATGGTCTGCGAAGGACCGGATTCATGCTCCCTAACCAGTAGGGCGGCCTCCGGGTCATTAACATCTATGGTCGGATGCGGACGGTGCAGTCGGTCTGAGAGAGAATTCACCTGAAGGTGGGCTTGAGTCTGGAAAGCCACACTCATCTTCCCGATGATGGGCTTGCCTTCATCAGTGACGGCATCCGGCACATCAAGGCGCGAAATTCCCTCAACATCCGGTACGTCGTACTGCCACCCACACCAAACCGCGGTGTATCCCTCGCGCATCAGGAAGCCAGTCCCAGGGTCCAAGCGCCCAGTCCCACTGTTGATGTTTGTCATCGCCATGGGGTTGCCCCGGTTTACCACGTCAAACAGGATGCGATGTCTTCCTGAGTTGGGAGTTGTCGGCTGCAGAATGACGAAATCCGCTGAGCTACTGACCATTCCCCGAGCGTCTCGCGGCGCGCGCTTCAAGTCGGTGATCATTGCATTGCTGGGACCATCGGGGTCCACGGCGAAGTGGGCCGTGCCCTCCAGTTGCTGATAGGAACCGACTTCGCCGAACTCTATCCCGTTGTCGAAGGGTCGCTGCTTCTTGATCTCTAGTGAAACCACTGCCATAAGGATCCTCCGCTATGCCTCAGTCACCACTCTAAATTTTTTGTAACAGGCCGCGTTTGTAACTCCAAAAGTGTCCTGAATCAACCAAACCGAGAAAGGCCGTAGAGCCGCGCCATCCAAAGAGCTCGGGCACATTACAGTTGAAATATTGTGGGATCGGGAAGGCTTTGGTATGTCCCATAGCTTGCAATCGCGCCCTTGTTCTACAGTCGAAGATGGCTGCTTGGAGTGTTGGTAGGTCTTGAAGGTCGCGCTGTCTAGTTAGGCCACCATCGGAACTCTCAATAAAACTAACCTCTGTTTTGGGTCGAGTTAATGGGTTAGCGTTAGTGCGACCATACGACCAGTATATGAGCACTGTCTACAGTGTACGTTGGCTGGGGAAAGTGGTCCTACAGTGACTGTACCCAGAACCGAGCTTGAGTGGATGGTAGTCCTGTAAGCATACCCGGTCCCCGGCGTGCGAAGCGTGTCCCGCTTCGACCGGGGAGCCCACGCAGGCTATGTTTCGGACGGGCCTCAGGTATGTCAATTGCATGTAGCTGCAAGACTCTCCCACCAATCTGACACCTTAGTGGGTGGGGTTTTACCTCGAGTTGACGACTCAGGCAAACGCGCAACCGTGCTGCGAGAGGCTTGTCGCGGGGTTTAGGGGCTGGAATAGTTGGCAGGGGAATTTATTCTCGGACCAATGCATAAAGGAGTTGGTCTACGGTCCGCCCATCTTTAGTAACGCTCTTGAGCAAACGACCCTCGTATCCGAAACCTGCCTTTTCCAGCACGCGGGCCGATGCCGGGTTCCATTCATAGACGTAAGCGTAAATCCTCGCGAGGTCAAATTCAGAAAAAGCGTACTCAGTCAACGCTTGCAAGACCCCAGTGGCGATGCCCTGACCCCAGAACGGTTCGGCCACCCAGTACCCCACTTCGGCCGAACGACGATAAACGTCGCTTTGAAACTCTAGGCCGATGCCGCCAATGGCTTCGGTGGCCGAAGCGATGGCGAAGATCGTCTCCGGCTTCCGCTGCATGACTTCTTGAATCCATGCCTCCGCGTCCTCACGACTAAAGGGATGCGGCCATCTGTCCGACAAGTTGATCCACACCTTGCGGTTGTTGGCGTACTTCGTCAGGGCACCAGCATCTTCAGGGCGGAAGCTCCGTATTTGCCATTCACCGATGTCGATTTGCATAACCTGAAACTCCCCAACGACGGGCGATTCTCAAGGGTCAGGAAGCCATAAAGTGGAGAGAAGATCGCGTCCGGCCAATGAGACCAATGTCGAGGTGCCAAACGGTGAGGCACTCCCTACAGTACACGTAGGCCTCGAATAGTGGGCCTAAGCCGGCCCAATTGCGAACCCTTCTCTGGGAAGTTCTGATCTGATATGGGAGAGGATCAACCCCCGCTCTGGCCCCTTGCCCCTCTGACCTGACATGGTCGGAGGATTTTCCATCCCCAAGCGGGCAGCAACGCCTCGCCCCCCACGGGTGCGCGGACAGATTAATCCCCATTATGTTTGCTGTGCCTCTGCGAGGGCAAGCCCAATCTAGGCGTCGTCTCGTCCGCTCCATCGGTCTCCGGCACCCAGCTCCCGCCTCGGCGAAAATGTAGCTGGGATTGTCGGGATGGTTACCTAGCCTGGCGGGGCACCCATCCCGGAGTGCGCGCGGAAGGGCCGCGCCGCGGCTGCGGTCCCTGCTGCGCCTACGAGTGTAGTTTCTCCTGCAATGTGTAGTTTCCCCTCCAATTTTTTGCAGACCGCCGGAGTCGGTCAAGGACCGGCAATTGGACTACAGCCCCAAGACGCTCAGACTCAGCGTTCCTTCCTGAGACTGTATCCGTCCCCCAACCGCTGACGAAGGTCTGGGTTAGCGCTCAATCAGGTGCCAGGCAAGGCGAGTTCCTGGCCTGCCAGTGACTATCCCTCCACCGTGCCTCGCTCTTCTCAATCTACTGTCCATTCGGCCGTGCCTTTGGAAGGCGCTGCTTCCACCGGGTCCTCGAATGACGCACTCTTGCGTCTTCGCCAGGCTCAGCCGGCACCCGCAGGAATTTGGTCATGGGATGCCGCTACCGCGTCCACAAGATAAACTAGTTAGAAAGTAGTGAGCTGCCGCAATGAAGATCCATCACCTGGTCGCATACCTACAGGTCAATAACGCCGCTAGCAGCCCGTCTGAGGATTGACCGACTGGCGGTGTCGGTCAGCCGGGACTACCCTGCGACAACGGTTCTGGCGGGGTGCGGGTAGGCACCTGCGGATTGTCGCTTGAAAATCCCACTGCCCATGGACCGGCGCGTCTCCCTGTCGTTCCCAGTGGCGCCTTTTCCCCTCGCCTTGACGAACATCCCGGCCCCATACCGGAACAGCTTCAGCAGGTTGTGGCCGGCGCAGATGATCAGCCACTCCCGGTTCACCTTAGCCAGACCCCGCAGCAGGAACTGCCGGAAGCCCCGGCCCTGCTTGATCTGCCCGAATACCGGTTCCACCGTCTCCATCCGAAGCGCGTAGCGTTCCCTGCCCCGTTTCGTCCGCAGCTTGCGCCGCATCCGGTCCTTGGCTGACAGCCCCTTCGGTATGCGGCCACGGGGCGCCGGTGGCGGCACCCAGCCGTGGCGGGTCCTCTCCGGCGCGACGAACGGGTCCACTCCCAGGGCGTAGAGTTCCTCCACCGCCTTGGCCGAGTAGTATCCGGCGTCGGCGGAGACTTCCTTTGGGACTGTGCCCACGTTCAGGATGGCCTCCTCAATCATGCTCACGGCCTGATCCTTGTCCGAGGGCTGATCGGTGGCACAGGCCGCCACGATCACCTGATGCTCGCTGTCCACCACCGCCTGGCAGTTGTAGGACTGCTGGAAGTCCCTCCCTCCCGGGCCGGGCATGATCCGGGAGTCCGGGTCGGTGAAGTTCCGCTGCGCCTTGTCATCAGGCACCCCGAGATGATTGCGTCCCTCGGACTCAGCCTGCTCCGCATCCGCCAGGGCCTCGGCCTCCAGCGCCGCCTTGGCCTCCCTTATCTTCCGCAACCGTCCCTCCCGGAAGGCCAGTTCCTCCGGCAACTCATCCCCACGCCTGTCCTTCCCGTACCGGCGGTCCTCCTCCTCGTCCACCTCCTGCGCCTTGCGGAGCAACTCGTCCACCTCGGCCTGCAACCGCGCTTCCTTCTCCTTCATCCGCCCGTAGCTCATCGCCTTGTGCTTTGAGGCATTGGCCCTCACCTTGGTCCCGTCCAGCGCCACGTGCCCCAGCTTTACCAGTCCTGCCTGCTGGCACAACTCCAGCACCTGCAGGAACAATTCCCCCAACGCCTCCAGATGGTCCTTTCGGAAGTCGGAGACGGTGCGGAAGTCCGGCGTGTTGTTGGCCGCCAGCACCCGGTAGGCGATGTCCTCGTGCAGCCTCTGGGCGATGCGACGTGAGGAGGCCACGCCGGTGCAGTAGCCGTAGAGCAGCACCTTCACCATCATCCTGGGATGGTAGGGCGGGCCGCCCCGCCTCTCCTGCTCGTAGCGGGCGGTGATGTCCGAGAGGTCCAACTGGTCCGCAACGTCGGAGATGAAGTAGGCCAAGTGCTCCGGCGGCAGCCATTCCTGGAGGGCCGCCGGCAGCAGCAACTGCTGGTCCGGGTCGTAGGGAAGGTAGGTCTTGCTCATTGACCGCTCCGATCGTCTGATGCTCCGTACCATCATACCCCCAACGGCTCACCAACCCCGTTTCTCGGACGGGCTGCTAGGGCCATCGAGTTCTATAAGTCTGTCTTCGGGGCGACCGAGAAGTTCAGACTGACGGATCCCAACGGACGCATTGGGCACGCCGTGCTTGATTTCGGCGGTACGACGCTGATGCTGGCTGAAGAGTTCCCTGAATATGGCATTCTGGTGCCGCTGACGTTGGGTGGCACCTCTGTCACGATGCACCTGCAAGTCGATGATGCCGACGCGGTGATTCGTCGCGCGGCCGAGGCGGGCGCCGAGATCGAGAGCGAACCGGAGGACCAGTTCTACGGCGAGCGGTCGGGCTGGTTGCGTGACCCTTCCGGCCATCGCTGGAATGTCGCCCATTTTCTCGACGAGGTTACGCCGGAGGAAATGCAGCGACGGTTCACGGCTATGATGACAGGCACGGATAGCTGACCCGACCAACTCGTCTCCAGCCCCCGATCTCACCTCTCATGTCTACGCAGCTGGCTCAAACTGCTGACTTGCGGCCTGGCCCGCTGAGGATCCCGCATCACGTTTGAATCTCTCTTTTACGTATCAAAACTATGCAGGGTAGCCGAGCTAGGCCGGTATATTCTCAGTGGGATTACGTCCACGCACCGGATGAGATCGTCCTACACCGGCCATCCTTGACATCGCGCGGCACGCCTACCAGAATCGACTCACATTTTCATCGAACGCTCCTCTCTTAGTGTGCGGAGTCGAAAGGACGGACTTGGCTTATCAGACCGTCATTTTAGAAAAGCAAGACCACGTAGCCCGGCTCACCCTCAACCGCCCGGAGCGCCTCAACGCGCTGAACCAGCTGATGTTCCAGGAGTTGAACTCGGCGTTGGATGACGTCGCCTCCGACAGGGAGATGCGGGTGCTGGTGCTCACCGGTGCCGGCCGAGCATTCTGCGCCTCCGCAGACATCAAGGAAGAGCGGCAGGAGGGCGACCGGTTGCTGGGGCACCTGGAGCCCTACCAGACCTACGAGTTCATCCGCAGCGGCCCGCAGGGAGTCACTATCAAGCTCCATCAACTGCAGATGCCCACCATCGCGATGATCAATGGCCTGGCCATCGGCGACGGGTTCGACTGGGTGTTGGCTTGCGACATACGCGTAGGTTGCGACCGCTCCCGGTTCATGAACGCCTTCCTGCAGATGGGGTTGGTGTCGAACACCGGCGGGGCCTGGCTCTACCCTCGAGCGCTGGGAGTCAACCGGGCCCTTGAGCTGCTTTACACCGGCGAGTGGCTGGAAGCTGAGGACGCGCTGCGGCTGGGCGTGCTCAACCGATTGGTGCCCACCGAAGAGCTGGAAGAACAGACGATGGCACTTGCCGCCAAAATCGCCGGAAAAGCCCCGGTGGCCAACCGGCTGATCAAGGGAATGGTCTACCGGGGACTGGGTCAATCGCTGGAAGAGCACCTGCACGAAGCTGCCAAGGCCGAGGTGCTCACCCTGACCAGCGAGGACCACCGGGAGGCATTAGCCGCTTTTCTGGAAGGCCGCGATCCGGACTTCCAGGGCCGGTAGCGATCGGGAAAAGATATGGCAGCCTCTTTGCTGGAACGGTTGAAGGCCACAGTCGGGCGGGAGTTGGTCTTTGAAGCGCCCGACGCGATTGGGCGGTCGGCCTTTCGGCAATATGCCCTGGCCATCGGTGATTTCAATCCCCTCTATTCCGACCGCGAGCATGCCGCCGCCCACGGCCTGCGGGACGTTATCGCACCTCCGACGCTGGTCTGCGACACGTGGCAGTACGTTGACAGCGACATGGACGAGCGCGGCGATCTCCTGGGTCGCGGCTCCTTTGGCGAACTGACCGGACTACGCGGGGGCAACGAGTACGAGTTCTTCCAGCCGGTCCACCCCGACGACGTCCTCACCGCAAGGTGGCTGGTCAAGGACGTGTACGAACGCACCGGCCGCTCCGGGTCGCTCATCTTCCAGGTGATCGAAGCAACCTTTCACAACCAGTGCGGCGAGTTGCTGGCCCGCAACACCGAGACTCTCTTTTACCGGGACGAGGCACCGGAATGAGTGCCACAGAAATCGCCAGCCGGTCCTTTGAGGACGTCTCTGTAGGCGACGAGTTGACGCCCCTGCACAAGCAGATCGACGCCGTCCACATGATGGCCTACGGCGCTGCCACCTGGGACTTCATCCGCGTCCACTACGACGCCCCATATGTTCAGGAACTGGGCTTCCCCGACCCATTCGTGGATGGTCAGATGCTGGGCGCCTTTCTGGCCCAGCAAGTGCAGGACTGGGCCGGTCCCGGCGCCTTCTTGCGCAAGCTGGCCTTCCGCAATCGCGTCATGGTCTACCCGGGCGATTCCCTGGCCTGCCGGGGCGTGGTTACCGGACTGTACCGGGAGGGCGATGGCAACGAGGGACCCGGCCTCGCCGAGTGTGATCTGTGGATTGTAAATCAGCGAGGCGAGCGCGTAGTGGAACCGGCCAGTGCGCTGGTGCAACTCCCGCTGCGCCACGGTTCGGGTTAACACCAATGCGCCCGGACGTAGAAGGAGGCCTGACTCCCCCGGCCGCTCTCGCTGGCGTGAGAGTCCTTGAATACACCGAGATCGCGTCGGCCTCCTTCTGCGCCCGTCTGCTGGGGGATGCCGGAGCCGACGTGGTGAAGGTGGAATCGCCTGCCGGCGACCCACACCGACAGTACGGCCCTTTCCCCGACGGCCAGCCGGACCCGGACTGGAGCGGGATGTTCCTCTACCTCAACGCCAACAAGCGCGGCATGACACTGGACCTAGCCGAGTCGCGACAGAAGGCGGCCTTTGAGGACTTGGTGAGCAAGGCCGACATGCTGGTTGTTGGAGGCCAGAGCGCCGAGATCAACCGCCAGGGTCTGCGCCGCGAGGCACTCCAGCACCTCAACCCCAGCCTGATTGTCTCCGCCATCACGCCCTTCGGCCTGTCGGGGCCGAACAGCGCTTTCGTGGGAGACGAGCTTACGGCGTTGGCGTCCGGCGGACTATCTTTCGGCACGCCCGGAATTCCCGACGGAGTGCAGGACCCTGCACAGGAACCCCCGCTCCGGGCCAACGCTCCGATTGCCGAGTTGATGACCGGCGTTCTGGGCTCGGCGGCCTGCGTCGCCGCCCTCCTGGCCCGGCAGTTCAGCGGCCAGGGCTGTGAAATCGATCTCAGCCTGCAGGAGGGGGTGGCCGCGGTCATGCCCTACGAATTGGCCCACGCCTCCTACCACGAAGCCAAGACGCGGGAGCCTCCCGGTTTCGGACTGATGCCGAACGTGTATATGCCCTGTAAGGACGGTTACGTGGTCATCATGGCGGTCCTCGAAGGCCACTGGCGCAGCCTGATGGAGGCGGCTGGCAACCCCGACTGGGCCGATCTAGAGGTGTTCGCCAACGCCCAGGAGCGGGCCCGGAACTGGGACGCCCTTGAGCCGTTCATGCTGGAATGGACCATGTCCCACACCGGCGAGGAGATTGCCCGCTTGGCCCAGGAACGTGGTGTACCCTGCTTCCCGGCCTACTCCGTCGGCCAGATGATGGAGTCGCCACACGTTGCCGAGCGGGACTCTCTGCAGGCGTTCACCAGTCCCGGCGGACGTAGCTTCAAACTCCCTGGCCACCCTATCCGCATGAGTGCTACCCCCTGGCGATCCTTCCGTCCCGCGCCTCGCTTGGGCCAGCATACTGCCGAGGTACTGCACGACTGGCTCGGCTACTCCGAAGAGCAGGCACAGTCCGTATCTGAACAATTCCTCAGACAGGCCAACGCCAAGGCCGCCGGACTGGACGACCGATGAACTCCTCGCCGCTGCCGTTGCAGGGAATCCGCGTGGCCGATTTCGGGCAGGTGATCGCCGCCCCGTTCACGGCCCAGATGCTGGGCTGGCTGGGAGCGGAGGTGGTGCTGGTCGAGACCGAGTCCCGCTTCACCACCCGGGTGTGGCCGCCCATGGCCGACGGAGAGTTCGGCATAAACCGCAGTGGCGGTTTCAACTTGGTCAACAACAACAAGCTGAGCTGCTCCCTGGACCTGTCCAATTCTGACGCACTGGAACTGGCCAAGGGCATCATCAGCGTCAGCGACGTTCTGGTGGAAAACTACGCCACCGGGGCGATGGAGCGGCTGGGGCTGGGTTACGACGTTGTGAAGAAACTGCGGCCCGACATTATTTACATGTCCCTTGGCGCATTTGGTCGCAGTGGCCCTTTCAAGGACCTGACCGGATTTCACAGCGTTATCAACCTCTTCAGTGGCCTGGCAGAGGTCACCGGCTATCCGGACTCCCACCCCAGGGTTCTGGGAGGTCTTATCCCCGATGCCTTCGCTGGCTGCTACTGCATCCTGGCCGTTCTCGAAGCGTTGTACCACCGCTCCCGTACCGGCGAGGGACAGTTCGTCGAAGTGTCCATGACCGAGGCCCTGACCGGCATGATTCCGGAAGCAGTGATGGAATATTCCCTCACCGGCAAGGAGAAACCGAGAACGGGAAATCGCGACGGACGGAAAGCTCCCCACAACGTGTTTCGCTGCCTTGGTCATGAGAAGTGGGTGGCAATATCAGTGGATACAGACGCTCAGTTCAGGGCGTTTGCCCAGGCCAGCAACAACGCTGGTTGGGCTGACGATCCCCGGTTCGCCTCTCGCGAAGCGCGCCTGGAAAATCAGGACGCCCTGGAAGCCCTCCTGCAGGAATGGACAGCAGACCTGGATGTCGCGACGGTGGTCTCAACCCTGCAGGCCGCCGGAGTTCCGGCAGCCCCGGTGTCGGACAGCGCCGAGGTTCTAGCAGACCCTCACCTGCTGGACCGAGGCTTCGTGGTCCCGCTGCAGCATCCTGTGGCCGGAACCCGCCCCGTACTCTCCCTTCCTTGGGCCGCGGACGGGCAGCGGGTCGACGACTTGCGCCCCGCGCCCACCTTTGGTCAACATAATCAGTGGGTGCTGAAAGAGCTGCTTCAGGTGTCCGACGGGGAATACGACCGGCTGGTATCTACCGGAGCCATCGGCTGAGCTATCCTGACCGTGGAGTTGTCATGCCCAGGAACATTGTCGAGGTTGACCCGCAGAAATTCCCTTGGCTGGACCTGAACCGCTACACCTTCTGCCTGGGAGCTGAGAGCGGCGGAATCCTGTACCTGGCGGGACAGACGGCCAGCGAGTACGACCCTGCGGCGGGCGCCGTTGTCTGCAAAGGCGACCTCCTCGACCAGACCAGGGTCATCTATGAAAAGCTGGGAGTGGTCCTAGAAGCCGCGGGAATGGCTTTCGACAACGTGGTGCAGACGGTCGACTACATCGACCCCTCCGCCCTGCCTCAGTACCGCGAGACCGGCGCCATCCGCCGCGAGTTTCTGAGCGGCACTCCGATAGGGTCCACCGGCATCTGCGTGGAGCGGCTGCTTCGGCCCGACGCCCTGCTCGAGGTCAGTGCGGTGGCGGTGCGCGGAGAGAAGCGCGCAGTCAACCCCGGCTACGACCGCTACGGCGTCCTCACCTACGTACCCGGCGTGATTGCCGGCGACACCCTGTGGACCTCCGGCTTCATCGGCAACGAAGAGGTCGACGGGCAGGCCTCCTTTCCCCAGGACACTGGTCGCCAGATGGGCCTGACCTACGATATCGTGGGCAGCGTGCTTCAATCTGCCGGTGTCGCTCCCTCCGACATCGTCAAGACCCTCGAGTACGTCTCGCCACAGGCTTGGCTCCAGTACGACAGCGGCTCCGCCAATGCCCGCCGAGACTTCTTCGAAGGTGAATACCCGGCCACCACCGGCATCACCGTAAATCGCCTGCTCCGTCCCGAAGGCCACGTGGAAGTTGAGGCGGTCGCGGTGCTCGGCGGAAACCGGGAAGAGATCCAGGTGCCTGGTTGGGAGCCCAGCTACGAAGGCGCGACCCATTTTCCGGGAGTCAAGAAGGGTCGCATGCTGCAGCTGTCAGGGCAGGCCGGCGTCGACCACACCACCCCCTCCGTCGTTGCTCCCTTCGACATTGTTGCTCAGGCTGACCAGGCTTACGGCAACCTGGCGCGCGTGCTAGCCGAGGGCGGCTACTCCATGAATGACGTGGTCAACACCATCGAGTGGGTCCCGCCCAACGGACTGTCCACCTACCGGCGGGTGGGGGAGGTGCGCCGCAAGTTCTTCGGCGAAAGCTTCCCCTCCGCCACCGGAGTCTCGATGCACCGCATCCGCAGGCCCGGCCCGCACGATCGCCTGATACCCGAACTCTTGTTTGAAGTCACGGCGGTGGCTATCGTTTAGCCCGAATCCACCGATAGAGGACGTCAGGTTAGCGACCTGAAGTGGTCAAAGGGTGCTCCTCTGAATCTGGGATAATGGTTTTCGAGAAAGGAAACCGACCCCAGAAAAGGAGCGCCCAATTGATGCTACCACGCAACCATCCCGACCGTATTTGCATTGTCTTTGACGACCACCGTCTGGTGGCCAATGCCGGCCTGCTCCTGCCGGCCACTCTCGCCCAACACCTGGGCCTGGGGGAACTCGTAGACCATCACCTCAATCTCGGCAGCGCGCCGGGCCGGGCCAACGCCGGCGACAAGATGATGACCCTGGTCGCCTCTGCCCTGGCTGGCGGCGATTGCATCGACGACGCCGATGCGCTGCGCGCCGGTGGGACGGCCGGTGTTCTCGACTGTAGGGTCAAGGCGCCATCCACCCTGGGCACCTTCCTGCGCAGCTTCCGCTGGGGCCATGTCCGTCAGCTGGACCGGGTGATCCGGGAACTGCTGGCCCGGGCCTGGGCCGCCGGGGCGGGACCCGGCGACGCGCCGTTCACCATCGATTTGGACTCCACCATCTGCGAGACCTACGGACTGGCCAAGGAGGGGGCGCGACACCACGGCTATACCGGCAAGCGGGGCTATCACCCGCTGTTGGCCGTGGCCGCCGGCACCGGCGACGTGTTGATGTCCCGGCTGCGCGAGGGCCGGGCCAACACTGTTCGGGGCGCCGCCCACTTCCTGCGCGAGACGGTGGGACGGGTGCGCTACGCCGGCGCCAGGGGCCGACTCACGGTGCGGGCCGACAGCGGCTTCTATGCCCACGCCATCGTCGCCGTCTGCCGCAAGATGGATGTCCGCTACTCCATCACCATCCGCCAGCACAAAAGCCTGCGCAATCTCATCGAGGCCATACCCGAGACGGATTGGACGCCCATCCCATACTGGATGGACGGCGCCGCCGATGTGGCCGAGACCACCTACACTCCCTTTGAGAGTGAGGCCGGCGCCGCGCCGGTGCGGCTCATCGTCCGGCGTGTGAAGCCCACGCCCGGTTCCCAACTGGCCCTCTTCGCCACCTACAGCTATCACGGATTCATCACCGACCGGGACGGGGAGACCCTGGAGCTGGAGGCCGACCACCGCCGCCACGCCGAGATCGAGAACGCCATCCGGGACCTCAAGTACGGCGTCGGGCTGAACCACCTGCCGTCCGGCCGATTCGCCGCCAACGGCGCTTGGCTGGCGGTACAGGTGATGGCCCACAACCTGGCCCGCTGGACGGCCCGCATCGGCTTGCGCGAGCAGATCGTGACCACCAAGACCCTCCGGCGTCGGTTCTTCGCCCTGGCGGGACGGACCACCCGCTCGGCGCGCCGCCTCACTTTGCATCTTCCCAAGCATTGGCCCTGGGAAACCCAGTTCAGCAGCGCCCTGGCCCGGCTGCGAGCCATTCCACTCCCCGCCTGACGGCGCTGTCCGCAACCGCCCCAACACCTCCAAACTCGCGTCCGCCCCGCCCGCGAGTGCATCCTGCTGCGTCCGATCTCACTATCACGCGATTCCCAGCCTCCATAGACCGCTCTCCAGGTCCGGTGCGGCTACTGAAAACCCTCGCGGGGTCACATCGGTCCAATGGAGCCCAGGCTTTCTCCCTTGCAGGCTCCCTCATCCCAATTTGCCCAGCATTCACGCCTCCCATCGGTGGATTCGAGTTTAGCCGCCATGTTCCTCCATGGCGCCGCGAAATCGCCACACTAACTCGGCCCATTGCGACCGCCTCGGCTCTGCCCGGCAACCTGTCCGAGTCTTCTCGAATACGGAAGCGTGTTAGCCGTCCTTCGCGTGTTTATAATGGGCCAGAGGCAGCGCGGCTATGCGACTTCTCTATCGGCAGACTTACTGCTCGCCTAGCCAGTCCATGGTGGGCCTCAAGCCAAAACCCAGGCAGCAAACAGGAGGCAAAATGGCGGTTTTGAATATTGAAGGCGTAACCCACTGGTCTATCCCCGTGAACGACCTGAATGAAGCGGAAGAATTTTATGGGGAGTTGCTGGGTCTCACTCCAAAGGGCAGGCTGGGCAACAACACCATGTCCTGTTTCAACGTTGGCGACCACAACATCCTTCTTTGCGAGCGTTCCAGCGCGGTGGACGGCACCCTGTCGGAGGATGGAGGGGCGCACCATTCATTCACCGTATCTTCTGAAATCTTCAACGAAGCCTGCCGGGTTTTCCATCAAAAGAACATCAGGATCGACCATTTGACCTACCGGGCCAGGGGCTTTTTCACTGGCCGCGAGCTGTACTTCTTCGATCCCAGCGGCAACCGCCTTGAACTCAGGGATCCGACATGGACCGAAGGCATGCCAGAGCCCTCCTTCGCGGCGCTGGCCGAAGTATAGAAAGGCAGAATCCCCAGGCGCTGGAACCCGTAGCCCCCGTTGCTCAGTCTGGTTCCCCTGTATGGCACAAAGTAAGCTGAGCCGCACCGTAAATGCTTTCACGCGACCAATTCCAGGAGGATCGCAGCCTTGCCCTATCTATCTCTGCCCGGCGTCGACCTATGGTACGAGGACACCGGTAGTGAACGCACGCCGGTAATTTTCCTCCACGCCTTCTCCGGTACCTGCGAAAGCTGGGTTTTCCAGTTGCCCGCCTTCACCACCGCCGGCTATCGCTGCATAACCTACGACCGCCGCACTTGGGGACGCTCCCGGGCTACCGACCCCGAACACCAGCCCGGCTTCGTCGGCGACGACCTGCACGCACTGATTGAAAGCCTCTCGCTGGACCGGGTCCACCTGGTCGGCACGGCAGCAGGCGGAATCCCCTCCCTGGACTACGCTCTGTCCCACCCGGAACGAGTGCGAAGCGTGGTCGTCGCCAACACCATCGGCGGCGTTCAGAACGAGGAATACCTGGAGGTCCAGAGACGGCTGAGGCCGCCGGAGATCCAGAACCTGCCCGTCGAGTTGCGCGAGCTCGGCCCCTCCTATCGCGGCACAAACCCCGCTGGCGCCCAGCGCTGGTTGGAAATCGATGAGGCGAGCAGGCCCGACGGCCCACTGCCGGCGCAACCGCTGCGCGAGCCCATCACCTACGCCCGCCTGCGGACCATGCGCGTCCCCACCCTCGTCCTGTCGGGCGAGGCCGACCTGCTGTCCCCGCCGGCACTGATGCGAATGCTGGCGGCGCACATCCCGACGTCCCGGTTCGTTTCCCTCCCCGACGCGGGACACGCCGGTTTCTGGGAACGCCCGGAGGTCTGGAACGGCCTCCTTCTCGAGTTTCTAGCCCAGCACTGACCTAGGCGCATCGGATCCATGCAGGAAAATCGAAGACCCCGCGACAATGCAACGTAGTCGCGGGGTCCATCTTTCTCCCATTATCTTTTGTTCCGGTGGCCGCCATCCACAAAACGGGTAGTTTTTCTACGCTTCGGCGGCGCGCAGCACCTCCGCGTTTATGCCGTAATCCTCAGGTTCCCTGCCCTGCATTGCTGCCAGCACTCGTTCCGGGCTCAGCGGCAGCGTTCGGATACGCACCCCCACGGCGTCGAAAATGGCATTGGCAATTGTCGCAGGAGGCCCGAATCCCGGCGGTTCCGCGACCGCACGCAGCCCAAAGGGCCCATCCTCGCTGGGCACTTCCACCAGCACGTTTTCGAACTCCGGCATGTCGATGGCCAGCGGCATCAGGTAGGTCGCCAGCGATGGGTTTCGCACCTGCCCGGTGTTCGGGTCGATCAGTATCTCCTCGCTGAGCGCCCTGCCAATCCCCTGCATCGCACCGCCTTCCAGCTGACCCTCGACGCCCATCGGATTCACGGCTAGTCCCACGTCCTGCGCCTGGACGAAGCGGGTGACCTTGATCTGCCCGGTCTCCCTGTCCACGATGACCTCCGCTCCTTGGGCGTTGAACACCGGGTTGTAGGGCATGCTCGACAGCGAGGCTGTCCCAACGATAGGGCCGCCCCGCGACGAGAGGCTCATCCGCGCCAGTTGGCCCAGCCCGATGGACTGCGGCGGGTTGTCCATCACGTACACCGTGCCGCCCTCGCACTCCAGTGCATCGGCCTGCACTCCCAGCCGGTCCGCGGCTAGGGCCAGCAGCTTGTCGCGGGCATCCCCGGCGGCCATCTCTACCGCCTTGCCTTGGCTGTACACGATCCGGCTGCCCCCGCTCGGTCCCGTGAACGGAGCAAGGTCCGTGTCGCGCTTGGCGACAATCACCTGCTCCAGCTCCAGGCCCAGCACCTCTGCGGCTATCTGTGCCAGCGAGGTGTCGCTGCCCGAGATGTCGACCGAGCCAGTCAGCAGACCCACGGTTCCGTCTTCGTTTAAGCTGATTGACGCCGTCGACGGGCCGCTGCCGCTGCGCCATTCCCCGACGGCTATGCCGACTCCCCGGGCCATCCTTTCGTTCCCGGAATCGTGGACTGTGCCCCGATTGGCTCGGGGTAGGTCCATCTTCCCCTCAAGCGCGTCCATCACCTCGGCTAGGCCGTGGCGCGGGATGCGTGCCCCGCTGACACCGATGTCCCCTTCCTCCAACGCGTTCCTGCGCCGGAACTCCAGCGGGTCGATGCCCAGCTTGTGCGCGATCTCATCCATGTGCGACTCGACAGCGAAAGTCATGTCGGCCACGCCCGAAGCGCGATACGAACCAACGTAAACCTTGTTGGTGTAGACCCCGTACGACCGCAGTCTGAAGTTGGGGATGTTGTAGGCACCCAGTCCGTGCCCCACGCCCGAGTTGGGCCCAGCGCCCAGGTACGCGCCAACGTCAAAGATGCTCCGGGCTTCGCGTGCCGTTATCTTCCCGTCATTGGTCACTGCCGTCTTCAGGTAGATGTTTGTTTCCAGTCGCGGCCCGTTAAGCGTGAAAGTCTCCTCCCGCGTGTTGACCAGCTTCACCGGCTGGTGGGTCTTCATCGCCAGCATCGCCGGGAAGGCCTCCAGCGCCAGCCGCAGCTTGGCTCCGAACCCTCCGCCCATCTCCATTGCGATGATCTTGATGTTGCCGATGGGCATGTTAAGCACCGATGCCAGTTGCTGCCTCACCTGGTATGGCCCCTGCGTCGACGCCCAGACCGTCAGCCGTCCGTTGGCCTCCACGTTGGCTACGCATGCCATGGGCTCCAGGAATCCCTGGTTGATAGGCTGCGTGTGATACGTCTCCTCGATGATATGGTTGGCATCGGAGAAGGCCGCGTCCACGTCGCCCCGGTCAGCATCCAGCATGGTGCAGTTATTGCCGCCCAGTGCGAAGCCGTACCCCTCGAAGTCCTCCAAGTCCGGGTGGACCACGGTCGAACTCCCGGTCAACGACGCCACCGGATCGACGACTGCGTCCAGATCCTCGTACTCCACCCTTATTAGCGACAGCGCTTCCACCGCTGTGATCTCGTCGTCGGCCGCCACCGCTGCCACGGGCTCCCCCACGTAGAACACCTCGTCGCGCGCCATGACCCTGCGGTCCCGCAGCGCCCCGGAGCCAAAGAATACATCGGGAAAGTCCTTGCCGGTGATCACGCCCCGAACTCCCGGCAGCGCCTCCGCCTCGGACGTGTCGACGCTGACGATTCGGGCGTGGCTGCGCGGGCTGGTCAGAACCTTGCACATCAGCATCTCCGGCAGGTAGACGTCGCCGGCGTAGATGGAGTGGCCAGTGACCTTGTCGAACGCGTCGACGCGAACGTGGCTTTTGCCCAGAACATTGAACTCTGCCATCTCTGCTACTCCGCTTCCCTGGCATTCTCGAGCTGGGTATTCTCGCCTGCGGCCATCACCGCCTCGATCACCTTGGAATAGCCGGTACACCGGCACAGGTTCCCGCCAAGACCGAATTTTACTTCTTCTTCGGTGGGGTCTGGATTCTCATTGAGCAGACCAACGGTCGCCATGATCAGGCCCGGTGTACAGTACCCACACTGCAACCCGCCGTTTTCGGCAAAGCTGCGCTGCACCGGGTGAAGCTCCCCGCCCTGTGCCAGCCCCTCAACCGTCGTTACCCCGGCGTCGTGAACGCTGTGCGCCAGCACCAGGCACGACGTCACCGGCTGCCCGTTCAGCAGCACTGTGCACGCTCCGCAGTCCCCCTCGTCGCATCCTTTCTTCGTACCTGTCAGGTGCAACTCGTCCCGCAGCATGTCCAGCAGCGAGTAATACGGCTCCACCAGTATCGTGCGCTCCACCCCGTTGACCGTTATCTGGACAACTCTCTTCATGTTGCCGTCCTGCTCAAATTGAGATTGCCGGTTGAATTAAAGGAAGACCATAAGATCGTTCAGAATGTCCCCTGAATTGCGAACCTCCGGTGGTCTTCGTAGCCGAGGATGTCCCCGGTGGCAGCGGACGTCGACTGTTCCAGCGTTCGGCGCGCGAGAACCCCGACCATCGCCCGGCGGTACCCGGCCGTCCCTCGAACGTCGTCGATCGGCGCCGCCTCTGCCATCGCCTGCTCCGCTGCCTCCTGTAGCAACTCGGCGCCCAGCATCTGCCCACGCAGCATTTCCTCGGCGGCAGAGGCCCGCTTCGGCGTGGGCGCAACCGCCCCCAGCGCGATTTTCGCGTCCGTGCACACGCCCGATCGGTCCACCGTCACCGCCGCCGCCACGCCTACGGTGGCGATGTCCATAGCTCCCCGCGGGCTGTGCTTGATGTACAGTGCCCCGGTGTTTGCTAGGGGTGGCGGCAGCGATATCTCGGTGAGCACCTCATCCTGTTCCAACACCGTCCGTCCCGGCCCCGTGAAGAGTTCATCCAGCGGGACCTGCCGGTGTCCGTCGGGTCCCGACACGCGGCACTCTGCCCCGTATACCAGCAGGGCCGGCAGCATATCCCCTGATGGCGAAGCGTTGCAGATGTTGCCGCCCACCGTCGCCAGGTTTCGCACCTGCACCCCGGCGAACGAGGCTGCCGCCGCGGCCAGTGCCGGGTAGTGCTGCCGGATCGCCGGGTGCTGCTCCAGCGTCTGTATTGTGACGAGCGCCCCCAGCCGCAGCCCGTTGCGCCGACTGTAGGTTACCCTGCTCATTCCCGGGATGCGTTGGATGTTCACCACATACTCGGGGTGCCAGAACCCGGCCCGCCACCGCACCAGGAAGTCGGTGCTGCCTGCCACTATGCGCGCCTTCTCCCCGTGCTGTTGCAGCATCCGTATTGCTTGCCGCAGCGTGCGCGCCTCCAGGTACTCAAAACGCCTCATGCCAACCTCTTGTGTTGAACTGTCCGCGAGTGTAGGGAGCGCGGCCAGCCAATGTCAACGGAAGCAAACCTGCGCCGGCCCAATCGGCTATGCATCTCCCCGGGAATAGTTAATCCCTCTTACCTGGCGGAGGAAAAGTGGTCTCCCAACAGCGCTGGATCAGACAGGATCAGATAATACAGTCCCCGGTCATCCCATTTAAGGTCCAGCAATTCCTGCATAATTGTGAGGTCTTCTTTCTCCAGCGTGTCCAGGAAGTCCATCCCTGCGATTTGGGCCGTCGCCTCCGGAGAGTCATACGCAAAGTCGAGCACGTTGACCAGGGCCGTGTAATTAATGGAGTGTATCGACTCTTGTAGCCACGGCCGTCTGATCATTGGAAGCAATGCCCGCGGCGACATCAGATGCAGTGAAGCGAAAGACATGATTGTCTCAGATTCGTAGTGGTTGCCTGGCGTTTTCGAGGGGTCAAACTCGTCCCAGAACGGGTCCAGTCCATCGGCAAACCACTGGAGCGAATCCAGGGCTTCGGAAACTGCCGGCCCTTGAGATCTTAGGTATGTGAGGTAGAAGTCGGTGGGCAGGGAGCTCGTCTCGGGATTCTTGATTTCCCCGGTGGCAATCAGGGAAAGGCCGTCGTCATGCGTGGCCACGAAAACGTCCCGCAAAAACTCCATGGTAAGGCCGTCCAGATGCTCCAGCGTATTCAGGAAGGGCAGTTCGAGAATTTCCAGCGCGGCTTCTTCGTCCACCCTCGCTATCTGCAGCATTTTGTTCACCACCACCCACCGCGCCCACCTCGTGTTCTCCCCTCCGACCCGCATCGATTCCAGGTTGATAAGGGCCCGGAACACCGCTGGGCACTCTGCGGCCAACGTAATCATGTCTTCAATGGTGGAGAGTTCCCGTGCCGTGCCGTCCTCGTCTTCCTCCGAAGGCTCCCCGTCTATCACCCATTCCAGCTCTTCCAATTTCTCAATCCGTACCCGCAACAACGTGCCTTCGGGTCTCGAGCACCCCGTTACAGTCACACTGGCGTCCTGCCCCGACGGCGGAATCACTGAAAATCCTGTAAATCCGGGCGGAAAAGGCGTCGCCGTTGGATACTGTGTTAAGGGCGCTTCCAGGGTGGTTCTTGCCCGTGTTGCTGACAGGACCGTAGCAGTGGGAAGTTCCGAAACCGTTGGCCGCTCCATCCTCGTCGCCGTTGGTGGAAGGCCCGGCGACTGATCGCTTTCGCTCACCGCAGTGGGTGCCGGCTCTGTCAACACGTACTGACCGCATCCGACCAGCAATGCGGAGGCAATCACTGCGAGAACACATAGGGTCGCCAGGCCAGTGGTGTTCCTCATCGGGACGGAATACTGGCGCTTAAGGGATCAAACATTTGACGGGAAATCCCTCCCCGATGCGGCTGCGTGTCCGGTTTATGCCCTGTTAGCCCGAATCCACCGATGGGAGGCGTGAATGCTGGGCAAATTGGGATGAGGGAGCCTGCAAGGGAGAAAGCCTGGGCTCCATTGGACCGATGTGACCCCGCGAGGGTTTTCAGTAGCCGCACCGGACCTGGAGAGCGGTCTATGGAGGCTGGGAATCGCGTGATAGTGAGATCGGACGCAGCAGGATGCACTCGCGGGCGGGGCGGACGCGAGTTTGGAGGTGTTGGGGCGGTTGCGGACAGCGCCGTCAGGCGGGGAGTGGAATGGCTCGCAGCCGGGCCAGGGCGCTGCTGAACTGGGTTTCCCAGGGCCAATGCTTGGGAAGATGCAAAGTGAGGCGGCGCGCCGAGCGGGTGGTCCGTCCCGCCAGGGCGAAGAACCGACGCCGGAGGGTCTTGGTGGTCACGATCTGCTCGCGCAAGCCGATGCGGGCCGTCCAGCGGGCCAGGTTGTGGGCCATCACCTGTACCGCCAGCCAAGCGCCGTTGGCGGCGAATCGGCCGGACGGCAGGTGGTTCAGCCCGACGCCGTACTTGAGGTCCCGGATGGCGTTCTCGATCTCGGCGTGGCGGCGGTGGTCGGCCTCCAGCTCCAGGGTCTCCCCGTCCCGGTCGGTGATGAATCCGTGATAGCTGTAGGTGGCGAAGAGGGCCAGTTGGGAACCGGGCGTGGGCTTCACACGCCGGACGATGAGCCGCACCGGCGCGGCGCCGGCCTCACTCTCAAAGGGAGTGTAGGTGGTCTCGGCCACATCGGCGGCGCCGTCCATCCAGTATGGGATGGGCGTCCAATCCGTCTCGGGTATGGCCTCGATGAGATTGCGCAGGCTTTTGTGCTGGCGGATGGTGATGGAGTAGCGGACATCCATCTTGCGGCAGACGGCGACGATGGCGTGGGCATAGAAGCCGCTGTCGGCCCGCACCGTGAGTCGGCCCCTGGCGCCGGCGTAGCGCACCCGTCCCACCGTCTCGCGCAGGAAGTGGGCGGCGCCCCGAACAGTGTTGGCCCGGCCCTCGCGCAGCCGGGACATCAACACGTCGCCGGTGCCGGCGGCCACGGCCAACAGCGGGTGATAGCCCCGCTTGCCGGTATAGCCGTGGTGTCGCGCCCCCTCCTTGGCCAGTCCGTAGGTCTCGCAGATGGTGGAGTCCAGATCGATGGTGAACGGCGCGTCGCCGGGTCCCGCCCCGGCGGCCCAGGCCCGGGCCAGCAGTTCCCGGATCACCCGGTCCAGCTGACGGACATGGCCCCAGCGGAAGCTGCGCAGGAAGGTGCCCAGGGTGGATGGCGCCTTGACCCTACAGTCGAGAACACCGGCCGTCCCACCGGCGCGCAGCGCATCGGCGTCGTCGATGCAATCGCCGCCAGCCAGGGCAGAGGCGACCAGGGTCATCATCTTGTCGCCGGCGTTGGCCCGGCCCGGCGCGCTGCCGAGATTGAGGTGATGGTCTACGAGTTCCCCCAGGCCCAGGTGTTGGGCGAGAGTGGCCGGCAGGAGCAGGCCGGCATTGGCCACCAGACGGTGGTCGTCAAAGACGATGCGAATACGGTCGGGATGGTTGCGTGGTAGCATCAATTGGGTGCTCCTTTTCTGGGGTCGGTTTCCTTTCTCGAAAACCATTATCCCAGATTCAGAGGAGCACCCTTTGACCACTTCAGGTCGCTAACCTGACGTCCTCTATCGGTGGATTCGGGCTTAGCATCCGCCTTGGCAAATCAGCAACCCTTCGACTGCTCGCCAGGCCTCCAATTCAGCAGTCCCTGGGGCGTGCTTGAAGCGTTGGGTCCGCCTCCATTTGTTCCCCATGCAGGATGCCCGGAAGGTGGCGATGCCTCCTTGCCCCGGTGCACTGTGTTGAGGGAGGGATAACATATACTAGGGAGGACGGCGCCCATTCGCCTCCACCATCCGGGTAGCGGCCTTGGTTCTCAGGTGTCGCCAGCTTGACGAACGGACGGCTTCTGCATACAGTTTTCCCAGAATCTCCGCCTTGGTCCCATATCAAGATATGCCGATACTTTTCTCCCCATTGGCCTATTGCCCCGTGCCAGAGGCCCTGCCATGATGATGGAGCATCTCGGCATTCGCTGGGGTTACGTGTTCCTGCGCTCGGCCAATTACCTGAACCACGAGGAATTCAGCGAGCTCATGGTCCAGGCCGTCGAGATGTACCTCGCCGGAGAAACCGAGCGTAAGGTGAAGCATGACAGCTTCGAGGGCCGTCTCTTCACCGAGGGCCGTTACGAGGTCATGGGCGGCCTGGGCGGACAGCGCTTCGACGCCGAGCTGGAAACAGTCTATGGCCGCGACCAAGCCACCTTCCTCGTCAATGAGCAGACCGGCGGCACCGGCGCCCCCATCTCCGTCAACTGATATCTCCAATCCAGTAGGGGCCCATTGCTGTGCGCCCTTTTCTGTTCAAAGAAGCTCGCCGCGCGACAAGGACCGGACATCCAACACCCTGGAGAATTGAAATGGCTGCTGGAATTCCTTTGGCAAGTCAGGTGGGCCGCGTCCCTTCCTCCCGCGTTCCTCTCGACGCCGGCGAGGAAACGCGCTACCAAGGCATCATGGAAGACGCCGTCATGATCGACGTCCACCAGCATCCCTTCGTGCTGCCCGAGGTTATGGAACAGCTGATAGACCACGTCCGTATCGGACGCTTTGAGTGGGGCTACGAAGCGGCTAGGGCAGGAAGCTGGACAGCCGTCACCACCTCCAACGTCTTTGCTGGCCTCAAGAGCACCACTGACATGTCCTTCGTAGAGTACGAGGATGTAGCCGCCGAGGTCGGACACATGGTGGCAGACGTGGCGTCCCAGGAAGGCATCACCCGCGTCGGCAACGCCGCCGAGATTGAGGCCGCCAAGCAGCAGGGCAACGTCGGCTTCCTTCCCACCCTCGAGCACCTGCCCATTGGCAACCGCATCGACCGGCTGGATTCACTGTACAGCATGGGCGTTAGGCTGGCAGGCATTACTTACAACCGCCGCAACTACATCGGCGACGGCATGAATGAACGCAACCCCGGCGGCCTCAGCGAGTTCGGCATCGAGGTCGTCCGGCGAATGAACGACCTCGGTATGGCCATCGACCTGTCCCATGTCTCTACTCCTTCCGCCCTTGACGCCATTGAGTTCTCCCGAGTTCCGGTGACCTTCAGCCATAACGCCGCCTACACCCTTCGCCCCAACCGACGTACCCGACGCGACGAAGAGTTGCTGGCCTGCACCGAGAATGGCGGCCTGGTCTGCATAACCGCCGTCCCAAACTCCCTCAGCGACGACCCCGAGCAGGACATCGAGTGCGTCCTGGACCACTACGACTACATGGTCAAGCTGGTCGGCGTCGATCACGTCGGCATCGGGACCGACACCACCGTCGGTGACCACGTTGCCTTCCACCGTGTGGTCTTGGGCCGGGATGGCCCCGCCCAGCTTCCGGCCCCTTATCTCAACGGCCTTGAATCGCCCGCCGACGGCGCCAACATCGTCCGTGGTCTCATCCGCCGTGGTCATTCCGACGATGACGTTCGCAAGATCATCGGCGGCAACGCCATGGACTTCTTCCGCCGGGTCATGAGCTGACCGTACTGCAAATCCTGACTCCTGGTCCTGAGAGAATGTCATGCCTGCAGCATTCACAACCACCGTTGTCGGCAGCATGCCCAAGCCTCCCTGGCTCTACAGCCAGCGCCAGTTGGCTGACGCGGGTACTGACCATCACGGCAGCGGTGGGGATTGGCAGTTCGAGGGCGATCTGCTGACCCAGGCCCAGGACGACGCCACCAGGCTGGCAATCCACGCCCAGGAATCCGCCGGATTAGACATAATTTCGGACGGTGAACAGCGCCGGAAGTCCTACCTTACCTACATCGCCAGCCGCCTGACCGGCTTCGACTACGAGACCCTGGCCGAAAAATGGATCCGCGACGGTCGCAGGTTGGCCCAGGTCGGGCGCTGCGTCGGCCCCGTCGCCTGGCCTGGCCCTCTCGCTGTAGACGACCTTCGCTTCCTGAAGGTCGAGACCAATCACCCGGTCAAGATGACCCTCCCGGGGCCCATGACCGTCGTTGACTCTATCTACGACGATTTTTATGGAAACGAGCCGGACTTCGCCATGGCCGTCGCGGAGGCTTTGAACCGGGAAGCCCTGGAACTGGACAAGTTTGAACCGGCGGTGATTCAGTTCGACGAACCGGTCTTCAGCCGCTACCCCGAAAAGGTGGCCGACTGGGGTATCGAGGCCCTCAATCGTTGCATGAAGGGCCTCAGGGCAACCACTGCCGTGCATGTCTGCTACAGCTACACCATCCCGGGAGTCCCACGTCCCATCAAGCCCAGCTACCCCGTGATCCTGGCCGAGCTTGAGCGATCCGAAGTCGACCAACTCGCCCTCGAGTTCGAGGCCCCCCGACTCGACCCCGCTCTCCTGTCTGTGTGCCCGTCAAAAACCGTCCTGTTTGGATGCGTGGACAACGCCAACGAAGCGGTGGAAGACCCGGAACGAATCGCGGCGCGCCTCCTTGCTGCCGCCCGGCATCACGACCCAACGATGATCCAGGCCGCCCCTGACTGCGGCTTTGTGCCGCTCAGCCCGTCCGCGGCAAGGGCCAAGCTCTTCGCCCTCGTTGCCGGCGCGCGGCTGGCCCGGGAGAGACTGTAGCCCGGACTGGAGGACTCCATTCGGGAATCTCGGGTCGCAATCTGTTACTCTAATTGCACTGACAATTGCACCTGAAAACGCGCCGCTTCCTGCGGTGAACTACCAGACCGGAGAGCTTAGAATGAACTGTCCCGACTGCAGCGTAGCCCTCGACGAGCGTAAGTATCGGGGCCTGGAAGTCGACCACTGCCCCCAGTGCAAGGGCCTGTGGCTCGACTTCGACGAAATGGACCTGCTGGAAGACACGGCCAACCGGGACGAAGTGCTCAAGGGCACTCGTGACTACGCCCGCCGTTCCGGTGAGCGAGCCTGCCCCCACTGCGGCGATGCGATGGACGTCTTCAACTACCGCGCTCACAACCTGCCCATCGAACACTGCCCCAACGACCACGGCTACTGGCTGGACAAGGGAGAAGAGGACCGCATTCTCGACCTGATGAAGGAGCGCGCCCGCGACCTTCGCCGCTCCGAGTCCGCCGAGCAGCAGTGGGCCCGCTTCATGGAACGCGGGGCCAGCCGGGGCGGCTTTCTGGATCGCATACGCGACCTCTTCAACTGAGGAGGGCAGCAACTCCGGTACCGCCGCCTCCCCTCCTAGCGGCGCCACATGCCCGTTTACTGGGTATCTCCGAATAGTCGACTCACCGGCCAGCCTTTCTGGGTTCACCTCGCGTGCTCCTAGTATTACAACGACAGTTCAAGGCGGGATAGTCCGAGATGCGCGCAAAGCAGACCGGCGCTTGGCGTGGGAGCGACTGGCTCGCTCGTTACTACACTGCGTCTGCTTCAGCCACAGTAGCAACTCCTCCGGCCCGAACCACTCCCGGGGCAGCATCTCCCGCACCACCCGGTAGACCTGAGGACGGGTGATCCGGGGCATCTTTTTCCCCCCAAGCCTGTTGTAGGCTCAGCAGGAAGGCTCCGCCCAGCAGGCACAGGGCCACGTGATGATGCCAGCCCGCCCAGGTGCGGGTCTCATATTCGTCCAGCCCCACGTCCCCCTTTCCCGTCTCAAACTCCGTTTCTATGCGCCACCTGGAACCGCCCACGTATGCCAGGGTCTCCAACGGCGTATCCTCCGGAGCATTGGAAAGGTAGTAGCGGGGCTCGCTGCCGTCCAGGTTCCGGCGGTAGACGGCCCAGTGGATTTCTCCGGGCTTCCTTTTGCTGCTGGGCCGCACCCGCTGGGCGCTGAATGTATAGCTCCTCGGCCCCTGGCTCCCCTGGGCCACCGTGATCTCCTGCCAGGCATCCTCCGGCAATTCGCCACTGCGCTCCCCCATCGTGCGCCGCTGTCCGGCCACCAGCCTGGGCTTGGGAGGCCCACCCCGTCCCCGGTAGACCGGAGTGTCCACTCGGGCTCCACCGGCCACACTGTAAAGGCCTCTGGAACGTCCAGGACGTAGTGCATTCCCAAGGTCGCCAACCCGTTGCGGAAGGACGGCGACACGCCGAAGGCGTCGTCTGCGGCGACCCATCCGGCCCTCAGATGGCCCAACTCTACTGTCCGCTCCAGCATCTCCAAAGCCAGTCCCGTCTTCGACCGGTAGCTCCGTCGCTCCCCCGGAATCCCAGCCGCAGCACAACGGTCCTCGTCCGAGGTCCAGCTCTCCGGCAGATAAAGGCGCTTGTCCACCAGGGACCGGCCCAACGGGCTTACGTAGGCCAAGAACATCCCCGCCTGGCAGTTGGCCACCTTGCCCAGCCGGCCGCAGTACTGCCGGGCCACTCCCGCCGACTTCCTACCCTGCTTGGGAAAGTCGCTGCCGTCCAGGACCTACACCCCCTCAGGATGCTCCAGCCGGGTTCCCAGGTACTCCTCCAGCCGCCCTATAACCGCCTCATCGTCCCAGGGAGAGTCGGTGAGAAACCGCTGCATCCCCCGGGCGGACTCAGGAACCGTCTCCGATAGATTCTCGGCGTTGCGCCGCTCCCCGGATTGCACCAGCAGGGCTTGCAGATAATGGCCGCTGCGCTCCCGCGTCTCCCGGCGGCCAAACAGCCCAGCGAAGTAAGCGTGAAACCCCTGAAAGTCCTGATATATCTGCTCGAAAGCTGCCGCATCCACTTCCCTACCTCACCCGACCAAGCCTTCCCCAACCTCCCAGTGATCTTATCACGCCAACTGTCGTTGTAATACTAACATGCTGGACCATTATGGCTGCGATTGAATCGATCGGATAATCAGTGAGCAGCGTCCCCTGCTGAAACTGCGGTCATTCCCATTGGCCTGGTCGCCCTCAGTATCCAACTCCCCGACGCGCAAAATTGGGCAATCGTTGACATAAGTTCACATACCGCCTGTTATGGCACTGCTAAAGTAATAGTTGGGCTGTTCAACTCGAATTGCACGGGACCTTTGAGATGGAACGATGTCTGACGACTCCAATCTGCCGGAACACAATGGGACGACTGATTGCCTGGCCGGAAACCCCCGCGAGAGGGCCTACTCCAAAGGCTATGCCGCCGGTTACTGTGAAGGCCGTGCTGAGGATCCCGACGAGCAGGCCCGGTTAAGGGCGTACCTAGTTGGGTGCGTAGCTGGCCACGCTGAGAGTTCCGGCGAGCAGAGCCGCCTGGAGGCTTATGCCGATGGATACGCCTCTGGCCACTGCGAAGGGCGGTCTGAGTCTGGCTACAAAGATGGCCTCGCTGAAGGCGCATCAGATGCTGCCTCCGAGATCGCTCAGGCCCTTGAATGCAATAACATCAGCGACTGCGGATGCTTGCCCCACCAGATCGTCCGCCGCCTGCTCTCCACCTTTAACTAAACGAGAATGTACCCAGTCTAGAAGCTTCCTGGGGCCGATGAAGTAATTTGTTTACTTTGGTTTATTCACGGATACGCTACGGTGATGCCATAGTATTCGCAAGGCTATTCAAGCTCGAGTCATTCAGTGAGTTTGTGGAAGGAGCGAAGATTATGGGATCGTCCCAAGAGAATTGCGTTTAAGCAAGCGCTCTGACTGTTCGACCCCCTTCACGATAGATCAAGACCGACAATTGACTTGGACTGGAGGAGGAAAAATGTCCTACGATTCGACATTTCCAGAACTTGGGAGCCTGGCAGAGGGCGAGACCGGCGACCCCTACGAAAGGGCCCGCTTTGAGGCCTTTCCCGAAGACTACGAGGCAGGCTACAGCAAAGCACCCGACGAGCTGGATTTCGACGACGCTTTTGCTGAAAGCTTTGGCGGGGTCCGCTCGGAGTCGGGCTACAACGACGGCTACGCCGACGGCGCCGCTGAAGTGGCATCCGAGATCGATGAGGTCCTTGAGTGCGACAGTTTCATCGATTGCAATTGCAAGGCGCATAAGATTATCCGTCGCGTGCTCATCGGGTCGAACTAAACCCGAAAATACCCGGCTTGAAGCTCGCGGGAGCTCGGCCCTCAGGAGAACCCCCAGCGTTCACGAATGCGCGGCCACGGACAACTCCAGCGGCCGCGCCCACAACCTCCCCATCGACCACTTCCCTAACGGCCATGGCAACTGGCCAGGCCGAGGAGCGTGGCACCACATCCTCGGCCACCTGAAGCAGCGGACCCGGCCAACGAAACGAGACGCCGGCCTAGTATTACAACGACAGTTGGCGTGATAAGATCACTGGGAGGTTGGGGAAGGCTTGGTCGGGTGAGGCAGGGAAGTGGATGCGGCAGCTTTCGAGCAGATATATCAGGACTTTCAGGGGTTTCACGTTTACTTCGCTGGGCTGTTTGGCCGCCGGGAGACGCGGGAGCGCAGCAGCCATTATTTGCAAGCCCTGCTGGTGCAATCCGGGGAGCGGCGCAACGCCGAGAATCTATCGGAGACGGTTCCTGAGTCCGCCCGGGGGATGCAGCGGTTTCTCACCGACTCTCCCTGGGACGATGAGGCGGTTATAGGGCGGCTGGAGGAGTACCTGGGAACCCGGCTGGAGCATCCTGAGGGGGTGTAGGTCCTGGACGGCAGCGACTTTCCCAAGCAGGGTAGGAAGTCGGCGGGAGTGGCCCGGCAGTACTGCGGCCGGCTGGGCAAGGTGGCCAACTGCCAGGCGGGGATGTTCTTGGCCTACGTGAGCCCGTTGGGCCGGTCCCTGGTGGACAAGCGCCTTTATCTGCCGGAGAGCTGGACCTCGGACGAGGACCGTTGTGCTGCGGCTGGGATTCCGGGGGAGCGACGGAGCTACCGGTCGAAGACGGGACTGGCTTTGGAGATGCTGGAGCGGGCAGTAGAGTTGGGCCATCTGAGGGCCGGATGGGTCGCGGCAGACGACGCCTTCGGCGTGTCGCCGTCCTTCCGCAACGGGTTGGCGACCTTGGGAATGCACTACGTCCTGGACGTTCCAGAGGCCTTTACAGTGTGGCCGGTGGAGCCCGAGTGGA
Organism: Dehalococcoidia bacterium; assembly: GCA_965222025.1. GTDB lineage: Bacteria > Chloroflexota > Dehalococcoidia > Lucifugimonadales > UBA3495 > VXOI01. The sequence continues at coordinate 389,468 of CBDCTI010000009.1, read as the reverse complement.
CACTCCGGTCTACCGGGGACGGGGTGGGCCTCCCAAGCCCAGGCTGGTGGCCGGACAGCGGCGCACGATGGGGGAGCGCAGTGGCGAATTGCCGGAGGATGCCTGGCAGGAGATCACGGTGGCCCAGGGGAGCCAGGGGCCGAGGAGCTATACATTCAGCGCCCAGCGGGTGCGGCCCAGCAGCAAAAGGAAGCCCGGAGAAATCCACTGGGCCGTCTACCGCCGGAACCTGGACGGCAGCGAGCCCCGCTACTACCTTTCCAATGCTCCGGAGGATACGCCGTTGGAGACCCTGGCATACGTGGGCGGTTCCAGGTGGCGCATAGAAACGGAGTTTGAGACGGGAAAGGGGGACGTGGGGCTGGACGAATATGAGACCCGCACCTGGGCGGGCTGGCATCATCACGTGGCCCTGTGCCTGCTGGGCGGAGCCTTCCTGCTGAGCCTACAACAGGCTTGGGGGGAAAGATGCCCCGGATCACCCGTCCTCAGGTCTACCGGGTGGTGCGGGAGGATGCTGCCCCGGGAGTGGTTCGGGCCGGAGGAGTTGCTACTGTGGCTGAAGCAGACGCAGTGTAGTAACGAGCGAGCCAGTCGCTCCCACGCCAAGCGCCGGTCTGCTTTGCGCGCATCTCGGACTATCCCGCCTTGAACTGTCGTTGTAATACTAGGCGGCTTCCTCGGTTCCATCAAGTACGCTCAGCGGTTGGAAGCAATCCCTCGCAGCAACCTCACAACCCTTCCATGAACCGTCGCACGGACTCTTTCGCCCGCGTATAGTCGTACTGTGCGTACCGCCGCATCCGCAGCTGCACCACGTCGCCGTTGAAGTAACGCTCATACAGCCTCTGCCGCGACCCGAACTGCGTGCCGATCAGGTCCCACGCCAGCTTGAACAGCCGCACCCGCTCCGGTGCCGCCATGTTCGTTCCTTGGTAGTACTTGGCAATGTCGTCCGCCAGTGGCCCCGTCACATCGGCCTCCGTGGGCGTCAGCATCAGCCCGCTGGCTGCCAGTTGCTGAACGATGGCCGCCACCCGTTCGTAGGCATCGGGGTACCAGTGCCGCATGGCAATCCACGGCTCCGGCGCGGGCCATATCCCCTCCGCCCCTTCCAGCGGCCCGGCGTCCGCCTCTGCCGCCCGCATGTACGCCCGGCAGGTCTCGATGGTGTCGATGATCTCCGCAGTCTTCTCCTGGACGTGCCCATACACCCCGATGCCGATGCCCTCCGTTATGCCCCGGACGATACCAAGGATGAACTCCAGCTTGGCGATGTTCTTCACCGCTACCTGTTGCATGTAGTGCCGCCACAGCGCCACCTGGGTAACCGTACGGTTCCCCAGCTCCACATCGTCGTACAGGAACACCCGCTCCCAGGGCACCACCACGTCGTCGAACACCACCAGCGAGTCCATCTCGTCGAACTGCCCAGAAAGCGGATAGTCCGCCAGTGGCAGCCCGAGGTCGTGCGAAGGTCGGCAGATATACTTGAGCCCCTTGATGTTCGATGGCACCGCGAACCCCAGGCAGTATTTCCGGTCCTCCTCCACACCTTCTCGCAACGGCCGGTACAGAGGCGCGAATATCTCGTCCGAAAACGGCGCCAGCGTCGCCAGGTTTTTCGCACCCCTGACCACAACTCCCTCGGCGCACGTATCCACCACTCCGACTGCCACGTACGGGTCGGGAAGCTCCGCCAGAGCCACCGACCTGTTGACCTGCGGGTGCCCGAACGCATGGGTCAGGCAAAGGTCTCTCTCCCGCACGTACTCGTGATAGGCCCTCAGGTTGTCGGCGTATCGCGAGTCCTTCTCTCCGTAAAGGGCGGCCAGCTGCCTGGAAGCCGTAAGCTGGATGTTCACATAGTCCGGAGTCCTTCCCAGCATCCCATGGCAGGACTGGGCGACGATCTCCAGCGCCGCCCGTCGTCGCAGCAGGTCTTCGTTGTTTTGCGGAACGAGGTACGACAGTGCCACTGGGTCTCCACTCGTCGGGGAGGCGAACGTCATCCGCTCACGCAGTTCCGGCGAGTGCTGGAGGTCGTAAATGTCCGCCAAGGTATGCGCCATCCTATTCAACTTCGGATGCGCCGTAACGTCCTCGACCCGCTCCCCCTCAAGCCACACCTCCCGCCCGTCTCTTAGCCCTTGGAGGAACTGCTTCCCGGTCCTTACTGCCATGCTCCGCTCTCCATTGTCTCCGGTTGCCTGATCTCGTCCAGCAAACGGGGCGCACGACTGTGCGCCCCTTGATGTTCGAATTCATTTCAGGTGTAAGGTCACCCAATCATGCCCCAAGACCTGTAGGTCCACTCCCTATCCGGGGTAGCTGTTGCTCCAGCCGTCCACCCCGCAGACCTCGGTCAGCGGCTTCCGCTGTACCGGACCGAACTCTCCCCGAGGGTAGCCCAGCGGCAGGCAGTACACTACCTGCGCCTCTTCCGGAATGCCGAACAGCTCGTGCACACGCTCTTCCACCACCGCGTGTAGCGTCGCGATAGTCCCCCCGACGCCAAAGGCCCGGGCCGCCAGCAGCATATTCTGCGCAGACGGAATTACCGATCCGGCCGCCTGCGCTCCCTTCGTGGTGGCGCACAACAGTACCATCACCGGGGCGTCACCGATCTCGTTGGCCATCCGCATCGCCGACCGCGAGGAATTCTTGCCCGGCGGAATGTCCTCCGGCCCCATGATCCCCTGATCGGCTCGCTTGGCCCACCAAGCCTCGTGGTACAACTCTGCCAGCTTGCTTCGTTTCTCGTCGTCCTTCACCAGGATGAAGCGCCAGGGCTGGGTGTTGCCGCCGTTCGGCGCCCGGATCGTCGCCTGCATGATGTCTTCCAGCACATCGTCAGGGATCGGGTCCTTCTTGAACCTGCGAATGGCCCTCTGGGTGAACATCGCCTCGCCAAGGGGCATGGAATTTAGACGGTCAGCTGTGGTCATGCTTGTCTCTCCTGAATAGTATGATTACGCAACGGTGGATGCCGCACAATCCCTTGCCTCGGCCAGGAGACGCCCGTAGCCGTGCACCGGCTCCGATACGCCCGCCAGGGCCAGCGCCCGCCACAGAGTCGCGGAATGCGACGTAACCACCGGCTTGCCTATGGCATCTTCCAGGGCCTGCGCCGCCGCCATGGCGTCGAAATTCATGCAGCTGATGAACAGCCCGTCGGCGTTCCCCCCACTTTGGCGCCACGCGTCCAGCGAGAAGCGGTAAATCTCCTCAGGCAGCACAGCGGCAAACTCGTTGGCAGCCTGGAACCCCATGCCGTCGGCATATACGGTCTCGATGTCCGCCTCGGCCAGGTAGCGGCTCTCAGCATCGTGGTAGCTGTGCGGGTATGGGCTGGTCAGCACCACCCGTCGTATGCCCAGGTACAGGAGCGCCTCCGCTGCGGCTAGCATCGTAGATGTCGTCGGCGCTCCCCACTGCCGCTCCATGTCTTCGCAGAACTCGCGGTCCTTCTCCAGCCCGCGCTGCGCCCCGCTCACCGTGCAGCAATATGCTATGGAGTCTACCCCCGCAGAGGCCAGTTCCCCCACTGCCCGCGACGAGTTGCTCTCCATCTCCAGCAGCGCCTCCAGGCCGCCGTCGCCGCCTAGCATCATCCGGCTGGCGAGGAAGCCAACTTCGGGCACGACTTTGGGGTACCTCAGCTCCGATACAGTCGACGCGCTGACCACCACCAGCCCGATCTTGGCCTTTGTAATCAGGGATTCCAGCGTGCCTGAAGCCTGTACCATCGCGTTTTCGCCCTTTGCCGCCCTCGCGGCCTGCAGAAATTCGCTGAAATGTTACCACAGACCCCCGCTGGGTTGATGTTGCTATAATGTGCCGCAATCGTCTGCGGGATGGCCCGGATTGGGCCGCAGAATGGGCATAAGTCGTAGGAGGAAGCAGTGGCCGACCATATGAACGCCTGGGACGTCGATGCTATCTACCAGAGGATAGGCATTGCTCCCATAATCAATGCCGCCGGTTCAATCACTCGCCTCGGCGGGACTCGCACCCGTCCCGAGACCCTGGCCTTGATGGAGCAGGCCGCCCGGGTGATGGTCAACATCGAAGACCTCAACCGGGCTGCGGGGAAGGAGCTGGCCCGCCTCACCGGAGCCGAAGCTGGCTTCGTCTGCAGCGGCGCCGCTGGTGGCCTACTGTTGCAGGCCGCCGCCGCCATCGCCGGCAACGACCCGGTCAAGATGCGCCAGTTGCCCGACACGGAAGGGCTGAAGAACGAAATCGTCATCCACACCATGCACCGATTCCCTTACGACCAGGCCTACCGCGCCGCCGGGGCAAAGATGGTGGAGTTCGGCGATTACCTGTACGCTCACCCCTGGCAGCTCGAGGGCGCCATCAACGAGCGCACCGCCGCCATCGCCTACCTTTGCGCTCCCTTCTCCAGCAACAAGGTGATGCCCCTGGAGCGGGTCTGTGAAATCGCCCACGCCCACGACATTCCGGTCATCGTTGACGCCGCCTCCATGCTACCGCCCCGCGCCAACCTCTATCGCTACCTGAAAGACGGCGCAGACATGGTCGTCTACAGCGGCGGCAAGGGCATCCGGGGTCCCCAGGGCAGCGGAGTCCTTGTCGGACGCGCCGACCTGATCGAAGCCGCAGCCACCCAGGCCAGTCCCGCCCAGTTCCTCGGACGTGGCATGAAAGTCGCCAAGGAAGAAGTCGTTGGCCTTGTGGCGTCCCTCGCCGCCTTCGTCGAGGAGGACGAAGAGGCCGAGATGGCCTCTTACCGCCATATGATGCAGCGCGTGGTGGATGCCTTGGTCGAGCTTCCGGGCCTGAACGTCACCCTGGAGCACGACAGCAATAACTACCTACTTCCCTGCGCCGTCATCCGCTTCACCGACGAGTGGCGCGGCCCCTCCCGGGATGTCGTAGGCACTGCCATGACCCAGGGCACCCCCCAGGTCTACCTGCACCAGCTCGGCGGCCCCCAGGAACTGGCCGTCGACCCCCTCAACCTTACCGAGGAAGAAACAGAGACGGTCATCCGCCGCCTTCGCGAGGAACTCACCAGGCACTAGTTGATTAATGTGGTTGGCCAAGCGACGGCCAAATACCCCTGAAAACCTCTGGATACTCGGCGCACCATGCGCCAGATTTCATGATGAAGGAGCAGACCATGTCCATCAAGATTGACCTGAGGGTGCCGCCCTGCCGGCCCGGCCCCGAGGTGGCCGACTTCGTGAAGCAGTGCGAAGACGCCGGATTCCACGGCGTCGGCATCCTAGATTCCCAGCTGCTGGAGCGCGACTGCTTCGTCAGCATGGCTGCCGCAGTGCAAGCCACCGACCACATCAACGTCGCCTCGGCTGTTACCAACCCGGCCACTCGCCACCCATCCGTCGTCGCCTCAGCGGCGCAGACGGTGTCCGAGCTCGCCCCCGGCCGAGTGCAGGTCTGGATCGGCCGCGGCTACAGCTCCACTGCCACCATCGGCATCCCACCGGCCACGGTTAGGCAGATGCGCCACGCCGTCGTCACCATGAAGGAGTTGATGTCCGGCGAGATGGTCTCCTTCGGCGACGCCAAGAGCCGCATGCGGCACGGCGGAGAGACGCCCGCTCCGCCCGTATACATCGCCGCCACCGGCCCCCGCGTGATGAAAGTCGCAGGTGAAGTCGCCGACGGCGCTCTGTTGATGACCGGGATCCATCCCGGAGCAGTGTCCGAGGCCCGTGAAATCATAGCCGATGGTGCCCGCGCCGCTGGACGCAACCCGGACGACGTGGAGACCATCTTCACTGCCACCACCATCATCAAGGACGACCTCAAGGAGGCCCGCGAGATCGCCCGCCCCCTGGCTGTCTCCCGCCTGATGGAAGACACGTACCAGCGCTGGCTGAAGGCCGCCGGTATCGACGTCGGTGACCTCGAGCTACCTGCCGGTCTCTGGGACCTTTACCCCGACGTCCCTCACGCCGAGGACTGGGAGAAAGCCCAGGAACTCTGCTCCTTCCTGCCCGACGATGCCCTCGCCGCCATCTGCGACTACATGGGCCTCATCGGCACTCCCGAGTACTGCGCTGAGCGCGTCAAGAATGCGGAGCATGCCGGCCTCACCCACCTGTACCTCATGACCGGCGCCACCTACGATTTCGCCACCGGCGAGCTGGCCGCCTTCCGGGACCACATCTTCCCTGCCCTGAACACCAACGGCAGCTAGCTCCCGCATCGCTTAAACTCCGGAGACCGTCTACCCCTCGGGTGGCCGGTCTCACTGCACCCTCGCGACAGCCCACCCACAACAGCCCGCCCACAGCGCCAGCAACCACTCACCCTGAGCCTGTCGAAGGGTGAGTGCTCGCATTTTGTACACTCAGCGGCGCCTATAGCACACCGAGTATGTCCCGTCTGCGTTGGCCTTACGATTCTATCCCTCCGGAATTGGCCTTCCATGCAGCCGCGAGTAAATCTCCCGGAACTCATCTTCCTTCCCAGCGGGCACGTTCGCGAGGAAACTCCGATAAACCTTCTCCTCCGACAGCGACCTCGGGAATGGTAGATTGAATATGTCCCGCATGGTTGCCAATGTTGCATCGCGCCCTATGCCGTCGTACATACCCCACATGAACGCTTCTCCAAGGGTATAATCGCAAAAGTTGAGGTCTCGGTGGAGTGGAATATCCTTTTCGCGTGCTTCCATCCATATCAGGTTCCAATTATGGATATTGGAAGCACCATGCGCGACACAAAGCTTCCGAGACCTTTCGATGCTGGCCTTGGAGTCTTCAATGCTTCTGTGCAGACGCCCTTCGCTGAGGTTCAAAGCGTAGGTCTCCAAGAACTCCGCACCGCCTTCGCCCAACCAGCGTGGATAACCAGGGTAATAGAAGTGGCCCAACTCATGGTAATACACGCCCCCGGCGAAATGCCTGAGCTTTATGACCCCTCTCCAATTCAGCCCTAGCACAGGCGTTGTTCTCTTGGACTCTGCTTCTGGGTCCAAGAATTCCGGATCCACTACTACGAAGACGTGCGGTATATGCTAGGCCTGCCCCATGATCTCCTCAACGACCTCGACTCCATTGCGCAGGGTCCGCCTGACGTAGTCCTCATCCTCGAAGGCCGTCCGGCTGATCGCGATCACGCTTGTCTCACCCGCCAACGGCAGCGAGAAGCGATCTGAGACCCAGTATGGCTTATCGATAAATTCCTGGAAGATCTCTGGGTCAAATGTGATTCTCCGGAGTGTTGATGTTCTACGATTCGGTCATGTGCTAACTGTTCAGCGAACATGTCATCCCCATGAGGGATGTAAAGTTGAATCAGCAGGAACAGGCCAGGATTCAAGTACTGAACAGTGTTCTGGAACATCAGCTTCCCATCGCCCAGGCGGCCGAGATTATTGGAGTGAGCGAACGTCATACCAAGCGTCTCCTCGCCGCTTACCGCAAGGACGGTGCCGCCGCACTGGCCCATGGGAACCGGGGACGCCGACCCCACAACGCCGTTCCCGAGGCGGCCGCTGCTTCCGTGGTGAAGCTGGCCATCAACGGCTACGCCGGTGCAAACCACAGCCACTTCACCGAGCTGCTGCGGGAGCGCGAGGGCATCGACCTGAGCCGCCCCACCGTTCGCCGCATTCTGGTCAAGGCCGGCATCGGCAGCCCCCCGCAGTAGCCGCTCCCCGCAGCACCGCTTCCGGCGCAGGCGCATGCCCCAGGAGGGTATGCTGGTGCAGATCGACGGCAGTCAGCACTCCTGGCTGGAGGACCTGGGACCGAAGCTGACGCTGCTGATCGCCGTCGACGATGCAACCGGAGTGGTTGCCCAGGCCGTCTTCCGCACCACGGAGGACACCCGCGGCTACCTGGTGCTCCTGGAGGGAATGGTCCAGCAGTGGGGTATCCCCCTGGCGCTCTACAGCGATCGCCACTCGGCCTTCAGGTACAACGCCCGACAGAAGCCGGTGCCGGTGCAAACCACCCAGTTCGCTAGTACTCGGTCAAAGTAGAAGTGTCAGGGTATAGCCTACGGAGTTTGGTTCTGGCCTTCCTGGTGGTAAATCGCCAGTTGATGGGTACTGCCGCGGCGTTGCGCTCCGAGACGCAGGTGTTGACGGCTTGCTCCAAGCTGTCCTCGTCCGGGTTGCGTCCCCGCAGACAGGCTCGGGCGAGGACGCTGAACTCGATCTCCGCCATCCCTTCGGCAGGCTCAGGACAGGATTCAGCCAACTCCCATGCTTGGGCGTGTGGTGGAACTCCAGCCGCTTGGCAATGCGCCGAGCCTCTGCTGGCGGGAAGGTCTCGTACAGCGACGCCATCCGGTGGGTGTTCAAGTTGTCCAGCACCAAGCGGATCACCGGCACCTCAGGGTAGGCCTCATCCACCAGCAAACGCATTCGGTGGGCGAAGTCCTGCATGGTACGCTGTCTGGTTATCGCCACATGGCGCCAGCCCCGTTTGGGCTCACAGGTAAGGAACAGGTTGCGGGTTCCGCCCCTCACGTACTCGTAGTCCTCACGTCTGGGTTTCCCCGGCTCCGCCGGAAGGGGCGGCCGGGCGTCGGCCAGCAACTGAGTGGGACTCTCGTCAAAACAGACCACCGGTCTGGCTGGGTCGTAAGGCTCGGCGTACAGGTCCAGCACATCCTCCATGTGGGCCACGAAGTCAGCGCTCACCTTGGGGATGCACCACTGTTGCTTCTGCCACGGCTTGAGCGCGTTTTTTTCAAGTGCAGCCGCACCGTCTCGTGGGACAAGGACTCCACCAATCCCAGTTCCACCGTCCTGTCTGCCAACAGGCGCAGGGTCCAGTGGTCGTGGCCTTCGGGCGCTGTAGTGCAGGCCAAGGCGATCAGATGGGCCTCCACCCGTTCATCCACCTTCCGGTGCCGGTTGACCTGATTGCGCCGGTGCAACGTCTCCTCCAGTCCCTCCTCGGCAAAGCGCCGCTTGATGCGGAACACCGTGCGCTCCGTCACTTCCATAGCCGCCGCCACTTGGGGAGCTCCTGAGCCTGTCGAAGGGCCAACCCTCGTCTATCTTCAGCAGAACCCGGGCCCGGGTGTTGGCTTGAGCCGAACTCCTACCCGACCGAATCACCCTCCGTAGATGCCCCCTTTGCTCCAACGTCAGCCTGACCGCATACCTCTCCTGAACCATGGATACCACACCTCAACCAACACAGCTTCTCTGGCAACCCTACCAATTCCATTCAACATATGATAGGCCTGTCATTACCACTCTGACTGAGTACTAGCAGCCCGTCTGAGGATTGACCGACTGGCGGTGTCGGTCAGCCGGGACTACCCTGCGACAACGGTTCTGGCGGGGTGCGGGTAGGCACCTGCGGATTGTCGCTTGAAAATCCCACTGCCCATGGACCGGCGCGTCTCCCTGTCGTTCCCAGTGGCGCCTTTTCCCCTCGCCTTGACGAACATCCCGGCCCCATACCGGAACAGCTTCAGCAGGTTGTGGCCGGCGCAGATGATCAGCCACTCCCGGTTCACCTTAGCCAGACCCCGCAGCAGGAACTGCCGGAAGCCCCGGCCCTGCTTGATCTGCCCGAATACCGGTTCCACCGTCTCCATCCGAAGCGCGTAGCGTTCCCTGCCCCGTTTCGTCCGCAGCTTGCGCCGCATCCGGTCCTTGGCTGACAGCCCCTTCGGTATGCGGCCACGGGGCGCCGGTGGCGGCACCCAGCCGTGGCGCGGGTCCTCTCCGGCGCGACGAACGGGTCCACTCCCAGGGCGTAGAGTTCCTCCACCGCCTTGGCCGAGTAGTATCCGGCGTCGGCGGAGACTTCCTTTGGGACTGTGCCCACGTTCAGGATGGCCTCCTCAATCATGCTCACGGCCTGATCCTTGTCCGAGGGCTGATCGGTGGCACAGGCCGCCACGATCACCTGATGCTCGCTGTCCACCACCGCCTGGCAGTTGTAGGACTGCTGGAAGTCCCTCCCTCCCGGGCCGGGCATGATCCGGGAGTCCGGGTCGGTGAAGTTCCGCTGCGCCTTGTCATCAGGCACCCCGAGATGATTGCGTCCCTCGGACTCAGCCTGCTCCGCATCCGCCAGGGCCTCGGCCTCCAGCGCCGCCTTGGCCTCCCTTATCTTCCGCAACCGTCCCTCCCGGAAGGCCAGTTCCTCCGGCAACTCATCCCCACGCCTGTCCTTCCCGTACCGGCGGTCCTCCTCCTCGTCCACCTCCTGCGCCTTGCGGAGCAACTCGTCCACCTCGGCCTGCAACCGCGCTTCCTTCTCCTTCATCCGCCCGTAGCTCATCGCCTTGTGCTTTGAGGCATTGGCCCTCACCTTGGTCCCGTCCAGGGCCACGTGCCCCAGCTTTACCAGTCCTGCCTGCTGGCACAACTCCAGCACCTGCAGGAACAACTCCCCCAACGCCTCCAGATGGTCCTTTCGGAAGTCGGAGACGGTGCGGAAGTCCGGCGTGTTGTTCGCCGCCAGCACCCGGTAGGCGATGTCCTCGTGCAGCCTCTGGGCGATGCGACGTGAGGAGGCCACGCCGGTGCAGTAGCCGTAGAGCAGCACCTTCACCATCATCCTGGGATGGTAGGGCGGGCCGCCCCGCCTCTCCTGCTCGTAGCGGGCGGTGATGTCCGAGAGGTCCAACTGGTCCGCAACGTCGGAGATGAAGTAGGCCAAGTGCTCCGGCGGCAGCCATTCCTGGAGGGCCGCCGGCAGCAGCAACTGCTGGTCCGGGTCGTAGGGAAGGTAGGTCTTGCTCATTGACCGCTCCGATCGTCTGATGCTCCGTACCATCATACCCCCAACGGCTCACCAACCCCGTTTCTCGGACGGGCTGCTAGGGTGATGCGGGAGCTGGGCATCCAGCAGATATTCGCCCTCTCTCCACAGGCAAAGGGACGGGTGGAGCGGATGCTGGAGACCTTCCAAGACCGGCTGGTAACCGAGTTGCGTCTGGCCCAGGCCAGCTTCATCGACGAGGCCAGCCTGGTCCTAAACGAGTTCCCCGGTTCAACGCCCGCTTCGCCGTGGCGGCGGAGCAACCGGAGACGGTCTACCGGCCGGTGCCGGCGGAACTGTCCCTGACCGAGACCGTCTGCCTCAGGGACAGCCGCAAGGTGGCCAGGGACAACACCGTGAAGTACCAGTGGCGGGTGCTGCAACTGCTGCCCGAGGCGGAGCGCCCCAGCTATGCCGGTCTTCGGGTGGACGTCCTGGAACGGGCCGACGGGGAGCTGATGATTCGGTACCATGGTGAGGCTGTTGACTTTCAGGAGGGGCCGCCGCCCTCCTCGGCGCTGTGGGGCGCAGACAGCGGCTGCTCCCACGGTCCGGGGCTTCAGGAAGCCACCGGCGGCGTGGCCCACAACCACCTGAACGCGGCTCAACGGGAACGCCTCTCCACCTTGGAATCGACTGGTGAGGGGGCGACGGAGGGCCGGAGCGGTAAGGGGAAGCCAGTTCACCACCAGTTGCACCGGACGCCCAGGTCAACCCAGCAGGCCCGCTGGGAGGCTGTACAGCTGGCCAGGGAGCAGGGACTTTCCCTGCGGGCCATAGCCCGGAGTCTGGGCATGGCCAAAAACACTGCGAAAAAGTACGCGTCTGCCGTGAGCCCACCCACCAAGAAGCTCAGCGCCAAGGAGCGCGCCAAAGCAGAGGCTCTGGCCGCATAGCTCGCGGCCGCCGACTAAGCCAGAGGACATATTCGCTTTTCAATTGAGGGGACGTAATCGCTGGACAACAACAAATCCGCTGGCTTAAAGATCTTGTGAAGTGAATTTTCGTCCTTTACTGGCCTAAAGTTCCTGTACATTGACAGAACACCCGTTACGCGGCTCCGCCATATGAGGCCTTCGAGCCGGCCAAAGCCCTGCGCATTATACAGTGGCCGGGGGTTCGCTACAGCCCAAAGCTATGGAAGTTGCTCAAATGAGGCGGAGGTAGAATTGAGCTGCTGGCGCGGCAGTACCTAGGACCGCCGAATATCCAGTTGGGAAATCCTGTAACTGGGAACAGAGGCATGGGGGAACCGGCGCAATCGGCGAATGATTTTAGTAGACTTACGCTTCTCAATCGGGCGAACCCGCATTGAGCTCAAGTCCATCTCACTATCAAATAAATCGGTGGTTGGATACTGACGGTAGGCCAATGAACGAAGCCGGCCGCAAGCTCATCATCACCGCATTGGTAGTTGCCCAGCGATTGAAGCAATAGGTGTGTAGGTTTTAGCTTCGAACTCCGTATCGCCAGAATTTGCAGCGATGATCTACACTTGCCTCTGCGTGGGATCCAGACGGTCCCTTAGCCAGTCTCCCAAGAGATTCATCGACATCACAACGAGCAAAATTGCGACACCGGGGAATAAGGCCACCCACCAAGCGGCAACCAGTAGCTCACGGCCGTCCGCCACCATTAGTCCCCAAGCCGGCGTGGGCCTTGGAATTCCGGCGCCCAGGAAGCTGAGGGTGGATTCAAGGATGATCACGAAACCCACTTGGAGTGTGGCCAGCACGACCAAGCTATTGAATACGTTGGGAAAGATGTGCTTGAGCATGATCCGCGGATTCGACGCCCCGGACACTTTGGCCCGAGCAACGAAGTCCTGTACACGCACTGTCAGGGTTTCACCTCTGGACTGGCGCGCGTACTGTGCCCACAAGAAAATAATCAACACCGCGATGATCGAAACAAAGCTGGCTCCCACCGCTGCCACAAACACCAAGGCCATCAATATGACGGGAATAGACAGGGAAATATCTACAAACCTCATAATAACGGCGTCAACCCAGCCACCGAAGTAACCCGCCGCAACTCCCAAAGTCGTGCCAATGGTGCTTGCGACAAAAATGGCGATCATGGCAACAACTAGTGAAATTCGCGACCCAAAGATGATCCGGCTCAAGATATCCCGCCCCAGCTTGTCCGTTCCCAACAGATAGGTTCCCCTCCCGCCGGACTTGGTCACGACCTCTACCTGATCGCCAATTACGATCTCTTTTTCGGGATCTGCACCAACCAGCTGTGCACGGCCAATCTGTCGTTGGGTATTGGCTTCATTTAACGTAATCACACTGTCCCGGTCGGGCCCAGTGATTCGCTCGACAACCGTCTTGACTAACGCCTCTTCACTAACCCAGAACGGGGGCAACAACCGTTCTTTCAGGTCGCCTTCCGTGGGAGAATGAGGAGCAACCCAGTTGGCTCCAACCGCAGGCACTATCAGCAGCAACAAGATGACCAACATCGGGATTACTGGGTAGCGCCCAGCTTCGGGGACAAGCTTCAAAATCCTGCGGGGGGAAAACCGGGGTTGTTTTAGGACCAGTACCTCTGCTGCCAACCTAGTCCGCCTTGTGGAGAATGCGTGTCGCAACGAGTTCGCTGTTCATGGGCAAAGAAACTTTACGAATTATCGGCGCATCTTGTCAAGGAAATCCTCTTTGCTGACAGGACGATTGCAGAGTACATAGGGTTGTCATCCTTACCACCGCAAGGGGCAAGGCGAGCCTGCGCTTGAAGGCATAGACGCGGCTCTGGAGGTGGTAGAAGAATATTCTCCTCTCCCAGTTTCTGTAGGTTTCATTGCGGTTTCGGCCTTACTCAACGGGGGCGGAAGTAGGTTAATGAGCGGGCCATCAATAGGGGACCATCAATAAAGGGGGGACCATCAATAAAACAGGTCTGACAATCTCCGACATTTCAGATATGCGTGCCGGTGGACTGGAATGAGCTGGGCAGCCCTAGGCGAAGGTATGTGCTATTCATTAACAGCAAGCTCACCGGGGTCAGTGGGAGAGTGTCAATGGCCAGGTGTCAGGGGCAGGATGATTGCAAGGCCCCCAAGGGGATCAACCTGAGAGGGGCGAAGGTTCTCGGCTCTGCAGGCGGGATTCTTCGATTTACTCAGAATTACAGGCTGCTGTTACGGCTATGCAGTGGCCCGCAGTGAAAAGCCCCGTCGTTGACAGCGATAAATTTTAATAGTTATGATGTTGTGGCCTGATTCTATATCTAAATGGCTGGCGTCACTTGACGCTACGCGAAGGACAGATCCATGTTGGGTTTCCGCCATATTCCCGTTGGAATACTCGTGCTGTTGGTCACGGCAATGGCATTTGTTGCCGTTGCCTGCGGCGGCGATGAAGAAACATCGCCCACAAGCGCAGCCCCGGCGACGTCGGCACCAGCTGCAACCGCTGTCTCTGCGACGTCGGCACCGGCCCCGACAGCCGTGCCTTCCGTCCAGGAGCCCACGGCCACTCCCGCCGGTGCTACCTACCGGACCACACCTACCCCCGTGGGATCCGCGCCGACTGCCGTGCCCAGCCCGACCGAGGCGCCCGTCGAGACTGGCGGTGAGGCCAAGGTTGAGACCTTGGTTATGGCTGTCGACCCAGCGGCTGGCGAAACCAACTTCCCTTGGGCGGGTACAGTGGACCATCACCAGCAGATGGACTTGGTGATGGAAGTCCTGGTTGACATCGACCCATTCGACGGTCTGGTGGTGCCGGAGCTCGCCAAGACTTGGCAACTCAGCCCGGATGGAAAGGAATGGACTTTCCAACTCCAAGAGGGTGTGCAGTGGCACAATGACTGGGGCGAGTTTACAGCGGCCGATGTGATCCACAGCATTGCCCAATACCAGCGAGATGACTCGCTCCTGGCTTTTTCTACCGATTTCCGGCAGATCGACCTCGATACCTCAGAGATAGTTAACGACTACGAGGTGGTTCTCCGGCTGCTGAATCCGAACCCGGACTTCTTGTTTTACGCCGCTCCCAGCGGTGGGGGCCTGATCATGAGTAAGGCCCAGTGGGACTCCGACGGTGATGATGGCTACGACGAGGATATGATCGGCACTGGCCCGTACCGCTACACCGGCCGTACCCTCGGCGTCAACGTTACGTACGAACTTTTGCCAGACCACTGGCGTCGGAATAACCCTCCGCCTGACTTCCAGAAGGTCGACCTCCGCTGGATGCAGGAAGTAGCCTCCCGCAACGCCGGCCTTCTGTCGGGAGAGGTGCACATGACCGAGCTCACCCGGGAGCTGTCGGACGCTGCAGTGAGCGGCAGAGGCATGAAAATCATTCAGAGCAACCTGCCGGCCTACTCGATCTATGCTATTTTCCAGGGCCTCTACCCGGCGGAGCCAGGGAATTTCGACCCGCCCTTCGCCCATCCCGACCTGCCCTTTACCGACGTGAAGGTAAGGGAGGCGATAAACCGGGCCTTTGACAAGGAGACCATCAAGAACACTCTTTTCTCCGGCCGGGCAGGGCGCGGCGTCAGTGCCGGTTTCTTCATTAACCAGGCAGGCTGGAATCCGGATTGGGTGACCAACTTCGAAGAGAATTACGGGTACGATCCGGAGAGGTCCCGGGAGCTTCTGGCCGAAGCTGGCTATCCAGAAGGCGGCGTCAAGATTAAGGCATTCAATATGGCCTTCTTTGGATTCCCCGAGTACTCCGACATGATCCAGGCCATGCAGCTTGATCTCCAGAAGGTTGGCGTCGAGCTGGAGCTGCAGGAATGGCAATGGACTAACTACATCGCCGCCATCAGGGAAAAGGACCCCGCAGGGAATGGTATTTGGCTACTTCCGGCGTCGCCTCTCTTGGTGTACGCAAAGTTGAGCCTGCACAACCGCTCTGATGGCTTCGTCCACACCTACGTGACCCCCGAATTGGACGCGATATTTGCGGAGCTGCGACAGACGGTTGACCTGAACGAGCGGGACAGGCTTCAGAGGGAGATGGGCGATTTCATCTATGACACCTATGGCTACATGCCCTTCTTCGAAACCTTTATTGAGTGGACGGTTGACCCTAATATTGTCGATCAATGGCCATTCCCCGGCAATGATGGCGCCAACTATGGCCACTTCGACCTGATCACGGCTTGCAAGACTGCGGATCCCTGTTTCAATTAACTCGCTTCCAAACGGATGCGCCAGTTAAGACCGGATAAATAATTTCGGTTGCTCATAGGGATAGGGCCTACCTCTTGAGGTAGGCCCTATCTTTTTTACGAAAAGCGTGGCTGGAGCAGGAACTGGCTGAATTGGACCAAGGCTGCAAGAGACACCGCGCTTGAGCCAGATGTGGCGGGAGAGGGACTATCTCCTGCGTTGGGTGCCAGGAGGTGGGCCAACAGTTCTGACTAACGTTGCTGGCACATCTAACATAACCAGTCTCACCCTGGATCGGAAAGGAAAGCCCCTTCTAGCGGGTGTGGTCCCCAATGAACCGGGACAGCTGGAACCTGCGTGGCAATGCGGACCGTCCCCGAAGACCGGGCAGGGGGTGCGGGCTGTACCTCACATGGGCGTGTTGGCGGGTAGCCGGCACAACCCGGTGCCTTGGGCAGTCTTACCGCCCTTTCCTGGCAGCGGGCAAGGCCAAAAACATGCGCCGACCGTCTGCATGCGCAAGCTGCTCATCATCCTCAATGCCGCAGTGCAGAGCGGTGGACGTTGGAGCCAACTCGGTGGTAGAAATTATCTCAAAACGTGGCGAGATACCCTATTCGTCATTCCTGCAGAAGCAGGAATCCAGAGCCCCGGGGGCCGTGAGGCTCTCTCACCAACAACGGAGGACCGTCACGCGCCCCTACCCGCAATAAGTCTGCACTTGACTCTGTCGGGGGCGGGAATCCAGAACCTCGGCAAGCATCATTTGGCTTTTCAGAAAAATCAGTGCGTTTTGAGATAGTTACTTAATCCCTGAAATCAAAGGCAGTTGCTCTAGAGATTTGCCGTCGGAAGTGTGGCACGGGACGTTGCGCCAGCCGCGGGGCTTTTACTACGATTGGGAAATGGGACCGTTTGTGGCCAACTTGGGGTGCGCCGAAAGAATGCCAGGGATGGTCCGGTTATTTAAGAACGCGACGAGGAACACTATTTCGATGTCTTGACGTCGAAGTAGTGGGGAAAACCAGCAGCTGCCAGGGTACAGACACCAGGATCAAGATCGCCGTGAGCCAGGGAGTGCAAGTCCGGAAAAGGGGCGCTAGTCAGTCTCACATGCCCAATTTAGTGGTCTCCGTCCATCTTGGATCGAGGGTCTGCGGAAGTGGCATCAGCCGCGGGGGCATTTTCGCGCAACGGCGAAGTCCAGGTAAAAATATGAACGTACTGGCTGGCCAGTTTCTCGTGTGACCTGACCCTGGGGAAACAGCGCTATATGGTCTCTTGTTAGTCCGGGGGAAAACAAAGCCACTAGAGGTTGTGGTAGCGCAACGACGCACAAAGGGGAGTGCTCCCCCTATGCCAGTCTGCTTCGAAACCTTCGGTCACCTCTACCGTGGCAGCCCAGACTCGAAGGTTATTGGTAGCGAATTCGCGGGTCCAAGTAGGCGTATAGAACGTCCACCAGCAAATTCACCGAAATAAACAAGACGGCAAAGACCATCACTATCGCTTGTACCAATGGGTAATCCCTGGCGGATACCGCATCGAAAGCCAAGGCACCCAAGCCGGGCCAAGCGAACACTGTCTCGATGGAGACCGACCCCAGCAGCAGCGAACCAAGGATGATGCCGGAATAGGTCAGCGGAGCGATGGAAGCGTTCCGCAGCACGTGCTTCCAAATTACTTTCCACTCCGAAAGTCCTTTCATTCGAGCAAGCTTCACATATTCTTTGTCCAGTTCGTCAAGCATGGACGACCGGATCAATCGCATTAGTGCCGCCACCCAGAAGAGGCCCAATGCCGAAGCGGGAAGAATATAGGTCGTTATGCCTGCCTTTCCCGAAGTCGGCACCAAGCCTAAACTGACGCCGAAAACCCACGCGAACATCAGGCCGAGCCAAAACGGCGGCGTGGACTGGCCCAAGAGGGCGATAACCTTCCCAACAAGGTCTACAGAAGACCCTCTCTTCACTGCAGACATAACACCAAGTGGTATTGCGATTGCCGTCGCAACCGCCATGGCGAGTCCAGCAAGCAATAGGGTGTTTACGAAGCGGTCCTTGACCAAATCCATGACCGGTTGACGCCATTTGAATGACTGACCGAAATCCCCGGTTAGAGCGTTGCCCACAAAGGTCAAATACTGCTCGACCACCGACTTGTCCAAGCCCCAATAAGCCTCTACCGCAGCCCGCTGCTCCGCCGTTGCCTCGAAGGACAACAGGGTGTCCAGCGGGTTGCCGGTGATGCGGGCCAGACCGAAGACGATGACGCTCACCGCCCACAGCGCCAAGATGGCTTGGAAAAACCGGATCAACATGTATCGTTGCACTGACGCCTCAATTGTCGGTCGGCGGGGAAATGGTTCGACTCAAAGTGTCGGGCTAGGTGAACCGACTTCGTAATTGCCTGAATGGTTTTTCGGGTTTAATTCATCGACAACTGGATGTTGAGCGAGATCACGGGCATCGGTCAGTGGCGCCCTCGTTTCTTCATGGAGTATGACTTTGTCCGGTTCCGGTGGAAGGTGAAGCGATATCCCCACGTCTGGACGCCGTTTTGTTCAGCCTTCTGCTGATAATGTCATCGAAGAACACAGCATACCACCGTATCGAGACAAGTATTAGCCCCATTTGGTATTGTCAGTTTATACGTAAGCCCGTATGGATGCCACCTTGGGGATAGACGAGCGGATTAGGGAAGTGAGGTGGCCATGGTGCAGGAAAAATGCCTGGTCTGGCTGGACAGAAAACGGGACGGCACAGTAAGTGATCAACAACAATTAGATCTGCCGCCCTGTTGCCTCACCAGAGAACGTTACCGAAATTCTAGCCATTATTTCCCACGCCAACCAAGACCAATTCCACCTTCTCGCTCCGTTTCGATGCACGTTCATCCGATGCGGCGTAAACCAGCTTTTTGCCCATGACCCCACGCCAGTCCCTCACCCAGCGCGCATGCCCGAAACCCACTCCTTGAGCAGTCGTTGTAATATTAGGGAAATGCCCAGCAAAGTCCCGGTCAAATGCGCCATTCCCGGCTGCCACCGCCGGATCAAGATTACCCTCGCCGAACGCGAGGAATTGAGGCGGGTGGGCCGCGATAACAATGCTACGGCGGGCATCTTATGCCCCGCCGATGTTAAGGCCGCCTTCAACTTTGAATTCGACGATATTGACATCGATGTCCCGCTGGGGGAACTCCTGGTCGAGGCGTCCAAGGAAACTCCCCATTGGCGCGTGATGTTGACCCCGCTGCCCGGGGCGGCGAGTGAGCCGGACAACGAGTCCACGCCAAGGCGGGGAGACAGGGTTATCTAGTTCACCTGCGCTAGCTGGCAACTCCCGTGAGAATTCTGGAGTCTTCCGCAGAAGCCGAAGGGACGGCCAATTTCTCTCTTCCACTGCCGGGGCCGTGTTCGTGCTGCTCAGCTCGAGGATAGACGCCCCCAGAGTGCACGCCATAAACGTGTACGTATCCTCGGCCAGAGCCTCGCTGGTCAGCCCCTTGGCTTGCTTCCTGGGTTTCCCGTATTACCTGGCCAGCGGTTTCATGGTGGCCTTCACCAGCGGCCGCGTGGTCGGGTCCTCCTGTCTGCCCAGGGGGTGGGCCGCGGCGATGGCCGCCAGGCCGGCGCACCGGTTCTCGAGACACCAGCTGCGGGCCTACGTCCTGGCCGAGGCCAGGGCGTTGACGCCGACCGTTGAGGCGGGCGGCTCCCTCCGGAGGCGTCGGAAGGAGCGCCGACGTTCCCCGGGGAA
Source organism: Dehalococcoidia bacterium (assembly GCA_965222025.1). GTDB lineage: Bacteria > Chloroflexota > Dehalococcoidia > Lucifugimonadales > UBA3495 > VXOI01. The sequence goes on along the minus strand of CBDCTI010000009.1, from coordinate 369,837 downwards.
CGGTCTCCATTTCAGCTCCGGTTTTCATGGTCCACCCAACGGCGGGGATCATGGGGTCAAACTCACTCGAGACCCATTATGTCCAAAATCCTACTTAGTGACTATCTCAAAACGGTATTGGTCTGAGAATGGGAATCCATAGGCGGTCGGGGTAAGATAGGGGAAACCTGTGTGGTGGTAGATGATGGGAAAGAGCGAGTCCCTGCCAACGATCTGGGAAATACCGGATGATCTGTGGCGGAGAATTGAACCGGTGATTTTGGAGTTGGACCCACCCAAGGGGAAGGGGCGCAAACGGGTGGACCAGCGGAAGATGCTGCAAGGCGTCATATTCCGAATGCGTGGCTCCTACCAATGGAACCACTTGCCCAAGGAATTGTGGGATGACAGCACCAATCACCGGAACCTTCCAGCGATGGGTAGAGCGTGGGGTGCTGGAGGGTGTCTGGGCCGTCCTGATAGAAGAATGCCGGGAGTTGGACGGCGTAAACTGGGAATGGGGCAGTCCGCCGACTGCTCGATGGGAAAAGCACGTTTTGATTAGACGCAATCCCACAGACCGGGGCAAGGCTGGGAGCAAGAAAAGCATCTTGGTTGACGGGGCCGGCGGGCCACTGAGCGTGGTGGTGGCCGGAGCTAATGTCCACGACACGAAACTCCTCAGGCCGACGCTGGAGAGCATAGTGGTGGACCGGCCAGAAGGTGTCCAGAACCTGTGCTTGGACAAGGGGTATGACAACCCCACAGGCCACCGAACCGTCGCCGACGCCGGATACTAACCGCACATCCGGCGTATTGGCGAAGAGAAATTGAACCAATCGGGCGAGAAGACCCACCCAGCGCGGCGGTGGGTGGTGGAACGTACCCTGGGCGGGCTGTCCAAGTGCCGGGCGATACTGGTGCGCTACGACAAGAAGCCATCCAATTACCTGGGTCTGCTCCAACTGGCATGTGCCCTTATCTGGTACCGCCGTCAATGGAGGCTCGCTAATTTGAGATAGTTACTTAGCCCTCCCGCTTGGTCTCATCTGCCTTTAGCAGACGCTTCTTGGGACGCTTGAGGGCAAATCCCAACCGATGCAGCCAGTTCAGGCAACTGCTGCGGCTCAAACTGACCCCGAACCGTTCCAAGACAAACTGCCGGAGTCCTTTCCAATACCAGTTGGCTAGTTCGATGCCCGCCTAAGTAGGCGGTCGCCCAACCGCCCCTTTCAACTCCGCCTGCTGCGTTTGGTCAAGGACGGGGGGAGGGAACCACCGGTCTGCTCGAATATCAAGGCCGCCGGCCCTCCCTCGCCGAATACCGAAGCCCACCGTCCTATGGTGAGTGGGGAGCTCCTCCGCCATGGCTGATGCCGTCCAGCCCTGCGCCAAGAGCCAGATGGCGTACCACCGCTCCCGCTCCCTGGGTGTGGGCGCCAGAATCATCCGCCGACGCAATTCCTTGACTCCCATCTGCATTGTTCCAGAGACCGGTCTATCTCCCTCACGCCCATTACCAACCCCTCGCTATTTCTGAGACCAGCTAACCCAGTTTCCTCATAAATTTACCCTATGCGTCTGCGTATTTCATCTTGGCTTTGATTTAGGCAAGGCCATCAAGATAACAGTCTCGTTCACCGACGACGCGGGAAACCCGGAGTTTCTTACCAACATCGCCACGAATGAAGTAACCGACCCAGGACCAAAGGGGCCGCCGACGGCACCAGAGAACCTGACAGCAGTGGAGAACGCCGACGGCTCAGTGACCCTGACCTGGGACGTTCCGGACGACGACAGCGCCACCGGCTACCGGATACTGCGGCGAAATGCCGATGCCGGCGAGCATTCTATCAGCGTCCTGGTAGAGGACACAAGAAGCGACGCGACGTCGTACACCCATGCGGACGTGGCTGCCGGCACCAAGTACGTGTACCGGGTCAAGGCCATCAACGAAGCGGGAGTGGGACCCAAGTCGCGCCGGGTGGTGATAACCACCAGCCAGTAGGAGGCAACAATAAAAGCAAGCCCACACGGACGGACGGGTGGGGCAAGCGTAGCGGCCGGGAACCGGAACACCCCCGCGGCTGGGGCGGCCGGGAAATGGGGATGCTTGCCCTCGCATGGGAGAGAGGCTCCGGCTGTGCACTGGAAGGGCCTGCTGCGAGGGTGCATTTCGTCCCGGGACGGCAACAGCTGTGGAAGAGCTGCGGGAGGTCCTGAACGCCCCCATTCCTTCCAACACAGGCCCAGGGGCCCGTGGCGCCTGCTAGGGAGAAGTTCATGCCTCTTTTCAGATGGGCATTTTGCTGTCGGTTGACAGGGCAAATGCACTCCGAAACAGGGCGTTTGGTAATCGCCAGCACCAAAGCGAATCAGAGAGAATGGGACCGCTCAGCCCTCCTGAGCGGACACGTTCAAGCCCACTGGCGATACATGTACACACCTTCAAATGAGCTTCATGCAAGGGCCAGCGGAGATCAAGAGAAGCTTTGACGCCAAGCACCTCGACATAAAGTGTAACGGCAACTTCACCCTGTTCTGGTTAGCAGAGGGCAGGCAACCAGACCAATGACAAGGATCGTCAACTAAAAATGAGCGCCGCACCGGGACCCTTGGACCTCCCGTCGGATTGCTCTGGGAGGGGTCGTGATTCACTCCGCTCATCCAGTCCAGGTCTGACAACCTACGGGAAACAGGTACACATACTCTGGGAGAGGAAAATCAAGTGGCTGTGAGAATGGGAACACCGGGAACAAGACTGGCATGGGCTTCAAGAGCCGGAATGCTTATGGCGATAGTGGGGCTGATCTGGTTCGGAGGCTCACCCGAGGTATTCGCCCAGAACGATATTACTGCTCCAACTATATCATCCATTACCAGCGACCCTGAAGATGACGATGAGTCGTACTATCATATGAACGCAGTACTGCCCCTGTACAACGAAGGGGTTTACGGTATCGGCGACGATATCCAGGTGACCGTGACGTTTAGCCAGGGCGTCACCGTTACCGGATCACAGCAGCTGGAGCTTGACGTCGGGGGGACCGCCAAGACCGCTGAGTACGACAGCACCGACGGAAGCAAGGTGGTCTTCAGCTATAAGGTGGCGGAAGGGGACTCCGACACCGACGGGATTGCCATAGACGCCAACAAGCTTACGTTGAACAGCGGCAGTATCAGGGAAGCAATGGACAATGATGCCGACCTGTCCCATAGCGCTCTGTCGGCCCAGTAGGGACACAAGGTGGACGGGATTCGTCCCACGATAACGAGGGGACCTCATTTTGTCGGCAGCACCTTCAGTCTCGACGACATCCACATCATCGGAGAAGCCATCTCGACTCACGTCAATCTCAGCGAAGACGTCGTCACCATAGGCACGCCCCAACTGGGGCTCGTTGTTGGGGACACCACAAAGAGTCTCGACTTCAGCCCTCACCCGCCAAACAAATGGCGGGATGACTATCTTCATTTCTTGTATTGGGTAGCCAAAGGCGACCTGGACCTTGACGGCGTATCGGTCGATGCCAACTCCCTGAGCCTGAACAGCGCTACCATCAAGGACACGGCAGGTAACGATTTGGTGGTCCTGACCCACGCCGCCGCCGCCAACTCCCGCTTCGCAGTGGACGGCGTTACGGCTACGGTTTCATCCATTGAAATCACTTCCGACCCCGGCAGCGACGATACCTACGGCGTCGGCAACAGGGTCGAAGCCACCGTCACCATGACTGAGGACGTGATTGTTTCCTCAACCTATCCACCGGAACTCACGCTGGATATAGCCGGGAGTCTGAAAAGGGCAGCTTATCGGAGCGAGAACGCCGGCAAGATGGTGTTATCCTACGGGACCCAGGACTGCCTGAACGACGACAATGGGATTTCCTTCCCCGAAAACAGCGTCCGCCTGTCGAGCGCCGGAACAAGTGGCAGTTATACCGTCAGTGACAGGGGTTTCGGCAGTAATCCTGCTGACCTGAGCTTCAACGCCGTAGACGCCGACTCTGGCCACAAAGTGGCTACTTCGGTTCAGCCACAGGAATCTGAGGTGGACCCGGAAAACTGGACAGTTGGTTAAGTGGGAATCCTGCTCCTAAACTGAGGACAGCGACAGCTGTTGATGAGGAGCGGGAAATGTCCACAGAGCGGAGAAAGCACAGCCCGGCCTTCAAGGCGAAAGTTGCACTGGAGGCAATTAAGGGCGAGCAGACGGTGGCCGAGTTGGCCGCCCGGTTCGAGGTCCACCCCAACCAGATTCAGACTTGGAAGAAGGCCTTAGTGGATGGCGCGGCCGCTATCTTCGGCCAAGGCAACGGGACCAATAAGGGCAAGGAGCAGAAGAACAAGAACAACGACGCCCTGGTGGCTCGCCTGTACCAGCAGATCGGCCAGCTCAAGGTGGAGCGGGATTTCTTGGAGGAAAGGTCCGGTCCATGAGCCCAGCACAGCGGCGTGAGCTGACCGACCGGCAACATCGGCACCTGTCCATAGTGCGGCAGTGCCAGCTGATGGGTGTCAGCCGCTCCAGCCTCTACTACCGTCCCAAGGGGACACCCCTGGGGGACCTGTCCCTGATGCAGGCCATGGACCGCCAGTACCTGGAAACCCCTTTCTACGGTTCCAGGCGGATGAAGGCTTCGCTGGGCCGGCAGGGCCTGCCGGTAAGCCGGAAGCGGGTGCAGCGGCTCATGAGACTGATGGGACTGCGGGCTATCTACCGGCAGCCTCGCACCAGCCAACCAGCGGCGGGACGCTGGGTCTATCCCTACCTGCTGAGGGATCTGACGATCACCCGGGCGAACCAGGTGTGGGCGGCTGACATCACCTACCTGCCCATGGCCCGGGGATTCCTGTACCTGGTGGCCATCATGGACTGGCACAGCCGGTACGTGGTGGCTTGGGGGTTGTCGAACACTCTGGAGGCCGGCTTTTGTGCCGAGGCCCTGACCGAGGCCCTGAACCAGGGAACGCCCGACGTGTTCAACACCGACCAGGGAAGCCAGTTCACCAGCCGCGAGTTCACGCAGATACTCCAGGATCACTCGGTGAAGATCAGCATGGATGGCAGGGGCAGGTACCAGGACAACATACTTGTCGAGCGGCTATGGAGGACGGTGAAGTACGAGGAGGTCTACCTGAAGGCCTACGCCAACGGCCTTGAGGCCCGCCGAGGGCTGCGAGAGCACTTCCGGTTCTACAACCACCGTAGGCCGCATCAGGCCCTGGGCTACCGTACGCCGGCGGAGGTCTTCCACGGCGAGCCTGTAGAAGAGGAGTTGAAGGAAAGGAGGTGCCCGGACCAACGGGTCTTGGTATCATACGAAGGAGTGCAGGAGTCCCACTTAATTGTGGCTTAATCCTGTCCAACCGATGGGGTCCACCTCAATCCACGGACGCCACCCTCTGCGGGCTGACGCTGAGCGGAGTAGACTTCGGAACCTTCGCAACTGGTACGACTTCATAATGAGACCACGTTGCCCACAGTGTAACGGAGACGACGGTTACCCCCAACCTTGAGTGACTTAGGGGCAAGCTACGTCATCAATCGGGGCAGCCAAACGTACCGCAGCGGGATTGTATCGCTCTCTTCAGATCACACCAATCATATCGATATTGAGGTAACCACTGAGGACGACTATACAAGGCAGACCTATTCTGTAACCGTTTATCGGCCGGGACCTACCCTGACCGACGCGACCCTCAGCGCACTCACGCTGAGTGACGTAGACTTCGGCCCATTCAAGTTCTTGATTCATTACAGTGCCCCGGGTTGCCAACAGTGTGTCGCAGACGACGGTTACTCCCACCTTGAGCCACTCGGGGGCCAGTTACGCCATCAAGCTCGACGGCGTGACCGACGCGGATGGCACAATAGACCTCGCAGTAGGTAGGAATCCAATTACCATTGAGGTGACCGCTGAGGACGGAAATAGAACCAAGACCTACACCGTAAGCGTAGCCCGGGAAGAACCGAGTTCGTCCACAGACGCCACGCTGAGTGCGCTGACGCTTAGCGATATAGACTTCGGCACCTTCGCATCCGGCACAACCTCATACACCGCCGACGTTTCCGACAGCGTGACGGAAACCACCCTTACGCCTACCGTGAACGACTCTGGGGCGAGCTACGTGATCAAACTTGACGGTGTGGATGACTCGGACGGCACTGTCTCGCTGGCGACGGGGAGCAACGTAATCACCATTGAGGTCACGGCAGAGGACGAGGAGACTACCCAGACCTACACCGTCACGCGTCTGAAGACCCCCCTGCAAACCCAGGCCTCGACGGACGCCACGCTGAGCGGCCTTACCCTTAGCGAAGTCAACTTTGGGACCTTCTCATCGGAAACCACGTCATACACCGCAGATGTCGCGAGCAGCGTGACGGAAACCACCGTTACACCGACCGTAAATCATGGTGGAGCGACCTATGTCATTAAGCCCGATGGCGTTGAAGACGCCGACGGAGTAGTCTCTCTTGCGGCGGGAAGCAACGTCCTCACCGTGGAGGTGACCGCCGAAGACGGAGAGACCGCCCAGACATACACCGTTACCGTCACCCGGGCTGCGGCCTCTATGGACGCCACCCTCAGCGGCCTGACATTGAGCGGCGTGGACTTCGGGGCCTTCGCCTCGAGGACGACTTCCTACACGGCCCAAGTGGCCTACAGCGTATCCGAGACGACGGTTACTCCAACCGTGAAGAACTCTGGGGCGAGCTACGTGATCAAGCTCGGCGGGGTGGAAGACGCTGACGGGAAGATCTCCCGGGCAGTGGGCAGCAACACCATCACCGTCGTGATCACCGCCGAAGACCAAAGTACAACCCGGACCTACACCGTGACGGTCACCCGCGCTGCGGCCTCAACGGACGCCACGCTCAGCGGCCTGACGCTGGCCAGTGTGGATTTCGGCGCCTTCACGGCGGGGACCACATCGTACTCCGCCCAGGTGGCCAACGGCGTGGCGCAGACGACGGTGACTCCGACGGCGCACGATTCCGGGGCGAGCTCCGTGATCAAGCTCGGCGGTGTGACCGATGCGGACGGCGTAATCACCCTCAGCCTGGGGAGCAACATCATCACCGTCGAGGTCACCGCCGAGGACGACAGCACCACCCGGAACTACACCATAACCGTCACGCGGGCGGAGTCGCCCACCCCTGAACTATCTGGCGATGCGACGCTAAGCGCCCCGGTGATCAGCGGCGTGGACTTCGGCACCTTCGACTCGAAAACCACCTCGTACACTGCGCAGGTCGCCAACGGCGTTTCGCAGACGACTGTGACCCCGACGGCGAACGACTCCGGGGCGACCTACATAATCAAGCTCGGAGGCGTAGTCGACTCCGACGGCGTAATCAACCTCGGCGTGGACAGCAGCGTCATCACCGTTCAGGTGACCGCCGAGGACGCCAATACCACCCGGACCTACACTGTAACCGTCGCGCGCGCCGCGCCCCCATCGACGGACGCCACTCTTAGCGCCCTGACGCTGAGCGACGTAAACTTCGGCACGTTCACTTCGAGGACGACTTCATACACGGCTCAGGTCGGCAACAGCGTGTCCCAGACGACGGCAACTCTGACGGTGAACCACACTGGGGCCAACTTTGTCATCAAGCTCGACGGTGTGACCGATGCCGACGGGGTGGTCCTGCTGAGCGTGGGGAGCAAGGTCATCACCGTCGAGGTGACGGCGGAGGACGAGAGCGCCGCCCGGACCTACACCATAACGGTCACCCGCGATGAGCCGGTCTCGACGGACGCCACACTCAGCGCCCTGGCGCTCAGCGACGTGGACCTAGGCAACTTCGACTCGACAACCACCTCCCGCAACTCCACCAGCTGGGCCGCGCCGGTGGTGGGGTGTACCTCCAGCCGACGACGCTCGGCCCAACGGTAGGCGTCGTCGTGGCTGTCCACGTAGCAGAAAACGACGTTCTTCCCGGCCCGGTGCAGGATGATGCGCAGGTCGAGGTTCACTCTCGCCGACCAGAACCCCGGGTCCCTGGCTCCAGTCACGCGGTGCAGACTGAGGCCGGGATGGGCGATGTTGGTCTGTAGGTCGAAAAAGCGGTCGTATTCGCCGCCCTCTGCTGGTCATTGGGCAGCCTGGCGAGGCTTGCGGTGAACGTGTCGGCTATGCGGAATTGCAAAATCGCCCCAGGTTATTTTCGCGATCGTCTGAGCAAAGGCAAAGTGGTCCAGAGAACGAACTGACTACAAAATACGATTACGAAATAGATCAATGCACTAAAGAGTAGGTCAATCAGGAGGCGGCGCTGTTTTCCGGCTTCTATCGCTAGCACAAAGTATGCACCGATCGCCGCCAAAACTATCGGGGCCAGTTTACACAGGGACTTGTCGAGTTGATCCCCGGTAAACCCGAATCCACCGATAGAGGACGTCAGGTTAGCGACCTGAAGTGGTCAAAGGGTGCTCCTCTGAATCTGGGATAATGGTTTTCGAGAAAGGAAACCGACCCCAGAAAAGGAGCGCCCAATTGATGCTACCACGCAACCATCCCGACCGTATTCGCATTGTCTTTGACGACCACCGTCTGGTGGCCAATGCCGGCCTGCTCCTGCCGGCCACTCTCGCCCAACACCTGGGCCTGGGGGAACTCGTAGACCATCACCTCAATCTCGGCAGCGCGCCGGGCCGGGCCAACGCCGGCGACAAGATGATGACCCTGGTCGCCTCTGCCCTGGCTGGCGGCGATTGCATCGACGACGCCGATGCGCTGCGCGCCGGTGGGACGGCCGGTGTTCTCGACTGTAGGGTCAAGGCGCCATCCACCCTGGGCACCTTCCTGCGCAGCTTCCGCTGGGGCCATGTCCGTCAGCTGGACCGGGTGATCCGGGAACTGCTGGCCCGGGCCTGGGCCGCCGGGGCGGGACCCGGCGACGCGCCGTTCACCATCGATCTGGACTCCACCATCTGCGAGACCTACGGACTGGCCAAGGAGGGGGCGCGACACCACGGCTATACCGGCAAGCGGGGCTATCACCCGCTGTTGGCCGTGGCCGCCGGCACCGGCGACGTGTTGATGTCCCGGCTGCGCGAGGGCCGGGCCAACACTGTTCGGGGCGCCGCCCACTTCCTGCGCGAGACGGTGGGACGGGTGCGCTACGCCGGCGCCAGGGGCCGACTCACGGTGCGGGCCGACAGCGGCTTCTATGCCCACGCCATCGTCGCCGTCTGCCGCAAGATGGATGTCCGCTACTCCATCACCATCCGCCAGCACAAAAGCCTGCGCAATCTCATCGAGGCCATACCCGAGACGGATTGGACGCCCATCCCATACTGGATGGACGGCGCCGCCGATGTGGCCGAGACCACCTACACTCCCTTTGAGAGTGAGGCCGGCGCCGCGCCGGTGCGGCTCATCGTCCGGCGTGTGAAGCCCACGCCCGGTTCCCAACTGGCCCTCTTCGCCACCTACAGCTATCACGGATTCATCACCGACCGGGACGGGGAGACCCTGGAGCTGGAGGCCGACCACCGCCGCCACGCCGAGATCGAGAACGCCATCCGGGACCTCAAGTACGGCGTCGGGCTGAACCACCTGCCGTCCGGCCGATTCGCCGCCAACGGCGCTTGGCTGGCGGTACAGGTGATGGCCCACAACCTGGCCCGCTGGACGGCCCGCATCGGCTTGCGCGAGCAGATCGTGACCACCAAGACCCTCCGGCGTCGGTTCTTCGCCCTGGCGGGACGGACCACCCGCTCGGCGCGCCGCCTCACTTTGCATCTTCCCAAGCATTGGCCCTGGGAAACCCAGTTCAGCAGCGCCCTGGCCCGGCTGCGAGCCATTCCACTCCCCGCCTGACGGCGCTGTCCGCAACCGCCCCAACACCTCCAAACTCGCGTCCGCCCCGCCCGCGAGTGCATCCTGCTGCGTCCGATCTCACTATCACGCGATTCCCAGCCTCCATAGACCGCTCTCCAGGTCCGGTGCGGCTACTGAAAACCCTCGCGGGGTCACATCGGTCCAATGGAGCCCAGGCTTTCTCCCTTGCAGGCTCCCTCATCCCAATTTGCCCAGCATTCACGCCTCCCATCGGTGGATTCGGGGTAAAGTCCAGGTTGGCCAAGGCAAGAGCGGCGATTGCCGCAGCCAAAGCCGCCTTACCAGTCTCAGAGTCAAGCCCGGCGCCAATTGATGAAATTCCCAATAGGATAAGGGTAAGAACGCCGCCGTTCCGACTCCACCTAACAGGTTGCCAATTCAGTTCACTGAGCAGGGGAATAGTCAGGTATTCTCCATGACCTGTATAGCGCTACCCCACCCGGAACACCTTCATAACCTCGTCCCCCAGGTGGTTGATGACCTTGACCGCAATCCGCCCCGACTCCGGGCGGGGGAACGGCCGCGACTCGGCGCTGTGCAGCGTGGCCCAGGCGTCCTCGTCGATCTCGGCGTTGAGGGTGGTCTTCAGCGACTTGTAGGGGTCGCCGGCGCCCAGGAAGTAGGCGTGTCGGACGAAGAAGCTCTCCTGGTTGTAGTCGGTGTCGATGAACCAGCAGGCGATGCCCTCCGGCCCGTCGCTGCGCACCTCGCCGGTGTTGGGGTGGAACACGTCCACGCCGTTCACGCGCACCTGGACCTGCCCGTCCCCGCCATCAAGCACGTCGATGTCCGGCTCGCCGAAGATGACGAACAGGTTGCCGCTGCCGGTGTTGCGCAGCTCGCCCGTCATGTGCAGGTCGGCGTTCATGCGGGCCTTCAGCACAGGCACCCGCCCCAGGCTTTCGAACTCCGTGGTGTGCGCGTCATAGTTGAAGGCGCAGGCAATGAGCACGTCGAACCCGACGTCGGCGGGCTCCCCCGCGCCGCCCTCTTCTCTTTGACGGGCGCTGCGCTGCTCAGGGGCCCGACCGGCGCGTCATAGACATCCTTCGACTCGCTCAGGACGGACGGAGAGGCGCCCTCGACGTACCGGCCATCGGCGCAGACGAATCGGCCCGGCCAGGGAGTCAGCGAAGTGAAGCTAATGCGGTCCTCGCGGTGGGCCTGCTGCACCCCGGAGCGCCGCAGGTTGTCCAGAATGATCTGGCCGAAGTCGTAGCCCGTGCCGTAACCGTTGCGAGCCTCGGCGATGCCGTCGATCACGTCGCCGTTCTCGTCCACGCCCAGCACCCGGTGGGGCGAGATGGCTCCCCACGGTGAAGGGGCCGGCCACCCGCACCCTGCTGCGGTCCTCGTAGGGCTTGTCGTACAGGTACTCGTACTCGGCCCGGGCGGCGATGGAGATGGAGGCGTCGATCTCCTTCTGCCGGGCGATGCGCTTCTCCCACCACTGCCGGTGGAGTTCCTGCGCCTCCTCGGGCCACGATTCTTCGGCGCCGCGGGGAATCTCCCACTCCTCCCACGCCGTCTCCAGTGCCCGGTTGAGCGCCTCCCGCAGCGGCTCCAGCTTGTCTTGGTATTCCTCCCAGATGACGTCGATCTCGGCGTTGTTGGCGATGTCCCGCAGGGTGATGTGCGGCACCCGCTCGTAGACGAACCCCTGCCGCACGTTGCCGTAGGTGGGCATCTCCCACGGCGCGCGGCGGGACAGCTCGGCCTCCTTAATTCAGTTTTCCACGACCTGAGGCATATATCCTGTCAGCAAGGGTGAGACGACTTAGTCCTTCAGCCGTCGTTTTGAAAGTTCCTGCACCAGGATCGAAGTCTCGGCCGCTCCAAGAAAAAGACGTTACATCCCCTGAGCCCGCGGGTCTAGAACTGGTTATATTGAGGTGGACCCGGAAAACTGGACAGTTGGTTAAGTGGGAATCCTGCTCCTAAACTGAGGACAGCGACAGCTGTTGATGAGGAGCGGGAAATGTCCACAGAGCGGAGAAAGCACAGCCCGGCCTTCAAGGCGAAAGTTGCACTGGAGGCAATTAAGGGCGAGCAGACGGTGGCCGAGTTGGCCGCCCGGTTCGAGGTCCACCCCAACCAGATTCAGACTTGGAAGAAGGCCTTAGTGGATGGCGCGGCCGCTATCTTCGGCCAAGGCAACGGGACCAATAAGGGCAAGGAGCAGAAGAACAAGAACAACGACGCCCTGGTGGCTCGCCTGTACCAGCAGATCGGCCAGCTCAAGGTGGAGCGGGATTTCTTGGAGGAAAGGTCCGGTCCATGAGCCCAGCACAGCGGCGTGAGCTGACCGACCGGCAACATCGGCACCTGTCCATAGTGCGGCAGTGCCAGCTGATGGGTGTCAGCCGCTCCAGCCTCTACTACCGTCCCAAGGGGACACCCCTGGGGGACCTGTCCCTGATGCAGGCCATGGACCGCCAGTACCTGGAAACCCCTTTCTACGGTTCCAGGCGGATGAAGGCTTCGCTGGGCCGGCAGGGCCTGCCGGTAAGCCGGAAGCGGGTGCAGCGGCTCATGAGACTGATGGGACTGCGGGCTATCTACCGGCAGCCTCGCACCAGCCAACCAGCGGCGGGACGCTGGGTCTATCCCTACCTGCTGAGGGATCTGACGATCACCCGGGCGAACCAGGTGTGGGCGGCTGACATCACCTACCTGCCCATGGCCCGGGGATTCCTGTACCTGGTGGCCATCATGGACTGGCACAGCCGGTACGTGGTGGCTTGGGGGTTGTCCAACACTCTGGAGGCCGGCTTTTGTGCCGAGGCCCTGACCGAGGCCCTGAACCAGGGAACGCCCGACGTGTTCAACACCGACCAGGGAAGCCAGTTCACCAGCCGCGAGTTCACGCAGATACTCCAGGATCACTCGGTGAAGATCAGCATGGATGGCAGGGGCAGGTACCAGGACAACATACTTGTCGAGCGGCTATGGAGGACGGTGAAGTACGAGGAGGTCTACCTGAAGGCCTACGCCAACGGCCTTGAGGCCCGCCGAGGGCTGCGAGAGTACTTCCGGTTCTACAACCACCGTAGGCCGCATCAGGCCCTGGGCTACCGTACGCCGGCGGAGGTCTTCCACGGCGAGCCTGTAGAAGAGGAGTTGAAGGAAAGGAGGTGCCCGGACCAACGGGTCTTGGTATCATACGAAGGAGTGCAGGAGTCCCACTTAATTGTGGCTTAATCCTGTCCAACCAATGGGGTCCACCTCAATATTGTCTAATCGATACATTCTTCCGTCGATATACGTTTGAGAATATCGGTTCTCCGCACTATCGCTACGCGGTTGATACATCGAGCTGAACTTTGTCTGGTCTACACTCTTGCCATACCAGATTATAAAATCCGTCGTAGAACCCAAAAGACTGGCACCTTCACTGGTAGTCTTTCGAATTGTAATAAGCGATACAAAATTGTCATCACCAAACACCTCGTCCATCAGTGCCCTCACTCGGTGGACGTTCTCGTCGCCGATCTGCACAAAGATGGAGCCAGAGTCGGTCAGCAGGTCGCGGGCCACGGTGAGGCGGTCCCGCAGGTAGGTCAGGTAGGAGTGGATACCGTCGCGCCAGGTGTCGCGGAAGGCCTTGACCTGCTCCGGCTCGCGGGTGATGTGCTGCCGGTTGCCGTCGCGCACGTCACGGCTGGTGGTGGACCACTGGAAGTTGGAGTTGAACCGGATGCCGTAGGGCGGGTCGATGTAGATGCACTGCACCTTGCCCTGCAGCCCCTCCCGCTCGGACAGCGAGGCCATCACCTGCAGGCTGTCGCCCAGGACCATGCGGTTCTGCCAGTAGCCCTCGTGCTGGTAGAACTCGGTGCGGTCGGCGCCCTCGGGCAGCCCATTGAAGTCGGCGAACATGTCCACCTGGTACTCGGACGGCTGGCTCCCGTTCCTCGACTGGCGCAGCAGGTCGTCGATCAGCACCTTGGGGTGCACCTTCTCTTGGATGTACAGGGGCGGCACGTTGACCACCAGGTCGCCCAGATCCTGCTCGTCCTTGCCCCGCCAGACCAGCTGCGGGTCCAGGTCGCGGTTGCGCCGCTGGTAGGCCACCCGCAGGGGCGACTCCGTATCCTCCTCCACCATCGACTGGTACTCCGCCGTGGGGATGTTGGTTCGGGTGTCCGCCTCGTGGCGCAGCACCTCGACTGATTTTCCGGCAGCGCTGCGGTTGCGTGTTCCTCTTGGCCTGGGCATGGTTGTTGCTCCCTGTTACTCGTTCACGAACGGGTTCAGTATCGTCAGCCGCTGAATCTGCTGGCCGTGTTGCAAGTCCTCGCTGTAAAGCCGGGTGCAACCCGCCTCCAGCGCGGCCGCTACAATGAGGGAATCATAGAAGGAGAACCCGTAACGGCTCTGGAGGGAGGTTGCGCTCTGGTACAGGGCAGCCGTGGGGTTAACCTGCCAGAGGGGGACCAGGATTTCGTCCAGAAGCCTACGGACACTGTCGGCGGACATCCCTAATTTCCCTGTCAGCACATTGAGAGTTTCTTGCACGACCTGATAGCTGATGCAGCCGGAGCCATTGGTCAAGCTCCTGCCTACCAATTCATGGGCGCGCTCCATTTTTTCTGGAGCTCTTGCATCGACCGAGTAAACAAGAATGTTGCTGTCAAGGAACTCATCGGCGCTCATTCATCTCTTCCCTGGTGAATTTGCGACTGCCAGTGTCAATGGTTGCGCTCAGTTCCCTTAGCGTCTCAAGCGCCCTCTCGGCCCGCCGCTTTCGACCCACGTAGTCCGCCAGCCACAGGCGGAACTCAGCATTCAGCGTGGTGCCCCGGGCAGCGGCAATGCGGCGCGCCTCCTCGATCAGCCCCTCGTCGGCACTGAGCGTAATGTTCTTCATGGCGGTACAGAACTCCTATCCACTATTATCGTGTACACTATTCTAGTGTACAGCCGTCAAGGAGTACGAATCAATCACCTGCCGCAGGTTGGGCTCGATGTCGAAGACGTCCGTGAACTCGGCGAAAGCCCAACGGCCGTAGTGGCCCAGAGCGTTCACCCCCGGTAGCCAGTAGGCCCCCATGGTGTTCTTCTTTTCCTTGGCGTCCTCTCCCCGGTATCCCTTGATCTCGACGATAAGGTGGAGCGGGTCTTCGTTCCCATCGTCCACCAGCAGGATGAAGTCGGGGAAGTAACGTCGGGGCGTGGAGCCGTACAGGTACGGGACCTCCAGGCCCAAGTTGTGGTTCTTGACGTAGGCTGCAACCGAAGGGTGCGATTCCACCACCCGGCAGAACTCGGCTTCCCAGTCGCTGTCCATCACCAGCAGGTTGACGTGGCACTTTCGGGCGTCCGTGGCCCACAACCCCTCCCGCGAGGTGGTGAAATTCACGTTCCGCGTGGAGCCAACGGGGTTGAACGAGTCCAGAAGCGCCTTGACGGACCGCTCACCCTGCCGGCTGGTGATTGCTGCGGTGATCCGGTTGCAGGCCATGTCGGCCAGCGACTGGTACATCAGCTGCGCCGGATAGGTCCCGCCCCGGCAGTCCAGATAGTTGTCGAGCCACTCTTTGACCACGTTCCGCAGCTTGCCAAACAAATGGTAGCGGATGTCCTCGTTGGGGTCGCGCCACTTGGTTTGCAACAGGCGATTGGTCAGGTGAAATACCACAGACGAAGTCCGGATATCACCGGTGTGCACCAGGTTAAGGTCCACGCCCTCGCCGATGATCCCCTCGTTCCTGGTCTGCGTCGGCCCCACCAATTCCGGCGTCAGGTCCAGCCGTGAGTCGTCGGTGAAGTCGGCTACAAGGTCCTCCTTGGGTGGGTCCTCCCGGTAGCCAGCGACTCTCGGGAACGTTATTTCCAAGTGATCGCGTTCTGGCCGCACCGCCCTCACCTGCACCGTCTGCCGTGGCTTGCCTGGTCCGACAACCACCGGACGGGCGGTGAAGTCGAAGGGAATACCCAGCACGTCGGCGTACTCGACGTCGAACTTGTTGTCCTCGTTCAGTTCGTAGGACTGGCGCCGGAGCGCCCTGCCCACCACCTGCTCGCAAAGCAGCTGCGTTCCGAAGGCCCGGACGCCCAGGACGTGGGTGACGGTGCTGGCGTCCCAGCCCTCCGTGAGCATGGACACCGAGACCACGCAGCGGATGTTCTGTCCCAGCCGCCCCTCCTTGCCGACGGTGTTCATCGCCTCGCGCAGGAGTTCCTGCTCCGATATCTTGTCGGCCTCCTCCCGGTTGCCAGTGCGTTCCTGGCGTTCCCGCCGGAACCGCTCGATCAGATCGGCAGCGGCGCGGCGGAAGTCATCGCTGAGTTTTTCCCCGGATTCCAATTGATGGCTGTCGATCAGCAAGGTGCGAGGGACAGAGTAGCGGTTGTTGTATTCATCGAAGTTTCGGAACAGCGCAAGTCTCCCGTTGACAACCGAGGCCGTGCCGTCCTCGTTGGTGCGCTCGAACCCGGATATATAGTCGTAGACCAGCTTGGATGTGGCTGTGTTGTTGCAAACGACGATGAAACGGGGTGGGCAGGGAGCGCCATCGGCCTCCCACTCTTTGAAGGTCTTCTCGTAATGGCCGTACAGGGCCTCGAGGGCGGTCTGCAACGGCGTGGGAAGGTCCAGTGGATCAAGGTCGGCCGATCGGCCCCTCCCCGCGCGAGGCATGTCCCTGCGGATGTGCTCCCACAGGTTGCGGAACACCGGCACATCGGCTCCCGGAATGTTGTCTGCCACCGGAACCCGCGGTAGTTTGACGATGCCATATTCGATGGCGTCCATCAGAGAGAAGTCGCTGGCGGTCCAGGGGAACAGGGTTCCCTCGGCGTACCCTGAGCCACGCAGGAAGAAGGGAGTGGCCGACAGGTCCACCACCTGACGTACTCCAAGTTTCCTCTTGACCATCTCCAACCCGGAGAGCCACACTCGGGCCTCCTCGGTGTTCTGGTCTGCTTCCCGCTTGTCCTCACCGGTCAGAGGGCCTTCGTCATCCTCTCCGGGCTTTTGGCGATAGCAGTGGTGTCCCTCGTCGTTGAGGACCATGATGTTCTTGAGGCCCATCAGCTCGGGCATCACCCGTTGCATCATCTGGCCTTCGGACTCCACGGTCTCGATGGGCTTGCCCGGCCCTTGCAGCAGGTCCCTCCCGCCGCTGGATATCGACAGTCGCTCCCTTGGGCGGAGGCCATGATAGTTGGTGATGATTATCCTGGCCCGCTGCAGGTCGCCCAGCATATCCGTTGGCACCAGTTCCCTGCTGGCGTAGTAGCTGTCGGGATCGTTAGGCTGCAGCACCCGCAACCGGTCCCGGATGGTTATTCCTGGCGTGACCACCAGGAAGCCCCGCGTGAACCTCCGGCTGTTGGGATGCCTCACGGCGGTTATGGTCTGCCACCCGATGATCATGGCCATCACCGTGGTCTTGCCCGCCCCGGTGGCCAGCTTCAGAGCAACCCGCAACAGTTCGGGGTTCGCCTCCAGGCTGGCGCTTTCCAGTCGCTGTAGAGCCAGCCTCTCCCCCTGCCCGAGCCGCGGAGCAACCTCGGTGAGCCAAATCAGCGTCTCCACGGCTTCGACCTGGCAGAAGAAGGGACGGTAATGGCTGAACTTGTGGTGCCGCCAGTGCTGGAGCAGCAGGGCCGTCTCGGCCGTCACACCACAATTGTGGGGATCGGGGATGGTTCTCAACTGGTCCACGTACCGGCGAATCTCGTTGACAGCAGCAGTAACATCGTACTGCTGCTCTTCTGTAGAAAGACCCTGCCCCTCGTCGAAAACCAGTTGCTGCTGGCGTCCGCCGCGAGCCCTGCCCCTCTGCCTCGGCTTGGGAATGGGAGTGATGAACTCAGCCCCCCCGGCGACTCTCAATGACCTGCTGGGTCGGCTGCCCAGTCTCGTCCAGCTCCCAGTGCCGGTAGGGGTATTCGTACGGGGAGTTCAGTATCGGCCGGTCGTAGAACGGGTTCTCCATGTCTTGCACCGCTGAGTTGATTGGGCGCCTGAGCCCAGAACGCCGGGTGGTCAAATAGCCATCATTCAGTGTCGACTCACAGGGTTCAACTCGTCAATCCTCGTTCCCTACGTCGAGCCGGGCCCCGTAGCCCAGACATTCACGCTGTCTCTCTCGAGAGACCGGTTCCCAGAGGCCCCGCCGCACACATCCTGACGACCTGCTCACAGTCGGCCAGCACCCGGCGCTGGTTCTCCAGGTTGTTGGCGTCAGCGTCGCTGGCCACCGACACGCGGACGTATCCGAACAGTCTTCCGCTCATCTTTCGCTGGCCCCCGGTTCTGGCAAGGTGGCATGATACTACGGTGTGCGGAATTATGGCTATGTTCAGATTCATCCCTTTCTAGCAGGGTCGGTCACCAAGCTGCCGCTTCTCAAAGTTGAGGGCGGCGCGGACCATGGTGCGCAGTTGGCTTACGATTCCGTCCGTAACTTCTCCGGTGAGGCAAGGGGACCGGCAGGATTAATTGTCGTTGATCAACTGCGAAAAGACAAAAACCACCCGGTCGATCGGGTGGCTTGCGAGTCCTATCAGTACCGGCGAGCGACGAAGTGCCGGCCTGTAACTTGTGCCTGTTCGATTGTTGCCTATCTAGGCGCGATCGTCCCTACCTCCAAGGGGTTGAGCTGCAAGCCACTCATCGACCTCGTCCTTGTACCACCGTATAGCCTTCGGGCCCAATCTCCGGGGTAAAGGAAAGTCGGCATCCGACATGCGCCTGCGGATGGTAGACCTGCTTAGGCCAGTCAAATCCACAACTTCCCCTTCCTTGAGCATTTTGGAACCTCCAGTCGTCATCTTGTACCTCCGACTTTTGATCCACCCCACTTTTAATATAAATCGGCAAATGTGCGGTAGGGAAGTTCCCAGACTTGTATCTTTGGGGGTGTGGCGATATTGAATTAACGGATTGTCCCCTGGTGCGGCAGACCGACCGGACATTGGTACTTAGAGACCCTCGAAAAGCGAGGGTCGCCGCACTCTTCCCTATAGAGCCCGGACTGCTGCCAAGGCGATCAAGCCCGTATCTGAAAGGGTGGGCCAACACCACGGAGAGGTGATCATGGAACCGGAATCCTTCTTCATTGGCATTGACGTCGCCAAGGAGAGAATGGACATGGCTGTCCGTCCGTTGGACCGAACTTGGAGGACGTCATACGACGATGATGACGTGGAAGTCTTGGTTGGCCAACTCCAGGAACTCTCGCCAACGGCCGTGATCCTGGAGGCCACTGGAGGTATAGAGTTGCCTGCTGGTAGCAGCACTGGGGGGCGCAGCAGCTGTCTCCATCCCAAGCGTCAGGGAGCCCTGCAGGAAACGGATCTGGAAGGGCTGTAGGTCCTTCAGACATGTTTCTCCTTATTGCACGAAAGAGGCCTCGGCCCCACCGGCGATCAGCGGGAATCGAAAAGGGGTCCCTTAGCCTAGTATTACAACGACGCTTCGCAAGAAAGGGACCCTGAGTACCTCTTCATAGCGACCTGCCCACGCCCGTGACAGCCTTGCGGCCTTGCCTTTCGCGAAGCGATTTCCGACCAAAAACTGACTAGATTATGGAAGCGTCGTTGTAATACTAGCAGCCCGTCCGAGAAACGGGGTTGGTGAGCCGTTGGGGGTATGATGGTACGGAGCATCAGACGATCGGAGCGGTCAATGAGCAAGACCTACCTTCCCTACGACCCGGACCAGCAGTTGCTGCTGCCGGCGGCCCTCCAGGAATGGCTGCCGCCGGAGCACTTGGCCTACTTCATCTCCGACGTTGCGGACCAGTTGGACCTCTCGGACATCACCGCCCGCTACGAGCAGGAGAGGCGGGGCGGCCCGCCCTACCATCCCAGGATGATGGTGAAGGTGCTGCTCTACGGCTACTGCACCGGCGTGGCCTCCTCACGTCGCATCGCCCAGAGGCTGCACGAGGACATCGCCTACCGGGTGCTGGCGGCGAACAACACGCCGGACTTCCGCACCGTCTCCGACTTCCGAAAGGACCATCTGGAGGCGTTGGGGGAATTGTTCCTGCAGGTGCTGGAGTTGTGCCAGCAGGCAGGACTGGTAAAGCTGGGGCACGTGGCGCTGGACGGGACCAAGGTGAGGGCCAATGCCTCAAAGCACAAGGCGATGAGCTACGGGCGGATGAAGGAGAAGGAAGCGCGGTTGCAGGCCGAGGTGGACGAGTTGCTCCGCAAGGCGCAGGAGGTGGACGAGGAGGAGGACCGCCGGTACGGGAAGGACAGGCGTGGGGATGAGTTGCCGGAGGAACTGGCCTTCCGGGAGGGACGGTTGCGGAAGATAAGGGAGGCCAAGGCGGCGCTGGAGGCCGAGGCCCTGGCGGATGCGGAGCAGGCTGAGTCCGAGGGACGCAATCATCTCGGGGTGCCTGATGACAAGGCGCAGCGGAACTTCACCGACCCGGACTCCCGGATCATGCCCGGCCCGGGAGGGAGGGACTTCCAGCAGTCCTACAACTGCCAGGCGGTGGTGGACAGCGAGCATCAGGTGATCGTGGCGGCCTGTGCCACCGATCAGCCCTCGGACAAGGATCAGGCCGTGAGCATGATTGAGGAGGCCATCCTGAACGTGGGCACAGTCCCAAAGGAAGTCTCCGCCGACGCCGGATACTACTCGGCCAAGGCGGTGGAGGAACTCTACGCCCTGGGAGTGGACCCGTT
Source organism: Dehalococcoidia bacterium (assembly GCA_965222025.1). Classification (GTDB taxonomy): domain Bacteria; phylum Chloroflexota; class Dehalococcoidia; order Lucifugimonadales; family UBA3495; genus VXOI01. The sequence goes on along the minus strand of CBDCTI010000009.1, from coordinate 349,344 downwards.
CGTCGCGCCGGAGAGGACCCGCCACGGCTGGGTGCCGCCACCGGCGCCCCGTGGCCGCATACCGAAGGGGCTGTCAGCCAAGGACCGGATGCGGCGCAAGCTGCGGACGAAACGGGGCAGGGAACGCTACGCGCTTCGGATGGAGACGGTGGAACCGGTATTCGGGCAGATCAAGCAGGGCCGGGGCTTCCGGCAGTTCCTGCTGCGGGGTCTGGCTAAGGTGAACCGGGAGTGGCTGATCATCTGCGCCGGCCACAACCTGCTGAAGCTGTTCCGGTATGGGGCCGGGATGTTCGTCAAGGCGAGGGGAAAAGGCGCCACTGGGAACGACAGGGAGACGCGCCGGTCCATGGGCAGTGGGATTTTCAAGCGACAATCCGCAGGTGCCTACCCGCACCCCGCCAGAACCGTTGTCGCAGGGTAGTCCCGGCTGACCGACACCGCCAGTCGGTCAATCCTCAGACGGGCTGCTAGTCCCCTTTGTTCCCGCCAATGACTGCGGATGTGCGGAGGGATCAGGTCCTAGAATAAGTATGTTCGAGGCAATCGGATGTCTCCATTTGTCCTCTCTTTGTCCCTCTCGCTTGCTGGCTAGTCGGCCAGGGCCGGTTGAATCGCCGCAGCGCCGACCCGAGGTGCGGCGGGGTCAAGTTTGGATGCAATTTCAGCAGGGTCCATCACAAGAGTAAGGGAAACCCCTCTCGCCCTGAACGGCATCGGGTTGCGGCTTTAAAGGCGATCTCACTTCGCTCCAACACCTTGCTAAACTGTTGTTTTGATCTGTCCATAGCTTCGATTGCCTTTCTCCGTGTTCATTCATCCTGCGCCTCAATCGACGCCGCAGTCTGTGCCGCACAGCAGGAATGGCACAGGAACTCAGGCGGTGGCATCTCGAGGCGGATGGTTCGCCTGACTCACTTGAGACGGCCCAGGGCTGTTGCCTAGGGCAAGCCCCAGCCACAGACGCACCCAGGAACATCTTGGGTCCATCTGTGCTCTGGGGCTTGAATGGTCGGGCCGATTTTATACGTTGTGCTCGCTCAGAGCGGTATAACGAATGTTTATGGGTGATTCAATTCTAGGTCACCATATCTTTGAAATTCTTTCGAAGAAAGAATTTCTACGCTTTTTTTGACTGATACCACCAACATTCTTCGTTTCTTTTATTTGGTGCCCGCTGCGAGAACAACTGGCGCCTCCTTTTCTGCTATCTGAGCGATGAGAACGATAAGATGTGGCATGCGTGTAACTGGGGCGCATACGTTGGATCACCTGGCCCGAAATTTTCGGGCTCGCACTTTGTGCGACTGCCCGAGGTCCACCAGCAGCGTCATTGCCCGCCGCATTGTGGAATACCCAAACCGGTACTCTTTGGCTATGTTCCCCAGAGATTCCGAGCAGCACTGGGTCAACGCTTCCGCCCGAAATAGTTTGTGGCGGCAAAGGACACTCGGGGGGAGACAACTTGACCAAACGAGTCTTGGCTGGAGAGATCTTGTGCCGCTCGTTAATGTCGGGCCAGCCAGGCCTTTCGAGAATGCCAGCGGAGGAGAGTTGGTCACCCCACGCATCATCTTGTTTGGTGGGATCGGATGTACGGGATGAATTCATCCCTAGGACTCCAAAGGTTCCGTGTGGTCGTCTTTTTGCAAACCGGAGCGCGTGGGAAGGTTGTAGATCCATTCCTGAGCAGCGTCAGCGGGAAATCTCACCGATTTCTGGCCGACCTGTACCGACGCCGGGAACTCGCCACGCTTCAATTTGCTGTACAGCTGGAAGCGGCCAATTCCCTTGGATCCACGGCTTCAGCGAACCGTAGGAAGTTTGCTCATACACCCTCTCTGCGAGGCAAAGGAAAAACCCACGCAAATTCTGCGCGAGGTCACAAAGGTACACTGACCAGATAATACAGCTACAAGTCTCTCACTTGGTCAAAAATACCGACCAAGATTCCATTGCGGCCCGCCGGAGTGCCAGCACGTCGGAGCGAAGATATGCGCTTTCCGTGGCATCGCCTACTGTGTGGGCTAGGGCGGATTCGGCAACTTGTCGGTCTATGTTCTGTTCTGCGCACCAATCCCGAAAGCTGCAGCGGAATCCGTTCGGAACGGCGGCTATGCCATTCTCCCTCAGCAGTTTGGAAAGCGTGTTATCTGACAGCGCCCGCCCCGTGCTAGACGGGAATACCATCCCGATACCATCGGAAAGCTGACGGGCAGCCTCCAGGACCGCCAGAGCCGCGGCAGACAACGGTATGCGATGCTCACGGCCCGATTTCATACGCTCCGCTGGAATCGTCCATAGGGCTGCTTCCAAGTCAATCTCGCTCCATTCCGCTAGCCGTGCTTCGCCTCTGCGGGAAGCCGTCAAGACAAGAAACTCAAAAGCCAGCTTTGTGCCGAGCCAAGCGCTCGAATCCCGTAGGGTCTGGACCGCCCTGCCAACTTCCCTGGGCGGCAGCGCTCGATGGTGTTATTTCGTGCTGAGCTTGGGCATAGCCGCCGCGATGTTCTGGTCGGCGGGATTGTCTGACCGAAGCCCTTGAGCTATCGCCCATTTGAACGTCTGAGACAGCCCGATTTTGATTTTCTTGGCAGTCGCGGGTTTATTCAAGGCGATAGGCGCCAGAAATCCTAGCACGTCGGCGGTAGTGATGCCCTCTACGGGCTTGCGTCCGATGACGGGTAGTACGTACTCGCCCATAACGGCCCTCAGATTCTTCTCCGTCTTGGCGTTGCGCCAGCTGGGGCGCAGGACTTCTATAGTCTGCTCTAGGCTCTCTTCGAACGCCGGCGTAGTCTGTGGTTTTCGCCGGGGATCGCCCCCACCCTCTACGACACGAAGATTCGCCAGCGCCCTTTTCCGGGCCTCCGATAAAGTCACACCGGGGAAACTGCCCAGGCCGATGTTAAAAGCTACTCCGTTGATCCTTAGTCGCTGCGCCCAACTCCGGGAAACACGACCCGAGTTGGTGGGCTTCACCATCAGGGATAGGCCGAAGCCGCCCCGCCCGTCTCCATACCGGCCCGGTTGCGGTAACGGTTTGGACAAACGCCGACGATAGTCGCTTTGGACGATCCATAGATACCACCTCAGATATCACTTTACGAGTGATAAAAGGAAGTACAAGGCGGAATGTCAAGGAACGGAAATAAGGCAATATAGTAGCTGGAATACCCCATATATGGCTACAGTACGGGTTGTGGTGGGTCTAGAGAGTACGATGTAATGGCGTCTGCTCGGGGAGCCAATAGCTACAAAATAGGCGTCCAGAGTCGGCAAACTATGGATGGATGCCACAGCGGTCAATTCGGGTCGCAAAACTGAGCCAGCTTTGGGGATGACCCAGAGGTTACCTGAAGTTCTTGAAGACTACCTCCGGCACCACCGCATCGAAGGCAGTACAAACGCGAATATAAGGGTCTACCCCCGGGAAGTCCGGCTGTTCCTCAACGACCTAGACCCCCAATGTCAGACACTAAGAGACCTGATCCCTCTGCATGTCCTTGGGCACTTAGGTTTCATGAAAGAACGAGGTTTAAAGCCTCGTTCTATCCGCACACGCTGGCAAGCCATCTGTACCTGGCTTAGTGGGTGCGACGCCTGGAATCTGATCGACTCGTCGCCTGCCGCACGCATCAGAGCCCCCAAGGTCCCCAAGCTGTTCTTGCGCTTCACTGGACAGAGCAATCCTCGCAAAGTAGACCAGCACCCGCCGCCGCGGCTCTGGCCGCCGGAACCTTCCCGAGATGCGCCGGTGCACCTGACCAATGCCCTCGGCCGACCGGGCCACTTCTGCCACTCCATCCCCTGCCACAGCCTCACCGCATGAACCTCAAATGCCCTGAGTTTACGTGCTCCCAGTATTACAACGACAGATTGCCAAATATGGTGTCTGATCCTTTATATTCGGACACGAGCGAGGAATCGCGTTACGCTCATAGCAGCGCGGTTCAGATCCAAATCGCTCGCGAAATTCACCCTGCCAGATAAACCGTTGTTGTAATACTAGTCTGAGACTGTAGTGGTACTACAGCCACACTGACACCGATTCGGTACTTCCGGTCTTAATTTCGGTATGGTTTCAGTAGTAATGGAGGCATTGGTCCTGGCCGGACGTTGCGAAATCAGGGCCGTCAGACGCCCAAGCGACCGCCTGGGGCTCTGGTGCTATGCTGAAAGTGCTGCAGCGACGCCCTCAACTTTCCCTGGCCCTGATTTAGTCAGCTCACCGATCGCTTTGACGATGTTCGGGTGCTGCAATCCCGATACGAGGAAGGTCCAACGACACGCCCGCTGGGAGTTCGTCGTGATGTCCTCTTTCTCAGCAGCTGTGAACGTCCGTCCTGTCGCCTTCTCAAGAGCCTCTATGTTCAGCCCAACCTGCTGTGCCAGGAGCCCGTCGATCGCCCCGCCGAGCTCAAGAACCTCATCGATTGCTGCCTCCCGCTCTTCAAGGGTCAAGTCCTCGGCAACTTCGCCGATCAGCAACGTGTCCAGCTTGGCATGCTGCGCCTCTTCCAGCCAATGGTATCTCAAGAGGTCCTGGAACAGCCCGTCGAGGTCCGAGTTGTCGCGCACATGCTCAATGTAGTGGAGCTGGGTGAACCATTCGATAATCGCGGTCAGGACCATGACGGCCAGCTTCGACTTGCTCCGGACTACTTTCGCAACCTCTTCCCGGCCAGGGATCAAGCCGCACTCAATGCCGAAACCTTGGCCGAAGAGTTCAACCGATCTTCTAAACAGTTCCTGATGCTTGAACTCTTCCTCCGCAAACCTCAACAACGATCGGGCCCTGACTTCATCCCCATAGACATCCTTCATTGCCTCTTCCGCGACGGTGGGAATGATAAACTCCTCCACGAACGCGAAGATGTGGCAGTAGGCGTTACCCATGATTTGATTCAAGAGAAGTTTCTCGTTGTCGTTCAAACATCCGATCTCGTCCACACCGGCCAACCTATTGGGTAGAAAGCGTTTAGAGAAGTCGAAATTCTTGTCTGCCAAGACATCGTCTTCCAGCCACGAGACCCTCTTCGAGATGTCCAGACATTCTTGGTACGTGTAGTTGTGTGAAAGCATTACTCCGCCTCCCTGTGCTGGGCCTTTGGTTGGATTCTCCACAATAAGGAGACTGGATCCAACACCAACCCGTCATTGTCAGCAAAATCCATAGTACTATCGTTCACCAGTGCGGGCAATGTTTCAATCAACCTCGCAAATCTGTCCGGGGAGCGTTCTGAACTGGGCGATCGATGGGAACATCCCGTCGTCCTTGACCGCAAAATCACCGAATTAGATTCCACTCCGGCAGGTAGCTTGGGCAGTCACGGTTTCATGGGTTTGGGTGAAGTGCTAGAAGGTCAGGAGTGGCTACATCGTCTTATCGAAGAGCAGTGGTTCAGATAATTTCCTGTTCATTACCACGATTTGGCCGGCCGGGAAATCCTGGCACCCGGTGGGCCACTCGGCCCGTACGGACTTGGGGCCTGCCGGATATTCCAGATAGTGGGAGCGCATACCTTAACCGCGCCACTCAGGGATGGTTGCCTTCGCTAGGACCAGCTAAATTCTCATTGGTCAGGTATTCCCAAAACGGAATGCCATGTTGTAGATTCGAATATTATTCGGGGATCCAAAAGCTACAAAATGGGAGTCCAGAGTCTGCAGGCTTTCTTAATTTCGGAGCCATTCGTCTCGCTTGATCGGCGCTGTCAGCTAGAAGCGTTTCGATACGTGCAGGATCGCGGTGATTCTCAGGACTCCTCCACGGGAACACTCCGCAGGCCCGACCTGCTGAACTCAGGCCACTTGCTGGAATATTACTGTCGAGTCGATCCTTCGCCTTCACGCCGACATTGGGCTTCCACAATCGATGATCTGCCAGGCAGCGGGACGGCGGCCGGAGTGGGGGATTCGATTACAGGCCAGATTCCCCTGTTCGCAGAGTAAAGGCCGATTCCACATTGGTCACGAAGACCCGTCCGTCGCCGGGAAAGCCTGTGGACGCTGCGCCCTGGATGGAATCGGTGACTGCCTCGACCTGATCGTCCTCGACTACCACCATGAACATGCACTTGGCCAGTTCGTCGTAGAAGTGGTCGCCAACCTGGACGCCCTGCTGCTTGCCCCGGCCCAGCACGTCCCACTTGGTCATCGCGGGGAATCCGTCATTGGCCAGGGCCGCCGCCACAGCGACTTCTTTTTCGGGGCGGATGATCGCTCGTACCATTTTCATGATGACTTCTCCTTGTCTCTGGATGCCTCTGCTAAGCTTCGTAATCGACCCCAGGCATATCTGCCATTGAAAGTTCGTCGGATGGGGCAAGTCCTGTTTCTCGCAGCCTTTCGATGAGAGCGGGCAGGACGTTGCCCAACGCGGACACGGGCACTTGCTCCATCAGCTTCCGGGCTGGTCGGGCGTTGGGGCCTGTGCTGCCCCCCGTGAATATCGTTACCGCGTCCACCACCTCGCCCTCGAACCTTGTCTTGCCGCCCTGGAACCCAATGTCGGCGGCGTGATGGTTGCCGCAACCCGCGGGGCACCCAGACCAGTACATCCGCAAGGAAGCTGAGTCTGGATAGCAAGCGTCCAGAGTCTCGATGACGCCCCGGCTGACGCTCTTGGTCTCGATAAGGGCCAGGTTGCAGTAGTCGTTGCCGGTACAACTCACCAACCCCCGCATCATGGGAGCCGGATCGGGCGTGAGGCGGGAGAGAAGCGGCTCGTCCAGGAGCTGTGGCAGGTGGGATTCCGGTACGTCGGCGATGATGACGTTCTGCCCTACTGTCAGGCGGATGGCACCCGATCCGTAGACCAAGGCCAACCGGGCCAGCTCGGTCATATCGTCGGCGCAGGTGCGGCCGGTGGGAACGCACAAACCGACGGAGTACAGCCCTTTCTGTTTCTGTGGGTTGACGCCTACATGGTCTGCGTGATTCTCGTACCGGGCGTCCAGTCCCGCCCGTTGCAACGGCCGGCCCCAGCGATCCTCCAGCCGGTCGCGGAACTTGTCGACACCCCAGTCGTCCAGTAGGAAAGCCAGCCGGGCCCGGGTCCGCTTTTCGCGGGAACCCTCGTCCCGGAACGCCAGGGTGATGGTCGCGGCCAGCCGCGCCGCCGCTTCTGGGTCAACGAACACGTCCAATGGTTCGGCGATGGTCATTCCCCCTGAACCCATCTTGCCGCCGACAGCCACGTTGAACCCCTTCGACAGGCTCGGGGCATCGCTGGCCGGGCCGTAGGCCGGGGTCATCGCTATGTCCTGGGTCTCGGCGTGAATGCAGTTTTCGAGGCAGCCGGTGAAGGCCACATTCAGCTTGCGGGGCAAGTTCGTGTATTCCCGATTGTTGAGGAATATCCCGGTGAACTCTTCACCCACGGGGGCCGCGTCGAACAGCTCGTTGGGCGTCAGACCCGACAAGGCGCAGGTGTTGGTGCCCCGGATGTTGTCCATTCCCGTCTGCAGGGACGTAAGGTCAATGCCCCTCAGCACCTCCAGTATTTCGGGGACATCGCGAATCTGAACGTCGCGTAGCTCGATCTGCTGGCGGGTGGTCAGGTCCATTACGCCGCTGCCCAGTCTGGACGACAGAGCGGCAAGGGTGGCCGGCTGAGTGGCGGTGAGCCGCCCATTGGTGATGCGCAGCCGCGTCATGAACCGCCCTGGGGTGGGTTTTCGGAAGAAGGTGCCTATCCACTTGAGCCGCTCGCGGTCTCCGGGGTCGATGGTCTCCCAGCCGCCGTGCTGCGCCGCCAGTTCCTGGATCTCGTCCAGTATGTCTAGTCCCGGCTTCTCGTCCTTTATGCGCTCGACCGGGTTGCCCGTTTTTGATGCTGTGGCCACACCGTCCTCCTGTGATTCCCTTCCCAAATTGGGGTAGTCACTCACGTCTGTCCTCTCCAAGAGGGTATGGAATTTGATGGACCGCCCTACGCCTCGCTGTACAGGGCCATCGGGACGCGCTTGGCGTATGCGGGTGCGACGGCCAACTGGCCGCGTCCCAGAGCGCGCTCCATCGCCCTCCGCTCCTCGGTCTCGCGCTCCGGCGAGAAGCGCACAACCAGCACCAGGGAAGAGGCCACTGTTACGATTGCGCCTAGGTATAGCAGAGCCATCTCGGTGCTCATCGACTCCATGCGGAAAAGGAACCCTGCAGCCACCGCTCCGGCGTTGCCACCTGCCCCGACGATGCCGGCCACGGCCCCCAGAGCCTTTTGATTGACGAACGGCACCACGGAAAAGGTTGCGCCCTCGGACATCTGCACAAACAGGCTGAAGACGAGCATCGCGCCGATGGCCAGCGGCAGTATGTCCATCCGGGAAAAGACCGCCAGCGCGATTCCCTCAATTAATAACACCCCACCGAGGAACAGAGTCCGGCCACGTAGTCCAAAGCGGATGCCTACCTTGTCGCCGATGATTCCGCCCAGGGTGCGGGCGAAGAGGTTCATCAGCCCGAACAGCCCCGCTATAAGCCCGGCCAAACCGACTCCCAGACCGAAGTGGTCGTGGTAGTAGAGGGCGGCGATGTTGTGCATGGTCAGCTCTACGCCGAAACAGGCACCGTAGATCAGGAACAAAGCCCAGACCCTGTGGTCTCTGGCCGCTTCGAGGAAAGCCCTGGTCCTGGTACCGGAAGGCTCTTTGGCCCGTTCCTCTCTGGCCCGCTCGAGGTCAGGAAAGTCCTGGGTGAACTTGAAGTAGGCGATGCCCATCAGGAACAGGGCCACGCCCGGCAACACCATGGCGATTCGCCAGCCGATGACGTCAGTCGCGCCCAGGGCCACGATGACGCCCAGCACCAGCGGCATGACCATCTGCGTTACTCCGCCGCCCAGGTTGCCCCAACCGGCGGTGGTCGCGTTGGCCGTCCCGACCACATTGGGAGCGAACATTACGGAGGTGTGGTACTGGGTTATGACGAAGGAGGCGCCGATAATGCCAATGGCCAGCCGGAACAGCAGGAAGGACTCGTAGCTGTTGGCCAGACCGATAGTCATCACCGGAATGGAGCCGATGATAAGCAGTGCGGAGTAGGTGACTCTCGGCCCTATTCGATCGCACAGCCAGCCCACCAGCAGACGCGCAACGATGGTAACCGCGACGGAGGCGATGACGGTGTTGCCGATCTCGGCCTTGGTGAGCTGGAGATCATCGCGGACAATGACCATCATCGGCGCGATGCCGAACCAGCCGAAGAAGGCCAGGAAGAACGCCATCCAGCTCATGTGGAACACCCGCATGTGCGGGCGCCTGAAGCTGAAGAGCGGGATATTGGTCGCTTTTTGGGTTTGAGGGTCCACTCCGACGGTCATGATTGTCCTCGCCCAGGAATCGCCAACGGATCCGTCGTGACTGCCTGAAGTCTAGACTTCTACGGAAGCGTCGCCAGTGCTCATCCTGGCCACGACGATGTGGGCCTTTTCCTGGCCGGGGGCGCCTAGGACTGAGGTCTTGCTCTGGCCAAGCAGCCGCTTGATCCCGTGGGGGTCACGGACGAAGCCGCGGACCTGGTTCAGCCACTTGACGCTCTTGTAGCCCTGGAGGAAGGGTACCCACAGACGCACCGGGCCACCCAACTCGTGAGGCAGGCGCTCTTCCTCGATCTCATAGACCAGCAGCACCCGGGGGTCGCGGGCCAGCGACTTGGGCAGGGTCTCGAAATACATACCGTCAGCAGAATAGAAGGAGAGAAACCGGGCGCCGGACAGATCCAGGCCCATGGCTTCCATGAGGACAGGCAGCCGCACACCGGTAACCACTGGCGTTTCGGACCAGTTGAAGATCTGGCAGACGAGCGGCGTTGGTTCCTGTACCTTGGGGAGCTTTTTCAGATGTTCCCAGGTTGCCACGGCGGTCTTGCCTGTAATGTCGGTGAGTCGCAGGTCCCAGTCTTCCAGCGCCTTGGTCTCAGGCATAGGATAGAGGGATAGCACCGGCAGGGGCTCGGCCTCAAAGTCCATGGCCGCGAACTGGTCTTTGAACTTGGGGTAGTTGACGTTGGGACGGACGACCATGGCTCTACACCTCCACCTTTATTTGCTCGGACATCATGGATTCTTCGGGGGAGAATATGATCTCTTCCACCGGGCACACGAACACTTTGCCGTCGCCGAAGTTTTCCGATTTGTTGACCGAAATGAGTGCGCGAACCAGTCCTCCTGCCGTTTCGTCGGGAACCAGCCATGAAAGCATTCGTTTCGGCAGAAACTGCATCACGCCGTCATCGCTGCCGTTTACTGGTCGCACATAGCGTAGGCCGCGCTGCTTGCCCCGGCCCATGACGCGAATGTGGGAGCACTCTGTCAGGCCCAACGCCTGGGCCACATCAACGGTCTCCTGCCACTTCTCAGCCCGGATCAGGGCAATCACTTCCTTCATGCAACCGCGTCCCAGTTCAGATTTACATGCCAATATATGGGAAGGATGTTTCACTACAGTTTCGAATCAATGTCAGCCCTATTTCTGATTCGTTACATTCCTTTTAAAAATCTATTGCTATTGCATTAACTGTTGCCGTCATTCGTCAGGGACGACGCAGTCGACATATAAATGCGTTGAAGCCGAACATGGTCTTGGACAGAAAAGGGGGAGTAGCTATAGGAAGTGTAAGGAGCGGTTAGTATGCCTTACCTTCGAAGGTCTCTTGGGATTACCGCACGCCGCACACAGTCCGCATCCCGGTATGCTAGTATCAGGCCGATTTCCCCGGGACTTGAGTGTTGGATCGTTGCGCCCGTAATCTCGATATGCAAAGGAGTCGACAGTGGCTGCCACAGATTCGATCATGTATTCATTGGAGCGAAACTGGGAGATGGTGGAGTCCGCCATCTCTGACCTGGACTATGACACGCTGGCCCGCCTACCCAACGAGCACAGCAACTCCATCGCGTGGATCTTCGGCCACATCAGCCGTGTCACCGACATGTTCATCATGCACCGCCTCCAGTCAAAGCCCGAACTCTGGTTCTCCGACGGCTGGTGCGAGAAGTTCGGCTTGGCCGACAACGTGGAGGGACTCGGCAGGGGCGCCGACCTGGCCACGTGGGTACCGCCTGCAAAAGAGGTGCAGGTGGCCTACTTCGAGGCGGCGAAGGCCATTACCAGGGAGTACGTTCCATCCCTGTCCGCCGAGGACCTGGAGAAGCGGGTGGTGTTCCCTCCCACGGCCCTGGTGCAGGAGCACACGCTGAACACAGCCTTAGGCCAGCTGGTGCTAGAGAGCGTCGCCCACGGCGGCCAGATCGCTTACCTGAGGGGCTACCACCGGGGTACAGGCTGGTACCGCTAGACAGGGGCTAAACCAGGTTTCTTTACCCGCCTGCTGTCGATTCCAACACGGACTTGACCCCGGCTCAGGCGTAGAGACGGTTCAGGTTGGCGTACTTTGCCGGGTCCAGGTCCTTCCCTTCCAGCGCTGGATGGTCGTATCCGTAGCGGTGAGCGCGAAATACCGAATTGGCGTAGCCCGATATTGAACCTCCCACCCCGTAGCCGCTTCCTGCCATGAACGGGTTGATGTACTCCCACACAATTTTCTTCCCGGGAGTCACCTCGAAGATGCGGCCCGGCGCCCCCTCGCAGATCAGGGTGTTGCCGTTTGGCTGACGCTCGGAGCCGCTAATGTGGTAGCTGTAGAGGGATATCGGAGGGTCTCCCCGATACTCCCAGGCAATCTCGTTGGTACCGGGATCAACTTCGATGATCCGCGAATGCGTGAAGCCGCTCTTGTGCGGGCCGTTGTCGAAGATGAGCACCCGCCCGTTGGGCAGCATTGTGGGATTGTGCTGGTGCGAGATGTTTCCCGGCCCCCACTTCCAGCGGAACTTTCCACTGGCCCGGTCTACGATGCCCACGGTGTCGGTCTGGCGAAAGCTGACCACCAGGTCGCCCTCGGGAGTGACGTTCAGGGTGTTCTGGTGTGTCCACTCCTCCCTGCCTTCCAGGAAGCAGATTCGGTCCTCCTCAAAGTCCAGAGATTCCCAGGAATTCCATTCGTAGACCACATCGCCTGCCGGCGTAACCTCCCGCACAGTATCGCCCAGCATGCCCCGATGGTCGCCGCCAGACTCGCGGCCGCCCTTGACCTGCCTTGTAACCTCCTCGGGCAACATTTCCCAGGTCAGCACAAGGGTGTTGCCGTTGGGTAGCCGCTCGAAGTCGTGGTGCAGGAAGGGGTAACGGTACTCCCAGACCACATTGCTGTCCCAGCCCAGCTCCAGGATTGCTCCCGCCACCGTCCGGCCGTCGCGGGGCAGCAACTCCCGCTCCGGGCGGCTCAGGAACGACACCTCTTCGGCAGCAGGGCCAGTCCTGAGCAGCAGGTTGCCGTTGGGCAGCAGGTAGCTGTAGCCGATGCCTTCATCGGAGTGCCAGGTGTGACATATGCGGCCCTCCATATCGATTAGGCGGGCGTCGTGCCCGCTGACATTGGTGATCAGGGTGTAGCCCCTGAAGGCATCCCGAGGCTCATAGTGAATCAGGCCGTTAGGATGATTGTTGGACCAGCCCATGGCTATCTCCTGAATGTCGTAGGTGTACCTGCCAGCCGCCCTTGCGGCATTGCGCAAGCCCCTTCTGAAACCTGCCATGATCTGCGGGTAAGAGTAGGCTGCCCCATTTTAGCGGGCAAGCCATATCAAACAAGGTGGTAAACTGGCAGTCTCAATAGCAGTTGCGTACCAATTTCGACACGTAGCGTTTCCAACAACGCCCAAGGAGGCTTCATGACGACCCAAGCCCAGGAAATCAGGAACATGAAGCTAATTTCCCACGTCGACCTGAACGGGCACAACAATATCGGCGAAGGGATTGACCTGCACCAGACGGCCAGGGCGCGGCGCATCCTCTACCTGGCCCACGAGAGCGCCCCAAAGGACTTCACCAGCGTCGACGTCACCGACCTCACCAACCCCAAGGTGGTGGCCCAGACCGACCTCGACTACAACCACCTGCGCTCCAATTCGCTGTCCATAGTTGGCGACACGATGCTGGTTGCCTACCAGTCGCGGGAGCACTGCCAGCCCGGGACCGGCATGGGCGTCTACGATATCAGCGACCCGGAAGCACCGAAGCGGGTCGCCTCTTACGACGCCCAGGGACCGGGGTCGCGCGGCTGCCACTGCCTGTGGTGGGTGGACGGCGACTACGCCCACCTGGCCACCGGAACGCCCGATTCCCAGCCAACCGACCCCAAGGACGACCAGTTCTACGTCATCATGGACGTCTCAGACCCCGTGAACCTGCGCGAGGCCGGCCGCTGGTGGCTGCCCGGCACGCAGGTGGGAGACGACGCCCCGCTCCCTGCTCGGCATCCCCAACTCGACGTGGGCCACAGCGTCCACAACACCAACGTTTACCCCAACCGGCCCGATCGCGCCTACTGCGGCTGGAAGGACTCAGGCGTCATCACCATGGACATCTCCGACGTGTCCCGCCCATCGCCGGTCGCCCAGCTCAATTTCGCGCCTCCGTTTCCAGGGTTTACCCATACGGTGCTGCCGCTCTTCAGCCGCGACCTGCTGGTGGTGACCCAGGAGGCCACCATGCTGGGAGGAGCCGACTACCCCAAGCTGGTATGGCTGATGGACAACCGGCTGGAGAGCAACCCGGTGATCATCAGCACACTGCCCATGCAGGACACCGACGACTTCTTCAACCGCCCAGGCCGCTATGGAGCGCACAACATCCACGAAAACCGTCCAGGGGCCCTGTCCCTGCAGTCCGACACACTGGTCTACGCCACTTTCTTCAACGGGGGCATCCGGGTTTTCGACACCTCCAACCCATTCCAGCCCCAGGAAGTCGCCTACTACGTGCCCCAGATACCCGAAGGGGCCGATGCCAACGGCATCAACTACGTACACGTGGACGAGAACGGCATCGTCTACGTCGTCGACCGCCTCCACGGCGGCCTGTACATCCTCGAGCTCAACATCTAGCGCGGACTCAGACGAAATCTCGGAACGAGTGACGCCATGTCTTCTGCTGCCACCAAGGCCGACACGGTCATCAGGAACGCAAACGTCATCACCATGGACCGCGACCGGCCCCACGCCCAGGCCGTGGCCATGAGCAATGGACGGGTCATCGGCGTGGGCAGCAACCAGGACGTGGAGACCTTCGTAGGCCCAGGTGTGAAGGTGTTGAACCTGGAAGGCAGCACCGTCCTCCCCGGGTTCATCGACGCCCACATCCACGTTCTGAACAGCGGCATCCGCCACGTGATGGCCGCCGACTGCGACCTTCCCTCCATCGCCGCCATCCAGACGGCCCTTAGGGAGAGGGTAGAGACCACCGCGCCGGGCCAATGGGTGCAGGGCTTCAAGTACGACGACACCAAGACGGCCGAGAATCGCTCCATTTTCCGGGAAGAGCTGGACGCGGTGAGCACCTTCCATCCCATCATGGTGTCGCACCGGGCCGGGCACATCTACTACCTCAACAGCATGGCGCTTGAACTCGCGGGGTTCACTCGCGACACCCCGGACCCCTTCGGCGGCCGCTTTGGCCGAGACCCGGACACCGGTGAGCTGAACGGCGTGGTCTACGAGCGGGCCATCGAGCCGGTGCGGTTCGGGCTCATCCCATCTGATACTCCGGAGATCCGTCGGGAGGGATTACGCACCATCTGCCGGATGCTGACGGAGGTCGGCCTCACCAGCGTCCACGACGCCAGGGTAGTCAGGGACGAGTTCGTCACCTACCAGGAAGGCAGGGATGCCGGAGACCTGGCCATGCGGGTGTACGCGCTGATGTATCACCCCCATTTCCGGTCGTTGCAAGAGGCGGGGCTTAAGACCGGCTTCGGCGATAACATGCTGCGTCTGGGAGGCATCAAGATGGTGGCCGATGGGGCCATCGCCGCCCGCACCGCCTACCTGTCGGAGCCGTACGTCGGCAGCGACTGCGACCGCGGCATCCTGGCCATGAGCGCCGAGGAAATTGAAGAGAACGTGATGGAGATGCACCGGGCCGGGTTCCAGGTGTGCATCCACGCCAACGGCGATCTGACTATCGACATGGTGCTGAACGCCTACGAGAAGGCCCAGGCAGCCGATCCCCGACCCAACCCGCGGCACCGGATCGAGCACTGCACCCTGGTGAACCCGGACATACTTGGCAGGATGCACCGGCTGGGCACCATCGCCACTCCCTTCTGCACCTACGTTTACCACCACGGCGAGAAGATGCCCTTCTACGGGGAGGAGCGTTTGCAGTGGATGTTCGCCCAGCGTTCCTTCCTAGATTATGGCGTGGTGGGCACCGGCGCCACGGACTACCCGCCCGGACCCTTCGAGCCGCTGCTGGGCATCCAGAGTTGCGTAACCCGCACCGACAGCCGAGGCAACGTCTGGGGCCCCAACCAGAAAGTGACGGTGGAGGAGGCCCTGCGTATCTACACCATGCACAGCGCCTACGCCTCTTTCGAGGAGGACGTCAAGGGATCCATTGAGGTGGGGAAGCTCGCCGACCTGGTGGTGCTGGGCGAGGATCCCACCCAGGTGGACCCATTTGCAATCAAGGACATAGCGGTGGAACGGACGATAGTCGGTGGCAGGACGGTGTATGAGGCCTAATCAGTAGGGGATAAGCAAGCTCGTATACCAAGAAAAAGAGGGAGGGCTCAGCGACCTCCCTCTTTTTCGCTGGTCCAGGAAGAAACAGATATCAGGGCACTGCACCTTCCCGCCGGAACACCTCCGCAAGCTTCTCGACGCCCTCCCAGATTTCGGCCTCCGAGGGCAGGGCGAAGCAGAGTCGGATGTAGCTGGCGGCCGCATCCGGGTCGGCGGACCAGTCGGGGCCGGGGTTGAAGGCCACTCCCTCGCTCAACGCCGGCGCGTTCAATGCACGAGAGTCGACCCCGTCGGGCAGCTTGACCCACAGGTACATCCCGCCCCTGGGCATGTAGAAGTCGACGCTCGGCCCGAAGGACTCGCGGAGCGCGCTGGCAAGAACGTCGCACTTGCGCTTCAGGGACGCTCGCATGTCCAGAATGTGCTCCTCGTAGTGATTGTTGAAGTAATCAGCCACGATCATCTGGTCCATGACCCCGGTGCCCGCGTCGTTCTTGCGCGACAGCAGCCGTCCCATCACGTCCCACTTCGCCACGATGTATCCCAGTCGCGTCCCAGGCCCCAGGGTCTTCGAGAAGGAGCCGATGTGCAGCACCCGGTTGCTGTCGTCCAGCGAGCGGATCGCGTTCTCGTACTCGCCCTCGAATATGAGGTCGGCGTAGCACTCGTCTTCGAATATGGGGACTCCGTATTCCTCGCTCAGTTCAAGCATCCTGAGCCGGCGCTCCATGGACATAACGGTGCCCGTGGGATTCTGGAGGGTGGGAATCGTGTAGATGTACTTGGGTCGCACACCCTTCTGTCGCAGGTCCTCCAGAACTCGCGCCAATTGCTCCATGTTCAGGCCGTCCTGATCGACGTCGACGCCGATCATGTTGACCTTGCGGCGCCTGATATTCCCCAGGGCGCCGGAGAAGCTGAAGGCCTCGACGATTACTGTGTCGCCCTCTTCCAGCAGTACTTCGTTGATCAGCTCGATAGCCAGGCCCGACCCTGAGGTGATCAGCACCTCGTCAATTGACGTGTTGATGCCCCGGTGCTCCGCCAGCTTGTCGACTAGGAACTGGCGCAACGGCGCGATCCCCTGAGGGCCGCCGTCGAAGTTGTACATGGATATGTTTCGAGGGTCGCCCTGGAACACTCGCGTGGCCGACTCGATGAACCCCTCCATTGGTACCATGTCAGGGTCGCTGTGGCCGCCGATGAAGTTGTACTTCGGGTGGCCTGCCCAAGGACCAGGTGGAGGAGGAAGCTCGCTGTTGAAGAGCGTCGAATAGTCCAGATTTTTCCCGGCCATGGGCTGATCCTCCAGTGTTGCTTGTGGGTTCGACCTGCTTGCGATCGAACTCGGGGACGGTGGCATCCTAACACCAGCGGCATTGGGTGTCGACGGCGTTCGACGGAGGGGTCTGGGCAATTCCATTTAGGAGATTTGATGACATTTGCCGCTTGCCTGTCCTAGGCAGTGTCGTCAAAATAACTACTTGATGGTAAGGTACTGGGGAAAGTGTGAGAGTGCGGGGTGGGACTATGACGGCAGCGCATCGACGTCACGATATAGCGGACCAGGTTTGGGAACGATTGCGACCCCTTTTGCCTGGAGACGGAGGCAAAAGGGGTAGGCCGGCTCGAGACAACCGGTTGTTTTTGAACGCGGTGTTCTGGATTTTGCGTACCGGTGCTCCGTGGCGGGACCTGCCACCGGATTACGGGGACTGGAAGAACACCCACCGGCGCTTCTGTCGCTGACGGGACCGGGGTGTCTGGGAGCAACTGCTGGATGCGGTCGTCGACGATCCGGACTTTGAGTGGCTGATGATAGACGCCAGCTACATCAAGGTTCATCCCCACGGGGCTGGAGCACGGGGAGGCAATCAAGCCACAGGCCGCACAAAAGGGGGCTGAACAGCAAACTGCACCTGGCCGTTGATGCCCATGGAATGCCGGTGCGGTTGGTTTTGACCGGGGGCACGGTGGCGGACTGCACCCAAGCCCATTCGCTGACGGCTGACCTGCCGGCCCAGTATCTGCTGGCCGACCGGGGCTACGACACCAACTCCATCGTGGCGGAGGCCGAGGCCCGGGGAATGGAACCGGTAATACCCCCGAGGAGCCACCGCAAGGAACCCCGGAACTACGACCGGGCATTGTATAAACTGCGTCATTTAGTGGAGAACTCATTTCTGGACTTCAAGCAATGGCGTGCCGTAGCGACTCGATATGCCAAAAACGAAGCGTCCTTCCTGGCCATCTGCCAAATCAGGGCACTGGCAATCTGGGCCAGATTATTTTGACGACACACCCTAGTGATACCCCCGTACCATTTTGGTATGACAGTTGCTGAGCGCTCCTATTCTGGTCCCTTTTGTCTGGGTCGCCTTCGGCTAGAGGCATGCCGGTACTCCAGAAAGTGGACATGGGACGAAATGGGGAGAAATGGGACGGAATTTGAAAATCTCCGTTCGACGATCTCTGGATAGCGGGCTTTCAGCTTTGAATCCGGCCCGACCAGCCGTCGAAACGGGAGAGTTCGGGAAAAAATGGGAGACGATGGGAAAAATTCCATCCTGTCTCTCCCACGTGCAGTCTTTCGTCATGTGCCCCTGTAATCCAGTCCCGCCTTGTGTCCCTCAATTCAACATCCGGGCCAGGAATCCCTTTATCCAAATGCGATAGCCCTGGCGGCAGGGCCGGGGTCTCTTGATTTTCACGCTGACTAGGGCGAAAGGCCTCTATTCAATGTGTGGGATTCTTCGCTGTCAGTCAGAATGACAAGATGCGGCTACCACTTTGCAATCGTCTTCGGGCGGACCAAGGTGTTAGTCAAACCTCCCGGGCAGGATGGCGGCCAGCTCGACCTTTTACCGGTAATTACTGGGGAACTATGGGTTTTGGCTACAGGTCCAACGACTAGAAGTGCCACCTTGCCCCTGGGCCGCACCAAGAGGGGGCATAGAACCTTCTCGAGCGGGAGTTCGCCATATCCCGTGCCGCTTCGTCCGAGAGTTTCAGCATTGATATGACGGTGTAAAGTGGGTCGCGGGCCGAGTTGCCCGCCAAATACCACAAGCCGAACCTGGGAGAGGAAGACCATGACTGTTCTGACAGACTACGCTGACAAGTATGAAACCGTGAGCGTCCATCGGGAAGACGGGATTCTACAGGTTACATTTCACTCAGGCGACGGCAGCCTCCTCTGGGGCGAGGCAGCCCACCGGGAACTGGGTTACGCCTTTGCCGACATCGGCGCGGATCCCGACAACAAGGTTGTAATACTCACCGGTACGGGTGATGACTACTGCGCCAATTTCGAACCCAACAGGCCTACCCGACGCATGCCCAGGGACTGGGACAAGACCTACTGGGAAGGCAAACGGCTTCTGACTAACCTGCTGGAGATCGAGGTGCCGGTCATCGGCGCGGTAAACGGCCCGGCTACCATCCATGCCGAGATACCGGTGATGTCGGACATCGTTCTGGCTTCGGAGACTGCCACATTCCAGGATGATCCTCATTTTCCGCGGGGCGTGGTCCCCGGTGACGGTGTTCACGTGGTGTGGCCGTTGCTGCTGGGACAGAACCGGGGCCGTTACTTCCTGCTGACCGGGCAGACCCTCTCGGCGCAGGAGGCGCTGGACTTGGGAGTCGTAGCGGAGGTACTGCCCGGAGACCAGCTGCTGCCTCGCGCCTGGGAACTGGCCCGGCAGTTGGCCGAGAGGCCCCTGCTCACCCTGCGTTACAGCCGGGTTGCCCTGACGCTGCAGCTCAAGCGGCAGATGCAGGACGTGCTGGGATATGGCCTCGCTATCGAAGGCCTTGCCGCCGTCGACGTTTCGCTATCACAGGGGTAAAAGGGGTCCGGCCGGAACATTGCCACGTTGCTTGAGCACTGCTGACAATTAGGCCGATCGCCGAGCAATCCAGCGACAGAAGAGGGTCGTCAATAGGGCCGCGCCCAAACAAAGGCGTGGCCCTCTGGTAATTGCTGATTCTTCCCGATATTGCTCTACTTTCCAGGTATCGAAAGACTGGACGCGGCCCCTTGCGCCGCTGAGTCTAATTCGATTGGGGTGACGAGGTCACGGGTGATTTTGCCTCCACCGTCTGCACAAGGATTGGCAGGAACTCCCTAGCCACCTTTGTTGCTGTTTACGATTCAGTCACCTGCTAACTGGTCAGCGAACATGTCATCCCTATGAGGGATGTAACGTTGAACCAGCAGGAACAGGCAAGGATTCAAGTACTCAACGGTGTTCTGGAATACCAGCTTCCCATCGCGCAGGCTGCCGAGGTCATGGGAGTGAGCGAACGCCACACCAAGCGTCTCCTCGCGGCTTACCGCAGGAACGGTGCCGCCGCACTGGCCCATGGGAACCGGGGCCGAAGACCTCACAACGCCGTCCCTGAGACGGCCGCTGCTGCCGTGGTGAAGCTGGCCATCAACGGATACGCCGGTGCAAACCACAGCCACTTCACCGAGCTGTTGCGGGAGCGCGAGGGCATCGACCTGAGCCGCCCCACGGTGCGCCGGATTCTGGTCAAGGCCGGCATCGGCAGTCCTCGCAGCCGCCGCTCCCAGCAGCACCGTTTCCGGCGCAGGCGCATGCCACAGGAGGGCATGCTGGTGCAGATTGACGGCAGCCAGCACCCCTGGCTGGAGGACCGGGGACCGAAGCTGACGCTGCTCATCGCCGTGGACGACGCCACCGGCACCGTGGCCCAGGCGGTATTCCGCACCGGCGAGGACACCCGCGGCTACCTGATGCTCCTGGAGGGCCTGGTCCGTCAGTGGGGAATCCCCCTGGCCCTCTACAGCGACCGCCACGCTGCCTTCAAGTACAACGCCCGTCAGAAGCCGGTGCCTGTTGAAACCACCCACCAGTTCGCTAGGGTGATGCGGGAGCTGGGCATCCAGCAGATATTCGCACTCTCTCCGCAAGCCAAGGGACGGGTGGAGCGGATGCTGGAAACCTTCCAGGACCGGCTGGTAACCGAACTGCGCCTGGCCAAGGCCGGCACCGTCGACCAAGCCAAGGAGGTCCTCCAGGAGTTTCTGCCCAAGATCAACGCCCGCTTCGCGGTCGCGGCCGAGCAGCCCGAGACTGCCTACCGCCCGGTGCCGGCCGAGCTGTCTCTGACCGAGACCATCTGCATCAAGGACACCCGCAAGGTGGCCGGGGACAACACGGTGAAGTACCACTGGCGGGTCCTGCAGTTGCTGCCTGGACAGGAACGCCTCAGCTATGCCGGT
The DNA here is from genome assembly GCA_965222025.1 of Dehalococcoidia bacterium. Classification (GTDB taxonomy): domain Bacteria; phylum Chloroflexota; class Dehalococcoidia; order Lucifugimonadales; family UBA3495; genus VXOI01. The sequence goes on along the minus strand of CBDCTI010000009.1, from coordinate 328,507 downwards.
CTCCGGGTGGACGTCATGGAACGGGCCGACGGGGATCTGATGGTCCGGTACCAGGGGGAGGCCGTGGATTATCAGGAGGGGCCGCCGCCCTCCTCAGCGCTGTGGAGCGCAGCCAACGCCTGCTTCCCCGGCCCGGAACAGCAGGAGGGCGCCGATGGGGTGGTCAACAGCCACCTGAACGAGGCTCAACAAGAACGCCTGGCCGCCCTTGAATCGTCAGAATCGTCCGATGTTATCGCCGATGACAACGAGGCCAACGACGAAGACGTAGCCACCGGGGGCAGAGGTGGGAAGACAAAGCCAGTTCGCCACCAGTTGCGCCGGACGCCCACGGAAACCCAGCAGGCTCGCTGGGAGGCGGTCCAACAGGCCAGGGAGCAGGGGCTTTCCCTCCGGGCCATCGCCCGGAAGCTGGGCATGGACCGAAACACCGCCGGAAAGTACGCCCTGGCGGAGACTCCGCCTAGAAAGAAACTCAGTGCAAAGGAGCGTGCCAAAGCAGAGACCCTGGCCGGATCACCAACCTCCGCCGACTAAACCGGGTGACATATTCGCTTTTCATTTAAGGGGACACAATCGCTGGACAACAACAATTTTTGTCCCCGGCCTACGTGAGAAAGCCAATGGGGAAGCCAGGAGCATTGGCTGGAGGGTGCGCTTCAATTTCGCTGGCTGAGCCAGGGAACATCGACCTGGCTCGGCACAGGGCCGACTAGCATGTCCGTCCTGGCACAGAGCAATCCACCTGGAAGGAAACGCGACCAACGGCATCGAATTGTGGACAGTCGTACCTGCCCACGATAATATTCTCAGGGCAATTCTTAGTCTCAATTCCGGCGGCTGATATCCTGCCGAGACTTCCAGGAGGCCAACCGTGAGCGACGAGAACAGGGACGTACTGAACGTCTTGCCGGTCTGCGGCGCGGAGACCCCCGACGCTGCTTGGTCGGGTCTGAACATCGGGGGCCTTGTTTCCCGTCCCCGTGAACTCGACATTGAAAGCCTCGCCAGGCTGTCACAGGGCGAGATAGTCGACGACTTTCGCTGTGTCAGCGGCTGGGTCGCCCCTGACCAGCGCTGGGAAGGCGTTCCCATTGCCGATCTGCTCGACGACGCAGGCCCTCTCGACAACGCCAGGTACGTCGGCTTCACCTCTGGTAGGTACACGGTGGCCATGACGGTTGAGGAAGCCCGCGACTCCGCAGTCATGGTAGCCCTGCGCCACAACGACGCGCCTCTCACCGCCCAGCACGGCGGCCACTGCCGTCTGGTGGTCGCGGGACGGGCCGGGCGCTGGAGCGTCAAGTGGCTGGAGCGCATCGACCTGCTGGCCGAAGCTCCGGAGGACACCGGCCACCACCAGCACTGAACCTGATCGGCGACAATTCTCCGGGGACGCCACGGGGAGGCAATCCGGAATTTACGACTTCAAAGAGGAGAGCCAATGCGGACAATCGACATCCACGCCCACATCACCCCGGAGGGTTTTGTACAGGCCTACAATAACGGCGTCGCCTGGTACGGTCTGGCCGCCGGGGACGTCTCCAACATCGGGTACAACCCTCGAACTACCTGGACCCCCCAAGAACGCATCGTAGACATGAATTCCCTGGGTGTGGACGTTCAGGTCCTCTCTACCAATGCCTTCTTCTACGGATACGAAAGGGACGCCTCCGTGGTTGCGGCCATGGACCGCGAATGCAACGACTACGTGGTCCAGCTGGTCAAGGATCACCCCGACCGTTTCGCTGGCTTTGCCAACCTCCCGATGCAGGACGTTTCCGCCGCCGTCGCCGAGCTCGAACGCAGCATGGCCATGGGACTCAAGGGCGCGATGATCGGTGACCATGTCAACGGGAAGACCTTCGACGAGCCGGAGTTCATGCCCATCTGGAAGGCGGCCGAGGCCAGCGGAGCGGTGCTGCTGATCCACCAGGGTGGCAACACTGTCGTCAACCCCCGCAGCGACAACTACCACCTGCCCAATACCATCGGCAACCTCGCGGACCGCGCCGTCACCTTCGCCTCCTTCGTCTTTGGCGGCGTCATGGACGCCTGTCCCGATCTCCGAGTCTGCCTGTGCCATGGCGGTGGCTACACCTGCTACGGAATTGGCCGCATGGACCGTGGTTGGCAGGTCCGCCGCGAGGCCCGCGTTCACATCAACCAGCCGCCGAGCAAATATCTCGACAAGTTCTACTACGACTGCCTCACTCACAGCGAGGAGGCCCTGCGCTACCTCATCGACAGTGTGGGCATCGACAAAGTCGTCTTCGGCACCGACTGGCCCTTCGACATGGCCACCGACTGGCCGGTTTCCTGGGTCCTCGGTTGCGAAAGCCTGACCCTGGAAGAAAAGGAAGCCATCCTGCACGGAAACCTGGAGCGCCTTCTGGGCATCTAGATAAATGCAGGGCGTCCTCCAGGGCGTCTCTCCCAGTTCCCGCAAGTGAATACGTGCTGGCCCAGGAAGTCTCAATTCCTGGGCCGGCGTCTTTTGCCAGTGCACTTGCACTTGAAGGTAGATGTCCGAGCCGCAGTTGTACGCCCCCCTGCAGTTGCCTTATTCTAGCCGCGTCAGATTCGATCACGGTCAGATTCCTCAATGCAGGTGAGAGCATGAAATACGACGTAATCGTTGTGGGGGCGGGGTCGGCAGGATGCGCCATGGCGGCGCGGCTGTCGGAAGACCCGGAGCGGTCGGTGCTGCTCCTGGAAGCCGGACCGGACTATCCCGACATCGAGACATATCCAGAAGCTCTCAAGAATGGCTATCAGTCCGAGTTGGCTTCTCTCCACGGTTCAGAGCACAACTGGTCCTTCGTGGGAAAGCCCACCGGGGAACGGCCCAACGACATGTACGCTCCCCGCGGGAAGGTCGTGGGTGGCACCAGCGCCATCAATGGCCAGGTGTTCCTCCGCGGACTGCCAGAGGACTACGACTCCTGGGCCTCGGCAGGCAACGACGAGTGGGAATACATCAAGCTCCTCCCAACCTTCCGTCGTATGGAGACGGACCTCGACATCAGGGACGACTTCCACGGGAACGACGGCCCCATGCGTGTACGCCGCCACAAGGAAGAGGCATGGGAACCGCTCATGCACGCTTTCCAGGCAGCCTGCGTCTCTGAAGGGTTCCGCTCCGGCGAGGACATGAACAACCCCGAATCCACCGGCGTGGCCCCGCTGCCGATGAACAACGTCGACGGCGTAAGGCTGAGCACAGCGCTCTCCTACATCAACCCCATCCGTCACCGGCTCAACCTCACCACCCGGCCCAACGCCCTGACCACCCGCGTTCTGTTCGAGGGCAACAAGGCCATGGCGGTGGAAGTGGAGAGCGGCGGCGAGTCTTTCATAGTCGAGGGAGAGCGCATAGTCATCTCAGCAGGTTCCATCGCCTCGCCCCACATCCTCATGCACTCCGGCGTGGGCCCCCGCGCCCACCTCGAAAGCGTCGGTGTCCCGGTAGTCCACGACCTGCCCGGCGTCGGCCAGAACTACCGCGATCATCCCCAGGTCGGAATCGCCTTTAGCGCCCAGGACGGCTTCCCAATGAACTTCGAGGCGTCCAGGTCTCAGTTGGGCCTGCGTTACACCGCCACGGAGTCCGACCTGCGCAACGACATGGTGATCTTCCCGACCACCTTCTCCACCCCCATGGGAGACCTCACCGGGCCGGGAGAGGACTTCCGGATGTCCTGCATCCTGAACCTCGCCAAGGGCCACGGCCAGATCACCTTGACCTCCTCTGATCCCCACGACCAGCCGCTGCTGGAATACCACTTCCTCGAGGACGAGCGGGATACCGAGCGGCTGCGGGATGGCGTCCGCCTGATCGCGCGGCTGACCGAAAGCGACGCCTACAGGGAAATCCTGAAGGAGCGCCTGTATCCCAGCGACGAGGAAATTGCCTCGGACGAGGCCCTCGACGTCTGGCTGCACCAGAACGTCCGCACGTCCCAGCACTTGGTGGGCACCTGCAAGATGGGCCCGTCCTCGGACCCCATGGCGGTCGTTGACCAGTACGGCCGTGTCCACGGCCTCGAGGGTCTCAACGTGGCCGACGCCTCCGTCATGCCCGACACCCCCAGGGCCAACACCAACGTGAGCACCATCATGATTGCCGAGAGGATCTCCGACTTCATCAAGGAGGGTAAGTAACATGAAGTACGACGTCGTAGTTATCGGCGCAGGTTCTGGCGGATGCGTGGTGGCGTCCCGGCTCGCCGAGGATACCGACCGCAGCGTCCTGCTGCTGGAGGCCGGGCCGGACTACCCGGACTACCAGTACTACCCCGAAGACCTTAAATACGGTTACAAGCCCGACGCATCGGCCCAGGGCGCGCCCCATAACTGGACCTGGTGGGCCCAGGGTTCTGCCCAGCAAGCAGAGATGATCCCCGCTCCTCGCGGCAAGGTCGTTGGTGGTACCAGCGCCATCAACGGCCAGGTCCTGCTCCGCGGGGTGCCCGAGGACTACGACGGCTGGGCTGCCGAAGGCAATGACGAGTGGAAGTACATCGACTGTCTGCCCTTCCTTCGCAAGATGGAAACGGACATGGACATCACCGACGACTTCCACGGTAACGAGGGGCCCATCCCCGTCCGGCGGTTCAAGAAGGAGGACTGGCTGCCCTTCCAGCAGGCTTTCGTGCAAGCCTCCCTCGACGCCGGGTACCCCGAGGACTACGACATGAATGCCCCCGACTCTGGCGGCGTCGGGCCAATCCCCATGAACAACCCTGAAGGCGTGAGGATGAGCACCGCCCTCACCTTCCTCAGTGCTGTTCGCCACAGGCTGAACCTCACCGTTCGTTCCGGAGTGGTCGTCCGCCGCATCCTCTTTGAAGGCAAGAAGGCCGTCGGCGTCGAAGTCGAGAGCGGCGGAGAGGTCTTCCAGGTGGAAGCCGGCCAGATCGTTCTCAGCGCCGGCTCCATGGCCTCCCCACAGATCCTGATGCTCTCAGGCGTCGGCCCTGCCGACCACCTCAGGGAAATGGGCATCCCCGTCGTCCACGAGCTGCCCGGAGTTGGCCAGAACCTCCGCGACCATCCCATCGTCGCCCTGATCTGCGAAGTCCGCGACGACCACGAGCAGGACCCGCTCGCCCCGCGCACTCAGACCGGACTTCGCTACACCGCCAGCGGCTCGCCGGACCGCAACGACATGCAGATCACCGCGTCCTCCTTCTCCACCCCCATTGGCGGTGCCGACCCCTTCGAGCCCGGCGGGGTGCGCATCCAGTGCATCCTTGAGTTGGCCGACGGGGCAGGGGAGGTGCGTCTCTCTGCCAACGATCCCCACGTCCAGCCCTCCCTCAACTACCACTACCTCGAATTGGAGCGCGACGTGGAGCGACTGCGAGAGGCTGTCCACATCAGCCTGAAGCTGCTGGAGCACGACGCGTTCGGTCCCATTGTCGATAAGGTGATCCACCCCTCGCCGGAAGACCTAGCCTCCGACGAAGCCCTGAACGATTATATGCGTCGCACGGTGTTCAACACCACCCACGCCTCCGGCACCTGCAAGATGGGGCAAGCCAGCGACCCCATGGCCGTGGTCGACCAGCACCTCAGCGTTCACGGCCTCGAGAACATCAAGGTTGCCGACGCTTCGGTCATGCCCAATGTCATCCGCGCCAACACCAACTGCACCACCATCATGATCGGCGAGCGCTGCGCCGAGTGGATCAGAAAGGGCTAAAGCCGAGCGGCCTGGATGAATTCGCCCAGCTTGTTGTTCACCCCGACAAGGGTCGCCGATACTTGTACCGGCGGCCCTTGCCTTTGAATGACAACCCGCCCATATTTTGTGAACCTATGCGACCCAGGAGAAAGGATGGCGAGATGAGCGGAACCCCACGACTGATCGTTGACCGGCAGTCTCCCACGTTGAAGGAGACGCTATGGCAACTGGTCAGCGACGCCAAGAAGGACGACATCATGGCCCCGGTGACGGTTGTCGGGCCAACTCGCTACGCCAACCTCAGCCTCCGCCACGAGCTGGGACGAAGCGGCTTTATCAACGTTCGCTTCGTTGTGCTCCCGGTGCTGTCCGAAATGTTGGGGGCCGCCACTTTGGCTCGGGCCGGGCGCAAACCCCTGACCTCGGTATTGGAGCGCGTTTCGCTGCAGGAAGTTCTGTCACAGAGCACCGGGCAACTGTCGCCGGTACGGGATCATCCTTCAACCTTGGCCAGCGTCCGGGCGTCCTTTCGGGAACTGCGTCGGGTCGACGACGCAGTGTTGGACGCATTGGAGGCTCAGGGTGGTGTGCGCTCTGAACTGGTGGGCCTCTACCGTGGCTTTCGAAAGAGCAGCGTTGACGAATGGTACGACATTGATGATCTCACCGATTCGGCAACCGAAGCGGTACTACTCGGCGACACCCCCGGACTGGATGATCTTGGCTTCATTGTGTTCTACCTGCCCAGCGACGCAAGCGCCGCCGAGAGGAGGCTGATTGAAGCCCTTGCCCGGCAGAACCGTTGCGCCGCGCTGCTGGGAACTACTGGCGACGGTGACGCAGACCGTCCCGTGATGGGCCTGGCCGATGCTCTGCAGCCAGCCTTTGCCCAGCCGAAAAGCGACAAGAGCGATCCAGGGGAACAACCCGTGCTGTCTGGAGAAGCCACCCTTCACATTGCTCCCAACGCCCATGAGGAATTGCGCTGGGGCATCCGCCAAATTGTGCTGGAGGCATCAGAAAGTGAAACGCCCTTCCACCGGATGGCGGTCCTCTACCGAACGGAAGACCCATATGCGTCGCTGATCCGCGATGAGCTGCGACTGGCAGGCATCCCCATGGCCGGTCCCGGCCGGGACTCCCTGGCCGCCACCGGCGTTGGTCGCACACTCCTCGGGCTGCTGGACCTGTCAAATGGTCAGTTCCGGCGTGGTGACGTGATGTCGTGGCTAACTGGTTGCCCGGTCCTTCCTCCTTCCGGCCGAACCCCCGGCTTCAACCCCAGCAATTGGGACTCGGTAACACGGAAGGCCGGGATAGTAGGCGGACTGGATCAGTGGCGCAGTCGCCTCAGCGCCTACGCGAGGCAACTGGTAGATGACTCCGCCCGAAGGGAAAAGGCAGAAGAGATCAGCAGCGCACGCGCCTCTCGAATGCGCGCGGAGGCTGCCGCAGCCCGCAACGCACTGGCATTTGTCGAACAACTGGCCCAGGATGTCCAGCCACCACAGGATGGAAGTTCCTGGACCGCCTACTCCCTGTGGGCTTCGGGCCTGTTGGAAGTATATTTGTCCCACGATATCCCTGAGCCAGAGTCCGAAGCCAAGGATCACGTTGCCCGTATTCTCGAGGAAATTCAGGCAGCCGACAGCATCAGACCAGGCACGAGCGCAGACGCATTCCGTAAAACCGTCGAGGAATCCCTTCACGCTCCCATGGGGCACTTGGGTGTCACAGGTCAGGGGGTTTTCGTGGGGCCGTACTCTGCCGCGTCTGGCATGTCCTTTGCAGCCCTGTGGATGGTCGGCATGATCGAAGGCGGAACTCCCCCAGCGGTGCGACCCGACCCGCTGCTACCGGAACAGGACTGGCTGTCAGCTGGGGGGGAGTCCCGCTCGGCGGCGCGGGTCGCATTAGAGCGCTACGATTACCTTTCGGCTGTTTCTTCCGCTCCCCGACGAGCTCTTTCATTTCCTGTGGCCGACGGTTCTTCCCAGAGGGAGGCCTATCCTTCCCGCTGGTTTCTCGAGCAGGCGACGATGCTGGAAGGCAGCCGCGTGCATACCAGCGATCTGCCAAAGTTGAGTGAACGACCGTGGTTGACGGTTAACGCGTCCGGGGAGCAGGCGTTGACAAGCAATCAGGGAGGTGTTTCTGCTGACCGGCACGACTACAACTTACGACGACTCTTGGAATGGCGAGACGGAGGGATAGCAACGCATCGCCACCCACTGGCACAGCAGGGGACCCTGGCCAACGCGGCCAAATTGAGCCTGAACAGGAACGACCGTCGGTTCACCGAGTTCGATGGAAATCTCTCCGGAAAGTTCTCAACATCGAGATTCGTTGAAAGTCTGGACCAGTCTCCAGTGTCGCCTACCAGCCTCGAGGCCTGGGCTGCCTGCCCTTTCCGCTATTTCCTTGGCCACGTGCTCCGTCTCAGTGCGCTGGATACCCCAGAGGAGATCGCCACAATCAGCGCCCTGGACCGCGGGCTGCTGGTGCACGATATCCTGGAGCGCTTTATCAAAGAATCCGTGGCCGCAGGCGAATTGCCGCCTCCAGGTGATGCCTGGAACCCCAGTAGTAACCAGCGATTATGGCGGATAGCAGACGAAGAGTTTAGAGAATCAGAGTCCAAGGGCGTAACTGGCAAGCGCCTCTTGTGGAACCTGGCCCTGCGAGAAATTTTGGATGACCTAGACACCTTCCTCGAAGAAGACTCTGGCCTGCGCGGCAGCCACGGCACCTCCCAGCTGTTCGTGGAGACCTCCTTTGGATTCAGCGAAGACAGTCCTCCTGTTGTCGATCCAGAAACTCGGGTTAGCTTTCGAGGGTACATCGACCGGGTGGACCTGAACTCCGATGCCAATTCTGTGTTGGTGGTCGACTACAAGACGGGAAGCGCATCGCCTTACGACGCCCTTGGAAATGACATTATTGATCAAGGAAAGCGCCTTCAACTGGGCGTGTATTCCTTGGCCGCCCAGAGTCTGTTCCCGGACGCTATCGACGTCCGGGCAGCCTACTGGTTTACCACGACCCGGGGTGGTTTCCGCTTTGCACCCCCGGATCATTTTGACATCAACAACGACGAGGTGAGGCAGCGCTTCAGGGAGGGTGTATCAACAATAGTCTCAGGAATTCGCGCAGGTGTGTTTCCGGCCAACCCGGGCCCCCCGGACCGGGGCTCAAACGCAAACTGCAGATACTGTGATTTCGATTCCGTCTGCCCGTCTCGCAGGGGCGACCTCTGGGAGCGAAAGAAATCAGACAGGCTGTTGTCTGGTTACTTGTCATTATCCGAGAAACCTTCGGAGGAATAGTGTCTTTGTCCGTCCCGGAATCAACTCCTTCCCAATCCTTCCACCCCAGCGACGAAGAGGCCCGCGGAATAATCCGCGACAACCTGAACGAGACACTGTTTGTAGAGGCCAGCGCCGGGACTGGGAAGACCTCCAGCCTTGTGGCGCGAATCGTCAACCTCGTCAAGACCGGAAGGACAACCCTAGATCGCATCGCTGCCATCACATTCACTGAGGCGGCAGCCGCGGAGCTTCGAGACAGGATCCGCCAGCAATTGGAAAGGGCCGCCGAGGAACAGGGACGGGACGAGGTTGAGCGCAGTCGCTGTCGGCAGGGCGTTGCCGATCTCGATCAGGCCGCAATTCGCACGCTCCACTCATTTGCCGCACTCCTTCTCCATGAACGACCCTTGGAGGCCAGCCTGCCCCCCGCCTTTGAGACCACTAACGCAATTGCCGCTGGCATCAAGTTCAACGAGGCCTGGAACGCGTGGCTGGACGATCAACTTGATGAGGACTCGGCCTTGGCGCCGCATCTGGCATTGGCACTCACCTTGGGCATGACTCTTCCACAACTCAGGGAAACGGCCCTTGAATTTCACGAGAATTACGCCGACCTGGAACGGGTTGTCTTCGATGAAGTCTCATATCCGCCCAGTAAAGCGGCTGACATGCTTGTGGAGGCAACGCCCGAACTCGCCCGGCTCTGCCAGTTCTCTAAGCTGGGAGACTCGGACCGGCTCTACAACCACGTACAGGCCAAGTTGGTAGCCATGCGCAGACAGGCGCTGTCGAAACCGGGACAGCTCGACGCCTGCCGGTTGATGCGTCGGGTTCTTCCCCTGAGGTACGGGCGCGGCCGCCAGAGTGATTGGGAAGTTGACCCCGAAACTGGTCAAAACGCCTGCTCGACGCTCAAATCTTCCCTTGAGGAATTGCACGAGGCCGCATCAGAGGAACTGGAGCAGATGCGGCGCGCCGTCCTGCGACCGATTCTTGAAGGCCTTAGGGACTTCGCCCTCGGCTACGCCCGGCAGAGGCGTGCCGAGGGCAGAGCCGAGTTCAATGACCTGCTGGTTTGGGCCCGCCAGTTGTTGCGCGACAATCTGGAAGTTCGCGACCATTTCCGCCTCAGGTTCTCGCACCTGCTCGTCGACGAAGCTCAGGACACCGACCCGATCCAGGCCGAGATTGCCATGTTTCTGGCTGAGGGCGTTGCTATAGATGTAGAAGGCGGATCACGTGCCACATCATGGGACGAGACTTTCCCGGAAGAAGGAAAGCTGTTCGTCGTCGGCGATCAGAAGCAGTCGATTTACCGCTTCCGTCGGGCAGACGTTGTCCAGATGAACCGGCTCCGGCAACTCATGGAATCGAAGCGCGGTCGGACTGTCAGCCTAGCAGCCCGTCCGAGAAACGGGGTTGGTGAGCCGTTGGGGGTATGATGGTACGGAGCATCAGACGATCGGAGCGGTCAATGAGCAAGACCTACCTTCCCTACGACCCGGACCAGCAGTTGCTGCTGCCGGCGGCCCTCCAGGAATGGCTGCCGCCGGAGCACTTGGCCTACTTCATCTCCGACGTTGCGGACCAGTTGGACCTCTCGGACATCACCGCCCGCTACGAGCAGGAGAGGCGGGGCGGCCCGCCCTACCATCCCAGGATGATGGTGAAGGTGCTGCTCTACGGCTACTGCACCGGCGTGGCCTCCTCACGTCGCATCGCCCAGAGGCTGCACGAGGACATCGCCTACCGGGTGCTGGCGGCGAACAACACGCCGGACTTCCGCACCGTCTCCGACTTCCGAAAGGACCATCTGGAGGCGTTGGGGGAGTTGTTCCTGCAGGTGCTGGAGTTGTGCCAGCAGGCAGGACTGGTAAAGCTGGGGCACGTGGCCCTGGACGGGACCAAGGTGAGGGCCAATGCCTCAAAGCACAAGGCGATGAGCTACGGGCGGATGAAGGAGAAGGAAGCGCGGTTGCAGGCCGAGGTGGACGAGTTGCTCCGCAAGGCGCAGGAGGTGGACGAGGAGGAGGACCGCCGGTACGGGAAGGACAGGCGTGGGGATGAGTTGCCGGAGGAACTGGCCTTCCGGGAGGGACGGTTGCGGAAGATAAGGGAGGCCAAGGCGGCGCTGGAGGCCGAGGCCCTGGCGGATGCGGAGCAGGCTGAGTCCGAGGGACGCAATCATCTCGGGGTGCCTGATGACAAGGCGCAGCGGAACTTCACCGACCCGGACTCCCGGATCATGCCCGGCCCGGGAGGGAGGGACTTCCAGCAGTCCTACAACTGCCAGGCGGTGGTGGACAGCGAGCATCAGGTGATCGTGGCGGCCTGTGCCACCGATCAGCCCTCGGACAAGGATCAGGCCGTGAGCATGATTGAGGAGGCCATCCTGAACGTGGGCACAGTCCCAAAGGAAGTCTCCGCCGACGCCGGATACTACTCGGCCAAGGCGGTGGAGGAACTCTACGCCCTGGGAGTGGACCCGTTCGTCGCGCCGGAGAGGACCCGCCACGGCTGGGTGCCGCCACCGGCGCCCCGTGGCCGCATACCGAAGGGGCTGTCAGCCAAGGACCGGATGCGGCGCAAGCTGCGGACGAAACGGGGCAGGGAACGCTACGCGCTTCGGATGGAGACGGTGGAACCGGTATTCGGGCAGATCAAGCAGGGCCGGGGCTTCCGGCAGTTCCTGCTGCGGGGTCTGGCTAAGGTGAACCGGGAGTGGCTGATCATCTGCGCCGGCCACAACCTGCTGAAGCTGTTCCGGTATGGGGCCGGGATGTTCGTCAAGGCGAGGGGAAAAGGCGCCACTGGGAACGACAGGGAGACGCGCCGGTCCATGGGCAGTGGGATTTTCAAGCGACAATCCGCAGGTGCCTACCCGCACCCCGCCAGAACCGTTGTCGCAGGGTAGTCCCGGCTGACCGACACCGCCAGTCGGTCAATCCTCAGACGGGCTGCTAGTCCAGAATTTCCGCTCGCAGCAGCCCATCATAGACTGGGTGAACCATCTATTCAGCGAGTGGATGGGAAAAGTCGGAAGCAAGGACGACGAGGAATACGTCCAGGCAAGCTACGAGCACATGTCACCGCAATGGAGCGGAGCTTCCAACCATGCTTTTCGGCCGGCAGTCTGGGCTCTGGCAGATGAAGCTACCCCAGGAACAGCCGATGAAATCAGGCAGCAGGAATCAAATGACATCGCCGCCTTGTTGCGCCAGATCGTGGCCCAAGGCTGGCAGATTCTCGACCGGGACAGGGCGGAAGCAACAGGCCGGGAAACTTACAGGAACGCCACTTTCTCAGATATCTGCATCCTGATGCCAACTCGAACCGGCCTGCGACCCCTGGAAAGAGGACTTGAAGCTCACAACATCCCCTACCGCCTGGAAAGCGCCTCCCTGATTTTCGACACACAGGAAATACGGGACCTTCTCAATTGCCTGAGGTCTGTTGATAACCCTGCAGACGAGGTTGCCACTGTGGCATCCCTTCGTTCCGTTGCCTTTGGTTGCAGCGACATCGACCTGCTGCAGCACTACGAAGGCGGCGGAAGCTTTGACTACATGCGGGATTCGGCACTAATGGCCGAGGGACCGGTCAGCGAATCCCTGAACACACTCCGCGCCTTCCACGAGGAAAGAACATGGGAGCCCGTGGGGACCCTGATCGACCGGTTTCTGCGCGACCGGCAACTGATGGAAGCCTCAGTCGGGCATCCTCGAATGCGAGAGCAGTGGCGCAGGTATCGCTTCATGGTCGAGCAGGCATGGCAGTTGGCGGCGGTGAGGGGAAATTCCCTGCGGTCTTTCGTCAATTGGGTGGAGGATCAGATAACCCAGAACGCCAGGGTTACGGAAGCACCCGTACCAGAGTCCGATGAAGACTCCGTGCGCATAATGACCGTCCATGCAGCCAAGGGTTTGGAGTTTCCCATCGTGATCTTGACCGGTCTGAATGCCGGGCGGCGGTATCGGGCCGACACCGTGTTGTTCGACCGGGCTCAGCAGCGTATCGAAGTGGGTATCGGCAATCAGAGCAGCAAATTCGCCACAGCCGGCCATGCGGAGTTGGCAGAGCGCGAGAAAAAGATGTCGGAGGCGGAACACGTCCGTTTGATGTACGTCGCGACCACCCGCGCCAGGGATCACCTAGTGCTCAGCCTGCGCCGCAACGGCAATGGGAACGGCAACACTTCTGCCGATGCCATATCGTCCATCATGGAAGGCGCACCTCACTTGTGGAGGCCTGTAACCCTAGACAAAGCTTCACCTACGCCGGACATCGAGCCTGAAGACAATGACGGCCAACGGGCCGCTACTCTCGAAGAACACTCTGTGGCGGCCAGGGACCGTTGGGAAGAAGAGAGAAGGCTCCTGTTGAAAGCGCGAAGCCTTCCAGCGTCGGCAGCCGCAGCTTCACTGGGCCGTGATGCCAAGGCGGGGCAGGAGGACAAGCCGGAGCATGCATCTGTCGAACCTTGGCGAAAGGGTCGCGCCGGAACCTCCGTTGGCAGGGCAGTCCATGCTGTTCTGCAAGCCGTAGACTTGTCAGGTGGTCCAGACATCGCCGACAGGGCTAGGGCTCAGGCCCTGGCAGAGGGAATACCAAGTAGGGAGGACGACGTTTTGGGCCTTTGCCGGGCGGCACTGGAAAGCGAGGTCGTAAAGAGGGCTGTGTCTTCAGGCCGTCTCTGGCGAGAGGTACCGGTAGCCGTGGCTACTGGTGGCGGCTCACTCCACGGTTTTATCGACCTGTTATTTGAGGAAGAAGACGGCCTGGTGGTGGTCGACTACAAAACCGACTATGTATCTGGGCAGGAAACCTCAGAAGCGGTTGGCCGCTACCGGCTGCAGGGTGGGGCTTACGCCCACGCCGTCCAGCTACTCACCGGCAAGGCTGTGAAGGAAGTTGTTTTCCTGTACCTGCAACCCAAGAGAGAAGAAAGGCTGCCCGACTTGGACCAGGCCATGCAGGACGCCCGCAATGAGGCCGAAAATCTACTGGGAGCTCCCATTATCTGACAGGAACCCACTTGCCTTGGCCAACGAATCAAGCCTCTACCGGTGGTTGCGACTATTTTCTGGTTGCGCGGCCCCTGAGTGCTGCTAGGGACATGCCGATGCTCAAAATGCCCACTGCGGCAATTGCTATGACGCCATTAGCAAGTGCCTGAGCGTCCCATCCCCCGTATATCAAAGTGCGCAGGGCAGCCAGGACATAGGTAACGGGGTTGTAGTCGGCAGCTGTCGCCAGCCAGCCGGTCATGACTTCCTGGGGCACAAAGAGAGTCGTCATGAACAGAAATGGGAAGAACAACAGGAAGCTCATGTTAACCGCCGCTGGATTGCCTGTCTTGAAGGCAATTGCGTAGGGAAAGCCGGAAAATATCAGCCCCCACATCCCTGCCAGGACTATGAAAACCAGCATCCCGCCGAAGCCCGTCACGAACCATACGCCCGTAACGTAGCCCATGATTATCACCGGGATGGTCAACGCCATGACCAACGCAAAATCGGCAACCATCAGGCCCAGCAGCAGCGCCAGCCTGTTGACAGGAGTAATCACGAGCCGGTCGAAATATCCGCTTTGAATGTCTGACACAACGGTGGTCGCCCGAGAAATCCCCGTAACGGCAAACATTACTGCGACCGGCAACTGAAACGCACGATAGTCCAGTCCAGGAATGTTCTTGGCGAAGTCTTCCAGCGCTCCAACGGTCATTACATACATGAATACGGGAATGAGCAGGGCTGGAATAGTAGTCTCAGGGTCCCTCAAGACGGAACGCAGTGCCCTCTCCGACACAGAGACAATATCCCGCAGAAACCCTGCCTTGCGACCCTGAACCCTCTGTATAGCTATCGCCAACGGTATCTCCCTGAAAGCTGCCTGATCGCCCAGCCGATTGAACGTTCGGCTGGGCGATCAGGTCGGCCCTTGGCGTTCATCTACGCCACTCCGCAGCTGCTGATTTTGCGCTTCTCCGTATGGTGTGCCGCTCCTGAAGCGCCCACCAGTGACGTGCAGGAACACATCATCCAATGTCGGAGTACGCAGTATCAGCTCTCGAACTGTAATACCGCGTTCGCTCAGTCTCAGCGCTATCGCATTAATCGAAGCGGCGCCATTCCCCACACTCACGGTCATTTCATCTCCGTGGGCGACTATGGACTGTATCGCCTCTATACTTTCCAATGCTTCAGCCGCCAGGGATACGTCGTCCTCCACCCTCACGATGATCAAGTCGGCTCCTCGCTCTCGCTTCAACTCCGCGGGCGGACCCTCGGCAGCCAGCTCTCCATGGTTAATGATACCGACCCGGTCTGCGAGAGCGTCAGCTTCCTCGAGGTATTGTGTGGTGAGGAAGATGGTTACGCCGAGGATTTCATTTATCTTTCGAACCTCGTCCCAGATTTGCGATCGGCTAATTGGATCAAGGCCTGTGGTGGGCTCATCAAGAAAAAGGACATCGGGTTGGTGGATAAGTGCAGCGGCCAAATCCAGGCGACGTTTCATCCCTCCTGAATATGTACTGATAAGCCGGTCCATGGCCTCACCAATGTCCACTAGTTCGGCCAGTTCTCCGATGCGTCCTGTCAATTCGCGCTTGCCAAGACCATAAAGCTTGCCTTGCAGGCGTAACAATTCCCTTCCTGTCTGCTTGCTATCCAGAGCCGCTTCCTGTAGCGCCACCCCAATTTTGGTACGGACCATGTCCGCATTCCGCATAACGTCGTACCCGGCCACCGTTATGCTGCCGCTGGATGGGGCGAGAAGTGTAACGAGCATCCTGATTACCGTTGTCTTTCCTGCGCCGTTGGGTCCAAGAAAGCCGTAGATCTCCCCCTTTCGCACTGCGAGGTTTACCTGGTCAACGGCACGGAAGGATCCGAACTGCCGCACCAAATCGTGGGTTTCGATGGCAAGGGCCGGTGAAGATTGGTGCGTCATTCAATCCTGCATCCGCGTTCAGTTTACCTGCCGTGCTGCCGGGTTTGAGCCCGGATTTAAGCCCGGACACTTCAGCGCTTTTCAAACGCCAGCCTTTTGATGATAGCATGGCAGTTGCTCTGGAATTTCCCACTGCCCTTGGCCACAATCGGCATCTACACCCCTCCTGAAGAAAGTTATAGACGGGAATGAGACGAAGAATTCACGAACTGTTGGAAGTCGGTGACAACGAAGACGGTTTCAGCCGCTTAGTTGATGTGCTTTTGTTGGTTCTGATAGTCACGAATGTTGCTGCGCTGGTCGTCAGCACAGACCATCGGATTCACGAGGCTGCTCCTCAATTCTTCTTCTGGTTTGAAAGTGTCTCCTTTGGCATTTTCGCGCTGGAATACATGCTACGGCTTTGGGCCTGCACGACAGAGCCTGGCTACGAGCATCCGGTCGGCGGGCGGCTGCGATATATGATCAAGCCGCTCATGCTGTCCGACGCCGTGGCAGTCTTTTCTTTCTTCATCGTTCTGGCGGTTCCTCCCGACAGCGGTGTTAATCTTGGCGTGCTTCGCGCCTTGCGCTTGGTAAGCCGGGGAGCGAAGTTGGCACGATATTCGCCCGGCTTGCAGGCCTTGACCCAGGTACTGCTTTCGCGAAGAAGCGAGCTCTTGGCGGTGATATCCGTGGTAGGCGCTCTGCTGGTCTTGGCCTCAACATTGATGTACTACTTTGAGCAGTCCGCTCAGCCAGACAAGTTTTCCAGCATCCCGGCAACGATGTGGTGGAGCATAATTACGGTAACCACCGTTGGTTACGGAGATATCGCACCAATCACCCCGCTGGGCCGCCTGCTTGCCGGAGTGATTGCCCTCCTTGGGATCGGGATCTTCGCTCTTCCCGCAGGCATTTTGGGATCTGGGTTCATGGAGCAGGTAGGCCGCCGCGACTACCCCTCCGTGAGGACGTGTCCTCACTGCGGCAAAGAAATAGACTAGCTGGCGCTTCAGGGATTCGTGGACCCATTTCGGAAAGTCTCGAGAACATCTACCTGATGATCATCAAATGGCTTCCCAGTATGCTTTGCGTAGAAATTAGTCCCCAAAGCGACCTATACCCCATAGACGGGTTCGCGGAGGAATCGGCGCACGGCTAGCGCCGGCCCATTGAGGATACTGATTATTTGCCCGGGGAACCGGGCCGGTTCGCAGATGGCCCACGGATGGCTCAAACACCTCAGCAGAGGCCGCATTGATGTAAAAAGCGCAGGAACCCAACCCAGGGGAGTACATCCGCTGGCGGTCAAAGTAATGTCCGAGGTGGGAATAGACATCTCGAGCCACACTTCGGACCACGTGGACCGCTATGCTGGAGACGCCTTCGATCTCGTGCTCACCGTTTGCGACTCCGCCCGTGAGCGGTGCCCTGTATTTCCCGGTGCAAGGTGCCTGATTCACCAGGGCTTCGAGGACCCGGACAAGCGTGGATTTACGGAATCGGAGTCGCTGGAAATCTTCCGTAGAATCATGGAAGAGATCGAGGCTTACTGCCAGGAGATCCTGACCACAGAAATGCACTGCTAGACGGCAGCGGCGGCCGTCTCTCGGCTTACCTCTCCCGCAAATCTGGTCAGCAACCCAGCCAGTCGTCCCGGGACCTCCACGTTGGGGGAGTGGCCGATCCCGTGGAAGACATGCAAGTGCCTGTTCTCTTCGGGCAACGCAAGGTATTCGGCTACCATATTGTCCACTCCGACCGTGGTGTCCCGGTCTCCGCCTACGACCATGGTAGGCACCTTGATCTCTCCCAAGCGGTCCCGCAACCTGAGGACCCCCATGGAACGCCGGCCGCCAATTGCTCGCTCTATTGGGTTGCGCAGGATGATGCTCTTGACCTCGTCAACAAAGTCCTGAGTTACATGGGGCGCATTGAAGCCCATGTCTCCCTGGGTCAGCCCGCCCTCAACGAATGATGCTCGCAAGGTCTCTTCCCAGTCGTCCGGGAGGACACGCCCGTTCAGAGGAGCCGAATTCAGGAGGACCAGGGCCCGGAGCAATTCCTGGTGCCCCAGGGAAAACTGGGTAACAGTGGCTCCACCCATGGAATGGCCCACCAGTATGAAATCATCAAGCCCCAAGGCAGTCACCGCGTTGTACAGGTCATTGGCGAAGGACTGCACGGTGTAGTCGTCTTCGGAGTCCGAGCGGTCCGAGCCGCCCGCACCGCGATTGTTGAAAGCAATTATTCGAAACCGCACTGCTCCACCCACCTGCTCTCGCGCCAAGTGTTCGACTGTGTATCGCCATAGCGCCGCCGATGACGCGTATCCATGCACCAGGACCAGCGTCTCGGGCCCGTCGCCTTCCTCGAAGTATTCCAGGCTTACTGGCCCGGCTTGAACGATTTTCGAATCCATTTGCTTAACTCCTGTCAGCACCAATCCGCATCTTGAGAGAATTGGGTCTTCGGTATCCTAACACTTTCGAGCATGCCCCAGACCGGCAGCAGGGGTCGCTACCATTGAATTCTGCGACGTTGCGCGAATCTCCTTAATCCGTCGCACCACGGGCATAAAGATGTTAGGCACGCTGCAATATATTCCCTTCCCTTCCCGAATTTCAAGCACCCTCACAGTCCACTCGTGTCCCCAACCATCCGATACGAAGTGCACTTCCTCGTCAGTATATTAATACGAAATATAATTACATCAGAAATAATTGATAATTGATAATTGACTATACCAAAGGTACTGTGCTGTTTTCCGGCCACACTTAACAGTGGAATGAGTTAATACGGCAATCGTTGTGGGGAACCATTCTGGATTCTGCCTGAGGCACGGAGGCCCACCATGTAACGAAGTGAACTCAGGAAACCCATAGCCCTCCTAACCGCGTCCCTGATAGTTGCCTTGTCGCTTGCTGCCACCTGCGGCGAGGCGGCGACAAGCCCTCCAGAAGAGGAAGAATCCGCAGCACCCACCACCGTACCTGCCACCGCGGCAGCCCCCTCAATGGTGGAGCCGGCCGGAGAAATGAGTCTGGCCTGGCATGCAGGACTGTCTTCCAGCTAGCTGGATCCTCAGGATAACCCCGCTATGGCGACGCCTTACAACTTCGCTTACGCGCTGCATGATGCCGTGGTGAAGATAGTGCCCCAGAACCTCAATACGCCCAGCCTGACTGAGAGCTGGGAATGGGCCGACGACTTCTCCAGCATCACGTTCAAGATGCGTCCCGGCACCTCGTTCCACAACGGTGAACCAGTCACGACCGAAGATGTGAAGTTCACCTTCTAGAACTACAGCGGCGCCCAGGCCGACGTGTTGCATGGGGCCACCTCGGGCGTAGACCTAGTTGACCCCAGCACCGTCCGCTTCAATTTCAACGAGCCTTTCCTGGACTTCCTGTTGCTCTACGGCACTTTCTCCAGCGGTTCCGGATTTGTCGTACCGGCAGCTTATTATCAGGAAGTTGGAAGTGAGGGATTTATCCAGGGGCCGGTGGGCGCAGGTCTCTACAAGCAGCTCGAAGAAATTCCAGGCGACAGTTTGATGTTCGAGGCTTTCGAGAATTACCACCGGTCGGTGCATGTCAAGGACTTCACGATGCGCTCGGTACAGGGAGCGACTAATCGACTGGCGCAGCTGGAAGCCGGTGACGTGGACATCGCGTACAACATCGCGGGCGAGTTGATCCCACGGGTCGAGTCGAACGAAGATCTGGTGCTGGTGCCTACCAACACCACTGCCGACTTCTGGCTGGAATTCCCTCATATGCACAACTCTGACAACCCCTTTAACGATGTCAGGGTGCGCGAAGCGGTTGGGCTGGCACTGGACCGGCAGGCTTTCAGCGACGCGGAGACCAGTGGACACTCTAAGCCCGAATCCACCGATAGAGGACGTCAGGTTAGCGACCTGAAGTGGTCAAAGGGTGCTCCTCTGAATCTGGGATAATGGTTTTCGAGAAAGGAAACCGACCCCAGAAAAGGAGCACCCAATTGATGCTACCACGCAACCATCCCGACCGTATTCGCATTGTCTTTGACGACCACCGTCTGGTGGCCAATGCCGGCCTGCTCCTGCCGGCCACTCTCGCCCAACACCTGGGCCTGGGGGAACTCGTAGACCATCACCTCAATCTCGGCAGCGCGCCGGGCCGGGCCAACGCCGGCGACAAGATGATGACCCTGGTCGCCTCTGCCCTGGCTGGCGGCGATTGCATCGACGACGCCGATGCGCTGCGCGCCGGTGGGACGGCCGGTGTTCTCGACTGTAGGGTCAAGGCGCCATCCACCCTGGGCACCTTCCTGCGCAGCTTCCGCTGGGGCCATGTCCGTCAGCTGGACCGGGTGATCCGGGAACTGCTGGCCCGGGCCTGGGCCGCCGGGGCGGGACCCGGCGACGCGCCGTTCACCATCGATCTGGACTCCACCATCTGCGAGACCTACGGACTGGCCAAGGAGGGGGCGCGACACCACGGCTATACCGGCAAGCGGGGCTATCACCCGCTGTTGGCCGTGGCCGCCGGCACCGGCGACGTGTTGATGTCCCGGCTGCGCGAGGGCCGGGCCAACACTGTTCGGGGCGCCGCCCACTTCCTGCGCGAGACGGTGGGACGGGTGCGCTACGCCGGCGCCAGGGGCCGACTCACGGTGCGGGCCGACAGCGGCTTCTATGCCCACGCCATCGTCGCCGTCTGCCGCAAGATGGATGTCCGCTACTCCATCACCATCCGCCAGCACAAAAGCCTGCGCAATCTCATCGAGGCCATACCCGAGACGGATTGGACGCCCATCCCATACTGGATGGACGGCGCCGCCGATGTGGCCGAGACCACCTACACTCCCTTTGAGAGTGAGGCCGGCGCCGCGCCGGTGCGGCTCATCGTCCGGCGTGTGAAGCCCACGCCCGGTTCCCAACTGGCCCTCTTCGCCACCTACAGCTATCACGGATTCATCACCGACCGGGACGGGGAGACCCTGGAGCTGGAGGCCGACCACCGCCGCCACGCCGAGATCGAGAACGCCATCCGGGCCCTCAAGTACGGCGTCGGGCTGAACCACCTGCCGTCCGGCCGATTCGCCGCCAACGGCGCTTGGCTGGCGGTACAGGTGATGGCCCACAACCTGGCCCGCTGGACGGCCCGCATCGGCTTGCGCGAGCAGATCGTGACCACCAAGACCCTCCGGCGTCGGTTCTTCGCCCTGGCGGGACGGACCACCCGCTCGGCGCGCCGCCTCACTTTGCATCTTCCCAAGCATTGGCCCTGGGAAACCCAGTTCAGCAGCGCCCTGGCCCGGCTGCGAGCCATTCCACTCCCCGCCTGACGGCGCTGTCCGCAACCGCCCCAACACCTCCAAACTCGCGTCCGCCCCGCCCGCGAGTGCATCCTGCTGCGTCCGATCTCACTATCACGCGATTCCCAGCCTCCATAGACCGCTCTCCAGGTCCGGTGCGGCTACTGAAAACCCTCGCGGGGTCACATCGGTCCAATGGAGCCCAGGCTTTCTCCCTTGCAGGCTCCCTCATCCCAATTTGCCCAGCATTCACGCCTCCCATCGGTGGATTCGGGCTAAGCCCGCGAACTACTGGATTCCGCCCAACATCCTACTGGCCCCTCCGTACGAGGCACCCAAAGGGGACCTGGAAAGGGCCAGGCAGTTGATAGCTGAAGCAGGATACGCCGACGGGTTCGAAGTTGAATGGCTAAGCCCCATTCCCAACTACTTCAGCCTTGGTGAGCGGGTAATCAGCCAGATCGGGCGCATCGGCATAACCGCCAAGTTGCAGACCATGGAGCGCGGCACTTTCTTCGACCGCTTGGCGGAGGGAGACACTTACCAGGAGCGCAATGATGCGTGGGGAACTGACACCCAGGTACTGCTGGTAGGCACCGGAACCGGTGGTGCGTTCATCGCCCGCTTCGACGCCTACGTCGGGTGCGAGGCTCCCTCGTCCCGGATGTGCGACCCTGATATCGACGCGATAATCGGGCAGTATAAGGCCTCCGTTGACCCTGCCGAGCGTGAACGGTTGGCGGGTGAGGCCCAGGCGCTGCTGTCGGAAGGGTTCTACAAGATTCCCATTTATTGGTTCAGCTTCATCAACGCAGTTGGCCCACGCATAGCCAACCGCGACCAGTGAGGCGAAGGCAAGGAAATCTTCGCCAACCCGCAGATGGAGTTTTACGGACCGCCTTGGGAAAACTGGAAGCTGGTAGACAACTAGTTAAGGACTGAATCTGAACGAGGCGCCCGGGAAAAATTTCCCGGGCCCTCCGCGAAGGGGCAGGGTTGAAAGCCCGGCTACTGGACACATTGGGGCGGATAAGACTTTTCAACCGGCGATTCCGGCACATACCTCTGTTGGCTGTGCTGGTGGTCCTTGGTGGCGCTGCCGCGGCGGCGTACTTTCCCTAAGCCCGAATCCACCGATAGAGGACGTCAGGTTAGCGACCTGAAGTGGTCAAAGGGTGCTCCTCTGAATCTGGGATAATGGTTTTCGAGAAAGGAAACCGACCCCAGAAAAGGAGCACCCAATTGATGCTACCACGCAACCATCCCGACCGTATTCGCATCGTCTTTGACGACCACCGTCTGGTGGCCAATGCCGGCCTGCTCCTGCCGGCCACTCTCGCCCAACACCTGGGCCTGGGGGAACTCGTAGACCATCACCTCAATCTCGGCAGCGCGCCGGGCCGGGCCAACGCCGGCGACAAGATGATGACCCTGGTCGCCTCTGCCCTGGCTGGCGGCGATTGCATCGACGACGCCGATGCGCTGCGCGCCGGTGGGACGGCCGGTGTTCTCGACTGTAGGGTCAAGGCGCCATCCACCCTGGGCACCTTCCTGCGCAGCTTCCGCTGGGGCCATGTCCGTCAGCTGGACCGGGTGATCCGGGAACTGCTGGCCCGGGCCTGGGCCGCCGGGGCGGGACCCGGCGACGCGCCGTTCACCATCGATCTGGACTCCACCATCTGCGAGACCTACGGACTGGCCAAGGAGGGGGCGCGACACCACGGCTATACCGGCAAGCGGGGCTATCACCCGCTGTTGGCCGTGGCCGCCGGCACCGGCGACGTGTTGATGTCCCGGCTGCGCGAGGGCCGGGCCAACACTGTTCGGGGCGCCGCCCACTTCCTGCGCGAGACGGTGGGACGGGTGCGCTACGCCGGCGCCAGGGGCCGACTCACGGTGCGGGCCGACAGCGGCTTCTATGCCCACGCCATCGTCGCCGTCTGCCGCAAGATGGATGTCCGCTACTCCATCACCATCCGCCAGCACAAAAGCCTGCGCAATCTCATCGAGGCCATACCCGAGACGGATTGGACGCCCATCCCATACTGGATGGACGGCGCCGCCGATGTGGCCGAGACCACCTACACTCCCTTTGAGAGTGAGGCCGGCGCCGCGCCGGTGCGGCTCATCGTCCGGCGTGTGAAGCCCACGCCCGGTTCCCAACTGGCCCTCTTCGCCACCTACAGCTATCACGGATTCATCACCGACCGGGACGGGGAGACCCTGGAGCTGGAGGCCGACCACCGCCGCCACGCCGAGATCGAGAACGCCATCCGGGCCCTCAAGTACGGCGTCGGGCTGAACCACCTGCCGTCCGGCCGATTCGCCGCCAACGGCGCTTGGCTGGCGGTACAGGTGATGGCCCACAACCTGGCCCGCTGGACGGCCCGCATCGGCTTGCGCGAGCAGATCGTGACCACCAAGACCCTCCGGCGTCGGTTCTTCGCCCTGGCGGGACGGACCACCCGCTCGGCGCGCCGCCTCACTTTGCATCTTCCCAAGCATTGGCCCTGGGAAACCCAGTTCAGCAGCGCCCTGGCCCGGCTGCGAGCCATTCCACTCCCCGCCTGACGGCGCTGTCCGCAACCGCCCCAACACCTCCAAACTCGCGTCCGCCCCGCCCGCGAGTGCATCCTGCTGCGTCCGATCTCACTATCACGCGATTCCCAGCCTCCATAGACCGCTCTCCAGGTCCGGTGCGGCTACTGAAAACCCTCGCGGGGTCACATCGGTCCAATGGAGCCCAGGCTTTCTCCCTTGCAGGCTCCCTCATCCCAATTTGCCCAGCATTCACGCCTCCCATCGGTGGATTCGGGCTTATACTAAAGATATTCGCAAAAGAGCCGGGCGCATCTATGCTGGTTCTTTGGAATTTCCGGTCCCTCTGATCGGGTATCAATGTATGGCCCGGTGCCCTCCCCGCTATAATCAGTTGCATGAACCAGCTTTTTGCGCTATCGCTTTGGGTAATGCGTCGGAGGTTGCGCCAGTCGTGGGGGCTGACCGTCGTGACTTCTCTCGGTGTTCTAGGAGCGGTGGTCTTGTTGAGCTCCACCGGCGGCTATACCCGAATCCTGGCTGAAGCAGGCGTGCGCCATGCGCTTTTCAGCGCATCCCCCTCTAGTCTGCATGTACAAGTCCTGACCGAGAATCGCCCCTTGGGGCCGGCCGACTATGATCAATTGCGTGGCACCACCGTGACGGCTGTAGAGCAACACATTGGCAACCTGGTTACTCATACTGAGCGACTCGGCCGGGGGCAGGCTGGAATGCCTCTCACCAGGGACCCGGCACAGATCCCTCCTTCGCTGGGTTCCCCCTCTGGAAGACCATTCTTCATGACAAGCTTTTTGGAACATTCAAGAATTCTCCAGGGCAGGTGGCCTCAGGTACCCGGTTCCAGAACAACCGAAGGGGTGGAATTGGAGGCCGTCGTCGGCCAGAGGGTCTCCAATGATATGGGTTACGAGGTTGGCGACCGGCTCTTCATCACTCCCTTCCGGTCTGCTCCAGAAGAGCGGATTGTCCTGAACATCGTCGGAGTGGCCACTCCAATTGATTCGCGAGACGAATTCTGGTTTGGAGCTTCCAGTTACTTCAGCCCCCAGGCGGTTGGAGAAATTCTGGTCATCCCGTTCTATGTCACCGAGGCAGATTTTCTGCAGGTCCTCGGGCGCCGTTTCCCCACGGCGGTGGGAGATTTCGGTTTCAATGCCTTTGTTGACCCCTCCGTGATTACCGCTGGCAATGTTGACGCAACCCAGGAATCCTTGGTTGCCTTGGAGGCGAGCCTCAACAAGGCCTATCCTCGCACCTTCGTGTTCAGCCGACTGGGACTCACCCTTCGGGAATTTGAGCAGGACCTGGCCTTGGCCCAGGTCCCTGTTTACGTGTTTTCCTCGCTTGTTGTCATCGTCGTCCTGTATTTCCTGGTGTTGGCAACCGGGATTCTGGGACGCAGCCAGGCCGATGAACTCGGGCTCCTTCGCAGCCGAGGTGGGAAGATTATTCAGGTCTGTAGCGTCCTGCTTCTGGCTGACGGTGTGTTGGCCGTAGCGGCTGTTGCGCTCGGCCCCCTGCTGGCCTGGCTGATAGTCAAATTTCTTTTGCTGCCTACCTTCGGAGACCCAGGCGGCGGTCCCATCGAATTTGCTCTTTCGGTCGAAATGTACTGGATGGGAGCGGTTGGAGCTGCTCTGGCGTTGTTGGCGCTCTCTATTTCGGCCGCCGCCCGAGCACGCACCGGGGTCGAAGACTCCCTGGCTACCCGCTCAAGGCCTCCGGAAGTCTCCTTTTTCCATCGCTACTACCTCGACATTGTGGCAGTCGCGGTTGCGGGTCTTCTATGGTGGCAGTTCCAGGAGCGCGACGGTTTCTTATCGCGTTCACTGGCATCCCGCGGCCTGGAACTGGATCCAACATTGATCCTGGGGCCAGTTATCGGACTACTCACGGCATCCCTTCTCTTGATGCGCTTCCTGCCTTGGGCTTTACGGATCGCAATGTGGGTGTGCACCCTGGCTGGTCCGGCATGGTCGTCTCTGACACTGTCTCGGCTGGCCAGGGACCCGGTAATTCCGACATCATTGGCGGTGCTGCTGATGCTGGCAACCACGCTCGGTGTCTTCGGAGCGACGTTTCAGTCCAGCCTGTCCAGGAGCCAAAACGACCAGGCATCTTACAGGGTCGGCGGCGAGGTGGTTCTTTCCGGTCCGCGGGTTGGGGAAGTCCTGGCTCGTGAACTGCAGGAAGTTCGAGGCGTGGCTGCAGCCACGCCGGTCCTTCGGGATACGGTCAGCATCATAAGGGGTCAGGCCGTCACTCCAGCTACGCTTGTGGCCGCTGACCCCCAAGTCATTGCGCAATCGGCGTGGTTCCGAGACGACTTCGGCAGTTCTGACCTGCTTGAACTGACAAATCTGATGCAGAGCGGCCAGGTCGAGAGTCCGCTGGGGATCCCGCTCCCCCAGGGAACCGGGGAAATGGGGGTATGGGTGGATACCACCGATTTAGCAGGCCTCGACTTGCAAGCCGACATCAACGTGTGGGCCAAACTGGCCGATCCTGACGGACGTTACCGCAATGTGTCACTTGGCGGATTCGGCGGTCAGGGAAACCCTATCGACCACGGATGGACATTCTTTTCCGGCGACTTGCCTCCCCGGACATTCAGAAACAACACCGATTGGGCACTGGCTGCTATCTTCTTCACTACCAGCTCATTCGTAACAGTCCCCGCGGGCATGGTTCACATCGACGACTTTACGGTTTACGGGGATGGCCTGCCCAATAACGGAGTTCTGGTGGAGGGGTTTGAAGCGCTTGGTTCCTGGACTCCCTTGGGAATCACTTTCGGTGCTCCGGACGAAACCCACGTCAGCCCCGCTGGCGCTCGGTCGGGATCGGGGGGCCTTTCGTTTTCATGGAAAGAAGCATTTGGCGGAGAGCCGCGCGGCGTTCACATTCCTCCGGTACAATTGCCGCTACCCGCAATCGGAGGGGCTACCTTCTTTGCTGGCCAGAGTATCCTTCTCAGAAATGGTAACGCGTCGATACCCATACGCATTGCGGGTGTAAGCGAGCTGTTCCCCACCATCACAAATCTGAGGCGACCATACATCGTCGTGGATTATGACGACTACGTAACCTACAGGCGCATTCTGCCCAGTAAGGGACTGGATACTGAGCCTCGAGAGGTTTGGATTTCATTGGACCGCACGGTTGACCGGCAGGAAGCGATAGAGAATATTGCTGCCGTCTTGCCTTCGTTCACTAGAATTACCGATCGAATCGCTGCAGCAGAGGTTGCCTCCAGAAATCCCTTGGCCGGCGGAGGATGGAACGGTCTTACCGTGATGGCCATGGCCGCCATAGGGCTGGCTGTGGCAGCAGCCCTGCTGCTGCACAGCGCAACCGCAGCTCGGGCAAACAGGGTAGACACATCCGTCGGCCGTGCGCTGGGACTCTCGGGCGGCCAGATGTTTATGTCGTTGGTCGCCGAAAAGTGGCTGCTTTGCGGCATTGCCATAGGCGCCGGCGCGGCCATAGGTTACTGGCCTGGCCAGGCACTTGTGCAGTTGTTGGTTCTTACTCCCAGTGGTTCCACCCCAGTTCCTCCTCTCATCCCTGTGGTGCACGTTCCGCTGCTAACCACGGTCTTGGCGGGATTGGCGGCGGCGGTCTTCGCTTCCGCTGCTTACGCGACTTTGCTGGCCCGGCGCGAACGGCTGGTCGACGCTCTGCGGCAGAGAGCATAGTCCAGTGGCTTCCCTTCTGCGTTTCGCTTACGTAATGGCCATCGGCCGAGCAGTAAGTGGCTGGCGTCTGGAGGCAGTGCTGTTTGGCGGCGTACTTCTGGCAGTAGCCCTCATGGCCAGCGGCGTCATATTCTCTGACCTTCTTTCCAACGCCGCTTTGCGAGACGCCCTTTTACGCTCGGAACCGAAAGACGTCAACTTTTCAGTTCGGTCTTACAGTAGCCGGGAAGATCCTCCTGATATCGAGGGTCGCAGTAAAGTCCTCCGGGATAGGAACGACTTCGTCGAAAGAAACGTAGCGGAACCCTTCCGACCATACTTGAAGGAACACGCACGCTATCTGGAGACGGCCACCTTCTTTTTCCAGGGACGACCAAATCTGGAAACAGACAAGGATTCCCGCCCCAGGGGCCCGGTGGTTTACCTGACCGGGCTCGACAATCGCATCCGGGTGGTTGAGGGCACCTGGCCACAAAGCCGTCCCGGTAACGCGCAGTCCGTAGATGTCGCCGTCGACAGGCTGGGCGCACAGCTTCTGGGTCTGGGTGTCGGAGAAGTCATGGAGATCTTTCCGGCCACCTTGTTTGACGACTGGCCCCCGATCGAAGTGAGAATCACGGCCATTTTCGAAGTCTTGGATCCTGAGGAAGAATTCTGGTATGGACTTTCCTCCGCTCTAAGCAAGAAGGACGATCGTTGGACTCTGGTTCCGCTCTTCACCAGCGAAGAAATACTGTTGCGCCAGGTGATGGGGGCCTACACCTCTCTCTACGCGGACACTACCTGGTATTTCTACCCTGATCCGGAGAGCATCCCGGCAAGCGAGACCGTCGAAGTACAGAACTTGCTGGCCCATATCGAGCGGGGAGTGTCCTCAGGGCTGAAAAATTCCAGCTATGCAATTCGTCTGGACAACCTGCTTAGCGACTTTGAAGAGCAACTCCTGTTGGCCAGGTTGCCGCTGCTGGTAATGCTGTTCCTGGTCGTCGCGATCCTGGTCTACTATCTCGCTCTCGTGTCAGGCCTCATTGTCCGTTCCCGCTCCGTAGAAATCGCTACCTTGAAAAGCCGCGGAGCTACCACCTGGCAAATCGGCATTCTTGGGATTGGCGAGGGACTGGTAGTCGCCACTCCGGCCGTGATTATTGGACCGTACGTCGCCTTGGGCGTGATCAAGTTGCTGGGGGTTATCTTCTTTCAGCTCGGCGGAATCTCAGAAGATGCAGCGGCCGCGCAGACAGGTGTGTCGTTGTTGGCGTTCCTGCTTGGCCTCGCTGGGGGACTTCTGGCAGTGCTGGTCTTCACCGCCGCCACGCTGTCTGCCTCCCGTCACAGCAGCGTGGAGGCCCGGCAGACCAGTGCTCGTCCTCCCACGACCAACCTTCTTCATCGGTACTACCTTGACGTCGCTCTGCTGGCAGTCATCGGATTCGTGTGGTGGCAGTTGCAGAGTCGCGGCGCCTTCCTTGTTCAGTCTCTTGGCAGCAGTGAGCTATCCATCGACTACACCCTCCTCCTGGGCCCGGTCTTGGCACTGCTGGCAGCCGGTCTGATCATACTGCGGGCCTTCCCGTGGGCCACGGCGCTCTTGTCGCGAATAACTGGTCCCTTGGTGCCCTCGTGGCTCCTGCATGTGCTCAGGCACTTCTCGCGGGATCCGATGACACCCGCGATGTTGATTGTGCTCGTGATGCTGGCAACGGCCCTTGGAGTCATGGGCAGCGCATTTTCAGCTACTCTGGAACGTGGTCAGCGGGAACGGGCCCTGTATGAAGCAGGGTCCGACCTGCGGGTCTTCCATGGGGAATGGCGAGGTTCGAACAGCCTCGCGGAATCGCTATCAGGAACTGATGGAGTCGAGGCAGCCGCCGCAGTGTTGCGATCCCCGGCACACCTGACGACCACCGGGTTCAGCACTTCCGGAGTCATCCTCGCTGTCGACAGCGACTCCATCGCTGACGCAGCCTGGTTTCGGGATGACTTCGCCAATGGCCGACCGATTGGCGATCTGGCAAGCAGGTTGAAGTACGGCGCGTCTGGAGACTTGCCCCTTCCAGAGCCCGACGGGGATGTCCTTCCGTCCGATGCCACCTCCTTGGTACTTTGGGCGAGACCGGGTGGCTCGGCCCAGCACATCGGCCTGTGGGCTCGACTGCGGGACTCTGACGGCCAGGTCGTCGACTCCTGGATCGGGGATCTGGATCAACCGCAGTGGTCTCGCTTGGAACTGCCATTGACCCCTGAGGGAATCGACGAGGAGCGACTTCGACGCCAGGTTGATCACCTGGACTTGGCGCCCCCGTTCAGCCTGGTTTCCATTGCCGTTCGCAGCCGGCTGAGGGAAAACGAAGGCGGAGCTGTGTTCCTTGGCAAAATAAGCGCCCTGACGCCCGGAGGCGAACGCGTAATCCACGACTTCAGCAGAGACGACGGGTGGCTGGCCATTGAGGACTTCCGTTCACCCGGCCTGGCTACGCTGGAGATCAGCACGTCAGCTGCCGAAGACGGCTTCGGGGCCACAAGTCGTTTTAGTTGGGCTACGGGAGCCGTCGGACTAAATGGTGTTCGCACCGGGGAACCCGATGTACCGCTCCCCGCATTGGTAAGCGCAGCATTCCTGGAGGTCGCCGACGCCAGGGTGGGGGATACCGTCATTCTTGGCATGTCCACGCATTCCCTTCTGCTGGAAGTCGTCGATGAAGTGAGTTTCTTCCCGACCTTGGACCCTAACGACCGGCCCTTTGCCGTGGTTGACCTTGAGCGCTTTACTCAGGCAGTCATTCGGCACAGTCCTCGGCCGCAAAGGGGGCCCAACGAATTGTGGATATCTTCCACTCCGGACACACCCGTGGACAGTCAGGCCATTTCTGCGGCACTCAGCGATCAGGGGGCCAGCGTAAGAGGCATCCTTGACGCCCAGACTATGGTGTCCGCCCGCGTCGAGCAGCCATTGGTGAATGCCGGATGGGGTGCGCTTCTGGTGCTGCTCTTCCTTGCCGTGGCCCTGGCCAGCGCCAGCGGCCTTATGCTCTTCTCGCACTTGGATGCCAAGGAGCGCCAGACCGAATTCGCCCTACTCAGAACGCTTGGCGTTTCCCGCGACCAGATGCGCCGGATCGTATGGACCGGGCTGTTTCTGATGGTAATCTGTGGTATAGGGCTGGGGACCTTGCTGGGATGGCTGCTCGGCTCCAGCCTGCTGACTCTCATGGAAGTGGCAGAGGAAGGTTCTCGGGTTACCCCATCCTTGGTATTCACCACCGATTGGCAGCGCCTGCTGGTCTCTTACGTCATTCTCGCGGTCATTACCGTGTCCTGCGGCCTTTGGCTGACCTGGCTGACGGGGAAGCTCCAGTTGCACCAGGTCCTGCGTATGGGAGAATAATCGCGGAAATGGAGTTTCAAACGCAGTACAGGAGTTCATCCGCCGCCGAGGACCAGTCGGCATTTGTGGTATGCCGCGACCTGTTCAAGATTTACAAGCGGGCCGACCTGGAAGTCGTGGCCCTTCGCGGACTGAACCTTACAGTCGAACAGGGTGAGCTCGTGGCGATCGTGGGAGCCAGCGGCAGCGGAAAGAGCACCCTGCTCAACATTCTGGCCGGGCTTGACCGGCCGTCAGCGGGACAGGTATCGGTGGGAGAGCGCGATCTGTTGAACATATCCGGGGGAGACCTGGTCAAGTACCGAAGGGAGGATGTTGGATTCGTGTGGCAGGCCACCGGGCGGAACCTGCTGCCCTACCTGAACGTGGCAGAGAATATTGAGCTACCGATGGCACTGTCGGGGCGACCCGGTAGGCATCGCAGGGCCTGGTCTGGTGAGCTTATGGCCGCCTTGGGGATAAGCGACAAGACGAGTCGGATGCCGCACCAATTGTCCGGAGGAGAACAACAGAGGGCTGCCATTGGTGTCGCACTGGCCAACCAGCCTCCGATGCTCCTGGCCGATGAGCCAACAGGGGAGTTGGACACCGCTACGGCGACCCAGGTATTCGAGATGCTGCGCATGTTGAACAGCAGCTTTGGCGTAACTGTAGTTATCGTTTCCCACTACCCGGGAGTCTCGCAGTTTGTTGATCGTGTCGTAAACATCCGCGACGGCCGTATCAGTTCGGAGACGTTCTCTACCGCGTCCTACCAGCGCGATGGCTCGCGCCATGAAGAGGAATACCTCGTGGTGGATGATGCCGGTCGTCTGCAACTCCCACAGGAGTACGTCAGCAGGTTCCGCCGCCGCGGGCTGGCCCGCGTTGACCTTGAGGAAGGGCTGGTAACCCTGAGGCCGCCCGACACCGAATCTCGATCCGCCCGTGAGGACCAGGAATGATCGGGGCGATTCTCTCGACCTCCTCAGTGGGCAGGATGTTCGAAAGCGGAGGGTCGGTCGTATGGGCCGTCAAGAACGTCGATCTGGAGGTTCAGGAGGGAGAATTCCTGGCCCTTACAGGCCGGTCAGGTTCGGGAAAGACCACTCTGTTGAACTTGATGTCCGGTCTGGACCGCCCCAGCGAAGGCACGGCGCTTTTCCAGGGACGGGACCTGGCACGACTTACGGAAAAGGAGTTGGTGGAGTTGCGTCGCCGTCAAATTGGCTTCGTCTTTCAGTCTTTCGGGCTCATGCCACTCTTGTCTGCCCAGGAAAATGTGGAACTGCCGCTTCACATCCTCGGTGTTTCATGGAGGGAGAGGCGCCGGCGTGCTCAGGACGTGCTGGAATCGGTGGGGCTGGGGACACGTGCTAGGCACAGGCCTTACGAGCTTTCGGGAGGAGAGCAGCAGCGCGTGTCGATCGCCAGGGCCCTGGTTGCGAAGCCCAATGTGGTGTTCGCAGACGAGCCGACCGGTGAATTGGACACCACAACGGCCCGGTCCATCATCGACATCCTCAGGCAGATCGCAACAGAAGGAACCACCGTCGTTGTGGCAACCCATGACTTGAACCTGGCCGCTGCCGGAGACAGGCAGCTGGACATGGCGGACGGAATGCTGACGCCACCAGAGCAGCGAAACCCGGATGCAAAATAGCCCCACAAGAGGACTACCAGACATTCTCCGCCGCGCAGGGCAGTTGCAAATGGGAGATTTGATGACATTTGCCGCTTGCCTGTCCTTGTGATACCCGCGTACCATTTTGTTATGACATCTGCTGAACGCACTTGTTCCGGTCCCTTTCGTCTGGGTCGCCTTCGGCGTCAGGCATGCCGGTACTCCAGGAAGTGGCCATGGGACGAAATGGGGCGAATTAGTACGGAATCTGAAAATTTTCGTTCGCCGATCTCTGGATCGCGGACTTTCAGCTTTGAATCCGGCCCGACCGGCTGAAAAATGGGAAATACTGGAAAAAATGGGCGTCGATGGGAAAAATTCCATCCCGTCTCTCCCACGAGCAGTCTTTCGACATGTGCCCTCTATGACCCAATCCCACCTTGTGTCCCTCAATTCGAGACCCCAACTGGGAAGCCCTTCATCCGAATGCCATAGCCCTGTCCCGCCGTACCTTCCCCATTGTCGCGGGCTGCGGTAGCACCTATCATGGCTTCTGACGATCGTCGTTTTTCGGAGGAGGCATGCCCAAGTTCTCGTTCCGGCTTCCCAACGCCGATTACCTCGGGTTCCCGGCCACGCCACAGGCCATCGTTGAAACGGCCTGCAAAGCCGAGGCACTGGGATTCGATGCCCTCTTCGTAAACGACCACGTCATCGTGGACGATTCTCCCCGCAGCGAGCCCTGGCGCAACGTCTACGACCCATTGATGGTGCTCTCCTACGTGGCGGCTCGAACGTCCACCATAAAGCTGGGGACCTCGGTGCTGATCATGCCGTACCGGAATCCGATCGTGACGGCAAAGATGATTGCCACCCTCGACCAAATGTCCGGCGGCCGCGCGATTGCCGGGATCGGGGCGGGGTGGAGCGAACCGGAATACGACGCACTGGGCGTGCACTACCGCCAGCGGGGAGCACGGACCGACGAGTATCTCCGACTCTGGCAGGCGTGTTGGGAACCAGGCCCGACCAGTTTCCACGGTCGCTTCTTCTCCTTCGATAATATGCACGTCAATCCCAAGCCGCTGCAGGATCCCCACCCGCCAATCTGGATTGGAGGCTCAAGCCAGGCCTCCCTACGACGAGCCGCCAGTTTCGCCGATGTCTGGCAGCCCACGCCGACGGCCCTGAATGACCTTGTCAGCAACCAGAAATACCTGGCCGACTATTCCGCCGAAATCGGCAGGGATTTGCCCCGCACCAGGATGAGCTTCCGGGTGAATTTCAGTCCGATCACTGGCAGCTCCAGCTCCGGTAGCGACCGCCCGACAGGTCAGGGTACGACCAATCAAGTGGCTTCCGACATGAAGCGTTACCGCCAGGAGGCTGACCTGGAAGAGTTCCAGATCAACTTCAACGGGTGCAGCAGCCTGCAGCAACTGCTGGACTCAATGGACGTGTTGGTGGAAGAAGTAATCCCCAAGGTCGAATCTTAGGAACCTGAAGGCAATCCAGGCTTGAAATCCTTTCCCGTCGACAAAGAAGAAAAGCGTCGCGTCCTCATGGACGCGGTTGACGACGTGCGCGACACACTGGCTGCCGGAGCGGAGGAGGGTGAGCAAACCGCGACTCTACCAGCAGCATCCGTAAATGCCCTCTACGATTCCGGCCTGCTTCGCCTGAAATTGCCTCGAGCCCTCGGAGGCGCCGAAGCAGACTTGGTCACCCAGTTGGACGTCCTGGAAGCGGTCAGCGAAATCGAGCCCTCCGCCGGCTGGTGCCTCATGATCGGCGCTGCCAGTCTTGGCGGTGTCGGCGCCTTTCTTCCGGACGATGCAATCGAAGAGATATTCGTCGGCGGAGACCCTCCCAGGACTGCTGGGGTATTCGCTCCCTTCGGCAAGGCTGTTCCAGTAGACGGCGGGTACAGGGTTAGCGGGCGGTGGCAATTCGCCAGCGGTATCCGTCACTCGGAGTGGATTTCCGCGGGGGCGCGAGTGGTAACGGATTCGCCGGGCAACCCTGTCCAGGTCCGCGCGACGATGCGCACCGGCGACGTTGAGATACACGACAACTGGCAGGTCATGGGCCTGCGAGGTACCGGCAGCTGCGACTTCTCTGCCGATGAGCTATTAGTGCCGAACAGCTTCGCCTACGACCCCACCTCCACTGAACCCAGGAGGGGCGGCGTGCTGTATCGGCTGGGCAGGCCCGGCTTTGTCACCAACGAGCATTCGGCCTTCGCACTTGGCGTAGCCCGTAGAGCGCTCAACGCGGTCACCGGGATCGGCCAGTCCAAAACCCGGGGCTATAATTCAGTCAACGCGTTGGCTCTCCGTCCTGCGTTTCAGCGTATGCTCAGTGAAAGCGACCTGCAGTTGCGCGCTGCCAGGGCCTTGAACGTCGAGATTCTCGAAGAGGCATGGCACGTTGTCTGCGAGGGCACGCCGCCGGACCCTCCGCTGCAGGCGCAGATGCGGAGCGCTGCAACCTACACGACCGATGTGGCCGTTGATGTCGTCACGAAGGCCTTCAAATTTGCAGGCGGCGCGGCGCTCTTCGACTCCAGCGTGCTGCAGAGATGTCTTCGGGACATCCACGCCGGCGCGCAGCACCAGATGGTGAGCGACACTGCTTACGAAAATCATGGTCAATTCATGCTTGGTCTGCCCGACGCTAGGGTGATGGAATAACTGTATGCCAGGAGACAAGATGCGCTTCGGCCATTTCTTCTACCCGATGAAGTTTGACGACTCCGATGACGGGCAGGCCATTCAGGAATGCTTGGCCGAGGCGGAACTGGTTGAAGCACTGGGATATGACGCCATCTGGATTGCTGAGCACTACTTCACCGGCGAGTGTGTTTACGGCGACCCCCTGGTCTTTGCCAGCGCCCTTGCGGTGAAGACTAAAAGGGTCGAGCTCGGCTTCGGGATCCTGGAACTGCCCCTGCACAACCCTGTGCGCGTGGCCATCCAGACCGCGCTGTTGGATAACCTCTGCCAAGGCCGTCTGATCGTCGGCACGGCCAAGGGATCCAACTACAACGCCTACGAGTACATCGGCTTCGGCTCCAACCCCGACCTGGGAGTGGATCAGATGGAAGAGGCCGAGGAGCTGCTGATCAGGGCCTGGACCACGGACAACCTGGACTTCAAGGGCAAGCACTACCAGGTGTCGTTCCCTTCGGTGCGGCCCCGGCCTTACCAGAAGCCACACCCGCGATTGGCCCGAGCCTGCCTCACAACCTGGAGTCGATCAGGGAAATGGCCCGAATTGGCCGCCCTGTCCTGCTTCGCGGGCGCTCCACCAACGCCACTGCCGCCAACATCCGGGCCTACCGGGAGGCTATGGAGGAGGCCGGTTTCGACGAGGCAGCAATCGAGCACAACCTTGACCAGATCTGGGTCTGGCGGGAAATGCACGTGGCCGAAACCGACGAACAGGCTATGGAGGAGTTTCTGCCAGCCCAGCACGATGCCTTCATCAAGATGGAGGGCTACCGCACTCAATGGAACCCGGCCGAGTACCCCATGGAGCGCCAGACGCCTCCGATGGGACGGGATGGCTACGCGGCGACGCCGGACCCCGAGGCATCTGAGAACGTCATCGGCAGTCCTGAGCGGGTTGCGGAGCAACTGGCCCAGATGCGGGATGCGGGCATCCGGAACCTCATGCTGACCAACCGCGGGCTGATGTCAGCCGAGAAGACCAAGAAGTCGCTGACCCTGTTCAGTGAACAGGTGATGCCGCATTTCTCGGCCTATCCGGAAGAATTACGGGCTCCAGCTGCACCACTCTAGCGCTCTCGATTCAGGCTCCGGACACTAGCTTCTCGGCGAGAGCCAGCAACTGTAGGTCGCTGCCTCGAGGTCCGACCAGTGAGAAGCCCAGCGGCAGGCCATCCAGGGTCGCCAAGGGCAGGCTGACCTGCGGCAGCCCGGCCAGCCCCGCGATGCAAAGCAGGCTCATGGCCTGGGCCCTGATCTTGTTCTCCAACTCGTCCTGGGGCGAGTCAACCCGCGGAGCAACACGCGGGGATGTCGGCAGACACATGACGTCACCCTCGCTAAAGAGGCCGTGGATGCGCTGAACGATGGCGTCCCGGCGGGTGCGTCCAGCATCCACTTCCTGCCCTGTCACGCGGGAGGCCCACTCGACGCGGTCGCGAATTCCTGGGCCGAATTCGGGCTTCGCTTCCCGGATCCACGCGGCGTGGTTCGACCAGATCTCCCAGGCCTGAATGACTCGGAAGGTCTCGAACCAGCCAGTGAGACCGTCGGGGCTGACGGTTATGTCTTCCCGGGCGCCGATGGTGTGGGTCGTCAGTTGGACTGCGGGATCCAGGGCGTCTGCCACCTCCGTGTCGACGACGCTGAAGGCATCCTGGGGGTAGAGGAGCCGTCGTGGTGGGGCCAGTTCTTCGCTGGCGTTTAAGAGCACGCGGCCTAGGGCGGCGAAGATTGCGGGGTCGCGGGCGAACCATCCGGCGACGTCGAAGCTCCAGGTGAAGGGCGAGACTCCTTCCAGCGAGATGGCCCCGTGGGTGGGGCGGATGCCCAGGATGCCACAGTAGCTGGCGGGCAGCCGCACGGAGCCGCGGCAGTCTGTGCCCAGGGCGAAGTCGACGAGGCCTCCGGCAACGGCTGAGGCCGAACCGCTGGAGGAGCCGCCGGGTATGCGTCCAGGGGCCGGCGAGTTCACCGGCGTGCCGTAGTGGAAGTTCTGGCCGTTCAGGCTGTAGGTCAACTCGTCGGTCAGGGTCTTGCCGACCATGTCGGCGCCAGCATCGAGACAACGTTGGACCGCGGGCGCGGTGGCTTCTGCGGGCGGGTGCGTCTCCAGCCAAGTAGGGTTGCCGAATCCGGTGCGTATGCCGGCGACATCGAAGACGTCTTTGGCAGCGAAGGTCAGCCCGGACAACGGCCCCCTGCCAGTTGCGGTCAGCGCCGCATGGTTCTCGACGCAGAATGCCCCCAACGGGTCGTTGGGCGGTCCAGCGGGCAGGGTACTAGCCATGACGCTCGTCCATCGGGGAGTTCAGGATGGCGGGCGGGCGGCTGAAGGTCTGCCGTCCGGCCTTGAAGGCCGTGATGGGGGAGACGACCTCGGAAACGGCTGCTGCCCTGCTCTCGCAGTCGAGGACAACGAGGTCGGCAGCCTTGCCGACTTCGACGCCGTGGTCGGGGATTCGCGCGAGGCGGGCGGGCCGCGTGGTTACCATATCGAAGCAGTCTTCCAACCCGCCCTCATCGCCCACTTGGCAGATGTTGGCATACAGGTTGGCCATTCGAACCAGCGAGCAGTCGCCAAATGGCGTGAAGGGGTTGAGTACGTTGTTGGTGGACAACGTGCAGTTGACACCCTCGCCGAGCAGCTTGTGAACGGGCGCTACGCCTCGCATCACCGAGTGTTCCTGGTGCCGGCCCATGAGGTACAGGTCGGTGGAGGGCAGTACGGTTACCGCCACTCCGGCTCCGGCCAGTAACTTCCCCCTTTCCATCAGCTTGTCAGTCGGCAGAGCGGAGAGCTTGGTGACGTGTCCGATGGCCACCCGCCCTCCATAGCCATACTGCTCGGTCAGTTGGCACACGTAGTTAAGATCGAGCGAATCGGCGTCGGGTCCGAAGTCGAGGTGCATGTCGATGTCGATTTCGAATTCCTGGGCGATCTCGAAAACACGGTCGATCTGGCCTCTTGGGTCGCTGTCGGTGTAGGGGGCGGCGCCGACCACCCTGCCTCCGCGGCGGAGGCCCTCGACCATCAGCTCGTCGGTGCCGGGGTTGTTGAGCAGGCCCTCCTGGGGGAAGATGCAGATCTCGAGGTCGAGGGCCCAACGGTACTCATCGACGAGCGGCAGGATGCCGTCCAGGCTGCGCAGGCCGATGACTGGGTCGACCTCCAGGTGGGTGCGGATGTGCGTCGTGCCGTTCAGGACGCATTTATCCAGCGTTCGTCTGGCCCGCCGGTAAACGTCCTCGGCGGTGAACTCGCTCTTAAGGCGAGCGACCTCGTCGATAGCTTCTGACAAACCCCCACGCTGGGCGGAAATGCGGTCGAGGATGCACGACTTGTCCAGGTGAATGTGGGTCTCGACGAAGCCGGGCGCTACCAAGCGCCCACCTACGTCGAAGGACTCACCGTCGGCAGCAAGATCGGCTTCGATGGCTGCGATACGCCCGCCTTCGATGCCAACGTCGACCAACGCAGCGCCTGGCTCGTCTGCGACCCTGGCGTTTTTAAGAATCACGTCCATCTAATGCCGTATCCAGCCGGTGTGAGGGAATGGCCGCAGTATACAGTACGCCTTGAGTAGCGTTGGGCGGTTGTTACTGAACCGGGATGGGACTGAGGCGAGGGGAGCCACTACCGGCGTGGCGCCGGAGCGGTCACGGGGGAGGGTTCGTCCAACGTCTCGGTGTATATGGAAAAGCTCCCGTCATTTTCGAATACGTAATAGATTGACTCCGCTCCGTCGGTGGTCTGGGCCACTCCTCGGCAAATCTCCACTCCCGGCTCCGTGGAGCCCTGATCAACGTCGGAGGTAATTTCGAGAATCCTGAAATCCGGCAGGGTTTCGCCGGTATCCTCGTCTACCCACCCCATAGTGGAATCCATGGCCTCATCGTGGAGGTCCTGGCAATCGACCATCCCGTCCTCGCCGCCGCATACGGTGGCGATGAGCACGATGATGACACCAATCACCGTCGCCAGCACAATGCCGCCACAACCTAGAGCGTACTGGCAACCCAGGTCCTTGATAAAGTTCCAGCAGCCGGACCCGCCACTGCCTTGATCGACCTCTACCTCATCCGGCGGGGCTGACGGAAATCCCTCCAGGTCTGGTGGAATCTCCGGATAGTCTTCCGGCTCAAACGGGGTCGCCCGCGGTGAGAACGGATCGAAAGTCCCGCAGCGCACGCAGACCGTAGAATTGTCGGGAATATCCTCCCTGCAGTACGTGCAGGTCGCCATCGCTTACTCCGTTTCCATCCGGGGCGGAGTGCATGTTTCAGCATGATCCCGGCTGTCTGCGACCATCGTAGGAGGATGCAGCCGGGGTTGCCGAGAGTCAGCTGTCGGGAAAATCAGCCGCGCTGGCAAGCCTCAGAGCCGCGATTGCAGCAATCCAGTATTGCAGAAAACTTTGGGCTTCTCGTTTCGCGGACAAAAGGCAAAATTCCCGGCGGCTATAGGGCAGCTCTCACATTTTTCAGGAAGTTCTCGCCGCTGATGCGGAGAAGGCCCCAGGCGGATACGGTAACGAAGTTGGCCCCTTGCCGGACGAATTCGGCTACGCCATCCGTGTCCGCCGGATTATTTCCGCCTACGCCGACGTTCTTCCCTCCTGCCCGCACGCGGGGGATGACCTCGCTCATCACCTTTCGGACCTCGGCCACCCCCGGATTGCCCATGCTCTGGCCCAGGTCAGAGGCCGCCACATGCAGGACATCTGCTCCCGCGACCTGAAGAATGTCGTCCAGATTGCCGACGGCCTCGATATCTTCCACCATTGGTATGACCAGTACCTGGGAGTTGATCCACGACGTGGCCTCGTCGCGGCTGACACCGATGCCGTAGTCCTGCGCCCGGCCCCCGCCCATGCCGCGCTTGCCCTCGGGATAGTAGCGTGCGGCCTGGGCTACCGCTGCGGCCTGCTCGCCGGTGTTGACGTGGGGCACGATGATGCCCTGAAGTCCCCGGTCAAGGTAGCGAAGGATGGTCTGCTCTTGGTGGTCCGGCACCCGGGCGATGGGGGTGATGCCGAAGGACTCGGCGGCTCGGACCATGTGCTCAACCTGGTCAAGAGTAGCGGGGCCGTGCTCGCAGTCGATCATCACAAAGTCATAGCCGAGGGCGCCGAAGATCTCAACCATATCAGGGGCTGGACGGGTGATGATGGCTCCGAAGACGACTTCGCCTTCATTCAACTTGGCTTTGGTGGTGTTGGTTCGCATAGTGGTTCGTTCCTTTGCAAATTCTTTGACGTTAACTCGCAGCCGTGTTGAACAAGGCCCTCCTGCCTACAGCGAGCCGTCGATGATCATATCAAGCAGAGCCGGTTTGCCGGAGGCCACGGCGCGCTCGACCGCCGGCCTGATCTGGGACGGATCGGTAATCGTTTCACCATGCACGCCCATACTGTTGGCGATGGCGGCCATGTCGAAGGGAGTGGCGAAGTCGGAATATAGGAGCCTGCCCCCTGAGGTCTCGGGCAACTCGAGTATCTCTTCCTGGTATACGTTGAAGTTGACTTTCAGCACCCTGTACATGCCGTTGTTGCAGATGACGAAGATGCAGGGGATGTTGTCGTTGGCCGCGGTCCAGAGGCCCTGGATGGTCATCATCGCGCTTCCGTCGCCAATGATGCCGAAAACCGGACGGTCGGGGTAGGCGCACTGAGTCCCCATGGTGGCGCCAATGCCGCCTCCGATTGACTGGCCGCGAACACCCCGAAGGTCACCCCGCTCCCGGGCCTGGAAGTAGTGTCGCATCGTACCCCGGTTGCTGATGGAGTCGTCAACAACGATCGCGTTGTCAGGTATGGCAGCGGCAAGTTCGGCCATCATGCGGGCCGGGGTCATGGGGGAGTGGTCCCACTTACCTGCAACCGACTCCTCGAACGCTTCCCGCCGGCGTCGGGCCTCGATGACCACAGCCTCCCGTCGCCTGTCGATTTCAGCCGCGTCCCCAGGCGACAGGCGTTCTTCCAGAGCCGCTATGAGGTCCTTCAGGGCCAGACCGCAGTGGCCCACGATGCCCACGTCGGTTGGCTCGGAGCGTCCGATACGGCCAGCCTCCGGGTCGATATGCACCAGCTTGGCCTGCGGCGGAAGGATAACGTCTCCCCAGTAGAAGAGTTCCTCGAATGGGTCTGAACCAACAGCCAACACGAGGTCCGCCTCCTGCAGCACCGCCCTCTGGCTGGACACCCGGAGCGACATTCCCCCCTGGTACTGGGGGTGGGTTGTCGGGAAGGCTACTTCCGCGCCCCGGGCCTGGTACACCGGCAGGCCCATCAGCTCGACCAGTTCCACCGCCTCGTCGATCGCCCCGTCGTCGGACAGGCGGTCGCCCACCATCATCAGCGGCCGGCTGGAATCCATGAGCAGCGTCGCAGCCTGCGCGATGCCTTCCGCACTGGGGCTGGGAGCATCGTATACGGGCCTTGACGGAACTATGTTCATGTCAGCCATCCCCTCCAGTGCATTGGATGTGAAACCCACGTAGACAGGGCCCTTGGGGTGGCTGTTGGCCTCATTGAAGGCCCGCCGAATGACACTGGGAATCTGGTCGGGGTGAGACAGCTCGACCGCCCACTTGGTAACTGGCCGCACCAGTTGGGCCAGGTCCGTTATCGTCTCGTTGGTCTTGCGAATGTCGTAGTTGGCTGAGGTCACCACCATGGGAGTGCCTGTATTCAGAGCGTCCAGCATGAGGGCAATGCCGTTGGCTAGCCCGCTGTCGACGTGGAGGCTGACGAAGGATGCGCGTCCCTTGGCCCGCGCGTAGGCCTCCCCCATACCCACTGCCACGCTTTCCTGGAGGCTGAGGATGTACCGGAATTCCGGATAGTCGCCCAGCATGTCGATAATTGGGCCCTCGCTGGTGCCGGGATTGCCGAATATATAGTCGACCCCTTCGGCCTTGAGCATCTCGAGCAG
This sequence comes from Dehalococcoidia bacterium, assembly GCA_965222025.1. Taxonomy (GTDB): domain Bacteria; phylum Chloroflexota; class Dehalococcoidia; order Lucifugimonadales; family UBA3495; genus VXOI01. Next base: position 286,360 of record CBDCTI010000009.1, on the reverse strand, counting down.
GGCCTGTTTGCCAGTCATCAATTGGGACATTGACGCCTCCGACGGATTGGCGGCAGACGCCGTCGGTAGGCGCGCCGCAATGTCCGGCAATTTTACACCAAGGCGCTGCGGGCGGTTCCATAGGGCCCGTCTCTCGATGAAATGCTGGTCATTTCTCGTGCGGAATGGAGAGTGTTTAATCCAGGTTCACAACGAGATTGGTGCAGGGAGCTTCCTTGCTGTAGCCATGTGTTTATAACCCCATGGCTGGCATTGTGAAAGCCCCGTTAGTGGAGGCCAAGTCCGGGAGCTGACCTTTATAACTTGGAACGTAGAGAGGCGTGAATATATTATAAATATTGATTTATATAATTCCTAATTGCTATATTGAATCTCATAACCTGTCTCATAGCCTGCAAGATGAGATTGCTCAATCTCAGGGGTCCGGGATGAACACCCTGTTTCTCCTCAGTCTGTCCCTTTTGTCGCTCCTTCTGCTGGCTGCGTGCGACGGTGGGACTGGGCCGGTACAGCAGCGTACGGGTCAGACGGAAGTCCCTCCTCCAGCAGAATCGCCACCAGCCGTGCCAACTCCTACGACGGAAACAAGGCGGCAAGCTGGAGCCACACCTTCCACCGAACTCTCGACACCCCCAGCAACCATCCCCGCCACTCGGCTGCCAACCCAGGTTCCTACATCCACGCCGTCGCAGATGCCGTCTGAGCTGACCCCTACACCTTCGCCGACACCCCCGGAGCCCGTATCAACTCCTGTGCTCTCACCGTCGCTTTTTTTGGAGTCGTTTGACACCCCGCCGGACTCTGTCCATTCGTCGGCGAAAACTTCAATATCCGCGATATGGGAACAGGACGAAGGTATAGGGACTGCAGTTTCCCGGCTTCCCTGGATTGTTGACGGAATCGACAATTCAGAAGAGATGGTGTTGAAAGATCTGGCCTTTCTCGTTTCTGGCCACCCGAAATTGGCTGCACGAGTGCTGGCCTTCCCCTGGATCAATGCTGCAGAACAGATAACTGACGGAGCGGCAAGGACCGTCTCGTCACTTACGGTCACGGCGAGAATCTATGAAGAACTGGCAGTGACCATGAGTGGCTACGCGTGGTTGCGCGACAGCATTGGCAGCAGCGAGGGACGCGCTTTGGAGGCTATAGCCATGGTCGCAGCGGCGGACCTGGAAACAGCTAGGAAGTTTGCTTCCCGTGATGGATTCATGGAAGGAAGGTCCCTGAGCGGAGTGACGGAGGCTGCGAATACCATATCCTCGCTCTACGAAATTGATCCCGATGCTGCCCAGGTTGCCGTTATTTACCCCTCTCTGGAGGACGGCATTTCCGAAAGCGAATTGCGAACGCTGGCAGGCGTGCTGGCGTTGGCAAGGGCAACCAAGGAGTTCAACAGGGGAGTCGCAACTACGGTCGCCGGCTATCCCTGGGTCGCCGATGGCCTGACCTTCAGCGAATACCAGGTAATATCTGATTTCACCCTGCAGGTGAGTGCGTCAGAAAGGCTTGAATCAAGATTCGCCCTGCGCCTTGTGGACCAAAAATGGGTCCAGGATGGCGTAACGGGGTCGGAGATCGAAGTCCTTGGCATCTTTCGAGACCTGCTCGAAGTCGCGCAGAAGAACAACGCCCCAGCAGTGGAGCTGCTCATCGGCTATTCGTGGCTTGGCGACGGGCTCTCCCAGGAAGAAGTTACCGCTTTGGACTCGTTCCGTGGAATTCTGGAAATCGTGCAAGGTACGGACGGCCGCGCAGTTGAAGTCCTGGCTGGGCACGCCTGGGTTGCAGACGGACTTACCAAACGCGAGCTCGACACGCTGTACATATTCTTCACGCTGTTCGAATCCGTGGGCGCCTCGGGTTCCTCCTTCCCCGAACATGTCGTTTCTTACTACTGGGTCGCGGACGGTATTGAAGATACTGAGCCGGATACCTTGAACAGGTTCAGGGATCTCTACATGGCCGGCGAAGCCGCAAATACTGCCGCTGCGGAAGCAATTGCTGCCTACGCATGGGTGAAAGACGGGATTTCAAAGCCGGAATCGGACGCACTTTACCAACTTCTGATAATGCTGGAGGCCGCAAATTCGAATAGCGTTCCCTTCTTTGAAAGGGTTGTGTCCTACCCTTGGGTCGGCGATGGGCTGACGCCACACGAAATGCGCGCCCTCCGCAACATCGAGGTGTTGCTCCAATCTGTTGCCGTTCCCGAAACCGAGGAGGATGCCCATTCGGGCTCTCGCTGGAAGACCGAATGCGCCGTGAGAGAACTGCGGGACACGCCGTTTGATACCCTAGGGCTGTTGGCATCGGATAGTACTGGGCGATCCGCTCTTGCAGGACAACTGTTGGGGGCACCCTGGTTAGCAGACTCCCTGACGCCCCAAGAGGTAGACACACTGGGGGTACTGGCCCAATCACTGCGTCCTTTGGATCCTCTGGATGAGCAGATTTCTCAACGTCTGGCGGGATATCCCTGGGGGCGAGATGGTATCTCGTCTTTCGAGTGCTGGGCACTGGTCCGTCTGAGGTATCTCCTTGACGATTCGGGAGATGACCTGGTGGGATTACCCTGGTATGACGACGGCATAGACGATGAGGAACTGGCGTTCCTTTCAGTGCTCGACGCTACGAAGGGGTTTTCTCCACAACGATACAATGACTTGCTTGATTCCCACTATTCGCAAACCGGATTTACCACGCTGCCGTTGGCCGGCGAAGTAAGACTCTTCGTATTTCAGGACAAGCCTTTCCGTGAAGGCAACGATTATGTCCTTGATATGAAGAATTTCGCTTCCTTCACGGAAGAATTCATGGGCGTTCCTTTTCCTCGCAAATTCGTTGTCGCAAGAACCATCGAGTCTAAGAATTACGACGATGAAGATGAGAAGAATGTAGGGGGCGGATATTCCCTCCGGGACCAGATTGTGATCACTTCCGTCGAGGAAAACTACGATGCCCCGGAGATACTCCTGCACGAGATGGCTCACCTCTACTGAGGAGGCCATATCGGCGCCCCGACCTGGCTCATTGAGGGCGCCGCGGAGTTCCTGGCCTTCTTTGCACTGGACGACCTCGGCAGGCAACCACTCCCTGAGCGCAAGGTGGAATTGACCAGGCTGGTCAGGGAGGTTTGCGCGGAAAGAGAGACCGGGACCATTGCAGATTTACTGAGGCTGGAGGCATCCGATCCTGAAAAGTACCTGGAAAGGGCCATCTGCAACTATCATCTGGGTGAGATTCTCCTGCTCGAAATGTACGAGCTGCTTGGCAGGGATTCACTCGCGACAACAATGAGAGAACTGTATCTGCAGGCCGAGGCCACGAACTGGACCGAGCCAGTCACTGAGGACCAGATATATCGCGCATTCCGGGCAAACGTGCCGATGGGTAAATCCGCAGCCTTCAAGGCGTTGTATGACCGATACCACGGCGGCTCATTTGAAGGTGTGTTGTTGTCCAGCGATTGTGTCCCCTTAAATGAAAAGCGAATATGTCACCCGGTTTAGTCGGCGGAGGTTGGTGATCCGGCCAGGGTCTCTGCTTTGGCACGCTCCTTTGCACTGAGTTTCTTTGTAGGCGGAGTCTCCGCCAGGGCGTACTTTCCGGCGGTGTTTCGGTCCATGCCCAGCTTCCGGGCGATGGCCCGGAGGGAAAGCCCCTGCTCCCTGGCCTGTTGGACCGCCTCCCAGCGAGCCTGCTGGGTTTCCGTGGGCGTCCGGCGCAACTGGTGGCGAACTGGCTTTGTCTTCCCACCTCTGCCCCCGGTGGCTACGTCTTCGTCGTTGGCCTCGTTGTCATCGGCGATAACATCGGACGATTCTGACGATTCAAGGGCGGCCAGGCGTTCTTGTTGAGCCTCGTTCAGGTGGCTGTTGACCACCCCATCGGCGCCCTCCTGCTGTTCCGGGCCGGGGAAGCAGGCGTTGGCTGCGCTCCACAGCGCTGAGGAGGGCGGCGGCCCCTCCTGATAATCCACGGCCTCCCCCTGGTACCGGACCATCAGATCCCCGTCGGCCCGTTCCATGACGTCCACCCGGAGACCGGCATAGCTGGGGCGTTCCTGTCCAGGCAGCAACTGCAGGACCCGCCAGTGGTACTTCACCGTGTTGTCCCCGGCCACCTTGCGGGTGTCCTTGATGCAGATGGTCTCGGTCAGAGACAGCTCGGCCGGCACCGGGCGGTAGGCAGTCTCGGGCTGCTCGGCCGCGACCGCGAAGCGGGCGTTGATCTTGGGCAGAAACTCCTGGAGGACCTCCTTGGCTTGGTCGACGGTGCCGGCCTTGGCCAGGCGCAGTTCGGTTACCAGCCGGTCCTGGAAGGTTTCCAGCATCCGCTCCACCCGTCCCTTGGCTTGCGGAGAGAGTGCGAATATCTGCTGGATGCCCAGCTCCCGCATCACCCTAGCGAACTGGTGGGTGGTTTCAACAGGCACCGGCTTCTGACGGGCGTTGTACTTGAAGGCAGCGTGGCGGTCGCTGTAGAGGGCCAGGGGGATTCCCCACTGACGGACCAGGCCCTCCAGGAGCATCAGGTAGCCGCGGGTGTCCTCGCCGGTGCGGAATACCGCCTGGGCCACGGTGCCGGTGGCGTCGTCCACGGCGATGAGCAGCGTCAGCTTCGGTCCCCGGTCCTCCAGCCAGGGGTGCTGGCTGCCGTCAATCTGCACCAGCATGCCCTCCTGTGGCATGCGCCTGCGCCGGAAACGGTGCTGCTGGGAGCGGCGGCTGCGAGGACTGCCGATGCCGGCCTTGACCAGAATCCGGCGCACCGTGGGGCGGCTCAGGTCGATGCCCTCGCGCTCCCGCAACAGCTCGGTGAAGTGGCTGTGGTTTGCACCGGCGTATCCGTTGATGGCCAGCTTCACCACGGCAGCAGCGGCCGTCTCAGGGACGGCGTTGTGAGGTCTTCGGCCCCGGTTCCCATGGGCCAGTGCGGCGGCACCGTTCCTGCGGTAAGCCGCGAGGAGACGCTTGGTGTGGCGTTCGCTCACTCCCATGACCTCGGCAGCCTGCGCGATGGGAAGCTGGTATTCCAGAACACCGTTGAGTACTTGAATCCTTGCCTGTTCCTGCTGGTTCAACGTTACATCCCTCATAGGGATGACATGTTCGCTGACCAGTTAGCAGGTGACTGAATCGTAAACAGCAACAAGCTATTCCAGCCGGCGGGAGTACAGGGATGACGCATATGGTTACGCCAGGGTCTCTGTGAGAGAGCCGGAGGACAAGAACCTGGACCTGCAGGTGGAGCGGCTGGTCCGCTCCGGCTGCTCCATGGGCAATATTCGAGCCGAGGATGCCAGCGGGGCCAAAGACGACCGCCGTGGCCTCCTGGGACTGCTGGACCTGGTGGTCGAGGGGGACACCCTGGTGGTCACCCACATCGACCGTCTCTCCAGGGGGCTCACCTACGGGCTGCAGGTGATCGAGGGCCTGCACTGGGCGGGGGTGGAGTTCCGGTCTATGACGGAAGACTTCGACACGGCCACGTCCAACGGCAAGCTCCAGCTCTCGATGGTGCTCGCCTTTAGCGAGTGGTGGCGGAACTCCATCAGGGACCGCTCGGTCGCGGGCCAGGCGAAGGCGCGGACCGAGGGGCGTTTCCCCGGCCGACGGCCCAGCTTGACCGAGCAGCAACGGGAGTACATCCGGGTGGAGCGGTCGAAGGGAGTGAGCCAGCGGGAACTGGCCCAGCGCCTGGAGGTCAGTCGCTGGACCATCCAACAGGTGGACAGGTAGGGGTTGCTTGGAAATTGCAGCCTCTGCACGGAGCGTGGCCCGTTGGCAGCCTGGACCAGAACCAGCGAGGGCAGCGCCGCTGCGAAGTTCTTCCACCGCTCTATGCTGGCACCCAGGGGCTTATAAGATGTGCTCGGCCAGCGACGCTAATCAAGCTGGGGTCAGGACCGGGCTGGAGCGGCCGGGAAACGGACCGGCCGACCACCGGCGCGCAGCACATCGGCGTCGTCAATTCATTCGCCGCGCGCCAGCGCGGAGGCGATCGGCGCCAGCATCTTTTCCCCTCTGTTCGCCCGCCCCGGCGCACCGCCGCACCGCCGAGGTCAAGGTGACGTGACGGTCTATGAGTTCCTGCAGGCCAAGGTGCTGGGCAAAGTGGCTGGCAGGAGCAGGCTGCATTGGCCACGAGGCGGTGGTAGTCAAAGACGATGCGGATACGGTCGGGATTGTACTGTGGCAGCATCTATTGGGTGCTCCTTGCTTCCGGGCGGTTTTCTGTTACAAAACCATTATCCCAAATTCAGAGGAGCACCTCTTTGCCCCTTCAGGAGGCCTCTCACACGCCCACCTTCGGTGGAATGGGCTTAAACCATCCGTCACCCATATGGGTTTTGAGGCGCTTTCAATTTCTGAATATCGAGGGAAATCGGATAGGCGCTCCCCAAGGGGAGGTTTAAAGCCTGCTGCCTGCGGAGAAGCGGTAAGCAACAACGCGTTATGAAAAACTTCCCTTCCATCGATGATGCTGGAGTACAGTCTTACGACTTCGCCTTCCGGGATCTCCTCCTTACTAATAGTTTTGAACCTGGGGCCATTCTTCGCCCGTACGGCGAATTCATTCCCTTCCAGGCCATCCATCACCGCAAGGAGGTCATCCTTCCTTTGGAAAAACAGCGCGTTGTCTGCTGAAAACAAGAATTCTGCATATGAGATTATCATGTGCTCAGCTGCCGAAATGACGCCAGTTTCCTTTTCCGATGGCGGCTGAGCCGTTGGCGCAGGTGTGGGCTCGGGCGTAGCCTGTCGTGCTGGCGTTGGAGCCACCGTCGGCGCGGGTGTGGGAGTCGTCGTCGGCGCCGGGGCAACAGTCGGAGGAGGCGTAGCCCTTGGAAACTGAGTGGGCTCATGTGTTGGCGCGGGGGAAGGCGTCGGCGTTACTGTTGGCTCGGGTGTAAGAGTCGGGGCTGGCGTGGGGGGCGGAGCAGCAGTCGGTGTCGGAGTCAGCGTGGCCTTAGGCTCCGGGGGCACCGTCTGCGACTGAGCCGTGCGATCCACTGCAATCGTCTGTGTCGGAACATGCACCACGGTCGCAGCCTCAGAAACAGGCGTCGCCACAGGCGCATCCGTCAGCGGCTCGGCCACCTCTCCTTGACACGCACTCAGCGCCAGGACAACAGTGGCCACGCACAGCATCAAGCCAAAGGTGGGTTTGAGGCAGAAGGTGTGTCCGTATTGTCCTTCCACGTCCGCTTTCCTTCTTTTTGGCCGCTCGTATAACGTCCCACAGATTCTCACCGCTGCAGATAAAGGCGACAATGGCACAATCGTTTCATTGCCGTTGTGTTCGATACTACTTCGAAACGAAGAGCATCCCGCACTGCGCTTCACCTTCGCTCTGTCCCGCCGGTGGCCGCGGGCCGTTCTGTCGCCGGCATTCATGTCAGGCCCATTCGGGCGGACTCGGCATGGCATTCGGGTGTCGGAAAGTTCTAGGGAGTGCCGTCAAAATAATTTGGCCCAGATTGCCAGTGCCCTGATTTGGCAGATGGCCAGGAAGGACGCTTCGTTTTTGGCATATCGAGTCGCTACGGCACGCCATTGCTTGAAGTCCAGAAATGAGTTCTCCACTAAATGACGCAGTTTATACAATGCCCGGTCGTAGTTCCGGGGTTCCTTGCGGTGGCTCCTCGGGGGTATTACCGGTTCCATTCCCCGGGCCTCGGCCTCCGCCACGATGGAGTTGGTGTCGTAGCCCCGGTCGGCCAGCAGATACTGGGCCGGCAGGTCAGCCGTCAGCGAATGGGCTTGGGTGCAGTCCGCCACCGTGCCCCCGGTCAAAACCAACCGCACCGGCATTCCATGGGCATCAACGGCCAGGTGCAGTTTGCTGTTCAGCCCCCTTTTGTGCGGCCTGTGGCTTGATTGCCCCCCCGTGCTCCAGCCCCGTGGGGATGAACCTTGATGTAGCTGGCGTCTATCATCAGCCACTCAAAGTCCGGATCGTCGACGACCGCATCCAGCAGTTGCTCCCAGACACCCCGGTCCCGTCAGCGACAGAAGCGCCGGTGGGTGTTCTTCCAGTCCCCGTAATCCGGTGGCAGGTCCCGCCACGGAGCACCGGTACGCAAAATCCAGAACACCGCGTTCAAAAACAACCGGTTGTCTCGAGCCGGCCTACCCCTTTTGCCTCCGTCTCCAGGCAAAAGGGGTCGCAATCGTTCCCAAACCTGGTCCGCTATATCGTGACGTCGATGCGCTGCCGTCATAGTCCCACCCCGCACTCTCACACTTTCCCCAGTACCTTACCATCAAGTAGTTATTTTGACGACGCTCCCTAGCGGAACGCGTTAACGGCAAAACCAGCGCATAAGACAAAGCAAAATAAGCTGTCATTGGCGGTATCATGCAGATGCGCTGCGGAATGACAATGGCAGCCGCATCACTCTGGTTCGATTCACATGCGTGCGACCGTGGACCTGAAGCGACCATGACCTTGCTTAGTTGTGTCAATGGCGGGAGACTGCGAGGGGCCCCGACCTTCGCGTGGATGGTCTTCGGGCTCATCCTGCTTTTGCTCATCGCCTGCAGCTCCGGCTCTCAACCCGCTCCCGGCGACGGCCTCTCCACCGTCGAGATCGTAATGCAGCTCACGCCCTCCGTGGTCCATGTCTTCACCGGCTCCGCCGCCCCTGGCACCTTCAACCAGCTCACTCCCACTACCGGTGTGGGCACGGGAATCATCCTGCGAGAGGACGGCTACATCCTCACCAACAACCACGTCATCGCCGGCGCCGACTTCATTACCATCACGCTGCACAACGGAGATAGTTTCTCGGGCAGCCTCGTCGGTGGCGACACCAACCCCGATATCGCAATCGTCAAGATCGAAGCCTCCGGCCTCCAGCCTGCCAGGACCGGCAGCGCCGCCGCCCTTGAGGTGGGTGAGGATGTCATCGCCATCGGCCACGCGCTCGCCCTCGCCGGCGGCCCCACGGTCAGCCGGGGCGTGGTCAGCGCCCTCGGTCGCTCCATAGACGCCGGGCTCCAGGAGACTTTCGTCGACCTCATCCAGACCGATGCATCCATCAACCCAGGCAACAGCGGCGGGCCGCTGGTCAACAACCGGGCCGAGGTCATCGGCGTCAACACCGCCGCCCTCGGCGGAGGCGAGGACATAGGGTTCGCCATAAAAATCGACGACGCCATGGCGGTGTCTTTGCAGCTCATCGACAAAGGCTACGTGGAACGCGGCTTCCTCGGTATCTCACCCGTTAACCTCACCGCCGCCATCGCCATGCAGATAGGCGTCCCGGTCTACGATGGCATCGTGATCGCCCGTGTGATAGATAACTCGGGCGCCCAGGAAGCCGGATTGCAGGGAGAGGACGTGATCGTCTCTATGGGGGGGCAGGACATCCACAACACCGGCGATCTCTCCAAGTTCCTCCTGGAACACCTCCCCGGTGAAAAAGTATCCATAAGCGTCTACCGGGGAAGCGACTTGGTGGAGACCGAGGCCACCTTGGGAGAGCGTCCCCTTCCCTAGGTTTGCCTCAGCGCAGTGTCCATCCCTCTTGGGTCATCCGCCAACTGTCTGGACGTTATTTAGCGAAAACGGGACTATTCGATCGCCCTAACCAGAGTCGTTCATGGAAATAGGTGCCCTGCCACAGCCCCTGATTTCGCAATTTGGTAGATGACAGATTCGGCGGCATTGGATACCATACCAGCAACCGGGACGTTGACCCCGGCGAGGCCACCCATAGGCCGCGAATTATTCTCGGGAAAACCGGGGTTGCTCTCCGGCCCGATTGTTCAGGGGAAAATGTTGACCGTCTCGGCTCTTGACCAGCTTTGCGTTAACACCCTTCGTTTCCTGGCCATCGACACCGTGCAGAAGGCCCGTTCCGGCCATCCCGGTGCGCCCATGGGTGCCGCCCCCATGGCCTTCGTGCTTTGGGACCGTTTCCTCAAGCATAACCCCGCCGACCCGCACTGGCCCGACCGGGACCGATTCGTGCTCTCCGCGGGCCACGCCTCGGCAATGCTCTACTCTCTTCTCCATCTGACAGGCTACGACCTCGCCCTGGAAGAACTGCAGCAGTTCCGTCAGTGGGGCAGCAGGACCCCTGGGCACCCAGAGTTCGGCCTCACGCCCGGAGTGGAAGTCACCACCGGCCCGCTGGGTCAGGGCCTCGCCAACGCCGTGGGCATGGCCCTCGCCGAACGCTGGCTCGCCACCAGGTTCAACCGCCCCGGCCACGACATCGTTGACCACTACACCTACGCCATCGTCTCCGACGGAGATCTCATGGAGGGCGTGGCCGCCGAGGCGGCATCCCTGGCAGGTACCCTTGGCTTGGGCAAACTTATCCTCATCTACGATGACAACGAGATCTCCATCGAGGGCGACACCGGCATCGCCTTCCTGGAAGATGTGCCCCGGCGCTTCGAGTCCTACGGCTGGCAGGTGATAGACAACCTGGACGGCAACGATCTGGACTCCGTGACTGCCGCCATCGCGGAAGCCCGCGCCGAAGAAGACCGTCCCAGCATCATCGTCTGCCAGACTGTCATCGGCTACGGAAGTCCCAACAAGGCAGGCACTGCCGGCGTTCACGGCGCTCCCTTGGGCGACGACGAGGTCGGCCTGACCAGGGAATACCTACACTGGCCCTACCCTGAGAGCTTCACCGTCCCCGGCGAGGTGCGTGAACACTTGTCCAAGGCCGGCGAGCGGGGCAGGGAGAAACAGGATGAGTGGGAGTTGTCGCTGTCCAGCTACCGGGAGAACTTCCCCTCGGACGCCCTACAGCTCCAGGACGCCCTCAATGGAGTTCTCGCTCCTGGCTGGAGCAGCAACCTGTCCGGACTGTTCGACGACGGCAAGGCAGTCTCAACCCGCGAGGCCTCCGGTCGCGTGATGAACGCCATAGCCTCCGCAATCCCCAACCTGATAGGCGGCTCGGCTGACCTTGCCCCCTCTACCTTGACCATCCTGAACGATGAAGGCCACATCGGGCCAGGCAACTTCGACGGCCGCAACCTGCACTTCGGAGTCCGCGAGCACGCCATGGGCGCAGTCGCCAACGGCATCGCCGTCCACGGCGGCGCGATCCCATACGCCTCCACCTTCCTGATCTTCTCAGATTACCTGCGCCCCGCCCTGCGTCTCAGCGCCCTCATGGAGCAGCAGGTAATCTACGTCTTCACTCACGACTCTGTTGCTCTGGGGGAGGACGGTCCCACCCATCAGCCCATCGAGCACCTGATGTCCCTTCGCGAAATGCCAAACCTGGTCGTCATACGCCCCGCCGACGCCACCGAGACCGCCGTTGCCTGGCAGGCCGCCCTAGAACGTCGCGACGGTCCCACGGCTCTCGCCCTCAGTCGCCAGAACCTCCCCGTGCTTGACCGGGCTGCCTTCGCTCCCGCCGATCAGGCGGCCAGAGGCGGCTACGTCCTGTGGGAAAACGGCTCCGACCCCCAGGTCATCATCATCGCCACCGGCTCCGAGGTCCACATCGCCCTCGAAGCAGCCCAGGCCCTTGGTGGCGAAGGCATTAACGCCCGCTTGGTTTCCATGCCTTCCTGGGAGCTCTTCGAAGCCCAGACCAAGGATTACCGCGATTCCGTCCTGCCCCCCAACCAGCGCGCACGGCTCTCAGTCGAGGCCGGTGCAACCAACGGCTGGGCCCGCTACGTTGGCCTGGACGGTGCCTCCATCGGCATGAGGACCTTCGGTGCCTCCGCTCCCGGCGGAGTGGCCCTCGAGAATTTCGGCTTCACCGCTGCCCGCGTGGTCGAAGAGGCTCGCAAGCTCGTCAACGGTGACCAAAAGTGACTACCCCCACTTCCGGTGAGTTGGTCTCCGGCAGCCCCGCCTCGGACGAAGCGGCTAGGCGGGCGCTGGACGACCTTGTCGGGCGTCAGGTCGCCCAGCGCATCCGGGATCGTGATCATACCGTCTGGCGTTCCGACCCCCGCGAAATCGCCAACCGCCAAGGCTGGCTCGAAGCTGGCGATTTCCTCCGTCCCCACCTCGGTGAATTGGCGTCCTTCACGGAAGAAATTCGCCGCCAGGGCTATCACGACGTCGTCCTCCTCGGCATGGGCGGCAGCTGCCTCGGCCCCGAGGTCCTCCGACAGGCCTTCGGTCCGGTTAGCGACTACCCCGCCCTTACCGTCCTCGACTCCACCGTACCGGAGCAGGTGCTGGCAGTCCAATCCGCCATTGACCCGGCGCGAACACTGTTCATCGTTTCCTCGAAGTCCGGTGGCACCATCGAGACTCTTTCTTTCTACCACTATTTTCGGGATTTGGTGGAGCAATCTGTTCCTGGCGCCGAAGCGGGCCGGAACTTCGTCGCAATTACCGACTCCGGTACTCCCTTGGAGCGCTTGGGCCATGACGCCGGGTTCCGCCGCGTCTTCCTGAACCCCGAAGATATCGGAGGCCGATACTCTGTCCTGTCCTGGTTCGGCATGCTCCCCGCCGCCCTCTCAGGACTGGATGTCTCGCGCCTTCTCGACAGCGCCGCAGCCATGCGCGATCAATGTCTCGGCGAATCGAAGTCAAACCCTGGCTTGCAGCTCGGAGCACTCCTCGGCGCGATGGCCCTTTCTGGCAGAGACAAGGTCACCTTGATCACGCCCCCGCCAGTCGAAGGCTTCGGCCTCTGGGTCGAGCAGATGATCGCCGAAAGCCTGGGCAAGGAGGGCCGTGGCATCGTCCCCGTTGCTGGCGAGCCCCTCCTCACGCCGGACGCATACGGCAACGACCGCCTCTTCGTATACCTGAGAACCGCCGAAAGCGACGACGCCGAACGGTCCGTGGCAGGCTTGCTCGCTGCGGGCCACCCCGTAGCGCAGCACGACCTCGCCGACTGCTACGGTCTTGGGGCCGAGTTCTACCGTTGGCAGTACGCCACTGCCGTCGCGGGCTCTTTGCTCGATGTCCATCCCTTCGACCAGCCTGACGTTCAGGGCGCTAAGGACAACACCGACGGCCTTCTGGAGGTTTTTCTGACGCAGGGCGCACTGCCCGATCGCGCCCCTTCGGGTTCCCTTGCCTCGCTGCTGCAACAGGTGCGTTCCGGCGACTACCTTGCCATCACTCCCTACACGCCCCTGAGCCGTGAAACCGACGGGCTGCTGGACCGGCTCCGCACGAAGGTGATGCAACGCTGCCGCATCGCCACCACCGTTGGTTACGGCCCTCGCTACCTGCACTCCACTGGCCAGCTGCACAAGGGTGGCCCCGGGCACGGTCTTTATCTCCAGCTCACCATGGGCAGCCACCGTGAGTTGGCCATCCCCGGCCAGCGCTACGGTTTCGACGTTCTTGCGACTGCGCAGGCCATTGGGGATTACCAAGCCCTGTGCAACCTGGGTCGGCGCGCAATCACTGTCAATCTGGGAGATGACCCCGAAGGCACGCTCCGGCAGCTTGTCGACGAACTGTAGCTGACGAACCCCGTTCCCAACGGTATCAGGGCGTCAGTTTGAACGAGCCCTGAGGGCAACACTGAATTCGGAGACGCTTCATTGGAATTAGGACTGATCGGCCTTGGCCGCATGGGCGCCAACATGGCCCGCCGCCTCATCCTCGGCGGTCACCGCGTCGTCACCTTCGATGTTGACGCCGATTCCGTCTCCGCCACTGCTGCCTTCGGCGCTGACGGTGCCGAGTCCCTCGCCGACGTGGTCTCCCGATTGTCCCAGCCCAGGGCTGTCTGGCTCATGCTTCCTATCGGACAGCCCACCGAAGACACTATCAATGCCCTGGTGCCCATCCTCTCTCACGGCGACCTCATCATCGACGGCGGCAACGCCAACTACAAGGACTCTTTGCGACGCGCCCAGGCCCTGGCCGACAACGGCATTGACTTCATCGACATGGGCATCAGCGGCGGTATCTGGGGCCTCGCCAACGGCTTCTGCCTGATGGTGGGTGGTCCCGAACCTGCGGTGAAACGCATGGAGCCTGCCTTCCGCACCCTGGCCCCCGGCGATGACACCGGCTACTGCCACGTCGGACCCAATGGCGCCGGCCACTTCGTCAAGATGGTGCACAATGGCGTCGAATACGCCATCATGGAGTCCTACGCTGAGGGCTTCGAGCTACTCGCCGCCAAGGGCGAGTTCGACCTGGACGTCGCCGCCATCGCCAACACCTGGCGCCACGGCAGCGTCGTCCGTTCCTGGCTGCTGGATCTCGCTGCCGCCGCCCTGAAGGAAGACCCAGGCCTGGAAAGCCTGCAGGCCTACGTCGAGGACTCCGGCGAGGGCCGTTGGACCGTTCAGGAGTCCGTGGACCTCGCCGTCCCCATCCCCGCCATCACCGCCGCCCTCCAGCAACGGTTCCGTTCCCGCCAGGTCGGCCCTTTGGCTCCCAAGCTCCTCGCCGCCTTGAGGCAGCAGTTCGGCGGCCACGCCGTTCGCCGCACCGAAGGCTGAGTCGGCAGAGGCTGGCCAGCAATGGACGATCAGACCACCACCATCGTAATCTTCGGTGCGTCCGGCGACCTCACCACCAAGAAACTCGCTCCTGCGCTGGCCGACCTCTACGCCAAGGGGCGACTCGGTCCGGAAATCCAGGTCGTCGGTGTATCCCGAACCGACATGACTGCCGATGAGTTCCGCGCGTCCTTTTACGAAGGGTTCGGCCAGGTAGCCGATTTCCCGCCTGCTCCAGAAGTGTGGAACGAATTCGCCGACCGTGTGCATTCCTGTTATGGTGACGTCGCTGCTCCGGATGGTTTGCGCGACCTGGAGCGCGTTCTCAACGGGATCGAGTCCCCTGATCGCCCCGCCAACCGCCTCTACTACCTGGCCCTCGCTCCCTTCCTGTTTGCCCCTGCCGTCCAAGCCTTGGGCCGAATCGGATACCACCGCGAGGACGGCTGCTGGCGCCGTGTCGTAGTGGAAAAACCCTTCGGTGTCGACCTCGAAACCGCCCGGGAACTCAACCACTCCATTCACAGCGTCTTCGACGAGCACCAGGTCTACCGCATTGACCACTATCTCGGAAAGGAGACCGTACAGAACCTCCTCGTTTTCCGTTTTGCCAACGCCATCTTCGAGCCCCTATGGTCTCGCAATTACATCGACAACGTTCAGATCACTGTCTCCGAGTCGGTCTCCATTGCCGAGCGCGCGCCCTACTATGACCGGGCCGGCGTCCTCCGTGACATGTTCCAGAGCCACCTCCTGCAGCTCCTCGCCGTGGTCGCCATGGAACCGCCTTCTACCTTCGAGGCCGACACCCTCCGCAACGAGAAGGTGAAGGTGCTCAGGGCCGTCCGCAGGGTACCGTCCCGGGACGCTTCTATCTTCGCCGTACAGGGACAGTACGAAGGCTATCTCGGCGAACCGGGAGTCCCCGCCGAATCCCGCACAGCCACTTACGCCGCCCTGCGGCTCGACATCGACAACTGGCGCTGGCAGGGCGTCCCATTCTACCTGCGCTCCGGCAAGGCCCTGGCCAACAAGCGCACCGAGGTCCTGATCCAGTTCCGCCGGCCGCCCCACCTGATCTTCCCCCAGGGCGCCACCGGCGACATCAGTTCCAACACCCTGTCCATCTGCGTTCAGCCCAACGAGGGTGTCCACCTCGAGTTCCAGGCCAAGACACCCGACTCGGGCCTCGACCTCCGCCCCGTCAACTTGGAGTTCCACTACGAGGATTCCTTCGGCGGCCAGGAAATCCCCGACGCCTACGAGCGTTTGCTCCTCGACGCCCTGAACGGCGACGCCTCTCTCTTCATCCGCAGCGACGAAATCGAGCAGTCCTGGGGCATCATGGACCCTCTCATCGAGGGCCTCTCCGGCCCTTCCGTCCGCCCGCCGGAGGTCTACGACCAAGGCACCGAGGGTCCCTTCTCCTCAGACGACTTCCTCGCCCGCGACGGACGCTCCTGGCTCGGCAAGTGCGTCGGCGGATAGCCTATTCGTATGTCGCCGACTATCCCTTTGCCAGGGCACCGGCCTTCTTTCCCCTATAATGGCATCACAGTGCCCATCCGACCTGACTGGAGCTGAGGATCGCCATGACCAGCAGGCTCAGCAAGAGCTCGACAAAAGCCGGGAAACTGGAAACGTTTCCTGAATTTCCTCCCAGGGATGACATGCAGAACGCCCTACACCTGTATGACGATGGCCACCAGGCTATCCTTCGACGCCATTACGGCATTACGGATTCCATGATCATCCTCAGCGAAATACCAGTCCGATGGTCGCCCCTGCAGCGCCAAGGTCACCGAATCCCCGACTTCCTCATAGCCTTCGATGTCGATCGACCGTTGGCAGTGGCCCAGAACGGGTACTCCATCCGGGAGCAGGGAAAGCCGCCCGACTTCGTGCTCGAAGTCGCCTCTCTCACCACCCGGAACCGGGATCTCATTGAGAAGCGCCATGACTACGCCAATTTCGGCGTCCCGGAATACTGGCGGTTTGACCCCACCGGCGGCAGACTGAATGGAGACCCAATCACTGGAGATCGGTTGGCCGACGGGACCTACACATCCATCGAGATTCTCGAGGTCGCACCGGAGCACCTCCACGGGCAAAGCACGGTCCTGGGCCTTGACCTGTGCTGGGACCACG
The DNA here is from genome assembly GCA_965222025.1 of Dehalococcoidia bacterium. Taxonomy (GTDB): domain Bacteria; phylum Chloroflexota; class Dehalococcoidia; order Lucifugimonadales; family UBA3495; genus VXOI01. The sequence goes on along the minus strand of CBDCTI010000009.1, from coordinate 269,789 downwards.
GGAAACTTCGCTGGTTCGATCCGTCCACCGGAGGGCACCTCATGACTTTCTATGAGGAGAGCGACGCCCGCAGCGCCGACCAGGACGTCCTCGTCGCCGAGCGGGAAGCCCGCATCGTCGCCGAGGCCCGGGTCCGGGAACTGGAGGAACAGCTGAGAGACCGGGAGCCGGGCTAGCTCCCACGATTCGAAGCAGCCTGCCCCAGAGAAGCAGCGTCAATGTCGTCTTTGGGCGGGCGCGGCAGGAAACTTTCTAGCGAGCAGAAACATGCCAGACTTCCGCATCGGCGTAGACATCGGTGGCACCTTCACCGACATCGTTTTCCTCGGCGACGACGGCCGGGTCCTGACCCGCAAGGTAGCCAGCACCCCCGACGACTACAGCCGCGCCGTGCTCAACGGCATCCGCGCCGGCATCGAGGAGCTGAACATTGAACCCCGGGCCGTCTCCGAGGTCGGCCACGGCTTCACCGTCGCTACCAACGCCATCATTGAGGAGAAGGGCGCCCACATGGCCCTCATCACCACCGAGGGCTTCCGCGACGTGCTGGAGTTCCGCCGCAACCGTACACCGCGCCTCTACGACCTCTACTACGAGAAGTCCCCCACCTTGGTCAAACGCCAATATCGCCTCGAGGTCGGCGAGCGCCTCAACTTCCGCGGCGAGGTCCTCCGCCCCTTGGACACTGGCTCCGTCGACCGCGCCGCCCAGGCCGTGCTAGACAGCGGCGTCGAGTCCGTCGCCGTCTGCCTCCTCCACTCTTACGCCAACCCGGCCCACGAGCAGTACATCGCCCAAGTCATTCAGGAGCGCGCCCCGGACGTGATCCTGACTCTGTCCTCCGACCTCCTGCCCGAAATGAAGGAGTACGAGCGCACCAGCACCACCGTCATCAACAGCTACGTCCGCCCCGTCGTCGAACACTACCTGACCCTCCTGACCGAGGGCCTGCAGGACATGGGCATCACCGTGCCCCTGGCCGTCATGCAGTCCAACGGCGGCCTCGCCACCTCCGGCATCGCTATGGAGCGCCCCGTCTACTGCATCGAGTCCGGCCCAGCCGCTGGCGTAGTTGGCGCTTTCCACCTCGGCCGTCGCCTAGACATGCCCAACCTGATGACTCTCGACATGGGTGGCACCACCGCCAAGGCCTCCATAATCGAGAACGGCGAAATGCTCCAGGCCCCCGAGTATGAGGTCGGCGGCGGCATCAGCGTTGGCCACCGGCTGCTCCGTGGCAGCGGCCACATTCTGCGCGTCCCGGCCATCGACCTGGCCGAAGTCGGCGCTGGCGGCGGCAGCATCGCCACCGTCGACCGCAGCGGCTCGATCCGCGTCGGCCCCCAGAGTTCCGGCGCCTACCCCGGCCCGGCCTGCTACCGGCTCGGTGGCCAGGACGCCACCGTAACCGACGCCGACGTCCTCCTTGGCTACCTCAACCCCAAGCACCTGCTTGCCGGCGACTTCCCCATCGATGCCGAGCTTGCCCGCAGGGCCATCGCCGACAACGTTGCGGGTCCGTTGAACCTGTCTGAAGTGGATGCCGCCCACGGCGTCCACCTGCTTGTAAATTCCAACATGGGCCGGGCCCTCCGCGCCGTCTCCAGTGAGCGCGGACGCGACCCGCGCCGCTTCGACCTCATCTGCTTCGGTGGTGGCGGTCCCGTCCACGCCGCCGGTCTCGCCGAGATGCTCGACATAACTCGCGTGGTCGTCCCACCATTCCCAGGGGTATTCAGCAGCTTCGGCCTTCTGGTTGCCGACGTCGAGCACCACTTCGTCCAGACCCACTTCAAGACATTCGAGGAGATCCACCTGCCAACCCTGTCCGGCCTCGTCGAAGGCATGTGGGAGGAGGGACGCCGGCAGCTCCGACTCGAAGGCTTCGACGACTCCCGCCACCAGTTCATAACCCAGGCCGACATGAAATACGAAGGCCAGGTCTCCGACCTCACCGTCTCCGTTCCCCCCGGCCCCATCACCCAGGCGACGCTGTCCGCCGTGGCCGAAAGCTTCGATCAGGAGCACGAACAGTCTTTCGGCTATCGCCAGGCACCGATGGAAGGCGTGGCCAGCTACCAGCTCGTCAACATCCGTGTCCTCGCCCGCGGCCTCCCCGACAAGCCGCGCATGCCCGAGCGCTTCGAGCTCGCAGCCGCGGCCACCGACGGCCCGTCCTCCCGTCCCGTCTACTTCGGCCCCAACCGCGGCTGGGCCGACACCCCCGTAGTCAGCCGCCCCAGCCTCTCCGGTGTCACAGAACAAGGCCCCCTCATCATCGAGGAATACGACTCCACCACCGTCGTTCCCCCCACCTGGACCGCCACCGTGGACGAAGCCAGCAACATCATCCTGGAGCGCAGCTGATTCCATCGCAAGTCCGCCGCTGGACCCCGCCTGTCTGCCTAGTCGCACTGGTCGTGGCGGTATGGCTGCTGCCCTACCGACCCGACTGCGACACCCTCGCATGGGACAACGACCCGGCCATAGCCCGCGTGGGCGACGAGTGCATTCGCCACTCGGCCTACCTCGAAAGGCTGCGTTTGCTGGAGAGGGCCATCGTATACGCGGAGCGCGGGCTTCCGTCCGAAGCTCCCAACTCGGATCAATGGCAATTGAGGCATGTGCTGGCAATTTCCTTCGGGCCGGACACCGCCGCTGTCGCTGACCTGTTCAATGCATCCGCACTCTACCAACATGCCATTGCGACTGGTCACACCCCGACGGATAGTGAGGTCTACGACCGCCGCGATGCGGACCGCCTTCGATCAGACGGTTATGCGGAGTACATAGAGCTGGCAAAATTGGCGCAAAAAGATGACCTGGTCGGAGTCAGGGAGCTGCTGGAAAGAACGGAGAACGCGAACCTTCTAGGCATCCTTGACCAAATGAGCCCGTCGGAGTTTATCGCTTCCCTTCAGGAAGACGAATGGCGCCAATTGGAACTATCACTGGAAGAGGGGGAGGCTTACCTTGAGGCGGTGGACCGCGAGCGATTTTGGAGCGAAATCTATCCGGAAAGACTTCGCGGCGAAATGTCCTTGGCCATTCTGGAGGAAACGGTGCTGAATGCCAGCGCCGACGGCCCCTACGCGGACGTCCCCCGCCTCGCATGGCTGGATTACCAGGAGGATGTTCTGGAAAACGCTGATATCCAACTCACCGGCGCAGCCCCACCCACTCTTCTAATCGAGCACGCCCTCGCCTACCTGGCAGCGGTCCGAGAGCTGGAGCGCCAGGTGCTCAACGAAGAATACCGCAGGTTCCAGCAACGCCGCCAAACCAACCAGTAACCACCCCTCCCCACCGTTCGGAAACTTAACAGTAGTTACCCCAGCCCAAGCCACAACAACCCCCAGGCTGGACTTGGTTGACCCCTACCCTCTAACAGTCCCAACAGCGGCTTGGCTTACACGCCTCTCCCACTGAGAGCCGCTCTAATTCTGTCATTCGGCGCTCACCCTGTACTTCGTGGTGAACCCGCCGGTCATGCCTTGCTTGTGTTCGTATACCCGGCTCTCCAAGTCATTTGTGAGTCCAACACACAAAGCCCTGGAACGGCTGGCTGTGATGTGGACAAAAAAGGAGTGGCCCTAAAGCACAAGGTAACCCGTGTCCTCTTCAAAGTCGAAGTATTCCGTCCACTCAAAGGCCAACGCGCCCTCGTCAGGCGGGGTCAATTGGTTGCCGCTAATCAGCTTGGCGAGCATCTCCAGGCCATGTGCTCACGACTTCTCAGAGTGAGCCTCACCCCGCCGCCATCTCAGCCCGCAGTGCCTCCGTCGCCGCCTCGTCCAGCACGCCCGCCGCGTCCAGCACCACGCCGTACTCCGCGCGAGCGTACTCCGGTGTCAGCTTGTCCTGTTGCACGTCCTCCACGACCGCCTGAGGCTCGCGCTTCAACGGATCGCCGTACCCACCGGCCCCCGCCTGGACCACCCGGTACAGGTCGCCCTTCTTCAGCGTCATCAGGTGCTTCCCCGGCAGCTCCTGCTCCTCCGGAGTCCCCGGGTTCAGCCAGTTCTGGGTCGGCGTACCGGGCTTCCCGCCCTCGACGCCCCACGGCCGGAAGTTCGTGCGGTCCGACCGAAGCTGGAACGTCGCCTCTTCCGCCAGCAGGCGGAACTCCCGCACGATGCCCAGACCGCCGCGGTACTGCCCCGGGCCGCCGGTGTCCGGCACCAGCCCGAACCGCTCAACCAGCAGCGGCTGGTCCGACTCAATGCTCTCGATGGGCGTGTTCGCCATGTTCAGCACCGGCGACGCCAGCCCGTCGGCACCGTCGATGCTGGGACCGCCGCCCCGAGGCCCGTCGTTGTTGAACTCCAGGTAGACCCACGCCTTCCGGTTCGGATGATACCCGCCGAAGCTGAGCCCGATCTCGCCACCGCCCCAGGCCGCCGGCACCCGCCCAGGTAGCGCCTGTGCCATCGCCCCGAACATCGCGTGGCAGATGCGGAAGCCCGCCAGACCCCGCGCTGCCACTGGCGCCGGATGCTGCGGGTTGACGAAGCATCCCTCTGGAGCCGTGATGTTGAACGGTCGGAAGAAGCCGCTGTTCGACTGGATTGCCGGATCGATCAGGCACTTCATCACCGCATAGACGTTCGACTTCGTATACGCGAAGTTGGGGTTGATGCTTCCCTTGGCCTGCGGCGAGGTACCGTCGAAGTCCACGAACACCTCGTCCCCATCAATCTTCACGTTGACGTGGATGTCGATGGACTGAGGGTCGATCCCGTCGTTGTCGATGTGGTCGACGAACTGCCACTCCCCCTGCGGCAGTGACGAAATCTCCGCCCGCGTCAGTGCTTCGGTGGTGTCCAGGATGTCGGCCATGTAGCTCTTCATCTCTTCCACGCCGTACTCGTCCACCAAACGCAGCAGGTCGCGTTCGCCGAACCGCACCGCGGCCAGCAGCGCCTGCACGTCGCCCAGCACCTTGTCAGGGACGCGGACATTCTTCTCGAGGATGCGCCAGACGGCTTTGTTGAGTTCACCTTTCTCGTACAGCTTGAGCGGCGGCAGGATCAGCCCTTCCTGGTAGATCTCTGTGTTGTCGCAGGCATTCCCGCCCGCCACTCGACCGCCGATGTCCGTCTGGTGTCCGATGCAGCAGCTCCACCCAATCAGCACGTCGTTAACGAAGATGGGCTTGAACAGGAAGATGTCCGGCAGGTGGCTCGCCCCCTCGTAAGGGTCATTGTTGGCGAAGATGTCCCCCGGCAGCACGTCGTCCCCGAAGGCGTTCATCACGCCTTCAAGCGCCGGCGCCATGCTGCCCAGGTGCGGCGGCAGCGTCAGCCCCTGCGCCACCTGCTGCCCCTCCGCGTTGAACAGTGCCGTCGAGAAGTCCATGCCATGCTTGATCACCGCCGACCGCGCAGTACGCACCACGGTCAGCGCCATGGTGTCCGCCGCGCTCATCAGCGCATTCTTGATGATCTCACGCGTAACCGGATCTGTGGTCTGCAGCATCGGACTCTCCTCATAGCTGTGATTGAGCTACTTTGGGGCATAGTGCCATAGGCTCGAACATTGGCGCAAGGAACCTTCCGGGAAGGCATCAGCGCTAACCCCCCCTTCTCTCCCTGCCATTGGATCAACCGCATCGGGTCCAGCCGACGTACGCCAGGAATCCTGCCGAAGTCCGAGTCCGCGGAAATCACCAAGTTTGTCCCAAGTCTGCGCATCACTGATGCATGCACCAGGTCCTTGGAACTCGTCGCGTGAACTTGATGCGCCAATAGCGCGGCCTCAAGCACTTCATCCGGGTAAACGGGCCCAATTCGGCCTCGCAGCACAGTCTCGAACCAGCGCAGGACCTCCCATCCAGCCGCCCACCTGTCAGTCCGAAGGTAGTGATATACCACTTCCTGCAGGACATCAGCATCGGTGATGTACCGAGTCGGGTCGACGGCGATGTCGCGAATTATGTGGCCGCAGGGGTCTTTGTACCGCTGGTCCCCTCCGGGGGCATAGATGGGAATATCTACATCAACAAACGCCGCGGTTGTCATGGGCCGATCCCAACGCTATGGATAACTCGTCAGGTTCAGGTGTGGTCTCCGCGTTCATTGCAATTAATTCTTCAGCAGCTCGCAGACGGCGTTCACGGAGAAACTCTTCGTATGCTCTGTCAATGAGCTGACGGATGATCTCCTCCGCAGTCGTACCTTTACTTTCCGCTAGTTCATCCAGCCTTTCCCTGTATCCCTTATCCAGCCGTACCTCAAATCGGCTAACCATGCCGTTCTCCGTTTCCGTATAAGATCAAACGTATACCAGCGTCCGTTAGCCGTCCTCTTCTGTCCACATCATGAGTGCCACATCAGAAGCGGCAAGAATCCCCAGCTCCCAATTCCCAATCCAGACAATGTTACAATCCCTCCAAATTCAAATACCACCATGAGGGTTTCGAATGAGCATCGACGTAGCAACCTCCATTGCCCGCATCCTCAAGCAGGAGGGCATCGAGTGGGTCTCCACCTTCCCCGTCTGCCGCGTGAACAACGCCCTGGGACGTGAGGGCGTCCCCATTATCATGATGCGCGACGACCGTTACGCCGTCGCCCTCGCTGACGCCTACTCCCGCGTTACCGCCGGCGAGCGTATCGGCGTCTGCACCGTCCAGGGCGGCGTGAACGGCGCGGGCCTCCAGTACTCCTACCCCGGTCTCGCCCAGGCCTTCGAAGACAACTCCCCGATGCTCTGCATCACCGACGGCATTCCGGCGGGCAGTTCCGAGAACACCCAGTTCGACGTCACCACCAGCCTGCGCACCGTCTCCAAGTGGTTCGGCTACATCGACCGCCCCGAGCGCGTTCCCGAGTTCATGCGCCGCGCCTTCACCATGCTCCGCAGCGGCCGGCCCGGCCCGGTGGTGCTTGCCGTCCCCAACGCCACCGCCACCTACGACGAGACCGCCGACCCCTACTTCCCGGTCAAGGCCTACAAGGCTGGGCCCAACCCTGACGACGTAAACACGGCGGTTGACCTGCTCCTCAATGCCAAGAACCCGCTGATCTACGCGGGCGAAGGCGTGATCTACGCCGGCGCTTCTGCCGAGCTCAAGGAGCTGGCCGAGGCGGCCAATGCACCAGTCATCACCACCCTGAAGGCCAAGGGTGCCTTCCCTGAGAATCACCCGCTCTTTGTCGGCGTCCGCGGCGACCACCCCGCCGAGTTCCTGGAGAAAAGCGACGTCATCCTCGCCGTCGGCTCCAGTCTCTCACCGGGCCGCTTCACCCACGGCATCCCCAACCCGGCCAGCAAGACAATCATCCAGTGCAACCTCGACGAGCTCCACATCAATCGCATCTACCCCACGGCCCACGCAGTCCTGGGCGACGCCAAATTCACCCTGCGGGCCCTGGCCGATGGCGTGGCCGAGCGCACCGGCGGCAATGGGCGCTCCGAAGACGGAGTTGCCTCTGCGGTCAAGGCCTCGCGCGACGCTGGACTGGCCAAGTACCGCGAGGTCATGGTCTCCGACGACCAGCCCATCAACCCCTACCGTGTCTTCGGCGACATGATGAAGGCCCTCGACCCGATGAAATCCTTTGTCACCCACGACTCCGGCAACACCCGCGACCAGCTCAGCACCGTCTACGACACGCTGATCCCCCGCGGCTTCCTGGGATGGGGCAACATCTCCACCCTGGGCTTCGGTCTCGCCGGTGCCATGGCCGCCCGCCTCGCCTTCCCGGACCGCCACTCCGTCGCTGTGACTGGCGACGCCGGTGTCGGCTACATGCTGGGCAACCTGGAAGTCCCCGTCCGCCAGAACATCGGCATCACCGTAGTGCACGTTAGCAACGGCGGGTTCGCCGGTTACGGCCCCGGCTTCTGGGGCGAGGGCCACGATCCTTTCACCCACCGCGTCATGGGCCACGAGGAAGTCGACATGTCCCGCGTCGCCGCTGAGCTGGGCCTCCACGCCCAGCGCATCTCCGACCCCGCCCAGATAATCGACGCCTTCACCAAGGCCAGAGAAGCCAACGACGCCGGCCAGCCCGCCTACATCGAGTTCATCTGTAGCCAGTACCCCGTATACGGAGGCTGGGTCCCCAGCCCCATCGCTCATTAGGGAAACGAATCCGGTTGACGCAGGTCTTCTCCCTCTCCCTCCGGGGAGAGGGAGAAACTTAGGAGGCGACCATGGCCGACCTGAACCCCGAACAGTGGAGCCACCACACCACCCGCATCAACGGCATCAACATCCACTACGTCCTCGAAGGTGAGGGCGACCCCCTCTTGTTCCTGCACGGATGGCCCGAGTTCTGGTATTCCTGGCGCAACCAGATCAACGAATTTCCCGGCCAGTATCAAGTCATAGTGCCCGACATGCGCGGCTTCGGACACTCCGACAAGCCCTTCTACGGCTACGATACCCGCACCGCCGCCTCCGACATGTACGAGCTGGTCCGCCAACTGGGCCACGAGAGCGTCAACATCGTCTCCCACGACATTGGCGCCCGCGTGGGATTCCGGTTCGCCCTCGACCACGAGGAAGCCGTCCGGAAGATCGCCTTCCTCGACGCAACGCCCCCCTACGAGCAGCTCGGCCCTCAGGCCCCCTCGGTCGTCCGGGAGCGCTGGCACTCCTACTTCCACCAGCAATTCGACCTGCCCGAGAAGTTGCTGGAAGGCCGCGAGGAAATCTATCTCCGCCACATCCTCCGGGACTGGTGCATCAACAAGTATCCGCTGACCCAGGAAGTCATCGACGAGTACGTCAAGGTCTACTCCGCACCCGGCGGCCTCCGCGGAGGCTTCAACTACTACCGCGCCGCCGCCTACCTCGACCCCGCCGACTGGCGCGCCGATGAGGGACGCACCCTCTCCATCCCGGCCCTCTTCCTTTACGGCACCCGTCGCGTCCGCACAGCGGAGGAAATGGGCGCTGGCCCCCTCGAGGACGCGTGGCGTGGCGTGATCCCCAACGTCCAGTCCAAGAACCTTGGGAACTATGGCCACTTCCTCCAGTGGGAATGCCCCGAAGACGTCAACCGAGAAATCAGGGCCTTCCTCGCCAGCTGACTCATCTTCATCTACGGCTATGAAAAAACTGTAGGGGCGCACTCCCGAGCATTTCAAGGGACGTGCGCCCTACGCGTTACAGACCATCAACGTCACCGGAACCATCAGCCAATTGGATCTTCCAGCCCTCCCTGCAGCTCGTATCTCGTTCCTGTAGAGTTGATCTACCTGCACCAAATCCGTCATACCCACGAAAAGGGGTATCCACTGAGGCGCGCTCCGAACGACAAAAATGTATTTCAACCACCTGGCTTGCAACGCCACCAACAGGCCGAAACACCTTGACGATGGACCCTGCTGTAATTACGCTGACCTCAAGATGCAGGACGTTATCGTAAGAATTGACTCGGAAGGCCGAGTGACCCTCCCGGCAAGCGTCATGGCAGCTATGGACGTAGGCCCCGGAGACCACCCCGAGATGGTTGAACGGCCCGACGGGTTCCTCGTCAGGCGCAGAAAGATAGATTACGCACGCCTCGGACTGCTGAAGGACCTGATACCACCAGATCATCCTCCGTTCGATATCCGCCGGTTTCGTGATGACACCTATGTCCCTGAACTACGAGACTGATACTCTCATGCTGGCCGCACTCTGACATATCCAAAATAGGAGTCGAATAGCGGGCAGTGTCCCAGACCCTGAACCCAGACCCTGAACCCGGACCCTGGACCGCAGAATGGCGGGCCTGCCCCGAGTGAGAAGGTTGTAACGAGCCGGAAAACGGCCAATTGACAACCTTATAGCTTCCAAGCCCCATAATTTGGACTAAAACAAACGCCGGAGGAAACCCCATGCCAACTTCCGAAGAACTCGCCGTGCTGGTCAGCTCCGAATCGGCGCGACTGTTGGAATACTTCAAGACCCTGTCCCCCGACGACTGGCAGACCCAGAGCGCTTGCGATGCCTGGAGCAACGCCGACGTAGTCGCTCACATGACCATGGCCGTCGACATGTTCTCCGGCAACATCGAGCGTGGTGCCAGCGGCGACTCCACGCCCCCCGAGGGCATGGGCCCTCCCGAGGAGTTTGATCTCGCTGGCCGCATGGCCGCCAACGCAGCCCGCGCCGTCGCTATGCGCGAAAGTCTCGGCGACACCCTTGTCGAGGCCTTCTCCCAGAATTGCGACCGACTGAACGCCCTCCTCGATCGTATGGGCTCCGGCGACTGGGACAAGCAGTGCTATCACCCCGCCGCCTATCTGTCCGTCCGGCGATACTTGATCCTCCGCCTCGCCGAGATGACGGTCCACGAGTGGGACATCCGCTCCCGGCTGGAACAGGGAGCCAGTCTCCCCGACGCCGTAACCCCCGTCCTGCCCGAGCTCCTTCCGGGCTTCGTCGTGGGACGATTCTTTCTGCCCGGGTCAAGCATCACCAGCCCAGCCCGATTCCGCTTCAACCTCTCTGACGGTGGATCTCATGACATCGTCGCCGGAGGCGGCGAGCTCACCATGGAACCCACCACCTCAGACCCCGCCGACGTCACCTTCACCTGCACCGCCTCAACCTTCGCCCTTCTCGCCTATGGCCGCCTCACCCTCGAAGGGGCCGTCGCAGCCGGCGACATCACCATAGAAGGCAACCGCGACCTCGCCGCCCAGTTCTAGCATCGCCCTACGCGAAAACAACAACACGACAGGAGACTCCAAAATGAACCTTCTAGTAATTTCAGGTGGCAGACACCCCTACGAAGAGTCCACACCCATCCTCGAAAACTTCCTCAAGGGCGCCGGCCACAGTGTCACGATAACCGAAGACGCATCCGTCCTCGCCGACGCTTCTGGCATGGGCGCCTACGACGCCCTGGTCTTCAACACCCGCCGCGAGAACGTTCCCGACTTCGGCGACTGGGAACTCCAGGCCTCGGAACAAGAGGGCCTCAAGAGCTACATCAAGTCCGGCAAGGGCTTTGTCTGCATCCACATCGCCTGCTGTGGCCCCACCGGCTGGCGCGATTACCACGAGATCACCGGCGGCGGCTGGATCACCGGTTCCAGCTACCACCCGCCCTACAGCGAGATGAAGGTCAGCGTCAGCAACGCCGACCACGCCGGAGCCACGGGCGTCAGCGACTTCATGACCAACGACGAACTCTATATGAACTGTACCTTCAACGAGGGCAACGACGTCTTCCTCACCGCCGACGCCGAGGAGGGCACCTGGCCCTGGGGGCCGGACCGCGCGCCCACATTCATGCCCGGCGGCACCTACCCCCTCGGCTGGACCCGCAGCTACGGCGACGGCAAAGTCTACGTCCTCCTGCTCGGCCACGACGGACGCAGCTTCGAGACCCCCAAGTTCCAGCAACTCGTCCTCAACGGCGTATCCTGGGCCACCGCCTGACCTCCTCACTAAGTCCGTCAAGAGGGGCCGCCGGTCATTTGCGTCTTTCCGTCAATGCTTGCGGCCCCTGCCCAATTAGCCCTCTACGTACCGGTGAGGCCCCTCGGAGCAACGGAGACCATCGAAACCCACCAGGACCCACTTATCCTGACCTTGCCTCACTCACCCTCACCTCATCGCACTCATCCTGGGCTTGTCGAAGGATTTCGGCGGCTCCGGCAACCCCAAGAGTGCCCTCGCAGTCCTGGAAAACCTCTAGCAGAATAAGCTGCCCCGAATGCGCCCGTCCCGAATTCGGCGTGGTCCCAATCCCCGACGGCCACCTCGACTCCCTCACCACTCAATCCCTCCGCGCCCAGCTGGCCGTGGATTTGGCCGCATTTCCGTTCGCTGCTGACAGATGCAGCTTGAATTGAATCGTCGAGGCGCGTACAGTTTAAATGAGAATAGTGGGGAGGGGGAACGTGGATATAGAGGTGCTCAATGCCGTTCTGGATCGATCAATTGCGACAGTCGCGGAACGGGAATTTGGATTGCTTTCAAAGGGAATGACCAAGGAAGAATGGAGTAACACAGTCCATCAATCCTTAAATTCCCTGACAGGACTGCAGCAGAGCAATCCTCCAAATTACGATGATCCATGGATTGCGCTCTTTTATTTGAATTGGTATCAACCAGGGCAAATTCAGTTGGTACATTTGCTGATAGAAGAGCAACGGAAAGCAAGCGGAGGACGACAGTTGCTTAGGAGCAATCGTCAGCTCTTGCATGTCATTGATTTGGGATGCGGTGCATTGGCCTTGCGCTTTGGTCTCGTTCTCGCCGTGGCCGCCGCGCTTGAGTTGGGAGAAGATATTGATGAAATTCATATAGATTCAATTGACCCTAATACAGCTATGGCTCAAATGGGAGTGAAGATATGGAACGAATTCCTAAGCCAGGTTTTATCTGGAGGGATAAACAGTCCTGATTTGAAGTGGGTGTTAGCTGCTATTCGCAGACTTTCGCAGCCGGTGCCGACAGTGCGGAACATTAGGTTGAAGGAATTGAATGTCAATTCGGAAGCCGAGTTTTGGCTTACCGCATTTCACGCAGTGTATCCTAACAACGTAGAGGAAATTAATAGTACCCTTGTCTATCTCGCTTCTACAAATGAGCCACATGTCGGAATCCTGACTGGGCACAGCCACTCTGGGCAGGGGGCTCTGCTGCAAAGGGTTTCTCCGTTTGAAGGCACCCAGTTTGTGCGGCAAATGTCTACTTTTGAACCCGTGGTTAATGGTTTCTTACCGGAGGCAACTCGTTGGAGGCGACTACTCAACGAGCAAATGAACTCTCCACATCGGTACTTGGATAGAGAAGTAACTTGGACGTTTCCAAGGGCCTTGGCTTGGACCTATACGAAAGCCAATTGACAGGAGGGGCCGAAATGCAGCAGCAATTCCCCCTGCCGGATATATCCACGCTCGAATCTGTTGACGATATTAGGCGCGGTAATGAGCGTCCCGATAAAATCGGCGACGTAAGAGTTACTTACGCTCGAGTCCGTGAGATTCTAACGAAAGCTACGGGGTTCATGGAGGCCTACGACTATACTTTGAACCCTTATAGCGGTTGCTCGTTAGGCTGCACCTATTGCTACGCAGCCTTTTTCAGCCGCGATATTGAGAAGCGAAACAATTGGGGCAAGTGGGTTACGGTCAAAGAAAACGCCGCCGAACTAGTCAGAAATCGCAAGGCTGGGACTCTGGACGGCAAGCGCATTTATTTGAGTAGTGTCACTGATCCCTACCAGCCCGTCGAGCGGAAACTAGGACTTACTCGCGGCATTCTCCAGGCTTTGGTCGACCGCGGCGACAAACCCAAGCTCGTGGTGCAAACCCGTAGCCCTGACGTAGTTTTCGACTGCGACCTGTATCGCCAGATTGAGAAGAACGGTGGCCGCGTGCAGGTCAACATGACCGTCACCACTGATGATGAGGATATCCGCCGCGTTTTTGAGCCGCACTGCCCAGCCAACCCCGGACGGCTCGACGCTATCAGCGAGGTCAAATCAAAGGGCGTGGAGGCCTGCATCACGATGACCCCGCTGCTCTTGGTATCTAGCCCCTATGCGTTCGTCGACAACCTGATTGAGACCGGAGTACAAAAATTTATCGCCCAGCCATTCCATTTCAAACAAGGCAAGTTCTTGGCGGGAACCCGGGAAGGTGCCCACGAGTTGATGGCTGCGAAACTAGGATGTTCGGTTGCCTCTCTCAAGGAAGAACGGGGAGAATACTTGGAACGCTATCGGGAATTCTTCAACGTTTTCAACGATCGGCTACTGGAGGCGAATCTCCCTCCCTTGGGCGAGGGCAAATCCGGTTTCGAGCCTCCCTTCTAGCGGCAATTCTCGACGACTGCCCCAATGCAAAACGCCCCCTGCAATGGCGAGGGGCGTTTTGCATCTTACCCTGTTTTCACCGAGTAGTTGCCCGAAACGGGAACTAGCGGTCCATCGTCGTCACGGTCCCTTCCTCGGGGTTGTACTGGTAGCGCACCACCCGGTCCAGCTTCTGCGACTCCAGCCGCACCACCAGCGCCCGGTCGCCTGTAATGTTCAGCGTGTCGTGGATCTCGCCCGGCAGGAAGAACGCAACCTTGCCGTCCCCCTGCACGAAGTCGCCGGTCTTTCCGATTTGCACCGAGTCCACGCCCTCGCCCGGGTAGAACCAGCGCCACTTCGTCTGCTTGATCGCACCCTCGTACACGCCGTATACCACCCACGCCGCGCCGTGGTCGTGGGGCAGGTTGTCCTGGTCCGGCTTCTGCACCGTCGCCATCAGCCAGAATCCGCCACCCGGATGACCGTAGTCCTCGTCCAGATGCAGGTCGTAGCGTCCGTACCCACCCTCGTCCGGCAGCTCCAGCCGCTCTTCCAGCCAGCCCGGGGTCTGCAGCAGCACTTCCATCTTCTCGGCCACTCCCTGGGCCTGTGCCAGCGGGTCCTCCGTCGCATCGAAAATCCCGCGAACGTCGTCGATGAATTCGTCAACCGTGTACGCTGTAGTAGTCATCCTTAACCTCCCGTATACCTTGGTCCCTCTGCCTTAATTTTGAAGGGGACAAGTAGCAGTGTCAACTTGACGTGCTTCCGTACTCAAGGTCTTTAAATTGTCCTTACCTCAACTCTCACAATCCGCCTTTCCAGTCAAGCTTGTCCTCGTGAAAACGAGGAGCAGGGATCCGGAGCTCCCGTCTCCCTCAAGAGACTTCGCGCTGAGGGAGCAGGGAATCTCGTCCACAAAAAGAGACCCTTCGCGCTGTTCAGGGTGAAAGTTAGAAGGCCCTGCTTTCGTACTCTGGTTGCCTCGCTAATCCAGCCCGCGTAGAAGAAGCTGCGCGCTCAATCCTGATAATCCCTTAATCTCGAGAATCACAGTTCAGACAATAACCCGCCCCGTCGCCTTCCGCTGGAATTTTCCCCCCGGCGCGGCTATCATAGCTTCAGACCTCTGACGACTCCGAAATGCGCTTTGGGAGGCATGAAAATGTCCGGTAACTACTCAATATTCGTGGGCACCGTTGGGCAGGGGCTCAACGTCAGCTCCGACAGCGGCGACTCCTGGACCAAGATCCGCAACCCGATGCCCAGTGAGTGCAACATCCGCGCCCTGCGCACCTACCCAGACAACCCCCATCGCGTCCTGGCCGGCTCCGATGGCCTCGGCCTGTTCCGCACCGACGACAACGGCCTCACCTGGGACTCCGTCGACAGCCCCTTCTCCGACCTCCAGGTCTGGTCGGTGGCCCTCGATCCCGGCAACTCCGACACTATCTTCGCCGGCACCCGCCCCGAGGGCTTCCGCTCCCGCGACGGCGGCAAGTCCTGGCAGAAGCTCGACATGGGCGTCAATATGGACTGCCCCATCGGCACGCCGCGCACCACCAACATCATCGTCGACCCCCGCGACAGCCGCACTGTCTGGGCCGGCATCGAGGTCGACGGCATGTACAAGAGCCTCGACGGCGGCGACTCCTGGCTCCACCTGCCCGACCTCGGCCCCGACCCCTTCCACGGCGACATCCATGGCATGGCCCTGCGCACCGGCGACAACCCCGCCTTCTACTGCACCAGCCCCTTCGGCATCGCCACCAGCAACGACGAGGGCGAGAGCTGGGACTACCACTACTTCCCCAAGTTCAGTGAGGCCGACGCCCGCTCATACTGCCGCGGCATGGTCATCAAGGCCGACGACCCCCAGACCATGTTCGTCGGCAACGGCGACTTCATCCCCGGCGTAACCGGCGCCGTCCAGGTCACCCGCGACGGCGGTACGAGCTGGGAAAAGGCCGACCTCCCCGTAGAGCCCAACTCCGTAGTCTACTGGCTGGCCAACAACCCCGAGATGCCCAACGTCATCGCCGCCGCCAGCCTCTTCGGCTACGTCTACGTCAGCGAAGACGGCGGCAACAACTGGAGCAAGCTCCAGAAGGAGTTCGGCGAAATCCGCGCCCTCGCCGTAACCCCCAACTAGACCTGTTCGGCCTACCCGGCAACAACCGGGAACCTCGATCCGCGAACACACGTAGGGGCGGGTTTCAAAACCCGCCCCTTTTGCATGGACGACTTGACGATGGGTCAGTCCCTATCAGGGCCTTGAGGGAAACCCTTGCTGCCTTCGCACCAAAGCAAGGGGAGTGAGATACAATGGAATAGGCAACCTGAACTCAGGTGACGGACATGGCTCAGCGCGACCCCGACTCGACTGAAAGACGACTGGAAGTATTGACCGATCGATTCGATGAGTTCGCGGATGAAACCCGGGACTTTATGGAAGAGACCCGTCGCAATCGGGAGGCCGACACCAAAAGGTTGGACAACCTCACAAACATCACTAAAGAGCTCCGCGATGACATGGCCCACCTAAAAGGCAGGGAATACGAGCGGTACGTTAGCCATACCCTCCTGAGCCCTGTCAGTCGACGGCTCGGACTCCGCAGGCCTCGCCTGGCCCACTCAGCCGCCTATGGCACCAGCGATGAACTCGACATCAGGCTGGACGACCTCAAAGAGCGGTATGATCTATTGGAAGTCATGCTTTCCGATTGTATCGTTCGGGGAACCCACGAGGGAGAACCTGCATACGCTGTCGTGGAAATATCTCTCACCATCGGCAACAGGGACATAACCCGCGCCGCCGACCGCGCCGCAAGATTGGAGAGAGCCACCGGCGTCAAGACCTTCGCTGTGGCCATTGGCGAGCACATCCCGGCACACCAGGAAACCCGCGCCAACGCCATGAACGTCGCCCTCATCCAGTTGGGGGAGTAGCCATCCTCCGGCATCGACGACCCAATGAAGCAAAACGGGCCGCAAGACCCAGGGGCGGGCCTTAAACCCGCCCCATTCGCTTGCCACCACTCCCAAACATACCGGCGCACCCAGACCCGTCATTCCCGCGAAAGCGGGAATCCAGAGCCCCGGTCCGCCGTCAGCGAAGATGGCAGCAGAAGCCGGCGCAAGTTCCAGAAGGAGTTCAGCGAAATTCGCGCCCTCGCCGAAACGCCGAACTAACCCCGAAAGGCATCGGAGTACCGCACACCCCAAGCGCCTTGGGGGGCCGGAAACACGCAGGGGCGGGTTCCAAACCCGCCCCTTCTTGTTGCTGTCATTCTGAGCGTAACGAGGAAGCCCAACCTCGCAATCAGAACTCCAGAGCATCTCATAACGCCGGACGATTGCTCCGGCTCCCCGCTACCGTACTACAATCGCCCACACCCTATATTTCGTCATTCCCGCGATACCGGGAAACGTGATTCCAATCTGCCACCAAGTTGACAGATCGAGAATGCCTCATAAACGTCCGCCTTCTAGTTGAACCCACAATAGCGGAAACCTGGATTAGCTCCAATCTATTTCGCAGGCGACTTACCTGCTAGGCCGAGCTTTAGGTTCAGGTCATCCAGCTTCTTGGCATCGGCAGCGGGTCTTGCGTAGTAGTGTTCGAACAAGGCTAGTACTATTTCAAGACACCACCTAGCTTCCTCGGGTTCGACATCGATAACTTCCGAAGTAATCGGGTCCTGTTGCTGGTGAGCTGAGAAATTCCCGAAATTTCTGACCGCATCAATAGTATTTCTAGTAGCTAGAGGAAGCCTCTTATCTGGGTCAGGTTCGTTTAAAACTGCTATGATCTGTTTTGCGAGATCGCGACTTGTATAACCTTGTTCCTTAAGGACAGATTGTAATATTCGCCGAGAAAGTGCAGCAGAAGCCTTCGGGCTAATGTCCAACACGTACCCAGCTTCCAAGAAATCGTTCCTTTGAGTTTCCGGAACGGCAGGGTCTATTTGAATCATCTCCGGAAGAATCGGATAGATGGTCTTTCTGTTAAATACGGGGCCACCAACCAGATCCCGCTCGGCAATCTCCACAATGGGGTGAGAACAGCTAGGGCATAGAGTGAGTGATACGATGTGGAGTTTTCGTTTCAAATTGTCGACGGAGTACGCCTCTCGCCATTCGTCCTCTCTATAATGACACTCTACTCGACAATTAGGGCATTGCAATTGCTCACCGCCAACTTTTGCTGTCAATCAAGATACAAGATATAGTATAGGCTGCCCTTCTAACTACGTGTCAACGCGCTTGTCACTAAATTCTTCCCGTTCCCATAAACAAAACGCCCCGCCGGGTCCATCCCAGCGGGGCGCTCTCGTCCCTACAATGTTCGCGTCAGCGAAAATCCGGGGCTAGACCCGTCAGCCCTACAGCGACTCCAGCCCCTTCCGCACGCAGTCCTCGTCCTCCTGCGCCGTCCCGCCACTGCCACCGATCGCCCCCACAATCAATCCGTCCTGGAAAATCGGAATTGCGCCCTGCGCCGGGATGATCCGGCCCCCTTGGCTGGCGATGATCGCCTGCATCACCGGGGACTCCGCGTTGATCTCCCTGCTGTCCCGGCCGAAGAACACCGACCCGACGGCCTTCCCAGGCGCCGCTGTCGCGCTCACAGCGATGGCCCCCTCCATCCGCTGGAAAGCCACCATCTGACCGCCGCCGTCAACCACGGCCACGCTCAGTTTGACTCCGGTCCTCACTGCTTCAGCAATGGAGGCCTCAATAATCCGGTTTGCGTCCGCCAACGATAGAGCCATTTCCATACTCCTTTCGACATGACAAATTCATACTTGTTCCGCTGTCCCAATATCGAAGAAAGACAGCGCAAACTGCGCCCCAATGTTACCCCCTGCAGCTACCTGCCACAACCCGAACCGTCTTTCTCAACATCTCACTCCAACCCGGCATGCGACCTGGCACTTCACCCTGATAACCGTCCGATTTTGCCTCCGGCCACCAGCGGGAAGAGCAAAAGAACCTGCATCCCTCAATCACACAGTTCACAGTTCAGACAAGGGTCTCAAAAATTGATGACACTGAGCCGTTGTCAATTGTATTAGAACACATATACTATTATACGTAACGGCTCCACGGTGGATGCCGAATCTGACATGGGCACTGAGCCCCTGAGACTTGAATTGTCCAAATGCCACGAATCCGATGGCTCCCCACGGTTCACTCAGCCACAACGTAAGGGGGACGATTCCCCTTCTGAAGCCCGTGAACAGGAAATATTTGACCCCGAATCCACCGACGACCTCTCGGACACGCAGGAATGGGACGAAATGGAACAAAATGGAACCGGAACCGAAAATTTCATTGCATCCGGGCCCTCTAGCGGCCAGTCACAGGTTCAAAATCCTGCGTCTTCCTCTCTGGAATGGGAAATAGCAGGAAAAAATGGGAACGAGTTGGAAAAATACTGTCCCTTTACTCCCAGGAACCCCGGCCCTCAGGGCTCTGCCCACCAGCCCGATGCGGAAGAGGAAGATTCCGAATCTACCTACCCGGAACTCGTTCGCGGCCTCCTCGAGTTCCTGGGGGATGGCGAAAGCGAGCCGGGAAGTGAGATCGAAAAAGTTTCTCCGCTCACCCCTCGGCAATTGTCCGCTCTTCCTTACTTGGCTGCCTTTCCTAGTGCGAATCAGGCCGCCCGCGCTGCCGGAATTGGCAAATCCACTCTCTATCGCTGGCTCGAAGATGACCACTTCCGCGAGGAGCTCACTCGTTTTCGTGAAGAGGCCGCTGAGTTCGCCCGTCAGGAGCTCAAGGGTCTCCAGCTACGAGCTGTCGACGTTTTCCGCGATGCCATGAACCATCGCAACGTGTCAGTACGCCTGCGTGCAGCTCGCTATTCCATGTCTTTCTCCTCTCAGGTTGAATTGGCCGAAAAACTCAGGCAGGACATCGAACATCTCGATATTGCCTTTGACGAATGGAAATCTCGTCGGCCGATTGTATAGGTTTCACTCCCGGTAACCCGGGCCAGGGGCCGGGTGTCAGAAATTTCTGCCAGGCCCCTGGCATTCGCGTCGCCGTTTAGACGTGGCCGTTTTGACGTAGCCGTTTTGACTGGACGGAAAGACCGCCTTAACCTGAACCATTCCGGGGGATTGCCTCATGTCCCTGTACTCCTTGCGGCGCCAGATCCACTCTCTGAAGCGAAGGCTGCCCATCCATTACAAGCTTGCCTTTCTCAGGCCTATTGCCCAGCAATTTTGCGACGACTGGGAGTATGCCGTAGGTATGGGCTACGAACCGCCGACCTTTTTCCCCCACTCGTCCATCTCGGCGTCTCCAGCGGTATTTCCACCCAGGAAGTCCAGTGTCAAGCCGTTTATGGATCGCATCAGGGGTGCTGGGATCTACCCCGAGGATTGGATGAATGTTAAGAATTACCTGGATGACTGCCGGGACCGAAGAATCTACCCCCACCCCAATGACATACTGAGAACTGCCCTCCCACGAGCCGCCTACTTGCACCTCATTCCTGCGTCACCGTACCCCATCACCTACCCCATCTTTGGCAGGGAGCAATCGTTCCCCGAGAATGACAGTGTCAGTCATTCTGAGCAAAGCCAGGAAGCCCCCTCTCGCGAGGAAGAGCATCTTTCCTGACCACAATGACAACCCAACGGTCCCAACCCTCCACTCCAGGGTATTTCGGTTTCCTCTGGCGCGACGCCAGCGCGTTCATGGTGAGCCCGTCGAACCACAAGCGGACGGTTCATCAAAAAACTCACTGCAGAGGGAGTTTTTAACAGCCGAAAGACCGTGCCCTCCACTCCCTCGCGGTTGCCTAACAAATCCGTGATGACTATAATTGCGAAAGCTGAGAGCGGGACGCGTCCCGACTAGCGTAGGGGAATCCGTCACTCTTTTCCTCTTTCGCAGTGGTAACCGCCAGCGGGACCCCCCCGGTACGCGCCCACAGCCGGCGCCACGCACATTACATAAGGAGTGGAGAATGGTTGACCAGCTAGCGCGACCCAAAGATAAGGCGGAAATCTACTGGTTCTCCGAGCAGCCTTACGGCCATGTAACCGACGAGGACCTTGAGAAGTACGACTCCGGCCGCCTGGGGTTCCCCAACACCCATTTCGATCCCCACAAGGCCCATGTCCTGTACAACAACTACCATGAGCAGTACGTCCTCGCCGACGAGGTGGGTTTCGACGGCATCATGTCCAACGAGCACCACGCTTCCTACTGGTGCATGAAGCCGGCGGTCAACCTCGACGCCGCCGTCATTGCCAAGCTGACCAAGAACGTCAAGATCGCCATCCTCGGCAACGTTATCGCCATCAACGACCCCATCCGCATGGCCGAGGAAATCGCCATGCTGGACTGCTACTCCGGCGGCCGCATCATCTCCGGCTTTGTCCGCGGCACCGCCGTGGAGACGCTGCAAGGCGGCGTCAACCCCACCGAGAACCGGGCCCGCTTCGAGGAAGCACACGACCTGATCATCAAGTGCTGGACCGAGCCCGGCCCCTTCCGCTACGAGGGCCAGTACTACCACTATCGCGCCGTCAACCCGTGGGTGGTGCCCATGCAGAAGCCCCGCCCCGACATCTGGTTCCCCGGCACCGGCTCCCCCGAGAGCGTGGTCTGGGCCGCCAAGCACAAGCACCCTTACATGAACCTCGGCGCCCTCGTGGACACCACCGAGTGGCTGAAGCAGGTCTACATCGACACCGCCGAGGAAGAGGGCTGGAAGGCCGGCCCCGAGCACTTCGGCTATCTGCTCCGCTGCTTCGTCGCCGACACCGACGAGAAGGCCATCGAGTTGGGCCGGGAATTTATGTGGACCATTGAGCACCGCCAGCGCGGGCCGATGGAGCACAATGACCCGCCCGGATACCAGTCCAGGGCATCGGTCCAGATCAAGGCCCAGCGCCCCACCGGTAACGTGGCCGGCGCCGGCGGCTTGGGCGTGGGCCTGTCTTACGACCAACTTCGCGGCGTCAACAACATCATCGTCGGCAACCCCGACACCGTTACCCAGAAGCTGACCGAGGTCATTGAGCGCCTCAGCCCCGGCTACATCCACATCTACGGCAACGAGGGTGCGATGGGCCACAAGGAAACCATGCGCTCCATTGAGCTGCTTGGCAAGGAAGTCATCCCGGCCCTGCACGAAGTCCAGCTCCAGCCCTACGACAACCGCCCCCGCATGGACACCATCAGCACTGGCACCGCGGGCCTCGCCCCGTAACTACGGCCGGTGTTCTCAGGATAACAAAAAGCCCCGCTCATCAGAACGGGGCTTTTCATACCCCGAAGTAGTCTCCGCAGAGGCATTGATGCGACTAATATTGGGGCTGCTCGCCGTGCTGCTGATATCAACCGCTGCCTGCGGCATTGGCAACACCACGGAAGACACCCCGGCGACTGGCGGCGAAGCACCCCCCGACCCGGTATCGGTAGCAAGGATAAGAATGGGCGAAAAGGTGAACGGAGAATGTCTATTTGAAGACGTCTCAATAAAATACCCGGTGACCTACTCAGGGATATCGGAGGACTGCTACCAAGCGGTGGGCATCGGGCCGCTAGGCCCGGATGAATTGGAACAAATGAAGCGTGACGAGCCATCCTTCTGGGAGAAGTCCTTTCCGTATCAGCAAGCGCTGGTGGGAGAGCGGATAGAAGGCCATTGCGACTTCTCCAGTCCCGCCGTGCAGGCGTACCTGGCCTTCTCTGAACCCACGTCCACAGACTGGACAAACTGCATCATGACTGTCGATGTGGGTCCGGCCACTGAACGGCAAATCGAGGAAGTCGAGCGCCACGGCAACACTGCGAAGGAGGCCGCCGTGCCTGCTACGCCAGAGCCTGCACCCGGTCAATGATGAGCGGTATCAGGGTAGTAACCGGCGCCTTCGGCTATACCGGCCGCTACATCACCCAGCGCCTGCTAGACTCAGGCCAGCGGATCCGAACCCTCACCCGCAACCCGGCGTCCTTCAGCCCCTTCGGCGATCGGGTGGAACGCCACCCCCTCGACTTCGATGACACTGAACAGCTGACAAAGAGCCTTGAGGGTGCCGATACCCTCTACAATACCTTCTGGATTCGATTCGCCCGCGGCCTCGTCAATCACGAGCTGGCGGTCCGGAACTCCCGCATTCTCATCGATGCCGCTGTGGCCGCCGGCGTCCGTCGCATAGTCCACATCAGCATCACCAACCCCTCGGTGGACTCGACCCTGCCCTACTTCCGCGGTAAAGCCCAGGTCGAAGGCTACATTCGGCAGTCAGGCCTCACCTGGTCCATCATCCGCCCCACCGTCATCTACGGAAGGGAAGACATCCTCATCAACAACATAGCCTGGTTCCTCCGCCGCTTCCCACTGTTCCCGATTGCAGGGCGGGGCAACTACCTGCTCCAGCCCGTCTTCGTGGACGACCTCGCCGAAATCGCCGTCGATTCCGCGTCTGCCGAAGGGAGCATAACCATCGACGCCGTAGGCCCCGAGACTTTCACCTTCGAAGAACTGGTCAGGCTCATCCGCCAGACCACCGGAGGCCACGCACGTCTCCTCCATTTGCCGCCGTCGCTGGTGTACTCAGCCGCGCAACTGATGAGCGTCGCCCTCCGGGATGTGGTCCTGACCCGCGAAGAAATCGACGGCCTGATGTCCGGCCACCTTGTCTCACCCGACCCGCCAACCACAACCACCCGCTTCACCGACTGGCTCCATGAACACCGCCGCACCCTCGGCCAACAATACACCTCCGAGCTGTCCCGCCACTATCGATGACTCTCCGGATCGACGGCCCAGTCCTTGCCGCCACTCCGAAAACATAAGTGGTGTACGACACCAGGCACCCTCCACGAAAACTGGAACTGCGGCAGCTTGCAAGGGCGCCCAGCTCGGGTCGTCAACAGTACCCGGCATTGGGGACGGTACATTGCAGCAACTGATGCTGCCCTGAAAGACGCTAGGGGCGCCGTCAAACAACACCCCTAGCATATTCAGGAACCACACCTGCGAGTTGGTCGTTTTAGTTGCGCAAGGCGCTACTCGGGCAGCCACATGACGCTGGAGATCTCGCTGAACTCGCGGCGTAGCTTGCTCCAGGAGTCGCCGCCATCGTCGCTGCGGTAGAGGTAGCCGTAGCGGCTGCCCGCCAGCACCACTGACGGGTCGGTGGTCTGGATGTTTACCGTCCACATGGCGGTGTTGGGCTCCACTGGCAACGGCAGGTTCTCCCAGGTCTTGCCGGTATCCTTGGATCGCATGATGGTCCCGGTCTGGCCCGGTGTGGTATCCCCGATGGTAACGAAGATGACGTTCGGGTCGTCTGGCTTGACCGTGATCCCCCGGGGATAGGTAAGCGGGAACACTTCACGTATTCCCAGCCGGTCCCAGCTGCCGCCGTTATCGCTGCTGGTGTAGACGTCGTTGTTGACCACGACGACGACCGTGTGGGGAGGACCGGCGGCGACGGCAACGTTATGGACGTCGGGATTGGGGATCGCGCCGTTGATAGACTCCCAAGTGTCTCCAGAGTCCGAACTGTGTCGCAGGCCGTCCACTTCCAAGCCTACCCAGACATCGCGGTGGTTCTGTGGGTCGATGGCTATGCCGGTTACCCGGGGCACGCCTACGTTGGGGCACTCTGCCGCAATCTCCACTGGGCGTTGCTCCCAAGTCTTCCCGCCGTCAGTTGAGCGGAACACCCCTGCCTGGTCGGGAGTGCCGGTGCCGGCAAACATGAGGTTGGGATCGGAGTCGATGGCCAGTGCCCAGACACACGAGCCGCTCATGGCCGTGTTCACGAGGCCCCAATGCTGGCCGCCATCTTCGCTGCGGTACAGGCCTTTGTCCGTTCCAGCGAACACCACTCCGGGGCGGTCAGAGTGGTTGCCCAGCGCTCGCACCAGGGCGTCGGAGTGCATCCCGGCGTCGATGCCCACCCGCCGCCAGGACTCGCCGCCGTCGGCGCTTCGCATGATTCCCTGTCCGATGGTGCCTACCAGGATCGTCTTCACTGCGGTCATGACGTTACCTCCGGTCGATATTTTGACTGTGGGAGGGGGTAGGCCCTGCCGGTGCCTTACATACGTGCGGGAAAGCGAGGGGCGGGCGATCCAGTAATGAAGAGAGCTAGGAAAGCGCTGCGATCACCTCGTCGGTGTTACGCACGCGCACCAGCAGGGGCAGCACATGTTCGATGGTCATTTGGTGGACGTCTTCCTCGCCAGCAGTGCAGCAATCGCTGACAACCACGCATTGGGTGTCCCGGTTCTTGGCGTCGCGGGCAGTCCCTTCGACACTGCGCTGGGTGGAAATGCCGCCAACCAGGATAGTCTCGGTTCCCAGGGACTTGAGAATGCCGTCCATGTTGGTGCCGTAGTAGGCGCTGAACCGCGGCTTCACCACGATATAGTCCCCTTCCTGCGGCGCAAGCTCTTCAATGACCTGGACCGCAGGGGTACCCTCAAGCATGGCGGCTCCACCGCCGCCCCCGACGTCGGCCACGGTCTTGGGGGCGTCCGAGTTGTCGGCCCGCCGATACGTGGTGATGTAGATGATGGGCGTGCCCACCTCGCGACAGTGGGCGACCAGGCGCATAAAGCTGTCGATGACCCCCTGGCGATTTGGAGGCACGTTGTAGGGAGGTCCGTTGCCCTTGGCAACAGCATTTATCATGTCGATGAGGATGAGGGAGGTCGTTCCGGGTTCGAGCTTCAATGCCTCTGGCATGCCAAAGCCTCCTGAAAATATGAACTAAAATCCCTCTCCTTTGGGGAGAGGGCACGAGTTGGCTCTACCCCGGTCAGCCGGCGGTGTAAGTTGCCGGGCTGGCCAGGAATTTGGTGCGGCATTCGAGGCCGCAGAAGTAGATCCAACTGCCGTCGTGGAAGATCCGGGTTCCCTGGTTCGGGTCAACCTCGGAAGCCCCATGGCGGGTCAGAGACGTCTGTGCCCTGGCCTGCGATTCGTCGATTTCCTTGCCACAAACTGGGTCTTTGGCCATTGTTCTCACTCCGGATGCGTGGCGTCTTGATCAGGCGGGCAGCGGCAGTCCGAGACGGACTTTACCCGGCTTGTCCAGCAATGCGCTGGCGATCTTGGCGCGGTGGTCGAAGGTGGTGCCGAGCCGCATGGTCCATGCCGACACCCGGCGAAGCCAGAGGTGCAGGTCGAACTCCATCATGAAGCCGATACCGCCGTGGATGACCTGGGACTGCCGTACCACAGCCTCGCACTTTTCGTTGGCAAAGGCCTTGGCCTGAGACACTTCCACACCGGCCGGCAAGCCCTGGTCCATCTTCCACAATGCCTCGTAAGTCAGGAGCTGGGCACCGTCAGTAAAGAGAAGCATATCGGCGCACATATGCTGGATCGATTGAAAGGACGCAATGGGTCTCCCGAAGGCCACGCGATTCTTGGCATAGTCGATGGCCAGTTCCGCGTCCTTGCGGGTGGCCCCGATCATCTGGCAACACAGCAGGGCCGTCGCGCGCTCCAGCATGCGCTCGACGATCGGCCACCCGTTATCCAACTCACCCACCATGTCGGCAGGCGAAACACGCACATGGTCGAATGTCACCCGGCTTTGCTTGTCCTTGGCGATGGTCACCAAGGGCGTTTGTGAGACCCCTGAGCCGTTGGGGTCAACCAGGAACAGCGAAATGCCTTCATTACTCTCTGACGCCGGCGCGGTGCGGACGGCAACCAAGCAACGGCGAGAGACATTGAAATTGTCGACGAACATCTTTGCGCCGCTGAGAATCCATCCTTCGTCGTCGGGCTGGGCCTGATCCATGATAGCGGACGGGATCAGACGCGGGTCCTTTTCAATTACAGCCCAAGTCATGACCATGTCGCCAGTGCAAACCGCGGGAAGCAAATCGCGTTTCTGCTCTTCCGTTCCGGTTTCTGCAATGGTCAGCGCTGCCACCATGGTGCTGTGCATTGGCACCGGTGCTAGTACTCGACCCAGTTCTTCCATCACCATGCCCAGGTAGGTCATGGGCAATCCCTGTCCGCCATATTCTTCGGGGACAGCAAGGCCCAGCCATCCCAGGTCTGCCATCTGTCTCCAGAGGTCCGGCGGATAGCCGTTCTCGTCCAGTTCCATTTCGCGCACAAGAGACGTGGAGACCTCGGCTTCCAAGAACTCCCGTGCCGCATTCTTGAGCAGTTGTTCTTCTTCAGAGGGTAGAATGTCCATCTTCGTTCCTGTGGGTGGGTGAGTCGGACCCTAGCCGCGGGGCATTCCCAGTCCGCGGCGGGCCATCTGGTCTCGCATAACCTGGACGCTTCCGTGGTTGATGCCCGACTGGAAGGCGCCCATGACGTTGTGGGCGAACACGCCTCCCTCGATGGCCTCTTCCGAGGTACTGAGGAGGGTGGCATAGGGGCCCAGAATCTGGGTGATTGTCTCGGTGGTATGCACGCCGTGCTCTGGCGCCCAGACCTTCTCGGCGGAACCCTCGTAGGTGAAGTTCCCGCCGCGCTCGACCAGGGACATGCTCCGCATGGTCATCAGGCGGCAGACCTGCGCTTCAGTCCACAACTCCGCCAGCTTGTCGCGGACTGCCGGATCGTCGGAGGGCGAATGTCCGCCGAAGTCATTCTCCTTGACCCAGTTCACAATGTCTTCGTCGCGCCGCACTGAAATCAGATAGCGGCTGGCCCCCACCCGGTCGAGGTTGAGGCCCATAGCGCCAACGTACCATCCCATGTTCTCCTCACCCAACAGGGCAGAGGCGGGAACACGGACGTCCTCGAAAAAGGTCTCGTTCGTGCGGGCCATGCCGTAGGTGGTGCCAAGAGGGGCAGGCGGATCGCTCTGGATCGTCCACAGAGGCCTAACAGTGATTCCGGGGGTGTCCATCGGAACCAAGAATATGGAGATCCCGCGGTGCCGGGGAGCGTCGGGGTCCGTGCGAGCCATGAGGTAGACGTGCGTGGCGTAGTGGGCAGCCGAGGTGTACATCTTCTGGCCGTTGATGACGTACTCGTCGCCATCGCGCACGGCGCGACACTGCAGCCCGGCCAGGTCGGCCCCTGCCTGAGGCTCAGTGAAGCCCAGGGCAAAGATAATCTCGCCATTGATCAGGCCGGGGATGAAGTGCTGCTTTTGCTCCTCGGTACCCGCCGCGAGGATGGCAGGGGCCCCACTGCCAGCACCGCCGACCGTAACGCCCGCGCGAGTGAATTCTTCTTCAACGATGTACTGATCGATACGGCTTCCGTCCTGTCCGCCGTATTCCTCGGGCCAACTGATGCCTATCCAGTTGCGCTCCGCGACCTTGCGGATCAACTCGCGGTAGTGGGCGCCTCTTCCACCTTCTTCGGCAGTCTCCAACTCGCCCAGCACGTCCTCAGTGACGTTCTCGGCGATGAATTCCTGCAACTCACGGCGGAGCGCTTCCTGCTCAGGGGTGTATCCAAAGTCCATGCTCGCCTCATTGCCCTACTTTCTATTTAGCTCACACGAAAGCGATAAGAAACTGCGCCGGCGAACAGTGAAGGCTCAACTGGCGCGTTGCCATTTTCTTGTGCGGCGTTTGCAGTGTCAAGTAAAGAGGAAACAGAGGCAAGGCTATTGCATTTGTATAAAGGACTTCCTGGTCAGGATGTCAAATTGAGGGACACAGGGCGGGACTGGTCACAGGGGGCACATGCCGAAGGACTGCGCATGGGAGAGACGGGATGGAATTATTCCCGTCGTATCCCATTTTTGCCCGATATTTCCCATTTAATCAGCAGGTCCGCCCGGATTCAAAGCTGAAAGCCTGCTATCCAGAGATCGCTCAACGGAAATTTTCAGATTCCGTACCAATTCGTGCCATTTCGTCCCATGTCCATTTTCTGGAGTACCGGCACACCTCACGCAAAAGGCAACCCAGACAAAGGGGACAAGAATAAGTGAGCTCAGCAGTTGTCATACCAAAATGGTACGCGGGTATCGCAAGGGCAGGCAAGCGGCAAATGTCATCAAATCTCTCTAATTCAATTGCCCTGGACACAGAGGCAGGCTGCAGCGCATCTAAACCATTCTCGTTGTAGGTGCCATTCTGGCACAACTGTTCCCACTTTCGCTGGTCGCCCAAGAAGGTCGGTGCTCACGTCGTCGGAGTATCTAATTGTAGTTCTGAGAACAGAATAGGGTTCCTCCGTCTTGAGGGCCTGAGCGCGATTCTTCGTTTCGATCAGAATGACATGGCTCAACATTCTGGAAGAGAAGACATTTAAATGACACTGATAGCCGGGACAGCCCTCTAGATTGGGTGGACGAGCGACGAGTCCCGGCCCGAGACAATGGCCAGGGAATTCGGCCTTCATTTTTTCAGAAACGTACTGCCTTCGCGGGTAGGAAGGATTGCGATGACGGCAGGCCACGCATATCGGACCGAAACCTAGCCGCACCGCCTCCGCTGCAAGGGACGCCACCTTCAAGCCGACGAACTACCGGACTCCCACACACAGTGGTGAGATCAAGGGAGAAACCAGGCGAGAAACCCGGTTCAGCCTATAGAATCGGCGGGTATATGCAGTTAGTCAGCGGGCACCTGACCCAGAACTGCCATGAGTTCCTGAACTCCTGCAGCGTCAACGTTCTCCAGGTCCTCCACGATTTCGATCAACCTTGCGGTTTCGGCGTCAGAGAGGACGCGAGAAGAGCAGGAACGCACCTTGGCCAGGCGCTCCTCGCGGCTCAATGGGTTGCCCCAGATACCGCGGGGACGGTTACAGCGAGAAACGAGGGTCTGTCCTTCGGTTGTTTTGACGCTTACGGCTACCCACATGTCCTCGAAGTCGTTGGGGATTTCGGGCTTCATATCCACGGTGGTCTTATCCAGAAGGTCCAATATTTCCGGGCGGTGAACTGCCTCGTCAGTGAAGGTCTCGATACCAATCGAGCGGTCAAGCAGCGAGGCGGCAACCGTGTACTGGAAGCTGAACTTCCCATCCAGCCCGGTCTCGGGGTACGGGCGTCCGACATAGCGCATAACGGGCGTTTCGATTCGGACGGCGGCGATGCGGTCCACATCGATGCTGTGGAGCTCCTGAAACCCAAGGGCGGCGTCGATTCCACGATGAGTACCGTACTGGCTGGGATGTTTCTTGATTGCGACTCCGGGATCGACCAGCCGATAGGGATTGCCGAAATCTCGCGTCACAGCTTCCAGGTCGAATCCATCTCCGAAGAAGACCGCGGCGTAGCCAGACTCGTGCTCGAAGACGTTGGCGTTGGCCGTGAAACCCTTAGCCGCCAGCAATGCGGCCTCAAGGCCCATGCGTCCCGCATTGCCGCAGTGGGTGGACTTGGTCATCGTTCCCGTGTTGGCCGACACCGTGCCAGCCCGCGAGGCGGCGATGCCGAGGGCCATGCGGGTCTGCTGGCCGTCCAGGCCCAGCATGACAGAGCCTGCCGCGGCGCTGCCCATCACACCCACTAGGCCGGGAGGATGGAAGCCGCCGAGGCCCATGTCGGCGGAGGCTACGCGAATGCGGCCCTGGACTTCGAAGCCGGTTATGAGCGCCGTCACGATGTCGGCGCCGCTTGCCTGGCGGCTTTCCGCGAGGGCTAGGATTCCCGGAAGCGTCGGCGAGGTGGCGTGAGTTGCCGGGTGCCACATCACCTCGTAATCCAGAACGTGGCCTGCAACGCCGTTTACGAACGCAGCCATTGGAGGGGAGGTCTTGAAGCCGTGGCCAAAGACCGTACAAACGGGATGGCCACCCATCTCCATGGCATAGTCCGTGACAATCTGTGCCGCCTGCTCCCTGGAGCCGGCCAGGGTGACGGCGAGACCATCGAGAATCACAACCTTGGCTGCCTCCACCGCTTCCAGTGGCATGGACTCGTACGTTGCATTGGCGATGTTGTCTGCCAGTACTTCGGTTGTCGACATAATGCTGGACCCCGACGTTAGTTCAGTTCGGAAAGAACCGGTCTCAATTCCTCAATCAAGGGTGGAAGGAATTCCTGCCATGTCCCGACGACTCCGAAGTCTGCGGAGCGGAAGATGGTGGCACGGCGGTTCTGGTTGATGGCGACGATGATACTCGCCCGCTGGAGCCCAACGGTATGATTGAAGGCGCCACGGATTCCCACGGCGATGTAGACCGTGGGTGCGATGGTGCGCCCGCTGATGCCGACCTGTAGTTGCTGGGGCAGCCACCCGGCATGGACCACGTCGCGAGTAGTAGCAACAGAAGCCCCGATGGACCGCGCCGTTTCCAGCAGCCCGGCGACGTTCTCCTCGCCAGCACCCATGCCCACTCCGACGACTATGCGCGCTCTGGCCAGGTCGAGACCTTCGGTGTCCTCCTGGAACTCTTCGCCGACGAGCCGAACGTCCGACCCTGAGAACGGTTCAGCTTCGAGATGCTCCACCGTTGCGGCCGCTCCGGGCTCGATAACGGCGGGGGTGAGGAGGCCAGGGCGAAGGGTAACGAGGTTTGGAAGGGTCTTTGAGAGAATCGGGGCCACCACGTTCCCGCCAAGGGCGGGCTTCAGCTGGACCAGCTGCCCTGCATCGTCGATTTCCAGGTCGATGGCGTCGCCAGTCAGTCCCAGGTTCAGCCGGGCGGCTAGGCGGGCGGCCAAGTCCCGACCGTCCGCGGTGGAGGCGAAGAGGATGGCGTATGGCGTTTCCCGTTCAACGACGGTCGCCAGAGCGTTGGCCACAGCCCGACTGCACACTGGGCCGAGGCTGGAATTGTTCAGCAGCAACACACGGTCTGCACCGGCAGCGCCGAGGTCGCTGGCCTGGCTCTCTCCATTTTCCGCGATTACCATTGCCACTACCTCGCTATGGGTGATGGCAGTCAGGTCGCGTGCTTTGCCGAGCATTTCGTAGGTTACGTGGGCCAGGCCGTCGCGCGTGTTTTCGGCGACCACCCAGATGCTGCGGTCCTTCGATCCGGGGTAGCGCGGCTGTGGTTCGCTGGAGGTTTCGGGCTCGGCGGCGTTGAGCTCAGCAAGGCGTTCGCGGACAGAATCGGCTATCTGCTTTGCGGCATCTTCGGGGGTAATTTCTTGCAGGGTTATGGCGAGACGGTTTGGCTCAACCAGACGTATTTCGTTTACCCAGGTGGGCGAACCCTGCGCCCCGAATTGCGATGGATCGTCGGACAACTGGGCGCAGTTGACTTCGTCTACGGGTTTGGCGGCGGCCTGCCCCATCTGCTCCCGGTTGGGGAAAAGCTCGGGAGCCACTCCTTCGGTCACGCAGATGACCGCCGGCAGGTCGCACTCAAGGGTCTGAAGGCCTTCGTCGGTGATGCGCTCGACTATTGCCGTGCTCCTGTCTTCGCTGACGTCGAGGCGGCGGACGTGGCTCACATGGGGCAAACCCATTAGCTCAGCCACCTCGGGGCCCACCTGGCCGGTCTCGCCGTCGGTGCTGTTGCGCCCGCAGATGATCAGGTCGGGATGCTCACGGGCCAAGGCGAGGGCGAGGGCCCGCGAGGTCGCCAGGGTGTCGCTTCCGGC
This sequence comes from Dehalococcoidia bacterium, assembly GCA_965222025.1. GTDB lineage: Bacteria > Chloroflexota > Dehalococcoidia > Lucifugimonadales > UBA3495 > VXOI01. The sequence continues at coordinate 237,550 of CBDCTI010000009.1, read as the reverse complement.
AAGGGCACGGTCAGTGACCAGAACGCCACGGTCTGCGCCAAGGGCAAGGCAACTTGTCAGACCCTCCTGGGCACTTGGCGGCCCCATGGTCAGCACCACGACCTCGTCTCCGGGTTCGCTCTTGAGTTCCACCGCCCTCACCAAGCCCAGCACATCGAAGGGGTTGACCTCCGAGGGAACGCCTTCCCGGACGATTGTCCTGTTCTCATAGTCGAACTGCATCCGGGCGATCATGGGCACGTATTTCATGCAGACGGCGGTCTTCATGGTCAGTTACTCAACTCATGAAAATTGGGAGGAGCGATCACGCGAATGGATCGCAGAAGGCGCTGCACCAGTTGCGTCTCAACACGGGGAATTTTAATTCAGGAGCGGGAGCGGCGCTCAGGCAGACTCGCCTGACACGTTGGTGAGCACGGCTTCCTCCCGAACCTCGGCCGTCATGCGCTGCAAGCGGGGGCTGATGGACACTGGGAACTGGGGCGCGTGTCGCAAGTCTTTGAACCGGGAGTCTAGGGAGGCGAATTCGTCCCGGAAGCGATCCCGAAGCCCGGCGAGGGGGACGGGACTGCCGGTGCGAAGGCCGCCCGACATCACCTCCTCCAGTAAAGGCTCGGCATCAACGGGGCCGGACTCCTCCTGAAGACCAATGATGTCGCCGGAAAGGTGGCCTTCAGCTCCGCGTCGCCGGAAAACCTGTTTCTCGCCGGGGAGAGACATCTTGCCTTCACTCAGCTTCATTACCGGGCGACCGTCGAAGCAGACCAGCTTGTAGACCATGTCCGACCAGGGCGCGTCAGCTGAAACCCCGGCCTTGGTGCCCACGCCGAAGAGATCTATGGGCGCGCCTGCCTGCACCAGCGTGTCCAGCTCGTATTCGTCCAGGCCACCGCTGGCCAGAATCCTAACGTAATCCAAGCCTTCCCGGTCCAGAACTCCTCGCACCTTGCGGCTGAGGTCGGCGAAGTCGCCTGAGTCCAGACGCACGGCGGCCAAGCGATGACCCTGCGCTTCCAGCTCCTTGGCAATGGAAACGGCGTTCCAGGCTCCAGCGACGGTGTCGTAGGTGTCTAGAAGCAGCACTGTGCGCTCAGGGAAACTCTGCGAGTAGGCCCGAAAGGCCTCAAGCTCGGACGGGAAACTGGAAATAAAGGAATGGGCCATGGTCCCGGCAGGCGGAATGGCGTAGTGGCTGGCAGCAAGCACATTGCTGGTGGACGCGAAGCCAGCGACGTAACTGGTACGGGCCATCTTCATCGCTGCGTCGGATCCCTGGGTCCTCCGGGAAGCGAAGTCGGCTATACCGCGGCCCTGGGCGGCCCAGACACATCGCGCCGCCTTGGTGGCCAACGCAGTCTGAAGATTCATCTGGTTGATGACATAGGTTTCGGCCAGCTGTGCTTCTATAATCGGCGCGGTAACTTCAATAACAGGTTCGTCGGCGAAAAACAGCCGCCCCTCGGGGATGGCTCTAACGGTTCCGGTGAAGCGAACTCCCCTCAGGTAGCCCAGAAATTCGGGAGTAAACATCCCAAGGGAGGCAAGATAGGAAATGGCGTCATCGTCGAACTGCAGGCCGGAAAGGTAATCAAGTACGTCATCCAAGCCAGCAGAAACCAGGTACCCGCGGTTGGGAGGATAGCTGCGGACCGTAAGGCTGAAGGTCGCAGGCTGGTGCATTCCCTGTTGGAAATAGGCCTGTGCCATGGTCAACTCGTAGAGGTCTGTGAACAGACCAAGCTGACCCTCAGAATATGCCAGGTTGGGCCGGCTCATGGGGCAATCAAGGCTTCAATACCGCCTTCCGCATCCGATTTCGAAACGATACCCATCGTCATTCTGAGATTGGGAGTATTATCTTGGTGGGCGTCATTTGGTGTCAACCAAAGCCTTCCCGAGGCGCTGTCGACCAGTCTTTTTCCTTGACACAATCCGGCGCCATTAGTAGTATGGAAGAGTCCCAAGCGCCGGATTTAAGAGCCGGAATAGGGGTCGGTAGGGCTTCTCGCTTGAGAAGCTTTTTTGTTGCCCCAACCGCGACCGGTATAGCTATTTGCTGAGCTTAAACTATCTTGGATTTCGTCCGGCAGCGGCCCGGGAGCTCCTTGTTTGACTGAGATTCGCCCCATCCACTGGTCTGACGGCAAACTGCTTCTGCTGGACCAGACCCGCCTTCCTGCCGAGGAAACCACCGTTACGGTTACTCGCTACGAGGACGCTGCCATCGCCATTCGAGAAATGCGAGTGCGCGGCGCTCCAGCCATCGGAGTCACTGCCGCCTACGCCATGGCCATGGCGGCACGCGAGATCCAGGCCAACGATCGCAGCGAGTTTTTCGCCGGCATGGAGGCGGCAGCCGACATCGTGAAGTCGGCGCGGCCAACCGCAGTCAACCTCGGCTGGGCTGTTGATCGAATGATGAAAACAGCCTGGGAGATTGATTCCTTGGTTGAAATTGCGGACCGGCTCCTGGCCGAGGCCCAGGTGATACAGAAGCAAGATGAGGCGATGAATCGCCGCATGGGGGAGTTCGGCAAGGAACTGATGCCAGATGGCGGTTCGGTTCTCACCCACTGCAACACCGGCGCCCTGGCCACATCGGCCTTCGGCACTGCCCTCGGCGTGATACGAGCAGGGTGGGAGTCCGGGAAACGCTTCGAGGTCTACAACACGGAGACTCGGCCCTGGTTGCAGGGGGCGCGACTGACTTCGTGGGAATTCCAGAAGCTGGGCATTCCCGCAACGCTGCTGGCCGACTCGGCGGCCGGGATGCTGATGCGACGGGGCAAGATCGGTTGTGTTATCACTGGAGCAGACCGCATTGCTGCCAACGGTGATACCGCCAACAAGATCGGCACCTATGCCCTGGCAGTATTGGCGAAAGAAAACGGAATTCCCTTCTACGTTGCGGCGCCCACCAGTACAGTCGATCCGAGCCTGCCCGACGGTGAGGGGGTCGAAATAGAAGAACGGCCTCCGGAGGAAGTAACCCGCTTTGGAGGAGTCGCGACTGCTCCGGAAGGGGTCGCCGCGGTGAATCCGGCCTTCGACGTAACGCCTCACCGGTACATAAACGCCATCGTAACTGAGGCCGGCATAGCATTTCCTCCCTACACGGAGAGCCTAATGCTGGCGGTTAACGGCGGCGGTTAGAACGATTTGGGAACGGGAATGTGAGCGACGCCCAAGCGGAAATAGCAGTAATCGGCGGTAGCGGGCTCTACGACATAGATGGCCTTGCCAATGTAGAGCGAGTGGACGTCGATACACCCTTCGGTGAACCGAGCGATTCAGTTGTGCTGGGTGATCTGGCAGGGGTGCGAGTGGCCTTCCTGCCCAGGCACGGAAGGGGCCATCGCTTCAATCCAACTCACATCCCGGTGCGGGCGAATATATACGCCCTGAAGACCCTGGGTGTACAAAGGGTAATTTCGGTCAGCGCCGTCGGTAGCCTGAAGGAGGAGTTTGCTCCTCTGGATCTCGTAATTCCGAGCCAGCTTATTGACCGGACAAGGCTGCGGGATAGCACATTCTTCGACGAGCACCTGGTGGTGCACGTCGGCATCGCCGACCCGTTCTGCGCTGTGGCCAGCCAGGCCATTCACCGGGCCGCGCAATCCATGGACGTAAACGTCCATCCGGGCGGGACGATGGTTGTGATGGAAGGGCCTGCGTTTTCAACTAGGGCCGAGTCATTCATGTATCGCTCCTGGGGTGCGGACATCATAGGAATGACCGCCCTTCCGGAGGCAAAGCTGGCCCGGGAAGCCGAAATGTGCTATGCGACGCTGGCCTGGATAACGGACTACGACGTCTGGCGTGCCAACACCGAGGAAGTCAGCGTCGAAGCGGTTGTCCAGAATCTGCTCAAGAACGTCGCGACATCCAAAGAGCTGCTGGTGAGATTGGTCCCGGCTCTTTCGGGACCAAGGGACTGCCCATGCGGCTCATCGCTCAAGGACGCCATCATAACGGCGAAGGAAAATATCCCGCCAGACTTGAAGAAAAGACTGGCGCCCATCATCGGAAAGTATACCGGTTGAAATAAAGAACACCGAAACCAGGATTCAGGAGGATATACCATGCCAAGGCAAGAATCCGGCGAGCCGTATTTCCGGGTGGATTCCGTCGAGGCTCGGCAGATGCTGGACGCAGAACCGGACAACACGGCGATCATTGACGTCCGCCGTCCCGACGAGTGGGTAACGGGCCACGCCACCGGCGCCATCCACATCGAAATTGACGACCTGTTGGGACGCCTTGACGAACTGCCGCAAGGCAAGAAGTTGCTGTTCATCTGCGCCGCAGGCGTGCGGAGCGGACTGGCCTGCGAATTCGCCACGGCCGGCGGATTCGACGCGTCCGACCTGTATAACATCGATGACGGCACTCCGTCCTGGATTGCTGCCGGAAATCCCACGTCCTACGGCAACGATCCGTAGGGAAAATTATCAGACACCAATATCGGGCGTGGCCCCTCACTGGTCGCCCCGGAGACTGACATTTAAGGAGTATCTTTTGGCTACAAATCAGGCAACTGGAGACGTAAAGGACCTCTCCCTGGCCCGGGTTGGCGTCAACCGAATTGAATGGGCCGGGCGGGAGATGCCTGTCGTCAATCTAATCCGCGAGAGATTCGCGAAGGAAAAGCCTCTGGCTGGTATGCGGGTCGCGGCCTGTCTTCACGTGACCACGGAGACTGCGAACCTGGCCATTGCACTGCGAGACGGCGGCGCTGAAGTCAACCTCTGCGCCAGTAATCCCCTCAGCACGCAGGACGATGTGGCTGCCGCGCTTGTCAGCGAGTACGGGATCCCGACTTTCGCGATCAAGGGCGAGGACGATCAGACTTACTACAGCCACCTGACCGCTGTATTGGACCACAAGCCCCATATGACGATGGACGACGGCGCTGACCTGGTTACCATCCTGCATACCCAGCGCTCAGAGCTGGTAGCAGATGTGGTTGGCGGGACGGAGGAGACCACCACCGGTGTCGTTCGCCTGACTGCAATGGCCAAAGATGGCAAGCTCCGTTACCCTATCGTCGCGGTCAACGACGCGGAGACCAAGCATTTCTTTGACAACCGGTACGGGACCGGCCAGAGTACCTTGGACGGCATCACCCGCGCCACCAACATCCTGTGGGCCGGTCGGCGCGTAGTGGTCGCCGGTTACGGCTGGTGCGGACGGGGTGTGGCATCGCGTGCTCGTGGCATGGGAAGCCATGTAATCGTTACCGAGACAAACCCCATTCGCGCACTGGAAGCCGTTATGGATGGCTTCACTGTGATGCACAGCGTCGAGGCCGCGCGAGTGGGCGAGGTCTTCATCACGGTAACCGGCGGATTCCACGCCATTGGCCGCAAGCACCTGGAGGTCATGCCCAATGGGGCGATCCTGTCCAACAGCGGCCACTTCAACGTGGAGATCGACATCCCGGCCCTTGAGGAAATGGCGGTGTCCCACCGCGAGGTGCGGCCCCTAGTTGAGGAATATGTGCTGGGAGACGGACGCAAGCTGTATCTGCTGGGCGAAGGCCGCCTTATCAACCTGGCGGCGGCCGAGGGGCATCCCTCTGCGGTAATGGACATGAGCTTCGCCAACCAAGCGCTGTCCGCCGAATATATCGTCAAGGAGAAGGGTCAGCTGGCAGCAGGCGTGCACAGCGTTCCCGTCGAGATGGACCGAGAAGTTGGCCGGCTCAAGCTCGACTCCCTGGGCATAGGCATCGACAGCCTGAGCGCCGAACAGCAGAGATACCAGGAAAGCTGGGAAGAGGGCACCTAGTCTCTTCTCGCGGTTTTCACCATCAGCCGCCCGCCAAACACGGCGCCCGGCAAATAACTGGAGGACGATCCCAATGCCCATCCAATTCATGACTTCCCCAAAGTACCTGCTCACCTCCGAGTCGGTGACCGAGGGGCATCCCGACAAACTATGCGACCAGATCTCCGACGCAGTGCTGGACGCCGCGCTTCGCGGTGATCCGATGAGCCGCGTCGCCTGCGAGACCGTGGCGACCAAGAATCTTGTCATGGTTACGGGAGAGATCACCACCAAGTCCGACTTGAATTTCGACGAAATCGCCCGCGGCGTGATGCGTCAGATCGGCTACACCCACGTCAGCTACGGCATCGACGGCAACTCCTGCGGCGTCATCGCGCACGTCAGCCAGCAGTCTCCCGACATCAGCAGCGGCGTCTCCACGGCCCTGGAAGAACGTGGCAGCGACACCTCGGACGCCCGTCGGGCCACCGGCGCAGGCGACCAGGGGATGATGGTAGGCTTCGCGTGCAACGAGACCGATAGCCTGATGCCAATTACTGTCGACCTGTCCCATCGCTTGGTAGAACAGCTCGCGGCAGTCCGCAAAGATGGCCTGCTTGATTACCTTGGTCCCGACGGCAAGTCGCAGGTAACCGTGGAGTACGCGCACGGTAAGCCCCGCCGGGTCGACGCCGTGGTTATCAGTTCCCAGCACATGGACTCGGATGATCGCGAGTCTTTCACCAAGAAGATCCGAAGCGAAATTCTCGAGCACGTCATTCGTCCGATAGTGCCTTCCGAACTGTTAGACGACAATACCCGGTATTTCGTCAATCCCAGCGGTTGGTTCAATGTAGGGGGTCCTCAGGGGGATACGGGCCTGACCGGCCGGAAGATCCTGGTGGACACCTACGGCGGCATCGCCCGGCACGGCGGCGGAGCATTTTCCGGCAAGGACCCAACGAAGGTAGACCGCTCTGGCGCGTACGCGGCGCGCTACGTGGCGAAGAACCTCGTGGCCGCCGGGCTGGCACAGCGCGTAGAGGTTATCGTCTCTTACGCCATCGGTGTGGCTGAGCCGATCTCAGTGTCGGTGGAGACATTCGACACCGGACATATTGCCAATGACCGGATCGAGGCGCTGGTGGGTGAGCACTTCGACCTGCGCCCTGGCGCAATCATCGAAGACCTGAATCTACGACGACCTATCTATCAGCCCACCGCTGCCTACGGCCATTTCGGAAGGCCGACGGCGGACAAACTGGGACTGTCTTGGGAGACGACCGACAAAGCCGACGCTCTGCGTCAGGCAGCAGTATAGCCTCACACCCCTCCACGGGAGGGCAGCAGCACGAAATTACCGGGCGCAGGGAGCGGCGGGCGCAAAGTCCGCCGCTTTTGGCATAATGGGACATCCAGGAGGCACGATGACGAGTCAAGCAGACATTCGGTTCGGTACCGACGGATGGAGGGCCCTTATTGCCGAGGACTACACCTATGCCAATGTTGCCCGGTGCGCCCGAGGGCTTTGCGATTACCTGAAAAAGCGGGGGACAGCCGAGAGGGGGTTGATCGTCGGGTACGATACGCGTTTTCTTTCGCCTGAATTTGCCTCCACGGTCGCCGGTGTCTGCGCCAGCCAGGGCATACGCACGCTGCTGGCCATCGAGCCAGCACCAACGCCGGTGCTCAGCTACAGCGTAATGCACCAGGGTGCCGCCGGCGCTGCAATCATCACCGCAAGTCACAACCCGGCTACCTGGAACGGCTTCAAGTTCAAGCCCGAGTACGCGGGCAGCGCCACACAGGAGATCACCGACGAGCTGGAGGACGCCATACGGGAAGTGTCGTGGGTCGACCCGGCGGAGATAGCGGTGGGGCGCGAATCGGGCCTGGTGGAGGATTTCAATCCTTCCTCCTCTTATTTTGACCATGTTGAAAATCTAGTTGACCTGGAGGCAATTCGCTCTGCAGGGCTCCGGGTTGTTGTGGACGCCATGTACGGAGCTGGCGGTGGATATCTGCCGAGCCTACTGGAAGGTGGGATTACCACAGTTGAAGAGTTGCACGGCCACCGCAACCCGGCTTTCCCGGGTATGGCCCAGCCCGAACCCATCGCCCCGAACCTCACCGAGCTGTTGGCCCTGGTGCCTCAGGCAGGAGCCTCGGTGGGCATAGCATTGGACGGCGACGCCGACCGGGTTGGTATCATCGATGAGACCGGCCGCTTCGTTACTACACTGGACACATTTTCGCTGCTCGCGCTGTACCTTCTGGAGATAAAGGGTTGGCGCGGCTCTCTGATCAAGGGCGTCACAGCTTCGCAGGCATTGAACAAGATGGGCGGCATGTACGGAGTCGACGTGCACGAGGTGCAGGTGGGATTCAAACACATGGGACCGCGCATGGACGAGCTGAACGCCATGATGGCCGGCGAAGAGAGCGGGGGATTTGCCTTCCGGGGCCACGTTCCCGAACGGGACGGCATACTCAGCGCATTGTACGTCCTGGAGTATATGGCAAAGAGTGGCAAGAGCGTGTCGCAGTTGCTGGAAGGCCTATTTGAGAGAGTAGGACCCCACTTTTACCACCGGCGCGACGTAGACTTTGAATCCGACGACCGCGACCGCATCCGTCTCCTGGTGGGCAGCGATGAACTGGACCGCCTGGGGGAGTTTCCGGTCTTGTCCACCGACAGCATTGATGGACGGCGCCTGCGATTCGCCGATGGTTGGCTTGCGGTGCGATTCTCAGGCACTGAGCCGTTGCTTCGCATCTATGCGGAGGCAGGCTCCCCAGAGCGCGTAACGAGCCTGCTGGACGCCGCTCAGGGATACCTCGGAGTCTAGCCTGCCTGGCTCAGGTCGTCACGTTCCTGTAAGGCAGGCAATCATCCGTACTCGGAGGGTTAGTCATGGCGGAAAAAAGAATTCTATGCGCCTTTGGCGTAGACCTGGACGCTGTAGGAGGATGGCTTGGTTCCTATGGTGGAGAGGACTCCCCCGACGACATTTCCCGGGGAATGTTTGCAGGGGAAGTCGGTACGCCTCGGCTTGTAAGAATGTTTGACCGGCTGGGAATCAAAACGACCTGGTTCATCCCTGGTCATTCCGCGGAAACATTTCCGGATGAGTGCCGAATGATCGTAGAGGCCGGCCATGAAATAGGACTGCACGGCTACTCACACGAGAATCCCATAGCAATGTCCCCCGAACAGGAAGAGACGGTGCTGTTGCGCTGTATAGAAGTCCTCACGGAACTGTCGGGAAGGTCACCCACCGGTTACGTAGCGCCGTGGTGGGAATTCAGCCACGTTACCAACGAGTTGCTGTTGAAGCATGGCATTAAGTACGACCATAGCCTGATGCACAAGGACTTTGAGTGCTACTACGTGCGGGTTGGCGACCGATGGACCAAAATAGATTTCGCGCAGTCCGCCGACTACTGGATGCACGCCCTTGTGCGGGGTGAAGAGACGGACCTGGTGGAAATCCCGGCCAACTGGTACCTGGACGACCTGCCTCCCATGATGTTCATCAAGAAGTCGCCGAACAGCCACGGCTTCGTCAACCCAAGGGACATCGAATCAATGTGGAAGGACCAGTTCGACTACGTCTACCGAGAGTACGATGAGGCAATCTTCCCCATCACCATCCATCCGGACGTCAGTGGGCGTCCCCAGGTGATCCTGATGCTGGAGCGTCTGACGGAATACATCACATCACACACAGGGGTCCAGTTCCTTACATTTAACGAAATCGCCGACGATTTCCTGGCCAGGCACCCTCGTAACAAGTAGCGACTTGCTATCCTAGACTGTTCAGGGCAATGAAGAAGCCCTCTCATGCCAAGCTGGGGATGAGAGGGCTTCAGTATTCACAAGGAGCGCGGTGCTAGCGCTTGGTGTATTGTGGAGCGCGACGGGCACGCTTGAGGCCGTATTTCTTACTCTCCTTGATTCGAGCATCCCTTGTAACGAATCCGGCGCGGCGCAGCGCTGGCTTCAGAGCGGGGTCGAAGACGATCAATGCCCTCGTTATGCCGTGGCGGACAGCTTCCGCCTGAGCATTGACGCCGCCTCCAGCGACCTTTGCCACGACCCTGAACCGGTTCGTGGTGTTGGTAACCTGAAAGGCATCGTTTGCTGTGCGTTGCCACGTGGACCAGCCAAAATATTCGTCCATGGGCTTGCCGTTTACGATGAAAGGACCACCGTCATCTGCATATAACCGAACGCGGGCGATCGCCGTCTTGCGTTTGCCCGTGCCGTAGTAATACTGCTGCGCTGTGTCTAACTGAACCAAGAGCTTACTGCCTCCAATGGTGTCCGGTCGGCATCCCGACCGCTCTACTGGGCGGCTTGTGCCACCTGGGCTTCATGGGGATGGGCGGGGCCGGCGTAGACCTTGAGCCGCTTAAGCATCTGCCGCCCCATGTGGTTCCGGGGTAACATCCCCTTCACCGCCAGTTCTATCACCCGATCGGGATGGTCTTCCAGCATTTCACGCAGTCGTATGGACTTCAGGTTGCCCACATAGCCAGAATGCCGGTAGTAGTACTTTTGGGTTGTCTTACGGCCGGTGGTGCGAACGCGGGAGGCATTGACCACGACCACAAAGTCACCGGTCATGGTGTGCGGGGTGTAGGATGGCTTGTCCTTTCCCTGCAGGGACACCGCGATATCGCGAGCCAAGCGCCCCAAGGTTTGCCCCGTGGCATCGACCACCTTCCAGTTCGCTGGTACTTCTTCCGTTTTGGGAAAATAAGTGCTAGTTCTCTTCATTTGCCTTCCCGGTTCAGGCCGGAGGGACTTCGAAGGTCCCCTCCGGGTATTTAACTTCCATCAAACAGAGTCCCCTTGCAGGCAAGAGGGGGACATCAGGCACATCATTGCTTCTTTGCAAAGTACGTGCCATCAAATCTACAGGGCGTCTACCCTTTCCTATTTCCAGTAGTATTCCGTTTGCCTTCCTGATTTGCTGCTTCAGGAAGCCGTTAGCCTCACACACAATGACTACAGTGTCTGCTTCTTCCGAAACCTTCCACATCCTGACATTTCTGACCGCGCTACGGTCGGCCGGATGGCTCGGACAGATAACCCGGAAGTCATGGACACCTTCCAGCGCCAATGCCGCTTCCGCGATCCGTTCTATATCAAGAGCTTCCTTTACCCACAGATGGGTGTGGCGCCGAAGCGCTGACGGAGCTTTCCGGGACAGGATACGGTACTGGTACACCCGGCTCAACGCCGTCCGCCTGGAGTGAAATTCGTTGGCTACCAGGAGCGCCTTCTGCACCCGGATATCCTCCGGGAGAAAATAGTTCAGCGCGGGCACAAATCTTTCGGCGGGATGCCTCGAGCTGGTCAGGAAATCTATGACCTGTCCCTCGGCGTGCGCCCCGGAATCCGTTCGGCTAGCCCCTCTCACTCGCACCAATTCGCCGGTGAAGCGCGTGAGGGCTTCTTCAAGGGTGCCCTGTACGGTTGGCTGGTTAAGCTGCAGTTGGAAGCCATTATAGTTTGTACCCTGATATTCCAACCAGAGAGCCATTCTCCGCGAACTCTGTTCCGACACTGCCGAAACAGGAGATGACTCCGTGTACCTTTCTATTTAGCGGTCTCCTTCAAACCAATTCGATTATGGCCATCTGGGCAGCGTCACCCTGACGCGGTCCCAGCTTAACTATCCTCGTGTACCCGCCGGCCCGGTCAGCATAGCGGGGAGCTATGTCGTCGAAAACTTTCTCAACGACTCCCTTGTTGGGAATCTGGGCGAGAGCCAACCTGCGGTGGTTCAAGTTCCCTTTCTTGCCATGGGTGATCAGCTTTTCAGCTACGATCCGGGTTTCCTTGGCCTTGGCCAGCGTTGTTGTGATCCGCTCGTGGGTGATCAGCTCAGTGACCAACCCGCGCATCAGCCCCTTCCGCTGGTCCTTGTAGCGGCTAAGTCTACGCCCTGAGACGCGATGAGAAGGCATGGTTAATCAATCTCCTCGAATTCCAGGTCTCCATCGCCGCCCAACTCTTCCGCCTGAGAGGCGGAACTATCATCTTCGAAAGTCATCCCTTCGGGCAGCCCAGTGGAGTCTCCTTCGCCGCCGCCTCCCATCAACTCTGCTAGTTCGTCGGAGGAAATGGCTCCCGGAGAGGCGGCCTCCTGGTCTGGATCCTCGGAATTGGTAATACCTTGTTCGGCTAATTTTTCCCGAAGCTCGACTAGGGATTTTTCCCCAAAATTACGGATTTTCAGCAAATCCTCGTCCGACATTTCCAATACCTCGCCCACCCGGTTGATCTGGGCGCGCTTGAGGCAATTGAGCGTGCGCGGAGAGAGGTCCAATTTTTCAATGGGTGTCTGATAGACCTCGGGGGAAACGACCATGGGAGCCCGGTCTAAACCGTGCTCGGCTGTCCTGCTCAGCTTGCTGAACAAGAAAAAGTTCTTCACCAGCTTTTCTGCCGCCTGCTGTACGGCCTCGATTGGGCTGATGGCTCCGTCAGTCCATACTTCCAGTAGCAGGCGTTCAAAGTCTGTAACCTGTCCGACCCGAGTTCGTTCAACGGAGAAATTGACCTTTCTAACCGGGCTGAACACCGCGTCCACCGGCAAAGCGCCCGCCGGTATATTCGATCCGTCGTCGCCCGGTTGGGCAGTCTGATAACCGGTGCCCTGCCTGACGTTGAACTCGATGGAAAGCTGGACATCTTCGTTGTCTAGGGTAGCGAGGTGCAGCTCAGGGTTGACGATTTCAAAGTCCGAAGACGTCATGATATCGCCGGCGCAAACTGGCCCGCCCCCACTGACTTCAAGGCGCATCTTTCCGTCGCGGCCACTGGCCGACCGGATGCGAACGCCCTTGATATTGAGGAGAATCTCCATTACCTCCTCTTTGACGCCCGGGATAGCCATGTACTCATGCACCACATCACCGATCTTCACCCAAGTGACTGCGGTGCCGGGAGTGGAACTGAGAAGAATGCGACGCAGAGGATTTCCGAGAGTCTGAGCCAATCCTCGCTCCAAGGGACCTACGGCAACTTTGCCGTAATTCCCTTCTGCGGTCTGTACTGATATTTCGGGAGTGGGCACTACCGGGCCATCAACTGGCAACGGGGCAGGCACCACGAAAGTGTCTAGCATTGACACCAATTACCTCGAGTAAAACTCTACTATCAGACGGGAATCAACAGTGGTCTGGAGTTCTTCATCGGAAGGCAAGGCAACCACACGCCCGGACATCTCAGTCACGTCCAGGTTCAGCCAGGCTGGTACCGGCCGCTTGGGCAGCCCCTCCGTACGAGCGGCGTAGAAGTCCGTCGTCTTGTCGGACTCCGTCCAAGTGATCGCATCGCCAGCCTTGACCGAATACGAAGGTATGTCTGTCTTGCGGTCATTGACCCTGAAATGACCGTGAAGCACCAACTGCCGGGCCTGCTTTCGAGAGTCGGCAAACCCAAGCTGGAAGATCACGTTGTCCAATCGGCGCTCCAGGCTCCGAAGCAGGTTCGTCCCAGTAACGCCCGGGGTATTAAACGCCTCGGTCATATATTTTCGGAACTGGGACTCCAACACGCCATATATATACTTGGCCTTCTGCTTCTCCAGCAGGTGGACGCCATAGTCAGACGGGCGACGCCTGCGACGCGAGATGTTACCGGGTGGGTTACGCCGCTTTTCAAATGCGCAGCGGGGGGTAAAACAGCGATCGCCTTTAAGGAACAGTTTTTCGCCGGATCGCCTGCACAGACGGCAGGCCGGCCCTGTGTATCTACCCATATTAAGTTGGACTACACTCTCCTTCGCTTGGGTGGACGGCACCCGTTATGCGGGATAGGGGTAACGTCCCTTATGCTGGTTACCACGAGACCCGCTCCTTGCAGGGAGCGGATTGCCGCTTCCCGCCCAGCTCCGGGGCCCTTTATGAACACGTCGATGTGCCGCATACCCGCTTCGCCAGCCCGGCGGCCCGCCTGCTCGGCAGCGCGCTGGGCAGCAAATGCAGTCCCCTTGCGGGAGCCTTTGAAGCCCACTACGCCCGCACTGGCAGATGAGATGACGTTGCCTTGCGGGTCGGTGATGCTGACCAGGGTATTGTTAAATGTGGAGTAGATATAGGCTCGGCCTTGCGGCACGGAACGCCGCTCGCGGCGTCTGGTTCTGGGTCTGGGCATTTTTTACACCGCCTACTTCTTGCCGCCGGTGCGCCTGCCGCGTCCAGCAACGGTGCGGCGCGGGCCCTTGCGCGTTCGGGCGTTGGTACGGGTACGCTGGCCGGACACAGGAAGGTTGCGCCGATGTCGCAGACCCCGGTAGGAGCCAATATCCATCAGCCGGCGGATGTTCTGGTTGATCTCGCGTCGCAGGTCGCCCTCAGAGAGATACTCACGATCGACCAGTTCGCGTATACGGTTGACTTGGGCCTCGCTGAGCTCGTTCATGCGGGGAGGCATGCTCGGGTCCAAGTCGGCCTTGACGATGATTTCCTCGGCCAGCTTGGGTCCGATACCGTAGATGCTCCGCAGAGCTACGTGAGCTCTCTTGCGGTCTGGAACGTCCACTCCAGCTATACGTACCACGTTTCCTCCTTCCTCCCGATCATTGCCAGCTAGACTTAGAGACGAAATCGGCCTAGCCTTGACGCTGGGCGTGCCTGGCGTTCTGGCAGATGATGCGAATAACGCCCTTGCGCTTGATCACGCGACACTTGTCGCATCGCGGCTTGACTGACGCAGTTACCTTCATTTCCTACCCCGAACAATGACAGACAAATAGCCTCTTCAAGTCCAGACCCTTGGCTGAACTCGCCGGCTTTGAGAACAATATTCCTTTTTTTCGGGCGCTACTTGAAGCGATAGGTGATTCGCCCACGAGTCAAATCATAAGGAGACAGTTCAACAAGGACGCGGTCTCCCGGCAGCACGCGAATGAAGTTCATCCTGATCTTGCCCGACACATGGGCCAGCACCTCATGGTCATTCGGCAGCTCCACGCGGAACATACCGTTGGGCAGCGCTTCCTTCACACTGGCTTCTACTTCAATCGCCTGCTTCTTCGCCATAAAACCCCTTTCGTGTAAGATCCCCTTCTAGTGCTATGCGCCAGGTAATTGAAAGCCCAGCCTTCATTTAGTCGTGAATTGTAAGTATCTCAGGTCCCTGTTCAGTTATTGCGATGGAATGCTCAAAGTGAGAGGACAGCTTACCATCAGCGGTAACGACCGTCCACTGGTCATCGAGAATCCGGGTACGCCAGTCGCCCACATTGAACATCGGCTCAATAGCGATACACATGCCTGACCTGAGCAGAGCTCCTCTTCCCGCGATTCCGTAGTTGGGAATCTGCGGGTCTTCGTGGAGAAACCGCCCGACCCCGTGTCCCACAAACTCCCGCACTACCCCATATCCTCTTGATTCACCGTAGGCTTGCACAGCGGCGCCTATGTCACCCACACGGGCCCCTGGGACCGCAGCCTTGATTCCTGCTTCAAGGCCGAGCCTGGTAGCTTCCATGAGCTGGAGCAACCCTTCCGGGACCTCGCCAACGGCAATAGTGACAGCCGCATCGCCAATGAATCCTTCGATCGTGGCGCCGACGTCGACTTTAATTAGGTCCCCTGCCTTCAGAGCCCGCTTGCCGGGAATTCCATGGACAATTTCTTCGTTGACCGAGGCACAGATAGTGGCCGGGAAACCGCGGTACCCCTTGAAAGTGGGCGTAGCGTCATGCCTGGTGATTTCTCTGAAAGCGATTCGATCAAGGTCCCGGGTAGTCATCCCGGGCTCCACTGAAGCCTTGAGCAGTTCGATCGTCTTGCCGACGATCTCTCCCGCCTTTCGCATCGAGTCCAACTCGCGGGGGGACTTGACCGTTATCCCGCCGGAGTACGTCGAGGGCGAAGTGGAAGCGGTTTCTTTTCGTTGCTTCCGATTCACTTGACTATTATATCCTTAAATTGTGGTTATTGACAAATATAAGACGAATTTCGTTTTGCTTACAACGCTTCCATTATGCGATGGAACACTCCGTCGACGGTGTCCTGACCTGCTACATCCACAAGCAGTCCACGTTTCCTGTAGAAGGTCAGCACTGGCATAGTTTCTTCACGGTAAACGTCAATGCGACGCTGAACCGCATCAGCCCTGTCGTCGTCCCGCTGGTATAGCTCGCCTCCGCATCGATCGCAGGAAGGAGGCAGCCCATCCCCGTGGTGGGTGTACGGAGCCTCGCAGTTGAGACAGACGAAACGTCCGCCAAGTCGCTTCGTGAGCTCATCTTCCGGCACGTCTATGTGCAGGACACGGTCAAGTTTGCACGCATTGCCAGCCAGGGCTATCTCCAGTTCTTCAGCCTGGCAGGTGTTTCTAGGAAAGCCGTCGAGGATAAAGCCATCACCCGACCCTATGGACATAATCTTGTCCAGCATGATGTCAATGACCACTTCATCGGGAACCAGCTCGCCTCGCTGCATATACTCCTTGGCCCGTAGTCCCAAAGGAGTACCCTTTCGGAGGTTGTGCCGGAAAATATCTCCGGAACCGACATGGGCCAGATTGTATCGGTCTACCAGCAACTGGGCCTGGGTGCCTTTGCCAGCACCTGGCGGCCCGAAAAGTACGAGACGCAAGCCTTCAGACACGGTTATCTCAGGAATCCTTCATAGTTTCGCATGGTCAACTGGGCTTCAAGCTGGCGCAGGGTATCCAATCCAACGCCCACCATGATCAACAGGCTCGTGCTGCTGAGGGAAATTGCCTGTACGCCAGTAACCAGCGAAGCTAGGTACGGCACGATGGCGATGAACCCCAGGAAAACTGCGCCGCCCATGGTGATACGTACGATTACCCGGTTCAGGTAATCTTGCGTCGGTTTGCCCGGTCTTATACCAAGCACGAATCCGCCATTGCGCTGCAGGTTCTCCGCCAGGTTCTGCTGGTTGAAAATGACCAGCGTGTAGAAGAACGTGAACAGCACCACCAGGATGAACACCATCACCCAATACAACGGCGATGTGGGCACCAGCAGAACGGCGAAGAAATTGGCCACGTCGCCGATCCAACTGGTATTGGTCGAGAAGTAGGTCGCAATTGTCCCCGGCAAAATAACAATGGAAAAAGCAAAGATGAGCGGTATCATCCCAGCCGAATTTATGCGTAGGGGCAAGTAGGTCGCACCACTTTGGCGATACATCCTACCGCCGCGGAAGATGCTCCGGCCGTACTGCACGGGAATGCGCCGGTGGGCCTCGTTGAACAGTACGATCAGGGCGATTATCAGCACGCCTATGATGGCGAAGAAGCCGATACCCAACACATTGTCTCGATCCAAGAACCCCTGGGTGAGCAGGCTCGGAAAACCGGCAACTATGCCTGCGAAAATGATCAGCGAAATACCGTTGCCGATGCCCCGCTCGGTGATCATCTCTCCAAGCCACACTAGGAACATTGTGCCGGCAGTGATGGAGAGCAGCGCGGCAACCGTCGGCAGGAGCGCGTCGCCTGTGAACCCCACATTGGTCAGGACATTGCTCTGTTGGAGCAGCACCAACTGGCCATAGCCTTGCGCCAATGCAATCGGAACGGTGAGCCAATGGATGATTCGGTTCATCTTGGCTCGTCCGGCTTCTCCCTCTCGCGAGATCTCCTGCAGCTGAGGGAACACTGGCGTGAGCAACTGGATGACGATGGAGGCAGTGATATAAGGAAAGACGCCCAGCGCAACGATGCTCATCCGGCTGAGTGCGCCGCCGCTGAACAGGTCCAGGAATCCCAGAAGCTCGTTGTTGCGGAACAGGTTGTCCAGCTGCACCTGGTCGATGCCGGGCAGCGGAATGTGGGCCACGAAACGGTAGAGCGCCAGGATGGCGAGCGTAAACAGGATTTTGGCCCGCAGGTCAGGGAGGCTGAACGCATCTATGGCTGCCTGCAGCAGCCTAGGAAATCGCCCCCCCTGTGTCTCCGCGGCCATCATCAGCCGTTCGCTTCCTCCACTGTGCCGTTGGCGGACGCAATCGCCTCTCGGGCCGTGTGGGTGAACTTGTCGGCAACAACGGTCAGCGGCTTGGTCAGTTCTCCTCCGCCGACGATCTTTATGGGGCGGTTGAGGTTCCGGACGTACCCTCGTTCCACCAGAACCTCTGGAGTCACGATCTCGCCAGACTCAAACTGGTCCAAGGTCTCGAGTTTCACCAAGGAGTAATATGTCTTGAATATGTTCGTGAAACCACGCCGCATCGGCAGTGCCTTGATGATCGGAAGCTGGCCACCTTCAAATCCCAGGCGGGGACCGCCGCCCGACCGAGATTTTTGGCCCTTCATCCCACGACCACCAGTGCTTCCCTGGCCTGCGGAATCCCCACGACCCACCCGCTTGCGATTACGGCGTGCCCCTTTGGATGGCGCCACCTGATGCTGCATCATGCCGAGTCTCCAACCTCTTCCACTCGCAGCAGGTGTTCAACCTTCTTGACCATTCCGCGAATGGTGGGAGAGTTTTGGTGTACCACGGTGTGATGCAACCGGTGCAACCCAAGGGAGCGGATAATGTCCCTCTGGTTCTTGGGTCGCCCAATGCAACTCCGTGTCCAAGTAATTTTCAGTTCCGACATAGAGAGTTCCCGCAGGCCGGTTGCATTTCTGCAACGGACCACTGATTAGCTTGTTTCCGGTCCTTTTCCTTCCGACTCGCCCGTCCCGTTGGACTGCGAGGCGGAGGGACGTATGCCGCGCTTGGCCAACTCGGTAGCCGGGTCCCGCAGCTGTCTGAGAGCTTCCAACGTGGCGTAAACGATGTTAATGGGGTTGCGCGACCCCAGGGACTTGCCAACCACGTCCTTCACTCCACCAAGCTCAAGGATGGCACGCATAGCTCCTGCGGCGATCACCCCTGTACCTTCTCGGGCCGGTTTGATCAGAACGATTGTGGCGCCTTTCTTTACCGTGATCTGCTGGGGAATGGTGTTTCCGCGAAGAGGGATGGTGACCATGCCCCTTCGCGCTACGGCATTTCCTTTTCGAACGGCATCCGGAATTACCAGCGCCTTGCCTAACCCGGCGCCCACTGTGCCCTGTCCGTCGCCTACGACCACCAAGGCGTTGAAACGAAGGCGCCTGCCTCCCTTAACAACCTTGGCAATGCGGCGCGTATAGACCACGCGCTCCTGGAATCCGCCGCTATCGTCCTCGCGCGGACCACGTTCCCGGGGCGGCCTTCCGTCTCGGGGGCCACGACCTCCACCACCGTCGCGAGATTGCCTGTTCTGTCCCGGCGGGCCTCCCCGGCCAGGGCCACCGGCCCTGCCTGGTCCTCCCCGCCTACTCGGAGGAGCTGTTACCATATGAGGTTAGTACCTCCCTGATTCTTGCCGTTAAACTGCGAGGGCGCGGGCTAGAATTTCAACCCTGCCTCGCGCGATCCATCAGCCAGTGCCTTGACGCGCCCATGATACTTGCAACCGCCCCGGTCGAACACGACCTGGGATACACCGGCCGCCAACGCCCTCTCGCCCAAGGCTTTCCCTACGGCCGTTGATACGTCAATCTTGGGGCCAGCCACCGCTTCACTAGTCCCTTCCAGCGATTCTTGGCTGGATGCGGAAACAATGGTTCGTCCCAAAGTATCGTCAATTATTTGCGCGTAAATGTGCTTCAGGCTACGGAAGACCGAAAGCCTCGGACGCTCCGGCGTGCCGGAAACTTTTTTTCGCACCCTCGCCTGGCGTACCTTGCGCAGGTGTCTTGCATTCTTGTCTTTTGGCATATATGACTCGATTATTTGGCGCGCCCGGTAATCCGAGGCGCGCCGGCCATTTCTTTTTCAGGCCTTGGTATTTGACTACGCCTTGCGTGCGGCCGATTTTCCGGGCTTGAACCGGAGCACTTCACCTTGATAGCGGATGCCCTTTTCCTTATAGGCATTCGGTGGCCTGACCTTGCGTACCCGGGCCGCAACCTGGCCGACTTTTTGCTTGTCGATGCCCCGAACGTGTACTCGGTTGTTTCCTTCCACTTCCATGGTCACACCATCGGGCGGATGAATTTCCACCGGATGGCTGTAGCCCACGCTGAGAACAACACCGTTACCGGATGCTTGCACGCGATACCCCACTCCCATGAGCTCAAGGGTACGGCTGTAACCCTCCGTTACACCTGTGACCGCGTTGGCGATAAGGCTGCGAGTCAAGCCGTGCAGGGCATGATGGAACTTGCGCTCACTAAGCCGTTCAACGATGACCTCGTCCCCTTCGACCTTGACCACTACCTCAGGGTGGTAGTTCTGGGTCAAAGAACCCTGGGGTCCCGTAACCTTAACCTCTCCGTACCCCACTTCGACAGTTACGCCGCCGGGGATGGGAATCGTCTTGCGGCCTATGCGCGACAGAGTGCGGCCAGAGGCCTTGCCGTTTCCTTCACCAGACATAACAGAGCAATTCTCCTCCGATGCCCTCTCGCCAGGCCCTCCGCCCCGCCATAACCCCGCGGGAAGTGGACACGATGGCCAAGCCAAGACCACCGTAAACCCTGGGGATTTCACCCTTGCCAACATAGACCCTTAAACCAGGCTTGCTCACTCGCTTGAGTCCCGCAATAGCCGACTGTCGGCCTTCCCGGTACGAAAGATGTACGCGAAGCGTTGGGTGAGCCTGTCCTCTGGGGGTATCGTAGTCCCTGATGAAGCCCTCTTCTTTGAGAATCCTGGCAAGTGACAGCTTCATTTTGGAATGGGGCATCATCACCGAATCGTGCCTCGCCTGAATGGCGTTGCGGATTCGGGTGAGCATATCAGCTATAGGGTCGGTTACGGGCATCTGCTCCTCGTCTCTAAGTCAATGAGGATGATTCTAGTGCTTCAACCGTCCGGCCAGCCTACAGGCTTGCCTTCCGTACACCGGGCAATTCGCCGGTCAGGGCCAGTTCCCTGAAGCAGATCCGGCAAAGTCCGACGTGGCGAATGTAAGCGCGAGGGCGACCACAGCGACCGCAGCGGTTATAGGCTCGCATTGGGTATTTCGGCTTCTTCAGCCACTTTTGTATCTGGGAAGTTTTCGCCACGCCGCTCCTCCGTTACGCTTCGCGGATAAACGGGAATCCATAGAGTTCCAATAACCGCATCGCTTCGGCGTCGTTCCGAGCCGTGGTCGCGATGGTCACCTGGAGTCCCCGGATCCTGTCTATGGAGTTGTAATCGATTTCAGGGAAAATGATCTGTTCTCTTATGCCTATGGAAAAATTGCCCCGCCCATCCATGCCGCGTCTAGGAATACCGCGGAAGTCCCGAATACGGGGCAGCGCAGTATTTACCAAGCGGTCAAGGAAGTGATACATCCGGTCGCCGCGAAGTGTAACCGCCGCGCCAATCGCGTTCCCCTGCCGTATCTTGAAACCCGCTATGGACTTGCGAGCTCGAGTGATTATGGGCTTCTGTCCGCTGATGGTAGTCAGGTCCTGAACGGCGGCTTCCATAGCACGTCCGTTGACCAGAGCTTCGCCCAGTCCAACGTTCAACACAATCTTCTGGAGGCGAGGCACCTCCATAGAATTCGAATAGCTGAACTCCCGCACCATCTGAGGGACGATTTCCTCTCGGAATCGATTCTTCAGGCGAGGAACTGGGGCCCCCTCTGCCGATTCGGCAACCGCCGTAGCAGAATCTCCGCCTCTCTGTCTCCTGCCCGAACGCTCGCGGCGCTCCCCGGCGGCAGCTTCCTGTACTTCCTGCTGTGTTTCGTCATCGAGCATCGTCGATTACTTCCTGACACTTGGTGCACGAGCGCACCCGGGATCCGGTTTCCAGAAACGCGATTCGTGGCCTGGTTGGCTGATTGCACTTGTTGCAGATAAGAACCACATTGGAGACGTGTAGTGGTGCCTCCATTTGAATGCGTCCAGACTGCCTTACACCTGGGCGGGCTCGCATGTGCTTGGTCACAATGTTCACGCCTTCCACCACCACCCTTTCTCTGGCAGGCAGATTGCGATCCACACGACCGGTCTTCCCTTTATCCCGCCCCGCGATGACCAGCACCATATCGCCGGCTCGGATACGCATTAAACAACCTCCGGGGCCAAGGAAACTATACGCATGAACCCGCGGTCGCGGAGCTCTCGTGCAACGGGGCCGAAGATTCGTGTGCCGCGCGGGTTCAGGTTCTCCGCGATGAGGACCGCTGCGTTATCATCGAACTTTATATACGTTCCGTCGGGTCGCTTCCGGCCTTGGGCCTGCCGTATCACGACTGCCCGGACCACGTCCCCCTTCCGCACCGGGGAGTTGGGCACAGCCTCACGAACGTTGCAGACGACGATATCTCCCACGCCGGCGTACTTGCGCTTGCTACTGCCGGGTATGTTGATCAAACGGATGACTTTGGCGCCACTATTGTCCGCCACCGTCAGCCTCGTATAGGTTTGAATCATACAGGTGTTCCTTGAGTAGCCACCGGGCGGCCTTCCACCCGAAGCCTACCTTAGCTAGCTAATCGATTTCTTCGCCTACTTCGCCAAAGTCGCCGACGGTGAGTTGGTCGAGTATATCTTGGTCTATATCCTCGTCCATATCGAGTACTTCGTCTTCGATTTCCTCTTCCACAACGGTTACGGCGTCTCCTTCCAATTCAATGGGGCGAATCTCCGCCACCTGCCGTCGCTCCAGGATCTCCAACAACCGCCAGTGCTTCGTTTTGGAAATCGGTCGAGTCTCCTCAATGCGGACTACATCGCCAACATGGCACTGGTTTTCGGGATCGTGCACGTAGAAACGTGCCACTCTCCGCATCTGTTTGCGGTACAGCCTGTGCCGCTGTTTCCAGACCATTTCCACAATGGCCGTCTTTTCCTGTTTGACGCGCACCACGAACCCGGTGCGCACCTTGTGCCTAGCGCGGGTGACCACTAGCGGTCCTCCAACATCTGCCGCTCGCGGATCACTGTGCGCAGGCGGGCGATAGTCTTCCTTACAGATTTCGGCTCGTTTGAGTCGGGCAACTGGTTGGTCGCGGCTCTGAACCTGAGGTTCATCAATTCGCGTCCGGCCTTATCCAATTCCTCATGGAGTTGCTCGTCATGGAGTTCTCTAACTTCGTGGATACGCATGATTCAGCTAAGCAACCCCATTGCTGGCCGCGGTGGCCAGGCGGTCTCGGAACACGGTCTTGGTGGCAATGGGCAACTTCTGCGATGCCAGGCGCAGGGCTTCTACAGCTTCATTCGGCGGAACGCCAGCCACTTCGAAGAGGATGCGTCCAGGTTTGACTACGGCCACCCAGTAGTCCACTGCAGCCTTACCGCCACCCATCCGGGTCTCGGCCGGCTTCTTGCTGACCGACTTGTCAGGGAACACACGCACCCAGACCTGCCCGCCGCGTTTGAGGTGGCGCGTAACTGCTACGCGGGCTGATTCAATCTGTCGGGATGTGATCCAGCACGGTTCCATGGCCTTCAGACCGACCTCGCCGGAATTGACACTGCTGTCGGTAGCGGCGCCACGCATACGGCCGCGAAAATGCTTCCTGTACTTTGTTCGTTTCGGTTGCAGCATCGGTTTCTCCCGTTAACCCTTGGTTGCCTGCCCTTTTTAGTCGTCTGCTTGTTAAGAATGATACCGGTTCGGTCATCAGTTGTCCTGGTCGAGCAACTGCTCCAAATCTACATCCGGGTCGCCGGCTTGCACGGTGACTTCAATAGTCTCCAGTTCGGCGGCCTCTTCTGCACGCACCGGCATCACTTCCCCGGTGTACACCCACACTTTCACCCCGACGCGACCCATAACGGTATGGGCTTCCGCCAAGGCATAATCGATATCGGCCCTGAGGGTGTGCAAAGGGACCTGCCCGAGCATCAACTTTTCCGTGCGGGCAATTTCAGACCCGGAGATGCGTCCCTTCACGATTATCTTGATACCTTCGGCCCCCGCCTGCATGGCCCTTTGCGCTGCTTGCCGCATGGCGCGACGATAGGCCACTCGCCGTTCGAGCTGATCGGCAACGTTCCGCGCTACCAGGTACGCATTAAGCTCCGGCTGCTCCATCTCCTTGATGTTGAGCTGCACCCGGCTCTTGGTGATGGCTTCCAGCTTGGCGCGCAGGTTCTTGACCCGCTCTCCGTCGCGACCTATAAGGATGCCAGGTCGCGCCGAATGGATGTCAATCACGCTATCCTGGGCCCCACGGTCGATCACCACATTGGCGATACCCGCGTCCGAAAACGATTGGTACTCGCCGCGGATGCATTCCCGCAATTCCAGGTCTTCTTTGACCAGCGCCCGATACGAAGAGCCCTTGCCAGCATACCAGTGGGCCTTCCAGTCCTTGATAATGCCCAAGCGAAAGCCGTATGGATGGGTTTTGTGGCCCATTCCTCTGTCTCCTATTCCTCGTCCACCACCACTGTTACGTGGCTGGCGCGCTTGGTAATTCGCCCAATGCGCCCTCGCGCCCGCGGCCTGAACCGCTTCAAAGAGGTCGCGCTATCAGCAGTTATCTGGATGATCCGCAAATTGTCGCGGTCCATAAGTAGGTTGTTTTCGGCATTGGCCGCAGCCGACTGCACCACCTTGGCCACAGGTTTGGCCCATGGAGAGGGCAAGAGGCGGAGTGTGTTCAGCGCGTCGTCCACCCTCTGGCCACGCACTAGGTCCAGGATGGGCTTGAGTCTCTTTTGGGAGGCTCCAAGCTGTTTAGCTACTGCTCTAACTGGTGGCAAGCCCTTACCTCACCCTACTGGAACGTTCCGAACGGGCAACGTGGCCCCGGTATGTACGCGTCGGAGAAAACTCTCCCAGCCGGTGACCGACCATGTTCTCGGTGATGAACACCGGAACATGACGGCGTCCGTCATGCACTCCAATAGTCAACCCTACCATTTCCGGCATGATCATGGAGGCTCGCGACCACGTGCGGATCACAGTGTTCGCGCCGGAGCGCTGCACCTGGTCAACTTTCTTTGTCAGCTTAGGGTGCACGTAAGGTCCCTTCTTGATGGAACGGGACATTCTAGCGTCTCCTGCCCCGGCGCACGATGAACTTGCTTGAGGCCTTCTTCTTATTTCGCGTCTTGTAGCCCAGGGTCGGTTTGCCCCACGGCGATTTCGGCCCTGGCATCCCAATCGGGGAACGGCCTTCACCACCGCCGTGAGGATGATCGACCGGATTCTTGGCTACGCCGCGCACTTTGGGGCGACGCCCCATGTGTCTCGAGGCACCTGCCTTGCCGAGACTTTCGTTCTTGTGATCAGGGTTGGATAGCTGGCCGATACTGGCGCGGCAACGGAGGAGAATCCGGCGCATCTGGCCTGACGGTAGGCGAATAAGCACATACTCACCCTCCCTGGAAAGCACCTGGGCTCCCGTGCCTGCGCCCCGTACCAATTGACCACCGCGTCCCGGTGTCAATTCCAGGTTGTGCACCACCGTGCCAGTGGGAATGTTGGTGAGAGGCAGCGTATTCCCTAGGCTGACTTCTGCGTCAGGGCCGGACTGGACTTTGTCACCTACCGCCAACCCGTGTGGCGCCAGGATATAGCTCTTTTCCCCATCTGCGTAGAAAATTAGGGCAATCCGAGTCGTCCGGTTTGGATCGTACTCAATGGACTGCACCTTGGCCGGCACCCCGTCCTTCTTCCTCTTGAAATCCACGTGGCGATACATCCGCTTCGATCCACCACCACGGGCTCGGGTGGTGATGCGGCCGCGGTTGTTTCGCCCCGCGTGATTCTGCTTTCTGGATATGAGGGTCTTTTCCGGCTTGTCGGTGGTCAGCTCCTCAAAAGAAGCCCGCACCGCGTTCCGGGTTCCCGGCGTTATGGGTCGAAAGTTTTTCAGAGGCATGGCAGGCCCCTAGAGTCCTTCAATGAGATTAATGCGATCACCTTGTTTGAGGGTCACAACTGCTTTCTTGACATCGGGTTGCTTCACAGACCGGGGACCGTAGCGTTTTTGCTTGCCCCGAAGCTTGGAAACGTTAACGTCCAGCACGGTGACGTTGAAACTCTTCTCGACTGCCTCCTTGACCTCAACCTTGTTGGCCTTGGGTGCAATTTCAAAGGTGTACTTTCCTGTTTCCTGCAGGATTGTGCTTTTTTCAGTGATGGTCGGTTTGACCAGAACTCGGTGAATGTCCATCTACTCACCGTCCTCCTCAGCCCCGGTATCGGATGTTGCCTCTGATACCGTTTCAGAGAATTCCGATTCGTTTAATACCGAAACAGGCTCTACCTCAGCATCGATGCCCTCTCTCGTCGAGCTTGGACTAAACTTCCGCCCCCGGCGGCCGTGGGGCTCGGAGGCCAAGGCTTCTTCGGCCCAGCGAGCGGCCTCCACTGTAAGAACCAATGTATCCTTGCCCAGGAGAATTTCGGCGTTCAGCTGGTTCACCGGGATGGTGTAAATTTTCTTCAGATTACCTGCCGCCCGGACCACATTCTGGTCTGAGTCCCGCGTTACTACTACTGCCGACCCGGAAATATTCAGACGTTCCAGCATGCCGATCATGGAGCGGGTCCTGCCGTCAATTCCGTCCATGGAATCGAGACAGACCAGCCGGTCGTTACGGACCTTGTCCGACAGCACACAGCGAAGAGCATGCCGCTTCATCCGCTTTGGCAGCGCCTTCCGGTAACTGCGGGGATGCGGACCGAAGGCCACACCGCCATGCCGCCACTGCGGCGCTCGCGTGCTGCCCTGTCGTGCCCGGCCCGTGTGCTTCTGGATCCACGGTTTACGGCCGCCGCCTGATACTTCGGCGCGCGTTTTCGTGTCGTGCGTGCCCTGCCGGCGATTCGATTGATAGATGACCATCGCCTGATGCACCAGCGACGGGTTCATTGGCACATTGAATACGGCATCGTTGAGTTCAATGTTCTCAACGGCGTCGCCTGCCTGATTCTTTACTACAACTTGCATAACGATGCTGCCTGACGCGTTAAGCCGCCCGCCTGATTTGAACAAGGCTGTTGGGCGCACCCGGGACGCCTCCCTTGACAATTATTATGTTCCTGTCGGTGTCTACACCGATTATTTCGAGTCCCTTGACGGTTACCCGGCGGTCGCCCATGTGCCCAGCCATCTTCAGGCCCTTAAACACCTTTCCAGGAGTGGTGCCTCCGCCGATTGAGCCAGGAGCGCGCGCCCGGTCAGATTGACCGTGAGTCCGGGGCCCGCCGCCGAAGCCGTGCCGCTTCATGGTGCCTGCAAAGCCTCGTCCCTTGGATCGGCCAATGATATCGACTTTTTCACCTTCAGTGAAAATGTCGACGGCCACCATCTGACCTACAGAGTACTCCGCAGGGTCGTCGGCCTTGACTTCCCGCAGGTACCGGCTGGCCTTGCTGGTTCGGAAGTGGCCCTGCATGGGCTTGTTGGGTTTCTTGACATCCCCATAGCCAAGCTGGACTGCTTCATAGCCGTCAGTGTCCTTGGTCTTGACCTGGGTCACGACGCAGGGTCCGGCTTCTATAAGCGTCACGGGGATAACGCCTCCGTTTTCCCCGAAGATCTGGGTCATGCCTATTTTTTTTCCTAGAAATCCCCGAAGCATATCTGGTTAGCCTTCTAGTACGCCCGTCGGTTGCTGGACGCGGCCTGAAAAGTCAGACCTAGAGTTTAATAGAGATGTCAACCCCTGCCGGGAGGTTGAGCCTTGTCAAAGAGTCGATGGTCTTGGACGTGGGTTCCAGTATGTCGATTAGCCGCTTGTGGGTGCGGATTTCAAAGTGCTCCCGTGAGTCCTTGTCTACGTGCGGCCCTCGTATGACACAGAAGCGGCGTATGTGCGTCGGGAGCGGCACCGGTCCAGCGACCCTTGCTCCCGTTCTTTCGGCAGTCTCCACTATCTGGCCAGTCGAAAGGTCCAGCATCTTGTGGTCGAACGCCTTCAGGATAATCCTGACTTTCTGCCTAGTCTGCATACGCCTTCTTCAGCCTGTCGGGCATTTCTGCCCTTTTCGCAACTGGTTCATTAAAGATTAAACCCGAAGAGCTGCACCGACTGAGCCCCAGTGCTTCTAGCCGTAACCGGCTAAAGCAGGGTTCGGAGCAACCCTTCGGGAACCGGTTCATAGTAGCGGAACTCCATTGTGAAGGAGGCCCGTCCTTGGGTGATCGAACGAAGCGCCGTCGTGTAGGAGAAGGTCTCTCCCAGCGGTACCAGCGCTCGCACGGTCTGTATGCCTTCCTGACCTTCGATGGTGCGTATCTGGGCGCGACGCGTGCCTAGATCGCCTATCACGTCGCTCAGAAAATCGCCGGGCGTAACTACCTCGAGTTCGGTGATGGGTTCCAAGAGGACGGGGCCTGCCTTTCTGACCCCTTCCCTGATCGCCATCATACCGGCGCTCCGGAAAGCCATCTCGGAAGAGTCGACAGTATGATAGCTACCGTCAACAAGCGAGACTTTTAAATCCACAAGAGGATAACCGCCAAGCGGTCCATTGTCCAGTGCTTGGCGCACCCCGCGTTCAATGGCGGGGATGTATTCGCGTGGGATGACTCCACCAGCGATTCCGTTAACGAACTGTATGCCTTCGCCTCTGTCGAGCGGCTCCAGGTCCAGCACCACATGTCCATACTGCCCGTGGCCACCCGTTTGCCTGACGAAACGAGCATCGGAGCGGTATTGCCGGGTCAGGCTCTCACGGTATGAGACCCTGGGGCGCCCCACCTGCGCTTCGACGTTGAACTCCCGGCGCATTCGGTCCACCAGCACTTCCAGGTGCAATTCACCCATTCCGGACATAACGGTCTGGCCGGTTTCTTCGTTGAACCTTACAATGAAAGTCGGATCTTCGTCTGACAACTTTCGCAGCGCGTCGCTCAGGCGATCCTGGTCCGCACGCGTCATCGGCTCGATGGCCACGGACACTACAGGGCTCGGGAACTTCGGAGGCTCAAGGATGACCTGGCCTAGGTCGGCACAGATGGTGTCACCGGTGAAGGTGTTTTTGAGTCCTACTGCGGCGCAGATATTGCCCGCCGCAATGTCCTCCATTTCCTCTCGGTGATTGGCGTGCATCAGGAGCAGCCGGCCCATGCGTTCCCGGCCATGCCTGGAAACATTATGCACGGACGCACCGGACTTCACTCTTCCGGAGTAAACCCGCAGGAACACCAGTCGCCCTACGTACGGGTCCGTCGCTACCTTGAAAGCAAGAGCCGCCAGAGGGCCGTCATCTTCGGGGTAGCGGAGTTCCGATTCTTCGGTCTGCGGATTGATGCCCTCCACTGGCGGGACATCCGCGGGAGATGGGAGGAAAGACAGGACCGCATCCAGCAAGGGATGAATTCCCTTGCCTGAGATTGCACTCCCGCACAGCACCGGGACCAGCGTCCGGTCTACAGTGGCTCGACGCAGCGCGTCTCGCAGGTCTTCAGGGGAGAGTTCCTCGCCCTCAAGATAACGGATGAGCAGTTGCTCATCCGTCTCGACTATCTTTTCTATCATCTCCTGACGATAGCGGTAATAGTCCTCTTCAAATTCGGCAGGTACGGGGACATTCTCGTAGTCTTCAGCACTGACACGACGGCCGCGGCCAACCGGGTAAACGGTCGCGCAGCCACCGATCAGATCGATAGTGCCGCAAAACTGTTCTTCCTCACCCATTGGGAGTTGGATGGGGACCGGATTGCCGTTCAGTCGCCTGCGGATGGACTCCAGGGTGCGCTCATAGCTGGCACCCACACGGTCCATCTTGTTTACGAAGCAGATTCTCGGTACCGAATAGGTATCCGCTTGTCGCCAGACCGTTTCCGACTGGGACTGCACACCGGCCACAGCATCAAGGACAACTACACCGCCGTCGAGAACCCTCAACGAGCGCTCCACTTCGGCGGTGAAATCCACGTGTCCGGGGGTGTCGATGATATTTATGCGGCAGTCTTGCCACTGGGCTGTGGTGGCTGCTGCAGTGATTGTAATGCCCCTTTCCTTTTCTTGGGGCATCCAGTCCATTGCGGTTGTTCCGTCGTCCACGCCGCCGACACGATGAATCCGGCCAGTGGCGTAGAGTACCTGTTCGGTTACTGTGGTCTTGCCTGCGTCGATATGAGCAATGAATCCGATGTTCCGGATCTTATCAATCGGGAAAGCGTTTTGCATGTCGTTGGGCACTTGGAAGGGGCGGGCAATCCTCTTTGCGCTACCACAAGCCGGAATTACCGGCGGTAGTGGACAAATGCTCGATTGGCCTCTGCCATTCTGTGCAACTCCTCCCTTCGGCGTACCGCCGACCCCTCACCGCGCGAGGCCTCCATCAGCTCCAGTGCCAGGCCACGGCGCATGGGAATTCCCTTGCGCGACCGGGCTCCTCGGATCAGCCAGCGCATCGCCAGTGCCTCACTGCGTTCCGTACGCAGTTCTGTAGGCACCTGGATGGTCGCGCCGCCCACACGCTTGGGCCGCACTTCCACCGCAGGAGTGGCATTGCGCAGGGCCTGCTGAAATACCTCCAGCGGCTCGCGGTTCGATTCGCTCTGTATTATGGTAAAAGCATTATATGCCAGCCGCTGGGCGATGGATTTCTTTCCTCGCAACATCAGCCGGTTGATAAACCGGGCTAGCTCAACGTTATTGAAGCGCGGGTCGGGCGTGGTCAACCGACGCTCAGCGCGTCTCCTTCTGGACATTTGTCAACACACCTTAGAGATCAGTTTCCGGCGTCCTATTGCTGCTACGCAAGGTCCGCCGGAATCTCGGCATCCGTTTGCTGCTACTGCGCGCGGCGCGGCCTGGTTGCTCCATATTTGCTGCGTCCCTGCCGCCGGTCGTTTACGCCCTCGCAGTCAAGGGCGCTCCGTACCACGTGGTAACGAACGCCTGGAAGGTCCTTGACCCTGCCGCCGCGAATAAGGACCACGGAGTGCTCCTGCAGGTTGTGGCCTTCTCCGCCGATGTAGGCCGTTACTTCGACCCCGTTAGTCAGCCGTACACGCGCGATCTTCCGTAGCGCCGAGTTGGGCTTCTTCGGGGTCATGGTCCTCACCTGGATGCACACACCCCGCCGCTGCGGGCAGCCAGAGCCCCATTTC
Source organism: Dehalococcoidia bacterium (assembly GCA_965222025.1). Classification (GTDB taxonomy): domain Bacteria; phylum Chloroflexota; class Dehalococcoidia; order Lucifugimonadales; family UBA3495; genus VXOI01. Next base: position 206,767 of record CBDCTI010000009.1, on the reverse strand, counting down.
ACGCGGTTGCGCAGTGAATTCTGCACCCAGTGCATCGCCGGGGCCTTGGTCCGATTTCGTACCGGTTTCCGGCCCTTCCGGACCAATTGATTGACAGTAGGCATACGTAAAGCTCCGCACACGATTCAGTGGGACTAAAAATTTAACAAGCGTCAAGTGGAATGTCAACCGAACCTTGATTCAGTTCGTCTCAGGATTCTAAACCCGAATCCACCGATGGGAGGCGTGAATGCTGGGCAAATTGGGATGAGGGAGCCTGCAAGGGAGAAAGCCTGGGCTCCATTGGACCGATGTGACCCCGCGAGGGTTTTCAGTAGCCGCACCGGACCTGGAGAGCGGTCTATGGAGGCTGGGAATCGCGTGATAGTGAGATCGGACGCAGCAGGATGCACTCGCGGGCGGGGCGGACGCGAGTTTGGAGGTGTTGGGGCGGTTGCGGACAGCGCCGTCAGGCGGGGAGTGGAATGGCTCGCAGCCGGGCCAGGGCGCTGCTGAACTGGGTTTCCCAGGGCCAATGCTTGGGAAGATGCAAAGTGAGGCGGCGCGCCGAGCGGGTGGTCCGTCCCGCCAGGGCGAAGAACCGACGCCGGAGGGTCTTGGTGGTCACGATCTGCTCGCGCAAGCCGATGCGGGCCGTCCAGCGGGCCAGGTTGTGGGCCATCACCTGTACCGCCAGCCAAGCGCCGTTGGCGGCGAATCGGCCGGACGGCAGGTGGTTCAGCCCGACGCCGTACTTGAGGTCCCGGATGGCGTTCTCGATCTCGGCGTGGCGGCGGTGGTCGGCCTCCAGCTCCAGGGTCTCCCCGTCCCGGTCGGTGATGAATCCGTGATAGCTGTAGGTGGCGAAGAGGGCCAGTTGGGAACCGGGCGTGGGCTTCACACGCCGGACGATGAGCCGCACCGGCGCGGCGCCGGCCTCACTCTCAAAGGGAGTGTAGGTGGTCTCGGCCACATCGGCGGCGCCGTCCATCCAGTATGGGATGGGCGTCCAATCCGTCTCGGGTATGGCCTCGATGAGATTGCGCAGGCTTTTGTGCTGGCGGATGGTGATGGAGTAGCGGACATCCATCTTGCGGCAGACGGCGACGATGGCGTGGGCATAGAAGCCGCTGTCGGCCCGCACCGTGAGTCGGCCCCTGGCGCCGGCGTAGCGCACCCGTCCCACCGTCTCGCGCAGGAAGTGGGCGGCGCCCCGAACAGTGTTGGCCCGGCCCTCGCGCAGCCGGGACATCAACACGTCGCCGGTGCCGGCGGCCACGGCCAACAGCGGGTGATAGCCCCGCTTGCCGGTATAGCCGTGGTGTCGCGCCCCCTCCTTGGCCAGTCCGTAGGTCTCGCAGATGGTGGAGTCCAGATCGATGGTGAACGGCGCGTCGCCGGGTCCCGCCCCGGCGGCCCAGGCCCGGGCCAGCAGTTCCCGGATCACCCGGTCCAGCTGACGGACATGGCCCCAGCGGAAGCTGCGCAGGAAGGTGCCCAGGGTGGATGGCGCCTTGACCCTACAGTCGAGAACACCGGCCGTCCCACCGGCGCGCAGCGCATCGGCGTCGTCGATGCAATCGCCGCCAGCCAGGGCAGAGGCGACCAGGGTCATCATCTTGTCGCCGGCGTTGGCCCGGCCCGGCGCGCTGCCGAGATTGAGGTGATGGTCTACGAGTTCCCCCAGGCCCAGGTGTTGGGCGAGAGTGGCCGGCAGGAGCAGGCCGGCATTGGCCACCAGACGGTGGTCGTCAAAGACAATGCGAATACGGTCGGGATGGTTGCGTGGTAGCATCAATTGGGCGCTCCTTTTCTGGGGTCGGTTTCCTTTCTCGAAAACCATTATCCCAGATTCAGAGGAGCACCCTTTGACCACTTCAGGTCGCTAACCTGACGTCCTCTATCGGTGGATTCGGGCTAAGGAGTCTGCCTTGTACAAGAGAAGAACCGACAAGCCAAAACATCTGGGTAAGGATGTCAAACTGCAAGGCAGATAGAGCGGCTGAAATGTATAATTTAAGGGTCGGCAATATCAGCCCCGGAACAACAGGCAAAGGGTAGAAAGACATGGCAGACCCGCCAAGGGAGTCCACCGCGTACACGATGGGCTATAGCCAGGAGTTCCGGCAGCTTCTTGATCGGAGAAGCGCCGCCACTCACGCCGCATATCTGCTGCCTCACCTCAGGGCGGGCATGAAATTGCTGGACTTCGGATGTGGACCGGGGACAGTCTCCGTAGGTCTCGCGGAACTGATCGAGCCTGGCGAACTTCATGGCATCGACATGGAGGATTCCCAGATAGAACTGGCCCGCAGTGCCGCGAAGGACGGGGGCCATAACAACATGGCCTTTCATCTTGGCAACGTCACTGATCTCCCATTTGAGGACGATACCTTCGACGTAGCCCACTGCCACGCCGTCCTCATGCAGATACCCGATACCAGGGCTGCTCTCGCCGAAGTCAAGCGGGTACTAAAGCCGGGCGGAATCATTGCCGGCCGCGAAGCCAACATCGCGTCATCGTACTTGGAACCCCAGCCTCCGCAGATAACAGAGGCTTGGAGTGTATTCTCGAGCCTGGTCCGGGGGAACGGCGGCCACCCCGATTTCGGCAAGGAACTGAAGGTGGCCCTGCTGGAAGCGGGATTCAGCGACATACAGGTATCTGCCTCTTTCGACTCCTTCAGCTCTGCCGCAGACGTGGAGTTCCTGCACGGGTTCATCTCGGAGTGGTTTTTCTCGCCCGCGGTTGTGGCAGCGCTGCTCCATTTCGGTCTGGCCACCCAGGACAATCTCGACGAGTGGAAGCAACTGCTCGACCAGTGGAAGGTAAACCCGGGAGCATCCGGCGCCATAGCTTTCGGAGAGGCCATGGCGGTGAAGCCCGTCTAGCCGGCCCAACTTCCTCCAACCCCCAATGGCCGCCCACTTCCAACACCTATACGTTATTCAGGAGGCCCCTCTTGGCCCGCTCCCTGCCTTACGCAGACATGGACAAGATTCTTTCGCTGTCCAAGCGTCGCGGCTTCGTGTTCCAAAGTAGCGAAATCTACGGCGGCCTTGGTTCCACCTGGGACTACGGGCCTCTGGGAGTGGAACTGAAGCGGAACGTGAAGGAAGCGTGGTGGCGTTCCGTTATCGCGGGCCGCGACGACATGGTCGGGCTCGACGCCGCGATCCTGATGCACCCTCGTGCGTGGGAGGCCAGCGGCCACGTCGAGAACTTCAGCGACCCGCTGGTCGAGTGCCGGGAGTGCAACCAGCGTTTTCGCCAGGACCATTTGCTCGAGGAAAAGGGCATCGATCCTGCTGACCCCGTTGCCGCGGAGGCGGCGTGCAACATACGCTGCCCGGCATGTGAAGGAGAGCTGACCGAACCTCGCCGGTTCAACCTGATGTTCCGCACCTTCATGGGTCCCGTCGAGGATACGGCCCACGAGGTCTGGCTGCGACCGGAGACGGCGCAGGGCATCTTCGTTAACTTCCCTAACGTCGTGAACTCTTCCCGAAAGAAGCTTCCCTTTGGCATCGGCCAGATTGGCAAGTCCTTCCGCAACGAGATAACGCCGGGCAACTTCACCTTCCGTACCCGGGAGTTCGAGCAGATGGAGGTTGAGTTCTTCGTTAAGCCCGAAACGGACCTCCAGTGGCTGGACCGCTGGGTAAAGGACCGCTTCCAATGGTACGTCGACCTCGGCATCCGGGCCGAAAATCTTCGCCTCCGGCGTCACGGCCCGGACGAATTGGCCCACTACGCCAAGGACTGCTTCGACATTGAGTATCGCTTTCCTTGGGGGTGGGCCGAGCTCGAAGGCATAGCTGACCGAACCGATTTTGACCTGAAGCAGCACGCCGAGTTCAGCGGCGAGGACCTGAGTTACTTCGACGATGAGCTGCAGGCCCGCTACTACCCATACGTTATTGAGCCATCCGGTGGTGTGGACCGCGCCACGCTGGCTTTCTGGCTGGACGCATACGACGAGGAACCCGATGGCAATGCAGTGCGCGTGGTCTCCCGCATCCACCGACGGCTGGCCCCCGTGACTGTCGCCGTCCTGCCGCTTAGCCGCAACGAGCGGTTGACGCCTACCGCCCATCGCATACACAACCTTTTGCGCCCCCACTTCAATGCCCAATACGACGATGCCCAGAGCATTGGCCGCCGCTACCGACGGCAGGATGAGATTGGCACGCCCTATTGCGTTACCGTCGATTTCGACACCCTGGACGACCGCGAAGTCACTGTTCGCGACCGCGACACCATGTACCAGGCCCGGGTGCCCGTCTCTGACCTCGTAAGCATCCTCCGCGACAAGATGGAACACGGCTGGTAGCCACTCGTGTCCACGCCGAACCTGGTCGCCGATGCCGTCCGTCAGGGCCTGTACACTCATGTGGTCGGCCGCAGAATCCTGTACTACCCCCAACTGTCTTCTACTATGGACGAAGCCGCCCGCCTCGCTGAGCAGGGCGCCGAAGAGGGGACGGTCGTCATCGCCGAAAGGCAGTCAGCGGGCAGGGGCCGACAGGGCCGCAGTTGGGTTTCTCAGCCAGGAAACCTCCTCTTGTCAGTGGTCTTTCGCCCTGACATGGATCGACTTCCCTTCGTCAGCATCATTGGCGGGCTCGCCGCGGCCAGGGCAGTGCGAAAGACGACCGGACTGCTCCCTGCGATCAAGTGGCCCAACGACCTTATGTTGGGCGGAAAGAAGGCGGCTGGCATACTGGCGGAAAGCACCGTGGTCGGCGATTCCGTATGTTATGCTGTCCTCGGGATTGGCCTGAACATAGCGTTGGATCCGTCGGAAACAGAAGAGATTTCCGCTCTCGCCACCAGCGTAAATGCTGCTGCGGGACGCGAAGTGAAGCGAGAGACCCTTCTTCGCCAACTGCTGCTCGATCTCGACGACACCTACATGAGCCTGGGAAGAGCCACCTCTCCTGTACCCGAATGGAGCGGCCTTCTGGAGAATCTGGGAACTCGCGTTGAAGTAACCTCGGGCAGAGAGACCCAGATCGGAGTCGCTGAAGGCGTGGACGCAACCGGCAATCTCTTGCTCCGGCTGGAAACCGGAAAGCTCCTCACCATGACTGCCGGGGACGTAACCTTGGGTAGCCCGAAACGAAGCGGGTAGCCCGAAACGAAGCGGGTAGCCCGAAACGAAGCGGGTAGCCCGAAACGAGGCGGGTAGCCCGAAACGAGGCGGGTAGCCCGAAACGAGGCGGGTAGCCCGAAACGAGGCGGGTAGCCCGAAACGAGGCGGGTAGCCCGAAACGAGGCGGGTAGCCCGAAACGAGGCGGGTAGCCCGAAACGAAGCGGGTAGCCCGAAACGAAGCGGGTAGCCCGAAACGAAGCGGGTAGCCCGAAACGAAGCGGGTAGCCCGAAACGAAGCGGGTAGCCCGAAACGAAGCGGGTAGCCCGAAACGAAGCGGGTAGCCCGAAACGAAGCGGGTAGCCCGAAACGAAGCGGGTAGCCCGAAACGAAGCGGGTAGCCCGAAACGAAGCGGGTAGCCCGAAACGAAGCGGGTAGCCCGAAACGAAGCGGGTAGCCCGAAACGAAGCGGGTAGCCCGAAACGAAGCGGGTAGCCCGAAACGAAGCGGGTAGCCCGAAACGAAGCGGGTAGCCCGAAACGAAGCGGGTAGCCCGAAACGAAGCGGGTAGCCCGAAACGAAGCGGGTAGCCCGAAACGAAGCGGGTAGCCCGAAACGAAGCTGAAGAGGAACTATGCTGGAATCGCTTGGCCTTGACGGCAGGACGGTAGTAATAACCGGTGGCGGCACGGGCCTCGGCTTGGCTATGGTGCGCGCACTGGCCCGGGCCGGCGCCACGTTGGCCATTGCCGGGCGGCGCGCCGGGCCAATCGAAGAGGCGGCCGCTGAAGTTGAGGCCCTGGGAAGCGAGGCGATTTCAATACCAACCGACGTGACCGATTCCGCGCAGGTTCAAGCGTTGATGGATGCCGCCACCCAGCGATTCGGCAAGATCGACGTGCTCATCAACAACGCCGGAGCGGTCCAGGACAACGTTCGTAAACCCATTTGGGAGATCGACGACGAGGACTGGCACCGCATCATGGACGTAAACCTGACGGGGGCTTTCTACTGTTCCCGCGCTGTATCCAAGCCAATGGTTGACCAGGGCCATGGCAAGATTATCAATGTAGCGTCAGGCTTCGGAATGCGCGGTGGGCGTGATATTTATATGTATTGCTGCAGCAAGGGTGGCATGATTCAACTCACACGCGTGCTGTCCTTCAATCTGGCCCGGTACGGGGTAACGGCCAACAGTATCGTACCTGGCTTTGTGCCCACTGGTGATATGGGCGCAACCACCTCCAGCCTCCCTCGGTCTGGTGACTACCTGCCCATCGGAAAGCTGGGTAAGCCTGAAGACTTCGGCCCTATGGCTGTATTCCTGTCCTCCAGCGCCTCCGACTACATGACTGGCGAGATGATCATCGCCGACGGTGGCGGCCTGGCGGGTGGGATTACTCCGACGGGACATGCCCCACTCGTTTCTCTCGAGCCATAGACTGAACTGAATTTGAAACCCTCCCGCCTCTGCCTCAGACGCAGCAGGGGGACACCCGGAGCAAAACATGCCGGTCCTGCCGGAATACGGACTATCTGGACAGGTTGCTATATTCGCAACTTCTGGGGGCGATGAGGGCCCGTTCCTGGCTTCCGCTCTGGCCGAAGCCGGAGCCTCTGTCTTCACGGCTGCCCGCACTCAGACCTTGCTGGACGCAGTGCTGGCTTCCCTCCCGCCGGGAAGCTCCGGGGCAGTGATGAACGCCGGCTCCGACGTCAGCGCTGTGCGGGTAATTGAAGAGTTCGACAGCCGTCACGGCCGCGTCGACATTCTCGTCAACGACTGCCGAAGCATGTTCGCGGCCCCTTTGGCCGAGATTCGTCAGCTCGACTTTGAAGAGGTACAGACCCGGAATGTCAGGATGCCCTTCCTGCTCGCTCAGCAGGTGTTGCCTCGGATGGCTGCTCTGGAGTATGGCCGGGTCGTCAACGTGGTCTCCGAACTGGCCGAACGTGGCATGGTAAATGGGTCGGCGTTTGCCGCCAGCCAGGCCGCCCAGCTTTCGCTGACACGGTCTCTCGCCGTTGAATGGGGAAAAGACAATATACGTGTTAATGCCCTCGGCACCGGCTGGATCGACTCCACCAACCAGCCCATCGAGCAGCAACTGGAGGAGTTGCTGGTCAGGTACACACCCCTTCGCCGAAAGGGTCGACCCGAAGACATCGGTCCTCTGCTGGTCTACCTTTGCTCGGAGTCCTGCGACTATTCCACTGGTCAGCCGGTGTATGTTGACGGCGGCCTGAACGCCCACCCGTAGCTCTCGCGACCAGCCGGGAATCGAAACGTGAGAATCGAGACTGGGAATCGTTCAAGTTCCTGGCAGGATTGTGTAGAATTGAGGGCGTCAGTCATCCATTAATTCAATGAACAGACAAGCCGCAGAATCAGCCAGGGCCTTAGCGCGGTTGCGCGGTATGTCTGATTTGACTGGTGAGCGCCTGCAGCGTCGTGAAGCATTGCGACACCGCTTGGGTTCCCTTCTTTCCAGCCACGGTTACCGCCAACTGGACACCCCCCTTCTGGAACCCACCGAGTTGTTTCTGCGCAAGTCCGGCGGGGAACTCGCCTCCCAGCTCTTCAGCTTCACCGACCCCGGCGGCCGCGAAGTCAGCCTGCGTCCAGAATTCACTGCCCCCGCCATCCGCCACTATCTCGATAACTTGGATCGGGCTGTCCTGCCTTGTCGTTGGCAATATTGCGGCCCTGTCTTTAGGTTCGACAATTCCGCAGTGCAGGACGACACTCCTTTCGGAAGCCAGTTCACGCAGATAGGCGGTGAGTTGCTGGGCTCCGATGAGGCGCTCGCCGAAGTGGAGCTGTTGTCGCTGGCGGTGTTTGCCCTCACCAAGGCGGAGTTGCAAGGCTGGACGCTTCGGCTGGCAGATCTGGGAGTCCTCAACAGCCTCTTGGACCCCATGGGGCTCTCGGAGCGCGCCCGCGCCTTCGTTGTCCAGAGTATTCCCCGCCTCAGCGGGGGGCAGGAAGCAATAACGGAACTCGTAGACCAGGCGAGGAGACTTCACGTCATTGGACGCCCCGACGACGATGATTATTTGAGCCAAGCGGTGCAAGGTCTCGATGACGATGAGGCGAGAAGCGTGCTGCTGGGAGTGCTCCGCTCCAATCCTCTCGACCGGCTCGGGCAGCGAAAACCGGAAGAAGTGGTGGAGCGGTTGCTCCGCAAGATCCGCAGGCCGGACGCGGAAGAAAGCCTGAGGCTTGCCCTCGCTTCCGTTTCCGAGTTGGCACAGGTGCGAGGAACGCCAGCAGAGGCGATGTCTGGTGCTACCTCCGTTTTGAGGAAAGCAGGGGCCAGTGAATGTGCATTGGAAAGGCTTCGCCGCCTGTTCGAGCTATTACCCGCCGACTGGCTGGAATCTTCATGCACCCTTTCGGGTGACGTTGTCCTGGATTTCGGACTGGTCCGGGGTCTAGCCTATTACAACGGTATTATTTTCGAAGTATCTCATCCCGGCCGGCCAACCCCCCTCGGCGGCGGAGGTCGCTATGACGGGCTGGCCAGGGATCTTGGGGGTGCGGAACGGCTGCCCGCGCTGGGATTCGCCTACAACCTGGACGCCATGGCCGATCTGACCGAAAGCGCAGCCGAGCCTGGGGCAGACCCGCTTGGAGTCCTGGTAGTTTCCTCGGAAGATGCGGCGCACTCCGCTGCCCTCGCCGTCGCCAATGGACTTCGCGCCAATGGCGAAGTGGTGCTCCTGGAATCCGGGCCAATGGCCCTGGAGTCGATGCAGGAGTACGCGATGCAGCTGAATCTCTCAAGTATCTTGTTAGTGGCATCCGACGGCACAACATCTATCCACAACGTGCGGGAACCTGGCGAAAGTAACGTGCTACCCCTTATTGGTTGAACAGGAGAATCCCTCGAGATCTATGAGCGAGTTCGATTTCGCTAACGGTCAGCCGCCGCTTCGCTTGGTATTGCCCAGCGACGGAGACCTCTATCAGACCACACTCGATTTCCTGCGCGACTGCGGCCTCGCGGTCCGGCGTCCCAACGCGCGCCGTTACACCGCCACCGTACCCGCTTTGCCCGGGGTGGAGGTGTTGTTCCAGCGAACCGCCGACATTACCTCGAAAGTTGAGGAGGGTAGTGCGGAGCTGGGAATCAACGGGCTGGACCGCTTGATGGAATACCGCGAGGAGGAAAAGCGGGCCGCCGTTCTGGTCGAAAACCTCGGATACGGCCGGTGTGAGCTCGTCCTGGCGGTACCCGATGCCTGGCTTGACGTAACCTCCCTGGCTGACCTCGCCGACCTGGCACTGGAGTTCCGCCAGGAAGGAAAGCAACTCCGCATAGCCACCAAGTACCCGCGACTGCTCAGTGACTTCTTGCACGATCGGGGAATCAATTACTTCACCTTGGCCCCTGCGTCGGGAACGCTGGAAGCCGCTCCTGTCGCGGGTTATGCCGACCTCATCGCCGACCTAACCGCTACGGGCACCACGCTTCGCGAAAACCGCCTGAAGACCTTGGAAGACGGTACTGTGCTCAGCTCTCAGGCCTGTCTGCTTGCCAATACTGAGTTGCTGGAGGAATCACCCGGCGCCCTCGAGCTGGCCAGGTGCATGACAGAAATGATGGAGGCCCATCTGCGGGCGGAGCCCTACTACCGCGTCACTGCCAACGTGCAGGGCGCCTCGGCGGATGCGGTGAGCGCAGTCGTCCTCTCCCGCCCTGCATTGGCCGGACTTCGTGGGCCGACCGTGGCACGGGTATACAACATCGAAGAGCAGGACTGGTTCGCTGTCACTCTCCTCGTCAAGAAGGACCGGTTGCTGGAGGCTGTCGACCACCTGCGTAGCTGCGGAGCCGTTGATGTCGCAGCATCCCAGCTGAGCTACCTGTTCGACGACCACTCCCATGCGTTCAAGTCGCTATTCGCGGCGACCTCTTGGGAAGGTTCGACAAGGCCATTGTGAAGGGCTAAAATACGGAATCTCCCAAGCCTGTGTCATTTGCGGCGGCATTCGCCATCGCGAGGAACGGTCACAGAAGGGCCGCCCTCGACCAGGCAAAAGGACGCCAGGAATGCCCAATCTGCCTATGCACATATACCTCGCCCATCAGGTCGCCGAGCAACTCGATCTGGGCTACGTATACGACCACATTGGCAGTTTCTACCTTGGCTCCACTTCCCCCGATATTCGTGCTATGACCAAGTGGCCCAGGGAGCAGACCCACTTCGCTCCTCTGTCCGTTGCCGAGGTTGGAACTGGCACCCGTACCATGTTCAGGAACTATCCAGAGCTCGTTGACGAAGGTGCCCGGTCCCTGGCGACCCGCACCTTCCTCATGGGATACGTCTGCCACCTTGCCGCTGACGAAGTATGGATAACTACCGTCTATCGCCCGAACTTCGACATAACCAGTGAGGGCACTCGGCTCACCGCCGACCAGGTCGAAGCCGACATCTGGGACCGTGCGGTGCAACTCGACATGGACCGCATCTCCCTGCCCGACGTGCGAGGCCCCCTAAACGCAGGGCCTGCCGTCTCATGCGGAGACACCGATGTCGCGGTGACATTCTTTGAGGACGGCCTCTTGGGGCAATGGAAAGATCGAGTCTCCAGCTTCGTCGGTCGTGAATTCGAATGGTCGAGGCTCAAGTTCGCCCTGAACCGGATGTACCGTGATAACGACCAGGTGCAGGAAACCGTTGACCGTTTCCTGGACAGGATGCCCCACAGCCTCGATGAGGTGTACGAAAGGATCCCGGAAGCAAAAGTCGAGAACTACCGTCGCGAAGCCGTGGCCGCTACCATCTCTCACGTGCGGGAGTTCATGCTCGATTAGTCCTCCGGCAGTCGAGGTGGTCCGTCCGCATCGACACAACGGCAGGCAACACACTAAGTTAACCTAACCAGAGGTTGAAACCGGAGCCGCCAAGTGCCCACCAACAGCACCCTGAAAATAATCAGAGGCGTCGCAAACGCCGAAAACGTTCTCATTCGCATCGATCCCCTCGACCTTTCCTCTCTTCCCGAATCAATACTCTCGCGCACTCGCGAGGCATTTGGCGAGGGAGTGACTCCAGCTGAATCGGTCGTGCGAATGCTGGCCGATGTAAAGAGAGACGGAGACGCGGCGGTCCGTCGGTACGCCAAGCTCCTGGACGGAGCAGACCTCGAGGACTTCCGCATCCCTGATGCTGATCTCGATGCCGCCAGCCAGCAGGTCAGCACTGACCTCTGGGAATCCCTCGAACTCGCGGCTGACCGTATCCGCTCCTTCCACAGGTCAACTCTCCCCGGTGACTGGATGGACCCGTCCCAGGGCCTGGGCGAACTGGTCCGTCCGCTGGCCCGCGTGGGGGTTTACGCCCCCGGCGGAAGCGCCGCCTATCCCTCCACGGTTCTGATGACCGCAATACCGGCTCGCGTCGCCGGGGTCGGAGAGATCGTCCTGACCACACCGCGTCTCGGCTCGCAGCCACTGAACCCCGCCGTGGTGGCCGCCGCCAAGATCGCCGGCGTGGACGCCATGTACCAGGTAGGTGGCGTACCGGCCATCGGCGCTCTTGCCTACGGCACCGAGTCCATTCCCCGCGTCGACAAGATCTGCGGTCCCGGTAACATCTTCGTCGCCTACGCCAAAAAGCTCGTGCAGGGCTCGGTAGACATAGACGGCGTTTTCGGCCCGACCGAGACCATCATCCTCGCCGACGACAGTGCTAACGCAGACTTCTGCGCCGCTGACCTGATCGCCCAGGCTGAGCACGACCCGCTGGCAACGGCAATCTTGGTAACTGACAGCGAGCGACTGATCGCCCGAGTCGAGAATCGGTTGGAGACCCAGCTTGCCGTCGCCCCGCGAGGAGACATCGCGCGCCAGGCCCTTGAACGCCAGGGGCGGGTGGTGTTGGTCGATTCGCTGGACGAGGGAGTCGATCTGGTTAATCGCATCGCCCCCGAACACCTTTGCCTGCTCATGCAGGAGCCGTGGAGTTGGGTCGACCGGATTCACCACGCCGGCGGATTGTTCCTGGGTGAGTACTCGCCCGAAGTCATGGGCGACTACATCGCCGGACCCAGCCACGTAATGCCTACAGGTGGCACCGCACGGTTTGGTTCGGCCCTCAGCGTTCACCACTTCCTGCGCACCATGCCCGTGGTTGGACTCAGCCCCGACGACTTCCAGAAGCTCGGCCCTGCCGCCGTCAGAATAGCCAACGCCGAAGGACTCGCGGGCCACGCTGGCGCGGTGCAGGTACGGCTGGACTCCCTGAAATCCACTGGCGACCGTATTCCAGAATCACAACCGGCCTAGGTCGGTCAGGTCCGAGAGCATGTCCGAGTTCACCCAGCAACTGAAGGATTCCATGCTGCCCCACATCCGCGGGCTGGACGTCTACCAGGGTGTGGAGCCCGTGGAAGTGATGGCCGAGCGTGCCGGAATCCCGCCTGAAAAGATCATCCGCCTCAACGGGAACGAGAACCCCTACGGGCCCTCACCCGCCGTGGCCGCCGCGCTTGCCGACTTCCCCAACTTCAACCACTACCCCGACCCGGAGCAGCGGCAATTGAGGCAAGCCCTCTCAGGGTACGTAGGCGTCGAGCAGGAACGCATTATCGCCGGCAACGGCAGCGATGAGCTCATCGACATGCTGTTTCGGATGTTCATCGGTCCTGGCGACAACATCATCAACCTCACTCCCACCTTCGGGATGTACTCCCTGGGGGCTGAGATCTGCGGCGGGCAGGCGATCTCCGTGCCTCGCGACGAAAACTTCGAAATCGACCTCGAAGGCGTCAAGCTGGCCATCAATGACCGTACGAAGGCTATTGTGGTCTGCTCGCCCAACAACCCGACCGGCAACATGCCCACGGAAGCCGATGTCAGGGCTCTTCTGGATACCGGAATACTCGTGATTGTTGACGAGGCCTATTACGAGTTTTGTGGCCACACCCTGTTGCCCCTGCTTGACGAGTACCCCAACCTCGTCGTCTTGCGCACCTTCAGCAAGTGGGCTGGCCTGGCGGGGCTGCGTATCGGACTCGGCGCCATGCACCCGGACCTGGCCCGCACCATGATGTCGGTCAAGCCTCCCTACAACGTGAACTTGGCCGCTGAAGTGGCGCTGATCGCATCGCTCGATAACATGCCGGCCCTCCTGGAGAGGGTAACCGCAATCGTGAGTGAGCGGGAGCGCATGCACGGCCTTCTTTCGGCCATTTCCACTGTGAAGCCCTACCCGTCCAAGGCCAACTTCATCCTTTGCCAGCTACCTGAAGGCAGCGGTGAAAGAGTGTTTGAAGGTCTCTGCAATCGCGGTATATTCCTTCGCCACTGGAGCAATCCCAGGCTGACGGACTGCGTGCGCACTTCCGTCGGCCTTCCCGAGGAGAATGATGCCGTAGCGTCAGCTCTGGCGGAGCTCACCGGGGGGGCCAATGGCTGACTCCTCCAACCTGCCCGCCGTCCCCGAAGGCCGCACGGCCTCACTCCACCGCACCACCGGCGAGACGGACATTCGCTTGGCCCTCAACCTTGACGGGCAGGGCATCTACGAAGTCGACACGGGCAACGGCTTTCTCGACCACATGGTCAGCCAGATTTCCCGCCACGGCCTGATCGACATAGACTTGAAGGCAAATGGCGATCTCCATACAGGCTGGCACCACTTGGTGGAGGACGTGGGCATAACCTTGGGCAGGGCCCTCAACGAAGCCATTGGCGATGCCCGGGGAATCCGGCGGATGGGCCACGCCATCGTTCCCTTGGACGAGACGTTGGCGATGGTGGCGCTTGATTGCTCAGGCAGGGGTTACGCAGTCATCGAGACCACCATCGACGATTCGATGGTCGAAACCCTGCCCGGCTCGCTGGTGCGCCACTTCTTCGAGTCCTTCGCGCTGGAGGCCAAGATAAACCTCCACGCCAAGATCCTCACCGGCATTGACCCTCACCACAAGGCCGAGGCCCTCTGCAAGGCCACTGCCCGCGCCCTCCGCGACGCCCTGGAGCCCGACCCCCGGTCGCCCCACGCTGTCCCAAGCACCAAGGGCACGCTCAGCGGCTGAGACTACTCCCCAAACACGGGCGTATTTCTCTACAAATCCCGCCCTCGCCGCGCGATGAAGTCCGGGAACGCCTGCTCCACCCCGAATCCCTTCACCCGGTTGGTCGTGTAGTCCACCTCGTTCTCCCACATCCCCCTCAGGTCGGCCGCCTTGTCCTGGAGCAGAATCTGCTTGATGCCCGTTACCGACTCAATCCGGTGCCCGGCGATGGTTGAGGCGATCTCCATCGTCTTCTCACGCAGTTCCGACGACGGGACAAGGTGGTTGAGCAGTCCGACCCGGTAAGCCTCTTCGGCCCCTACGACTCGTCCGGTGAACAGGAACTCCTTGGCGATGGGCCAGCCAACCTGGTTCGTCAGTGTCCAGGTGCTGTTGATGCGCCCATATGCTACCGCCAGGAACCGGAAGCGGGTGCTCTCGCACCCAATCCGCATGTCCAGGCAAGAGGCCAGCACCGCCCCTCCGCCGTAGGCCAGTCCATTCATCATGCCGATGACTGGTTTGGGTGAGGCGGAGATGTCGTACATCCAGTTCTGGTATTGAAGGGAATTCGCTTCGAGCTGCTCCGCGGTCAGTTCTTTGGCATGCACCCGCTGCTCGTGGATATCGCCGCCCGCGGAAAAGGCCCTTTCTCCGGCCCCCGTAATTACGATGCAGCCCACCCCCTCGTCTTCGTTGGCCGACATCACTGCATGGTGAAGCTCGCCGTCCAGCTTGTGGTTCATCGCATTCAGGACTTCAGGTCGGTTCATGGTGATGATCTTGACGTGGCCTTCTACTTCCACCAGCAGGTGCTCATATTCCATGGATAACTCCTCCGGGCCGCTCAAATGGCCTACTCTTGCAAATGATTTTATTGGTTATTTGCCTGCTTCGCAAAGAAGGCCGGGACAGCCCGATGCGTGTGTTAAACTGCTGCACAGCCCAGCGACCGGGAGGCCACAGCGTTGACCCAGCGACTCAATGCCGGCGCGGCAGTGATCGAACTGCTGAAGCAGGAAGGTGTATCCCACATTTTCGGCATCGTAGGATCTTCGTTCCTTGACATCCTCGATCCCCTCTACGACCGCGAAGATATGCGGTTCGTTAGCGTCCGCCATGAGCAGGGAGCCGCGCTGATGGCCGACGGTTTCAGCCGCATCTCCGGCGCTCCCAGCGTTTGCCTCGCCACCAACGGCCCCGGTGTACTGAACCTGACCTATGGCATTGGCTCGGCATTCGTCGCCCATTCGCCTGTGATTGTCATTGCCCCGTCAGCTTCCCGTCGCGATCAATACCGCAACTCCACGCAGGAGTTCGATCAGGTCGCGCTGTTCAAGCCCATTACCAAGGCCGCCTTCCCCATCAACCGCATCGACCGCCTGCCCGACGCTCTGCGCCACGCCTTCCGCGTAGCCACCTCCGGCAAGATGGGGCCGGTGCTGCTCGACATCCCCCGCGACCTTCTCCCGGGGGCCGAGGTTGAGCTGGACCTCCTGCCTCCTGACGCCTACCGACCGGGCCAGACCCGCTCTCGTGGCGACCTCGGGCTGGTCCAGCGCGCTGCAGACGTGCTGGCATCCGCCCAGCGGCCGGTCATACTGGCGGGCGGCGGAGTGCAGTGGAGCAACGGCGGTGACGCAGTATGCCGCCTTGCCGAACTCACCGGCGCGGCCATAGTTACGTCCTATGGTAGGGCCGACGCCGTGCCCTCCGACCATCCCAACTTCTTGGGGCACCTTGGGCGTCTTGGATCCACTGAAGGCATTGAGGCGATTCGCGAAGCCGATGTCATCCTTGCAGTCGGAACGCGACTCGGACAGTCTACAACCTTCTACGATCACCGCTTTATCCCGGCTGATGCCCGCATTATTCAGGTCGAGATCGATCCCGAAGAGATTGGCCGCAACTACCCCGTTGCGGTCGGAATCGAGGGCGATGCTGCGGCTGTAACCCAGGGCCTGCTCGAAGAGCTTCGCCAGCGCGAACCGCGCGTCAACCCCCAGTGGACTGACGAGATCAAGGGATGGGTGGCCAGGCGCGCCGACCGGTTGCGCGGCGAAGAGCGACTTGACACCCTTCCCATGAAACCGCAGCGTGTGTACGCTGAGCTCCGAAAGGTCATGCCCAGAGACGCCATCGTCGCGCTGGACGCGGGCCTCGCCCCCAACTTCGGCCAGGACCGCCTTGACTTCTTCCAGCCGCGAAGCCTGATGACCTCGCTTGACTTGGGCGGTTTGGGCTTCAGCTTCCCAGCCGCTCTGGGGGCGCAGTTTGCCGCGCCAGACCGCCCGGTAGTCAACTTCAACGGTGACGGCGGCTTTCTCTTCAACGCCCAGGAGTTCGCTACCGCCGTGGAGTACAACCTGCCCGTGGTCACGGTGATCATGAACAACGGCAGTTGGGGTTCGGAAAAGGCCTACCAGCGCTACGCCTTCAACGAACGCTACGTCGGCGCGGACACGCTCAACCCACGCTACGACAAGTACGCCGAACTGTTCGGCGGCGCAGGCTTTTACGTGGAGCGGCCCGAGGACGTGGGTAACGCTTTCCTCGAAGCGCTCAACGCCGGGAAGCCCAGCATTATCGAGATTTCCATCGATCCCGACGAGTTGCCAAGGCCCGCTCGCCTCGCCGATGTACAGGGACAGCCCCGGAGCTGATGGCTAGTCGCCCGAAAAACGCAACCCGGCAAGAACAAGAAAAAGCATGCAACAGCAAGTTCTCCCCAAAGAAATAGACCTAGAAGGCAGCGCTATCATTATCATGTGGGACGACGGGCACCGCAGCCCATATCCCCATCGATTCCTGCGCCTTCGCTGTCCCTGCGCTAGCTGTGTCGAGGAGATGACCGGCCGTCCCGTATTGGACCCCGACTCGGTGCCGGCCAACGTGCGCGCTATCGATCACATGCCGGTGGGCAATTACGGGATGCAGTTTCTCTGGGACGACACCCACTACACCGGCATCTACACATACCGCGCTCTGAGGGCCGCGTGCACCTGCATCGTCTGCAACGAGGCGAGGGCCGAGGCGGCCGCTGAGGGAAGGTAGCCGGAGCTTAGCTCGCCGGGGTCTCGGGGCGCGAGCGCATCGGCTTCTCGAGCGATGCCTTGAACTTGGGAGCGGTGAAAGTATTGGAACGGAAAGCGAAGTTGGACAGTTGCCGATCCGCAGGCTCGCCGCATTCACTGCAGGGGGCGGGATCATCTGAGTGGGAAACGGAACGAATCAACTCGAAATCCAGTCCGCATTTGGTGCAATAGTATTCGTAGATTGGCATAGGTATACTCCCGGCCAAGCATTCCAATAATCATTCTAACCGCGACGGTGTCGACGCGCCACGTTTCCGCGGCCCGGCGACCCGTACATCATCGGATGTCGAAAATATGCCCGAAGCAACTGACGTAGCCATAGTCGGCGGCGGAGCCGCGGGTTGCTCCGTAGCCTGGTACCTGGGCCAGGCCGGTCTCTCCAGCACCATAATCGAGCGCGAGGGCGTCGCCACTCAGGCATCCGGATACGCTGCGGGCGGACTGAATCCCCTGACTGGCCACGGAATCCCCGGCCCACTGTCAGATTTCGGTTGGGATTCCTTTCTCCTTCACAAGGGCCTTTACCCGGAGTTGAAGGCCCTCACCGATATCGACTACCAGCTCCGGCCAGCGTCGGAAGTCATGCTGACCTTCGATGAATCAGGGGTAGCTGAACTCGAGGAAATCGCAGAGAGGTTCAAGCTCACCGACGGATTTTCCGCCTCCATGGCCGACGATTCACGGGTCCGCAAGCTCGACTCACGGATCAGCGGAAAATTCGCTGGCTGCGTTTTCAAGACCGGCAACTACCAGCTCGACAGTCAGGCCTTCACCCAGGCCCTCTACGCCGCCGCTCTACACGCGGGCGCGAGCCTGCGCCCCGGCACGGTTCGAGGCTTGGAAGTCCGCGCCGACCGCGCCACTCGCGTTATGCTCGAAGACGGCGAGATCGAATGCGGCCAGGTCGTGCTGGCTATGGGTCCCTGGTCGCGTCAGGCCGAGAGTTGGCTCAAAACCTACATCCCAGTCGATCCCCTCAAGGGCGAGATACTCCGCATGCGCCTGCCGGGAGACCCGCTGGAGCACGACGTCTCCGGCGGAGGCGCCAGCATTTACTCCAAGCCCGACGGCCTCGCATGGTGCGGCACCACCGAGGACTGGCGCGGCTTCGACCTGAATCCATTGCCCGAAACCCGCGAACGGATCCTCGCCGGCGTAAAGCGCATCCTGCCAGCCATCGTCGACGCCGAGCTGGTCATGCACACCGCCTGTCTCCGCCCGGTCACGCCCGACTGGCTGCCCATCCTCGGCCGCGTCCCTGGCTACCGCAACGCATGGCTCGCCACCGGAGCGGGCAAGAAGGGCATTCTCCTGGCGCCCGGTATCGGCAAGTGCATAGCTGACTTGATCACCCAGGGCGAGACGGACCTCCCCATCGACAAATACGCCCCCGAGCGTTTCGCTGCCCCCGCGGCGGTTTAGAGAGCGCAGGAAATGCCCCGCAAGATAACCATTTCCGCTGGCTCCGTATCGCTGGGAGCCGAGCTGAACGACACGGACACCGCCGGGGCCATCTGGGACTCCCTGCCCATCTCCCAGCCGGGAAATACCTGGGGTGATGAAATCTACTTCCGGATCCCCGTGAAAGTTAAGCCCGACGACCCGGAAGACCTCCAGGAAGTCGTCGACTTTGGCGACCTAGCCTTCTGGCCACCCGGCAGCGCCTTCTGCATCTTCTTCGGCCCCACTCCTGCCAGCCGCGACGACGAGATTCGCCCCGCCAGCGCTGTCGCCGTCATAGGCCAGGTCCTCGGCGATGCGGCGCAGTTCCGGCAGGTGGGCGCCGGTACCACCGTAACCATCGAGCAGGCATAAAGGATTTATCTGATGCCCGCAGGAGCAGGAGCAGGAGCAGGAAGTTGGCGCTAGGCTGGGCAATCGTAGGCATCGGTTCCCACGCGGATCTGAAAATCGCGCCGGCCATGAACCTCGCGAACGACTCGAAGCTGGTCGCCGTCTACAGCCGCGACCAGGGCCGCGCCGACGCCTTCGCCCAGGCCCACGGTGCCGAAGCTGCGTACAGCGGCCTCGACACACTCCTCGCGGACTCGCGGATCGACGCCGTCTTCATCGCCTCTCCGAACCACCTGCACGCGCCCCAGACCATTCAGGCCGCCGCCGCCGGGAAGCACGTTCTCTGCGAGAAACCCATGGCCAACTCGGTCTCCGACGCTGCCGCCATGGTAGCCGCCTGCCGCGACCACGGCGTCACCCTCGGCTTGGGCTTCGAGATTCGCTTCCACCCGGCCCACGTCTGGGCGCGCCGCTTGATCGGCGATGGCACCATCGGTCGCATCCGCCTCGCCCACGGCCAGTGGGGCCGCGGCAATCGCTGCGAGCCCGAGCACCTGCCCCGCGTTGGCCTGCGCGGGTGGTGGGAGACCCCGGAGCTCATCGGCGATGCCTCTGTCCTCGTCGGTCTCGGAGTACACGTCTTCGACCTGATGCGTTTCCTCTTGCAAGAGGAAGTTGTCGAAGTCGTGGCAATGACCGATGGCCAGACCGCCAGCCAGACCCTCGAGCACATCGCCACCATCGCTCTCCGCCTTCAACAGCGAAGCGCTGGCTCAAGTCCGTCCGGCGGAACCATCGCCCAGGTGATGTGCGGCCGTATGCTGCCCGACACCCAGAACGACCTTGCCCTTTACGGCTCCGACGGACGATTTGCCACCAGGGAGACCATCTGGGAGGCCCGCCTTGGCCGAGCGGAGGTGGTCAGCTCGACAGTTAACGATGCCGAGGCCTACGACTACGACTACCTAGCCAATTTCGTGGCCGAGCTGGAAGATTTTCACGACGCCCTCAAGCACGACCGTGCGCCCTCCGCCACCGGCCAAGACGGGCTCGTAGCCACGCGCATCACCGCGGCAGCCATTGAATCTGCCAAGACCGGGCGCACCGTCAGGATTTCCCAGGAACCCCACTGCCACTAGTCGATTTCAGGATAAGGAAAGCGAGCGATGACCACGACTGAAAAAGCCACCGAAACCCAGGGCGCCCTGCGCGGTGTCAGGGTCGTTGAGTTCGGGCAATACATCCCCGGTCCCCTGCTGGGAATGCTCCTGGCCAGCCAGGGAGCCGACGTCATCAAGGTCGAGCGGCCCGGAGGCGACCCGGCCCGCAGCGAACCCGCCTTCGCCACTTGGAATCGCAGCAAGCGTTCCGTGGAACTTGACCTGAAGACGGCCGACGGGCAGAAAAAGGCCCACGAACTGATCTCCTGGGCCGACGTCCTGGTAGAGAACTTCCGACCCGGCGTGGCCGACCGCCTCGGCATAGGATACGGCTCCACCAAGGACAACCCCGGCCTCGTCTACTGCTCCGTTCCCGGATTTGGGGAAGACAGCCCTCACCGTAACGACCGCGGCTGGGAGCCCCTCGTGGGCGCCGCCACCGGCGCCCACGAGGGCGTCGCAGGCATGAACGAGCCTCTGTTCCTGCCCCTGCCTTCCGCCAGCAACTTCGCCGCCATCATCGGCTCAGTATCGGTGGCCATGGCCCTGATCGCCCGCCAGCGCACCGGCAAGGGACAGCGCATCGAGGTCCCGCTTCACAGCGCCATGTTCGCCGCCATGGGACGCCACCTCTCCAGATTCCACGACATCAACCCGCCCGATCTCTTCCAGCTCCCACGTAACGTCATGTCCCACCAGTACGAGTGCGCCGACGGCCGTTACGTGCAGAACCACGGCATGTACCAGCGTTTCGCCAGCCAGTTCCTCCGCGCCGCCGGACGCCCCGAGTGGATCGAAGACCTCGAGGACCTATACGGCACCGACGTGCGCCCAGAGACCATCGAAATGTGGCGCGAGCGCGTTACCAACCTGTTCAAGGAAAAGACCGCCAAGGAATGGGAGGACGCCATCGCGGAAACGGGCGGCGCCTGCACCATCTGCAAGACCGTCGACGAGTGGCTGGTCCATGAGCACGCCCTCGCTGCCGGCATGGTCGTAGAAGTCGACGACGCTGAATACGGCAGGATGAAGCAGCCCGACGCCCCCGTGCGCCTGCGCGGCACTCCCGGGCCGGCGCCCGCCCGCGCCCCGAAGCTGGGCGAGCATACCGCTTCTGCGCTGGCCGATGTCCGCGCCGCGGCCCCGAAGTCCGCACCCACCGGCGGCGAGAGCATCCTTTCCGCCCTCGAAGGCGTCCGCGTCCTCGACCTCTGTCTCGTCCTCGCCGGCCCCACCTGCGGACGCACCCTCGGTGAATTCGGCGCCGACGTCATCAAGATTGACGACCCCGGCCGTCCTTACGATTTCGGCGGTAACCTAGACGTCAACCGTGGCAAGCGCAGCATTCAGATCGACCTCAAGAAGGATGAGGGACGCGAGGTCTTCTGGAAGCTTCTGGAGACCACCGACGTCGTGGTCGAGAACAACCGCAAGGGCAGCATTGCCCGCCTCGGACTGGGCTACGAGGAAGTGCGGAAACGCCGCCCCGACATCGTCTATGCCTCCCTCAATGCCTTCGGTTACGACGGCCCCTGGTCCGGACGCCCGGGCTGGGAGCAACTGGCCCAGGCCACCACCGGCATCCAGGTACGGCGCGGCGGCCGCGATGCCGCCCCCCAGCTTTTGCCCTACCCCATGAACGACTACGCCACCGGCCTGTTGGGCGCCTACTCCGTTGCCCTGGCCCTTCACGAGCGCAACCGCACCGGCAGGGGGCAATCCGTCGACGGCGGTCTGGCCCTCACGGCCTGCATGCTCCAGTCGCCCTACTTCCTGGACTACGAGGGCTACCAGCGCTCCGACCCAGAAGGGCTGGGCGTTCGCGGTCTCTCGGCCCTGTCCCGTCTGTACCGGGCCTCCGACGGTTGGTTTTACTTGCACTGCCCCGACGACGCTGCCTGGAACGGCATCGCCGACCTCCCGGAGTTTTCTCACCTGGCAGGTGACTCCAGGTTTGCGAGCCCCACCTCCAGGACGCAGAACGACAAAGCCCTCGCCGAGTCATTGACCATGGTCTTTGCCACCAACTCCCGTGAACACTGGATAGAGCGCATTGCTGGTACTGGAGCCAGCGCCATCGAGAATATCTCAATCCCCGATTTCCACGACGACCCCCACGTCCGCAAGGCTGGCCTAGTCGTCAGTCGCGAGCATCCCGCCTTCGGCAGAGCCGACCACCTCGGCGTGGTGGCTCGACTGTCCGGAACTCCCGCGCGAGTGGGCCGCCCCACTCCGAAGCTCGGCGCCGAAACCGACGAGATCTTGGCAGAAGCAGGCTACGCCGCCGCCGATATAGAGGCCCTGAAGTCGGCCGGCGCCGTGGTCCAGGCCGACTGACCAAAACCCCAACGTATCTTGACATTCCCTGGCAGCCAGTAGGGGCGCACAGCCGTGCGCCCCTCTACTTTGGGAGAGTGGCTTGTGGTACGCGGAAGCGGGTTTCAAGCCCGCCTTGCCATGAGCCAGGCAAAGCTTCCACCTCGCCCTCCTGAACTGCTGCCAGGCAACTGACACTTTCCCCTTGCCAATACTCCACACATCCCGGTAATATGGTTATGGAACTAATATTCTATTTCATAAGACCAAGAACACTACCCTCCATTAGCCCCACACCTCCGACTCGATTAATCGGATTAATTGAACGGGTATGAATGGATTTGAACGGAAAAATAAATTTTTGTCCCACGCGAGCAGGACAATCACCTCTGCACACCATGCAAAGACCTCGCTTTCTTCGCAATGAGAAACCTCCGGGCCCTTTATCAGGAAGCCCCACGCTGGCTTTTGTCCAGATGGCATCGCTCCAGTTTGGTCGTCCAATACCAGGCAGCAATCAGGGCCGGGACAATATAGGACGAAATGACACCGGATCGAAAAAATTCCACCCCCGGTTGGACTCCGCAGATAGGGAAAAGGGCCAAATGCTGGCCGAAATTGGGAAATTTGGGAAGTTTTGGGACCGCAATGGAAAAATTCCGTCCCGGATTTCCAGCGCAACCACCCGACGCCCCATCGCGGGTCCGCCTCTGGGACACTACCCCGCTGGAATTGCTGCGTTGCCACAGAATCTTGCCAGCCAAATGCGATCGCCCTGCAGCAGTCCCATATCGCGTTGGCGACGGAATGGGCAGCGTGGTAAACTACCGATATTCGGCGTAAAAGGCTGCCTTCAGCAGCGGGGCGCGTTCCTTTAGCGGCGAAGCGCTGGTAAGAGCCTTTGGCAGCAGAGCGCGTGTCTTAAGCAGCGAAGCGCATGTTCAAGTTAAATCCTAGGTGCAGGAATGCTGAGCATCTACAACACCCTTTCGAAAAGGGTTGAACGCATAGAAACTGCAGAACCGGGTGTGGCCCGCATGTATACGTGCGGGCCAACCGTTTATCGCGACGCGCACATCGGTAACCTGCGCACCTACATGATGGCCGACTGGATTCGCCGCGCCCTCATGCACCACGGCCTCGAGGTCCAGCACGTCAAGAACATCACCGACGTCGGACACATGCGCCAAGAGTTGGTCGAGACCGGCGGCGACAAGATGATTCTGGCCGCTCTGGCCGAGGGCAAGACAGTCCAGGAGATCGCTCAGCTCTATGCTGGCCGGTTCCACCGCGACGAAGCACGCCTCAATATCATGGACGCCCACGTCTTTCCGTGGGCCAGCCAGCACATCCCGGAGATGCTCTCCATCGTCGGGACACTTCTCGAGAAAGGCAATGCCTACGAGAGGGGCGGCAACATCTACTTTGACGTACCCAGCTTCTTCGAGTACGGCAAGCTGTCCCGGAACACCGGCGCAGACCTGCTGGAAGGCGTGCGCGCCGAGGCCGACCCGCTCAAGCGCGATCCCCGCGACTTCACCCTTTGGAAGGCCGCAGAGCCCGGCCGCGATGTCAAGTGGGATAGCCCGTGGGGCGAGGGTTTCCCAGGCTGGCACATTGAGTGCTCAGCCATGGCCTCCAGGTATCTCGGCGAGGCCTTTGACCTGCACACCGGCGGCGTCGACAATATCTTCCCGCACCACGAGGACGAGATCGCACAGAGCGAAGCCGCCTTCGGCCAGCAGCACGTCCGCTACTGGGTCCACGCCCAGCACCTGCTCGCCGACGGTGCCAAAATGGCCAAGTCCTCCGGCAACGTCTTCCTGATTGATGAGCTGATCGAGCGTGGTTTCGACCCACTCTCCTTCCGCTACCTTTGTATGACGGTCCTCTATCGGCACCGCATGAACTTCACCTTCACCTCCCTGCATGCCGCTGAGAAGGCCCTCACTAATCTGCGCCGCCGCGTATGGCTGTGGAGTCAGGAAGCCGAGCTCTCCACAAACGGGGCTGCCCATCACGAAAGCGGAGAGGCCGCCGAGTTCCGCAGTCGTTTTTGGGAAGCTGTTGACGCTGACTTGGACCTGCCTCGAGCACTGGCGGTTACGTGGGAGATGGCGCGTTCGGAAATACCTGCCCGCGACAAGCTCACGCTTATTCTTGAATTTGATGAGATGTTCGGCTTGGACCTGCATCAGGCTCCCGCCGCCAATCAGGTCGGTGAGGAAGTCGTTGCATCGGTTCGCGAACGGGAATCCCTCCGCGACCAGCAGACCTGGGAGACCGCCGACGCCATGCGCGCTCGTCTGTCCGCCGATGGCTACGTCGTCGAAGACGCCCGGGAGGGCTCCCGTGTTCGCCCCAAGACCCCGATGGAGCGACGCCTCGAAATGTGGGAGTCCGTCTCGTCGTCTCGAGAGGTCCCTTCCCGCTTGCACGAACCATCCGAGTACGAATTCTCCTTCATCCTCAACGCCTATGGCTATCCCGAGGATGTTCGACGTTGCGTTAACGGGATACTCCGCCACACCGGTAACCGTTCCGCAGAAGTCATTGTCATCGACAGCGGTTCTACCGACGGCACTGGGGAGATGCTGGAGGAGATGCAGCGCGAGCACGACAACCTCCGTGTGTTCCACTGCGACCACGTGATAGGCGACGCCGCCAGCAAGAACATCGGCCTTAAGCAAAGCCTCGGCGAGCACGTCATCATCGTCGACGGTTCCGCTGAGATCGTCGGCGACATTTTGGGCCCGGTCGCCGACAAACTGAGCGACCCTTCCGTTGGCATCTTCGGCCCCTACGGCCTAACCACTGACGACATGCAGCACTTCCACGAGGAAGTCGAAGAAGGCGATGCTGACGCCATGCAGGCCTATTGCATGTCCTTCCGCCGTGAGGCCGTAAACACCGTAGGCTTGATGCGCGAGGTCTTCCGCTTCTACCGTAACCTCGACATCGACTATTGCTTCCAGTTCAAGGACAAGGGCTACCGCGTGCTCGCCGACTCATCCCTCCCCATTGTCAGGCACGAGCACCGTCAGTGGACGGAGCTGGACGACAATCAGCGCGACGAACTCTCGCGGAAGAATTTTGGCCGCTTCCTGAAGCGCTGGGGCAATCGGCCCGATCTCCTCATCACCACTGGGGCTCGCGGCTTCGGTAGCCAATTCCGACACTGATTCTGCGACCCTTGTCTCCCTCTATACCCATACCCTGCCAGCATAGGCCTTCACACAGGGTGATCGGCGCCCTAACCGTCATTCTCGCGAAAACGGGAGTCCAGCGCGGCAAACTTGAGGGGTTGACCGGCCCAGGGCGGCATTCGCTGGACCTCCGAAGGATGAGAAACCCGGCGATTGTTGACACACCCTCGGGCTCCTTGGAGCTGACTAGTCTTGCCTGAACTGGCCGACAGGCTCTTGGCGGGCGAGCAGCGCGCCCTCTCCCGGCTCATCTCCATGCTGGAGCGGGGAGACGCGTCCGCGGCCGAAGTCATGCGCGACATCGACTCCCGTACGGGCCGAGCCTACACCCTGGGCATTACCGGTCCCCCAGGTGCTGGCAAGAGCACCATCGTCGACCAGTTGACCAAGCTCCTCAGAAGCCTCGACAAGCGGGTCGGCATCATCGCAGTTGATCCCACCAGTCCCTTCAGCGGCGGTGCATTGCTGGGCGACCGCATCAGGATGCAGCGACACTACCTGGACTCCGGCGTATTCATCCGAAGTATCGCAACCCGGGGACAGGCAGGCGGCCTCCCTCGCATCGTCAAGGGCATCTCCCGCGCCCTGGACGCCGCCGGTTACGACGTGGTCATCGTCGAGACCGTGGGCGTGGGCCAGACCGAGCTCGGGATCATGGGCGTCGCGGACACCGTAGCCGTGGCTCTGATCCCGGAAGCCGGCGACGCCATCCAGGCTCTGAAGGCAGGGTTAATGGAGATCGCCGACCTCTACGTGGTCAACAAGGCCGACCGCGACGGCGCCGACCAGATGGCCGCGTCCGTAACCGCCATGCTCCATATGTCGCTGACCACCCCGGACTGGGTCCCGCCCGTCAAGCTGACCGCCGCCAACGCAGGGCAGGGTATCGAAGAGCTGTGGGCCAGTCTGGAAGAACACCACGCCTACCTGAAGACCAGCGGCAACCTGTCAAAGCGGCGCGGGGAACACCGCACCCAGGAGTTCCTTGAAGTTGTCGAGGAGGAGTTGGTGCGCCGCCTCCGTCGGCTGGTGCAGACAGATCCATCCTTGCTGTCTGTAATCGAGCGTGTGGCAGACAAGGAAGCGGAACCGTATTCCTCCGCCCTCGAATTCCTCAGCGCCTCGCCCATCAATCCAGTTATCTTAGCCAACCCTTCCCGCTGACCTCACGCTTTTCGGCAATAGCTCACTCCTCAGAAACCCTCTTCTTCTCCTCAAAGCTGCTATGCTGTAAGTGTGGCTGTTGTGATAATATCCTGTCTCACTCTGCGGGATATTGACATCAGTCCCCGATTCTGACTGAAAGGAGGTGCAGTTATGGACTTGCATATCCAGGGTCGGAACATAGAGATCACCCGCTCAATGAAGGAGCACGTGGCTGCCAAGCTTGGTTCCTTGGACCGCCATCTACCCTCCATCACGCGGGCAGAGGTCGAAATGGCCTCCGAGTCCACCCGTTCCCAGCAGGACCGCGTCGTGGTTCAGGTGTCGCTGACCGTGGGCGGAAATCTCCTGCGCGCCCAGAGAAGAGCAGGGAGCGCACGAGCGGCAGTCAACGCGGCTGCCGATGCCCTTGACCGCCAGGTCAATCGCTGGAAGGCTCAGACCTACCGCAGCGAGCGCCAGTCGCGTCTAGCACCGGACGCCGACGCGGTAATTCAGGAATCTTCTATGCCTTCAGATAACGGCAGCGAGGACGACGAGGAGATGTTGGCCCCTACCGGCGACCTCGTGCGTATCAAGCGCTTCCACATGGAGCCAATGTCCATCGAAGAGGCCGCCTTGCAGATGCAATACCTCGACCACAGTTTCTATATGTTTCGCGACGCCGAAACCAACAGCTACAGCGTCCTCTACCTCCACGCCGACGGTAACTACGGCATGATCCAGCCATCAGAAGATTAGCCCCAGTTGCAAGCCGATAGTGGTGGGTATCCCGTCACGGACTCACAGTCAAACTAAGTGAGCAAAATCAAAGGCCGGGCGTCTTGCCCGGCCTTTCGGTTTCCAAAGCCTAATTCCTCGGCATCTACCCCGCGCTGTTCTGCCTGTCGCCATTGCCGCTGCCGCCGGAGTTGCCTCCCATCGACATAAAATTACCCAGCATGGAGGTGAACTCCATCGGGAAAATCCACTTTGTGGAAGGTGATTCCCCCAGCGACTTGAGAGTCTCGAAGTATTGTAGGCTCATAGTGCGCCCGTCCGCCTGGTTGGCCACTACGTTGATGCGCTCTAGCGCCTCACTGAATCCCATCGCTCGAAGCACTGCAGCTTGCTGGTCGCCCTCCGCCTCCAAAATTTGGGACTGGCGCTCGCCCTCAGCTTTCAGGATGGAGGACTGCTTTTCGCCCTCGGCGCGGTTGATCGCCGACTGGCGCGCGCCTTCCGATTCCGTAATCTCGGCGGTCTTGATGGCCTCAGCGGATTTTTCCCGCTCCATCGCAGCCTTCACCCCGGGAGGCGGGTCAATCTCGTTAATCTCAACCTGCGACACCTTGACGCCCCAACGCTCCGTAACCTCGTCCATCCGCACTTGCAGGGAGTCCCGGATGCGCTCCCGCTCGGCGAGCGCGTCGGCCAGCGATGTAGAGCCGATGACCGCGCGGAGGGTGGCGAAGGCCAGGTTGATAACTGCCAACTCGAAATTCTGCACTTCCAGCACGGCGCGGTCGGCCAAATTTTCCATCACCCGGTAGTAGATGACGAAATCCATGTCCACCACCACGTTGTCCGCCGTGATGTACTTCTGGGTCGGCACCCGGGCCACCCGCTCCCTCAGGTCAACCTTCGTGCCGTGATAGACAAAGGGAATTAGAAAATGTATACCCGACGATTTGAGGCCTGTAAAAGTACCAAACCTCTGTATGACCATCCGCTGATATTGTTGCACCATGACGATTCCTGCTGCCATGCCTCCCCCCTTGTGGCTGAGATCTGACCGGCTAAGGCCGTCAGTGTCCGTCTTCTTCTGGAGCCTGCTGCCGTGCGACGGTGAGCACCAGGCCGTCAATCCCAATGACCGTGATTGATTCCCCGCGGCCAATTCGGCTGCCGTCGGCGCTCACCGCTGTCCAACTATCATTGGCAACCCATACGGTGCCTCTCGGGTCCAGCGCCACTGTGACATCCCCGATTCTCCCGACCAACGAGTCAGTGATATCCGCTCGGCGTTCCCGGCGGGATTTGACTGCCTCTCGAGCCAAGTATATCACGCTGCCGCCCGTCGCTATCCCGATTCCGACAACGAGCCACCGGTTCACCGCCAAATTCGGCAATGTGGGAGAAGCGTCGCCGAATTGCGCAAACAAAAGCAGCCCGCCTATGACCAGACTGACCGCCGACGCAATGCCCAGAATTCCGAACCCGACCACCACCACCTCCGCAGCAGCCAGAACGATGGCCAGGAGGATTAGTGCCACACCTGCCCAGTTGGCCGGAAGATTGCCTAGGGCGACGAAAGCCAGAATCAGGCATATAACCCCCACCACCACCGGGGCAATCAGCCCAGGATTGAACAGTTCTATTACTATTCCCAAGCCCCCGATGGTCAGCAGCAAAAACGACACGTTCGGGTCGGCCAGAAACTCCAGCAGTGTTTCCAGCAGGTTCTTTTCCAGAACCCGAGTCCTCAATTCGTCGGTCTCCAGGACTACCGGACCCTGCGAGGTCTCTGCCGTCATCCCGTCCAGTTGCGCCAGAAGGTCGTCCATGTCATCTGCGATGAAGTCGACTACATTCCCGTCGACGGCTTCCCGGGCGCTGTATGATGCGGCCTCCCTTACCGTGGCTTCCAGCAATTCTTCGCTTCGACCCCGTTCCTGGGCGATGCTCCGAATCAAGGCCGCCGCGTCATTTTCCACCTTGCTTGCCAGCGTTTCATCCAGGTCCTCGCCGGTGGCCGAAACCGGCGTGGCCGCCCCGATGTTGGACCCAGGCGCCATTACCGCGAAGTTGGCCGCCGCCGTGATGAAGGTTCCAGCGGAGCCGGCTTGCGCTCCGCGCGGAGAAACGTAGACAGCGGTCGGCAACGGTGAGTCCAGAAGCTTTTCGACAATGTCGCGCGTCGAGTTCAGGAGCCCGCCAGGCGTGTCGAGCATGATCACCAGCAGTGTGGCCCCAGTCTCTTGCGCCTCTTCCAACGCTCGTTTGAGGTGGCGGTCCTTTACCGGATTGATTACGCCGTCTATGGAGATGACTAGGGCATGGGGCCCAGCCTGTTCTTGGGCCGAGACATGCCCCACCAGTGGCCCGGCCAAGCCCAGGAGCAATGCCACCACCGAACATACGACCGGCATGCGTCGAACAAGGCTTGGGCAGTTTGCTGCCAATTTCCACGATCGGCTTGAACCCTGGGAGTGCTGTCTGCTCATATATTCATTATACGCTTCTCAAATAGAAATCAGACCTGCGCCAAATAGAATAAGCCGGCCCGCATTAGCAAAGTCTTCAAGAATTGCCCCACTCAGGCCACTAAAATCCGCTCAATTGCCATTTACGTAATAACCTGTGCCATATCTTTTTCGAGGTGCTCTGTATGAAGAAGCCGGCTGTCCTGACAATCCGGGCTGTAGCGGCGGCATTGGCGCTGGGCCTGTTCCTGGTAGGACTGTCGGGCTGTAGTGCCTCCGATCCACTGCCGGGGCAATCGGGCCCATCTCTGGTTCCCGCCCCCACCAGCACTCCGCGATCTGAAGATAACGTTCCCGGAAGTACCCCAGCACCTCCCACAGCCACAGCGCTCCCCGTGGCCTCTGACCAGGCCTCAACAGACGGCGGTCCTTCCAAACCGGTGCCCACCCAACCTCTTTCAGCGACCGAAACTGGTGCGCCCGCAACGGACGCCATCACCGCGGAGCAGATGGTGGTGGCATTCGAGAACGTTCTCTACGGGATCTATGAAGATACTCTCTCCTCTGTCGTATACATTCGGGTGGCCAACCCTGCTGGAATTGCTCTGCAGGGCACGCCGGGGGTCCCGGACGATTTGATTTGGAGCGCAGGGTCAGGATTCGTTTGGGACGCAGAGGGGCACATCGTTACAAATCACCACGTGGTTGAAGGAGTGATTGGTGAAACTGACGAAGTAACTGTCATTTTCTCAGACTCTACTCAAGTTGACGGCACGATTGTGGGTAGCGATCCTCATTCGGACCTCGCGGTCATCAAGCTGGAGGATAGCGATCTGGACTTGCATCCCGTCACCTTGGGAGACAGCAGCGAGGTGAAGGTGGGGCAATTGACCGTGGCCATTGGGGCCCCCTTTGGCCAGGAATTCACGATGACTTCCGGCATTGTCAGTGCGGTCGGGCGCGATATCAGGGGCGAAGCACAATTCACCATCCCTGAGGTAATACAGACCGACTCGGCGATCAACCCCGGAAACTCCGGTGGCCCGCTGCTAGACAGTCAGGGAAGAGTCATCGGCATTAACACCCAAATCATTAGCCGCACCGGCAATTTCTCCGGCGTAGGCATGGCCGTGCCTGTCAACATTGCCCGACGAGTCGTCCCGCACTTGATTAAAGACGGAGAATTCGACTATCCCTGGCTTGGGGTCAACATCGTAAGCCTAAACTCGGCCTATGCTGAGGAGCTGGACTTGCCTGCAACCACTCGAGGAGCCCTGATAGTCGCGGTGCTGCAGGGCAGCCCAGCCTACAGGGCTGGACTCAAGGGATCCGAGGGCTCAGTGGAAGTTAGTGGTGTAGACTACGCGGCAGGTGGTGATATCGTCGTGGCAGTGGGCGGGCAGGAAATCGTTGGGTCCAGTGAATTGATCTCGCACCTTACATACCACCATCGCCCCGGGGACATAGCCACATTTGCGATTTTGCGAGATGGCGATCGCAGGGAGCTTGATGTCACCCTGGGTCAGCGTCCTTAATCCAGGTAGTCCATAGCCTTCTCAGTAGGTTCAATTGCCTGAAATAAAGGCCATCTACACAGCGGCGGTAAAATCCCTTGCCTTGCAGGAGCGCTCCGAGGTCTCCGTCGGGCCGGCAGGTATTGACGAAGACCGGCGCTTCCACTTGATTGATGCCGGCGGTAGGCTTCTCACACAGCGTCAACGCCCTCGCCTGGCCACGGTATCCTCCTTTTACGGCCCGTCCAGCGAACAGTTGACCATGGTATTTGAAGACGGCCGGGAGGTCACTGGGCCTATAAAACTGGGCGAGCTAGTCCGTACACCAGTGTGGGGTCGGATGGTTCCCGGCAACGTGGTTGAGGGCCAATGGAACGACACTCTCTCCCGTCTCTGCCGGGGGCCGGTTAGGCTTGTTAAGACCGACGAGGCGGGTCTGTCCTTCGACGAATTCCCCATCTCGCTGCTCTCCCAGGCGTCCATCGACCTGCTAGGGCAGGTAGCCAGCGGCGCGAAGGAGTTTGAAGCAAGGAGATTTCGCCCAAATTTCCTTATCGATGGCTGTTCTCCTCACGATGAGGACTACTGGCTGGGCGGAGTCGTCGCAATTGGGCCCGAGTTGCGCCTCAGAGTAGTAGCACCCGACCCCCGCTGTGCAATAACCACCGTCGACCCGGATACTGGCGAACGGGACTTCGATGTCCCCCGCTTGATGCTCACCTATCGCCCTTACGGGCGCGCTCCCTACTTCGGCGTTTACGCCGTGGTCGAATCTCCCGGCATCGTTTCGGTAGGGGACAAGGTGGAACTGGCAGTTCCTCCTCCTTCCCGCTGACCTGCAACGTTCAGTTGGTGTCCTTCGGCAAGAGACAGTCCCGTTTGACAGTTCAAGTCCCCTGTATCTACACTCATACGCGGCTCGTTCAAGCATGATATAAAGGGGTCCGCGGCATGAAGGAAAATCGCGTCAAGCGTGTTATGCGTGATGGTGGACTCGCCATCGTAAGCCACGTCGGGTTTGCTGACCCTGCCGTGGTGGAGATCATTGCTGCGGCGGGATTCGATGGTGCCTTCATTGACATGGAACATTCCGTCTTCGATCTACAGACCGTTGGCGAAATGATCCGGGTGGCGGACCTCTGCGGCATTACTCCCATCGTGCGCGTACCCGAGAACAACCCCAAGACGATCCTTAGGCTTCTTGACGCCGGCGCTCAGGGCATCCAGGTGCCCCACATTGAAGGCGTTGAGGGAGCGAAGAGGGCCGTTGCCGCCGTGCGCTACCCGCCCATAGGAGAGCGGGGAGGAGCTGGCAGCACTCGCGCCGCCGGATACGGCGCCACTCCTTGGACCGAGCACATGGAAACGTCCAACGAGGAAATTCTGCTCATAGTTATGACCGAGGACAAACGAGGATTGGACGAGCTTGAGCAGATCGCAGCGGTCGACGGCGTGGACGTCATCTCTTTGGGGCCCACTGACATCTCCACCGCCCTCGGTATGACCGACCCCAACGACCCTCGTCTGCGCCAGACCTTTGTTGAATTGGCGAACCGTATTAACACCGTCGGCAAGGCCAAGGTGTACATCCCGGTCAACCACTCGGCCCTGCGCTTGACCCCACAGGAACTCCTGAGCATGGGCGTAAACTACACTTCCGTTGCTCCGGCCCCACAGACGATAGTGCTCAATTCCCTTCGCGAGTCCGCGGCACGCATCCGCGAGGAAACGGCCAAAGCGGTGGGTGTATAGTTCTGGGACCCAGGGCGCTTTCCACGGCGGAATGGCCATTATGAATGCGGAGATTCACTCATAGCCACCAAGACGATTTCACCCAGGCTCGTTAGCGTCGCTGCCAACAAGGGGTATCTGGACGCCGCGGTCGAAGGCTCCCTGCGCAACGAAGGCAGTAAGGAATACCTGCAACTCCGGAGGCTTGTCGCCGAAAGAGGCTTGCTGGACCGCCAGTACGCCTATTACGCCATTAAGATTTCAGGCACCTTTGCTGCTTTGGCTCTGGGTGTCGCGGTCATCGTCCTCTTCGACCAGCTCTGGATTCAGCTACTGAATTCTGTTTTCCTCGCCATCGTCTTTGCCCATTTCGGCTTTCTTGGCCACGATTCCGGGCATCGCCAGATTTTCCGCTCCGCCCGAAATAACGACTACGTCATGCTCCTGGCCGGTTTGGTTACGGGAATGACGCCCAGTTGGTGGCAAGACAAGCACAACGCTCACCATCGAAACACCAACCAGCTGGACTGGGATGGCGACATCGAGGTCTCTGTATTCGCTTTCACAGAGGAGCAGGCCCTGGAAACCCCGTGGCCTCTACGGTTTGTCGTAAAGTACCAGGCCTTCTTTTTCTATCCGATGCTGCTGCTCACTTCACTAAGTCTGCTGGGCGGCGGCCTTGCCTACCTGGCCAGACGAGAAAAGGTGAGGTACCCGGTCGCAGAGACCACATTGGTGCTGTTAGGGATCGCCCTGTACGCTGCTATCCTGTTCCTCTTCTTGCCTGCATGGCAGGCGGCCCTCTTCATCGTCGTGCACCGCGCGTTGGCCGGTTTCTACATGGGTTCCGTCTTTGCTCCCAACCACAAGGGCATGCCTGTCCTGGAGCCCAGCACGTCGCTCGACTACTTTCGCCATCAGGTCCTTACCGCGCGTAACGTCCTTCCCAACCCGGTCATCGACTTCGCCTATGGCGGGTTGAATTTCCAGATCGAACACCATCTATTTCCGAACATGCCACGGAACCGGCTCAAGCAATCCCGCCAGGTGGTGGAGGCCTTCTGCCTGGAGCGCGGAATCCCTTACCACGAGACCGGCTTCTGGAGGTCTCACCGGGAAATCCTCGGCTATTTGCACGAGGTCAGCGCCCCCCTTCGCCGAAAGGCCCGCGAGGGGCAGACCCTCAAGACTGGCCCGTCGATTACCCAGGGCGACTAACCTTTCGCCAAAACAGCAGGGAATTTACCTATTGCTGCTGCTGTACGAAGCGGCGATAGGCTTCTTCCTCGGATAGCGGCCCCGAGTGGAACCAGGCTTCCTCGATCGACGAATGCAGGCTGTCCAGGACTGGTAGCATCTCGTCCATCAACCCGACCACCTGCTCCGACGTTGTTATAGGCTGCTCCGCCGAATCCATCAGCTCCACTGCTACGCCAATTACCTGTATGACTTCTACGGGGGCAACGTGCGTGGCGTTGAAGCGGGCCGCTGCTAGGCAACCGCGAAGGGACGCTCCGCTATCCCGCGTGAGCAGCATGTCCAGTGCGGTGTCGTCCGGGCCGACACTCACCCCCCGTATGCTTGCCGCCATTCCGAGCACGGTTTCGAGGCCCGGCTGACCCTCATCTGCGTCCTGCTGGGCCGCCCAGCGCATGACCTTTGCGATGGTCTGGGCACGCTCGATCCAACGGCCCAGCCAAACCAGGTTGTATACGCGGGAGTCGGTGATCCAGCGGTTCGCGCCCTGCGCGATGGTCCTTGAATCCGTCATGTCGGTCATCTGTCCCTCTCAGGTCTCTCAATAAAAAAGCCGGAATCGCCGCTATTGGTCTGGACCACGTATGCCTGCTCCAGAAGTTCAAGCGCGTATCCAAGTGTCAGCTGCTCGGCATCTAGGGTTACTTCCGAAATAGCGGCCATATCCTGTGCTTCCCCTTTGGAAAGAAAAGAGCCGGTTACCGGCGAAACGTCCGTGTAGTCCCGTCCCACTCCGAGCTTTACGTAATCACGAGGGGGCGGGAGGATCAGTCCTCTGGTCGGGTCCGCGGCGAGCCAGCCCTGGTGCGGGTGGAAGAATTCGACCCATGAGTGAGTCTCGCCCGTCTGCCCGGTGATTAGCCCGCTCGCGTAGCGGCAGGGTACGTTCAGTGCCCTCAAAATCCCCAGCGCCAAGTGTGTCTTGTCCTGGCAGACTCCTTCCCTTGCGGCCAGGACCTGGTCCGCGGTGGTCGCAACGGATGTCGTCCCTCGCCTGTAGGCGATGTTCTTGTACACCCATTGGGTCACCTCACCTATCACCTCAATCATGTGGTCCCTACCGGCAGCGATGTCCGTGGCAAGGACGGTAAACATGTCAGGGTTCACAAACGGCGAAACGAGGGTGTATTCGAAGCTCTCCGGTAGGCCAGCCACCTCGGCGAAGCGAATATCATCAGCCACGGGGGCCTCAGTCGACAGTTCAACCCTCCCAGCGGCAGCGACAATGAAGGTGTTGTGCGGCTCGGTCACGCGGAGACGGCGCACCTGGTTTCCGAACCGGTCCCTGTAATCAACGCCCCGCCCCATCGGGACCGACCACATCTCTGACTCGACCGGAAACTGTCCTTCACCTTCACGAGGGAATATTCTCAGCTGGTTGTCGTTGTGTATGACTGTGTCTGAGTAGCCGTACCTGGCCGCGTATATGAATGACGCGGTAACTGTATCTACTGGACGACCCACGTTGGCTTGCATAGACCACCGGAGGAGTTGTTAGTGATTCTGCTGCCCGACTGCGCAACCCTGGTCAACCCGCCGGGAAACACTGATACACTCCCGTCCCCGCTCTGGACCGCGAAAACCCTGAGGTCAACGTGATGCGGCTCGAGGCTGCGAGTCTGGTCATTAAAGACCATATGCTGGGAAAAATCCAACGTATCCTGGGCAATGAACATCAGGGGGTTCTGCAGGATGTTGCTCGTAACCCGCGATTTGTACGCCTCACCTAGGTCCGGCATCACAAACACGCCCAGTCCACCGTAGCCCTGTCGGGTCTTGATGACCAGGTTGTCGAGGTTTTCCAGCGTGAATCGGCGCTCCTCAGCGTCGGCCAGGTTGTAGCTTCGCGCCTGCTCAAGAACCGGCGACTCTCCAAGGTACCGCTCGATCATCTGAGGCACCCAGAGAAACACCAGCTTGTCGTCTGCCGCTCCGGTGCCGATGCCATTGACCAGCACCACCTTGCCATCCAGATACGCCTCCCTCAGGCCCGGGACGAACAGGTCAAGATCTTCCACGCGCCGGTAGACCACGTCCACCGGAACATCCTGGTCCAGCGTGCGCACATACACCCGACCGTCGAGGCCAACGTAAAGGTCGGGCCCCTCTACCAGAGGTATGCCCAACAGTTCGGACAGAAATCGGTGCTCAAAAAAAGCAGACCCGTACTTCCCGTCCGTAAGCAACACGCATACCGGGTCCGGATTGTCGGTCAGCGAACGAAACATCCCTAGGTACGCATCACGTATGTCGTAGGCAACGATGTCGTGCCCTTCGACAAATTCCGGGAAAAGTTCCGAGGTCATGGCCAGCGACTTCAGTTGGTAGGAGATACCCGAAGGAATACGCAGGTTGTCCTCCAGCACGACGTAACGTCCGTCTCCGAGATGCACTAGGTCAATGCCATAGATGTGGACGAAGACATCGCGGGGAGGGCGGAATCCTTGTACCTCTGGATAGAAGTATTGGGAGGTGTAAATAACCTCGTCTGGCACCACGTCCTGTCCGCCGTTGTAGAGATCGACAAGGAAGCGGTTGATGGCGCGAATTCGTTGAGATACGCCCGTGGCGATGGTCTCCCAGTGCTGGATTGGGATTACCCGGGGCAGAAAGTCGGTGGGCATGTTCCGGAAGGTGCCGGGTTCCAGGTAAAAGGTAACGGCATCAAGGTCGACACGTCGGCGCGCGTTGCTCCATCTGGCGCCGAGTTGGTCCAACCCCATGGCCGACGCCGTCTCGGACAGGGCGGCATAGTGGGGCCTGATCTCTCCCGTCGCGCTCTGCCACTCGCTATAAAACTGGACAGTCCTGGAAGACGCGGCTGCAACCAAACTGCTAATCCTTTCATGCTGAGTTGCGATATTCGTCAAGGAATACAATAATCAGAAAATGTTACATGGGGATTAACAACGTCAAAGAGTGGTGAAGAAATATTTTGCTGGCTCCCTTGGACTACACGGAGGATTTAGCGGTCTGCCATTCAAAGGTGCCTCGGAAGATTCCGCACATCAACTTCAGTGCAAGGAGGAGGAATTGACCATTCTGGCTGGCACTCGCCGGGTCCTCATTTCAACGTCCTCCTTCATGCTTCTACTGACCTGGCCTGGTTCCTTTTTCCACGAACTGGCCCATCAATTGGCCTGCTATGTCGTCGGGCACAAAGTACTGGAGGTCCGCTACATCATCCGCAACGACCCCAACAGCAGGGCAGGCTACGTGGTGCACCAGGGCCCTCCGGGAGCCGGCAGGGAGCTTTTCATCGGCATCGCTCCTCTGCTGATGGGCCTCTTAATATGGTTGGTT
Organism: Dehalococcoidia bacterium; assembly: GCA_965222025.1. Taxonomy (GTDB): domain Bacteria; phylum Chloroflexota; class Dehalococcoidia; order Lucifugimonadales; family UBA3495; genus VXOI01. Next base: position 168,939 of record CBDCTI010000009.1, on the reverse strand, counting down.
TTCGTGGTCCTGGCCTACTCCTTTGCGAGAGACACCCAGCTTAGCGCGGCCGAATTCCTTATAATGTTTGCCGGCGTACTGGTCACTGCCAATGCGACCTATCATGCCCTTCCCAGCCCGCAGGACATGGGGAACGTCTTCAGGCAACCCTTCTCGGTAACCATGATCCCGTGCGTCCTGGTTGCAGGGCCTCTGTGGATCATCGGCCACAACTATCAGTGCGTCCTCTTCGGGTGGACACCTTGGCACGCCGTCGTGTTCCTGGGCACGATCTACGTCCTGTACAACATATTTATTGCTACCCTTCTCTCCCTGCCGCCCTTGCCAGGCCCTCTATCCTGATGATATGGAAAGCCGCACCTGTACGGGTGCGGCTTCTGGTAACCTCGCATCCACTCAGACCGGTCAGCGGTTCCCCTAGTCCGGATCTAACTCGGCAAATCGGGGCATAACATCGTTGGCAAAGAGGTTCATCGACTTTTCCCACGCCTGCTGATTTTCGATGTTGTCGTAGATCAGAGTGAGCAGCGTCCCGAAGCCGCCGCACATCTCGTACAGGCTCAGCAGCCGCTTCTCCACGGTGTCGGGAGAGCCGACCAGCCAGACGTGCTCTGCCATGTACTCCGGCGTCACCGCCTCGTCGGGCACGCTGGAGTCGTGCTTGATTACGTGCGTCAGCCCAAACGCTGAGAAGAGGGGCAGCAGATAGTCGCCCCAGACCCGGCCCAGCATCCCGTTGACCGCTCCGTCCATTGCTTCGTCGTCGGAGTCGGCGACCCAAACGTCACGAGTGATGCGCCAGTCGGAGCGCAGGGGTGTCCGTCCACTGCGTGCGGCGCCTTCCACGATAGCATCCCAGTGGCTGATCACGTAGTCGTGGTTGAACGCCAGGCTCATGGGGATGAATCCACGCTCTCCCGCAATCTTCAGAGTCTCGGACCCGATGCTCACTGAAGCGACACCGACAGGCGGGTGTGGCTTCTGGTAGGGCTTGATGAAGAATCGCAGTGTGTCGAGCATCGGCTCGGGGTAATTGACGTCCCAGAAGTCGCCCTTGTATTCGAACGGCTCTTCGCTCTCCCATAGCTTCAGGATGATGTCGATGGACTCGCGCGTCATCCGTCGGTGTTGGCCGTTCATTCCGTCCACATCGAACAGCCGGTAGTCAGTGGGTAGCCCGCTGGAGCCGATGCCGAACATGAATCGGCCCTGGGCTATGTGGTCGAGGTACGCCACGCGGCAGGCCAGCTCGGCAGGATGGTGATAAGGCAACAGGTGCACGCCCGTACATAGCTTGATATTCTTCGTCCGCATCAGCGCTTGGGCAATCATCAGGTCCGGGGCCGGGATTGGCTCCCAGGGCGACGTGAAATGCTCGCCAATCCAGGCTTCGGAAAACCCCAGTTCGTCGGCCATTTGCAGACAGTCCAGGTCCCACTGGTGGGCGGTAAACAACTCCCGTTCCGGCGGATGCGATGGCATCATAAACATTCCGTACTTCATCGGTCCTCCGTAAAGCCTGTTTTCTCTATTTCTTGGCTGTTTTGCCGGTGTCAGTCCCGCGTCAGAAGGAACCCCCCTTCCGGCAGGATATCCTAATGTAACACGTTCGTCTCAGCTAAGGAAATTGGATAGGCTCTGCAGGCAGTGTTCTTTAAATGTGGCCGGTTCCACAGCGAAAGGACCCTCCGGCATGGGTGAGATTCTTCGCTTTACTAAGAACGACAGGCACCTGCCGACTGAAGGACTCGATAGCTGAATGACCCTGCTCTGCTGGTTGCCGGCGTACCCCTTGAACCATTTTGTATTGTTAATTATTATATGCGATGTTCAACATTATATAGATTGAACGCATGAAGCGGCGCCTCGAGATCAGCGCCAGCATCTTGGAGGCAGTCCTCTGTTATTGGTAGAGGGGAAATTGGCGGTGCCGACGAGGATTCTGGCGTGAGGCCGCGTCGCATCTTCTACGGCTGGTGGCTGTCGGGCCTGGCAGGGCTCGTGATGGTCATATCAGCCGTTCCTGTTTTTCACGGCATGGCCGTTTGGTCTGTGGCCCTGAAGGCCCACTATGGCTGGAGCGCCACCCAGCTCGGCGTCGCACTGTCCCTCACCCGTGCCGAAGGCGCAATGTTCGGACCTCTTGAGGGTTATACGGCGGACAAATTCGGCCCTAGGATAATGACTGGTGTCGGCTTGCTCGTGCTTTTCGGCGCCTTCATGCTCTTTAGCCAGATGCAGGATGTCAGCATTGGTAGATATCTCTTCGTAGACACCCTCCTCATCTTCTACCTCGCCTTTATGCTGATGTCTCTCGGGCAGGGGCTCGGCGGTTGGGTGCCCCTGATGACCATGCTGAACCACTGGTTCAGCCGATACCGCGGCACCGCCATGGGCATATCCATGGCCGGAATGACCGCCGGCGCCCTTCTGGTGATCCCTGCCCTCGCTTGGGCAATCGACCCTGAGACCGAACGGATCGGCTGGCGCACGACCGCCATGATCGTTGGCTTCGTCATCCTCGGCGGCGCGGTGCTATTCCCTCTGATCATTCGGAACAGGCCCCAGGACATGGGCCTGCTGCCGGACGGCGACACTGTCCCTGAAGACCACGCCAACAGGAGAGAGCCAACTCCTGAAGAGGCAGCCGCCTCCTCACCGCCAGGACCGGAGCTGACGGTAGCGCAGGCCCTGCGCACCCAGGCTTTCTGGTGCATCGCGTTCGGACACGGCTTCGCGTCGATGATCATCCTAGCCATCATGTCACAGCTCGGCCTGATGATGACCGAACTCGGCTACTCCCTCCAGACCGTCGCCTGGATAGTGGCCCTTTATAACTTTGTTTCGCTCCCCTTCCAGTTCGGCGGAGGATATCTGGGGGACCGGGTACCAACCAACGTCGCACTGTTCGTGTTCACCACGATTCAGGGAGTGGCGGTGGTGCTGATCACCATTAACACCAGTATCTACATGTTCTACGTCTTCGCCATTCTATTCGGCATCGGATTCGGAGGACGGACTCCGTTGACTACCGCTATACGCGGCGAATACTTCGGACGCGCCTCCTTCGGAAAGATCCTAGGCATGTCCACAGTGCCAATGAACATCCTCCTGCTTATTTCCGCACCGCTGGCCGGGTACATGCGCGACCAGTTGGGCGACTACCAGTGGGCTTTCCTGACCCTGGCCATCCTGAACGGCATCGGCGCCATTCTCTTCCTGATCGCACGCCGCCCGCGGCTACCTGCCGCCCAGCCAACTCCGTCTCCCGTACCCGCTGCCTCGGCAGGCGATTCCTAGGATGGGCGCGATACAGCGCCGCGACGTTTCCGTCAGGGCCTCTTCCCTACTGCAACGATGGGCCGCAAGTGTCCTATGAACGTGGTCCGCTCCTTCTCACCACATCGCCCCTTCTACGGCTGGACGCTTGTGGGCGTGGCCGCCTTTGTCATGGTCATCGGCACAGTGCCGCTTTTCCAGGGCATGACTGCGTGGTTCGTCGTGCTGGAGAGCCACTTCGGATGGTCCCGTACCCAGCTCTCCATCGCCTTCTCCCTGAGCCGGGTGGAAGGTTCCATTATGGGCCCCATCAGCGGTTACCTTATCGACAAGTTGGGCTCCCGCCGGATGGTTCTCATCGGCCTCGTAATCGCAGGCGGCGGTTTCGTGATCATGAGCCAGATGCAGAACATCTGGCACTTCTACGCCGCCTTCATCGTGATGAGCATGGGCGTCGGCCTCGGCACCTGGATGCCCATGATGACCGTGCTGAACAACTGGTTCTCCCGCAACCGCTCAACCGCCATGGCCTTGGCAATGGAGGGGTTCCTGGTTGGCGGGATGATCCTCGTGCCCCTGCTGGCCTTCGCTATCGACCCCGACGCCGTGGGCAGGCCCGGATGGCGCAACACCGCTTTGGCCATCGGCCTGTTCCTGGTGGTCGTGGCTTTCCCGCTCTCCCGACTTGTTCGTAACGCCCCTGAGCCCTACGGAATGTTTCCGGATGGGGAGGCAACCGCCAGGCCCCGCCGGACCTCTTCGGCGAACACTGACAGCGTAGCTGAACAAGAGCCCGACTTCACCTGGCAGGAAGCCGTAAGAACCAGCTCGTTCTGGCTCATAACCATGGGCCACGCCTGTTCGTCCATCGTCATAGTGACCATCACTGTGCATCTGGGGCCGATGCTGACCGATAGCGGCTTCTCACTGCAGACCATCGGATGGATTGTCGGGGCCTATACCGGGGTGGCTGCGATTTTCACATTGGTAGGCGGCTACGTCGGCGACCGCCTGCCGATTCGGCTGGGCTTGTTCGCCTTCTCAGCAATCCAGTCCGCTGCAGTCGTGGTGCTGATGCTTGCTGACACGTTGACCATGGCCCTTCTGTTCTCAGTGCTTATGGGCATCGGCTTCGGCGGACGCAACCCTCTGACCACCGCCATTCGGGGCGTCTACTTCGGGCGCAAGGCCTTCGCCAGCATCACCGGAATGTCCATGATACCCATGAACGTCATGCTGCTCGCCGCCCCGCTATTCGCGGGCATAATGTTTGACGCCACTCAGAGTTACTTCGTCCCAATGGCCGCAATTGCGATAGTGAGCTTGGCAGGATCAACGCTTTTCCTGTTCCTCGGCAGCCCGGAATCCGCAGCAGAAGACCGCCGACGGCGCGCCGAAACCGCCGCCCATGCCAGCCATGCCGACTAGCTGGTTCGCGGCGTTTGTCCCGCTAAACACTACTGCGGTGTCCTGGCTAGCTCTGACTAGCGAAGACGCATTGGGCACCCGACGATCTCGTCCAACCATGTCGGCCGGGCAAGCGGGATTGGCAATCTATTGCAAAGTCCCATCAGCATCGTGCACTACCGCGTCATCTGCTGTTGGTATTCATGCCAGTAACAAGATTCACAGGGTTTGAAACCTGATTCCATTGCATTGCCGATTGCACGCTACTATCGCTATCCCTTGCCAGCAAAGGAGTTCGAAGAGACAAAAAACAAAAAGAAGAACCGGCCTCTCTCGAGGCCGGCCCGGAATCTGTACAGGGTAACAGCGGCGGGAACTAGGAAACGCTCTTCTCCAGCAGCTCCCTGATTTCCACCACGGTGGCTGCGATCCATTCGTCCGCCTTCGCCGCCGTCCGCTGCCGTCGCTCCCTGCCGAAAGCCTGGTCGTCGATCTCCGGATTCTCAGACCGGATGTCCTCTTCGATCTGGTGCATCTCCCTCTCCGCCACCGCTGGCCGCTCGATCCAGTGGCAGATGTAGTCATGATCGCCGGTGTAGAACACCGCCACCGGGATGGACATCCACTTCCCTTCCTTCAGGTACTCGTTCATGATGTCGTGGTGCGAGTCCCGCGGGAAGATGCGCATATCGATCCCCGCTGCCTCGCAGATCCGCGCCAGCACTGGCATGCCCCGCACCACGTCGCCGCACCAGTCCTCGCCCAGCACCAGCATTTTCTTCGGCCCGTTTTCCCGCGCGGTTAGTTCCTTGAGGGCCTGGACATCCTCATCAGACAGAATTGAAGTCTCGTAAAAACCCTCAAACCGTGCCTTGTTCACCTTGATTTCGTTCATGTAAGCCAGGTAATCGAGTCCCTGCGAATACCTTTCCGGGGTTACTACGCTGGTTTCGCTCGCCATATCGCCCCCACATGTCTTTATGTTGGTCTTACAGTGTTCGGATGGAATCGGACCCACGGCCCGTCAGCCGATTTCTCAACCGGTCATTCCCTTGTAGCCCACTTCTACCTTGCCATCCGGGTAGACTATGATGGGCACGGCGTCTCCGTAGTCCAGTGCTTCGTCCAGGGTGTCCTGGCTCTGGTCAACTCGCCTTTCTTCGTACTCGATGCCCTCTCGTTTCCACGCGCCGCGCAGAGCGTCACATGCGGGTCAAACGGTAAGGGTATAAACAACTGGAATGTCGGCCATGAGGGCCTCCTTGTACCGTGAGCGGCCTTCCCGTCTGCCGCCATCTTGCGCCAATTCTACAACGGCGCACATGGACACGCCAACCGGGAACACGGCTGCCGGACTGGAGCGGTTTCATCTGCAGCCGCGGCATACCATCTAGTCTTTCAGGCCCGCCTTCGACTGCCATTCCCGTTTCAGACGATCATTCCTGCTGAGACTCGAGCGAGAATTCAGGACATCGGGAGCAGTCAAGAGACCACGGCTTGACCGCCAGTGCGTTCTTGCTTACGCGGGGATGGCGGTGTGAGAACACGCCGTGCGCCGCTACTGAAGCGGCATAGCCTTGCGGACCTTCTTCCAGGACCTGCGGACGAATTGGCGTCCCAGGCCGCGCTCTATCTCGCGCCACTTACGTTCCTCGCCCGCGGTGATGAACGTAATCGCCTCGCCAGCGCGGCCCATGCGGCCAGTCCTTCCGACGCGGTGTGTGAACAGCTGCTCCGAGTCCGGCAGATCATAGTTGATAACCTGGCCGATTGCTTCGAAGTCCAGACCCCTGGCGGCCACGTTGGTTGCTACCAGAATTGGCGCGTCGCCGGAGCGGAAATCCTTAATCACCTGCTCGCGCGCCTTCTGGCTTAGATTTCCCTGTAGCGCTCCTACCGGGTAGCCCAATGCATCCAGTTCCCGGGCCAGCTGTTTCACTCCTCGCTTGGTCTTGCCAAAGACGAGGACCGGGGCATCATCCCGGCCGTCTAGCAGCGTCCGCAGGGCTTCCAGCTTTTCGCTTTTCTGGATGGTGTAGACCAGGTGCTCAACGGTGGGCGGCGCCTGCAGGCCCGCGTCAACCTCCACCGTGACAGGATTGCGCAGGTGCTTTGAGGCAGTCCGCGACACCCATTCAGGCATCGTTGCGGACAGGAGCGCTGTCTGCCGCTCCTTGGGCGTTCGGGCTATGATGGATTCCACGTCCTGGGCGAACCCTCTGTCCAGCATTTCGTCCGCTTCGTCCAGCACCAGCAGTCGCACAGCGCTAAGGTCCAGCGTCCTCTGCCTAAGATGGTCCAGCGTCCGGCCAGGAGTGCCGATTACTACCTGGGCACCGTTCCTCAACGCTACGTATTCCGGCTTCAGCGCTCGCCCGCCATAAAGCAGCGTCACGCGAATTTTCTGCGGAGAAACCAGGGCTTCGATGACCCCGGCCACCTGTATGGCCAATTCACGGGTGGGAACGAGCACAACGGCCTGCACCTGCCGGACCGACGGATCGCACATCTCCGCCAGAGGCACTGCGAAGGCCAGGGTCTTACCCGAGCCCGTGCGCGCCTGACCGATCAGGTCGCGCCCTGCCATGAGGTGAGGTATGGCCTTCTCCTGGATAGGTGTCAGACTGGATATGTCCATCCGCGAAATCGCCGCCTTGGTGGTGGCGTCCAGGGACATTCCTGCAAATGTGGTATCGCCTACCGTCCAGCTTTCAACTGCTGGCTTGCTTTCAGAACGCGGCCTGGTGGGCTGGACCGGCTGGGCTGGGCGGGCGATGGCCGCCGGGGAAGCTCCCTGGCGCCTGGCCTTAAAGCATGCGTTGCAATACACCGGCTTCCCCTGTGTCGGCCGGAAGGGAAGTGTGGTTGACATATTGCAGTCATCGCAAACGGTCTTGTACAGAGTACGGCTGGGGGTGCGTCTGGGCGAGTGCTCGCGGGCGGGCGGGTATGTAAGAGCCATAAAAGAGCGGACTCCCTGATTTAGAGTGTTAACACAGGTGAATCAGCGGGAGGCCGAACAAGAAGAGGGGGAGAGGGAGGGCCGGTCAGTTCTTGTGCCAAACCTAGTAGCGCTAATCAAGCGTGCCTTTGCATTATAGCCTAGCGCGACGGAAACCGATATGCCGGGATCGGATATCGCCGGGGCATTTGCGAGTTCGCTGTCGTCGCGCCTGTCATTTTGAGCCACCCGCAGAATCCCGTCCCCGATCCAGGGGCAATTCTCACCCTTCAGGGTCAAATTGGGCCACTCTGCAACCGCCTTGGGCCGGACGTATGCTCGACGTAAATCAAAGTTCAAATGGTTGTGGATCCCCATCGTAATAGCAATGATGTTGGCGTCCACGGCCGTCGCATCACCTACGAATACGAGGAACGCTACAAGGAAAATACCAACGGAATCTATGGCGCCTACACAAGAATTGAAACCGATGACCCCAACGACGGCTCCGGGTGGGCATACATAGAAGAGTAGTACAGGAAAAATCGGCTCGGACATCTACTTCGTCAAGATACGCTGGGTAAAAGGGTACTCAATAGCCGACGTGCCCACCGGCTAAGGCATCTGGCGGAACACATGGGCCGGAAAAGGTGAAAACTGGGAAAACGATCCGGGAATAGGCAACTCGTACAACTACAAAGGGGAAACCACATCCGGTAATACCTGGGGCAAGTGCTTCAACAACCTGAACCGCGGCATAGAAAGCAGAAATGTCGGCTGGTCAGTAGGGGACCGGGCCTTCGGCGGAGGGGAAACATCGACCTCCTCCATCAGCATCAGTGACGTGGACCATGACTACGTCGCCCACCTCGTAGAGGGCGACAGCCGTTGGACATGCTCATGCAATGCGGCGGAAAGAAATACTGCCCCAAGCCAGTACGAGATACTGGACGGTCCCGACAGCAACGACTGGCACGTCAAAGACAACTGGCAAAGACAACCAAGGGGGAAATACGGCGTTCAAGAGTATGACTGCCCGGACGCCAAAAGCGTTAACAGCGACCGCCTTGGTAATCGCCGCAATAGCATCTGCAACGTTGACGGCGCTGGGCATGAAAGCCAATCCCCAGGACGGCAACCCCGAACGAGGCTGAGCCCGAAGCCACAGCCGAAGAATGGGCCATGATCACGTCTCCAGGCTTCGGCGGACTGACGAGTGCAGCCACAGTGGTATCCGGCGAAATCATGACCCTGATCGAAGCCGACATCCTGGTGTCAGATTAACGCATCCACGCCAACACCCAGCCGTGGGCCAAGAAGGACAGCACGGTAGGGGTACTGGTGTCCGACGCCCAATTGTACGACCATCGGGGAAGCAATGAAGAGGACCCGGCATAGTACACCCAGTGCTGGTGATCATGGGAGCTGAAACCGGCAAACTGCTCTACCGCTCATCTACCCGGATGGGGGAAGGTGGAGGTGTCGGGACTGGAGGACCTCACAAAGCACTACTCAGCAGGGTAGCACTCGACTGACCCACTGACCGGCCGCCGGACAGGCAAAAATAGACCAACCGGAGCACTCCCGTCCCACCTCGAAGTCGGCATCACCATTATTATCGTCGCGCCCGCGTTGGACCAAGCGGCAAAATTCGCAGTTGTCAGGACGAAACAAGTGGGGAAGTCGTGGCCGGAAGGCGAGATTTCTTACCTCGCCAACGCAACAGATTTGGGAAGCACCCTGGACCTTTTCCACGGTCAGTCCATCGCATTCATCGCCGCCTCCGCAATCGGAATAGTTGTGCTGTTCGCCCTACACTGACTCAGTCCCAAAACCGGCGCAAGACCACAAAGTACCTTCGGGCTAATGCTCGCAGGCGCCACGGGCACTCATATAGAGCGGATAGAATTGGGCCACGTAACCGACTTCCCAGATATCGTCCCCTGCTTCGTATTTAACGTGGAGGACATATCGATTCTGAAAGGACACCCTTGCTTCGCTTGGGTCATCCCTGGTTTAACCGGTCAACTTCTCGGGAAAGAAAGTGTACGTAGCCAAGCCTAGCGAAGAAGAGGCTGAAAACCAGAAATGCTATCCGCGAGCACTCAACCAATCTCACTTCACTTCAGCTACGCGGGAAAAGAGTTAACGAATTCCCATTAGGAAATGGTGCCGAAGCATGTCAGACCCCGTGGAGGTTGAGAAAAACGCGATCCGCAATCGCTTCAAGTATCCACGGTGCGTGCACTGTCACCGCTCAACACCTTACCCGACACCAGTCCGGGTTTTAGCACGGCCCTATCAGGCGGTGTGGCGTTGTCGACGCACGCGGGCGCGGGCTATAATTACGCCGCCGTAGACCCGCAATCGGCGGTTCGACGCGCCATCAATTCTGCCGCCCGGATTCGCCAAGGGTTCTCACCCGGTGGCCGGGGATGGAGGAACAATGTTCACCCTGTTCGTTACCGTCAAGATCAAGCCCGGACACCGCGACGAATTCATCGCCGCCACCAAGGGCGACGCCGAAGGCTCCAACACCGCTGAGCCCGGCTGCCTGCGCTTCGACGTATTGGCCGACAACAACGACCCCAATACTGTCTACCTGTACGAGGTCTACGAAAACCGCGACGCCTGGGAGACTGCTCACCGCGGGATGCCGCACTACACCGCCTGGCGCGAGTCCGTCGCCGATTGGTTCGATGGCGACCCCCAGCGCATCGAGACCACCACCCTCTTCCGCCGCGAAGACTTCGCCTAGCAGCCCGTCTGAGGATTGACCGACTGGCGGTGTCGGTCAGCCGGGACTACCCTGCGACAACGGTTCTGGCGGGGTGCGGGTAGGCACCTGCGGATTGTCGCTTGAAAATCCCACTGCCCATGGACCGGCGCGTCTCCCTGTCGTTCCCAGTGGCGCCTTTTCCCCTCGCCTTGACGAACATCCCGGCCCCATACCGGAACAGCTTCAGCAGGTTGTGGCCGGCGCAGATGATCAGCCACTCCCGGTTCACCTTAGCCAGACCCCGCAGCAGGAACTGCCGGAAGCCCCGGCCCTGCTTGATCTGCCCGAATACCGGTTCCACCGTCTCCATCCGAAGCGCGTAGCGTTCCCTGCCCCGTTTCGTCCGCAGCTTGCGCCGCATCCGGTCCTTGGCTGACAGCCCCTTCGGTATGCGGCCACGGGGCGCCGGTGGCGGCACCCAGCCGTGGCGGGTCCTCTCCGGCGCGACGAACGGGTCCACTCCCAGGGCGTAGAGTTCCTCCACCGCCTTGGCCGAGTAGTATCCGGCGTCGGCGGAGACTTCCTTTGGGACTGTGCCCACGTTCAGGATGGCCTCCTCAATCATGCTCACGGCCTGATCCTTGTCCGAGGGCTGATCGGTGGCACAGGCCGCCACGATCACCTGATGCTCGCTGTCCACCACCGCCTGGCAGTTGTAGGACTGCTGGAAGTCCCTCCCTCCCGGGCCGGGCATGATCCGGGAGTCCGGGTCGGTGAAGTTCCGCTGCGCCTTGTCATCAGGCACCCCGAGATGATTGCGTCCCTCGGACTCAGCCTGCTCCGCATCCGCCAGGGCCTCGGCCTCCAGCGCCGCCTTGGCCTCCCTTATCTTCCGCAACCGTCCCTCCCGGAAGGCCAGTTCCTCCGGCAACTCATCCCCACGCCTGTCCTTCCCGTACCGGCGGTCCTCCTCCTCGTCCACCTCCTGCGCCTTGCGGAGCAACTCGTCCACCTCGGCCTGCAACCGCGCTTCCTTCTCCTTCATCCGCCCGTAGCTCATCGCCTTGTGCTTTGAGGCATTGGCCCTCACCTTGGTCCCGTCCAGGGCCACGTGCCCCAGCTTTACCAGTCCTGCCTGCTGGCACAACTCCAGCACCTGCAGGAACAATTCCCCCAACGCCTCCAGATGGTCCTTTCGGAAGTCGGAGACGGTGCGGAAGTCCGGCGTGTTGTTGGCCGCCAGCACCCGGTAGGCGATGTCCTCGTGCAGCCTCTGGGCGATGCGACGTGAGGAGGCCACGCCGGTGCAGTAGCCGTAGAGCAGCACCTTCACCATCATCCTGGGATGGTAGGGCGGGCCGCCCCGCCTCTCCTGCTCGTAGCGGGCGGTGATGTCCGAGAGGTCCAACTGGTCCGCAACGTCGGAGATGAAGTAGGCCAAGTGCTCCGGCGGCAGCCATTCCTGGAGGGCCGCCGGCAGCAGCAACTGCTGGTCCGGGTCGTAGGGAAGGTAGGTCTTGCTCATTGACCGCTCCGATCGTCTGATGCTCCGTACCATCATACCCCCAACGGCTCACCAACCCCGTTTCTCGGACGGGCTGCTAGCCTGCTCCGGAAACAAATACGCGAAAAAGAAGACCCCGCTCATCGCGAGCGGGGTCTTCTTTTTCGGCTCTACCAACGCTCCGCTGCGGCCTTACGCCTGTCTTTGGAGCACCCTCCGGAAAGCGTCCACGAACGCGTCAACTTCCGGCTCGTTGATGACTGTGGACACTGCCCCCACGAGATTCGGCGCCATCAGAATTCCCTCGTTCAGCAAGCCCAGGAATACCTCGTGCCTGAAGGCCGAGTCCGCCTTCGCAATATCCCGGTATCCCACCAGCGTCTCGTCGGTGAAGTGAATCCCGAACAGCGACCCCAGCCCGGTGATCTGCACCGGCAGCTCCAACTCCTGCCCGACCTCCCACAGCCCGTGGCGCAGGTACTCGGTGACTTCCACCAACCGCCGGTAGACTTCGGGCGTCAGCTGTTCCAGCGTAAGCGCCCCTGCCAGCATGGTCGCGGGGTTGGCATTGAAGGTGCCTGCGTGGGCCACCCTTGGTCCCGATGTCGGATCGTACAGCCCCATGATGTCCTCGCGCCCACCGAAGGCGCCGACCGCAAACCCGCCGCCGATGATCTTTCCCAGCGAGGTCATGTCCGGAGTGATCCCGTAGTACTCCTGCGACCCGCCTGGCGCGATCCGGAAACTGATCACCTCGTCGAAGATAAGGACTGTCCCATTCTCAGTGGCAAATTCCCGGAGCATGGCCAGGAACTCGTGCGTGGCCGGCAGCATTCCCACCGATCCCAGCATCGGCTCGACGATGACCGCGGCCAGGTCGTCCTTGTGCTGCTCCAGTATCTGGCGAGCCGGGCCGACCTCGTTGAAGGGGATGACTACCACCGAGTCCAGCACGCCGTCCGCCAGCCCCTCCGTGGCGGCCAGGGCGTCGGGATGCAGCCTCTCCCCCGCTTTGCTGGGGTCCACACGCACGCTCACGCTCACCACGTCGTGGCTGCCGTGGTAGCCGCCTTCGGCCTTGGCAATCAGCCCTCGGCCAGTGAAGGCGCGGGACGCCCGGATGGTGTTCAGAGTGGCCTCGGTGCCGGAGTTGGTGAACCGCACCAGTTCGAAGCTGGGGATACGCTCGCACAGCAATTTCGCCAGCCTCACCTGGTGGCGGTTCGGCGCGTTGTACACCACGCCCTGCTCCAACTGCTCCTTCACGGCGTCCACCACTGGCGCAGGCGCGTGACCAAGGATCAGGGTGGTCATCGTGCCGATGAAGTCCAGCCGGTCCTTCCCGTCGGCATCAACAACATGCGCCCCGGACGCTTTCTCCACAAAAATGGGATATGGCGACCAGAATATCGAGTTCCGGCTATCCCCGCCGGGAAGATATTGTTTCGCTTCCTCCCACGCCGCCTTCGACTTCGGAGTCGACTCGATATAGAGGTCCTGTTCGCTGCTGTGTGTGCTCACGACTAGCCCTGCCAAATTCAGACTTCTGTAACGTGATTGCCGCGTTGGTACGAGAATGGCTCCGCCGCACGAAACTACGCTGTCGCCGCCGGCCACACCGGCTCATGGTGGCCCAGCGGCACCGTCGGGCGCACCCAATACGGTTCAGTTTCTGATAGTTTCAGCACCGGCGCCAGGTGGGTAAGCTTGCCCGAGGGCGTATCGCTGACAGTACACCAGCGCTGAATCTCCTCGGTGGTGAAATCCTCCGCAACGTTGCCCAGCTCGGCCTCCGGCACCTGCCCCTGGTCCACCAGCCAACGCCCGGTCTGCGCCAGCGACGCCCGTACCAGCCAACTCCCTCCCTCCGTCGCCCTCCGTGCCAAGGCCACCATCGCTCCGAACGCCATCAGGTATCCCGTTAGGTAGTCGATGGCCGACACCGGGTAGAACTGCGGCCCAGGCTGCGACCCTGGGAATAGCTCCCCCTGCCTGTGCGTGATGCCGCTAACCGTCTGCACCACCGTATCGAAGCCCCGCCGTTCCGCCCAGGGCCCAACCCGGCCGAACGCCGACAGCGACACATAGACGATGCCCGGCCTTACCTTCGCCAGGTCCTGCGGCGACAGGCCCCGCGAGGCCAGGGTCCCCGGCCGGTATCCTTGCGAGAACACATCACCCTGGCTGACCAGTTCCTTCAAGGTGGCCACATCGCTCTCTTCCCGCAGGTCCAGGTGGGACGAAAGCTTCCCGTGGCCCGTGTCCAGCTCCTGCGACCAGCTGTAGGGGATATGCGCCCCGCTTATCTTCATCACGTCCGCCCCGTGCTCGGCCAGCGTCCGTGCGCAGGTGGGGCCAGCCAAGACCCGGGTAAGGTCCAGCACCCGCATGCTCGACAGCGGCCTCGGTCCCTCCGGCATCGGTTGAGGCGGACAATCGGCGATCTTCTCGATCTCCAGCAGGGGCAACGTGGCCACCGCGGCCGATTGAGGATGCCTGGCCCACTCCTCCATGGAGCGCACCATTCCACCCGCGCCGCCTGCAGCGATGATTGCCTCTTCCAGTTCCATTGCGTCCCAGTTCGCCACCGCGCGGGTAACAACCTCCCGGTCTTCCTCCACGCCGAGCACGCTCAACGCGGCGTCGCGGTGGTTGGGGAAGTTGCAGTGCAGGTAGCTCCAACGCCCGTTCTTCGCTGGGTAGACGCCCATCACCGGCGTCCGCTCGGCAGCGGCCGGTTCTCCGTCCAGCAGCAAGTACTTGCCGCTGCGCAGCGATGCCGTAGCCCTGCGGACGTCAACCTTGGCGTCCTGGCGCCTCCCAGTCTTCAGCTCCCACAGGTCCGAAACAGCGAGTCCGACCGCAGCAAGGCTGGCCGCCGCCGTCTCTCCGATTCGAAAAGGCGTCTGCAGAACCGGGTCTGCCTGTCCAGAGATCTCAACCTCTGCTGCCCGATTGGCATCCCAGCCAACCGTGGAAAGAATCGTCGATAACGCTTGATTAGCCACTTTGACAGCTACTCCCTTACCGTCGTTGCAGATCTACCAGAGTTCCTGGGAAGCCAGCTTGGCGCCCTCAACCATCGACTCCAGCTTGGCCCACGCGATGCTCGTCTCCACCTTGCGGCCCCAGGCCGACGTTCCGAATCCGCAGTCGCTGCTGGCCACCACGTTCTCGCGGCCCACTATGTTGGCGTAGTTTGCGATCCGCTGGGCAATCAATTCCGGGTGCTCGATGAAGTTCGTGGTGGTGTCCAGTACTCCCGGAATTAGAAGCTTGCCATCGGGCAGTTCCACGTCTTCCCAGACCTTCCACTCGTGGGCGTGGCGGGGATTGGCTCCCTCGAAAGACAGGGCCATCGGTCGCGCCTTAAGAACGATATTCACGATCTCCCTGAGCGGAACGTCATGGTGGTGCGGGCCCTCGGTGTTTCCCCAGCAAAGATGAAGGCGCATACGCTCCGGGTCGATGCCTTCCAGCGCGTGGTTGATGACCTCCACGTGCAGTTCTACGATCTTCTTGAACTCTTCGACTGACAGGTGGGAGAACTGCGACACCCGCGTCATCGCCAGGTCCGGGCAGTCGATCTGAAGAAGCAGACCCGCATCAGCTATGGCGTTATATTCGTCCTTCATGACCTCTGCCAGGGCATAGAGGTAGGACTCCTCGTCCGCGTAGTACTCGTTGGGAAGGAAAGTGGCAATGACTCCCGGAGATGCCGCAGTCATGAAGACCTCTTCCACCGCCGAGTCTGCCGAGGCCTCTCTCAATGTTGCGATGTCCCGCTCCACCGCCGCCCAGTCCTTCCAGGCTATGGGTCCTGTGCAGGCTGGCTGAGGCATGTTGCGTGAGGAGAGATGCGTCTGCCCAGAGGCGAAGTCAGGAAAGTCCGCGTCGTCCAGTCTTTGGTGAGAACGCACCAACCGTTCTCCATCAAAGCCGCTGAGACGCTCCTTGACGTACGTCGCATACTGCGAGCGGCCCTGTTCGCCATCGTTCACCACGTCTAGCCCAATGGACTGCTGCCTAGCCACAACCTCGCCCACAGCCTCCACCACGCCGCCAGCGAATCTGCCCTCATCGTGACCGGCCCGGTCCTCGCGAGCGCGCAGGAACTCCTGCAGATGCGGCGAGCGCGGCAGGCTGCCGGTATGGGTAGTAAGGATTCTGGAGGTGCTTCTCTTCATCTTTCCTCCGAAAGACCAACAACACGCCAAATATCGAGCTCGGGGGCGGCATATGACAGGCAAATCTTCATTCCAGGGTGCTCACACACCTTGCCGGGTCGGACTCCGCCAGCACGTGAGACCGGTGACCGGTGTGAATGTAGTCGGCGATCAACTTGCCTGCCATCGGCCCACGCCCGAATCCCGACGATGCCAGGCCGCTGGCAATGTAAAGGTTGTCCACCTGCGGTACCTTGCCGATAATTGGCCTTCCATCCAGGGAAAATGGCATCAATCCAGCCCATGTCCGGCTTATAGACAGTCCAGCAAGCAGCGGGAGCACCTCCCGCGCATGACCGAAGTTGACTTCGACTCCATTGTCCCCCACGGACTTGTCGTAACCGGCCGGTTCCCGGTCGCCTCCGAAAATGATCTCCCCATCCCGGGTCTGTCGCCCATATAGGTGCCGGGTGGCTCGCCGGGATCGGACTTGCGTCAACTCGGGAGGCGTTTCAGCATCGCTCCCGGGCGCATCCTTCCAGTGCATCGGCGATTCGCATGCCGATATCGAGTGGAATACCCTCGGTGGTAATGGCTGGGTCGCCCACATCTGTCCGCGAACCGGAATGACGGGTATGCGCAGTCCCAGCATCTCGCCCAGCGGACCGCACCATGCGCCAGCCGCCAGCACAAGGTGGGTACTCGTGAACTCCTCACCCGGGCACGAGACTCGGAACGCCCCGTCGTCTCCGCGGGCGATCCCCGTGACCTCCCGGCCGGTCATCACCTCTGCCCCCCACTCCTCGGCCGCCGCCGCAAATGCGCAGGTCGCACGTACCGGGTCCGCCTGCCCTCGGACCGGAAGGTGGATCGCTCCGAAAAGCTCGGGATTCAGCTCAGGCTCGATGCTCCGCGCGTCCTTTGTCGACAGAAGCTCTATCGTATAGCCCAAGGACTTCAACGCCAACACATGGTCGCGGGCATACTCGTACTGCTCAGGCGTCTGTATCGCCTGCAGAGCGCCCGAAGCCCGGAACTCAATGTTGTATCCAAGGTCGAGTTGAAGAGCCTTGAATATCTGTAGGCTCCCCATCGTCAGGTACGACTCCAAGTCGGGCATATGCCCCCAGCCCAGCGCGCCGATGCCGCCCGCGTTGACCCCGGAGGCCTCGGACGCGATCTCGCCACGCTCCAGCAGGACCACGCTCCGTCCGTGCTGTGACAGGTGATAGGCGGCGGACGCCCCGGCTATTCCGCCCCCGATGACTATGACTTCCGAATCGGCCATGATCACCTCATGCCGGAACTCGCGTGACTATACGCCGATGTGAGAGCCGTATTCAATCGCGGTCTCAATTGAGGGTTGAAGCTCAACAATTCACACAGACCACGATTGCGGTATTCGCCCGCCTTGCTTTACTGTACCGGTAGGATTTCACCTGCAATTCATGAGACCTCCAATTTCGCAGAAAGAGCACATCGCCAATGCCCTCTGATCACAGTGAATTCGGACTGGAGCCATCTGAGATCCAGAAAAGGCTGGATATCCTTCTGGAGCAGATGGAGTCTGCCGCCGGCCGTCAGGTCGGCTTCCCAGGCAACCAGAAATTCGATTATTCCCCGTTGCTGCCCTTCTTCGAGTACTCCCTCAACAACCTGGGCGACCCGTTTCACAACAGCATCTATCGCTCCAACACACATCAGATCGAGCGCGAGGTGATCGCCCACTTCTCCAGGCTTACTTGTATAGACCCGGAACAGGCCTGGGGGTACGTCACATCGGGCGGCACTGAGGGCAATATGTACGGCCTCTATCTCGCCAGGGAGCACTTCCCTAACGGGATGTTCTATTTCTCCGAGGACACTCATTACAGCGTCCTCAAGAATGTGCGGGTTCTGAACGCCCGCTACATCATGGTGAAGCGGCAGGACAACGGCGAGATCGATTACCAGGACCTCCACGACATGATCCGGGTTCACCGGGATATTCCCGCAGTGGTAATGGCCAACATCGGCACCACGATGCGCGGCGCGATCGACGACATAGCGAAAATCAGGGAGATCCTTCAGGATCTTGTGGTCTCTAGCACCTACATCCACGCCGACGCCGCGCTGAGCGGCATGATCCTTCCCTTTGTCGACGACCCGCAGCCCTTCGCATTCGACTCCGGCATCGACAGCATTTCCATCAGCGGTCACAAGCTCATCGGCGCACCCCTTCCCTGTGGCGTCGTGGTCACTCGAAAGGCATACGTGGAGCGAGTCAGTCGCGCTATCGAGTTCGTAGGGGCCCACGATACAACGCTGTCCGGGTCTCGCAGCGCCCTGGCCCCGCTCATGCTGTGGTTCGCGCTGGCCCGTTACGGTGAATCGGGTTTCCGCAGCCTGGTCGCTGGAATGCTGGACACCGCAGAATATGCAGTCGCCATGTTCAATCAGCACGGCATCCCCGCCTGGCGCCACAGGAACTCTGTTACCGTGGTCTTCCCAAGGCCCTCACCCCAGGTTATTTCCAAGTGGCAGATGGCCCCGGAAGGGAATGAGGCCCACATCATCACCATGCCTCACGTTACCCGTCAGATGGTCGATGAGCTTGTCGAAGACTGCGCCGGAGTGGAGGTAAGATGAACACGACTGAACGCATTGTCATCATGGTCGACAACCAGGTGGGGGTACTCGCCAGTATTACCGGAGTGCTTGCCCAGGCAGGGATCAACGTCGAGTCCATCAACACGCAGTCCGCCGGCCACCGAGGAGCGGTGATCCTGACCGCCAACGACACTGACCACGCTCTGTCAGTGCTGAATCAAGCGGGCTACAAGGCGGTGAGCGATGACGCTGTTGTCGTTCGTCTTCGGGATGAACCCGGTGCCTTGGCCAAGTTGGCAGACCACCTCAAGCAGGCAGGAATCAACATCCAGAACCTGCACATCCTTGCCCGCCATGAAGGCCACGCGTTGATTGCTCTCACCACCAGCAATCGAGCCGACACCGAGGCCGCCCTCAGCGAAGAGGAAGTCCTCTGACCCAGCCATGGCAACCTAGACAGACCCACCGGTTGAGCCATACGGTCCAGCGGCCTGCCTAGAGCGCCGACTGAACGTCAGGCCGCCGCAGCCACCGCTGGCGCCGGGAAGTAGATGCGCCGGATCGTCCCACTTCCCAGGCTCAACACCACGACCGCCAGGAACAGTAGCCCTCCGACTACCATCACCGCCGGTGCCGTGAAAACGTCGGCTATGGCCGCCCCTATCATGTTGGTGACGGCCATGCTTCCACCCACGTGGACGGAATAGACGCCCGCCACGCGCCCCCGCACCGAGTCGTCGGTCAGCGACTGGATGACCGTGTGGCTGATTGTCATAAAGCCAGCCTGGGTCGCTCCAATCAGCACCGTGGCCAGTATCGAGACTTCCCGCATTGAGGAAACAGCCAGCAGGATTGGGGCTGCTGCGCTCAAAAGGCTGAAGACGAGGAAAATCTTGCCTCTCACCGAGGGTCCCCTCACCCCCGCCAGGAATACCGAAGAGATCAGCGCCCCCGTGCCCACGCCGCCCATCAGGTAGCTCACCCCCACCGATCCTGCCCCCAGCTTGTCCACCGAAATGGCGGGGAGTATCGACTCATACGACATGGTAAAGGCGCAGTGGGCCACCGCCAGCAAAACCATCCCCAGGAGCAGTGGGCGCGTGTAGATGTACTCGAACCCGGCTATGAAGTTGCTCCAGAAACTCCGGGAGGCATCAATCGTTCCGGTCGACCGGGTGGTCACCCTCGTGACCTGAATGAGACCGATGAGGTAGAAGACGCTGCAGAACCAGAACGCAGCCTCAAGGCCGAAGAAACTGAGCAGCGGAAGAATCGCCAGCGGACCCAGCAGCCTCGACCCCTGCTGCGTCGCCTGGTTCAGCGCCAGGGCGTTCAGCAGGTGCTCCCGCGGCACCAGGTTGGGAATCAGTGCCTGCGCCACCGTCATCTGTCCGGCCCGCAGCGTGCCGTTTACCAAGGCCATCAGCGTCAGTATCCACGGCCCGGCGAGGCCATTCATAACGAGGAAGCCCAGCAGGATGTTGTGGGCCAGGTTCAGGGCGAATATCCACCGAAGCATGGTCTGCCGGTCGAGCCGGTCCGCCAGGTAACCCACGATGGGCGTGGAAAACACCCTCGGGAACATCGCCGCGAAGGTGATGATCCCCACCCATAGCGACTCCCCGGTGATCTCCCAGGCCAGCCACCCCCGTGCCACGATCAGGGCCCAGGCCGCCGCCCCAGAGCACGTCGTGGCAATCCACATCGTCCGGTAATCGGCGTACTTCAACCCGAGAAGAAAGCGGTCTCTCGTCGCGGCCAGGTAAGAAGTCAACTGTATCTCCAATGAACGCCCGGCTCCGGGGCACGAAAATGAACGCCCGGCTCCGGGGCACGAAAAACCGGATTATACCAGCGTATTGCTTGCCGTTACTCCAGTAACCCTTGACCGCAGCGTCCCTATGCAGGGGTTTGGCCACTTTAGAGTTCGTCATTCCCGTGCAATCGGGAATCCGCTGAAGTGACCTTCAAAGTGAGGGCTGCTATTGGACCACCTGAATCGGAACCCCGCCCAGAACTTCCCGTAACTTGACGCCCCGCCGGATGCCTTCCTACAATCCCCATGCCGTTCCGCTCATTGCTGGTATCAATTTTCCTGCCCGTCGGAAGAGGAATTCCCAACCGTCATGCCGCTTCAAACTCCCGAAGATGGCCGCCTGCTGCCTCCCTATCGCATCCTCGACCTCAGCGGTCCCGAGGCCGTATTCTGCGGCAAGCTCCTGGCCGACTACGGCGCGGACGTCCTTCGCGTCGAGCCGCCCGGCGGCGATCCCTCCCGAGCCCGCGCTCCCTTCGCCGGCGACGAAGAAGGGCCCGACCGCAGCCTCTACTTCCTCTTCTACAACACCAACAAGCGCTCCATCACCCTCGACCTTGAATCTGACCGCGGTCGCGACCTGTTTCGCCGCCTCGTCGCTCAATCCGACGTCGTCATCGAAAGCTACGCCGTGGGCCACATGGCCTCCCTCGGCCTGGGCTACAATGACCTCAGGGCCGTCAACCCCGGCATCGTCGTGGCTTCCGTGACGCCCTTCGGACAAACCGGCCCATGGAAGGATTACAAGTCCAACGACCTCATCGCCCTTGCCGCCAGCGGCTTCATGCAAATCACCGGCGAGCCCGACGGCCCTCCCATGCGCCAGGGCAACGACCAGTCCCACTTCCCCGGCGCCCAGTTCGCCGCTTCCTCCATCCTCGCAGCCCTCTACCACCGCGACTTCGGCGGCGGTGAGGGACAGCACATCGACGTCTCCCTCCAGGAAGCCCTCATCACCTACTACACCGACGCCCATCCCGCCCTGGCCCATATGCTTCTCGGCGAAAACGTCACCCGCGTCGGCGCCACTTCCACCCTCGTGATCCCCCTGGGCGCCTACCCGAGCGCCGACGGCTGGATTTCCGCTGGTATCATCACCCCTCGCGAGTGGGACGCCCTGTCCGACTGGATCTACGAGGTAACCGGCAATGAGGAAGTCCTGAACGAAGCCTACAAGGGAGGCAACCAGGACCGCGCCCCCTACAACGACATCATCACTGCGCTGGTCATAGACTTCACCACCCGCTACACAAGCGAGTACCTGTTCCACGAGGGCCAGCGCCGCAACCTCGTCTTCATCCCTGTCAACAACGTCTCCGACCTTCTGGCCGATCCCCAGCTCGAGGCCAGCAACTTCTGGTTCGGCATCGACCACCCCGCCACAGGCACCGTCCAGTATCCTCAGGGCGTCTTCGACAGCGAGGAGGTCTCTCCAGCCACCAACCCAGCCCCAGCCCTGGGACAGCACAACGAAGCAATCTACGCCGGCGAGTTGGGCCTGAACGATGCAGAGCTCGCAGCCCTCAGAAACGAAGGGGTCATATAAGTGGACGCTAACGGCAACAAAGCCCTGCAGGGAGTCCGCATCCTCGAGCTCGGCCCCTACGTGGCCTTGCCTCTCACCGGTCGCATTTTGGCATCCCTCGGAGCAGAGGTCATAAAGGTCGAGACCAACAAGGTGCTGGACGAAATGTCCTTCATCCCTGCCTGGTCACGCGGCGCCGGACAACCCGACTTTCAGCGCATCAAGAAGCGCGTTTCCATCGACGTGCGCACCGAGGGAGGCCTCGAGGTCTTCAGGGAACTGGTCAAGGTCAGCGACGTCTTCATGACCAATTTCCGCCGAAACATTCTAGACCGCTGGGGAATCGACTTCCCCGCGCTGCGCGAGTTGCGACCCGACATAATCCTAATGTGGCAGACCGGCCTCGGCGGTATTGGCCCCTACTACACCTACAAGTCCTACGGCATCCTCGTCCAGCACATGGGCGGCGTCTCCCTCATGACCGGCGACGAGGGGCAGCCACCCTCGGCCATCAACACCTCCTACTCTGACTACCACACCGGTGTCTTCCAGCCCTCGGCCATCATCGGCGCCCTCATGCGCCGCCGAATGACCGGCGAACCCGCCACCATGGAGTCGTCGATCTTCAAGTCCGGAGCGGTCACCGCCGGCCCGGCGATCCTCGACTACCAGGTCAACGGCCGTCTTCCACAGCGTATCGCCAACCGCAGCGCCAATTGCGCTCCCCACGGCGCCTACCGCTGCCAGGGCCAGGACCGCTGGTGCGCCATCGCCGTGCAGACCGACGAGGAATGGGACGGTTTCCGCCGGGCAACGGGCAACCCGAACTGGAGCAACGACCCCGAGTTCGCCACGGCGGAGACTCGCGTGGCCAACCAGGACCGCCTCGATGCCCTCATCGGCGAGTGGACGGCTCAACTCACAGCCGATGACGTCATGCAGCGCATGCAGCGCGAGGGCGTCCCCGCCAGCATCGTCTCTCAAGGCGACGACCTCTACGCCAGCGAGCACCTGAAGGCCCGCGACTTCTACCGCCCTACGCCCTACTACGTCGCCGAGCGAGGCACCCCGGCGTGGGAGTGGGAGAAGCGCGACAGCCTGGCCTGGAGCACCCCGGCGCGCCTCTCCGAGACCCCCATGGAGTTCGGAGAGTTCAGCTACGTCGGCGAGGACAACGACTACGTCTTCCGCGAAGTGCTCGGCATGCCCGAGTCCCGGATTGAGGCCCTCAAGGAAGACGGATCCCTCTACTAAGCCCCCACGTCGATGTTGGTAGTGGCCTAGTCTCGCTTAGACTAGTCGCAGGGATGGATCCGAGCATTCGTCTGGTAGCAAGAGAGGAATGGCACTATGACCCCGGCAATACGTCTGCCGCAGGGAAGATCCCACGCCTTAAAGGCCACATTGATTAAGAAAGCAGGTAACAGGTGTATGGGCTGCAATTACCAATTCCCAAAGAGACTACACCCTCACATGCTGGCTAGAGATCAAGGAGCTTTGGAACTGGACCACAAAACCCCTTTGGAAAGGGGAGGCAATAACGTATTGTCTAATCTTCAGGTGTTGTGCCTTCTTTGCCATGACGGCAAGACCAACGAAGCTGGGAGCCACGGTCTTCGTCATAATATGACAGACGCCGAATGGCGTGCAGCAAAGATGCCTCAAGACTGGACTCGGAAAAGACGCTTGATGATGCGCTAGGCTGAAGACATCAAATTATGCAATTCAAGGAAATGACTATGGTTGACTATAGCGGCTACCAGGACATCGTCATCGAGAAGAACGACGGTATCGCCCTCCTGACCATGAACCGCCCTGAGGTGTTCAACGCCACCGGCTTCACCCTCCACAACGAGCTCAGCCGTGTCTGGCTCGACCTCGGCCAGGACCCCGAGGTCCGTGTGGCGGTCATCACCGGCGCGGGCAACGCCTTCTCCGCCGGTGGCGACTTCGACATGATCGAGCAGTCGATCGGCAACGCCGAGGTTATCGCCGGCACCATGCAGGAAGCCCGCGACATCGTCCACAACATGATCAACCTCGACAAGCCCGTGATCTCCGCAATCAACGGCGTCGCCGTGGGCGCTGGCCTCGCCGTCGCCCTTCTGGCCGACATCTCCATCGCCTCCGAGCGCGCCCGCTTCACCGACGGCCATGTGCGCCTCGGCGTAGCCGCGGGCGACCACGCTGCCGCCATTTGGCCGTTGCTCATGGGCATGGCTAAGGCCAAGTACTACCTGCTCACCTGTGAGTTCCTAGACGGCACCGAGGCCGAGCGCCTCGGCCTGGTCAGCCTCTGCGTCCCCCACGACGAGCTCATGGAGCGCTCCATGACCGTCGCCCGCAAGCTCGCCGCCGGCCCCCAGCCCGCCATCCGTTACACCAAGCGCTCCCTCAACCAGTGGCTCCGCATGGCCGAGACCACATCCTTCGACTACTCCCTCGCCCTCGAAATGCTCAACTTCTTCGGCCCCGACGTCCGCGAGGGCCTGGACTCCGTCCGCCAGAAGCGCGACCCCAACTTCCCATCCGCCCGCTAGCTTCCCGGCCATAGGTTCCGTTGCTGCGGTATCCGTGGCCTGCTGGCTTCAAATTGTGGCCCTGTCTTGCAAGAGTACTAGGGCGGCTATCGCCCTGCGGTCGCTGGATGGCAATCCTACATATTCCTGCGTAGCAACGTCCGCTATGTTCAGCAGGGCAATAACTTCTCCCCTGCTGAAGCGTCGGAGGGGATTGTAGTCCGCGTCGTGTCGCTGTTCCTGAAGTACTTGGAATGCCGTGGCAAAGGCCCTTGCCTGTGCCGGGATCTCACGCTGGGCATGCGCCAGACGGTTTCTCGCTTGCCTGTGGTCTAGTGCTCTGTACGTTCTGGTCCAGGCGAGCCTGATAAAGGTGGATCTTCGCCTGCCAATTATGGAGTCCGCGTTGCTCTGGCACAGGGCGTGGAACATAGCATAGTAGGCGCTGCTAACTGCCCTCTTCAGTGGTTCTTGCCTGGGCCTTCCAGACGGTTGGGGCTGTACCTGTCCGGCCATTTCTCTGGCTGCATCCATGAGGTTGCGCCAGTTCATTCCCCATCTACTCCCCACGGCGGTTCTGCGCGGAGCTCCAGAAGGAGCGGATACTCGGATTTGGGGACGTACGACTCGATCGTGGTCGGTGGCAGACCTAGATCTGTCAGCGGATTCGTCAAGGAGGTCATGATTGCCAGTACCTTGCGGGGGTTGAGCGTCTCCGGATCTCCGTCATAGACGATTGTTACTTGAAAGGTCGCCTCACCTTCGCTGTTCTCGCTCGGCTCTACCGATATCGGGTCGAACCTCAGTGAGTCTCCGAACTCTCTCTTCAGGTTCTCGCGGTATAGGGCTTCTACTTTTGATGCCAGTTCCGCGGTGAGTGTCATGGATTTTTCTCTCCATCGGACCTTCGTTCGATAGTGTCGATCGCACGAGTCGGGGGAGGGCTTGATCAAGCACAGGATGCGCCTTCCATCGAAATGGCGCAACCGGCTGGGAACCTCTTTGAACATTTAAATTCGTATACCTGCACCGCCCCCTACGGCCGCGTCATCCACACCGCGAAGGCCACGATCCAGACCACCAGCAACAGGTTCACCCGCGCCGCCCACTGCACGAACAGCCGTCCGGGCCCCTTCGGCAGCGGCCCTCCCGACGACCGTGCCGCCTCCAGGCGGTCCATCATCCGCGGCCCCAGCCAGAAGTCATGGACCAGGCTGAGGATGATCACGATGATGAAGATGCCCGTCTTCCTCTGAAGGTAGTCCAGAAAGTGCGTGCTACCGGTGAAGAACGTCTCCGGGCGGACGTTCCAGTACTCCCATGCCAAGTACGCGCCTGAGCCAGCCAGCACCACCTTCGCCGCCCACGCGATCGGCACAAACTTTTCGGCGGCGCTTCGCAGCCCGTTGAATCCCACCCCCGCGTCCCGCCGCGCCAGCGGCACCATCACCATCGCCAGGAACAGCATCCCGCCCAGCCAGGTGATTGCCGCGATAACGTGTATGAGCACTAAGACCGGTAACATATCCGGCTACCCCCTTCCTCACTCGGCACCGTGAAACCTGTAGCGGAGCACAGGACACCTTTATTCCCGTAGGGACGCACAGCCGTGCGCCCTTGCCTCAGCAGAAAGGAGCCCTAAGCCAGCCACGGAATGTCTTCTTTCAGATAATGCGTTGCCCGGAACACCCTGTTTACCGGCTGGTCCTCAGCATCCACGTGGAAGTGCGGGTTGATGTACTCCCACACCACCTCACCTTCCGGCGTAACCTGGAACATCCGCCCGAACTGTCCTTCTGTGATTAGCGTGTTGCCGTTTGGCAGCCTGCGCGCCCCAGAGATGTAGGCGCTGAAGAAGTTATAAGCCGGATTGTCGAAGTACTCCCAGACGATCTCGTTGTTTTCGGGATTGACTTCAACGGCCCTGGAGAACGGAAGGCCTACATCACTGCGGTGAGAACCGTTGTCGAAAATCAGCACATTCCCGTTGGGCAGCAGGTTCGGGTCGTGCTGTTGCGCGATTGTGTCGTACCCCAGTTCCCACACGATCTCCCCGCTTGCCTTGTCGATGATCCCGATCGTGGAGATATTCCGGAAACTGAACATCACCCGGTCGTCCCCTATCGGAACTATGGTGTTTCCGTGGCTCCACTCATCCCGCTGGTCGTTCACTGTCAGTATGTGCTTGTCCACATCCAGATGCTCTGCGGCGCGCCACTCCCAGATGCGATTGCCCTCGGCATCGACCTCGACCAGCACATCGGCCCACATCCCTTCAGACCCGGATCCTTCGATGCCCCCCTTGACCTTCGCCGCCAGCGAGGGGTCCATCAGCTCCAGGGTCATGTAGATCGCGCCCCCCGATTCCGTCCGCCGGTGGTCGTGATGATGTTCGGGGTCCCGATGCTCCCACACCACGTTCCCGTGGCGGTCGGCCTCGATCATCACACCTCCCTTGAACCGCTTCCAGGCCTCGAAACGGTCCCACGTCTCATCCACGACCTTACCGCCGTAGAACACGTTCCCATTGGGCAGCAGGTACCCGTAGAGCCCCGGAGCATACGGCATCCTCCACTGGTGAGCGACATTCCCCTCCACATCGATCAGGTACAAATCCCCCAGGCTCGCCATCGGCGTGTACAGCAAATATCCCGGACACGCCTTCTCCGGATCATACGCCGTCAACCCAAACCGCCCTATCCGCCGCCGCGTCTGCTGGTCAACACTGGTCATCGCTCCACCTCCCGAATACTCCCGTTCAAAGAATCACCCTCACCCGGACCGCCACCCTGTGTGGGATGGGACACGTCAGGAACGCCTCACGTCGCCTACTGCGCCACGTACCCCCCGTCCACGGCCATGTTGTGCCCCGTAACGAAGCTCGCCGCCCCCGACGACAGCCACACCACCGCCTCTGCGATCTCTTCCGGCTCTCCCAGACGGCCCACCGGATGCCGCGAGATGATCGTCTCCTCCATGGCCTCGTACTGGTCAAACAGCGGCCGCACCAGAGGCGTGTTGATGTACCCCGGGCACACCGAGTTCACCCGAATCCCATCCCGCGCGTATTCCAGCGCCGCTGCCTTCGTCAGCCCGACCACGCCGTGCTTGGCCGCCATGTATGCCACCGATCCGGGCATCGCGATCAGTCCCATGATCGATGCGGTATTCACGATCGCCCCGCTCCCCTGCTTCAGCATCTGCGGTATCTCCGCCTTCATCGACAGCCACACGCCCTTCAGGTTGATGCGGATCACCCGGTCGAAATCCTCCTCCTCGTAGTCCGCCGACCGCCTCCGCTCCCGTCCGCCGGAAATCCCGGCGTTGTTGAACGCGCAGTCCAGGCTCCCGAAGGCCTCCACTGCCTGGTCCACCATCAGCTGCGTACCCGCCGCGTCCGAAACGTCCGCGTGTACCAGCACGGCCTGCCCGCCGGCCTCCACGATCATCTGCACCGTCTCTTCGCCGCCCTCCACGTTCAAGTCCGCCACCACCACGCGCGCGCCCTCTCGCCCGTACGCCAGCGACGTCGCCCGCCCGATGCCCGATCCGCCCCCGGTAACCAGCGCCGTTTTGCCGTCAAGCTGTCCGGCCATTTCTTTTCTCCTGGAACTGAATGTGTCGCAGATTATACCCGCACGCCCATTCCCCGCCACCGTATCGCAGCTATCGCGCCGCAACTTGATGGTAAAATGACCCCACTGTTCGAGTAGCTGCCCGACGTGGCCTGAGTTCGAGGTGGAACGATGCTCAATCCCGCTCCCAACATGACCGATTACGAACACGCCTACGCCAACGACCGGCTCGAAGTCCCCGAGTTCTTCAACTTCGGCTTTGATGTCGTCGACAAGTGGGCCGAGGACCGCACCAAGCTGGCCCTCCTCTCCGTCGACCCGACCGGCGAGAAGGCTACCCACCACACCTTCTGGGACCTGAAGACCCTGACTAACCGCTTCGCCAACTCCCTCCGCGAGCTCGGCATCAGGAAGGGCGACCGGGTCTTCATCATGCTCCCCCGCATCCCAGAGTGGTACGTCGCCATGGTCGCCCTCTTCAAGCTCGGCGCCCTCCCCATGCCCGCAACCACGCTCCTCACCCCCGGCGACATCGAGTACCGCATCAACCGCGCCGAGGCCGTCATGGCCATCACCGACGGCGAGAACGCCCCCAAGGTCGAGCAGGCCGCCGGCGGCTGCAACACTCTGAAGCACATCCTCGCCACCTGTGAAGACCGCCGCGGCTGGCTGTCCTACGAGCGCATGGTCGCCGACGGCTCCCCCTCCCTCGAGGGCGTCGAGCCCACCCGCAGCGACGACCCGCTGCTGATCTACTTCACCTCCGGCACCGTCGGCTACCCCAAGATGGTCCTCCACACCCAGGCCTCCTGCGCCATCGGCCACACCCTCACCGCCAAATACTGGCACGACCTGAAGCCCACAGACCTACACTGGACTCTCTCGGACACCGGCTGGGCCAAGGCCGCCTACGGCAAGCTCTTCGGCCAGTGGGCCCTCGGCGCCACCGTCATGCAGCACGACGCCCGCGGCCGCTTCGACGCACCCATGACCCTGAGTATGTTGGAGCGCTACGGCGTAACGTCCTTCTGCGCCCCCCCAACTGCCTTCCGCATGATGGTCCTCGAGGACCTGAAACAGTACGACCTCAGCGGCCTCCGCCACTGCACCGGCGCCGGCGAGCCCCTGAACCCCGAGGTCATGAAGCAGTGGGAGGACGGCACCGGTCTCACCATCTACGACGGCTACGGCCAGACCGAGACCGTCCTTCTCGTCGGCAACTACCGCTGTATGCCCGTGCGCCCCGGCTCCATGGGCAAGCCCATGCCCGGCTTCACCATCGGCGTCGTCGACGATGACGGCAACGAGCTCCCTGTCGGCGAGGAGGGCCAGATCGCCGTCAAGGTCAAGCCCGAGCGCCCCGTCGGCCTCTTCCAGGAGTACTGGCGCGACGACGAGGGCATGGAGCGCTCCTTCGTCGGCGACTGGTACCTGACCGGTGACAAGGCGTTCAAGGACGAGGACGGCTACCACTGGTTCGTCGGCCGAGCCGACGACGTGATCATCTCCGCCGGCTACCGCATCGGCCCCTTCGAGGTCGAGAGTGCCCTCATCGAGCACCCCGCCGTCGCCGAGTCCGCCGTCGTAGCCAGCCCAGACCCGGTGCGCGGCGAGATCGTCAAAGCCTTCGTCATCCTCGCCCCCGACTACGTGGGCTCCGACGAACTCGTCATCAGCATCCAGGACCACGTCCGCAGCACCACCGCGCCCTACAAGTACCCCCGCTCCGTAGAGTTCGTAACCGAGCTACCCAAGACCGTAAGCGGCAAAATTCGCCGCGTCGAGCTCCGCGAAATGGAACTGGAACGCTCCCGTTCATCCTGAGCGACCATGCAGTTTCCCAAACGACAACTATCATTAAAAACGCCAGGCCGCTCATCCTGACTGACCAATCAGCATCCCTAGCGAGAACTGTCATCCAAAACGCCAGGCCGCTCATCCTGACCGACCAATCAGCATCCCTAACGAGAACCACAATTCAAAACGCCAAGCCGCTCATCCTGAGCCTGTCGAAGGACGAGCGGCGTTTCTGACAAGACCACCACCTTCGCGAAACTAGTCCCTGTGAAAACGGGGATCCAGAATCCACTCCAGAATGGGAGCATCACCCATGGACAGTTTCAGCGACCAGCTACGCGTCGAGGCCGAACCCATCTGGCGCGAGATTTTCGCCCACCCCTTCCTTCGCCAGATAAAGGAGGGCACCCTGCCCCTTGAGACCTTCCAGTACTACCTCGGCCAGGACTACATCTACCTCGAGGGCTTCGCCCGCTGCGTCGCCATCGCCCTGGCCAAATCCCCGACCGCCGAGGTCCTGGAAGAAATGGCGAAGCGCGTGATGACCCCCATCGAGCGTCCCCTCCACCACAAGCTGCTGGCGGCAGCCGGTCTGACCCTCGACGATGCCAAGGCCGCCGTGCCATCGCCCACCAACGCCGGCTATGTGAACCACATGCTCTCCGTCGCCAACCGCGAAGGCCTGGGCCCGACCGCCGCAGCGCTGCTCCCCTGCCCCTGGACCTACCACCTGCTGCGCGAGGAGCTCGGCCAGTCCGAGCATCCCCTCTACGGCCAGTGGACCAGCTTCTACGTCTCCGGCCTCCTCGAGGACAGCGTCAACGCTTGGCGCGCCTTCGTCGACCGCCAAGCCGAGCACGCCTCGCCCGAGGAGCTCGAGTCCATGCGCCAGGCCTTCCTCACCAGCAGCCGCTACGAATACATGTTCTGGGACGCCGCCCACCGCCGAGAGCAGTGGCCCGTCTGACGGCAACCACCCGACCTGGCGAAAATGCGACTACTAAGGCTGCAATCAGAGGAACAATCATCCGTAGGGGCGCACAGCTGTGCGCTCGTCCCTGCCAGCGAATAAGCCAGCAGACGCCGGTCCGTCCATCCTGAGCGCCGGTCCGTTCACCCTGAGCCGCATCCTACCGTTCATCCTGAGCTTGTCGAAGGACGAACGGCCCATAGGCAGTTACACGGTCATCCCCGCACCCGCGGAAGCCCACTAAAGAGACACCGTCCGATCACCGGCAACCAAACCAAAAAGGAGCGCCCACCATGCCCAAAGCCCCCATCAACGGCATCGAGCTCTACTACGAGTCCCACGGCAGCGGTCCCGCCATCATCTTCGCCCACGGACGCGGCGGCAACCACATGAGCTGGTGGCAGCAGGTCGCCCGATTCTCCGGCGAGTTCCGCTGCATCACCTTCGACCATCGCGGCTGGGGCCAGTCCGTCGCCCCCCACGGCTCTCCCCTCCGCGAGAACTTCGCCGCCGACATCGTCGCCCTCGTCGACTACCTCGAGATCGAGGAGACCTTCCTCGTCGCCCA
The DNA here is from genome assembly GCA_965222025.1 of Dehalococcoidia bacterium. Lineage (GTDB taxonomy): Bacteria > Chloroflexota > Dehalococcoidia > Lucifugimonadales > UBA3495 > VXOI01. Next base: position 137,564 of record CBDCTI010000009.1, on the reverse strand, counting down.
GTCCATGGGAGGCTTCAGCTGCCTCGAGTTCGCCCTCGCCCGCCCCGAGCAGACCCTCGGCCTAGTCCTCGGCGATACCACCGGCGGCGTGGTAACCCCCGGAGTCCTGGCCGAGCTCGCCAAGACCAACCCGCCCGACGGCGTGGCCCGCTCTCTGGCCGCCAATTTCATAGCCAACCAGCCCGCCCTGACCTTCCTCTACCAGCAGATCCAGGGCCACAACCCCGAGCGAGGCGAGGACGGCGTGATCTCCGGCTTCCGCCGCGAGGACGGACGCCAGGAGGCCGACTTCTTCGGCTGGCTGACCCCCACCCTGCTCATCGTCGGCGACGAAGACGCCATCTTCCCGCCCGCCGTAATCTCCGAGGTGCAGAAGACCATCCCAGGCTCCCGCATGGAGATCGTAAAGGGCACAGCCCACTCCGCCCACTACGAAAAGGCCGACGAGTTCAACGCCCACCTCACCACCTTCTTCGCCACCATCCTCGCCGAGCAACTTACCCCCACTCCCGCGGACTGATCCTGGCTTTCGAGGACAAGAAGCACCTCTTCTCCAAGTTATTTTCATAGAGAGAGGGTTTGAATGAAGCGGTGCTCCCAAGAGCCCCACAGAAGATAAGCTCCCCTTAATTGGGGAGATCAGAGTGGACGTGATCCCTTCGTGAGGCACCGTCCCGGAGGCCATCGAGTAGGTTCACCGTGGTTTCGAGATGAATTCTTACTGCTGATCTCGTCGAAGGACGGGCAGATAGGATGCATTTGTGGTTCGACCAGGCCACCACTAGTGGACGTGATCCCCTCGTGAGGCACCGTCCCGGAGGCCATCGAGTAGGTTCACCGTGGTTTCGAGATGAATTTTTACTGCTGATCTCGTCGAAGGACGGGTAGATAGGAGGCGTTTGTGGTTCGACCAGGCCACCACTAACGGAATTCCCGCAACTCTGCAATCTAACTGGACAAGCCCCCAGGGCCTTTCAGTTTTTTCGGCACGACGCTAGTCCGTTCATGGTGAGCCCGTCGAACCACGACCGGACGGTTCATCAACAAGCTCAGTGCAAAGGGATTTTTTAATATCGAATGACGCTGGACAAGCCCCAATCTGACTTGTCTCCTCTATGCCCATAAATTACTATCCTGTAAGGAGCGCCTTGCAGGCTTCTCGGGAGATCCAACTATGAGCATGACCAACTTCACCGCCAACGTCGACGCCCAAATCATGAAAAGAGCCGCTGAAGTGCTGGCCAAGGAAGGCATCACTTTGACCGACGCTCTTCATCAAATGATGACCTATATCGTTGCAGAAGGGCGGATGCCCCATTTTCAATGCCTGATTCCGAATGACGAGACCCTGGCAGCAATGGCGGAAGCCGAAAATGGGGACCTGATCACCGTTGGTTCCGTGGCCGACCTGATGGCCGAGCTCAATGAGGACGATTAGACGCACTCGCGCGTTTAAACGGGACTATAGGCGGGAACAACGCGGTCAATACCGAGGTTCACTTGATCAGGATTTGGAAAGAGCCATTCAATTGCTTGCCTCCGACGAGGTGATGCCAGAGCACTACCATGACCATTCCATGCGCGGCGATCGCGCCAGGGAACGCAATTGTCACGTACGACCGGATCTCGTTCTCATATATGTGAAGCCGAACAGTACAGACCTTGAACTTGTGCGCCTAGGCTCTCACAGCGAACTTGGCATCTGATTCCAGGGTCCCTTTTTAAACTCTGAGAAGGTTGGCATTTAATCACCGTCCCTAGTCCAATCCGTCATCCTGGCGTTACTAACTTCGAAATCGCTACACGATAATCCGCGACCGCAATGCGGTATTCCTGCAAAGGCAGGAATCCAAGCCTCCGTTTCCCCACAATACTCCCCACCCACCACCTGCAAGCCACCACAGAACTTCGACCCCCAAATCATATCCATCCCCCAATCACACAAATCACAGTTCAGACAAAGAAACCCACCCACTTGACGACGGCATTGGAACACATGTACCATCAGCGTAGTCAGCCTGCGCAGCAGCCCTGCCAGCCCGCTGGGGCGCACTCCTGAGCCTGTCGAAGGGCGCGCGCCATGCCTCCCAGGAACCCGGTGAGCAGGGGAGTATCGGAAATTGCCGGAAAATCAAAAAATTTCGCCCGCACCCTGTCCAACGAGACGTATCACCATCAGGCAATCCAGCGAAATGGGAAGATTGGAACCAAATGGGACGAGAATTGAAAATTTCCACACTTCGACGCAAGTTCCAAAGCTGACCGACCGGGAAAATGGGATAATCTGGGAAAATATGGGAAGCCATGGGAAGAATTCAGTTCCCTCTTTCCCACGGAGAGGACGCCGGTGCTCTCATTGACGCCCTCAACCGGCCAGTGGTAAATTGTCCCTTGAACCAACACCGGAAAAAGTTCTGGCGGGAGCTTGGGTAAGCCAGGCTGAGAGGGCGGCTCGTACCTATCGGAGCGACGGTTGCTCCGCGATCGCCGCCGACCGTCTGTACCTGGTCCAGGTAATGCTGGCGAAGGAACAGGACGTCAAGCTTGGTAATGCACAGCAGCCGCCCGGATTAGTCCCGGCGGCTGTTTGATTCAATATAGGCGAGACTGTAGGAGCAGGGTCGAGATGTCGGACGAACTGATCATCGGCGGCAAGACATTCAACTCACGCCTCATTGTCGGCACCGGGCGCTACCGCACCATGGAAGAGATGGTCGCCGCGGTAGAGGCCTCCGGCACCGAGATGATCACGGTGGCCATCCGCAGGCTCGACCTCGATGACCCCACCGCCAAGACCCTTCTCGACTACATCGACTGGAGCAAGTACCAGATGCTCCCCAACACCGCCGGCTGCGCCACCGTCGAGGAGGCCATGTTCGTCGCCCGCCTCGGCCGCGAGGTCGGCCAGACCAATTTCGTTAAGCTCGAGGTCATCCCCGATCACAAGTACCTCTTCCCTGACGGTGCCGCCACCCTGGATGCCGCCCGTCGCCTGGTAGAAGAGGGCTTCGTCGTCCTCCCCTACATCCACGCCGACCCCGTCCTCGCCAAGAACCTCGAGGATGTTGGCTGCGCCACCGTGATGCCCCTAGGCTCCGCCATCGGCTCCGGCCAGGGCATTCACACTCGCGAGGAAGTCCGCATCATCATCGAGCAGGCCACGGTCCCCGTTGTCGTCGACGCCGGGCTCGCCGTGCCCTCCGACGCCTCCCAGGCCCTCGAGATGGGTGCCGACGCCGTGCTGGTCAACACCGCCATCGCCCAGGCCAACGACCCCGCCATGATGGGCGAAGCCTTCAAGGCAGGCGTCGAGGCTGGCCGCAAGGCCTATCTGGCCGGTCGCATCGGCGTCCGCCAGTACGCCGCCGCCAGCAGCCCCACCACCGACGTCCCCCAGCCGGCGGGCGCCACGGCCTAGCAGGGACTGGATCCGAAGGCCAGCGGACGATCGAAGAGCATGTCAGCCGCGCTGACCCTGCCCTGCCTATGCCTCGTGGCCGACTGCTCCGTGGTCAACCCCGATGACATCGTGCCCCGCGTAGTTGCGGCAGTTGACGGCGGCGTCAACCTGGTTCAGCTCCGGGCCAAGGAGTTCCCCGGCGGCCACCTCCTCGCCCTCGCCAAGGAACTGAAGCAGGCCGTCGGTGACCGGGCCACCCTCCTCGTCAACGAGCGTGTCGACGTCGCCGCCGCCGCCCGCGCCGATGGCGTACAATTGGGTGAGGAAGCCCTGCCGGTGCATGCCGCCAGCGGCATGTTGCCCCCAGGCTCACTCATCGGGCGGTCGGTACATTCCGTCGAAGGAGCCCAGCGTGCAGTCGCCGACGGGGCGGACTTCCTGGTTGTCGGCACCATGTACGCCACGGCATCCCACCCTGGTGCCCGGCCCGCAGGGCCCGACTTGATGCGCCACATCGCGGCCCAGTGCCACCTGCCCCTCATCGGCATCGGCGGCATAACCGCCGACAACGTCGCCGAGGTAATGCAGGCCGGAGCGTCAGGAGTCGCGGTGATCCGTAGCGTCCTGACGGCCGAAGACCCGCGGTCTGCTTCTCGGGACCTCATGGACGCGCTCGAGAATGCCTCAGCCAGCCGCCGGGCTGCCCTATCCCAAGCCGATTCCGGCCGCACTCCCTGACCGGAGGCCTGTTGCAAATGATCAACCTCGTGGTGAACGGAAAGCAGCGCCCCATCGACGAGACCCAGGACCTCGAGTCCTACCTCACTTCCTTCGGGCTCGACTTGAAGCACGTCGCCGTCGGCTACAACGGCGAGGTCCTCAAGCGCGAGCAGTATCCGGAGGTAACCCTTCAGGACGGCGACATCCTCGAGATCGTGCGCCCCGTCGGTGGCGGCTGACCCCGGTGCCTCACTCGCACACCTGGCTCGACAAGTCATGGACGACAGCAGGCTCTGTTGCTGAGTTGACGACATGACGCAGCGGGCCCAGCTCACCCTCGATGAGCTTGATCCGGTCCTCAGGCAGGTGCTGGGCGACCATGCGGACAAGACCCTGGCCTGGATGCGCAACGAGCCGGGCTCCTGGGGCTTCCTGGCCGGGCAGGGCGTCGCCGCAACCCGCCGCCACATGGGCCGCCAGTTGACCGACCCGGAGCGACGCATGGTCTGGAGCCGCCTGTGGTGGTGGCTGGAGCAACTCAAGCTCCGCCTCCGCGAACCCTAGTAGCTCCCCCCAATCACCTGCATCTCCCCTTCACGCCAACACCCTGCCTCCTCGTGCCAATTTCACGACGAAATCCGGTTACCATGTGGTCGGATCGACGCTATAATTTCCAGTTGCGGTTCACAGGGACACACCTTGCTAACATGCCCTTCCGGGGCAGCTCGCCATGAAGGCGAAGATCCATCACCGGAGCGTTCATGGACGACCAGATTGTCCACGCCACATGCATCCACAAGACCTACGACACAGGCCAAGTCAAGGTAAACGCACTGCGCGGGATAGACCTGACGGTCCAGCGCGGCGAGATGGTCGCCATCATGGGGCCCAGCGGATGCGGCAAGACCACCATGCTCAACTGCCTGTCTGGACTGGACGACATCGACGCGGGCCAGGTGGTCATCGATGGCGTAGTCCTGCACGACCTGCCCGACGATGAGCGCAGCGACTACCGGGCCAGGAGCATGGGGTTCGTATTCCAGCTGTACAACCTTCTCCCCGTCCTGTCCGCCGTGGAGAACGTGGAGATGCCTTTGCTCCTGTCTGGGGTGGGCGCCACTGAGGCGAGGCGTCGGTCCCTCGACATGCTTGAGCAGGTCAGTCTCGCAAACCGGGCCGCCCACCTTCCCAGCGAGCTCTCCGGCGGGCAGCGCCAGAGAGTAACAATCGCTAGGGCCCTGGTCAACCAGCCCTCCATCATCTGGGCGGACGAACCCACCGGCGACCTCGACAGCGAGACCGCCGACGAGATCATGAGCCTGATCATTGACCTCAACAGAGCCAACAGCCAGAGCTTCATCCTCGTTACCCATTCGGAAGAAGTGGGCCGGATGGCCCACCGCATAGTCCGCATGAGAGACGGGGCAATCGTAGACGATGGGTTTGCCAAGGCAAGTGGCTAGCCCCCTTCCGTTCTGACAGAAGGGAAGGCAGAGATTGGAACACCGGTTCGAATATTGTAGGTTGTAGATGGAAGACCTGTTCGGCGTAAAGATGGACTACATAATGCTGGTCCTTCTGGCGGTCTTGTTGCCGTCATTGGTCGCTATTGGCGTAATGGCCCTGCGCAACCGGATTATGCTGAAGATGGCGTTGCGGAACATTCCACGCCGCAAGTCTCAAACCGCTCTGATCGTCGTCGGCATCATGATTTCGACGCTCATCATGGCGGCTTCATTCGGCACCGGGGATACCCTGAGTTTTTCCATTCGCAAGGCCGTTGTGGACGGGCTGGGAACCATAGACGAGATCATCATCCCGGTGCGCTCTTCGGGCGAAGAAGAACTGGGGGCCGCCCCCTACGTCCCGATCGACCGATTTACTCAGCTCCAACAGGAACTGTCTGGACTGGACAGCATCGACGGCCTCGCTCCGGGCGTGGGTGAGTCCGTCCCCTCGTTCAACGCCCGCACCGGGCAGAGCGCAGGAGACCTCCGCATCGCCGGTGTCGATCCTGGCACCTTGCAGGGATTCGGCGGCTTCAAGCTGGCCAATGGCGGCGACATGGACCTGTCCGCGCTGGAGCCCAACGAGGCCTACATAAACGATGCTGCGGCAGATGAGCTTGACGCGGTTCCCGGAGATGAAGTCTCCCTCTTCGTCATGGGTACTCCCACGAGTTTTGTGATCAAGGATGTCGTCATAGCCGGGGGACTGGCGGGATCTGACCCCACGCTGCTGGTTTCTCTCGGCCGCGCCCAGCAGGTCTTGGACCGCGAGGGCTACATAAATTCCATCGTAGTGTCGAATCTGGGTGATCAATACAGCGGCGCCGAGCATTCTGAAGAAGTCACTACCGCTCTGAGGGTTCAATTCACTGACAGGGAGGTTGCTGCCCAGCTTCACGCCGCGCTTTCCGACCCCGCAGTCCTCAGCTCCTTGGAAGAAAGAGAGGCAAGAGCCCGCCCCGAACGCCAGGAGGATCTGGCCTCCCTCCGAGCCGAGCTAGCCCAACTGGAATTGTCCGACGAATTGGTTTCCCTGCTCGCCGACGACGATATTCGAGGCCACATTTTGTCTGCACTCGAAGATTCGGGGCAGGTCGAGACCATCAGGGAAGTCAGTACTCTATTCGAGTCCCTTGCCGAGTTCCGCGTCCTGGATGTAAAGAGGCAGTTCATTGAGCAAGCCGACCAGATCGGCAGCGCAGTAACGTCGCTATTCATCATGATGGGCCTGTTCTCGATCATGGTCGGAATCCTCCTTATCTTTCTCATCTTCGTAATGCTGGCTGCCGCAAGACGTTCCGAGATGGGAATGGCCAGGGCCGTTGGCGCGAGGCGGATTCACCTCGTTCAGATGTTTGTCTTTGAGGGCACTGCCTATTCCCTCATGTCCGGCGCGGTGGGCGTTGTTCTGGGACTTCTGGCAAGCGCCCTGATCGTTGCTATCGTTAACCGCATCTTCGCCGGCGGCGGCGTGGCTGGAGCGGACGAATTCCAGCTGACACGCCACTTTGAAGCGCGCAGCATTGTGGTGGCCTACTGTCTCGGGATGGTCATATCTTTGGCAACCGTTGGAGTATCCGCCTACCAGGTCAGCCGCATGAATATCGTGGCTGCCGTTAGGAACCTGCGACCGCCCAGGGAAGTCAACGTCTCCACAACCCGGCAGCTGCTCCTGGGTCCCTTCCTGGCATTGAGTAGGCCCTTCGTGCTGCTCTATTCTATGCTTAGGGCCCTGGTAGCGGGGCGAGTCGTTGATTCTGCTGGGTTATTGGGCCAACTAGCCCTGTCACCGTTGAGTGCAACGGCCAGGTTTGTAATGGCCGTATACAGTTTGCTGGCCCGGCCTTTTAGTCAGGGGTGGCTCGCCATCCTAATCGGAGCGGTGATCGTCTGGAACGGAACCGCGACCGACCTTGCGATGTCATATCGCATCGGTTTCACTGTGTTCCTTATCGGAGTGGGCCTGACAGTGCGCACCCTTATGCGTAGGACCGGCGTTCGTCCCGAGGTGGCGGACCGGGTGGGCTACACCTTCTTCGGCGTGGTGGGGCTGGCGTACTGGTTCGTTCCATTCAGCGTGTTACAGAATGTTACCGGGGAGTTGAGGGGTGGCGTCGAGATGTTCTTCATCTCGGGCGTCACCATGGTGGCGCTGGCTGTGTGGACAGTGATGTATAACGCGGACGTACTGATGAAGATCCTGACCATCTTGACCTCGCGCTTCGGCGGATTTCGCCCGGTTCTGGTGACGGCCGTTGCCTACCCAATGAGCGCCAAGTTCCGTACTGGACTTACCTTGGCCATGTTTGCCCTGGTCATATTCACGTTAATCGTAATGTCCATTCTCACCGAGGCATTTGGTGGAAGTAACGAACAGATTGAAGCGGCCACCGGAGGATGGGACATCCGGACGCAGGCGAATATACGAAATCCCATTGGCGACTTGACTGCGGCCATCGAAGGAGAACCCACTCTCGATTCCGCCGACTTCGAAGCAATCGGTGGGTACACCTATCTGCCGGTTCAGGCCAGGCAAATCGGAGCTGAAGAACGGCGATGGCGGTTCTACGCTGTCCGGGCCGCGGACGACGAACTCCTATCAAACCTCGAAGACGGCGTCCACCTCATAGCCGAAGGTTATGGCGAGACTTCTGAAGACGTTTGGGAAGCGCTGCGCGAGAACGACCGGCTGGCAGTCGTAGAAGCGCTCGTCGTGCCTACACGCGACGGCGGATTTGAGGAGCGGATCTTTCCCTTCGAGTTGGAAGGCTTTTATTACGACGACGATACGATGCAGCCCATTGAAGTTGAAGTACGTGAACCCAGGACCGGAGAGGTCGTAACAGTTACCATCATTGGCGTGCTCGACCGTTCAGCCGACTTGTTCGGGCAGTTGGGAGGGGGGATGTACATCTCCCGTGCCGGTTTGGATTCGGCCATCCCATTTGAAATCCCTTCTACCACGTACAATATCCGCGTTGCCGAAGGAGTTGACCCCATAGAAACCGCCAGTCAACTGGACGCTGCGTTCCCTGAGTACGGCCTGGAGAGCCGGTCTTTGGTGGAGATTGCCGAGGAATCTGTAGCGGCCAACAAGGCCTTCAATTACTTGTTCACCGGCTTCATGGCTCTGGGTCTCATGGTGGGTGTGGCTTCTCTGGGGGTAATCAGTCTCCGGGCAGTAGTCGAACGACGGCAGCAGATTGGAGTGCTGCGGGCCATAGGCTACCGGCGTGGTCTGATACAGCTAAGCTTCTTGACTGAGTCCTCATTTATCGTATTGCTCGGTGTAGCCATAGGCATCGGCCTCGGGGCCATTATTTCCTACAACATCGTCCAGGAAATCCAGCGGGACGTGGACACAATAAGGTTCGATATCCCCTGGATTCAAATCATCGTCATCATTGCCATCGCCTACCTGTTCTCTTTGGCCACTACGTTTCTACCCGCGCGCCAGGCCAGCAATATATACCCGGCCGAAGCACTTCGGTACGAGTGAGGCCCGCGCGTCAAGTAGGCTACCGTTCCAGTTTCGCTCTTTCTCCCCTCTAAGGGCTGGCTTGAACCCCACGCTCTTTTGGAACGCACAACCAGAAGAATTGACACCTCTGTGCGCCGGGCGAAAAATTTGACCTCAATAGTCCGTAGCGAGAACTCGTTCCGCTCTGCAAACTTGAATGTGTGGCGCTTTCACTACCGTTCAGTCCCATAGAATGGAAATGACACGGAATGGGGACGAAATGGGAGATTTTTTGAAGGCATCTCAGTCTCAACAGGGCTTCGACCCATCACCATGTCCGTCGCTGCATCCTCATCAAGGAGACATCGCCCGGGAACAGGGCTCAGATTCCCCGGCGTAGTGCCCGGTAACCACCCCAAAAACAGATTCCATGCGCCGAGGCCAACGCAGGAACGCAAGAGTGAGTCAGGGAGTGTGGGCTGGAGGGTGGCATTTCATTTCGGTATTTGAGCCCGGAACATTGACCTGACTCAACGCCGGGGCGGGTAGCAGATACATCACTGAAAAGAACAATCAATCTGGAAGGAAACACCACCGTCTGAAAGTCGGGCTCTTGCCACTGTAAACCGACCGGGGTAGAGTAAGTTCGATTTGGACCAAGATATCTCAGTCAGGAGGATTCTTAATGGCTAATGACCCTGTCAATCTCTACGACTACGAGGCTAGGGCGAAGCTGGTCCTGCCTCACAACAACTGGGAATTCATCGAGGCCGGCTCGATGGATGAGTTCACCACCCGCCGGAACCGAAACGCCTTCGAAGATTTGAAGTTGCGTCCCCGGTTTCTGCGTGATGTAAAGGAGCGAAAGATTTCCACTACGGTGCTGGGGCAAGAGATCAGCATGCCGGTGATGGTTGCTCCTGCAGGCAGTCACATGCTTGCCCACCCCGACGGCGAAGTGGCCACTGCGCAGGGCGCGGGCCGCTCCGACACGCTGATGATGCTCAGCACATCCTCTAACTACAGCATGGAAGAGGTATCGGAAGCCGCCTCAAGTCCTCTCTGGTTCCAACTCTACCATCGCGGCTACAATTTCACCGAGATGCTGGTGCATCGCGCCGAGGAGGCCGGGTTTAAGGCCATAGTGCTGACGGTCGACACTCCGGTTGCTAGTCCGAAGGAGCGCGATCTCCGGAACCGCTACAAGCGCGATCACGACCTGGGTAACTTCCGTGGCATGGACGCAAGCCGCAGCGAAATCAGCGGCACCGACGAGACCGAAGGCTGGGACGTTTCCTACTCGCCGCCTATCACTTGGCGGGAACTGGAATGGCTCCGCGGTCTTACCTCGCTGCCGCTGGTACTGAAGGGAGTGCGCACCGCCGAGGACGCCCACGAGGCAGTCGAGAACGGCGTTGACGGCATCTTGGTTTCGACTCACGGCGGGCGTCAACTGGACATGACCATGGGTGCCATTGAAATGGTACCGGAAATCGTTGACGCCACCAACGGGCGCGCCGAGGTCTACGTGGATTCCGGCGTGCGCCGGGGCAGCGACGTAATCAAGGCGCTGGCCTTGGGAGCCAAGGCCGTGGCAATAGGCCGCCCGCTTTTCTGGGGACTGGCCCTGGACGGCGCCAACGGCGTTCATGGCGTTCTGGAACTGCTGCGCGAGGAAGTCGACCGCTGCATGGCGTTCACTGGTCAGTCGGACGTTGAGGCCCTTGAGCCGGGCATCATCCAGATCCCCGCAGGCTGGGGCGCCTTCGGCGGCACGACGGCGCCGTAGTTTCCCTCGATTTTCGGCAACACATTAAGGCCCCGGCTGCTGCGCCGGGGCCTTCCGGGTTTGGCACGGCCCCGAACGCATCGCGTTACGCCTCAGCGGGCTGATGCAATTCCTCGCCGAACTTCCTGTTCGTCAGCGTCAACCAGAGACGGCAGGATACCAGCGCCCCAAGCAGCCCGAAGAATATCACTGGCCCTGGTTCTGGCTCCACAATAAGCCAGTGCGCCATGACCAGAATTGCCGCCGGATAGACGCCGCGCTGCAACAGCTTCCAACGCCGCCATCCCATTGCTCGCGTCATTGTCGCGTTTGACGTAACCGCCATCGGAATAAAGATGAAGAGCGCCGCCCATCCGGTGAGGATAATCGGGGTCGTGGGTTCCTCCAACACCACCTGAAGACTGCCCAAGTCCACGAAGTAAAACGCAAGGTGGACCAAGGAGTAGGAAAAAACGGCTACGCCGATATACCGACGTCGCTGCAACAGCCATGCTGCAATGCGAGATTTGGAAAATATCGTCTGCAAGGGGGGACAGGCTCATCGCAATTATCAGCAGGAATGTGGCCAAAACGCCGGACCCTTCCAGAATCTCGTGCGACGGCCCGCGCCGTCCGCCGCCGTCCGCCAAGAGAGTCAGAATCATCTGAATGGATGGTAATGCCAACAGGGCCCAGAAGAAGTAGGGGGAATTGAGGAGTTTCTTCGCGGCAGTCATTCTACGCCCTCAAAATTGAATCCTGGATCAGCGCGATGCGAATACGCCAATGAACCAGTTTCACGACATTCGAGAGACCAGACTGGAACATACCTAAGAAATGTTAAGAAATTTTGAAGCGGGGGCGTATCCATAGGGCAGTATCGCGGGTTGGGGAGTGAGTTCGGCTGGGCCGTCAAGCGCCACGCTTCCTACCGGTCTTCTCTTCATACAGCTGCCATGTGCGGTCGTTGAATGGGTAGTACTTTCCGGGGCTGCACTGCTCCACTTCCAGTTGGGCCTTGATTACTGCCTCTACCTCCTCGCGCTCGTGGGCGATGCGGATAACCTCGTCCACTGCCGCGGATGGTACGACCACCGCGCCGTCGTCGTCGCCGACGATGGCGTCGCCGGGACGAACTAGGACACCGCCACACTGTACTGCATCGTTGACCTGCCAAGGCCAAAACTCGGCGGGGCCCTGCTTGGCAGTGGTGTTGGCGGCGTAGACAGGGAAACCGTACTCCTTCAGAGCGTTGCTGTCGCGGACGGCGCCGTCGGTAACGAGCCCACCCACCTGTCTCTGCATCAGGCGCATGAACTTGATGTCGCCGCCTATGGAGCTGTACTCCCAGCCCATGGCGTCTATAACAAGGACGCTCTCAGGTCCACAGAGTTCAAAGGCCACGTACTCGGCGGAGTCCGCTCCTTTGGGCTTGTCGGAGGCAAGATCCGGCCGGTGGGGAACGAAGCGCAAAGTTACCGCACGGCCCGCCATGTGTTGACCCGGTTGAAGGGGTTTAGCTCCGTGGATGAAGCTCATAGGCCAACCCATCACCCAGAGGCCGTCGATCAGAGTCTGCGTGGGGATATTCTTGAGAGTCTCCAAGGTGTCTCCGGTAATGACAGGTACCGTGGTCATGGGTAGTCTCCGTATCGATTCTGTTGGTGCGCCAGTGCGTGGTTGAGCTATGCCGGAGCGCAGGCCCGGATTACTTCCATCGCCCTTATCTTGGCATTGGGACCTGTGGCGCGAGGTGACACTATGGGAAGCTTGATCCCTGCTTCCCTATATTTCTGCAGCCTTTCGCGGCATTCTTCGGGCGACCCAGCAAGCGCCACGGTGTCGACGAGCCCCGCGGGGGCGAGATTCAGCGCGTCCTCGATGCGACCCTCTCGCCAGGCTTGCGCAACGGCCCTCACTTCCTCTTCGAACCCTGCCTCTTCCACTAACTTCCGATAGCGTGGGAATCGCCATACATATGAAGCGATGTAGCGGCGCAGTTCGTCTCTGGCCACATTCCTGTCGTCAGAAACGGCGCAGGCGATCAATGTAGAGACGTCGACGTCCTGTGGGTCTCGTCCAACTCGCTTTGCCCCTTCCGAGAGGTGATGCACGGCCGTTTCTGCATGCTCCAAGGTGCACCAGGTTAGGATGACGCCGTCGGACACTTCACCGCAGATCTCCAACATGCGAGGACGGACCGCGGCGAAGTAGATAGGCATCTCTCGTCGAACCGGCTCGAACCACAGGTCGAAACGCTCGATATTGAATACACTGCCCTTATATTGAATGTCGCTGTCCCGCAAGATGCCGCGGACGATATCCGTGCATTCGCGCATTCTCTCTATCGGACGTATGAACTCAAGCCCGTGTTCCGGCTCGACCTGAACTTTGTGGCTGCTGCCAAGCCCCAGGATGAAGCGACCATTGGAAAAGTGGTCAACTGTCGCAGCAGCCATTGCGATGGTCGGCGCAGTGCGGACGAATACGCTTGTGATACTCGTGCCCAGCTTGATGCTGCTGGTGGCGACGGCACAGGCAGTCAGGATAGCGAACTGATCGCCGCCATGCCCTTCCGCAACCCAGGCCGATTCATACCCAAGTTCTTCCGCGAGCTTCACGCAATCGACGATATCTGGCGGTGGCATACCACCGGAGAACCCAATTCCGACCCGTTCCATGACGCCCTCTACCTTGCCTTCCCCAGACCAGCAGGAAGGACCTCGATTCACCACAATGTCGATCCCGATGGCGGACACCAAGTTTGAGGGCTATCATATGCCATACCTGTGATCCAATTCCATCAATGGCAAGGAATCCGGACATTTGGACTGCCTGTAGTCCTCGATAGCGGGAATCTCTGACATTTGCGAGTGGCTTATCTCGTGCACTTGACGCTGAAATGATCAACCATCCCTCGTATCGCTGGGTCGTGATCTGCCTTTATCTGTTCTCCAGCGTATCGGCACAGATGGTGATAAACACAATAGGGATCCTGCTGCCGGCCATCACGGCGGGGCTCGCACTATCGCCGGGCCAACAGGGAATTCTGGGGTCCTCTCCCTTCTGGAGCACGATCGTCTTGGCCGTCCCCATCGGGTGGGCTGGCTCCCGCGTATCCCCCAAGTGGCTCACGGCGACAACGCTGGTGGTCTGTGCCCTGTGCTTATTTTTGCAGAGCTGGGCACCGGTATTCGCTGTGCTGCTGCTGGGCCGCCTCCTCTTCGGCATTGGCACCATTGCCCAGCAGCCCGCCCGCGTCCTTCTGACCCGCCAATGGTTCCCACCTCGCGAGATAGTGCTGGTCAATGGGCTCTCAAATGTGTTTTTCGGCCTCGTTGTCGGAGGAGGTCTGGCACTCTCACCTGTGGTGCTTATCCTGCTTGGGGATGACTGGCGAGGCACCCTTCGGGTATTCGGCTTCTACTACGTGGCCCTGACAGCAATCTGGCTGCTCTTTGGAAGGGACAGACCTTCGGAAGAGTTCTCGAGAGGTGATTCTCAGCCAATTCTCCCGTTATTGCGCAGCGCGCTCAACCACCGGGACCTGTGGCTCTGTGGCGCAGGCTTCTCCGGCGCCACCATGGCCTTTTCGGCCTTCCTATCCTTTTACCCCACGCTGATGCTGGAAGAGTACGACGTATCTCTGCGGGTGAGTGGGCTGGCACTGGCGCTTGACGTGGTTCTGGGAGGCATCGGCGGCCTGGCAATAGGCTACTACGCGGCGACCTGGCGCAAGGAAGGGCGGTTTCTCCAGGCCCTCGGCATCGTAATGATTGGCTCCTTCCTTGGGATGATCCTTACGGGATCGGTCCCAATGATATACGCGATGGCCATGATCAATGGCGTGGCGTGGACGTTCTTCCCCATCCTGATAACCGTGCCATTCCACCTGCGGGGTATCCAGCCAAGGCAGCTCGCCGTCGCCTTTTCATTCACGATGATGATGATCTCAATTGGACAGGCCATGGGGCCACTGTTCATCGGATTCCTTGAAGAGGCAACTGGCAACCTCAAGCTGGCGATGTTCATTGCGAGCTTCACACCGCTGACCCTCCTGTTAGCGGGGACGACTCTGAGCTTCGGGCGCCAGCCCACTCCGGCGCCTGCCGCGGGAGATTGATCCGGCATTACCACGATAGTTCAGGACTTTTGAATCACAATTGAACGGGCCCCATCCACACTACAAGTAGCGGAGGCGCAAGATGGCGATACGGAGACCAACCTCTCAGGACTTGCTCCGCCTGGCCGAAGCAAACCACTTCGAAATCACAGAAGAGGAGATGGAAGCGTTTGAGGCTATGATTCCGGGACTGTTCGAGTCCTACGACATTTTGGCTCAGCTTCCTGAACGGCGCCCGACGCTACGCTATCCCAGCCGGGACGCTGGTTCCCGGCCGAGCCCAGAGGATGACCCGTACAACGCCATACTGCGACGTTGCACACTCAAGGGAGCAACCGGCGGCAAGCTGGCGGGCAAGCGGATCGGGATGAAGAACAACATCTGCATCGCGGGTATGCCGATGACCTGTGCCTCCAAAGTTCTGGAGGACTATATCCCGGACAGCGACGCCACCATCGTCACGCGCATCCTGGATGAGGGTGGCGAGATCAACGCAATACTCAACCTGGACAACTTCGCCTTCTCTGGGGCGGGCGATACCAGCGCCTTCGGACCTACGCTCAACCCTCACAACACCGACCATTTGGCCGGAGGGTCGTCGGGAGGGTCTGCGGCAGCGCTGTACTACAACGACATCGACATTACCATCGGCGGGGATCAGGGGGGCTCTATACGCATTCCGGCGTCCTTCTGCGGTGTGGTTGGGCACAAGCCGACCCACGGGCTGGTGCCGTATACGGGCATCGTAGGCATAGACAACACCTTCGATCACGCGGGGCCCATGGCCCGCACCGTCTATGACGCGGCACTGATGCTGGAGGTCATCTCCGGCAAGGACCCGCTGGACCCACGGCAGGGAGACGTGCCCACACAGCCGTACACCGCATCACTGTCCGGCGACGCTTCGGGACTGCGCATAGGGGTGCTTGGAGAGGGGTTCGACCTGGCTAAGACGGACCTGGCGGTGGACTACAAGGTGCGCCGGGCAATGCGGCTGATGGGAGAACTGGGGGCCAAGGCGGAGGATGTGTCGATCCCCTGGCACACGAAGGCCCGGGGTGTGGTCTGGGGGCTGATAGCAGAAGGGGCGACAGCGCTACTGCATACGAGTGGGACCGGGCGCCACTCCGAGGGACTGTATAACCCGGGCTTGGCTCACGCGCTGGGCCAAGGAAGGCGCGCACAGGCGAACGACTTCCCGCCGACGGTCAAGCTGGTGCTGCTCATCGGCACCTACATGACCGAGGAGTACAACAGCCGGATGTATGCCAAGGCCATGAATCTGCGAAGAGACCTGCGGGCGGCGTACGACGAGGCGCTGTCGCGGTACGACCTCTTGGCAATGCCAACCACGCCGATGCCGGCGCATCGCAACGACGCCGGGGGCAATCCGTATGCAGTGCTGGACCACGGCTGGGACATGCTGGCCAACACCGGGCCCTTTGACATGACTGGCCACCCGGCCATCAGCGTGCCCTGCGGCAAGACTTCGGATGGCCTGCCTGTTGGCCTGATGCTGGTGGGGCGCCGCTTCGACGACGCCACCGTGCTACGCGCCGCCCACGCATTCGAGCAGTCTGCTGACTGGGAGTCGCTCTAGCGGAATGCCTGCTTGCCCTTCCGCTGCGTGTTCGCATTTTCAGATCTTGAGTCCCAGGATGGCGTCATGTGGCCTTGGTGACCCATCTGTCCACAGAGTCAGGGCTACCTGAATGGGTATCGGTATCGGTATCCACACAACCCCTTGACCTGAGAAGCGACTATTCCAGAGCTCCGTCGGCTTCCAGAGAGCGGTATTCGCCCTCGGTGAGGCCGATGATTTCACGAAGGAAATGCTCGGTGTGCTGGCCAAGCAACGGGGCAGGCATGTCCAGACTGCCCGGGGTGAGAGACAACTCAAACTCGCTGCGGTCGGTGGCGTAAGGGCCTATTTCCGGGTGGTCCAGCCACTGGAAGTGCTGGCGATGCTGTAACTGCGGGTCTTCGAAGAGATCCCGAGGGTCATTGACCATCCCGGCCGGGATGCCCGCCTCCTGCAGCTGCTGCATCAGGGGACGCTGCTCGTGCCGGCCGGTCCACAAGGCGACAAGGCGGTCAAGTTCTTCCTCGTTGGACTTGCGGGAAAGCAGCGTCGCGAAGATTTCTGAATGAAGAGGGCCGCCTTCGGGTTCGGTTACATTTAGTAGCGCCCCCCATTGCTGCTCATTGCAGCACGCCAGGGCCAGCCAGCGGTCTTCTCCAGCGCAGGGGTAGACGCCGTGTGGAGCGGCGCCCGGGTCGCGGTTACCCTGACGCTGTTGCTCCCTTCCGTTGGCGGTGTAGTCCAGCAGGAACGGCGCCAGGAAGTGCATCGAGGTTTCCAGCTGCGACAGGTCGAGGTGGCGTCCCTCGCCGGTCCGACGGCTGTAGTCCAGGGCAGCGAGGATCGCGGCGACGGCAAAGCGGGGAACGATGAAGTCGGTGTAGGCTCCGTAGGGATTGACTGGCGTCCGGTCGGGCCAACCAGTCACGTTGGTCAAGCCAACGAGGGACGAGAGGACAGGGCCGAAGCCGGGCTGGTGCTCCATCGGGCCGCCCCGCCCCATCATGGAAGCACTGAACATCACCAGGTCTGGGTTAGCCGCCCGAAGCTCTTCAAAGCCTAGCCCCCAACTCTCCATGGTTCCGGGAGTGAAGTTCTCGGTAACGATATCGGCCCATCCAACAAGGCGCAGCATAAGTTCGCGGGCGCGAGAATGGCGCATGTCAACGGTAATGCCCATCTTGTTGGCGTTGTAGCTGGCGAAGTAGGCGCTGCGGTTAATGCCGGCCACGCCGTCGGGGAAGGGAGCCGCCGAGCGCAGGGTGCCGGGACGCTTGGCCGACTCGACGCGCACGACAGTGGCGCCGTATTCCCCCAGATACTTTGTGGTCATGGGCCCCACTGCGACCCAGCAGAAGTCGAGAACGTTTACACCGTCGAGTGGCTGTGCGGGCATCAGATTGCCCCCGCACGCCGGAGGGAATCGATTTCCCCCGACGACAATCCAAGCTCTCCGCTGTAGATGTCTACATTGTGCTCACCCACCAACGGGGCACGACGGCGTACGGCCGCCAGCATTGAACCGTCGCCGCCCTTGATAAAGGCCCCTGGGTAGTCGATGACGGTCCCCAGTTCGGGGTGTTCGATCGGCGTGAAGTAGCCCCGGGCTTCAAGCTGCGGATGCTGCCTCAGGTCGGAAGGGGTTGCCACCGGGAAGAGCAGGATGCGGCGGGATACGCTCTCCAGAGTCAGCTCCTCGCGGGTGTGGCGCAGGAAGAACTCGGCCATTGGTCCGACGACGGTGTCCATAACCTCGGGCGTGATTCGGCCGTAGCCCATGGTCTCCCATTCGAATGCCTGGAGGTCGGAAACGTCGAAGCCGTCTTCCTCCATCCACTGAAACAGGGCGCGGGTACTGGGGGCCACTCCACCGCCCTGGAGCATATAGTTGACGTAACCGTCGGCACAGGGCCAGTTGATGCGCACCCGATTCTCCCCGGAAGTCTGACGATAAACTCCCATACGTTGGAGGACCGCCCCCTCAATGTCCCATATCTGCGGCGCGTGGGCGAGGGTGCGGGCGACAGCCTGCTGGCAGGAAACGTCGACGTGTTGCCCCTCGCCGGTAAAGGCACGATGGGTGTGGGCCAGCATAGCGCCGGTGGCGGCAGCAGCAGAGCCGTGCAGGTAAAAGTGAGGGAAGCTGGGCCTGAGGGGAGCGCGATCGGGATCGCCAGTCAGGTGCATGAAGCCGCCCAAGGCCATGCCGGTGATGTCGGACGCCTGGTAGTCGGCGTAGGGGCCCTCCTGCCCGAAGGCAGTTATGGATGCCATGACCACGCAGGGGTTGATTTCCGAAAGTCTCGAATAGCCCAGGCCAATGCCGTCCAGGTAGCCAGGGTCGAAGGACTCTATGACGAAGTCGGCGGTGGCGGCCAGTCGCTCCAAAAGGGCACGGCCGTCGGGGTGTTCCAAATCCAGAGTTAAGCCCCGCTTGTTGGCACAGTAGGCCCACCAGTACAGGCTCTTGTTCGGGGCCGGGTCATCGCAATAAAAAGGGCCCATCTGCCGAGCGGAGCTGCCACCAGGTGGTTCCACCTGCAGGACATCAGCTCCGAGGTCGCCAAGAATCTTGCCGCACAGCAGACCGCGCTCGTCGGTCAGATCAAGCACGCGATAAGGGCTGAGGAGCATTTCGCTTGAGGATTCAGGCATGTTCAACTACAGCCGGGAACGAGACTGCCGACATTCTATGCCCCTATCCAGTTTCGTCAAGGCTTGGAGCGCCTGGGACTGGGTGCGGAATTGAGCTTCAGTTTTTTTGAGAACTTACGACCCGGCGGCCTAAAATTTCTGTTTCCCGGTCATTTCCGATCAAATCCGCCGTTTCTGTCAGGGGGCTATGCCTCGAACTAAGGTCGGCGTGTCCACTAGGCGCGGCCTGAAATTC
Organism: Dehalococcoidia bacterium; assembly: GCA_965222025.1. Lineage (GTDB taxonomy): Bacteria > Chloroflexota > Dehalococcoidia > Lucifugimonadales > UBA3495 > VXOI01. The sequence goes on along the minus strand of CBDCTI010000009.1, from coordinate 118,113 downwards.
CTGTTTCCCCGGTCATTTCCGATCAAATCCGCCATTTTTGTCCGGCCGCTGTGCCTCGGGTGGAGGACGGTGTATCCCCTAAGTAACCGTCTCAAAACGCACTTATTTTTGTGAAATGTCAGATGATGCTTAGCAAGGTTCTGGATTCCCGCCTCCGGCCGAGTCAAGAGCGGGCTTTTGGCGGGTAGGGGCGGGATGATGGTCCTCCGTTGTTGGTGAGAGAGCCTCACGGCCACCGGGGCTCTGAATTCCTACTTCCGCAGGAATGACGAATCGGGTATCTCACCATGTATTGAGATAATTTCCAAGTGAGGTCTGGGTGTCCTGGATTTTTGTTTTCCCGGACATTTGCGGACATTACCGGTCATTGTGCCGGGAAGTCTGCGCTCCGGCCTCGTGCAATGGCCCTTTGATGGGCTGTGGAGACGTGCATGGCCTGGGGTGCAGGTCCAGAGGTAAGTTGAACACCTTCAAATAGAGTCCCATTCCGTTCCATTTCCAAATTTTGCGGACTGAACCGCGGAGAGGGCACCACGCATTCAGGTTAGCAGGGCGGAACGAGTTTTCGCTACGGTCGACTGTCATCAAATTTTTCGCGTGGCGCAAAGGGGTGGCTATCCGTTTTTGGTGGTGTTTTTCAGTCGGGCCGGCTTGACCCCCGTACGTGCAGGGCAAATCACACAAATTGGAGCGCTATACGCCGGCTGGAAGGAGCCTGGTCCCGATGGTTGAACTACCCCAGAGGCCTGGCAGGTGTTTGGGGCTGTATATGACGTGCGGCTACCGTTACGGGCAGCGGGTATTCATGAGGCCTGCGAAGTGGACGGCGACAGGGAATCTGTGGCGCCCTTTTGAGAAGAAGCGGTCCCGGAGTCAGAGCCCGAGCCGACGTGGAGAAGGTGCGTGGTAAGATACTCGTCAACCGAATCCACTATCCCTCCTGAAGCCGAGTAAGAATGACAACACGAACCAACTGGCATAGCGCGCATCCTCCGGCGTGCACCTGTGCGCGGTGTGCCGAGAAGCGCACGGTGCGAGGCGACCGGGGCAAGATCGGCCGCAATGAGAAATGTCCCTGCGGCAGCGACAAGAAGTACAAGCGCTGTCACGGGACTTAGGCGGAATCGCATTGCAGGAGGGTTTCGACCGCGAACAAACCGAGACCTCCGAAACCGCCATCAACCTGGCTCGAGGCGGGAGCGAGGCACCAATGCTGATTCTTCATGAGTATCCGCTGGCCCATGTGATGCAACCCTAAACCGCCCCTTTTCTGGCAACGCGGTATTCGGTGGTCGCACCGGACCTGCGGGGTTACGGCAAGAGCGACCAAGGCTGGCAGTCGGGCCGAGGGCTGGACATGCTGAGGGTGCGGCGACAAAAAGCTGAGCATGTGCAGGGACGCGCCTTAGACTCGGTCCATTTCTTTGCAGAGGAAGCGCCGAAAGAGACGCACTCCGAAATCCTGGAGTTTCTGGATCCGGCCAGTCGATGCTGAATGCACCGGTTTGGCAACCGCTCACCCTCAACTTGATGAGGGGCGAGCGGTTCTCATTTTCGGGTCTCCTCGCGAGTTGCTACTTTTCGGCGGGTATGAAGCGCATCGAGATGGAGTTGACGCAGTGTCGGGTGTTCTTACTGGTCAATCGCTCGCCCAAGAATACGTGACCGAGATGGCCACCGCAGTTGGCGCACTCGATTTCCGTGCGATGTCCATCAGGGTCGGGCAGCCGACGCACGGCCCCGGGAATCTCGTCGTCGAAGGCGGGCCATCCGCAGCGGGCGTCGAACTTGTCGACCGACGTGTAGAGTTCGGCATTGCAACGGCGGCAGACGTAAGTGCCGACTTCGTAGAAGTCGTCGTATTCGCCAGTGAAGGGCCGCTCCGTGCCCTTCAATTCAATGATGTTTCGCTCCTGCGGGGTGAGTTCGTTATAAGTGGACTGTTCCATAAAGGATAGGCTCCAAGCGGAAAATTCGAAGGCTAATTTCATAGTGACGATAGCATAGTAAGCGTCTCTTTTGTCGAGTTGGCATTATTCCAATACGGTGGAAAATGACGCGAAGCAGATACCCAATACAGAAGAATGGCCCTATCGCCTCTTGTCGGGCCGCAGTTCGTAACCACTGGGGCGCTGGTCTATATCTGTGGCGCTGCGCCCCGCCATATCAGGGCGCGGCCCTTAACAACATAGTTGTTCCCTGGGTATCAATGAGATTCAAATGGGAAAACGGTGAGAATCCGTCCCGGTTGCGCCACTGTAAGTGGGGAGCTTTTCGATGACAGGCCACTGCCCGTGGCATCGGGTGGGGAGGCATCGAAGAGTCGAAGATCCACAAGTGAGGAGACCAGCCTCGGGAGCCCGAACCTAATCTGCGTCAACGGAAAAAGTTCCGGTCTGGGTATGGTCGCAACTGACTGTGAATGGCCTAGAATCGAGAATTCAACTTCCAGTCCCTGGCACCGTTGAGCCGGGGGTTTTCTTTTCGGTTTTAAAACTGGCAGGCACCTCAAACTTAGCGTCAGAGCCGGATGCCTCAACTGCGATGCCACTAGTAGATAAATACGCGCTGCTTCCCGACGAAATCGACCGGGAGAGCCAGAGGATGGTCCAGGCCAGCCTGCCGTCCGGGCTGAGTATGGCACCGAAGGAGCACTATGTGCTCTGCCGTATTGTACGTGCCGAGGGCAACCCGGGCATCTCGCCAAACGTCAAATTCAGTGCCGGGGCGATTGAGGCTGGAATTAACTCGCTGAAGGCGGGCATGCGGGTTGTTAACGATGTCCGCATGGTGGAGATGGGGATCTCGAAGGCACTGCTCAGGGAAGCGGGAGTGGATACGGCATGCGCCATTGACACGCCCGCAGTTGCAGAAAGGGCTCGCCGAGAAAGCACGACGCGGTCCATAGCGGCAATACGGGAGCTGGCGCCACGAATCGACGGCGCCATCTGCGCCATCGGCAACGCCCCCACTGCACTGCTGGCCCAGCTAGACATGATCGACGAGAGAGAGGTTTTGCCAGCGCTGGTCATCGGCATGCCGGTGGGATTCGTGGCCTGTGCAGAATCCAAAGACGAACTGGTCAAGCGGGACGTTCCATACATAACCATCCTAGTATTACAACGACAGTTGGCGTGATAAGATCACTGGGAGGTTGGGGAAGGCTTGGTCGGGTGAGGTAGGGAAGTGGATGCGGCAGCTTTCGAGCAGATATATCAGGACTTTCAGGGGTTTCACGCTTACTTCGCTGGGCTGTTTGGCCGCCGGGAGACGCGGGAGCGCAGCGGCCATTATCTGCAAGCCCTGCTGGTGCAATCCGGGGAGCGGCGCAACGCCGAGAATCTATCGGAGACGGTTCCTGAGTCCGCCCGGGGGATGCAGCGGTTTCTCACCGACTCTCCCTGGGACGATGAGGCGGTTATAGGGCGGCTGGAGGAGTACCTGGGAACCCGGCTGGAGCATCCTGAGGGGGTGTAGGTCCTGGACGGCAGCGACTTTCCCAAGCAGGGTAGGAAGTCGGCGGGAGTGGCCCGGCAGTACTGCGGCCGGCTGGGCAAGGTGGCCAACTGCCAGGCGGGGATGTTCTTGGCCTACGTAAGCCCGTTGGGCCGGTCCCTGGTGGACAAGCGCCTTTATCTGCCGGAGAGCTGGACCTCGGACGAGGACCGTTGTGCTGCGGCTGGGATTCCGGGGGAGCGACGGAGCTACCGGTCGAAGACGGGACTGGCTTTGGAGATGCTGGAGCGGACAGTAGAGTTGGGCCATCTGAGGGCCGGATGGGTCGCGGCAGACGACGCCTTCGGCGTGTCGCCGTCCTTCCGCAACGGGTTGGCGACCTTGGGAATGCACTACGTCCTGGACGTTCCAGAGGCCTTTACAGTGTGGCCGGTGGAGCCCGAGTGGACCACTCCGGTCTACCGGGGACGGGGTGGGCCTCCCAAGCCCAGGCTGGTGGCCGGACAGCGGCGCACGATGGGGGAGCGCAGTGGCGAATTGCCGGAGGATGCCTGGCAGGAGATCACGGTGGCCCAGGGGAGCCAGGGGCCGAGGAGCTATACATTCAGCGCCCAGCGGGTGCGGCCCAGCAGCAAAAGGAAGCCCGGAGAAATCCACTGGGCCGTCTACCGCCGGAACCTGGACGGCAGCGAGCCCCGCTACTACCTTTCCAATGCTCCGGAGGATACGCCGTTGGAGACCCTGGCATACGTGGGCGGTTCCAGGTGGCGCATAGAAACGGAGTTTGAGACGGGAAAGGGGGACGTGGGGCTGGACGAATATGAGACCCGCACCTGGGCGGGCTGGCATCATCACGTGGCCCTGTGCCTGCTGGGCGGAGCCTTCCTGCTGAGCCTACAACAGGCTTGGGGGGAAAGATGCCCCGGATCACCCGTCCTCAGGTCTACCGGGTGGTGCGGGAGATGCTGCCCCGGGAGTGGTTCGGGCCGGAGGAGTTGCTACTGTGGCTGAAGCAGACGCAGTGTAGTAACGAGCGAGCCAGTCGCTCCCACGCCAAGCGCCGGTCTGCTTTGCGCGCATCTCGGACTATCCCGCCTTGAACTGTCGTTGTAATACTAGGGCGGCGTGGTGGAAGCTCGGCTGCGGCTGCCACGGTAAACGCGCTTCTTGATCTCCTGAAAGTCGATTAGAGGGTTAGCTGGTTTTGTCTATAGACAACTCCCTGAAGCAACTTCCGACGGATCCCTGGGGCGTCATCATGCTGTGCCACGGCAGCCGGCGCGGGGCCAGCCGGGATGAGTGTTCGTGCTCCTGGGCGGCGCAGAACGGCGCCTGGCCGAAAGTAGTGCCGCCAATGCCCCAGCACGCCGGTGTCGGATTGACCGAGGCATCGCAGAGGCTACAGTCGGCGCTGGGAGACAGCAAAGTAGACGTGCTCTTGTCTTGCCTAGAGTTCATCGAACCACATCCAGACAAGGCCGTTGAGGTGCTGGCCGGACGGGGAAGAAGCGAAGTTGTCTTCATGCCCTATCTTCTAGGGCATGGAAAGCACGCCACCGAGGAGTTGGAGGAAGTTCTGGACGGTGCCAAAAGGCAGACTCCGCAAGTCAAGCTAAAGTTGACCTCCGGATTTGGCGCCGACTCCCGCCTCTCGGACCTGGTGGTCGATCGAGTAAGGGACCCGGACGGGACTCCGGGCCTCGCTCCGCTAAGGGGACACCCCGTGGGCGTGCTGGTGGTCAAGGCCGGCACGAAGACCCAGTACGACGACTGCAACTGGCTGCGCGATTTAGGCAGGATGGTGGGAGAGCAACTGGGCGCCGAGTATGCAGTGGACGTTGCGCAGTCGCACTATGGTGACCCAACGATGGAGTTCGCGACGGCCAACCTGGTGGAGGGTAGGGGAGTATCAGCTTTGGTCTGCGTGCCCTACGTGTTCTTCCCCGGAATGATACTGAAGCGAAACGTGCTGGATGGGATGAAGGAAGCCCAATCGAAGTATCCCCGTACCCCGATGCACGTGACTCCTTCACTGGGTGTCGACGATGGGGTGGCGGCGGTTGCAGCCGAACGAGTACGCGAGGTGTGGAATCGATTGGCTACAATTGTCGCAACAGCCCGGCACTCAGGGATGATTGAAACAGATCCGTCCCGAAGAATACCTTCATGACGGAAGAATACAGCGAGCAGGATACTTCGCAGAGCGATTACAGTCGACCGACGGTGCGTAACCGGCACGGAATGCGCACAGGATATACGACTGGTTCGTGCGCCGCTGCGGCAGCCAAGGCGGCGACGCTCACACTGCTGGGCGGGAAATCCGGCCCCGATGTCTCAGAAGTATCAATACGTCTACCCGTAGAGAAGAACGTGACATTCCGGGTCCATCGCTACGTTCCGGGTCCATCGCTGCGAATGGGTAGACGATCATCGCGTTCTGTGTTCGGTCTTCAAGGACTGGGGGGACGATCCTGACGCGACTCACGGTGCGGAGATCTGTGTGACCATATCGCGGGACGAGAAGGGGACTGGCCTAAAGATCACAGGAGGTCCGGGGGTGGGAACGGCCAGCAGGCGGGGCACTGGGATCGAATTCGGAGAGCCGGCCGTCACCAGAGTTCCTCGCCGCATGATGGGGGAGTCGGTGGCTGAGGCAGCTCAATCTGCGGGCCTGATGCGGGGAGCGAGTTTGTGGCCCAGGTGTCGGTGACAGGCGGGGAAGAGATAGCCAAACAAACCACCAATGCACGGCTGGGCGTGTTAGGTGGGATTTCCATCCTTGGCAGCACCGGGGTGGTACAGCCGTTTTCCATTGCGGAGTGGAGGGCCAGCGTGCACCTGGCTGTTGATGTGGCAGCGGCCAACGGCCTTCCACACGTTGTGCTGTCAACAGGGACACGCAGCGAAGAGTATTCGCGCCGGCACCTGGACCTGGACCTGCCGGACATGGCGTACATCGAGGCGGGGATCTTCAGCGGGCCGTCACTGAAGCGGTGTGCGATTCGCAAAATCGGACGCGCGACCCACGCGGGTATGATCGGCGAGTTTTCCAAGATGGCCACGGGGCCTTTCATCACCCACGTTGCCGGCAACCAAGTGGACACTGATTCTCTGGCCCAACTGGCGCCCCGATGCGGGGCTACGCCCGAAGTTCAAGAGGAGATACACGGCGCCAGCAGCGCTAGGGACTTCCAGGAAATCGCTCAGGCCAGCGACCTGGTGCAGGTCATACAGACCATCTGCCAAATGGTCTGCGACGAAAGCGAAAAGGTGCTGGGGGGCGATGCAGGGAGCGTGGTTGTCGTTTCGATGTGCTTCGACTTTGGCGGCGCCCTCCTGGGATGGGCTTCAACTTCTCCAGACGGAATACCGCTTGTCCAAGGAGCCACCAATGTCTAGCGGGAAGGTCAGGTCAGGGATCAGAGCCCTCGGGCTTCCGGATGACGTTTTCGAACAGCGTAGGCCCCTGCGGGGTCAAATTACAAAGCGGGAAGTGCGGGCCGTCAGCCTTTATTTGTTGGGTCTCCGAAGAGATAGCGTAGTCGGGGACATCGGTGCCGGGACGGGTTCGATTTCTATCGAAGACGGCGTGATAGCCAGCGACGGGAGTGTCTTCGGGATTGAGCGGGACGAGGAAAGCACGGGCTTGCTGCGGCGGAATGTAGCCGGCCTTGGCAGCGGTAACGTGAATATTGTCCACGGCGAAGCCCCCAAAGTCCTTGGAGGGCTGCCGGACCCTGATTCAGTGTTCATCGGCGGCAGCGGCGGGAGGCTCATTGAGATAACGGACACGGCCGTAAACCGCCTGAAGAACACCAGGAGAATCGTTGTCAATCTTGCCGCGCTGGAGAGGACACAAGAGGTGTTTCACCTCCTGAGTAGATACGGGCTAGACGTTGAACTCACCGTAGTGAATGCTTCCAGGGGCGAGAGCATGCAAGATGACTCGCTGCGGCTCGAAGCGCTAAACCCTGTGTTCGTTGTTTCAGGGCAGCTCAAAAGAAGGGAGCTATGAACCCCGTCGGCGCGAGGAACGGCATCGGGTGTCTCTACGGGGTGGGCGTCGGGCCGGGTGACCCTGAGTTGCTGACGCTTAAGGCATTGCGGATCCTCCGGGAAGTCCCTCTTATCTGCGTCCCGCAGGCGGAAACAAGAGTGGACAGCTACGCGCTAAACATCGTCAGTCAATACATCGACAGGGACACACAGGAGGTCCTACGCCTAATCTTTCCGACCAACAACGAAAAGGCCGCGGGCGATGTCTGACGGGAGGCCGCCGAGGTTTTGGCGAAGCGTTTAAAGGACGGTTGAGACGCAGCATTCATCACCGAAGGTGACCCGATGCTGTACAGCACTTTCCAGTACGTGATGGACAGCATTCATGAAGACCATCCAGACATTCCCGTTGAGGTCGTGCCAGGAGTTTCGTCGGTTACCGCTGCGGCGGCGTCGGCCAAGACCTCTCTGGCAAGGCATGGGCAGACGCTAGCAATACTTCCTGCCCACTACGGCATCAAAGGACTCAAAGAAGTCGTAGCCAACTATGACACCGTCGTACTAATGAAGGTGAACCGGTCTCTCCTGAATGCTATGGCAGACTTAGAAGAACTGGGAATTTGCCGACAGAGCCATTTTCGTGAAGAGGGCAAGCACCGACGGCGAGCAGGTAGTTGGCGACATCAGCCAACTTTCCACGGAAGACCTGGACTATTTCTCCCTGTTGATAGTAAGGAACTGAAAGGCAATGAATGACGCCAAAGGGAAGGTCTATTTCGTCGGCAGCGGGCCGGGCGACCCGGAACTGATTACCGTAAGAGCCCAGCGAATCATTCGCGGGGCGGAAGTTGTGATTTACGCCGACTCGCTGGTACCCAATAAAATAGCCGATCTTGCATCGTCTACTGCCGAAGTGCACGGCAGCAAAAGCATGGCTTTACCTGAAATAATGGACATTGTTCTCCGTGCCGTCGCAGAGGGCAAAAACGTAGCCCGGGTACAAAGTGGCGACCCCTCGGTCTATGGAGCAATCCTAGAGCAGATGCGCATCCTTGAGCAGGAGGAAGTGGACTACGAGATCATTCCGGGAGTCAGCGCGGCATTCGCCGCCGCGGCGGTTCTTAAGACCGAGTTGACGGTGCCCGGAGTCTCACAGTCGATCATCATGACTCGAGCCGAGGGGCGAATGGCCATGCCACCCAAGGAAAAGTTGCAGGACCTCGCGTCCCTCGGATGCTCCTTGGTTATATTCCTGAGTATAACCCGCATGACAAAAATAGTCCGTGAACCGACGACCGGTGGCTATCCTGCCAACACGCCAGTCGCCGTGGTTTGCCGAGTAGGCTGGCCAGAGGAGAAAGTGATCCGCGGCAGGCTGTCGAATATCGCAGCCAAGGTAAAAGACGCCAAGATCAACCGGCAAGCCCTCGTGATGGTCGGGGAAGCGATGAATCCGAACCTGTCGTCCCCCGAATACGTGGATGAGCGCCAGCCCGAGTCTTCACACCTGTACTAGGAGGAATATACTCACCTGTTCCGCAACGCGCGGTCAGATGGGGATACGGACAATATGGCATCGGTGTCGGCATCGGTTCCCGACAAGTCGTCCGGAGTCTGAACGACGAAATGGCTTCCACTGCGGTCATCGGACTGTCGCGTAATGGAGCCGCCCGCGCCCGTCGCCTTGCCGAGGTAATGGAACCAGAAGCGGTGCTTTACCTTGAGCAGCGGTACGCAGAGCCCACAAAGGATGGCGGGAGCCCCATTACCCACACCTTCGAACTTCCTGTACGGACGGTCCTGAGGGAGGTCTGGTACTGCTACGACGCGGTAGTGTTGTTTCTTCCCGTGGCAGCGGCTGTAAGGCTTACGGCTCCCGTCCTTCGCGACAAGCGCAGCGATCCGGCGGTTGTCTGCGTTGACGACGCGGGTCGGTTCGCAGTCAGCCTGATTTCCGGTCACCTGGGTGGCGCGAATGCACTCGCCCAGAAAGTCGCGCGGGTGCTGGGCGCCTAGGCCGTCATTACTTCGGGCTCGCATGTTACTGAGACACTGGCAGTAGACCTGCTTGGGGCTGAATTCGAATGGAAGATAGAAGCGGAGTCTACACAATAACGCGGGCCAGCGCGGCGGTGGTCAACCGGGAGCCGGTAGGGGTTTACCAGGCAGCCGGCGAACCGGAATGGTGGCCGATGGGCCTGGACCTACCTGACAACCTCTCTCACTACTCAACCCTAAGCGATCTGGTTGAATCGGAATGCGCCGCGGCCCTGATAATTTCCGATGAACAAAACCCTTTCAGGGACCGCGGTACAACCCTGGAAGGGGCTCAGGCTCGTATGCACGTGGTCCTCTACCGCCCAGCGAGCCTAGTCGCGGGGATGGGTTGCCGTCGGGGAGTGCCGATGGGGGAGCTGGACGATCTGCTCAAACTGGCATTTGAAGACAATAACCTGTCGCTGGCCAGTCTTTCCACCATCGCAACCGCTGAATTGAAGCGGGATGAGGAGGGACTGCAAGAACTCGCCCGCAAACTTGGAGTGCCGCTGACGTGTTTCGATGCCCATGAGCTGAATGGGGTTTTTGCCGGCGTATATTTCGCAGGCGACAGCTGCAAGGCCTCAGCGGGTCCTTGCCATCCCGAGAGCATGAACTCGAAGAGGACGAGCTCAGATGGGCATGGGCTGCACCCTTCGGAGAATGCCCGCCGTCTCTCCGGCGTGTGGGGAGTAGCCGAGCCCGCCGCTTTGCTGGCTGCTGGGTCGGACCGACTATTGGTTTCCAAGCAAACGGCGGCGCGAGCGACCGTTGCCGTCGCGCGGAAAGAATTTTTGTAACATTCTCCAGGGCGTTCAGAGGGGGGTGTTCCCGCATAAAGTCCTCAGATAGAAGAGATGATACCTGAATAGAGATGAACTAACTTTCTAGTGGCAAGCTGTACCTGGTAGGTCTGGGTCCCGGAGACGTCGGCCTTCAGACGGGAGCGTCAGTAGCAACACTGGACCGATGCGACGTGCTGGTGGGTTATCGAGGCTACAACGACCAAATCGCAGCCCGGTCGACCGATAAAGAGTTTATCTCGATGGAATTGGGGCAGGAGATGGAGCGGGCGGTCAGAGCCGTTGACCTCGCATACGAAGGGCGGTCGGTAGCCGTTGTTTCTTCCGGCGACGCGGGGATCTACGAAATGGCCGGGCCGGTGTTCCGGGTTCTAACAGACCGCAACTGGGACGGCTCTTCCAATGCGGTGGAGGTTGTGCCTGGGAAATCAGCGCTACAGTCGGCAGCATCACTGCTGGGCTCTCCTCTGATGCAGGACTTCTGCGCCATCAGCCTGAGTAATCTGTTAACGTCCTGGGAGGCTATTCAGAGGAGGCTGGAAGCTGCGGCGATTGGGGACTTCGTGGTCGCGCTCTACAACCCAAGAAGCAAGCGACGTACCTGGCAGTTGCCGGAGGCCCGCAGAATTCTACTGGAGCATAGAGCAGGCGTCACTCCGGTAGGCCTAATCAAAGATGCCTACAGGCCAGGCCAGAGAAAGATCTTGACAGACCTTGAAGGGCTGGATCGTCACCTCGACGATGTTGACATGTTCACGGCAGTCGTAATTTGTAACTCGTCCACTTACAAGCACCGAGGGTTCATGGGTACCCCGAGGGGTTACGAAGGGAAGACTGGCGCAGATCTAACCATGCCGGAAAATCGAATCCCGTCAGTTGAACGGGGCGACTCACGCGGGTATGGTCGCTGCTTCCGCGGTATCTGGACTCGAAGGGACTCGCAGCACTGTGGCAGGATGGGCTCCTAGCGCAAACGGTTCCCCTGAACTGCACGTGCGGATACAGGGATCGCCCTAAGCTGGAACGATTTTGAGCGCTTCAGTCTCCAGAGACTGCCATTCAATCCTACCCTCACTCCGTGTTCGACGAGGCCCTCAATCGCGGCAACCAGTTCGATCGCGTCGGGGTCGCAGTCCTTTAGGTCGATGTTCAGCTGATTGAGGCCGCTGAGGACCAGTTACTAAATGAGCGGTCTCATCTTGCGGAGAAACTCAAGGTTCGCGGTCCGGAGACCTACCTCCTCTCATCGCAGGTCTCAATGCCGGAGCAGCTTCCCCTATAGTCTGGCATTGCCGCGACTTTCACAGGAACGGGAACGCTGAAGTGGTTTATAGCTCGCCGCAATGCGAAACATTGGGGCAAATGCTCAAGGACGGAAAATCCAACCTGGAGTATTATTCCGTATAATAATGGAAGAGGAATTCCATAGAAGTTAGGCTTGCCTTCGAACAATTTTAATCTCTCCACCGATCCGCAAATGCCGGTGCGAGTTTCAACCTTGCGCTCATTCTCCTCGTTCCTGCCCAGTACTACTTTCCGCCAAACGCAGGCACATTTCTAGCCGTTCACAGATCTTCGTGCCGGCGAACGTTCGGCCCCCTCCCTAAAATTCGACTCGCCCAGGAGACAAAATGCGCTTCATCACCGCCGCTGCCATCAGCAGACGGACAGTAACCCTACTCGCAGTCGTCCTGCTGTTGGCCGGTGGAGTCTTTGCCTACAACTCCCTTCAGGTTGAACTATTCCCAGAGATCGAATTTCCGCTGGTAGTAGTGACTACTTCCTATCCCGGCGCCGATCCGGAGGGCGTGGTACAGGACGTCACGGACCCCATTGAGAGGGCCATTTCAGGGGCCGAAGGGTTGGAGAGCGTTCAGTCAAACAGCTTTGAAGGAAACTCCATCGTCCTGGTGACCTTCAAATATGGTACAGATATGCCGGCGGCGGAGAGCTTCATTGAATCCACGGTAACCGGTTTGGCATTCACGACTGGTGTTGAACGACCGGAAGTAGGGCGGTTCGATCCGGACCAGTTTCCAGTGTTGCAGTTCAGCGTCATATCTGACGCAGGAGTGCAGGACCCCTCCGAACTGGTGAACTCCGTAATCCTGCCCGAACTCTCCGGCATAGAGGGTATACAGCAAGTCACAGTTACCGGTGAGCCGGATCGGTTTGTGTCGGTTTCCGTCGACCCAGAGGACCTCAAGGCTACCGGAGTGACGCTTCCCCAAGTTGCCGGCGCTCTCAGCGACAACAACATCACGCTGCCCGCCGGCCTGATAGCAGGCAGCGGAGCGTCGGTACCGGTGAAGACCACGCACACGCTTGACTCCGTGGAGGACGTCAAAGGCCTAGCTGTGGGAACCACGTCAGTAGGCCCGGTGCTGCTCGGCGATATTGCCAGAGTCGAATTAATCGAGGGTGCACCTTCGGCTATCTCACGAACCAACGGAAAGCCGGCCATCAACGTCGCGGTCGTCAAGGAGCCCGAGGCAAACACCATCGATGTCACGGAAGCGGTGAGAGGAGAACTTGACAGCATTGCCCAACTCCCTCCTGGCGTGGAGATCGTCATTGTTTCCGACCAAGGACCTGAAATCCAGGAGCAGATAGATACGCTACTCCAGGAGGCGTTGTTCGGCTTCCTTTTTGCTGTAGCAGTAGTGTTCATATTCATGCTGACCTTGCGGCCAACGGTGTTACGTGGGCTGCTGACCACGCTGCGTCCAACCATCGTAATCGCGCTTTCCATCCCGTTGAGCGTACTTACGGGCGTGCTGTTAATGACGTGGCAAGACATGACCCTAAACTTCATGACCCTGGGAGGATTGGCAATATCGGTCGGGAGGGTGGTCGACGACGCCATCGTGGTCCTGGAGAACGTGTATCGGCACATTCAAGCGGGCCGCGAAAGGTGGCGCGCGGCGCTGGACGCTACAACAGAGGTAGGGCCCGCAATCTTCGCCTCAACACTGACGACGATCGTGGTGTTCATACCCCTTGCATTCATAGAAGGGCTGGTCGGAGCGTTCTTCCTCCCATTCGCGTTGACTGTGGTGTTTGCGCTGGCGGCGTCGCTGGCGGTGGCGCTTACGGCGGTGCCGGTCATGGGCGCTTACCTGCTGCGGCCTGGAGATATTCCGGAAGACGCCACCAATGAAGACCCGGCATTCGTAAATGAGACCTGGATGCAGCGGGTGTACACACCGATCCTACGCTGGGCGCTTGGACACAAAGCAATCACACTGATTGGGGCGATTGTGATTACGGTGGCCAGCCTGGCGCTGCTGGCCCGCATACCGGTAACACTGTTTCCCAGCGGCGGGGAACGCATTGTTGAGATCAATCTCACTCTTCCTCCGGGAACTTCCCCTCAACGAACGCTGGACGAAGTCATACAAATGGAGGAATACGTCCACGATTTCGCCGAAATCTATACGGCGACCGTGGGAAGCACTGACCTAGCGTCCGGGGGTGTGCCCGGTGCCTTCAATCAAGCCAGCTTGTTGGTAATAATGGACAAAGGGGCGCCCGACGATATCGCAGATACCCTGAGGCAAGAACTTGATAGACCGGGAAGGGTGGTGCGCATTCGAGAGATCAGCGAGGGTCCGCCGGCTGCGGGCGTGGAGATTGACATCGCTGGGCCAAACTATTCAGACATCAGCAGAGTCTCGGAAGAACTGTTTGAGTCCCTGAGCACAGTGGGCGGGATAGTCAACCTGGAGAGCAACGTGGCTCAGGCGAGGGAAGAACTCGCGGTCGAAGTGGACCCGGCCTCTGCAGCCGCCCTCGGTCTATCCACGAGACAAGTTGGATTCCAGTTGAGCCAGTTCCTGGTGGGTCGGGCAGTGACCACCATAAACGTTGATGGGAAAGACACCGACGTTATCCTATCGGGCGGCAGGGAATCGCTAAACAGCGTGGAGAAAGTTGGAAATCTTGTGATAGGTGGTCCACTAGGTGCCGCTCCCCTGCGCGAACTGGCCCAGCTGACCGTGAGGGAGGGGCCGGTTGCCATAAGCCGCACAGACGGTGAGAGGTCGGCCACTATCACCGGGGACATTGTGGGCGTCGATACCCAGGAAATCGGATTGGCAGTCGACGAGAAGATAGCGGCGATGAACCTCCCTTCGGGGGTGACTGTAACCAATGGCGGAATTTTTGCCGACATCGCCGAGGGATTCCAGGCGATCTTCCTCTCGATGGCTGTGGGAATAATCCTCATGTACCTGGTAATGGTCGCCAGCCTAGGGTCCCTACGCAATCCGATTGTCATAGTGACCAGCCTGCCGTTAGCCCTGATCGGGGTGCTGATCGCGTTGGCGATTACTGGCCACAGCCTCGGTCTTCCCGCGATGATGGGGCTACTCCTGCTGATTGGCATAGTGGTTACCAACGCCATCGTGCTGATTGCCTTCGTCGAGCAGCTGCGAGAAAGAGGCATGGGAGTTACGGAGGCGCTCATAAACGGGGGACGGGTGAGACTGAGGCCAATCCTTATGACGGCCTTGACCACAAGCTTCGCGCTGCTGCCCCTAGCGGCCTTCTCGGGAGGAGAAGGAGGAATCATCAGCTCTGAGATGGCAACGGTGGTAATTGGCGGACTCATCAGCTCTACGGGGCTGACGCTGGTAGTCGTGCCGGTGGTCTACTACCTGTTCAACGTCAGTATTCCCGGCGTCTTCGACAGATTCAGGATCCCGTTACCATCGGTGTCACTACCATCCCCTGGTACAACGCGGACCGATCCGGACTGATTCCCATACACAAACCATTATTGGCAGGCGGAAGTTCAATCCTTCTCGGTCGAGTCAGGTACCGGTATGGAGTGGGGTTCAGTAATGGGGCGACCGCGTTCAAAGCCGTATTTCATCCGCTCGTATTCTGAAGAGAATTCAGCTCCGGCGATAAGTATAAGCCCGGAAAAATAAGCCCAGGCAAGCAGTATCACGACGGAGGCAAGCGAGCCATAAACCCTTTCGTAGTCGGCGAAGTGTTCTAGGTAGAGGACAAAAGCGCTCTTTGCCAATTCGAACAGTACAGCAGCCAGCAACGCTCCGGGCCAAACGTATCGCCAGTAAGTAGGCGTATTTGGCGTGAATTTGTAAATCAGAATGAAGATTGTCAGTGTGAAGAGAAGAGGTAGCAACCGTGTGAGGAGATTGATTCCGTAGTGGTGCAGGAGATCGATCTCCCCTAGGAAAGGGATCGAGACTGTACCGAGCAGGTGCAGCGCCGAAGTGGCTCCTATCGACATCAGGAACAGAGGGGCCACGCTAAAAGCCATGACAATGTGTCGCACCTTGTCTATGTAAAAGGGCCGGTCCTGATGTATGTCCCAGGCACGGTTAACGCAGCGAGCAATCGCTCCAAAGAGCAGACTGGCCGACCAGAAAAGGCCCAATAAGCTCACCACGCCCAAAAGCCCGCGGATTTTCCCCGTGACCTGTACGTTCGTCTCCAGCAGTTCGCTGGTCCCCGGAATGTAGGACTGGAGAAATCCCACTATCTCTCTTTCGGCTGCCTCGGATTCCAGAACAACCGCCAGCAAGCTGATGAGTCCTATGGAGAGGGGGAACAGGGAGAGCACAGCATAATAGGCCACGCCGGCTGCCATGTGGGTTGCGTCGTCGGCGCTCATTTCCTTCATCGTGCGGTAAGCCAGGTGGAAGAGGGGAATCTCGTCCAAGTGGCGAGCAAATCTGCGGACGCGGACGCGAAGCCGCATGAAACGGCGCTTGCGACCGACCCGCTCCACCGATCGCCCGATGGGTTCAATGACCCGGTCTCTTATTTGAACAGGACGGCGCCGCATACATCGATTATAGGGCAGTCGGGCTGTTGCCCTTTCCTGCGCCAGTGATCATGCAAATACTCATTCAAGAGCAATCAGTCGGTTCTGAGTCCTCAGCGGTAGAACCATCCCCTTTGCGAGTCTCAGGTTCCGCTTCTTCTGCCTTGCCCTCAGTCCCGTCATCTTCGGTTCGGTTCCATTCGTTGACAAAATACACCGTCATGTCGCGACCCATGGCAACGAGTGGAGGTCCCAGAATCACACCCCACAGCCCGAAGAAGTTGCTGGCGAGGACTATCACCACTATCACCGCCATTGGATGAAGCTTCAGGGTGTCTCCCTGGACGCGAGGCACCAAAAGGGTGTTCTCAAGCATCTGAACTGCAATGTAGAAAAGGATTACCCACGGCAGCTTTTCGGGGGCAGTGGCCAAGGTAACAAGCACTCCGGCGGCGCCGCCAATCCAAGGACCGATGATCGGCACCAACTCAGTGAGCCCAGCGACAATACCGAGGACGAAGGAAAAGGGCACTCCAAGTAACAAAAGCCCAACCGTGACCACGATCCCGACGATCAACCCAAGCGTAATCTGGCCGCGAATGTAGCCGCCGATAGTGCGGTCTGCTATGTTGAGGGCTTCCCGGAGATGGGGGCGCAGAGCTTCTGGGAAAGGGGAGTAGATGGAGGCTCTAATCGCGCTCGAGTCCTTCATCAGGTAAAAGACCAGTACCGGAGCCGTGGCAAGGCCCAAGATGACAGCAAACGATCCGGAAACTACTTGGAGGGTCTGGGAAGCCACCTGCCACGCGGCGTCACCAACAATGCTGCCCCCGCCGGCAATGGTCTCTTCTATGCGGTCCCGGACTTCGACAGGGATTGTCTCGGCATACCGGACTACCCAGCCCTCCACAGTGGTGCGAGCAGATTCAAGAAACCCCGGGAAGTCCTCGGCGAACTGCCGAGCCTGTTCGACGGTCGGTGGGATTACGAGAGCGAGAATTCCTGCCAGAATTCCCAAAATGAACAAAAAGATGACCGCAACGGCAATCCCACGGCTGAGACCCGGACGCCCCCGCCTCCAGGGGAATACGCGCTCCAGCAGCTTGGCCAAAGGAAGGAGCACATAGGCAAGAACCACGCTGAGCCCCAGAGTCAATAAGACCGTGCCCAGGAGGTAGAGGACTACAAGGGTCACGACCACAATGGCGAACGCCGCCAGCAGGTGCAGGTGCCTCCGATTGATGACGGGCACAGTCACCGACCACTCCCGGCGAGTCCCCAAAGAGACTCCCAGACCTCAGGCCCTGGGAGTGGAAGGCAATTCATGGAGAGTCCAACGGCCTAGACGGCCAGCGAGCCCATGGGGTCCCAAGGCGGCAGAACAACGGGCTCAAGGTCGAGGGCCTGCTGCAGTTCCTGGGGCAAGTAGCTCACAGGGGCGGCGATCTCGAACATGTACTCGGCAAACCAGGAATCGTTCATCAGGAAAAAGCCCTTTTCGCCGACCTTGTCGTCCCAGCTATTTTCCACGCGCCACCGGCGAGGCTCACCATCAACGACGTCTACGCCCGTGAACAGCATCGCGTGAGTCATGGCAGTCTGATGATACTCCAGTCTCTCTTCCTTGTTCATGGAGAACTCTGCGTCGTAGACGCTGGAGTAGTCAAACAGTTCGGCGTCCCATAACCCCTTGTCCCGGTGCATCTGCTTGCCCGTGTCGCAGCCCATCCATACCGGCTTGCCGTCCTGTAGCATCCGCATAGCAATGTCTTTCATCAGCTCAATGTCGACGTTCAGGTACTTAATCTGTGTGCCGTCAACAACGTTGCCGAGATACTGGACTGTGTAAGTCCGCCCGGGAAGGTTGACGCTGCGCGGGTCGTGAACGAGGCAGACATAGTCTTCCATGGGGGTGGTGATGTACTTTTCAGCAAACTCCAGCGGTGTCATGTTCCCATCGCGACGGAACTCGCCATCCCTGTCCTTCCACTGCCAGTCGAATGTGGATGGAGGATTGCCCAAGTGAATGCTGAGGATCTTGTAGACAGAGCGAAGGGCTTCCTGTTTGGCTTCCCGCATTTCGTCAAGCCCGCCTTCCTCTGCGTAAATCCGGCGGATGTTGCGAGCCCCTTGACGCACCTGGTAGTTGAGGCCGGCGTTCATTCGCATCGAATTTCCGGAACTCTCCGTTTCGGGCATGACTGCCTTGGGAACTACGCCGTGTTTCCTGACCAAGCTGACGAACATGTCCCACTGCCCGCCATCTCCCAAGGGCTGGTGGAGAAGCCAGGCAACCACCCGGTCGTCGACTGGTTGGTCGGCTGTCTCGATAACCGCTTCGAGGATGTAGTTGGCCCGTTCCATCTTGTCCCAGAACATAACGTAGCTCTGGCTGAACTCGAACTCCTTGACATTCAGAAGCTTTCTGGTCTCAACGCGGAAGAGGTTCAGCCCAGCGAACATCCAGCAGCGACCAGAGCGGGCCTGGTTGGTAACGCTCCAATCATCGAGAACAGTCGAGAAACTGTGCACCGCTTCAGCAACAATGCTGTGATTGAGGGCTACATCGTTCACGTCATGTTGCGTAACAACGTTCTGCATAAGCCGACTGGCCGGCTTCGAATCAAAGGCTCCCTGAAAGTCTGTCAGGGTCGCCGGGTTCAGGGCACCTGAATTTGCTTCAGTTGTCATGTTTTTTCAGTCCTTATGCCGAATCGGTGCTCACTGGGAGCCTCTATTTCCGACGTTTAGTCGGCGGGAGTTGGAAGTTCAGACAGGCTTTCAACTACTTCCCGGATTTCTGCCAGAGCCCGGTCAACTTCATCCTGGGTGGTGAAGCGGCCCACAGAGAATCGGAGGGTACCCATTCCATAGTCCTGGGGGACATTCATTGCCTCCAGTACATGAGATACCTCGACCTGGTCGCTGTGGCAGGCCGCACCAGCGGACGCTGCAACGGTACGGAGGTTCCCGAGGATTCGGTCCGCTTCCAGTCCGCGGAAGCTGACGCTGGAGGTGTTGGGTAGCCGCTTCTCTGCGTGTCCGTTTACCTTGGTATCTCGCTCCGAGGCCAGCAGGCCCTGCTCCAGGCGGTCGCGCATTGCCTTCATGTGGCTGGCGTACTCCGGGAGATTCTGCTCGATCATTTCGCAAGCCTTGCCCAGCCCCACCATCAGGATGACGTTCTCCGTGCCGGCCCGGCGGTTCTGCTCGTGGTTGGCCCCGTGCATCAGTTTTTGCAACTGGACGCCCGGGCGGATGTACAGCGCGCCAATACCCTTGGGCGCGTATAGCTTGTGACCGGCGACTGACAGGAGATCGACCCCGAGTTCGCCCACCCGTACCGGAATCTTGCCAACCGACTGGGCACAATCGGTATGCATCAAAGCGCCGTGGCGATGGGCGATGTCAGTAATCTCGACGATAGGTTGAATGGAGCCGACCTCGTTGTTGGCGTGCATGATGGTAACCAGGACCGTCTTGGAAGAGATAACCTCCTCGACCTGTCGTGGGTCTACCATCCCATACTCGTCAACCGGCAAATACGAAACCTGGAAGCCGTGCCCCTCGAGGTAACGGCACACTTCCGTAACGGCAGGATGCTCGATGGCAGAGGTGATTACGTGATTGCCCCGCTGGAAGTGGGCTTCGGCGACGCCCTTGATGGCATGGTTGTTGGCCTCGGTGCCGCCGCTGGTAAATATCAGGTCGTCTTCGTCGCAACCCAGCAGGTTGGAGACCTGTTGTCGGCCACGGTCAACACCCTTGCGCGCCGCCACGCCGAAAGAGTGGCCACTGGAGGGGTTACCGAAATTCCCATGGACAAAGGGCAACATTGCCTCTGCAACCTGCGGGTCTATGGGAGTGGTGGCGTTGTAGTCGAGGTAGATTTCGGTCATCAGCGCGGCTCCGAGACGATGGGCAGTGAGTTGTAATGCCCATTATAGCCCGGAGACCTGTTGCTTCAAGCCGAAGGGATGTTGAGGACAGGGCTTACGCGTTTGGATGAAGGGCTTCCCAGTCGGGGTGTGGAATTGAGGGACACAGGGCGGGCGGGCCACAGGGGTCACGCGCCGCAAGAATGCTCGTGGGAGAGACGGGATGGATTATTTCCCGGCGTATCCCATTTTTTCCAATATTTCCCATTTCGTGGGCAGATCGGGCCGGATTCAAAGCTGAAAGCCCGCCATACAGAGATCGTTTCACGGAAATTTTCAGATCCAGTAACAATTCGTCCCATGTCCAATTTCTGGAGTACCGGCATGCCTCACGCCAAGGGCTATGCAGACAAAAGAGGCCAGAACAAGTGTGCTCTGCAGTCATACCAAAATGGTACATGGGTATCACCAGGGCAGGCAAGCGGCAAATGTCATCAAATCTCCCAGGTGCAATTGCCCTGGTGTTGAGGCCCAATTGCCAGATACGCCGGGAAGGAACCGAAGCACAGCCAACGGTCAAAGAGTGGCCAAATCCGGGGTGCCGACGATGGGGAATTCAGAAGTTACAATGGCTACCGCAGTCGTCCCGCCGCCCCAATAGGCGGCCGATACGCATACGATTTCGAGCGAAGGCGCGGTAGAAGGCGTCGAAGGCGGGACGAGCAGGCCACCAGTCAGTCCAGGCAATGATCCAGCCAAGGCCAGCCAACCGGTACCCCTCCCGAAGGCTGTCCATTCCCTTCGTTATGGTGCCGTCGGGCTTGATGCCGTAGAGCGCGGCATCAACCTGGTCAAACGTAAGGCCGAACGCGACCGCGTCGAACCCGTCGGCTGCTGTGTCTACCGCCTCAATGGCCTCCGGCCGACGGTTGTACAACCACAAGACTTCGCGGCTGCAAATCGGGCATGCCCCGTCGTAGAGGAGCTTGAAACGCTCGTCAGTCTCCTCTTTGTATTCTCCCGTACCGAGCGTACGCAACTAGGGCTCCAATACGCGGCCAAGAAACAGGATCGTGCCTGACTGCCGGTCTCTTATCAGGAAAAGAAAGGGGCGATCCACGTTCACTTCAATGTGCTCCTCAGGGGCGCCCACGGATTTTGTGATCCCAATTATCACTGCAGTGGCCGCGGCTGCCTCGGTGCCCTCCTCGTCGACCGTAACGAAGGCCTTGTGCAGGACGTCTGATATCAGAAGACATTCGTCGTCGCCGGCGATGCAGGACAGGCCGTCGATTCCGGAAAAGTCAGCCTCCGTCTCGTCAAAAGCATTGACCATCCCCAACTCTTCGAGCGTGTCGGACAAGCTGAAGGAGGATTCCATCTCGAACTTGGGCATGGTCAGCCTGAGGAGGCGGGTCTCGAGGCTTTGCGCAATACTTGCGAGCGATCCTGTGGCAATGGAGTCCTCGAATCCGGTGAAGTTGCCAGAATCGGGGAGCAGTATGGTCATGGCAATATCACCGCCCTCGTAGGGAAGTTCGAGGGCCTGGAAGCCATCACCTTGAGCATAGCCGAACCGCGCCTGCTGACGCATCATTGGCACATCGACCTCGTTACCGTTCAAGCGATGAAAAGGACGAGGTGTGGTGGCGGCTTCGTTGAAGGCATTTTGCCAAGCCGCGTTGAAATAGATGGCATTTGCCAGGACCAATCGCGTATACCGGTCTATCGCATCGGGAGGGATAAGGTTCTTGATGCGTTCTTCTGTTTCGTCGGATACCCAGTTATTAATGTCAATGCGAGCTTGCTCCGGGTCGCGCTTGAATTCCACTTCCCTGACTTTCTCGCCGTAGTTCTCGGCAAGGGTGTCGAGGAAGTCCTGCAGGAATCCGTGCTCCTGCTGGCCCCAGACGGAGTTCGCGATGTTTAACTGGAACCGATGGTCTTTTTCGCCGTCGGCCGACGAGGTCAGCACCTGGTCCAATGCGTTGAAAGTAGGGTGAAGCCGATCCTGGGGCAAGTCGAAGCGGAGAACATCAGCCATCTGAACTTCGGTTTCGCCTCTGGCCCCAGCGTAGGCCATGGCGAGGGCTAGAGAGATGCTGTAAGGCGAAAAGAACAGATTGCCTTCTTCGGACTCGACGAGAGTGCGGTAGAGGTCAATAGAAAAGCCGGAGTTCCCCTCTACCAGGGCTTCCAGCTGATCATCAGTAGTCTCCGGGGACCTGCTGCGTGATTTCTCAGCGCTGTCTCCGGACACCCTCATCGATGCTGGGTCTTTCGTGGGGGGTGCGCCGGCATCTGGAACCAGTGTCGGTGGGACAGCAGACGCCGTTGGAAGGGGGGTCTCCGAGACGGTTGGCAAAGATGTCGGATGAGGTGGCGGGGTAGGCGGCAACTCCGACCTGTCCCTGCTGGCTGGCGTCGGTGGAACTGCGGAAGGCTTGGCGGTTGGGGCCGCCAATGTCTCAGTGGGGGTGTCCGTAACTGCAGCCGTGGGTCGACTCCCGCTCTCGGGCGTGGTCGGCAATTCCGTCGAGTCCGACTCGCAGGCAGCCAGCGACAGGGAAAGCACGACCCCCGCTATCCAGACGAGTAGCCATTTCTTGGAGCGCTGTGTTCTAAAAAGGGTGTGGATGTGCATCTTTCATCAGTGATCGAAATGATCCGTACGACGAGCAATGGAATGAACGTCGCATACGGACTTTCGCCAATTACTTAATTAATTCTACGCCGGAATCTGCCCCTTGGATTCTAGCGCGGCAGGTAGGCTACCTCCCGCCTTCGCCCATTGAGGTAGCAACTGCCAAACGAGTTTGAAAGAACAATAGATGGTGCTCGCCTTGGAATGGACCATACAACGATTAGCGTTCCACTTACCGATCTGTTCTAGCGTTAAGGCAGGGTAAAGCTGAATGTGCGCCGCGCGTAGAATTACTGGAGGGGCTAATCCAGGTTCTCCGTCGGTTTCTGCCGAACTTCATGGGCACGATATAATCAAGGTTACAAAAGCAGGGCAGCCCCAGAGTACGCTGCCCCGGGGATAAAATGGAAGTAATCGGCTCCAACCTGCGGACCGCGGACCGAGATTTTCTGGACAACCAGACCCGCATGGAGGCACTGGTGCGGGAACTGAAAGAGCGAATGGGCCAGGCGCGGGCCGGCGGTGGGCAGAGGGCGGTGGAGCTTCATCGAAGCCGAGGAAAGCTGCTGGCAAGGGAGAGAATCGAGCGGCTGGTAGACGACAACACCCCCTTCCTCGAGCTGAGCCCCCTGGCGGCGTGGGACATGTACGACGGCGAGGAGGCGTCTGCAGGAATCGTAACCGGCATAGGGGTCGTGCATGGCAAGGAAGTGATGGTTCTTGCCAACGACGCCACGGTGAAGGGCGGCACCTACTACCCGATGACAGTAAAGAAGCACCTGCGCGCGCAGGAAATCGCCCTGGAGAACCACCTGCCCTGCATCTACCTTGTGGATTCCGGAGGCGCGTTTCTGCCATTGCAGGCGGAGGTATTTCCCGACCGCGACCATTTCGGGCGCATTTTCTACAACCAGGCACAGATGTCGGCCCTCGGCATTCCACAAGTGGCGGTAGTCATGGGGTCCTGCACCGCCGGGGGGGCGTACATCCCCGCCATGAGCGACGAGGTGGTGATGGTGCGGCAGCAGGGCACCATCTTTCTGGGTGGCCCGCCGCTGGTGCGAGCGGCGACCGGGGAAGAGGTGGACCCGGAGACACTGGGCGGCACCGATGTGCATACCCGGGTGTCAGGTGTAGCCGACCACCAGGCTGCCGACGATGCGGATGCGCTGGCCATCGCCCGGGACATCGTCGAGAACTTTGTGCGTCGTCGCGACCCGCCCTTCGAAGTCTCCAACCCGGAGCCACCGGCTTACCCTCCCAGCGAACTGTACGGCATAGTGTCTCCGGACAACCGGCGGCACTACGACGTCCGCGAAGTGATTGCGCGCATTGTGGACGGGAGCCGTTTTCACGAGTTCAAGGCTACGTATGGAGACACACTTGTCTGCGGCTTCTCGCGCATATGGGGGTATCCGGTGGGAGTGGTAGCCAACAACGGTGTCCTTTTTTCCGAGAGCGCGCTGAAGGGGAGCCATTTTATTGAGCTTTGCAGCCAGCGGGGAATTCCCCTGCTGTTCCTACAGAACATCACCGGGTTCATGGTTGGCCGCCAGTACGAGGCCGGAGGGATTGCCAAGGATGGGGCCAAGATGGTCATGGCCGTGTCCAACGCCGCAGTCCCCAAGTTCACCGTGATAATCGGCAGTTCCTTCGGGGCGGGAAACTACGGCATGTGCGGACGGGCCTACCAACCACGTTTCCTATGGACATGGCCAAACTCGCGCATTTCAGTCATGGGCGGCCAGCAGGCGGCGGAGGTCCTGGCCACCGTCAGGCTGCAGCAACTGGAGCGGCAGGGGCTGACCCTGGAGCAGGATGAGCGGGACGAGCTGCAACGGCCAATACTGGAGAAATACGAGATGGAAGGCGACCCCTATTACAGCACCGCCCGCCTGTGGGACGACGGGATCATCGACCCGGCGGACACGCGGACCGTTGTAGGCCTGGGGATCGCCGCTTCCATCAACGCCCCCTTCCCAGAGCAGAAGCGGGGCGTCTTCCGAATGTGATGCCAGGTCCCACCCTGCTTCAAGCATATGATCCCTAGCCGGTAGTTTTCCCCTGAGCGTGTCGAAGGATGTTCTCCAAGGTACTGGTGGCCAATCGAGGCGAAATCGCAGTCCGCATTAACCAAACTCTGCGAGCCATGGGCATTGCCCCCGTTGCGGTCTATTCCGATCCGGACGCAGGCGCTCCCCACGTCAGCACGGCGGAGCAGTCTGTGGCCCTGCCGGGCAACACGGCGGAAGAGACCTACCTCAGCATCCCAAGGATAGTCCAGGCCGCCCTGGACTGCGGCGCCGACGCGATACACCCTGGCTACGGTTTCCTGTCGGAGAACCCGGAGTTCGCCCGCGCCTGCCGGAAAGCACAGGTAACCTTCATCGGGCCTACAGCGGAAAACATGGAGGCGTTGGGGGACAAGCTGCGTTCCAAAGAAATCGCCCAGACCGCCGGTGTCCCCGTGGTCCCCAGTTCTCCCGAGTGTCTCCCCGGGGATGCTGCAGCGAAGGAGTTCGCCGAACAGTGGGGATTCCCCTTGCTGGTCAAGGCGGCCGCCGGAGGTGGCGGGCGCGGCATGCGCCTTGTGAATCAGCAACGGGAACTGGACGAGGGCATGGAATCGGCCAGCAGGGAGGCGCAGGCCGCGTTCGGCGACGGCCGGGTGTTCCTAGAACGCTATCTCACCAACCCTCGCCACGTTGAGGTGCAGGTGTTGGCAGACGGGTTTGGACACACCATACATCTCGGAGAACGGGACTGCAGCGTACAGCGCCGCCACCAGAAGATAGTCGAGGAAACTCCCTCCCCAGCTTTGACGCCGGAGCTGCGCCAGCAAATGGGCGAGGCCGCCGTCGCCGTGGCTCGCACAGCCGGATACGTCAACGCCGGTACTGCAGAGTTCTTGCTCGATCCGCCAAGTGGCGAGTTCTACTTTTTGGAAATGAACGCCCGGCTCCAGGTCGAGCACCCGGTCACGGAGGCAGTACTGGGGTTGGACATGGTGGAGTGGCAGGTCCGGATTGCGGGCGGGGAACCACTGAAGCTGCAGCAAGAGGACATCCAGGCCCAGGGTCACGCCATCGAGTGCCGGATCTATGCGGAGGACCCTTATGGTGACTTCGTTCCATCCACCGGCGCCCTTCTGCGCTGGAGGCCTCCCAGCGGCCCTGGGCTGCGACTGGACAGCGGCGTGGTCGAGGGGCAGGAGGTGTCCATTTATTACGATCCAATGCTGGCGAAGCTGATAGCCTGGGCGCCGCGGCGCGACCTCAGCCTTCGCCGGATGGAGGTTGCCCTTTCCCAGTTCCAGGTACTGGGGGTGGTGACAAACATATCCCTGCTGCGGTCTGTGGTGGGGCACCCACAGTTTCAGCGGGGCGAATACGACACCGGCTTCCTTGAGTGGAACCCGGCCGTCACCAGACCTACCATACCCAGTGAATCCCGGATGATGGCCCGGGCGCTGGCAGCTTGGGCCACGAGTAAACCGGCTGGCTCGGCGTCCCCGGCTGTCGCGAGAGACGGGCGAGCCAACCCCAACCCCTGGCTATCTGGCGGCGATCAGAGGCTGCCATGACCCAAAGACAGGGCGAGATGCGGGAAACTTACCCAGTACCGGGAGACGTCTACCGTTACCAGACAGACGAGAGGGAAGACCAATTCACCTTTAGTGTCGCCTACGACTCTGAAGGCGAATCGTTGGCGGAGTTGCCGCCCGCCGTTACGCTGAGCATCGAGTCCCGTGAGTCAGGGGAGGGGCTGTGCCGCGAAGAGTCGGGACGTATTCACGCCTTCGCCTGGGCTTGGGTTGGACCTGAGTTGCACCTGTGGCTGGAGGGCGCTCTGTACGTGTTCCAGCGGGCGGAGATCCGACGAAGGGGCAGCAATTCCGCGGCGGTGCAAGCTGGAGACATCACGGCTCCAATGCCGGGCACCGTCTTGGATATACTGGTCAGCGAGGGGGAGCGTGTAGAGCAGAACCAAACGGTAATGGTGATGGAGTCTATGAAAATGGAGCTGCTTATAACCGCTCCACGCGATGGGATCGTGCAACGAGTGGCAGTGCAGCCGGGGCAACAGGTTGAGCGGGGAATGAGACTTCTGGAGCTGGCCTCTGAGGGCGAAGCTTAACAGCACTGACTTTTAACCAATTTCGCCAAGAGCTTCACATCTTTTGAAAGCGAAGAGCGAAATGAAATTGTCGGGCTGCGCCTAAGCCCGAATCCACCGATGGGAGGCGTGAATGCTGGGCAAATTGGGATGAGGGAGCCTGCAAGGGAGAAAGCCTGGGCTTCATTGGACCGATGTGACCCCGCGAGGGTTTTCAGTAGCCGCACCGGACCTGGAGAGCGGTCTATGGAGGCTGGGAATCGCGTGATAGTGAGATCGGACGCAGCAGGATGCACTCGCGGGCGGGGCGGACGCGAGTTTGGAGGTGTTGGGGCGGTTGCGGACAGCGCCGTCAGGCGGGGAGTGGAATGGCTCGCAGCCGGGCCAGGGCGCTGCTGAACTGGGTTTCCCAGGGCCAATGCTTGGGAAGATGCAAAGTGAGGCGGCGCGCCGAGCGGGTGGTCCGTCCCGCCAGGGCGAAGAACCGACGCCGGAGGGTCTTGGTGGTCACGATCTGCTCGCGCAAGCCGATGCGGGCCGTCCAGCGGGCCAGGTTGTGGGCCATCACCTGTACCGCCAGCCAAGCGCCGTTGGCGGCGAATCGGCCGGACGGCAGGTGGTTCAGCCCGACGCCGTACTTGAGGTCCCGGATGGCGTTCTCGATCTCGGCGTGGCGGCGGTGGTCGGCCTCCAGCTCCAGGGTCTCCCCGTCCCGGTCGGTGATGAATCCGTGATAGCTGTAGGTGGCGAAGAGGGCCAGTTGGGAACCGGGCGTGGGCTTCACACGCCGGACGATGAGCCGCACCGGCGCGGCGCCGGCCTCACTCTCAAAGGGAGTGTAGGTGGTCTCGGCCACATCGGCGGCGCCGTCCATCCAGTATGGGATGGGCGTCCAATCCGTCTCGGGTATGGCCTCGATGAGATTGCGCAGGCTTTTGTGCTGGCGGATGGTGCTGGAGTAGCGGACATCCATCTTGCGGCAGACGGCGACGATGGCGTGGGCATAGAAGCCGCTGTCGGCCCGCACCGTGAGTCGGCCCCTGGCGCCGGCGTAGCGCACCCGTCCCACCGTCTCGCGCAGGAAGTGGGCGGCGCCCCGAACAGTGTTGGCCCGGCCCTCGCGCAGCCGGGACATCAACACGTCGCCGGTGCCGGCGGCCACGGCCAACAGCGGGTGATAGCCCCGCTTGCCGGTATAGCCGTGGTGTCGCGCCCCCTCCTTGGCCAGTCCGTAGGTCTCGCAGATGGTGGAGTCCAAATCGATGGTGAACGGCGCGTCGCCGGGTCCCGCCCCGGCGGCCCAGGCCCGGGCCAGCAGTTCCCGGATCACCCGGTCCAGCTGACGGACATGGCCCCAGCGGAAGCTGCGCAGGAAGGTGCCCAGGGTGGATGGCGCCTTGACCCTACAGTCGAGAACACCGGCCGTCCCACCGGCGCGCAGCGCATCGGCGTCGTCGATGCAATCGCCGCCAGCCAGGGCAGAGGCGACCAGGGTCATCATCTTGTCGCCGGCGTTGGCCCGGCCCGGCGCGCTGCCGAGATTGAGGTGATGGTCTACGAGTTCCCCCAGGCCCAGGTGTTGGGCGAGAGTGGCCGGCAGGAGCAGGCCGGCATTGGCCACCAGACGGTGGTCGTCAAAGACGATGCGAATACGGTCGGGATGGTTGCGTGGTAGCATCAATTGGGTGCTCCTTTTCTGGGGTCGGTTTCCTTTCTCGAAAACCATTATCCCAGATTCAGAGGAGCACCCTTTGACCACTTCAGGTCGCTAACCTGACGTCCTCTATCGGTGGATTCGGGCTAAGTTGTCGAGCCGGCATCGGGGTCGCCATGCGGTTCTCGGAAGAAATCTATCCTGAATTCCACCGGACCTTCTATGGCAACTCGATGCGGCGCCTCTGGCTGAATCGCCACATGGTGGGGCGCAGAGATAACCCTCTCCTGAAACGGCTCAAGGTCTACGAAGCGGATTTTGCCTCCAAGCACGTGCAGTACCCCCCACGTTCCTTTTGCGAGTCTGTGCTCTTGCTGGAGGGCTCCTGGAATCGTCTCATCGGTAAAGATTGGTGAGCTTCCACTCGGGACCAGACTGGACGGTATTCCATTGATGGTCATTTCTGCTTCCTGTTCTTGAGAGTCAACCGGGATTTGGTTTCAACTGGTTGGTTAAACCCGTCCACAAGCTCGATGGGGAGTATAACTGATGGCACACTGGGATACCGGTTGGAGTGCTCTGTCCCCTGGAGGCAGCCGTTACAGTCGAAGAATGAAAGTCTCCGATGTGCTGCCCGTAAGCCATGCCCCTGACCGCCAACAGAAACCTTGGTGGTATGCTGGGCGGCAAACAGGTAACAAGCAAACCAGTGAGGATGGAAATGGCGGAGATTTATACGCTGGGAGCCGGAACCCCCACTCCCACTGCCAACCGCTTTGGAAGCTCCCACGTGCTCAAGCTCGGTGAGGAGCTGCTAATGTTCGACTGCGGCCCAGCTACAACTCACAAGCTGGTCAAGGCTGGACTGTTTCCCACCCAGGTTGACTACCTCTTCTTCACGCACCACCACTTCGACCACGACATCGATTATCCCTGCTTCCTCCTCTGTCGCTGGGACCAGAGCATCGGCAAAGAGAACCAGCTGCAGGTCTTCGGTCCTGACCTCACGGAGAAAATAACCGAGGGGATTCTCGGCGAAAACGGCGTCTTCGCTCACGACTGGAAGGCCCGGGTCAACCACCCTCTAAGTCAGCAGGTGTTTGTCAACCGCGGCGGCACACTTCCACGTCCGGCCCCCTCGGTTTCGGCAAAAGACGTCGGGCCGGGAAAGGTGTTCAGCGGGCCCGACTGGGAGGTGACCGCGGCCTCCGCCGAGCATGTCCAACCCTGGCTCGACTCCCTGGCATACCGGGTGGATTCTTCCGATGGGAGCGTGATTTTCACCGGGGATACCCAGCCCTGCGACTCGGTGACAGAGCTGGCTCGGGGCGCCGACATGATGCTCTGCATGTGCTGGGACGACCAAGCGGTGATGGACTCGAATGGGGAGGCCGGCGGACAGTGCGGCACCTCCGGAGCGGCCCGCATGGCACAGGACGCCGGGGTGAAAAAGCTGGTACTCGTTCACATCGGGCCGCACCTCTCGGCCCACGGTCCCATGGAGCAGGGCATAGGAGATGTAAGCCGCATCTATGACGGCGAAGTGGTCTTTTCGGAAGAGCTGATGCGCATATCGCTCTAGGAAGAGCCACGGGCGCTAATCTCAGAGCCATAGCCCAAGCAAGGACGCGTAGAGTTTTGCGCCTGGTCCGGCTGTGATGCCATGTGCATGTCGCTCCCTGGACTCCAGGCAGGGCACGGAAGACTATTAACAATATCCAGGATTGAACGGGGAAATGTGATGGAATATCGGCCGTTGGGCAATACAGGGCTTAACGTATCCGAGATCGGGTTTGGATGCGGCAACGTTGGTGGCCTGATGATTCGGGGTGAGCATAGCGACCAAGTGAAGGCTGTCTCCCGCGCGATGGAGCTGGGGATCAACTACTTCGACACTGCCCCGTCCTATGGCGATGGACAGTCGGAGACCAACCTGGGGCGGGTGCTTAAGGAACTGTCCGCGGATGTTTACGTAGGCACCAAGTTCAGGGTAACCACACACGAGCCGGGGCGCATCAAGGGGAACGTAATCGCTTCGGTGGAAGAGAGCCTCACCCGCCTACAACGAGAGCAGGTCGACCTGATGCAGATGCACAACCATCTCGCCTTGGAAGGGGAGGGCGGGTCAGTCTCGCCAGAAGAAGCGTTGGGCGAGGTTGTGGACGCATTGCAGGACTTACGCGACCAAGGCAAGGTCAGGTTCCTAGGCATGACTGCAGTGGGGGAGACCGCGGCCCTGCATCGGGTGATAGATGCGGGGACGCTGAACACAGTCCAGTCAGTGTACAACTTGGTCAATCCCAGCGCCGGAACTTCCGTACCGTCCTGGTTCGATATGCCCGACTACGGAAACCTGATCGAACGGGCCTCCGCCAACGGCATGGGAGTGTTGGTGATCCGGGTCCTTGCGGCGGGTGCGCTAAGCGGAGAGACAAGCCGACATCCGGTCGCCGTTCCGACAGTGGCCCCCATCGGTTCAGGCACGGACTACAGGCAGGACCAGGCCAGGGCGGAAGGCTTCCGCTTCCTGCAGCAGGAAGGGTACGTGGACAGCCTGGTGGAAGCGTCGCTGCGGTTTGCCCTGAGCAACGCAGGTGTTAGCAGCGTGCTAATGGGGTACTCCAGCATGGAGCACCTGGAGCAGTCCGTTGCGTGCTCCGTCAAAGGACCGCTCCCTTCGGAGGCGGTGGATCGACTGCCTGAGGTGTGGTGCCGAAGGTCGGAACCCATATAGCTTTGTATAAAGCTATATAACCTGCGTTTTCCCACTAATTTCCCTACGTTTGCAGTGCCTCAATCCGCTGTCCATCAATCCTGAATGATCATACATGACAAAGACCAATTGATTGACGGGGTTACGGACACCTTTCCCAATCCAGTAGATGTTGCCGATTCTGAGTGTCCGCAAACGCCCCTTTTATGACCAGAATCACATGCGCCGAAACCGAGCCTTTGCGCCCGGTGGGGCAGAAATCTACTTACTCTACTTTGATATATGTCGCCAAAAAGGTATCTGTAGAGTAACCCCACGCGCGGGGGATTCTGAGACACCCGGTGGACAGCCCTACATGCGCGGGTGTACATGCGCGAATTAGAAAGACCCCCGGTAGCAGTCATGGGGGAACCGCTACCGGAGGTCAGGCCGTCACTGAGGCCGGGGGCACCCCAGCGACGGTATCAGAGGCTACGGCGCCGGTATGGGTGCAGTACCAGTACCATACCAAGGTAGCCATTGGAGCGTTACCGTTGCCCCTGCGGGTATGTCCCCCCGGTCGGTCAAAATAACGCGATATTGGTGGCTGTGAAAGGTTAGCTCCCCGTGCTGGTGCCTGCCGGTGCCGTCTATGACTTCCTCACTCCCACCGTCCAGTATCCATGCCTCTGGCCTTCCTAGTGGTGCCGATATCGGAACTGCAACCGCAGGGTGTCCGCATTGGCTGGCGCCGCCCGTGCATGAGGTTGGGTTTGTCTAGCCCGCGTAGGGTGTCCGCGGCAATGTTTCCAAGACGACGACGTCCAGCCTCTGCGCAGCCTACACCGCGGCAATCTGAATAGGATGTCCATGTCCTGGGGTCGCCGCCAACCTGCGAGGCGTGTAGACCCAACTAGGGACGGCTTTGTTGCTGTTTACGATTCGGTCACCTGCTAACTGGTCAGCGAACATGTCATCCCTATGAGGGATGTAACGTTGAACCAGCAGGAACAGGCAAGGATTCAAGTGCTCAACGGTGTTCTGGAATACCAGCTTCCCATCGCGCAGGCCGCCGAGGTCATGGGAGTGAGCGAACGCCACACCAAGCGTCTCCTCGCGGCTTACCGCAGGAACGGTGCCGCCGCACTGGCCCATGGGAACCGGGGCCGAAGACCTCACAACGCCGTCCCTGAGACGGCCGCCGCTGCCGTGGTGAAGTTGGCCAGCAACGGCTATGCGGGCGCCAACCATACTCATCTCACCGAGCTGTTGCGGGAGCGCGAGGGCATCGACCTGAGCCGCCCCACGGTGCGCCGGATTCTGGTCAAGGCCGGCATCGGCAGTCCTCGCAGCCGCCCCGCTCCCAGCAGCACCGTTTCCGGCGCAGGCGCATGCCACAGGAGGGCATGCTGGTGCAGATCGACGGCAGCCAGCACCCTTGGCTGGAGGACCGGGGACCGAAGCTGACGCTGCTCATCGCCGTGGACGACGCCACCGGCACCGTGGCCCAAGCCGATTTCCACACCACCGAGGACACCCGCGGCTACCTGGTGCTCCTGGAGGGCTTGGTCCGCCAGTGGGGAATCCCCCTGGCCCTCTACAGCGACCGCCACGCTGCCTTCAAGTACAACGCCCGTCAGAAGCCGGTGCTGTTGAAACCACCCACCAGTTCGCCAGGGTGATGCGGGAGCTGGGCATCCAGCAGATATTCGCACTCTCTCCGCAAGCCAAGGGACGGGTGGAGCGGATGCTGGAAACCTTCCAGGACCGGCTGGTAACCGAACTGCGCCTGGCCAAGGCCGGCACCGTCGACCAAGCCAAGGAGGTCCTCCAGGAGTTTCTGCCCAAGATCAACGCCCGCTTCGCGGTCGCGGCCGAGCAGCCCGAGACTGCCTACCGCCCGGTGCCGGCCGAGCTGTCTCTGACCGAGACCATCTGCATCAAGGACACCCGCAAGGTGGCCGGGGACAACACGGTGAAGTACCACTGGCGGGTCCTGCAGTTGCTGCCTGGACAGGAACGCCCCAGCTATGCCGGTCTCCGGGTGGACGTCATGGAACGGGCCGACGGGGATCTGATGGTCCGGTACCAGGGGGAGGCCGTGGATTATCAGGAGGGGCCGCCGCCCTCCTCAGCGCTGTGGAGCGCAGCCAACGCCTGCTTCCCCGGCCCGGAACAGCAGGAGGGCGCCGATGGGGTGGTCAACAGCCACCTGAACGAGGCTCAACAAGAACGCCTGGCCGCCCTTGAATCGTCAGAATCGTCCGATGTTATCGCCGATGACAACGAGGCCAACGACGAAGACGTAGCCACCGGGGGCAGAGGTGGGAAGACAAAGCCAGTTCGCCACCAGTTGCGCCGGACGCCCACGGAAACCCAGCAGGCTCGCTGGGAGGCGGTCCAACAGGCCAGGGAGCAGGGGCTTTCCCTCCGGACCATGCCTCCTCATGCGGACCAGCATCTCGGGCAACCGGCCCGCGTCAACGGCTGCCGCCACCATGACCCCCTCTCGGGTATCGCCAGCCACGTAGAGTAGCGACCCGATGGGGGCGGTTGAGGTTCGACCAACGAGGCCCCAACAATCAGGCTTGGCTCTCGCCTTCGGACTCCTCCCATACCCGGCCGACGTACTGAAGGACCCGGTACGCGGCCCCTGTCACCGGCGCAGCCACCAATGCGCCTATGAACCCGAAGAACATGGTGAAAATCGCCAGGGCCAACAGCACCCCCATGGGATGCAGGCCCAGGGCCAGCCCATGGAGCCGTGGGGTCACGAAGCTGTTCTGTATGACCTGAATGAGCACGTAGAAGGCCAGTGCGACGGGCAGCAGCCCCAGGTTGGTTAGAGCCAAGGCCACCACCATGAGCAACAGGAACAGCAGGGTACCGATGACGGGCAGCAGCTCCGTTATGGCAGCAAGCATCGCCATCGGCAGGGCCAGCTCGATGCCCACCGCCCAATAGAGCAGCCAGATGGATAGCCCGACGAAGGCAGCGCCCACCAGCTGCACCCGGACGTAGGCGATGGCCGTTGTCCCCGACAGCCGGGCCATCTCCGCAAGGTCGTCACGTATGGGGGCGGGAATGAGCCGCTTCGCCGCCTCCGGAACGGAGCTGGGACGGTGGAGGAACTGGAACACCACGATGGGAGTGGCCAACAGGGTAACGACCTGCCCGATGTTGCTCTGGATGGCACTCGCCACCTTGCCCAGGGCCGAGACGCCAGAATCCAAGACCGCGTCGCCCAACTCCTTCAGGCGGGGGTCGAGCTCCTCCTGGATCCGGGCCGGTACGCGCTCGCGGTACGCCGCCTCCACATCGGCAAATGCCCGGTTGCCCTCATCGCTCAGCAGGGGCGAGGTCTCGGCGAAGGTCGCCGCGCCTCCCACCAGCCCGTAGGCCACCAGTGCCAGAAAGCCCAGAACCGCCGCGACGCCCAGGAGGGTGGCGAAACCCGCCACCAGTGCGCGGTTAAATCGTGGCCAGCGGCGGGCCAAAGGCGAACGCTCCCCGAGCCGCACCAGGGGCAGAAGCAGCGAGGCAATGACGGCGCTCAACGCCAGTGGGATGAGCACGAGTAGCAGCTGCCACGCGAGCACCAGGAGGACGACGGCCACCCCGAGGGCCACCAGAAGCCTGATGCGCCTGCGGGCCACGGGACCCATCTCGGCCAGTTGTTTCAGCACAGTAGACCCTCCGGACTCCCGTTTCCAGATTCCCGCTCACCCGGTTGCCAATGGCCAGTAGAATCCCCATTGGCTGTTGCCGGACATGTTACATTTCCTGTACAGGAGAGATGTCAATTGGGCAATTGTGACTCAGACAAAAATTGTGCAATCTGGCGCCGATAGGGATTTGGACTCGTAACGAAAGAGTGCCAGCCCTTGCGTCTGTCATACAACTCTCTAGTTCGTAGTGATAAGTGCGGTAGGGCTCAGAATTCGCCCATGAGCACCATATCATGTCACCGGAAAGAGAGTCACCAGAGCAGACTCGTGACTCAAGACCCGTCTTCGATGCCCTTGGGATTTTGTACGTTATTTTCTTCGCTGCATCCTTTGTTGCATGGGGTGCAGAGTATTACTGGGAGGGCCTGTCGTGTCCGAAGGAACCCATGCCAGTTGTTTGCCCGAAACGCACTCTGCTAAACGCAGTGGCGACCATCAGCAGTCCCGCGGCAGGGTCGGCTTTCATTGCCATCTTTTTGTGTGGCGTGCCTGGAACAATGGTACTTAAAGTCCGGATAATACCTAAACCAAAGCCAAGGTGAAATACGCAGACGCATAGGGTAAATTTGTGAGGGAACTGGGTTAGCCGGTCTCAGGAGTAGCGGGGGGTGTTAATAACGGGCTTAAACTGAGCCAAAAATTACGGACTGGGATTGAGCCACCTCGATAGCTGGGGCATCATCGCCGGACACTTGGCGGAGGTGCCTGCAAGGATTGCTAAGAGGTGGAGACGTGAAAGAGATTTACGAGATGCATGGCCGGGGCCACTCGGCCCGGGGGATTGCCCGGGACTTGGGCCTCGCACGCAACACGGTTCTCCGGTACCTGAACTCGCCGGAGGCGATGCTCCCCAAGCCGCGGCCGCCACGGGGATCTAGGCTGGACCCCTACACCGAGCACATCGACCGTCGTCTGGCAGAGGGGTTGGAGAACTGCGTCGTGCTGCTGCGGGAACTGCGGACCCTTGGATACCAGGGGAGCTACACGGTACTCGTGGAGTACGTGCGTCCCCGACGGCGGGGGCGTCAGCCCGAGGCTACGATGCGGTTTGAGACGGCGCCCGGTGAGCAGGCCCAGGTGGACTGGGGCAGTTTGCCGTACGTCGGCGAGGACGGGAAGCGCCGCCGCGTCTGGGTGTTCGTGATGACCCTGGTCTGGTCCCGGACCTGAGACGGGAGCTGGTGCGCCGGGCAGCGGCGGAAGCTGGCCTCGACCCCGATGCCCGAAAGACTCCGGGGACGGAGGCGGCCTGGCCCCGCCGCAGAACCTGCCATAGCGGCCCGCTGAGCGGTCAGAACGGGGTTTTAGCTCCCTGAGTGAACTTGGGGGGGGACACCCAGGGCCCGAAAAGGGGCGGAAACTCCGCAGCAGCACTCATCTGCGGGGCGACCGTCCACCGCCACCGGAAATCCTGCGGTGCGGCCAGCGGAGCGGAACGGGAGAGGGCGTTGAGCGGACACCTCGGGCTGCTGACACTGGGCCATTGCACCGACGCTGCTGACCGGGCCCCCTTGCAGAGGAGTTGGAAGACGCGGGATTGCAGGGAGGAAAGAAATGCCAGGCAATCCAGCGAGGAAAGGGCTTCGCGACTGTTGCGCAGCGGAAGTCATGAACGAGCTCGTTGTTGGCACGCCGAACCCCAGAGATGTGGAAGAGCTGGCACACCGCGCCTTCGACATCGTGGATGCCATGCTGGGGGAGTCCGACCGGCCGGTCCCTCGGCCGGAGGGCAGCTCCGGGATTGGCGTGGACGCATGGATCTGGACTGGCCCCGTGGACTCCGAAATTGCGGCTCGACCAAAGTGTTCCGTTGAGCCGAGGTAACCGGGGGCACAAACGGGGTATCTTCAGGAGTCATGGCGAAGACCGAAAGCAATAATTGACAGCGGGTGCCACGGGCAGATCGGCCCCGGCGAACTGGCGGGCACTTGCGGAACACGCCGCGAGGCAAAGCGGGGCAGACATTAATTGCTCTGAGCTCTTGTTTTCCCGCCGCTCCCACGAACCGAGCCAATCATCGCGCCGCGGAACCGCTGCCGGGAGGAGCGTCGCCCCCAGAGGGCCGCCATTCGCCCTGACACCGGATATTGCATTGAACTTGCCAGCCACCTGGCGACCGGAGAGTCGGCCAGCGCGATTGCCGAGCACCTGGGCTTGTCCCGACAAACGGTCTGCAACCGTGAGGTGCTCGGCGCACTGGTGAGGATGGAAAAGGGGTACGGGCTCGCGGTAGCTCCGGCGCCGATACCAGTGCCACCCCAGCCGGAATGGATCTGCGAATCCTGCGGCAGCCCAAGCCCCGATCAGGGGAACCCGTATAGCAATATTTCACTAACACATATACATAAGATTGTGGCGCGTGCCCAGAAAACGCAAACTCACCGAGGTAACGATGTAAAACAGAAGCAGGCTGAGTTTGGAGGATCCGTTACCGTTGCCCCAAAAGTACCGGCAGAGGCACATCAAGCTTGCGCCCAGGCTGATTGCGGACTGGCAGAGGGTGGGGGTGGCACTGGACCTGCTCATCCGTGCCGGGGAGATACCTCCCGGGAAGTTCTCCAGTTGCACGGCCATCATTACGCTTCTGGTACGTCGCACGACCACCTTCGACAAGACGCCCGAGGTGTATCAGAAGTCCATCGTGCGTGATGTTATGGACGCCATTGCGCCTGCCGACAGCCGCGCCAGGCGACGTCACAACGCGATCATCGACAATCTGGCCGCGACGCGTCTGAAGAGGCGTGATCTTCTGCCCTCACCAGCCGCTCAAGCGCGGGATACAGCCGCGCGCGAAGAGTTGCGGGAACTGGCCTACCGCTTGCCCGATGGACTGCCCGACGACCTGCCCGCGTCTCCGGTATCGCTGCGGCAACGGGTTGAAGAGATGGAAGTAACCCCGGAGATGGCCGAAGTCGTGTACGCGAGTCTGAGGGCCGAAGCCAAGAACGTGGATACGGACGGCGCCCCTGACCGCGGCGAAGACCAGGTGGAGCCGGGGACCGGCGTCGAGGACCTGGAGGACACGGGCGACGAGGATCTGGTGGAGCCGGGGGCCGGCGTCGAGGACCTGGTGGACACCCGCGAAGTGGAGCAAACCACCGAGGAAAAGCTGGAAGATATTCTCGCGGCAGGCCGGAGACCGGATCCGGACCGGGATTCTGACAAATATCTGCTCTCGCTGCGCCGCCGATATCTTGCTGCATCTGCAGCTACGCCTGCGCCTGTTGCGCCCGCAGATCCGCCTGCGCCGCGAGGGGGGCTGCTGAGCCGGTTGCTGAGAAAGGAGAGAAAGGAGAGAACGTGACCTTGACCATCGAATGCAGGTGGAATCCGAGCTGCCGGATGGACCGCACTTCGGCCACTGGACAATGGCGATTCTGCCGGCAGGGCTGGGAGCGCCGTTGGGGATGAATGCCGCGGACTGGAACAGGTTGGCCATGTGGTGGATGACGGGTGGCTGAACCGGTCCGCAGACGCGGCGACGGGAGACTGATGGGAAAGTTAGGAAATCATATAGTGAATTTCCTAACGCTGAGGTCCGCTGTGGGAAGAGCAATGGGCTGCCTGTTAGTTGTCGCCACCTCTACAAACTGTGTTGCAGGAGCAACCGCTCCTCCCGGTGATGGCATCTATGTTCCCTCTACAGGGGATCTGACGGGGGTGCCCACCGCGACTACCGCGCCGCGCGCAACAGAATCGCTGCCTCAAGGGCTTTGGCCAGGTTCGACCGAATTAGGTGGGGCGATCCCTGCGAAGACTGAAATCAGTCCATCTCTCACCCTCGGACAGTACAAATGGGGGCACACGCTGCACCTTGGCGTGGTCAGCATGGAGCGAGTGCCGGAACTCCGCTATTCCACCATAGTTCCAACGGGGATAGTCAGACGGTGGAGCCTCACCCCATCGGCAGAAGGGATGGAGCTCTTGCTCGTAGGGACCAGGGTGGAAAACCATACCCGGGCAAGTGTAAGGATCGGCGTTGGTGGAACCGCCGCGGAATTGCGAGACTCCTCAGGGGAGGTCTACCGCCCCATCTCCATCTCCAACGCGGTGTGGCGGGACTTCCGGGGCGAACCGTCGGCTCTAGTCAGGATTGGCGAAGGGCAGTGCTATGACGGGGCTCGCGCTCTTTTGACCGCGGGTTCCACCGTGAACTGGCAGAACGAGTCTGAGGAAGTTCACTTCGTTGCCTTCGCGGACGGCTCGACCTTCCTCGGGGCAGACCAGCGAGGTCGAATACCTGGCTGGGAGACAATCACCCAAACCTTCGTTCAACCTGGTTCGTATCAGTACACTTGAGCACTTCAGGGATTCCGCTGTGGCCGTCGGAATTGCGAGTTGAAGAGCTCTCAGACGACAGGGAGACATACCTGGAACGTTCAACCCGCTTCTTGTATGGCGCATTTGACCTGGCCGAGAGCTATGGAGTAGCTGGGTAGCTGGTGTTCGAGGCTCCGGCGGGTACCGACTTCGTCGAAATGCGATGGACCACAGGCGACTCAATCGCATTCCAGCTGTAGCTTCGCCTATCAGCCACGCTGCCCGCGATACACTCTTCAGGTGAATCTGGTTTATACCCCGGCCGGGCGCCAGAAGGCGACAAACGCCCCTTTTCCGTCACTGGCGGAAAGGCAGTCAACACAGCCTTGTGAAGGGGTGGCGGAAAAGGTATCGTGAATTGCAGCACCCTGGAGAGAGGAGTTACCGGGAATGATAGAACGGTTATGCCGGAACGGCGACAGGACCGAGGATGCCATCCTTTACTACAGGTGCTGTGCCGATGAAATCATGGCTAGGGCACTGAGCCTGCAGTCCGGCGACCGTTGGAAAAGGTTCCACTGCGCATTGCCGGCAACTCCCCCAGTTCAACCGCGCCTGATGGAATGACGCTCCGTGGCGATGTACGGCTACATCAGAACCAGCAGGGACCAGGAGCCTGACCGGCCCGGTATGAACCCCGAGACCCAGCGACGCCGCGGCCCTTGAAGAGTGTTACGCCGGGATGTTCGATTGGGGAATCGTCCATTTCGAGGAGGCCAACTACCGATTCGTCCAGCAGGAAGCCGGAGGGATTGGCGGCGGCATCTTCCAACACATGGAGGGCCTGCCGCCCAACCATCCTTCTGTCGCAGTCTTCGTTAACGACCTCCAGGCGTATCTTGACAAGGCGGTGAGCCTGGGCGCCACCGCCCTCATGCAGCCCACAGAGATTTCCGGGGCATCCGTCTCGCTGGCCATATGCAACGACATCGCCGGCAACCGCATAGCGCTCTTCAGGTCCGCGGGGTAGAAACCGCAACCCTGGCCGGATTGGCCCGCGGCACGAGCCCTCACAGAGTGTGGACTGCCAGTCTTTGAGGGCCACCCCTATGGGACCAACCTGACTTCCGACAGGAAGGTTCTTCAGACGCCATTGCAACGGAATAAGGCTCAGTAGAGAGGGATTCGGGGAAGTCATCGTCGCTGGGTTTAGCCAGCGTAAGGTCCACGCTGCTGTTCCTGTCCATGACGACCTCCCCCACGACAGTCTGGAGAATTCCCTTGCTCTCCTCGGGGCAACTCGTCCACGTCCTGGTCGACCTCTCCTGCCGGCCTCTCCGGGCAAAGAGGGCCGCAGACGTTCCCAAACCAGGCCCGAAGTATCGCGGCGCCGCGGCGCCGCGGCCATAGCCCACCTCACACACCCACACTCTCCAATGCCATCTGCCTATAATTTTGACGACACTCCTTGGACTCTGCCTGTCTCCTCACTCTGGATCCCTTCGCGCGGAGATCCATATGTATCAACCCTATGATACAAACCTCTCTCTCTGTGTGTATGCGTAATCCATCATGCTATCCGATGAATGTATCTTTCAATTCGATGACTATACCTTGCCATGCGATGGGCGTTCGACTTAGACTCGTAAGTGCTTTTTAACCAATCTCCCCTTGGTGCCGGATGCTGGCTTTGGCCAAGCTTCCCTGTAATTATGGGGGAATTTCCGCACTCACCCTATCATTCAAACGAGGCACAGCAATGTACAGACTGGGAGAAGGAGTCCTGGGGAAACCGGCACTGATTCTCGGGGTGCTGGCTATCTCTGCCTTGGTCGCACTATTCTGGATTTCCGGCGTCCTTAACCCACAGCCTGTGTCTGCAGACAC
Source organism: Dehalococcoidia bacterium (assembly GCA_965222025.1). Taxonomy (GTDB): domain Bacteria; phylum Chloroflexota; class Dehalococcoidia; order Lucifugimonadales; family UBA3495; genus VXOI01. The sequence goes on along the minus strand of CBDCTI010000009.1, from coordinate 77,165 downwards.
AGCCAAGTTCTACCTGGACTGCCCCACCACGGAGGTCCGAGAGGGCGGATCGGTGGACGTCTTCCTGGTGCGGGTCACCAACCACCCGCACAATTTCAGCTTTGGCGCCTTCTGGCACACCGACGCCGGCACGGCGGGCACGGCGGACTACGTGCACCAACATTCGGGCGCAGTCTGGAGCAACTACGCCGAGCAGCGGGCCAACCGGGCCAAACGCACCTTCAGGACCAGGGAAGATAGCCTGGTCGAGGGTAATGAGACCTTCACCGCCCGGTTCACCCCCACGGGCAACGTCGTGAACCTGAACGACCCGGACCGCGACAACAAGTGCGAAATCACCATCACCGACGACGACCCGAACATCACGGAAGTCGAGGTAACATCGTCCCCCGCCAGGGACGACGATACCTACGGCGTGGGCGAGACCATCGAGATCTCCGCCACCTTCAGCACGGACGTGGAGGTGGACGGCAATCCCGGCCTCGGTCTGTGGGTCGGCAGCACCTGGAGAGGTGCCTACTACCTCAGAGGTTCCGGGTCCGACACCCTGGTGTTCGGCTACACGGTAGAGGCTGACGACAGCGATTCCGACGGCATCAGGATGGGCGGCGGTTACCAGGACGGTGATGACACCTGGCACAACTTCCTGAACCATACCGCCGTCACCGCCACGGGCACCGAGACCGTTGCCTACCGGGTCTATGACGGCATCGATGACCAGTCGGGCCACAAGGTCGATGGCAGTCTGACCCCCATAGGGACCGGCATGGCGGTCGCCTCCGAGCCGGCCAGCGGCGACACCTACCGTTACGGCGAGACCATCGACATCGCTCTGACCCTCAGCGCCCCGGTCGACGTTAAGGGCGAAAAGCTTCTGAACGCCCGCGTCGGCACCGACTACCGTAAATGGCGCTCACTCTATTACAAATCAGGCACCGGCACCAGCACCCTGGTATTCGGATATACGGTTGAGACCAGGGACCTGGATACCGACGGCATCTCCGTCCAAGACAGCTACGTCCAGAACGGCACCCTTTTCGGCTGGGACGGCCCCGGAACCGTCAAGGTCAAGGGTACCGACATTGTCGTCCCGCCCGCCTATACCGGGTTCTCCGACCAGTCCGGTCACAAGCTGGACGGCCGTCCCTATCCCAACACCATCTCCATCACCTCCACGCCCGCAGCCGCGACAGACACCTACGGGCGGGACGAGATAATCCAGGTCAGCGTCAATTTTGGACAGAATGTAACGGCTGGCGATGGAGTCTTAGTCTTGCTGCGCATCGGCTCCGTGGTGACCTTCGGGGGCGCGGTGTACACCTCAGGCAACGGCTCCGACACCCTGATCTTCGAGTACACCGTACTTGAGGACGACAGCGACGATAACGGCGTGGACGCCTATGTGCCCCATGGTCAGGACATCAAGGCCACCGGAACTGAAATAGCCTACCAGTCTAATCCCGGCGGCGAGACCCCGGAAATGGGTGAGGATTCGAACCACAAGGTTGATGGCTCAATCGTAGCTGCAGATACCGTCGCTCCCACAATCTCGTCCATCGCCATCACCAGTGACCCGGGCGACGACGACACCTACGTCAAGGGCGACGCCATTGAGGCGACGGTGACCTTCAGTGAGGACGTTACAGTAACCGGGACCCCGCAACTGGAACTGGAATTCGACAGCACCGTCAAGACCACGGATTACGCCGGCACCAACGGCGACGAGGTGGTCTTCAGCTACACCGTGGCGTTGAACGACAGCGACACCGACGGCATCTCCATCGGAGCCAACCAGCTAAGCCTCAACGGCGGTACTATCCGGGATGGCTCGAACAACGATGCCCCATTGACCCACAACCTCGTGGCGACCGACTCCGGCCACAAGGTTGACGGCTCGGACACGACGGCGCCCATCGTCTCATCCATAGCCATCACCAGCGACCCCGGGGAGGACAACACCTACGGCATCGGCGACGCCATTGATGTCACGGTGACCTTCAGCGAGGACGTTAGAGTAACCGGCACGCCGCAACTGGAGCTGGACTTCGACGGCTCGGCCAAGACCGCCAGCTACTCCAGCGCCAGCGGGGCCGCGGTAGTGTTCAGCTACATTGCGGTGTTGGGCGACAGCGATACCGACGGCATCGCCATCGGCGCCGACAAGCTGACCCTCAATGGCGGCACGATCCAGGACGAGGCGGATAACAACGCCACCCTGACCCACACCGCCGTAGCCGCCGATTCAGGGCACAAAGTGGACGCTTTCGACACGACAGCGCCGACCGTCTCGTCCCTCTCCATCACCAGCGACCCTGGCAGCGACAACACCTATGGCACCGGCGACACTATCCAGGTCACTGTGACCTTCAGCGAGGACGTCACGGTCACCGGCACTCCGCAGCTGGAACTGAACATGTACGAGTCGACTCCCTCGGCGCGGCAGGCCAGCTACAGCAGCAGCGACAGCAGCGGTGCCGACGTGGTCTTCACCTACACGGTGGCCGTTGGCGATTCGGCCAGCGACGGTCTAACCATCGATGCCAACAAGCTGTCCCTGAACGGCGGCACCATCAAGGACGCCGCCGGGAACGACGCGGTACTGACGCACTCCGCCCACGGCCCGGACAACGACCACTTCGTGAACGGCGCAGGCGGCCTCTAATACATCCGGCGGCATCCGAACGGTGCCGCCCATCCCGTGTACTGAGGCATTTCCGCCGTTAGAACTGGCAACTGTTCTCACGGCGGAAATGGCGATAGCTTTCACTGATACCAAGGCTGAAGGAGAAAGGCGGATTCCCCATGTTTGACCTGAAGCTCAAGACCTTGGCGCTCGCGGCCCTGCTGCTGTTGGTCCCCATTCTGCTGGCCGCATGCGGCGATGACGATACGGACGCCGGCGCGGGGCTGTCCCGCGAGGAAGTCCAAGAGATCGTACGCTCGGAGGTGACCGCATCCCCGGCGCCCGCGCAGCCCGGCGTCAGCCGGGAGGAAGTGGAAGCGGCGGTCCAGGCCGCCATCACGGGTATGCCCGAACCGGAGGTTGGCCTGACACAGGCAGACGTGGAAGCGGCGGTCCAGGCAGCCATCTCGGGTATGCCCGAACCGGAGGCTGGCCTGACGACACAGGCAGACGTGGAAGCGGCCATTCAGGCGGCCATGGCAGCTATGCCGCAGGCGGAACCCGGCCTCACCGAAGCCATGGTTGAAGAGTTGATACAGGCTGCCACGGCCGATCTCACCAAGACTGGACTCACTGCCGAAGAGGCCCAGAAAGTGGCGCAATCCACGGTGGCAACCGTTCCCTCCAAGTCCGCGCCTGCCGAGTACACCAAGTTTTTCGTGAACAACGCCATCAGCAGGTACGAAACGGAGGGACTGGAAGCTACCCTGGCCCACTACAGCCAGGTCGAGAGCATCGACGAACAGTGGTATGTCTTCATCGTCGACGAAGAGGGCACGGTCATCTCCCACTTCAACTCCCTCGTCCTGGGCGAGAACCTCAACGGCCCCCTCGGGACCGACGCGCAGGGATATAACTTCGGTCCTCAGATGCTGGCAGCCTCCGAGGACGGCGCGTGGGTAACCTACGTTTATAACAACCCGGCATCCGACAACGTCGGAGAGGACTACCTGGGCGCACTCCAGCTCAAAAACGCCTGGGTGGTGAGGCACGACGGACAGTTGTTCGGCTCCGGCTGGTACGTCGAGGCCGACGAATTCACCAAGTCCCTGGTGTTCGCCGCCGTCAACAAATTCCGTTGGGAGGGACTGGAGGCGACGATCGCATACTTCACCGGCCCCGAGAGCGTTTATTCCGGACTGGCAGCGACTATCGAATACTACAACAGCGCCGAGACCGTTGAAGGGGAGTGGTTCGCGTTCATAGCCGACGCCAGCGGCACAATCGTAGACCACTACGATAAGACGCTGGTGGGAACGGACCTGAGTGACCTCCTCGGAGAGGAAACATCAGAGATTCCCGCAGAGGGCCGCTGGCTGACCAACGAGTCCGTACGCGTCTGGTTGGTCGGCTACGACGGGATGACGTTCGGCTCCGGCTGGCACAACGACGAGACCGGCTGACACAACCTCACCCCCGAAGGCTTATCCAGAATCAACGTAGGATGCCGGACAATAGGGGGTTAAGTCATGGCCAAGAGAAAGCACACAGTCTGGTGACCTGTTACAGATTTAAGCCCATAGCAAAGTAACCATCAGAACCCGTTCCAGCCGGGTATGGCGGCCGCCTGCCGGATCTAGGTCGCCAACTGCTCCTCGTTGAGACCGTCCTCGTAGATATCGACCCAGGGCGCGTCCTTGTCCTTGCCTGCACCCGATGGGACGGGATGCAGGGATGCGCCCTGGAAGAACGTCACCTTCACGTAGCGGGCGAACACGTGGTAGCTCAGGAACCAACCCTGGCCCTCGACGCCATAGAACGGTGAGTTACACCTCACAGCCTTGCGGACGTCAGGGACGTTACCCACGGTGAGGTCGTCGAGCCGGCGCCCGATGTAGGCCTGCACGGGCGCGTGCCGTCGGCCTTCGCGATCTGCGGGTTGCCGCCCGACGGCAGCACCACCTCCCCGTCAGCCTGCCCTACGACCGGCTCCCCTGCCGCTCCCGTTGTCTTTCTGGATCTCTTGGCCACCATTGCCTTCGCTCTAATCCGCCCTTCGCGGACGAGTTCGGCATGTGGCCCTAGGCCCGGGAGGCCGCCACCGCCTTCTTCACCCTCGTGTCTCCCCGGTACGAACAGGGCAGCATCATCCTGACGTCCAACAAGGGCTTCGGTGAATGGGGCTAACTGCTTGGGGACACGGTGATCGCCTCGGCCATCCTCGACCGGCTGCTGCACCACAGTCACGTCCTCAATTTCCCCGGTGATAGCTACCAGCTCCGGGAGAAACGGCAGGCCGGTATCTTCAGCTCCCCTCACCTGCTGGGTGTGGCAGCGGAGAACGGCAACGACAACTATCCCGACTGACAAAAGCGCCGGTGACTTGGCAGCCGACCGAATCGCTGAGTTGCAGCGACAAGGTGGGTCAACCGTAAGTCGGCAATAGGGAGAACAAGCACCCGTGGGTCAAATCACCATCGGCCATTTCGATCAAATCTTCGTTGGCGTTGAGAGCTTTTGGCTACTGCAAGAAGAAACCGACAGTGGTGTGGACCCTTGGTTTGTCGGTTGGGAGGCTTACGTCTCAGACCCAAATTGTCGGCAATGCCAAGAGCGCGCCTAAATGGAGGCCGTTTCCAAGGGAACGCAGGGCCTAAATCGTCCACTTGCGCTTATCCGCGATTTTGGAAAGCGCCCTCGGCAGATTCCACCCCAACCAGACTTGCGCGCACCCATCCACGAGCGCTATAGTCGGGGCATCTCTTTCCAAAGGGTAATTGCACAGGGGTAGGATGCCACGCAGCCTCCAGAGGATACCGGACTATTTCACCGAAGAAGAAGCCGGCGCGTTGGTCAACGCCGCGCCCAGCTACCCGGCCCGCATGGCCTTCAGGATCATGCTGAAGACCGGCCTGCGGGTGTCCGAGGCCCTGGCGCTGCGGCGTCTGGACCTGCGCCTGGACCAGCACCCGCCGATCATCGTCGTCGCGGCCGGCTCGCCGGGCAACAAGGGCCGCAGGGGCCGGGAGGTCCCGGTGCCGGCTGACCTGGTCGAGAGTCTCCGGGACCTGGCGTCGTCCCACAGCAAGAACCATTACCAGCCAATGCTGAACCTGTCGCGCCAGCGGATCGGCCAGGTGATGAAGGACGCGGCACGCGAGGTCGGGATCGACCCCGCCAGGGCCCACCCGCACGCCTTCCGGCACACCTACGGCCGCAACTGCGTGCTGCGGGGCGTACCGATTCCCGTGCTGCAGAAATGGCTGGGCCACGCCTCGATGGTCGACACCCAGCGCTACGTCGAGCTGGCCGGGGCACACCATGAGTGGGTTAGCCGGCTGTGAACTTAGATGAGCGTATTTGTTGAGCGCCGTTGGAAAGCTGAGGATCCACGAACCAGGACGTCGCGCAAAAAACGCCCGGTTGTGGGTAATGCCGAGAACCCCGCCCCATTGGGTACAGTGGGTGTACCGAAAAGGTATCGGTTGGGAAGGGCGCGACGTGGCATTGTATGGCTACCTTCGGAATTCGAGGGACGGCTCGGAAGGTTCATACCCAGCGACACAGCGCTTGTAGATCCTCAGTGTCGGCGTTGATCCCGAGAACATCCTCGCCGCGGGCACATCAGGCACAGTAGGAGTGGCCAGCCGCAACGGCTGGTGGGCACTGGACTCCAATACGAGGTTGACGGCTACGTCGAGGAGTGGCTGCTGCGGCACACGAAGGCCGAGCTGCTGGAGATGGCCCTGGAGCACCGCGTGCCTCTCGCGCCGGTGCGCGGGTTCGACGAAGTGCGGCACGACCCCACTCTGTCCTCCGGGATCGGCCGACCCGACACCCGGGCGGTTACCTTCTCCGGTCCGCCCTACCATCTGTCGGACAGCGAGGTATAAGCGCCGCGCCCTGCTCCGACGCTGGGACAGCACAACAGCGAGATCTACGCCGGCGAGCTGGTCTACACCCCCGAGGAGGTTGCCCAGCTCTACCGGACCGGCATCATCTGACCCGTATCATACGGCCGGAATCCCTTTTATAGGCGCCACCTGCGGTTCAATAGCCTCCCAGGCCCTCTTGGAATTCGTCCTCAGCCAGCTGGAAATCAACGGGCCCCGTTGAACGCCCAACTGCTTCGCCGTCGGTGACTTCGATCACCGAAAAGGTGTAGGTGCCAGTGTTGCCTTCGCTGTCGTACGGAGTGCCAACCTCCGCGTAATAGGTGCCCGGTTCGTGGTGCCACTGGATGATCTCCACGGGATCTTCCGTCGCCCTGAGCCACAGATTGCCGTCGGAATTCCAGATATACCAGAATCCAACCCCTGCCGGTTGGTCCGCCAGGGACAACCGGTACGTTCCTTCCTCGGCAATCTCATAGCGGAAAACGTCTCGGTCATCCAGCGACTCGATGCCGCGGCGAGGGACCAGGCGGTCGTCAGGTTCGTCTCCAGGATTCGGGTTCGGGTTGCTGTTCCAGTCCCACCAGTTCATCCCAGAGTCGTCATAGGCAACATCGCTGTCGATGGTAGCGGTGGTGGACTCACCTGGACGGACGGCAGCACCGCTTTGAGTGCGGTAGTCGTCGGCGTGGTCGTCGACCCGCACCGAGATGGTGTAGCAGCCAAGGCCCGTGGGGTCCTGCGCTCCGGCGCCGACCTTGATGTAGTAGGTCCCATCATCCTCGGGAGTGAAGAAAGCACGGGCGAAATTGAGGGTAAAGCCTCCTTGGCCGTGCTCCCCCAACATCTGCACGTCCATGTCGTCAATTACCTCGAGGATGCTGGGATCTGCCAGGTATCCCGGAATCTGGCTGGGATTGCCGAAGCTTCCCTGCGTCGAGGAGAAGGTCAGAGGATGTTTCACTTCAATTATGTAACTCGTGCCACCCGTCGCCTCGAAGCTGTACCAGTCCCGCCCCTCGTCGGCCGCAGTTAGGCTGCCGGTGAGTATCCCGGACAGGCCCACGGTCAGCGCCGCGATGGTGTCCGGGGAACCCTCGTCATCGTCCAGGAGTGTGATCAACCCCGTCCCCGGTATGGCGGTGGAGTCCTCCCCCACTGTCGCAGACACGCCAATCCACTCGCAGGAATCGTCAGCCCCATCATCGACGGCAGTAACCGCCAGGGTGGTCATCACAGTTCCGGCTTTCAGGACGACCTGGTGTCCCGCGATTCCATCGTCGGTGTCGGCCGGGATGACGGTGTAGTCATCGCCGTAAACGGCCGGCCCGCCGAAGTTGACCGTAATGGTCTGGTCGCTGGGGAAGGAGTTGCCGTTGTTGGTAGATATGTCGATCGTGGACGTCGTGGCGCCTGATTCGTTGATCCGGTCGGAGCTCACCAACAGCCTGAGACCGGGTTCCTCATCATTGTCCTTAATGGTAACCAGGTGGTCGTCGCAGAGGTACACGCACGCACCACCATCGGGACCCACGAGGCCAACCTCCTCTGTATTGCCTGGCAATCCTTGCAGTCGCAGCCCAAACTGCTCGTCGCCTTCGTAAACGTCGTCGTCAAGGATGGTCACGATTACCGCCACCCGTCCAACAAGAGAGCCATCCTCCTCTGCGAAATCTGCGGGGGCGAATGTGATTTCTTCCGAAAGAGCGAGATAGTCGCCGGTCGGCATCCCATCGGTCAACCTGCTGGATGCCCCCATGGATATTGTTGAGACCGCCACATGGATTTCCCCCGAATGGGGGACCCCTGGCGCCGCCCGGGCGACCAGAATGGCTGCTAGTTCCCCGGCGCCTTCCTCGACCTGGAACTCGGACTCCTCGAAGAACACCGTGACCGCCGGGCCCTCCTGCGAGATCACCCGCACTCGGGCCATCGCGCCGCTGGTGTCGTAGCCGGTTACGGGAGCCACGGTGGCGGTCAGGTCGCCGCTCTGTGTCACCTCAGAAGAAAAAGCAGCCGGAATGAACCAGAATTGAGCCTCTGACTGCCCGGCTGGGATGGTAATGTCGCGTGAGGTGGTCGAGAGCCAGTCCCGATCCTGCGCGAAATTGACCGTCAAGTCCAGGTCGGAAGAGGTGTCGCCGGTACGGGTCACGGTGAACTTCAATAATCCGATGCCTGCAACATATTCGCTCCGGCTGGCCTGGATGGTGATCTCGGGCAGGTTTTGGGTGCTGGACCTCGCGAACAGGACGTGGTAGGTCTCGAATGTTGCCCCATCTCCGGCTTTCACCGTCATCGAAAAATCGGTGACGGCGCCTTCCAATATCTGGATTCTCGTCGTCAGCTTGTCTTCATCCATTTCAGGCACCACCGTTTTGTCATCGACGGCAAATGCAGCAATCGTGGCTGTGTCCTTGGCAGTTTCCGCTTCCACAAGCACGCGATCTGCTTCCGCCGTAGTGGTGTAGAAAGTGGTTTCCGGATTGAATTCAGGAGACAAGGGTATGGGCGACTCATCTCCGGTCAGGGACAGCCTGCTCAGCGTGGCGTCGTGCGCTCCCGTGTCGACCAATGCCGGTAGCAGCGCACTTGGCGACCCGGGCGGCCCGTCCCGGGTGCTGCCGGCCAGGACTTTCCCGGTCCCGCCCAGTGCCAGGGTTGCCGCCAGCGCAAGCGACAACAGGAATATTATTGTGACGGTTCCTCTCAACCCCGAGGTCAGGTGCCTTTCCATTTTGTCTTTACCTCCTCCAGATTCTGTGCAGTCGCTCACAAATGGACTGTTGTCAATTCCGGCTCAGCCGATTGGTGAACTTCCCAACGGGTCGATATGGGCGGTCCGGCAATCTGTCGTCGGCCCGCGATTCACCGGCCATTCGAAGGACGAGGGAAATTGGGGCGATCCAAGTATTGCAAACTTACATAATCAGTATCTCCATTGTCTATTATTTATTACGGATATACTGACTGGCCGGATTGGAATGTGCGGATGTTGGTACCGGCATATCTGCAGGCGGTTCGCGGGATCGGTCAGCGGACGCTTAACCGGAGTCAAACGGATCAAAGAGGCCCTCAACTATCGAAGGAAGGTCCGGTGAGATATTGTTTGGCGCCGAACAATGGACCGTGGCCCAACGTATATTCCCCTCGAAATCGCCACCGACGCTCCAGGTGTATGTCGTGGCTGCCAGACTGCATTGAGGTTCAAACGAGGGCGCATCGCATGGGGATCTCCGGCAAAGTGGCGGTACGGCAGGCGCAGGCTCACGAGCAGGGGCGACCGCCCGGCGATCCAACCGTCGCGGCCCTTGGAAGTGCCGGGGAGGCCTGACGTCAACGCCGACGGAGACGGGCCGCCCCAAATGCCGTGGCAAAATGTGGTCACAATGGCAAATAAACATGACCCTCAAGTTGTGGGCGGCATGACCACATACAACATCAGGGAAGCGAAGGCCCGCTTCAGCGAGATACTCCGGGACTGGACCGCGGCGATGAGGTGATCATCACGCGCCGGGGACGTCCCTGCGGAAGGCTCACAGCGGTGGATGCCAGCCCGGACAAAAGATCCTCCCTGTCCACGCTGAAGGGTGCCCTCTCCCAACTGCCCGACACGGACTACCAGGACTTCTTGGACATCAAGGGCATCTGGGAGACCGGGGAGAGGTTGCCCGACGGGGTGTCCGGGGACACCGCCATGTACAAAGGTGGTTAGCCGGAGCCGGTTCGTTGCCGACACCCACGCCCTCCGGTGGTACTTGCAGTCCCCGGTGTGCCGGAGCGCCGCCGCCAGCGCCGTCTTCCAGTTGGCGGAGACCGGCAACGCCACGGTGGTGGTCCCCGCCATCGTGGTGGCCGAGTTCTGCCACCTGTAGGCCAAGCTGGGCAGTCCTCTGGAAGGTTCCGTTCGCATATAGCGTATGGTTGAGGCGAGCGAATGTATTTCTGGAGGATATACGCCACAAGCAAACGGAACCCATAGAGATAATCCAGTGCTTGGTTCACCCCGTAGACCAGCGCGGCACGAATAATGTTCTCGACAATCCACTTGAGTTGACGATGCCTGGGCTCGCGCTTATGGACCTGGACCGTCCCGGTCATCGCCGGAAACCCGCTTGTCAGCTTGCTCTCGAGTTTCACGCTTTCCACGACCGGCAGCTCCCGTAATTCGGCCTACCCCTGTTTAATCAGGGCGTCCACGGCAGTGTCAACACCGAATCCGCGGCAATCCTCCGGCAGTCCCACTCAAAAAACCTTTGACGGCATTGTTGAGATGAAATTATTATTGAGGGCATTTATTGAGAGGCACGGCAAAGCTGACGGATGAGTTCCGCACCGGGCCTCTCAAAAACGGCCGTTTGTTGAGCGGAGAAGAACGCCATGCACATCTACCTGGCAGCCGCCTGCCCCCCAGTGCCGCAGCACGACGGTGGTGGTTACCAACCAGGACGACGCTTGGGGAAAGGACCACGCCATCAACTGCGGTGTCTGTGGCCACCGGGTGATCGCGGCAGGACTCACCGGGAGGGGCACGGCTCGACAGCCCGGAGGTTTGGGGCAACAAGCTGTGGAACTTCGCGTCGGAAGGGGCCGATTCCGTCACCATGGCAGAGGGTGACCGCAGACGCGGGGAGAGCAGAGTTGTCGCGTCCGCCGCTGTGGTCCACTACGCCCCGGGAGACTCCCCGCTGTGTGGCCTCGAGGAGAGTCCCGAACCGATGACCCCCGACCCGGAACTGGTGCGGGGATGCGGAGACTGTCTTGAGCTGGTGGCCGAGGACCTGTCCGACCAGAACAGATACATGGGCCGCTGCCTCCACTGCAATCAGGAAATCTATGCCAAGGGCGGAGTCGCCTGGCGTCGGGCGGTCCGGAACCCCTGCCCGGCACTGCGGCAAACCGGGGTGGTGAAGCGATGATGATACCCGTCACCTATGGCTACGCGCGGGTCAGCAAGAGCGACCGGGACGACCGGAACCTCGAGACCCAGCTCCGCGAACTGGCAAACCACGGGATCCGCGAGGAGCTCATCTTTTCCGACGTGATGACCGGCCGTTTGATGTCGCGGCCCGGATGGAACGATCTCGTGGCCCGGATCCAGGCGAACGACACCATCGTGGTGGTATGGCTGGACCGGTTCAGCCGCAACTTCGACGAGGGCGTGAGGATCCAGGCGGACCTCACCAGCCGGAACATCGGCATAGTGGCCATCAAGGAAAGGATCGACACCACCGACGACGGCGCCGCGGCCAAGTACTTCCGCCGGATGATGATGGCCAACGGTGCCTACCAGGCTGATTCCACCAGCGAGCGAATCAAAGTCGGCCAAGAGCGTGCCAAGGCCGAAGGGCGGCCGCCTGGGCGGCCGCCTGCGCTTTCACTCGACCAGGTGAACGAGTGCAAGTGTATGTTCGCAGAGAACCCGTCGGTGAGCCGTGTGGCCAGGATCATGAAGATCTCGTGGAGCACGGCCAACAAGGCAATCTTCGATGAAAGTTCAGCGCAAGCAGGAATGCAATGACTGGTGGGATCGACCGGTCTGCGATTGCCCCGAACCCTGCGCCTGCTGCGCCTGCTACGCCTGGGGCAAGGACAAGGCCTTACAAACTGCCGTTGCTCCCAAGGAGATAGACCACGATGATCAATTTGACCGACGAGATGGTATCGCGGTTGGACAGCGCTTTAGCCGACGGATATTCCTGCCTGGTGGGCACGGCCTCCAAGGACGGCGAACCCCAGATAAGTCCCAAGGGAAGCGTGATGGCCTTCGACAGAGCTACGCTGGCCTATTGGGAGCGGGCCAAGCGGTCGGCCTTGGACAACGTTGCCGAGAATCCGCAGGTCGTCGTCTACTATGCCCACGCCGCCGACCGGGTGAGGTGGCGGTTCCACGGCAAGGCAACCGTGCACGAAGACGGTCCCATTCGCCAGGAGGTCATGGATCGCTGCGTCCAAGCCGAACTGGACCGGGACCCTGAACGTCTGGGTGTCGCCGTCCTCATTAAGATTGACAAGATCACGGAATTATGAGGAACCGGTACTTGCCCTGGCCTATACCCCGGCGCATCCGCTGCCAGATCATCGGCTCAACCTCCGGCTCGTCGCCAACCACCAGGAGCTTGTAGGCCCGATCAACCTGCACAACCATTGGCAACTGTGACCGCGGCAAGGAGAAGGCACCTTGTTCATGAGCGGCCGTGAAGCGTCTTCAAATCCAACTGCTAGACAGAAGAAACAGGCTGTCAGTAAAGTGGAAGGGAACACAAGTGCAGAAAGGACATGCCCGTGCTGAGACCATCCGCCCTGGCAGCCACCGTCTTTCTGACAATCCTTGCCACCCTGCTGGCATGTTAGGGCACGAAGTCCACGCCCAGCCCGACGGAGGCGACGGTCCGCAGCACTGTCGCCGCGACACCGTCGTTGACGCCGAACACCCCGGGACCGAAAGTCATGACGTCCCCTGCTTCCACGGAGATACCGACGGAGACTCCCACTGCCACGTTCACGGCGACGCCGGCCAGTTCGCCGACCTCCGAGCCAACAGAAAATCCGCCGTCAGACGGGACACTTGCTCCCATCCAGCTCCAGGACTCCGAGGCGTTGCAATCCGCACTCTCCGAAGGCGAGCTCGCCTGCATCGGCGACGTACCCGAAACCCTGGACCGGGTGGCACTTGCATGGCCAGCCCAGGAATCCAAGGATGAACTGTTCAGACTCATCGGTTGCCTCAGTGACGAAACCTTAGCTCGCCTTTTCCTGGCGGGTCTAGTCACCGGCCCTGAACCAATCAGCCCGGAGACTTCCGACTGCGTCCGAGCGGTGTTCGCAGTCATCGACCCCCAGGAAGTTATGACCGCGGGCATTGAGGACAACCCAGAGAGTGCCGGTAGGGCCATGGCCGCAAGCACGGCTGCAGCTACCACGGTGACGGCGTGCCTGACCGACGAGGAGTGGGAAAGGGCAACTCAGGGGATAGAGAGAGGACCACAAGAACGGGCTGAGAAGCGGTGCATGATGGAAGTCCTGGGCGGGCCGGGGGAAATGGCAGAAACCATGAGGGCCGCCAGGGAGGGAGACTCCGCCGGACTGACAGAGGCTGCGGCGGCGTGTGGGACTTGACAGGGATCCAGCAACTGACCAAGGGCTCGCCGACCCTCCGACGACTTCCACGGTGACCGTGGAGACACCCACGATGGCACTGTCAACACCGGCTCCTGCCCGGTGATCACCACGATCATACGGGTGGCCCCTGTACTACCGGACATCCCCGTGTACGACCACTCCCGGTGGAAGCACTGGGTTGACGCCGACGGGGACTGCCAGGACACCCTCCAAGAGGTACTGGTTAGTACTACAGCAGCACCACTTCTGAATTGGTAACCCTTGAGACACGTGGTTTAACATCAAAGGCCGCTCAACGGTTATACGAGGTAGAGCATCCGGTTCGAGCCTGTTCTAAGGTGAATTGGTTTCCATCGGCCGTAGCGGCCGCGACCAATGTCATCGCAATTGACAGTGTGGTAGTACGCTTTTAGACATAACGGGCCTTTTGTGAACGAAATGACGTTGCCTTGGGAGTGGCCGGAGAATCTTGATCCAGGGCAGAGGTGAGGGGTCGGATGTAGCCCGAGGCATTTTGCTGCTCGGTCCACTCCGGGATGATTGCTGACAGTTGCCCCTTGTGGAGCGAAGACCGGAGAGGGTACCTTGAAACTCTCACACTTCCTTGAGGGTCTGGGACATCGCGAACGCGAAGTGCAGGAACTGCGACCGCGCTGCCGACGCTGGCGCCTACTGCAGTTCATGCGCCGCGGCCATCATGGCCAAGGCTCTCAACCCCTTCTCTACGTCGGCAAGCGGAAAAAGGGGCAAGCTAGAGCTACCCCAGAGAGGCCTCCGCTCAACGGAGCCTGTTCCGGTGATGAAGGGACCTGTGGACGTTCAGCAGGGGGAAAGAGAAGAACATGAACGGGCAACGGCGGACCTGGGTTCACGAAAATGAGATAAGGGCTTGGCACGACACCCACTACGCTCATACCAGTCCCGAGACGAAACGCTCGGCATGGCAGCACTTCGCCAACCTCCAGGATCCCTACAACACCGGCAACTTCATGACCGGATGGGTGCAGATGATCGGCGGGGACGAGTACGGGAACCTGCTCATCGAGAAGATAAACGAACGTCCGGCACCACAGAGAATCACGGCCACCACGCCCAAGACCTCCTACCCCTATCGCAGGGACCGGGCCTGGCTGATGGACCAATCCCAGTGGGTCAGGACCGCCCTCAAGTACGACGGTACCAACATCTGCCAGTACTCCTACCGGGACGCCGACGGCAACCGGTTCACCACCTTCAAGCTCAGGACGAGACCTTTCGTGCCAGCCCACTTCAGGGTGATGCTGGATCGCAGCCTCAGGAAATACCCTGCGGTCGCCGGGATCAGCCTGGAACCCGGGGAAGCCATGGTCTATGAGCTCTACGGCAGACAGAACCCGATGCTCATCGCCTACCGGGAGGAAATCGAGCTCACGGCCCTGTTCCGGCGAAACCCAGTGACAGGGGACATAGACCCTGCGGACCCCGAGGACCCGGCCTTCGCACGCCTGGACTGCCCCCTGTCGTCAGCAGATACGCCCCAACAGTGGCAGGACACCAGGCAGGAATACCAGAGGAGGCAGGCGGAGTACAGCGCCGGGCTGCGCGAGACCGAGGTCGGCGGGGAAAAGGCATTTCAAGGGCATGAGGGCGAGATGCTCTACGTCCGCTTCCCGGACGGGGCAAGGACCAAGCCCGGGGCCTTCACCCGGCTGATAAAGCTCAAGCCGCCGGAGATTGAAGAGATTCACCAGGCCCTGGACCATGTGCCCAGGGCCGAGGCCGAGGCCACCGCCCGGAACATCTGGGAGGTAGCGGACGAGCCGGAACTCGAACACCTCCTGACCATGCTCCGGGAGGACTGGTCGGAGGACCAGCTACGCCGCTCTATGGATACCATCGAGAGGGTGTTGGAGGAAACCCTGGAACGGCGCAGGCGGGAGGATGAAATACTGGAAATCTTCGGACGGGAGTTCACCCCGGAGCAGTTCCGGGATGACAAGGGCACGGTGATGCGGGCACTCTCGGAACACTTCCCCAGGCAGGCGATGAATCGAGTCTTCAGCACCTTGGACAAAAGACTGCCATGACTGATACAGCTTGGGGCGCTGTGTCAAGGGCGTCGGCATCGTGTACCACCGTGGCGGCGAAATGGTGGCCCACCCGCAAGGTGAAGAGGGGTCAGGATGGAGCAGAAAGGAGGATGTGTGGAAGTTGGTGAGAAGGTTCGACGCAGGCTAGATGTCGTCCGATCCTTCTTCAGCCTGAGATGCGGCGTTTTCCCGGCTGCGCTTGAGCCGATAGCTGTGGTCGTTCATCTCGATGATGTGCACGTGGTGGGTGAGGCGGTCCAGCAAGGCGCCAGTTGGGCGCTTGGAGCCGAAGACCTCAATCCACTCGTCGAAGGGAAGGTTGGTGGTCAGCAGGATCGAGCCACCTTCGTAGAGCTGGGAGAATACCTCGAAGAGCAGTTCCGCGCCGGTGCGGGACAGTGGGACGAAGCCCAGTTCGTCGATGATCAGCAGGTTGAGACGGGACAGTTGCCTCTGGCAGATTCAGGAGGTGTCTCTCATCCCTGGCCTCCATGAAGTTCGTGGACCAGCCCGGCGGCGGTGGTGAAGCCCACGGACATACCTCGCTGGCAGACGGCCAGGCCCAAGCCGGGGGACACATGAGTCTTGCCGGTGCCACCGTTGCCGACGTCGATGATATTCTCGCGGCGCTGGATGTATTCACACCGGGCCAACTCCATCACCAGCGCCTTGTTCAGCGCGCCTTGTTCAGCGAGGGAATGGCTGGGAAGTCGAAGGTGTCCAGGCTTTTGACCACAGGAAAATGGGCGGCGCGGATCCTCCGCTCCACCATGCGCTGGTGGCGGTCGATGAGTTCCAGTTCAGCGAGGCGCAGCAGGTATTCGGGCGGTCTCCACACCCTCGAAGGGGCACTGGTGTCCAGCTTCCTGTACTCTCTGAAGAAGCTGGACAGCCTCAGTAACTTCTAGTGAAATATGCTGCCGTCGTCATAGCAGCGCCCTCCGCACCCCGGCGATGACGTTGTCCTTGTCGGGGAGGCAGTACTGCTCCATGATGGGGCTGTAGGGAATCGGGACGTCTGGGGCGCAGACGCGGACCGGGGGCGACTTCAGGGCCCGGAAGGTCTCCGGGTCCTCCGCAATCTGGGCGCAGATTTCGGCGGCGGCGCTGCCGGTGATGCAGGCTTCGTCCACTATCACGGCACGGCCAGTCTTTCGCACCGACCGGAGGATGGCCGGAGTGTCCATCGGCACCAGCGTGCGCGGGTCAACGACTTCCAAGGAGATGCCCTCCGCCTCCAACTCTTTCGCGGCCTTCAGAGCCTCCGGGACCATCTTCGAGATGGCGACCACCGTCACATCGGCCCCCTCCCGCTTCACGTCGGCCTCTCCGATGGGGACCACGTACTCCTCTTCGGGCACCGGGAACCGGTCGGGGAGGGCCGCGATAATCTGGTCCTCAAAGAACACGACCGGGTTGTTATCGCGGATGGCGCTCTTCATCAGGCCCTTGGCGTCGTAGGGATTCGAGGGCATGACCAGCTTCAGCCCGGCCAGATTCATGAACATGGGGTGCGGACTCTGCGAATGCTGCGCCGCCGCCGAACGCCCGCCGCCGGTGGAGGCGCGGAACACCAGCGGGAAGGGCGCCTGCCCCCCGAACATATAGTGGATCTTGGCCATCTGGTTTACGATCTGGTCCATGGCAGTGAATGCAAAGGTCATCATGCCCGGACTGATGATGGGCCGGAAGCCGCTGCCTGCCGCGCCGATGCCGGCGCCGACATAGGCTTCCTCGGAGATGGGGGAGGCCCGCAGCCGCTCGATTCCGAACTCGGGCACCAGCCCGGCCAGTGGTCCCAGGTTGCCGCAGATGTGAAACACCCTGTCGTCCCGGCGCATTTCCTCCCGGAACGCTTCCATTATCGCCTCGGCGTAGGTTATCTCTCGCATGGTCTGCACCTACCCTGACCCTCTCCCTATGGGAGAGGAGACTTGGATATGTCTTTGCAACATTCTGACGATTGCATTCGGGGAACGATTACGGGGCGAATACCTCCGTCAGGGCGTCTTCGGGGTTGGGCAGGGGGCTGGACTTGGCAAAGTCGATGGCGGACTCGACGGCAGCGGCGATTTCCTCGTCGGTCTGCTGAAGCTGCTCCCTGGTCGCCACGCCCTGCTCCACAAGACGGTCGATGAACCCCGCTACTGGATCGTGGGACTGGCTCAGTTCGATCTCGCTGACCGGCCGGGGGTCCGGCGGGTTGCCGCGGGACTCGGAGTGGGAGCGCCAGCGGAAGGTCTTGCATTCCAGCAGGGTGGGGCCGCCGCCCTCTCTGGCCCGCAGGACCGCTGCCTGCGCCGCCTCATACACGGCCAGAACGTCGGTGCCGTCAACAGTAACGCCGGGCATACCATAGCTCACGGCCCGCACCGAAACGTCCTCCACCGACAGCGTGGCCGCCGCAGAGTTGCCCGAGGCCCAACGATTGTTTTCGCAGACGTAGATGACCGGCAGGTTCCAGGTGGACGCCAGGTTCAGCGAGCCGTGGAACGCCTCCTCGTTGGAGGCGCCGTCGCCGAAGAAGGCCACCGCAACGCCGTCGCCGCCCTCCAGCTTGGCGGCCAGGGCCGCGCCGGTGGCTATGGGCATTCCCGCGCCCACGATGCCGTTGGCGCCCAGCATACCCACGCTGAAGTCGGCAATGTGCATCGAGCCGCCCTTGCCGTGGCAATAGCCGTTGCTGCGGCCGAACAGCTCGGCCATCATCAGGTTGATGTCGGCGCCCTTGGCGATGGTGTGTCCGTGGCCGCGGTGGGTGCTGGTGATGCGGTCGGTGGTGCGGAGAGCGGAGCACACGCCCACGGCGACGGCCTCCTCGCCGATGTAGGCGTGGACGACGCCGGGTATGTTGCCCTCGTGAAACTCCTCTACGGCCTTGGCGTCAAAATTGCGGATGGTTACCATCCTGCGGTACATTTCCAACAAAAGGCCGGAATCCATAGTCATGGCGCCTACCCTCCTGCGGATTGGGGATAACCCGAATTGTATCCCTGCTCAAGCCGCGCCGCCTCGGCGCCGCGGGAAACCTGCACCCCAGGGAGTTCGCCGTGCTGGCGGGAACAGGAGATTGACCCGCAATACTAGCAGCCCGTCCGAGAAACGGGGTTGGTGAGCCGTTGGGGGTATGATGGTACGGAGCATCAGACGATCGGAGCGGTCAATGAGCAAGACCTACCTTCCCTACGACCCGGACCAGCAGTTGCTGCTGCCGGCGGCCCTCCAGGAATGGCTGCCGCCGGAGCACTTGGCCTACTTCATCTCCGACGTTGCGGACCAGTTGGACCTCTCGGACATCACCGCCCGCTACGAGCAGGAGAGGCGGGGCGGCCCGCCCTACCATCCCAGGATGATGGTGAAGGTGCTGCTCTACGGCTACTGCAACGGCGTGGCCTCCTCGAGGCGCATCGCCCAGCGGCTGCACGAGGACATCGCCTTCCGGGTGCTGGCGGCGAACAACACGCCGGACTTCCGCACCGTCTCCGACTTCCGAAAGGACCATCTGGAGGCGTTGGGGGAATTGTTCCTGCAGGTGCTGGAGTTGTGCCAGCAGGCAGGACTGGTAAAGCTGGGGCACGTGGCCCTGGACGGGACCAAGGTGAGGGCCAATGCCTCAAAGCACAAGGCGATGAGCTACGGGCGGATGAAGGAGAAGGAAGCGCGGTTGCAGGCCGAGGTGGACGAGTTGCTCCGCAAGGCGCAGGAGGTGGACGAGGAGGAGGACCGCCGGTACGGGAAGGACAGGCGTGGGGATGAGTTGCCGGAGGAACTGGCCTTCCGGGAGGGACGGTTGCGGAAGATAAGGGAGGCCAAGGCGGCGCTGGAGGCCGAGGCCCTGGCGGATGCGGAGCAGGCTGAGTCCGAGGGACGCAATCATCTCGGGGTGCCTGATGACAAGGCGCAGCGGAACTTCACCGACCCGGACTCCCGGATCATGCCCGGCCCGGGAGGGAGGGACTTCCAGCAGTCCTACAACTGCCAGGCGGTGGTGGACAGCGAGCATCAGGTGATCGTGGCGGCCTGTGCCACCGATCAGCCCTCGGACAAGGATCAGGCCGTGAGCATGATTGAGGAGGCCATCCTGAACGTGGGCACAGTCCCAAAGGAAGTCTCCGCCGACGCCGGATACTACTCGGCCAAGGCGGTGGAGGAACTCTACGCCCTGGGAGTGGACCCGTTCGTCGCGCCGGAGAGGACCCGCCACGGCTGGGTGCCGCCACCGGCGCCCCGTGGCCGCATACCGAAGGGGCTGTCAGCCAAGGACCGGATGCGGCGCAAGCTGCGGACGAAACGGGGCAGGGAACGCTACGCGCTTCGGATGGAGACGGTGGAACCGGTATTCGGGCAGATCAAGCAGGGCCGGGGCTTCCGGCAGTTCCTGCTGCGGGGTCTGGCTAAGGTGAACCGGGAGTGGCTGATCATCTGCGCCGGCCACAACCTGCTGAAGCTGTTCCGGTATGGGGCCGGGATGTTCGTCAAGGCGAGGGGAAAAGGCGCCACTGGGAACGACAGGGAGACGCGCCGGTCCATGGGCAGTGGGATTTTCAAGCGACAATCCGCAGGTGCCTACCCGCACCCCGCCAGAACCGTTGTCGCAGGGTAGTCCCGGCTGACCGACACCGCCAGTCGGTCAATCCTCAGACGGGCTGCTAGCACTATGGCTGGTACAGGAAATGGGGCAGCTGCAAGGCTGGTTAGCCTAACATAGGGAGTGGTACGACCACAGGGGGGCAAGTCACCAAGACCGCCCGAACGTCAACACAGGACGCAGACCGATGGCGACGAAGTATGAGATCGACCGGATTGACGCCCAATGGCAGACGAAATCCCCGGGATGGCGACCGAGAGAGTATTTTGGCGAGCGCGAGATGCTCCACGACATCCTGGACGATCAAGAGGATATTGAGTGCCTGTTAGCCTGCCGTTGGGGAGACAAGCAATCATGGGCGTGGGTAGGGAATATGGTCGTGGGCTATGGAGGAAGGGTACAAAATGCGGGTAATTATTACCCGGGGCCTCACCACGATGGCATCGTTGTAGCAACCAGCCGGCGGGTCATCTTTTTGGTGAAGAGAAGAAGTTTTCTAGGCTTCTTTGGAGAAGCTACCACTGCTGCTGCCGAAATGCCATACGAAGATATAGTGTCAGTGCCCTATCCTAACATGGACCCGTACGAGAGGCGCTGGAAAGATAGGCGTATGGGGGATCTCGTGAGGGTGGGCAACTATAAATACACTGTCGACAGGCGGGTTGACGATCAGCCGTTCATTGATTGTGTGCGGAGTCATTTGACATCTCCAGAAGCGTCGAAGGCAAACCGGCTTGATGCTCAATGGCAAGCGTGCGCTCCGGATTTCTTTGACCCTGCGGACTCCACTCGCGCTCGCCGAAACCTCTACTCAGTACTCTACGACAACGAGAACATCGAAAGACTGATACAGGGTAACTTATGGGAATGGTCGACGCCCAAGGCGGGCGTTGCGGTGGCAACCGAAGGCCGAATAATTTTTATGCGCGCCTCGGAACAATCGTACTCAATTCCCTGGTCCGAAATACCGTACCGTAGTATTGATGAAGTGGCATACCATCAGGCGGACGTGACCATCACTAGGCGTAGTGCCGGTGTCTGCAAAATCACTGACGCCCGCCAACTCCATGCTGAGTCGTTCGCGGACTGCATTCAGGCTCATCTCTCCGGGGAGGCGGCTCCTGACGTAGCAGCGAGGCTGAACCGAATCGACGCTCAATGGTATGCGCGGGTTTCAGATAACCAGGTTTGGCGCCCGGAGGCGCACACCGAAGAACTCTTGGCGTTGTATGGCATCCTGGACGATGCCGAAGGCATTGAGAGCGTAATCGAGGCGTTCCTGGAAGGTATCATTTATTGCGTCGCCGTGGCGACCGATCGCCGGGTCATTGTACTGAAAGAATATGAAAAGGTGTTCGAGTCGCCATACGAAAGCATCGGAGGAATAGAATACAACACGGAGTTCTTTGGTTCACGACCAAGCATGACAATCACCGGGGTCTTCAACAACAGTTCCGAGGTAATCTTCGGGTATGACAGTCGAGATCTCAAGGCGTTTGCCGATTGTGCGCTAGGGCATCTTGTCTAGACAGCTTAGGTCAGTGGCAGAGCAGGCGAAAAGTTGGAGATGGTGGGGGGGTTCACCGGATGCGGCGTGGGGCCGCTTCGAATCCGTCAGACAACATGTTGGCATTAGTACTACAGGCGCAGATCAGCAGCTGGTCTCTTCTTGATCGTCGGCGCTACCTTACCATTCCAGACCATTCCAGTTTTGGGGCTGTTACAATTCGCCCCGCAACCCCAAACAAACGAAACTTTTGGAGAGTAATCATGGCTGTTTCCGACGGGATATCAAATGCGCTGGAACGTAACTGGGGTATGGTAGACCGCGCCATAGACGGGCTGAGTGATGAGACACTGGCGCGCCGGATATCCGACAGCGACAATTCCATCGGTTGGCTCCTCTTCCACATGAGCCGGGTGGCGGACGTATTCATGAATGCCAGGTTCCAAGGCAAGCCTCAGATATGGATAGAGGACGGTTGGTGCGAGAAATTCGGCCTGAGCGACGACCCGGAGACGACCGGCCAAGGCTGGGACACGGCGCGCGTGGCCGCGTGGCCGATTCCCTCCAAAGACGTCCTGGTAGGGTACTACGAGGCCATGAAGGCCTGCTGCCGGGACTATATGTCCTCCGTGACCGAGGAGGAGTTGAGCGCCACCATGAGCCTGAGGCCCGGTTCGGATCCCGAGCCGAAAGAGGCCATCATTGGTGTCCTGGTCTTTGACAACGTCGTCCACGGAGGCCAGATAGCCTTCCTGCGCGGCCACTGGGAAGGCATGGGCTGGTTCGTCTAGCCCGAATGCAGGCTTCCCGGACAATTTCTACAGGTCTACCGAAGAGCACGGCGAACTCAAGCCGTGCTCTTCCTTAGCTCGACGCTAAACCAATACCAAGGTGGGATGTGCATTTCGGGGAGATTGACGATGACCGCAAGGACTCCACGGCACCTCAGATCATCTTCAGACCCCAACTGGGTGGGCACCGACAGTGCGGTCTAGCGATATGTACATTTCACCTTGGCTTTAGTTTAGGGCCTCGGCACCCTAGTATTACAACGACGCTTCCATAATCTAGTCAGTTTTTGGTCGGAAATCGCTTCACGGAATGCAAGGCCACAAAGCTGTCGAGCGCGTGGTCGGGTCGCCATGAAGAGGTGCTCGAGGTCCCTTTCCTGCGAACTGTCGTTGTAATACTAGCAGCCCGTCCGAGAAACGGGGTTGGTGAGCCGTTGGGGGTATGATGGTACGGAGCATCAGACGATCGGAGCGGTCAATGAGCAAGACCTACCTTCCCTACGACCCGGACCAGCAGTTGCTGCTGCCGGCGGCCCTCCAGGAATGGCTGCCGCCGGAGCACTTGGCCTACTTCATCTCCGACGTTGCGGACCAGTTGGACCTCTCGGACATCACCGCCCGCTACGAGCAGGAGAGGCGGGGCGGCCCGCCCTACCATCCCAGGATGATGGTGAAGGTGCTGCTCTACGGCTACTGCACCGGCGTGGCCTCCTCACGTCGCATCGCCCAGAGGCTGCACGAGGACATCGCCTACCGGGTGCTGGCGGCCAACAACACGCCGGACTTCCGCACCGTCTCCGACTTCCGAAAGGACCATCTGGAGGCGTTGGGGGAATTGTTCCTGCAGGTGCTGGAGTTGTGCCAGCAGGCAGGACTGGTAAAGCTGGGGCACGTGGCCCTGGACGGGACCAAGGTGAGGGCCAATGCCTCAAAGCACAAGGCGATGAGCTACGGGCGGATGAAGGAGAAGGAAGCGCGGTTGCAGGCCGAGGTGGACGAGTTGCTCCGCAAGGCGCAGGAGGTGGACGAGGAGGAGGACCGCCGGTACGGGAAGGACAGGCGTGGGGATGAGTTGCCGGAGGAACTGGCCTTCCGGGAGGGACGGTTGCGGAAGATAAGGGAGGCCAAGGCGGCGCTGGAGGCCGAGGCCCTGGCGGATGCGGAGCAGGCTGAGTCCGAGGGACGCAATCATCTCGGGGTGCCTGATGACAAGGCGCAGCGGAACTTCACCGACCCGGACTCCCGGATCATGCCCGGCCCGGGAGGGAGGGACTTCCAGCAGTCCTACAACTGCCAGGCGGTGGTGGACAGCGAGCATCAGGTGATCGTGGCGGCCTGTGCCACCGATCAGCCCTCGGACAAGGATCAGGCCGTGAGCATGATTGAGGAGGCCATCCTGAACGTGGGCACAGTCCCAAAGGAAGTCTCCGCCGACGCCGGATACTACTCGGCCAAGGCGGTGGAGGAACTCTACGCCCTGGGAGTGGACCCGTTCGTCGCGCCGGAGAGGACCCGCCACGGCTGGGTGCCGCCACCGGCGCCCCGTGGCCGCATACCGAAGGGGCTGTCAGCCAAGGACCGGATGCGGCGCAAGCTGCGGACGAAACGGGGCAGGGAACGCTACGCGCTTCGGATGGAGACGGTGGAACCGGTATTCGGGCAGATCAAGCAGGGCCGGGGCTTCCGGCAGTTCCTGCTGCGGGGTCTGGCTAAGGTGAACCGGGAGTGGCTGATCATCTGCGCCGGCCACAACCTGCTGAAGCTGTTCCGGTATGGGGCCGGGATGTTCGTCAAGGCGAGGGGAAAAGGCGCCACTGGGAACGACAGGGAGACGCGCCGGTCCATGGGCAGTGGGATTTTCAAGCGACAATCCGCAGGTGCCTACCCGCACCCCGCCAGAACCGTTGTCGCAGGGTAGTCCCGGCTGACCGACACCGCCAGTCGGTCAATCCTCAGACGGGCTGCTAGACATGTTCTTCATCGGCCTGCTAAGCCACTGTCCGGGCTGAACCCCGTTTTGCCTGCTGCACAAGGGTGGGCCACAGCCGAAAAGACCGGACCCTTGAGGTCGTCCTACAGACGCTCCAGCAACTTTGCAATCTGATCGGTGTGGTTCATGTCGGGTTCCCACTCGCAGAGCACACCGTGTTCGTCGATGACAACTGCCGGCCTTTTCCCGTCTGACGGGTCTTTGACGTACCTCTCTCCATCGAGAGCGGACATGCCCAGCTCAATGCCTACTCGCCGATCAGGGTCGTTCAGGACCGCGAACGGAAGCTGCTCTTTCTCGACCCACTGGCGTGCAGCTTCCAAGCTCCCGTCATGGATTCCGAACAGCACGACGTTCTTCTCGGTGAACTCGGCAGCATGCTCTCGGTACCCAAGAGCCATGCGGGTTCAGTTACCACCGCCCGGACTCGTGAAGAAGTACAGCAGGACCTTTTGTCCGCGAAGACCGCTAAGGGATATAGTCCGTCCATCGCTGGACTGAAGTGTGAAATCGGAAATCGTCTTCCCGATGTAAGTTTCCATCATTGCCATCCTTTCCGATGAGACTTGCTAGAACCGACGCACGCATGCCAGGACCGTTCCCCATGCAGTTGCCGGGCTGCAAGGAGTCTGGTACTGATTCAAGGCTGAAGTGTCAGGATATAGACGGCGGAGTTTGGCTCTGGCGTCTTCGGCGGTGAAACGCCAGTTGACGGTGGCTGCCGCCGCGTTGCGCTCCGCCTCGTAGATGCTGATGTTCCTCTGCAGCGGCTCCTCGCCGGGATTTCTGCCTTTGAGGCAAGCACGAGCCAGCACGCTGAAGTAGATCTCTGCCATGTTCAGCCGGCGGAGCCGATGCGGTATTTGCCTGTGCCGCACACGGTGCAGACAGCACGCAGGGCGGGGCGTCCGTTCTTCATTGTTACCTGTTCAACATCCCTCGAGCCCGTCTTGGCCCGGCACTTCAGGCAGTAGATTTCAACGGGTTCGGGGGGCGTCGCCATATTCGAAGGCTCCTGTTCCGAAGGTTGCCAGGATTATAGCCAAAAGAAACCCTCCCGCCGGATGTGTCTACAGGATCGGTCAGACCGGCCGGTCATTGCACTCTGAAATTGCCCGAATTCTCCCGGAAGCTACGGGCCGGCGTGGATGGACTAGATAACCCTGTCTCCACGCCCTGGCGTGGACTGGCTGTCCGGCTCAGCCGCCGCCCCGGGCAGCGGTGTCAGCATCACGCGCCAACGGGGAGTGTCCTTGGATGCCTCGACCAGGAATTCGCCCATTGGAACATCGATGTCGATATCGTCGAATTCGAAGTTGAAGGCGGTTTTCACGTCGGCGGGGCAGACGAGGCCCGCGGTAGCGTTGTTCTCGCGTCCCACCCGCCTCAGTTCCTCGCGTTCGGCGAGGGTCATCCTCAGCCGACGGTGGCAGCCGGGAATGGTGCATTTGACTGGGACTTTTCTGGGCATTTTCCCCAATATTACAACGACTGCTCAAGGAGGGGGCGGGCATGCGGGCAGGGTGTGCAGCGTCAACCTTTATCTTGGTTGCGCAGTGGGAAAATCCCTGCACCCAGGTAGTCCTGGCCGTAGACTCGCACACCGGAAAGGGCAGTTGAACGCTGAAAATGCGGTTCGCCCAATCGGTCTTCTGACCGCTGGACGTAACCCAGGGAACAGAACGGGCCCCGTCTCCTAACTGTTGACGACCGACTGCAACAACGCTACTTCCGAAGGGCAAATACCCACTGCTCGCCAGAGGACGCTGTGGGAGAATGTGCAGCAGGCCAAGCTCAAGGGACTCTCCTTTCGGGGCGACCGCCCGCGAGCTGGGCATCCACAGAAACACCGTCCGCAAGTACGCCCTGGCCGAAAGCCCGCCACTGAGAAAGATCAAGAGCGCAGCGACGACACTACAACCTGAGGCGGGAACACCCGCCTAAACGGACATTATCGCAGACCAGTTAGTCGGACATTTTCGCTGGACAACAACACCATTGACATGCCGGGAGCACCGGCGCGCGGACTTGGGCGTGAAGACGACGAACCGCCCCCTTACGTCATACATCTTGGCATTGTGCTGGTCGACTGAGAGGGCAGGACCGCCTTTAGGGTGCGTCATGCCGGCGTAGACCGTGCTCCAGTCTATGTTGTCTCAGGTGCCGCTGTCTGGAGCGGCGCCCTATCTATGACGTTAGCCTGAAAGCAACTCAGTGCAGGCGAGATCGGATATGGCGGCGTCGAAGCGTTCCAGTGAGTTTCGCAGATACGCCGAGGCCCGCTCACCAGCGAAATCGCAGTAGCCTCCCGTGACGATCCAAAAGACCAAGCCCTCCAGCATAGAAAGCCGGTAATCGGACAGGCACTCTTCGAACGGGTAGCCGCTTACCCCGTTGCTTACAAGGGTGGAGTGGTACGCGCGCAGGAGACCCATCTCCCCTTGCCTTCGTTGCTGCAGGGGAAATGCCTCACTGATGAACGCGGCAACATCGCAGACCCCCTTGCCGCGCGCGCAGAACTCCCAGTCGAAAACGACCAGCGGTCGCGCCGTGGCATTCGCAGGGAAGAAGCAATTGTCGAGGCGGTAATCTCCATGAATAATCGTTCGGGGAGGTTCCGTGAGTTTGGCCTTTATCCTTGGAATCTCAATGATCAGGCGGTCTCCCAGCAGCCGCAGACCTTGGGGCATTGGGTCCGCAGCCTTCTTTATGAGGGACTCCCAGGCGCCGGCGTATATCTCTTGGTAGACGCCGGTCTCGTCGTCCTTCAACGGCATCCACTCCAACCGGTCAAGCCGGGGGCTGTCCCACCATGAGGCCTGGAATTCAGCCAGTTGGACGATCGAGCGCCGGGCTTCGGCCAAGGAACATCCGGCCACGCTGTCGCCCTGGCGTGCGGCGTTCACGTCCTCCAGCAGCAGAATGGTGTTCCCGGTCTCTGGGTCCAGTCCACAGTAGTAGCTGTGAGGGGTTTGAAGGGGACCGCTGGCCGCCACTTCCTGATAGAACCTGACCTCGCGCCGGTCCTGTCCCAGCCTGCCGGAGACCATCCTCAATACAGGGTCTGCCGAGGGGAGCTTGATTATGATGGTACCTGGCAGGTCCAGGGGGTCATCGTCGTACTGGAGCCTGAGGCGAAACACCTGGTTCAGAAACCCCTTCCCCTCGGCAATGGTCTCAGCAGAGTATCCGGTAACGGAAGCGCTGCTGGAGGCATCCTTGCTGCGAAGCGCCCCGGTCAACCAGGAGGGGGTAATCTCCATGAGATTTTTAGGAACCGTCGAACCGGTCATACCTGTCCCAATGGACGAAGCATCCGGTCCTGAAACAAAAGGCCTTCCCATTCAGCCGGCCTTGCGCGCGAACAGGACGCAGTGTTCCATTGGCTTGGGGTCGGTGAAGTACATGACTCCCCCCAGCTTCTCTCCCTCCGCCGGGATCACGCTCAAGCCGTGATTTGCCAGCACCCCCAGCACCTCACTTTCACTGTAGAGCTGGAAGGTCCTGTCCGCGCCGTAGTCCCTGTCGTAGACCGTTGCGATTCCCGTTCCGACCTTGAACATGAGTTGGAGCACGCCCCCGGCCCTGAGCAATCTGGCCAGCTCCGGCAGGGTTACCCCCAGGACTGTGTCCGGGGCGATGTGCTGGATGACCGCATTGCATAGAACGAAGTCGAAGGAGGCGTCCGGATGGCCAAGGGGCTTGCGGAGGTCAGCGACGGACACCCGCTGAGCGATCTCCGGGTGAAGCCTGCGTGCCTCCTCAACATTCTCATCTATGGAGTCAACCCCATAGACGTCGTAGCCCTTCTGCCAGTAGAAGAAGACGTCGCGGGCGCCGGCCCCGCAACCGGCATCCAGCCCCCGGGAGCCGGCGGGGAACAACTCCTGGAGCCGGTCCATCAGGTCCGTATCGCCCTTGAGCCCCGGGTGTGAGGCCTTGAGATATATGGACTGAACGAAACCGTGGCTCACCTCGGCATAGCGCTGCGCGTGACTCCTGTAGAAGCCCTCGGAAAAATCTGGGTTTTGACTCATCACTGAAACGTTCCTGTATAGACTGTGATCTTGGGGAACCCTGATCTGCCCCTGGTGTGAGCCTGGATATCCGAGCCGCAGAATATATAGCAGCCTGGACTATCTCTTCCGCTGCAATGCGGCCCCGGTGTCCGGCAAAGCCTTCGCGACCGCCGGGACGGCGGCGATCCGGGTGCCCCTGTTTTTCGCACCCGCCGGGGGCAATTTTCAGCGGATCTAAAACGGAGTTCCAACCGTGGTTGCAGCATACGCTCCGGCACCTTGGTTTCACGCATGAACTGCACCAGCAGCCGGTGTAGTTCCCTGGCCTCGCCGGTGTGTGCTCCCATTACGTTCTTCACTTGGTTCGGATCGACATTCAGATTGTACAACTCCGACAGACCACCCTGGGGGCTGTAGAGCAAGCTCCATTCACCCGCAGTTACAGTGGTGACCGGAGGATCTGAGAGAGTACGGAGCAGGCTGTCCACGGATTTCATCAGGAAACTCAGCCACGTGTCGACCATGGTGATCTCGCCGCAGTAGGTCGCATGGCCCTTCCTGAGCCTCTCCTCGGTGTAGCCCGGCACGTCGTGCCAGTTCCCGTACACCGGCAGCACCACCTCGCCGTCGTATCCCGGCCAGTAGAGCACGGTGTAGTAGGCCGGAGCGTCCCAGGGTTCATGGGGGTCCCAGGTGTCGATGTATAGGAAAAAGTCCTCTTTGTAGTGATGTTCCAGCCACTCAATGGCGGTCTTGAAGGTTCGAGGGGCATTGCGGTCCCCTTCGTTTTGCCACGCCTCCCGGACATCCAGGGCCTCGTTGTGATAGCCGGGCTGGGGAATCAGCGACCACATGGTATCTTGGCCCGGGTTCATGAAGAAGGACTGGAACCCCCGGTCGTAGTTCATCCCGTTCCTCAGGTAGTAGGGGGTGTCCACCGACGCCGCCGTGTGCAGGCCGTGCTCAGCCAGCATCTCCGCCAAGGTGGTCACTCCCACAGGCAGGGGCTCCCATCCCATGAAGGACATGGTCCAGCGCCCCGTGAGGTGGTCCGCCCGGGTGGGCATGGTCGGGAATCCGGCGGCACTGCTCCACCTGTTCCGGGTCAGCGCTGGAGTGGCCGCCCGACCCGTTTCCCGCCAGACATTGCCCGGGCCCTGTCCCAGTTTGATGCGTTCGCTGGCCCAACCCACCTGATAAGCCCCTTAGGGCAGCATGGACCGGCGGAGGAACTTTGCCGCGGAGCTGCCATCGCTAGCGTGGTGTATCCGTAGTTCATCGGTAAATTAATGGGCAATATACGCTGAACCGTTACTACTGTTCGAGCAAGAGTCCGGTTACCTGTCCTTTCGAAAAGCCATCGAATAATATGGCGAACTACGGATACAGAACACTGGTTTTACAACGACGCTTCCGCAATGTGGTCAGTTTTTGGCCGAAAATCGCTTCGCGGAAGGCAAGGCCACAAAGCTGTCTAGAGCGTGGGCAGGTCGCCATGAGGAGTTGATCAAGGTCCCTTTCCTGCGAAGCGTCGTGGTAATACTTGCCGCTAGCCCTCGGTTGGGCTCTTTCAACGGGCCATTCCCATCGGCTTTGACAACCCAAGTCCTAGCTCTCTCCGGGGTTCACCAGAGAGCACCGCAGACCTCCAGGATGCCCAGCAAACGGTGCTCGTCGTAAAGTTGAAACGACCTGGCCACGCCGTCCACTCCATAGGCCCCGTCACTGACGGTAGCCACTCCCGAGCCGGTCTTGAACATCATCTGAAGGATTCCTCCCAAGGCCGGGACTCTGGCCAATTCGGGGATCGCCGTGGTTTCGGTGGCCTCGGGCGTCAGATGCTGTATTACGGCGTTGTACAATACGAAATCGAAGAAACCTGACTCAAAGGATAGGAGATCCCGGAGATCCGCCACACTTAGCTTGTCAGCGATTTCCGGGTGCAACTCTCTACCCAGGCTGATGTTCTCCTCCACCGCGTCAATTCCGTAAATGTCGTACCCTCACGCCTGCAGCAGGTGGATGTCCCGGGCTCCCGCTCCGCAACCTGCGTTCAGACCACCATTCTCCCGCGCCAACTCGACAACTCGATTGAGCGGGTCCATGTCCCCCGTCAATGCAGGGTGAGAGGGACCGGTATACACCGAGTGGGTGAACTCGTGGGAAAGCTGGGAATATCTCCGGGCGTGTTCACTTTAGAAGTCCAGTGAGTCGAATTGCATATGGACACCCTTGAAGGCGTCGGATTACGTTACTATCAAAAGTGACTCTTAATATGGATTCACAATGTATTTTAGGCTCCATATTTTGTACACTAAGGTATTATCCTTTAATAGCATAGAATAAATGTCCGTATCGCTTGATTGCGCTTGGGTATGGTTGAGATGGAGGAATGAATTCCGCAGAGAGTGGGTTACATCAACTTTTCAAGGCTCAAGCGACGGCGACTCCAAACACTCCGGCAATAGCCTTCGGCGCCGAACAGACATCCTATGCACAACTGGACCAGGCGACGGATGCCTTGGGAGCCTACCTTCGACGTTGCGGCGTATTAACCGATGATCCGGTGGGCATATACATGGAAACCTGCCCGGAGTACATCGCCGCGACCATCGGAATATTGAAGGCCGGCGCGGCCTTCATGCCCGTGGCCCTGGATCTCCCCGATTCCCTTCTTGGCGCATTGGTGTCCGAGTCCCAACCCAAGGTGGTGATTACCAAGGCGAGGCACTTGCCGAGACTGCGTAAATTCACTGGGCCTAGCCTATTGGCCATTGACTCCGACCAGTCCTGGAGAGAGTTCGATCCCGCAAGCGACGAAATTCGCGTTGACACCGGCGATCTGGCCTTCCTCCCCTACACCTCAGGCACAACAGGACAGCCAAAAGGGGTGATGCAGACCAGCGGCGCCCTGATTTCATCCTACTTGGCGAGGTACAGGTTCAGTTCTTACAATGTCGGGGACAGGGTCGCCTGCAACATCTTCTTTCCCTGGGAGTTCCTTCGTCCGCTGTTGAAGGGAGGAACGGTATACGTTATCCCCGATGACGCGGTGTTCGTGCCGCGCGCGCTAACCGGGTTCATAGCGAAACACCGGATTACCGAGGTGCTCTTCACTCCGTCCCTGCTGCAGGGGATCTTGAATTCGGCAAGCCCGGAACGATTGCGCGCCCGCCTGTCCTCACTGCGAGTGGTATGGCTGAACGGCGAGGTGGTGCCGTCCAGCCTGCTGAAGCTGGCCCTGGACGTTCTGCCCAAGTCTACGCGGGTGTTCAACACCTACAGCATCAGTGAAGCCCACGACGTTTGCTCCATTGACCTGACCGACTTGAGCATCAACGGCAGGGATGCCTGCCCCGTGGGTTACGCAATGGACGGGGTGACACTCCGAGTGCTCCCGGAAGGGCAGTCCGATCTGGCTTCCAGCGGGGTCGGAGAGCTCTTCATCGGGGGTCGCGGACTGGCCCGGGGCTATCTGAAGAGGCCCGACCTGGATTCCGAGAGGTTCGTCAGATGGAACGGCGGGAGGTATTACTCCACCGGCGACCTAGCCGAGGTTGATGCGCGGGGTATGACGACGATCATCGGCCGCAATGATTCGATGGTCAAGATCAGGGGCTACACCGTTTACCTGAGCGCCATAGAGGAGACCCTCCGCAACCACTGTGACGCGGCGGATGCAGCGGTGCTGGCCGAGAACCAGGACGAAGTCAACAAGCGGCTCGTGGCCTACGTGGTTCGGGGCCCGCGGGCGGCGTGGAAGGTCGATGGAAAGAGCGGGACGAGCAGAGACCTGCGTGCTCTGTTGGAACGGCATCTACCGCACTACATGGTGCCCAGCCACTTCATGGAACTGGAGACGCTCCCGATAAATCAACAGACGGGCAAACTGGAGCGCAAAGCATTGCCCTCATTGCGAGAAAGGAGGCCTGCGGTGAAGCAGCGCACCCCGCTGTCCAAGCACGCAACCGCAGCCGAGCGTCGCAGGGTCTTGCGGGAGCTATGGAGCGAAGCCCTCGATGTCGACACTGAATCACTGGAGGATGATTGGAACTTCTTTGATCTCGGAGGCCATTCCCTGACGGGCCTGGGACTCACCCTGGGCATCGAACATCTTTTGGGGATTGAGCTTAACGGCACGGAGATCTACGAGTACCCCACCATAAGTGAGTTGGGCGCGTACTTGGAAAAAAGAGGGCCGAATATGGAATCCGGGATTTCGCTGGCCGAGGACTCGATACTGGATCCGGAGATTGCACCAGGAGGCGCCCCGAGAATTACGCGTATCAGCGAGGCGTCCTCGGTCCTTGTGACGGGAACAACCGGATTCCTTGGAGCCTTCTTACTTGACGAACTGGTGCGTGCCGCTGGACAGGATACCCGGTTCTATTGCTTGGTAAGGGACAGGGATTCAGGACAGGGCGGGTCCACCAACCGCGTGCTGGACACTTTGAAGTTTTATGGGCTCGAGGGTCGGTCCGCTGGGCAAAGGGTCGTCCCGGTCTCTGGAGACCTCACCTTGCCCAGCATGGGACTGGACAATAATGAGTACCGGCAGTTGGCGGAAGAGGTCGAATTTGTATTCCATTGCGCCGCCTCTGTCAATTACGCCTACCCCTACTCTGCAGCCAGGCCCCACACCGTTGGCGGGACTTTGGAGGTGCTCAAGTTCGCCTGCACTGGCGTAGCCAAGCCGATCCAGTACATTTCATCCAACGGCGTCTTTCCGGGAGGAGACGACAATCCCTACCTTGAAAACAGGGACATAGACGGCTTCGTCAACAGGATGGAGG
Organism: Dehalococcoidia bacterium; assembly: GCA_965222025.1. GTDB lineage: Bacteria > Chloroflexota > Dehalococcoidia > Lucifugimonadales > UBA3495 > VXOI01. The sequence continues at coordinate 43,770 of CBDCTI010000009.1, read as the reverse complement.
GGGGCTACAATCAAGCCAAATGGGTCGCGGAACGGCTCGTCTGGCAGGCTGTTTCTCGAGGACTGCCGGTATGCATCTTCCGTCCCGGCAACATTGGCCACCACAGTGGTACGGGCACGGTCAACCCGAATGACTTTCTCTCGTTGATTATCAAGGCCTGCGCACGTCTGGGGTGCGCCCCCCTGGCGCCGGAATGGTTCTTCGAAATGACCCCTGTCGACTTTCTGGTCAAAGCAATAACGAAAATTTCCGACGATCCCAGTCACCTGGGGAAGGTATACAACGTGGTTCAACAGGCCCCCGTACCCGCCGATCAAGTTTTTGCATATATGGAGAACCACGGATACGTGGGGGACCGCGCTCAATTGGGGGACTGGAAATCAAGATTGGGAATGATGGCCGACCGGGATGATGACATGGAGTTGAAAGTTCTGGTCCGGTCCCTGGAATCAGTCGAGCCGTACCTGTCCGACACCAGCGTCTACGACATCAACCGGTTCTCCGAAGCATTGTCGGAAATCGGTCTGGAAATGCCAGCAGTCGACGTTGACTATGTGACCAGATTCCTACGGAAGTGACCGTCAAATTGAGTCTGCGGCCCCTTCGGCTTTGCAGACCGACCCCCTTTGTCCCGAGTCAACTATATTTGCCGGTCCTGTTGCCTCATCAGAGAATGTTACCGAAATTATAGTCCTTATTTCACACCCCGACCAAGATTAATTCCACCTTCTCGCTCCGTTGCGATGCAGGTTCGCCACCATCGACTACGCCGGCTGGTCTGGCGTGCCCGCTGTGTCTGTTGTGGCCGAATCTAGGGCGGGCCTAACCCTAGGGTCGACAGTAACGCCCTGGGTACCGAATAGCTCCCAAGGTCTGAAGGACTCCACGAAATCCTTGGCTTCTTCGATAGATGGGAACCCCTTCCGGGAGCGGCTCGGCTCGTAGCTAAAAGTCTTCGCCGACGCGTCGATGCCCCGTTTGGTGTCTCGGAACCCTCCAAGCTCCTCTTCATGGCCGTTGTTTTCGTCACTGAGAATCAGGTTCTCTCCCCTTTTTACCTTTTGCCAATACACTCTCATGCAAAGCACTCCTCGACTCCGGTTTCTAGCTTGACGGTTTTGGGACCTTGATAGTCTCTACTTCTAAAATTTGCTCGCTTGGCCTCGGAGAGGTGTGTTCTCTCTCCAAGTATGGCAACTCCTCGGCGATGGTCAAGTTCCTTAAGTGGCGTGCCCTTTACAAATGGCTCATTTCTAACCCGTCATTGACACCCTGGACAGCCAGCACTGCCACCGCCCAAAACCACTGGCTCATACCACTTATTTCAGACACCGGGCGGACCTACCCCGGGTGTACATCACCACCATGGCACAGTCTGCCATCGGCCCTGCCACATGATTGCCATCTCCGGAACACCGGCTCGGGTCTGGCCGCATCCGGTCGCCATGGCTGCAAATGCACCCATCTTGTAGCTGAAAGGGTGGCTGGAAACTCCCGTTGCACAACAGGTGGCAGAGACCAAGACTTCAGGGATTCCAGCCACAGGCCGTTTCGTGGTTAAAGGCATTCTAATGACAGTGCTACTGCCTTTGGATTTGGCCTGTTAGATCGTCAGCACGAGCTGAGGGCCGCGAGCTCGTTCCAGACCCGGCTGTTGTTACTCACCGCATTCCTCGGCTGTCCTGGCTTGTCTGGGTCACGGCCTGCCGGGGACAATGAGCTTGGGAGAGACGACGTCAATGTTCCCTGCCGCCTCTGCGATGAGCGCACGAACGCCCATGAGGTGCTGGACCAGCATGTCGCCCAGCATTTCCAGGTCCTCCGCGTCGCCGCTTGTCTCGATGATGCTGGCGTGGTATTCGATACTGAGCAGGTGGAATGCCACGGCCGCCTCCCTTCCGCCCCGGGCCAGCATTTCGTTGAGGTTGACTTCTTCTGGGCCATCGTTCCCCATCGTGGTCATGGACTTCTCCTTGTGCAGTGGGTCCGCCGGCTGCCTGCGATTAGCTGACACTCAAGTGCCCGGGGGCCTGTTTGTCTGTTAATTCGATTTAAACGACTCATAGGGCGACCTCCATGATGAGGGTGTTTTTAGCCCGAATCCACCGAAGGGGTGCGTGTGAGAGGCCTCTGAAGAAACAAGAAGGTGCTCCTCTGAATCTGGGATAATGGTTTTGTAACAGCAAAACAGTCCCAGAAAAGGAGCACTCGATTGATGCTACCACGCAACCACCTCGACCGCATCCAAATCGGCTTCGACGACAGGGCAATCGCGTTACAGGTGGTGGGCTCGGCCCCGGATATGGCGTTCACCTATGGGTTGGGGGAGGCATTTCCATAAGTAGACTTGTAGCACGGAGCCCCCGGCGGCGGGGCAGCGAACATCCCCGAGAGGGTCGGTCACTTCAATGAGAAGTACCTGATTACCTTAGCCGTCGATAGATTGAAGCCTTCGGACACTACCAGCAGCAACGAATCAATCTCCTGTGCAGGCACCATAAAGATCTCGTCATGCTCGGGCACTGTTCCACCCGGAAGAGCATGCCGCCCACCAGAACTATATATTGGCACTCCCGCAGGAGGTTCGTAAAAGACATAGGGGTTCCGTTTGCCTGTAGCTTATGCCTGCTATCGTCCGCGCCTTGGAATACGCTACAGGCGAACCGAACCAGCGATACCCTTTCCGGCACCCCCTGGCAAGGCTGGGCTGTCGGCATTTCCGCCACTGGCGGAAATGGGGCGTGTCCCGCCCGCTGGCGGGCAGCGGTAATGTTGAGCAGCCGGCAACTTCTCCAGCTCGACCAAGCTCCTTGCCATGGTCCTGCATTTGTGCCCTCCGGCCACCTGGAAGCTTCGCTTCTGGTTGGAGCCAGGAACAAGATTGGGGAGTGGCAACAATGTGATAGCATCGGGCTGCTCAGATACGAACCGCAAGAGGGAGCATGCTGTATCTACAGATCCACCAAGGGGACCTGTCCCATCCCGTCGGAGTGTTGGAGGAATACTTCCTGAAGGCAGGGACGTCCGTCATACGCGCAGCCTTCGCACATTCCTACTTCATCCATCCAGACGATGTGAGGAAAAGGACGCCATACCTTGCCGAGCGGGCAAGGTTAAGCCGCACTCACTACCCCGGTGCGGCCAAGGGTCAGAGGGCAATTTGGGAGGGGGATGGGCGTGAAGTGATCGTGGACGACAACCAGCACGCCCAGCTGGCGTGGGAGAGGTACACCGGCCGCGGGTTGTTGCGGGGTACCGGCTATTCCATACGGCACATCTGGGGCCGGCCATGGGACCCGGACTACTTCACCGCCGGTTGGAACCTTTGCTACATGCCCTTCTGGGCCGGCATGCTCACCGAGAGACAGCACCTTCACGAAGAGTTGGAACTGGCCATCCGTCAGGCTTCCTGGGACCTGTATTTCAGAACCGATCCGGTTTGCCCGCCACCCGTGGAGGTGGATGACCCGGGGTTCGACCTCGGTTCCCTCCTTGGGGGTCAACCCATTCTGATACTGGGCAGGGAGGGTGTTCCACAAACCCTGGGGTCTCCTGATGACGGCTCCGCAACAAGCCTGTCAGTTCCAACGAGAACTATCCGGACAGGAGGACGGAATTCGGGACACGTGGCTTCGAGCGGCGACATGCCAGGCCCTATTAGAGCAATAAAGAGCCAAACTCACCAGAGTTGGAGCAACATCTGGAGGGCAGTACGTGAGCTCCAGGGGCTGGATCACCAGCCTTTCGTCACTGCCAACGTGGAGAACAGTTCCAAGTCCTGTGTCCGGAGGATTCAACGGGAAACCGGACTGACTCTCCCCCAGCTGGAAGCGCATCTGCGGCAATTAGTTGAATAGAATCCTGCAGGAAGAGCGACAACCTGGACATGCGAGTCAGCGCCAGCGGCAGACCCAATTGTCGTTGATCACCCAGATGGGGCACGACGTCCACCACGGTCCGGAGGAGGTACCCCTCTGCGGAGAGGATCCCATGAGAGCGCACTGGACCCGCGAGCCGCAGGGCGTTGCCGGATGCGACGACTGCCTGGACCCGGCCGACGGCAACGATTACCAGGGGAGCCGCCTCCACTGCCGGCGGGTGATCACCTCCCAGGACGGCGTCCAGTGGCTCAGGGTGGTCCGCCGGCCATGCCCGCACTGCGGCAGACAGGGTTGGTGGAGGCATCCAGCTGCGGAGGACGCCAGCCCGTGCACGGTCGCAGAACCCGCCCGGTGTTTGAGGCGACGCCGGCGCCTACGGTGGAACTGGCTCACGGATGTGGGAGCGACATTCACACTCCAAACCGGTCCCGCCAGTGGCCGGCCCATGGCATGGTTTCGTCTGGAAGGCTTTGCACCACCCCGTCGAGAAGCAGCGACGGGGCCACTATGGCGGACTGAACGTCCGGGTCCCTGAGGGAGGCCCGCATCACCTCCTCGACCGTGTCCAGGGTACGGGAAACGCCGGCCCAGCGGCGGAGAGGTCATTGTTCTGCCAGAGCCCGCGATCCTGTGGGCCCGGTTTTCCTCCGGCACGACAACGATTGCCGTGGTAGGCTGTGGTCCCTACGGCAAGTTAACATGACCCTCACATGGTGGACGACATGACCACATACAGCATCAGGGAGGCGAAGGCCCATCTCAGCGAGATACTCCGGGACCTGGACCTCGGCGATGAGGTGATCATCACGCGCCGGGGACGTCCCTGCGGCCGGCTAACTGCGGTGGATGCAGGAGCCGATGAAAGACCGTCCCTGGCCACGCTGAGGGGTGCCCTCTCCCAACTGCCCGACGCCGGCTACCAGGACTTCTTGGATATCAAGAGCATCTGGGAGACCGGGGAGAGGTTGCCCGGCGGGATGTCCGGGGACAAGGGTGGTTAGCCGGAGCCGGTTAGTTGCCGACACCCATGCCCTCTGGTGGTATTTCCGGTCCCCGGAGCGCCTGAGTGTCGCCGCCAGCGCCGTCTTCCAGTTGGCGGAGACCGGCAACGCCACGGTGGTGGTTCCCGCCATTGTGGTGGCCGAGTTCTACTACCTGTCGGCCAAGCTGGGCAGTCCCCTGGAGCCGTCGGCATTGCTGGAGGCGCTGGACTCGGTGAGCGGGATAGAACTGTCCGAATTGGGCCGGGCACAGCTGGAGAGGCTGGACCGGTTTCCCGAGGTTCCGGAGATGCACGACCGGCTGATCGCCGCGGAGGCGGATGCGCTGGGCGCACCGGTGGTGACCCGGGACGAGGCGCTGGCAGCGTCGGACCGGGTGGCCACCGTCTGGTAGTTGCCGCCGCGCCCGCCGTTGCCCTGACCATTGACGCGGCAGAATGGACATACACGACGAGATGACAATTCCCGGCGAGGAGGTCCGCCAAGGCGAGGTGCCCGCTTCGCTGGCCGACAGCCCGGTCTGGCCCGCGGTGAAGGCCCAGACGGGCGGAGGCCCGCTCTTCCTGCACCAGGCCACGGGGCTGGAGCTGCTGGGATACGGCCACAATATGGTGATCAGCACCGGCACCGCCAACGGCAAGTCCCTGGTCTTCCAGGCCCCCACCCTGCACCACCTGGCGACCCACCCGAATGCCACGGCCATCGCCGTCTACCCGATCAAGGCCCTGGCCCGGGACCAGGTCATCCGCTGGCGTAACATGGCAGAGGCCGCCGGCCTGGACCCCGCCGCCATCAACCGGATCGACGGCGACGTACGCGACCTGACCGAGCGCCGAGAGATACTGCAGCGCACCAGGCTGGCCCTGATGACCCCCGACATGATCCAGCAGTGGCTGATGGCCTACTCGGAGCCCCGCTACGACAAACGGCCGCTGCGCCACGACCTCAGGGAGATGCAGAACACCCAGTACAACGTGCGCCGCTTCCTGTTGAACCTGGCATACCTGATCCTGGACGAGGCCCACACCTACGACGGCGCGGTTGGGCACCCACTGCCTCTACCTGGTGCAGCGGCTGCAGCAGAAGCGCCGGGAGCTGATGTCCCGGTTCGAGCCCCTGCGGGTGATCGCGGCCAGCGCTACCATCCACAACCCGGTCCAGCATTTGGAGACCCTGACCGGCCTGCCCTTCCAGGTGGTGGACGACCGGTACGACGGCAGTCCCCGGGCGGAGCTGACTGTGCAGCACGCCGTCGGCCGTGCCCCCCACGACGAGAGGTGGCAGGACCTGCAGGACGCGGTGCGGGAGGTGATCAGCGACGACCCGGACCGGTCGTACATCGCGTTCGTGGACGACCGGCAGCTGGCGGAACGGGCCGCGGCCGGCATCGAGGCCGCCCGCAGCATCACCGAGGACGCCATCATCGTGGAGTCCCGGGACGCCATGGCCTACCGCTCGGGGCTCATGCGCCGGGAGCGCATCGAGAAGGCGCTGCGGGCCGGTGATATCCGGGGCATAGCCAGCACCAGCGCCATGGAGCTGGGCATCGACATACCCGACCTGCAGTTGGGTCTCAACCTGGGGTTGCCCCACTCCGTGGGACGCCTCAGGCAGCGGGCCGGACGGGTGGGACGCAACAGCCCCGGGCGTTTTTATTGTCGTGGCGCCGCGCCTTCCAGTTCCACGAGGACAGCTTGGAGGCCTACTGGCGACAGCCGGTGGAGCCGGCCCGGCTCTATCCCTCCAATCCCAACATCAAGAACACCCACGGCCGCTGCCTGGCCAGGGAGACGGGCCTCAACGGCATGAAGTACGCCGTACCGTTGCCCACGGATGCCTGGCCGGAGCAGCTGCCCCAGACCCTCCGGGAGATCGCCCGGGGCAACCACTACGCGCCGGAGTTACAGACCGGGGATTCCCAGCAGCCCCACCGCAACGACATCCGGGACGCCGCCGACGGGCGGGCGCGCATCGTGCAGATTCTGCCGGAGGGGGAGACGGAGCTCCTGACCAGCGAGGTGACCTGCCGGGAGGCGGCCCGCGACGCCCACCCCCTGGCCATCTACTACCATGCCAAGCAGTCCTATTCCATCCTGGGCTCGCGGGAGACCGGCGAGGAGACGGTGATCACGGCGCGCCACGCTCCGCAGCGGGAGACCCGGCCCATCACCCGAAGCGGCGTCACCTTCACGCTGCAGCAGCCCCGCGCATCCGCTCTGGGCCACCTGGAATACTGCACCCATGCCCAGGCGGTGGCCTGGGAACGGATCGTCGGCTGCGCCATGCGGGAACCGGGCGACGGGGAATGGCGGGAAGTCCACTACGACGGGGAGGGCGTCCCCGAGGTGATGACCAGCCTGCGCACCACGGCCACCCTGATCATTGTCTGGGAGGAGTGGTTCGACGACCCCAACACGCGGCGGGACGTGGCCCTGGCCCTCCGGACGGTGATGTGCGGCCGTGAATCGATACACCCCGCTGACATACGGACCACGCACCAGAACGTCCGGGTGGTGCGGGACGGGCGCAGCAGCGAGGTGGGCCGCATCATTGTCATCTGGGACAGGGTGGGCGGTAGTCTGGGTCTCTCGAAGGCGATGGCCGACAACCTGGGACGCTACACCCAGTCCCTGCTGGAGATCGCCCGGCAGCCGGGCCAGCGTTCGGAGCAGGAACGGCTGCTCAGGGAGGATACCGCCGCACGCTGCACCGGTGGGCCACCAGCATGGCGCCCCACACCCTGGGTCCCGAGCACACTCCCGTCATCACCGAGTACGCCGGTACTACCTTCCGGAGCCAGCTGGAGGCCCGGTGGGCGGCATACTTCGACCAGCGCGGGATTGCGTGGCAGTACGAGCCGGACCGGCTCAGCGGCTGGACCCCCGACTTCCGGCTCATCCTGAACGGCGTAGAAGCCTACGCCGAGGTCAAACCCGTGAGCGAGTTTCCCATGGACGTGGCCCAGCGGGTGCTGAACGCAGGATGTACGGCCGACATCCTGGGCCTTGAGTCGCGCCACGCCTGGCGATACCGGGGCGATGGATGGACGCCGGTGGACCTGGCCGCGTGAAAGCCGCCGTTCGCAGCAGCGGCCATCGCCAACTTGAGCAGCATTAACACGGCCCCGGCAGTGGGAGGGGGAAGCTGGCCATCCCTCGAGCTTCTCCGGAACACTCCGGAATTTCCCCGGGAGCTACAGGCCGGCGCGGGTGAACTAGATAACCCTGTCTCCCCGCCCTGGCGTGGACCGGCTGTCCGGCTCACCCTCCGCCCCGGGCAGCGGGGTCAACATCACGCGCCAGCGGGGATTTTCCTTGGATGCCCCGACCAGGGGTTCCCCCAGCGGGACATCGACGTCGATATCGTCGAATTCGAAGTTGAAGGCGGCCTTCACGTGGGCGGGGCAGACGAGGCCCGCCGTGGCGTTGTTCTCGCGTCCCTCCTGCCTCAGTCCTTCGCGTTCGGCGAGGGTCATCTTGATCCGGCGGTGGCAGCCGGGAATGGCGCATTTGACCGGGACTTTGCTGGGCATTTCCCTAATCCCGAATCCACCGATGGGAGGCGTGAATGCTGGGCAAATTGGGATGAGGGAGCCTGCAAGGGAGAAAGCCTGGGCTCCATTGGACCGATGTGACCCCGCGAGGGTTTTCAGTAGCCGCACCGGACCTGGAGAGCGGTCTATGGAGGCTGGGAATCGCGTGATAGTGAGATCGGACGCAGCAGGATGCACTCGCGGGCGGGGCGGACGCGAGTTTGGAGGTGTTGGGGCGGTTGCGGACAGCGCCGTCAGGCGGGGAGTGGAATGGCTCGCAGCCGGGCCAGGGCGCTGCTGAACTGGGTTTCCCAGGGCCAATGCTTGGGAAGATGCAAAGTGAGGCGGCGCGCCGAGCGGGTGGTCCGTCCCGCCAGGGCGAAGAACCGACGCCGGAGGGTCTTGGTGGTCACGATCTGCTCGCGCAAGCCGATGCGGGCCGTCCAGCGGGCCAGGTTGTGGGCCATCACCTGTACCGCCAGCCAAGCGCCGTTGGCGGCGAATCGGCCGGACGGCAGGTGGTTCAGCCCGACGCCGTACTTGAGGTCCCGGATGGCGTTCTCGATCTCGGCGTGGCGGCGGTGGTCGGCCTCCAGCTCCAGGGTCTCCCCGTCCCGGTCGGTGATGAATCCGTGATAGCTGTAGGTGGCGAAGAGGGCCAGTTGGGAACCGGGCGTGGGCTTCACACGCCGGACGATGAGCCGCACCGGCGCGGCGCCGGCCTCACTCTCAAAGGGAGTGTAGGTGGTCTCGGCCACATCGGCGGCGCCGTCCATCCAGTATGGGATGGGCGTCCAATCCGTCTCGGGTATGGCCTCGATGAGATTGCGCAGGCTTTTGTGCTGGCGGATGGTGATGGAGTAGCGGACATCCATCTTGCGGCAGACGGCGACGATGGCGTGGGCATAGAAGCCGCTGTCGGCCCGCACCGTGAGTCGGCCCCTGGCGCCGGCGTAGCGCACCCGTCCCACCGTCTCGCGCAGGAAGTGGGCGGCGCCCCGAACAGTGTTGGCCCGGCCCTCGCGCAGCCGGGACATCAACACGTCGCCGGTGCCGGCGGCCACGGCCAACAGCGGGTGATAGCCCCGCTTGCCGGTATAGCCGTGGTGTCGCGCCCCCTCCTTGGCCAGTCCGTAGGTCTCGCAGATGGTGGAGTCCAAATCGATGGTGAACGGCGCGTCGCCGGGTCCCGCCCCGGCGGCCCAGGCCCGGGCCAGCAGTTCCCGGATCACCCGGTCCAGCTGACGGACATGGCCCCAGCGGAAGCTGCGCAGGAAGGTGCCCAGGGTGGATGGCGCCTTGACCCTACAGTCGAGAACACCGGCCGTCCCACCGGCGCGCAGCGCATCGGCGTCGTCGATGCAATCGCCGCCAGCCAGGGCAGAGGCGACCAGGGTCATCATCTTGTCGCCGGCGTTGGCCCGGCCCGGCGCGCTGCCGAGATTGAGGTGATGGTCTACGAGTTCCCCCAGGCCCAGGTGTTGGGCGAGAGTGGCCGGCAGGAGCAGGCCGGCATTGGCCACCAGACGGTGGTCGTCAAAGACAATGCGAATACGGTCGGGATGGTTGCGTGGTAGCATCAATTGGGTGCTCCTTTTCTGGGGTCGGTTTCCTTTCTCGAAAACCATTATCCCAGATTCAGAGGAGCACCCTTTGACCACTTCAGGTCGCTAACCTGACGTCCTCTATCGGTGGATTCGGGCTAATACTACAATGGCAGATCAAGGAGGGGGTTCCGGGCATGCGGGCAGGGTGAGGGACTGTTGTGGGATCATGGGCAAAGAGCTGGTCCACGCCGCATCTGATGAACCTGCATCGGAGCGGAGCAAGAAGGTGGAATTGGCCTTGGTTGGGGTGGGAAATAAGAGCTGAAATTTCGGTAACCTTCTCTGGTGAGGCAACGGGACCGGCAAGACCTATTGCCGTTGATCAGTACGATTATCGCGCATGGTGAAGGCAAGGCCCGTGGGCAGTTTCCGGGCCTCCTTGGAGTTCTCAGGGCAAGGGATCAGCTGGAAGGGATCAGCGTACAATTGTACGCACAGGGTTACTGGAAGAGCCTGTGCTGATGTGTTGAGTGGAGGGAGCGGAGGGTCTGGGCCGCTCCGGCCGGGGGAGCTTCTTTCTCCGTCCCCGTAGAAGGGGTTGGGGGCCCGGCCATGATGTCAGCGGCGCACGAACTACAGCAAGCGCCGGCGGCGGCGGCATGATCGCAGGACCTGCATTTTGCGTTCGCCATGACCGAAGCCCTCGTGGGAGGAGTGAGGATTATACGATACTTTTTCCGTCTCTCTCCTCACAAGACCTGGCTGTCAGCAATTCCACGCACAACGCCGGTTCGCACAACCGGTCTTCCGACCGCCGGACGTAACCGGGGGGGCAAGAGCGTTACGCCTCTTCCCGTAACGCGGCTACCGGGACGCGGTTCCCCTCGACGTGGCGGAGCGAGTTTTCGACGACGTCTGTGTTGCCATTGCGGGCCATCCTCAATCCAACTTTTACCCAGTTCCTCAGCTGCGAATCGTCGAAGGCGGCCAGCCGTTCCCAGGTGCCGTCGTCCATTCCCTCGAGGCTGCCCAGCAACTCCGCATTCTTCAGCCCAGTATTGACCTCTCAAACTCCTCACCTCGCCCCGGCCCCTCCAAAACACGTAGACCCCACTCCACCGGATCGACTACCCTACCGCACGGGAGGAATTGCCGTCGCTTCACAAAAAACGGCATAGCTCCAAGACCGCACGCTGAGAGAAAGCTCATGCCATTTGACAAATGCACTCACATTCGACTCAGGCCACCTGCCAAAACGTTGCACCAAAACTCAGCCGGACAGAGTTGCAGATGGCCCTAAACCAAAGCCAAGGTGAAATGCGCAGACGCATAGGGTAGATTTGTGAGGTAACTGGATTAGCTGGTCTCAGGAGTTGTAGGGGTTGGTGATGAGTGTGAAGGAGATTGATCAGTTACTCGAACAGTGGGAGATGAACGTCAGGGATCTGCACCGGCGGGTGATTCTGGCGCCCACACCCAGGGAGCGGGAACGCTGGCACGCCGTCTGGCTGCTGGCCCAAGGTTGGACGGCATCGTCCACGGCGGAGGCACTGGGACGGGATCCCCACACCATAGGCCGGTGGTCCGCTGCCTTCGGCGAAGGCGGCCCAAAGGCCCTGATATTCGAGCAGACCGGGGGTTCCCCCCCGCCCTCGACGAGGCGGAGCAGGCGGCGCTGAAAGAAGCGGTGCAGGAGTTGCCAGATGCGGCGGGCATTGGTATGGCCAACTGGACCCTTCGACAAGCTCAGGAGGAGGGTGGTTCGTGAGTTCGTCGCCTTGTGGTTTGGCATCAGCCTGAGCCGCAGCAGTTGCCTGAACTACCTGCACCGGCTGGGATTCGCCTTCAAGCGTCCCAAGAAACGTCTGTTAAAGGCGGATGAGGCCAAGCGGGAGTCATTCGTGGCGGAGTACGCCGCCCTGATGGAGGAGGCGTGTCAAAGCAACGCCAAGATATTCTTTGCTGACGAGGCCCATTTCCGTGCCGACGCCGAGTTGCGGGGCAAGTGGGTGTCGAGGGGAGAGCCGGCATTGGTGGACTCGACCAGTCCGAGGTACGGAGAAAAGGCCAGCTACTATTCAGCGGTGTGCTTGGAGACGGGGGAGGTGGAGTGGAAGGAACTGGAGGGGAACAGCAACAGCTAGACATCGGCAGCCTTCCTGGAGCAGTTGCGTGAGAGGCACTCCGGGCGTCTGAACGTGATCTGGGACAACGCGCCGGCACACCGTGGCGAAGCGGTGAGGGAGTATATCCGGACGCCAGGTCTGAACCTGCGGCTGGTGAACCTGCCAGGCTACAGCCCGGATTTCAACGCCGATGAGGCCATCTGGGGTTGGACGAGAGAGGAGACCACCGGGAACCTGTGTTTGGGAACCAGGGAGGCGGTCCATGAAAGGGTCAGCAGCTTCCTGGCCGGTCTGACCAACCGAAAGGACGAGGTGAGACGGCGCTGCCGGACCGTCCTGCAATCAAGGGCAGAAAGGCTATTGCAGGACTCCCAGCACCATCGCCAACCCCAGGCAAATGCACATCCCACCTAGTCTTTAGTTTAGTACGACATCAGGCGTTCGAAGTTGCCCCTAATCCACTCAGCGAGAACGTTACACGTTCCAGGAGACATATTCTGTGAGAAATGAAGACGTAGCATCCATCGTTTCCACGACGCAAGCCTACTACGACGGCCCTGCTGACGAGATCTACCGGACTATCTGGGGCGACAACATACACCTTGGCGTCTACTGCAGCGAGGAATGCCACCAGCTGGAGGCCAAGGAACACACCAACGAGATTATGGCTACTGCCGTACCGCTGGGGCCGGACATACAAGTCCTTGACCTCGGCTGCGGCTATGGCTCGGCCGCCCGCTACCTTGCCGCAAGCTTCGACTGCAGGGTCACCGGCACCAACATCAGCGAAAAGGAGCTGGAGCTGGCCCGCACCCGCAGCAAGGAGGCCCACCTCGAACACCTGCTGAACTTCGAGTACGGGGACTTTCATCAACTGGGATACTCCGATGAGTCCTTCGACGTGATCTGGAGCCAGGATGCGTTCCTTCATGCAGCCGACAAGATGGCGGTGCTGTCGGAGTGCCGCCGCGTCCTCAGGCCGGGTGGCGCGCTTGTCTTTACCGACATCCTGGTGTCGCGGGAAACCCCGGACGAGGATCGGGCAAGAATATACGACCGGGTGAAGTCGCCGGACATGTGGGACCTGGGAGACTACCGAAGGGCTTTCTCCAGCCTGAAATTCCCCATCACCAGGGAGGAGGACTGGTCGCGTAATGTGGCACCTTCATATGCTTGGGTGAGGGACGGGCTTCAAGAGAAACGGGAGGCCCTGCTGCCACGCGTCGGCGCCGAGACCATCGACAACACCGTTGCGTCCCTGACCTTCTGGGTTGAGTCGGCAGAATCGGGCAAGATCGGCTGGGCGCTGATAGTCGCAAAGAAACCTGAGTGACAGTGCCCGGCTGATTGTGTTTAAGCCCCGGGAAATTGACTAAACCTTGAGTGCTGAATTCGGGTGCTGTCTCAGGAAGGGAGAGCAGGCGCTTCAGTCAGGGCCTGTTTGACATCTATTGCTGCGGGGGCCGCACGTGCTGTGCCAGCTGGCGGATGGTCTCGGTGAAAGTCCGGTCGCTGTCCCTCATCTCGGGGAATTCCTCTCCGAGGGGTGTGCTGCCGATCAACCGATACATTTCCGCAACACCCTTAAAGAGGTGCGGGGTCATTCTTAAAGAGGTGCGGGGTCATTCCTAAACCAAAGCGAAGGTGAAACCCGCATATACGTCGGCTAGAATCAGGGAGTCATAGCGTCAGGAACGGGAGCGGGCTGAGTGAGGATGGGTATGAGGGGGATAAGGCCGGACTTGGAGCGGTGGCAGTTGGATTTGGCTGGTGTGCGCCGCAGGATGTACCTGGCGCCGGACGCCTCGGGAAAGAGAACGGTGGCACGCTCTGTGGCTCCTGTGCCGGGGCATGACCGCCTCTGCCACTGCCCAGGCACTGGGCCGGAATGCTCACACCATCGGCAGATGGGCCACCGCCTTTAGCGAGGGAGGTCCGGCGGCCCTGATATTCGAACAGTCCGGTGGTTCCCCCCCGCCTTCGAAGAGGCGCAGCAGGCGGCGTTGAGTGCCGCGGTGCAGGAGTTGCCCACCAAGTCGGGCATCGTAATGGCCAACTGGACCCCTCGGCAAGCTCAGGAGGAAGGTGGTGCGGCAGTTCCTCTCTGAGCGCTTCAGTATCAGCCTGAGCCGCAGCACTTGCCTGAACTATCTGCACCGTCTGGGATTCGTGCTAAAGCGCCCCAAGAAGCGTCTGCTCAAGGCTGATGCGGAGAAACGGGAGGCCTTCGTGGCGGAGTACGCCACCCTGGCATCCCAGGCTCAAGAGTCCGGGGAGATGATATTCTTCGCCGACGAGGCTCACTTCCGTGCGGACGCCGAGTTGCGGGGCAAGTGGGTGCTGAGGGCAGAGCCAGCCTTGGTGGACTCGACCAGCTCGCGCTACGGAGAGAAGGCCAGCTACTATTCGGCGGTGTGCTTGGAGACCGTCGAGGTGGAGTGGATGGAACTGGGGGGGAACAGCAACAGCGAAACGTTGGCAGCCTTCCTGGAGCAGTTGCGGGAGAGGCAAGGCGGTCGGCTAAACGTGATCTGGGACAACGCGCCGGCCCACCGGGGAGAGGCGGTTCGGGAATGGCTGGGCAAGCCCGGAATGAATCTGCGGCTGGTGAACCTGCCGGGACACAGCCCGGACTTCAACGCCGACGAGACCATCTGGGGCTGGGCGAGAGAGGAGGCCACCGGAAATCTGTGCTTGGGAACCAAGAAGCTGGTTCAGGAGAGGGTCGGGAACTTCTCCGATGGGCTGGCCGGGCGGAAAGAGGAGGTCAAGCGTCGCTGCCGGACCATCCTGCAATCAAGAGCAGAGGGGCTCCCGCGTAACCCTCATACCAATCCCCACCACCGACCATATGCACATCCCACCTTGGCTTTAGTTTAGTAGGCCAACATCCTTGTTTTGACGGGTGGAATGCCGGGTTGCTCGGCAATTGTCTGCATGGGCCCAGTCTGTCAGGGCAGAGCCCCAATACCAATTAACTCATCATTACAAAGATTTCGGACTACTAAACTGAAGCCAAGGTGAGATGTACATATTTCTAGACCGCACTATAGCGGGCGACCCCAGTTGGGGGCTAAAGGTGATATGAGGAGCCGTGGAGCCCTTTCGGTCATCTTCAAGATCCCGAAATGCACATTCCACCTTGGTATTGGTTTAGTTTCGCCCTGCAGGTCCCTGTAACCTATCATGACACCTTCGGCCAAATGGGGTTCCCAAACGGGGGCTGGTTATCTCTATTCGTACCCGCAACTCCGGATGCGATTCCATCACCCTAGGTCTGTCAGCAAGAGCTGCCTTCCCTGAGGCGATGAACCGAGGAGAGTCCCTTTCATGAAACCGTTGATTCCATCAACCGTCTCCCGCAGGCGTGGGGTTTTCCTGTCCGCCATACCGCTGGCCGCCGCGACCTCCGGTGCCCTCTACTTCGCGGTTGCCCAGACCCAGGAGGTTGCCAGTAATGTTGGCCGGTGAGGCAGGCAAGTTGTCCGCCGGCCGCCGGGTCAGGGTGATGATCGCAGACGGCCATCCCATCATGAGAGATGGTCTGCGGGAGGTACTGGGCCGTGCCGACGACCTCGAGGTAGTGGGTGAGGCCGCGGACGGTGAGACCGCAGTAAAGCTCGCCGCCAGCACCCAACCGGACATCGTCATCATGGAGGCCGTATTGCCGGGCAAGGACGGCATCGAAGCCTGCCGCGAGATCAAGGAGATGCTGCCGGACACCCAGGTGCTCATACTGACGGCCTCGGTAGATGAGGATGCGGTCCTGCTGGCGGTTGCTGCAGGTGCAACGGGCTATCTGCTGAAGTCCTCAATGGGAGAGAAGCTGGTCGACACCCTTCGTGACGTGGTCGATGGAGAATTGCACGTCCCAGCCAGGGCGTTGGTCCAAATGGTAGCCAGCGCTCGCTCCAAGCCTCGGCAGAGCGCCGCGGAACTGGTGGCCGGCCTGACAGCCAGGGAGAGGGAAGTGCTGGCCCTCTTCGCACAGGGGATGAGCTACGCAGAGATAGCCGAGGTCATTGGTTACCGCCCGCTGAGTGTCCGGAACGTCATCTACGGCATCCAGAACAAGCTCAAGGTGAAGTCGAAGCAGGAGCTGGCGGTTCAGGCCGTTCGGGGCGGCCTCTTGGATGGATAGGTAGGACTGTCTCTCCGGGGCATGCAACGCCGTCACCTCACGCTGGCCGGCGTCATTTGACGAGTAACTCTTCGGCGCAGGAAATAGCCGGCGTGCCAGTGGTAGTGACCTATTGGAGTTGCGTCAGGCGGAAAATAAAGTCAAGGTGTCCGATCCGATTCTATGCAGGAACATCGACATTCTGGAGCGATATGGCTCCGATCTGTTACAAGAGGCGATTGAACTGCGACGCGCCCAGATATTGCAGGGCGGACACCCCGACAGTCCGTCCCCTTGTAGGCGTGCCATAACCTCGTGCATAACCATGACGACCTCGGGAACTCCACTGGAGTTGTGCGCCAAAATCCCGCCAGACGACGTAACGGGCCTTTTGCGAACCGGCGTTGTGCGTGGAATTACTGATTACCGTGCATATCACGAGATTTTCCGGGTGCCTTGAAATTTTTTTTCTGGAGGTCTCCATGACCGTCAGAGAACATCCCCTCTGCGACTGCGACGAACGATGCGCCTGCTACGGCTGCCGGCAAGGACAAGGCCTATTTCGAGGTGGTCGCCAGCCTTCAACGGCCCGCCCCACGCCGAGGGCTGCGCCTGTCAGCCCTGCCAGGTGAAGCGGGCCTGCCTCCGGAAGGTGATGACGCTCATGGCCCGGAGTTCGCCGGAGCTCTTCGAGCTGGTGGAGGCCTGGACGCTAGTATTACAACGACGATTCATCCAATAGGGTAGCTCATGAGCGGAAATTTTATTGCGGAACGCAAGACCGCAAAGCTGAGATGCGAGTGGCTGGTAGCCAGGAGTGGGTGTTCAGGAGCCCTTTCTAACCAATCGTCGTTGTAATACAGCAGGCTTGGGAGGAAAAGATGCCCCGGGAACGGTTCGGGCCGGCTGAGTTGCTGCGGTGGCTCGAGGATACGCGGGATAGTAACGAACGGGCCAAGCGCTCCCATGCCAAGCGCCGCCCCGCCCTGCACATTCCTCCTTGAACCGTCGTTGTAATACCAGTCTAAATAAGACCCACAGGACGGCAAAGCAGCACTACAAATGGCGCAGGTGAACGAGAATATCATCTATCAACCGGATGAGCGCCCAAGCCATCCGGTATCTCTGGTCCACGGATTCCAAAGTGTCATGGAGCCCATGGCGGCAATGGCTGCCGCGGCGTCGATCATCGCTGTGGCCGGCGGACAATCCGAGGGTTATCTGTCCTGGATCTTCTTTTCGGCCCTCGTGGTTTGCGGATTAGGCGGTATCCTGCAGACCTTTCGAATCTGGAGATTCGGGTCGGGATATTCCCTTGGCCTAATTTCCGCATTCGCCTTCATCGCCATCTGTATCTCAGCGCTGCTGGCTGGCGGCCCGGCGCTGCTGTCCAGCCTGATCGTCGCCTCGTCGTTGATACAGTTTGTGTTCATCTCCCGGCTCTCCTGGCTGCGGCGTGTCATCAGCCCGTTGGTTGCCGGAACGGTTCTCATGTTGCTGGCCTCGACGATAATAACCGTCGTACTCGGCAGGCTTTCTGATTTGCCGGAAGGTGCTCCCCCGGTGGCGGCGCCCATCCTGGCAGGAACGACCCTGTTCATCCTGATGATGCTGAGGCTGTTCGCGTCGCCCAAGTGGCAGCAATGGGCGCCAGTCGTTGCGATCGTGGTGGGTTGCGCAATATCGGTCCCGTTCGGCGCTTACAACTGGCAGTTGGTTGTGGAGGCTTCCTGGATTGGATTTCCCAGCTATCCCTGGCCGGGATTCGACCTGAGCTTTGGCGCGACCTTCTGGGGGCTTTTGCCGGGATTCGTGATAGTGAACCTGGCGACCACGATCAATTCGATAGGCGACAACGTGGTGATTCAGCAGGTGGCATGGCGAAGGTCGAAGGCGACTGACTTTCGGGTGGTCCAGGGGGCGCATAACCTGTTGGTTTTGACCAATCTGCTGGCGGCGGCGCTAGCAGCCCGTCCGAGAAACGGGGTTGGTGAGCCGTTGGGGGTATGATGGTACGGAGCATCAGACGATCGGAGCGGTCAATGAGCAAGACCTACCTTCCCTACGACCCGGACCAGCAGTTGCTGCTGCCGGCGGCCCTCCAGGAATGGCTGCCGCCGGAGCACTTGGCCTACTTCATCTCCGACGTTGCGGACCAGTTGGACCTCTCGGACATCACCGCCCGCTACGAGCAGGAGAGGCGGGGCGGCCCGCCCTACCATCCCAGGATGATGGTGAAGGTGCTGCTCTACGGCTACTGCACCGGCGTGGCCTCCTCACGTCGCATCGCCCAGAGGCTGCACGAGGACATCGCCTACCGGGTGCTGGCGGCGAACAACACGCCGGACTTCCGCACCGTCTCCGACTTCCGAAAGGACCATCTGGAGGCGTTGGGGGAATTGTTCCTGCAGGTGCTGGAGTTGTGCCAGCAGGCAGGACTGGTAAAGCTGGGGCACGTGGCCCTGGACGGGACCAAGGTGAGGGCCAATGCCTCAAAGCACAAGGCGATGAGCTACGGGCGGATGAAGGAGAAGGAAGCGCGGTTGCAGGCCGAGGTGGACGAGTTGCTCCGCAAGGCGCAGGAGGTGGACGAGGAGGAGGACCGCCGGTACGGGAAGGACAGGCGTGGGGATGAGTTGCCGGAGGAACTGGCCTTCCGGGAGGGACGGTTGCGGAAGATAAGGGAGGCCAAGGCGGCGCTGGAGGCCGAGGCCCTGGCGGATGCGGAGCAGGCTGAGTCCGAGGGACGCAATCATCTCGGGGTGCCTGATGACAAGGCGCAGCGGAACTTCACCGACCCGGACTCCCGGATCATGCCCGGCCCGGGAGGGAGGGACTTCCAGCAGTCCTACAACTGCCAGGCGGTGGTGGACAGCGAGCATCAGGTGATCGTGGCGGCCTGTGCCACCGATCAGCCCTCGGACAAGGATCAGGCCGTGAGCATGATTGAGGAGGCCATCCTGAACGTGGGCACAGTCCCAAAGGAAGTCTCCGCCGACGCCGGATACTACTCGGCCAAGGCGGTGGAGGAACTCTACGCCCTGGGAGTGGACCCGTTCGTCGCGCCGGAGAGGACCCGCCACGGCTGGGTGCCGCCACCGGCGCCCCGTGGCCGCATACCGAAGGGGCTGTCAGCCAAGGACCGGATGCGGCGCAAGCTGCGGACGAAACGGGGCAGGGAACGCTACGCGCTTCGGATGGAGACGGTGGAACCGGTATTCGGGCAGATCAAGCAGGGCCGGGGCTTCCGGCAGTTCCTGCTGCGGGGTCTGGCTAAGGTGAACCGGGAGTGGCTGATCATCTGCGCCGGCCACAACCTGCTGAAGCTGTTCCGGTATGGGGCCGGGATGTTCGTCAAGGCGAGGGGAAAAGGCGCCACTGGGAACGACAGGGAGACGCGCCGGTCCATGGGCAGTGGGATTTTCAAGCGACAATCCGCAGGTGCCTACCCGCACCCCGCCAGAACCGTTGTCGCAGGGTAGTCCCGGCTGACCGACACCGCCAGTCGGTCAATCCTCAGACGGGCTGCTAGTATTACAACGACAGTTCGCAGGAAAGGGACCTCGAGCACCTCTTCATGGCGACCCGACCACGCGCTCGACAGCTTTGTGGCCTTGCATTCCGTGAAGCGATTTCCGACCAAAAACTGACTAGATTATGGAAGCGTCGTTGTAATACTAGGGACAATCCCCAACATGATTGGAGCGGCCAATTCCGCTCGAGTGACGCTCACCGGCGTTGCGGCGCGTCGCATGGGGGTCTACGGGGGCTTGGTCATGATAGTGGCAGCCTTTTCCCCAAAGCTGATAGCACTGATTGTCGCCGCGCCGCGCCCTGTCCTGGTCGCCTACATCATATTTCTGTTCTCGCTCCTCTTTGTGCAGGGGATGAGGACCGTATTCAGGGACGGAGTAGACGGGCGAAAAGCCGCGGTGATAGGAGTGTCACTCTGGATGGGCATTGGTTTTCAGAACCAGGTGATTCTGCCCGATCTCCTGACGGGAACTTTGGGGACTCTGCTCAGCAACGGCATGACCACCGGCTCGGTGTGCGTAATTTTGCTCACTCTGCTGATGGAGTTCACTTCCAGGCGTCGCAGGCGGTTGAATGTGGCCATGAACCTTTCGTCGCTACCCAGAATTGACTCCTTCCTCCAGGGATTTGCAACAAGCGCCGGCTGGAATGAGCCATCAATAAACCGGCTCAGGTCAGCCGGGGAGGAAACTCTGTCGAGCCTGCTGTCGCAGGAAGAGGAGCCGGAAGAAGATGTCAGGAGGCGCCTCATTGTTGCTGCCCGTCGTGCGGACGCCGCCATTGAAATGGAGTTTGTGGTGACCACCGAGGGCGGGAATCTGGAGGACAAGCTGGCCTATATGAACGAACAGCCTGAGATACAGGACGAGCGCGAAATTTCCTCCCGCCTCCTGCGTCATTACGCATCCTCGGTCCAGCACCACAAATACCACGACATAGATATCGTTACGGTGCAGGTCTCCCCCTCGTCCTAGTGCCGCCAGGGTGGCCAGCCGTCCTGCCCGGTTTAATTCGCCGGTTCGCTGAGACTGGGCATACCCCCAATTCCAACAGGAAAATGCGAGGCGCCGATCCCCCGTTGAAGAGTGAGTCGGTTGGTCCACCCTTTGTGTCATTCCGAGAACCGTCGTTGTAATACTAGTCAGGGGAGATGTATGTCGGCAGCGAGGCCCCGGCACACTCGGCCTATCGCGAGATGGATTCTCCGCGGAGCGCACAGGAGTCGAGTCCTCATGTCCTCTGTGCGCTCCACAACATCCGCCGCTCACCGGGAGACGAGCCATGCCGGCCCAAGCCCGAGGGCTGCCGGACCGCCCTTTCATGTTGGGGGCGGTAGTACCGGACAGTCAGCACTGCCACCGCCCCAAAGGGTGGCTGGCTCATACCCCTCATTCCAGCCACAGGGCGGACTCGCCCCGAGTTTACCTCGCCGCCCCGGCACTGCCGCATGATCGCCGGCCCGGGCCAGACCCACCCGGCCACTATGGCCAGAGAACCCCTCCCCCAAACCCGCTGCCTGCGTCGCAGCCTTGACCCAGCGGTTGGTCGTCTTCCCGAAGACGGAAGGGTTCGCATCGCCGCGGAACTGCCGGAACTCGTCCAAGGCGGTCATGGCCCGGCGGGTGATGAACACCGCCTCGACCTCGCCGGCCTGATCGGTTTTGCTCCGGTCGATGAGCAGCCGGCCGGTGCCCTCGTCTCACCGTTCGATGTCGGACGAAACGAGAGCGGAATTCTCTCCGCACCGCGGCTCCCTGGCGGGCCGGTTCCTGGCGGCGTTGGGGCGGATGCTCAGACCCGGGTCCGGCCGGAGGACGCTAGGGCGGCGATCACGGAGAAGCCGGGCTGAAAGGGCCGGATGCGGCGCCGACCGGCGAGAATTCCGGAGAATCCGTCGTTACAGGATGTGATTTAGGGCCCCTCAAATTTGCCGGGCGACCCGATGGCCACCCCGGCCGGGGATGCTGCGGACGGGCCCGCCCAGGGCCGCGGACGGAGTGCTCTCGCCGATGGTCCAGATGTGGAGACTGCGGTTCGCACAACCGGTCTTCTGGTGAGCGGACGTAACCCCCGGCCTCAAAAAATGCGCGTTAAATGCACTTAACGCGCAACAACGGGTTAAAGGGGCGCCCAACAAGGGACGCCCCTCCAAGTCAACGCTCCGTTGGCTGGTGCAGGATTTTAGGTTGCCCATCTAACCACTATGCCGGGGTAGCCGTCTGCTAGTCGAACCCGTTTGCCCCATTTATCGCTACAATACCCGCCCGAGCGGAGCCGCCGTGGGCCTCGAAGTAGTGCAGGTCCATCTCAAACTTTTCGGTCGTGTAGGAGACAGGAGTGGGTTCGTTGTCAGGGTCCGAGGCGTCTCCGTTCCAGCGTTGGAAAGTCTTGTCTGCACTGTGGCGCCCCGGAGAGTCAAGAGATCCGCTCCATTGGGTCATATCGGAGTCTTCAACAAGAACACGCACGTCGACAGGGTTCCCGTTCCAGTCTTCGTAGTAGTTGCTCTTTATCGGCCTTTCGCAGTTCCAGGACCCGTCGGTGAATTCGCAGGTTTCGTAGACGTCAGACAGGGAATCGTCACTTACTTTCTGCCCGTTTTCGTAGGCCGATAGGTAGAGTATTTCCTGGAGCACGATGCTGTAGCCGGTCACCTCCGGGTGGTTCTCATCCCACTCGCTCCAGTCGATTGTGTAGCTGCCGTTGTGCTCCACCCTTGCAGTCGCAAAACTGTTGACAACGCAGCCGGCAACGGCACCCGCCCGGTAGTCGCGATTGCAGATTTCCTTGAAGGTCTCCTCCTGCTCGTCCTGGCCGCCGCCGCCACCGTTATTGTCTGTGTTTTCAGTGGAGGATTCTTCCTCGGGATCCTGACCGCCTCCACCGTCGTGGTTTTCCTCGCCGTCCGATTCAGGTTGGACAGCGTCGGAGGTCATGCCCTCGGCGCTCTTGCCTGCCCCTTCATCATCGGTGTAGTCCACCATGGCCCGGAGGTACATGCCTTCGTCCTCCGTGGCCGGCGTGTGAGTGTCCGAATCTGCGTTGTTGATGGTCTCCCAGTTGGTCGCGCCGTCCTGGGACTTCTCCCAGTGCCAGCTTGCGCCGGTGACCCCGCCGTCATCGTCGGCGAGGGTGGCGGTGAGCGATTCGCCGACCGCCGGCTCCATCATGGAAAGTGTGACCTCTCCGGGCTCGTCGACGTTCACCAGCTCAATGGTCACCGTGATGGTGTCGTCAACGGCGGTGTCCTGGCTGTGGTCGGCGGCCTTGCCGTCCGTCACCTGAACCACGACCTCCAGGGATGGGTCAGTCTCGTAGTCGAGCGCCACGCCAGCAGCCACCTCCAACTGGCCGGTCCCGGCATCGACAACGAACTTGTCCGCGTCCGAGCCTGCAGCCAGCGAGTAGGTCAGCGCGTCATTGTCCGGGTCCAGCGCCGTTATGGCTGCGCCCAGCCTGGCGCCCGCAGCGGCGTTCTCGTCCACCGAGCGGGTTGCCGTTGCGCCCTCGTTGAATTGCGCCGCCTGATTATCTAGGTCTACCACTGCATTCGTGGCTGTACCGATGGCTTCCTTGCCGGTCCCTTCGCCGTCGTCGTAGGAGGCTTTTGCCCGGATATACTTACCTGCATCACTCGAAGCGGGCGTGTAGCTCTGGGACGTGGCCCCGGAAATGTCGGCCCAGGTATCGGACGGGTTGCTGTCTGCGATCTGCCACTGCCACGTCAAGTTGTGAATCACGCGATCGGGATCCTGGAGTCGCGCGTCCAATGCCACGTCAACCTCCGGGCTGTTGGAAAACAGTGTCACCGCCCCTGCCTCGTCAGCGTTTGTGACATTGATCTTCACAAAGTGGGTCTCGTCCCATTCTGAGTCAGCTTCGCCTGAGGGGTCTTTACTGTCGCGAAGCCATATCCAGAGGCCGCCTATGGAGCTGCCCTCGTAGTCCAGGTCCGCACTGTCTTTGATGAAAAGCTGACCGCTGGAGGTGATGTCGAAGACATCAAGAGTCGATGGTCGCACTGCAAAAGTCAGGGTATCGTTTTCGGGATCGGAGGCTGGAACTGGCGATCCGATATTGGTTCCTATGGCCGTATTTTCAGCCACGGAAAGCGACTCGGGAGCGGCGGCGCCGAAGGTCGGAGGCTGGTTTGAGGGAGGCGCCGCCAGGACCGTGTTTTCGGTCTCTACTTTGACGGTCTTTGCAATTGCGGTGTCGTATCCATCCTTGTAGGTGACTTTGAAACGCAGGGTTTTCACCGCGTCATCAGAAACCGGGGTGTATGCGAAGGTTGCGCTGGCTGAGTCAGTGTCTGAGATCTCGATCCAAGAATCGGAGTCCGTACTTCTCTCCACCACCCAATTAACTTGGTTCCCGTCGGCAAGCTCCACCCCGTCAGGGTCCATGAGCGTCGCAACGATTTCCGTGTCCACTTGGGGATTGGCGCTGCTGAGGGTTAATTCGCCGACTTCGTCGACGTTGGTAACCTGGATCGTGAATGTGGCCTCATCGTCCCAGGTCAAGTCCGTTTGCCCTGTCTCGTCCTTGTTGTCCCGGATGCGAATCATCGCCTCATAGGAATCAGTTCTCTCGTAGTCGAGATCGCTGTTATTCAAGACCTCGATATTGTTCTGGACTAACCGGAAGGGGCTGACGGGGCTGGTCCAGAATTCATAGATCAGCGAATCGTCGTCCAGATCGGTGATTTCTAATTCAGCGACGGTGTGGCCTAGTGCGGCATCTTCCGCGACTGAGAAGACCGTTCCATCGGCCGTAACGAACTCGGGGTCATCATTCTGAATCACCTTGAGCGCTACGTCGATGGCATCGTCCGAGCCGCCGTCCAGCCCGTCCAGCGCACTCCTGCTGTCAGAAATGGATACCTTGAGGGTGTAGTTTTCTCCGCCGTCGAAAGCGGAAGCGTCATTTCTGACAAAGATCTCCCCCGTCTGGTAGTCGAGGCGAAAGACGTCGAATCCCCCGCTCGACAACAGGTAGGTTATCGTATCCCCGTCGGGGTCCACGACCTCAGGAACAGAGCCGATGTAGTCACCAGCGGCAATGCTGCGGTGGAATTCGAAGCTGATTGACGTCTCGGTGAATGATGGGGCTGTATTTCTGCCGCCATAGGCGTAGAGCTTCTGGTCGTCGCCGTCAACAACCCAGAATCGCAATGCGTGTCCGGTCAGGCCGCCGTCGGGGTCGTCGTTGTCAGGGACCGTCCTGAACTCGCGGGCTTTCTTACGGGTTCCGTCGGACAGGTCGTAGGCGTAGGCTTTCTTGTCATTTTTGTCGAACACCCAGATGGTCTCGCCGTCAGACCACATTTCGCCAGGATTTCCGTTGCTGCTGTGTAAGTTCATGTCCCGGTCGGACTGGCGGGTCCTGTCCGAGAGATCGTAGGCGAATAGCTTGTCGTCCCCCGAGTCGGAGACCCAGATGATCTCCCCGTCGGACCACGCCCCCCTTGGGTCTGAGTTGTTTGAACCTAGAGTCACTGACTCATAAGGTACCAGCAGCCCAATTTCGTCCGCCTCCGGCTCCAGCGCATAGGCGTACAGGAAGTCGTTGCCTGACCCGTCTTCAATCGCCCAAATGGTCTCACCATCCGACCATATTGACAGCGGTTCCTTGTTGAAGGAGGCCAGCTGAACATCCTTGCCGCTGACTCTCGTTTGGTCGCTCAATGAGTAGGCAAATAGCTTCCCGTGGTCGGACCTGCCCTTGTCGGCGACCCACATGGTCTCGCCGTCGTTCCATAGCCCTGAGGGCTCAGTTACATCGGTGATGTCTATCTCGTCCCCCGGGTGCCTGAAGTTGAGGAAGTACATCGCGTACAACTTTGGGTGCGCCTCGTTGTTGAGAGCCCACATTATTTCCCCGTCGGACCAGATGCCCCTGACATCATCAACATCGCTAGGCAACCTTATTTCGAGATCTGTAACGCGATCGCCGTGAGAACTGCTATTGGGGTTCCTTTCGTACGCGTATAGCATGTCGTCGTCAACGTCGCTGATCCAGACCCTGGTGCCCTGACCCCAGATTCCCCAAGGATCGTCGTTATCGTTGTGCAGGTCGAACTCCTCGTCTTCCTGACGACTGCCGTCCGCAGTGCTGTAGGCATAGACCTTGGTATCGTCCTTGTCGACAATCAGGATAGTTTGGCTGAATCCCCACATTCCTCTCGGGCCGTCGTTAGGCCCGGCGAGGTCAATGTCGCGGTCTGCCATGCGGCTGTAGTCGCTGTAGGAGTAGGCGTAGAGCTTTGTATCGTCCCAGTCGCCGACCCACACCACAGTACCGTCGGACCAGATTCCATGGGGGTCGGCGTTGGAGCTGTCGAGCTCGATATCTGCGCCCTGATTGAACGACCCAACGGCAATGTCGTAGGAGAGGAGCAGGTACTGGCCCCCCCAGCGTTCGTCGTTCTCAACCACCCAGAGGTTGGTCCCGTCGCTCCACATTCCCATTGCACGGTCGTTGTAAGTGGCCAGGGTCACGTCCCGTTTCGGCTTCGGAACCGTCGCGCTCGCCGTTTCACGGGCGACCAAGAATACCAGAATTGCGGCCATGACGGCTATCATGACCAAGAGCCCTGAAGGACGAAAAATGATCCTTATGGCATTCATCACAGCTTCCTCTCACGCTGTCGGAATCGAATTTGGACAATCCATTTCCTGAACGGGCCGATGTCCCATTGCCTTCAGGCCGGGCCGCCGCGGGGGACGCGGGTAAGGTGGGGAAAACCCACCAGGGTCCAGCGTTGGATTCCCGGTCCAAATGACTCCCCGAGCCTGCTGGGGAAAATACTTGGAGGACGATGGCTCCCAAAGGATTAGCCACAAGCGATCAGGTGGAGCAGCCATGAGTCCCCCGACTGGAATTCGGCGTCTCTGTCGTCAGCTATCGACCGAATCAGGGGTGGATTCCAGGCAGAGACGCCGCAGAATTCAGATCGGACAGAATGGACGACTTGTCTCGCCTAGCGAATACGACCTTACTTTTTGAATGTGTAAATCTCGTGAAATCGAGTTCGGTTTTTGTGCGAACTCCGTATAGGAATGCTCATAATTAGTGTGTAATTTGTGGCAGCAAGTCCCGTTGCCTTGGGCAGGCAGGAAGAGGCGGTGCTCAGGAGAACGAGAGGGTGGGAAGCTCTGAAGCGCGCCAGGATGTCCACGGCGGAGGCAAGGGGAGGGGTCGGCAGCGGATAGTATGGAGAGGGGGTCGGCGCAAGCCAAGCTACGTTGGACTGCTACAGAGGCTGGAGGACGGCCTTCTCCCGGCCGTGCGTAACGCGGTAGCCTTCGCCTTTCATTTACATGATGGGAATGCAGTGGGTGAGTTGGTCCGGCAACTCTCCGCAAAGGGCCCTCAGCTGAACGTTTCAGGCCATTTATCAGAAGTGTAAGCGGCGGAGGTAAATTGTCCCGTGCGGGCGGGTAATCTCTGACAAACGGCGGTTGCAAATTGGACCGTCCGCCGCCATTCATAGGCTTCAAGTCGAGCTTATGGGTGGTGCGATGGATGTACAGAGTGGAAGTATATCTGCGGGTTCGCCGGGCGGTGATGGTGGAGGGCAAGAGTATTCGGGAGGTCTCCAGAGAGTTCGGGCTGCACCGGGACACCGTGCGCAAGATGCTGACCTACTCGGTGCCTCCGGGCTACCGGCGACAGACTCCCCCTCGAAGGCCCAACCCTTCGACAAGCTCAGGAGGAGCCTTTCACCGGCGTCATCGACCGGATCCTGGAGGATGACCTCGCGCGTCCCAGGAAGCAGCGCCACACCGCCAAGCGCATCTTCGAGCGCCTCAGGGACGAGTACGGCTACGACGGCGGATACACCACCGTCAAGGGCTACGTCAGGGAGCAACGCCGTCGGACCAGGGAGATGTTCGTCCCGTTGTCCCACTCGCCGGGACACGCGCAGTGCGACTTCAGCGAGGCCCTGGTGGTCATCGGCGGCGTGGAGCAGAAAGCCCACTGTTTCGTCATCGACCTGGCGCACAGCGACGGCTGCTTCGTCAAGGCCTACCCGGCGGAGACCACCGAGGCGTTCCTGGACGGGCACGTATCAGCGTTTGCCTTTCTGGGCGGAGTGCCCCAGAGCATCCTCTACGACAATACCAGGCTGGCTGTTGCCCGGATCCTGGGCGACGGCCGACGCCAGCGCACCCGCGCCTTCACCGAGCTGCAGTCTCACTACCTGTTCGAGGACCGGTTCGGCCGCCCCAGCAAGGGCAATGACAAAGGCAAGGTAGCAAGGCCTGGTGGGGTACTCGCGGCGTAACTTCCTGGTGCCGGTGCCGTCCTTCGAGAGCTTCGATGCGCTAAATGCCTACCTGGAACAACGATGCCTGGAGCGAATGGACACCCAGCGCAGGGGCCACACGGAGACCATCGGCCAGAGGATGGAGCGGGACCTGGACGCCCTGTTGCCCCTGCCGCCGGTGGCATACGACGCGTGCGACAAGCAGGCAAGCCGGGTGAGTTCGCTGTCCTTGGTCAGGTACAGGACCACCGACTACTCGGTGCCGGTGGCCTACGGATACCGGGACGTCCTGGTTCGGGGCTACGTCGACGCAGTGGTGATCAGCTGCGGGTCCGAGGTCATCGCCAGACACCCCAGATCATACGAGCGGGACGAATTCGTCTACGACCCCATCCACTACCTGCCGCTGTTGGAGCGTAAGCCGGGAGCTCTGGACCAGGCCGCGCCGCTGCAGGGCTGGGAACTCCCCGATGAGTTCGGGACGCTGCGGCGTCTGCTGGAATCCCGAATGGGACGGCGGGGTAAGCGGGAGTACGTACAGGTGCTGAGGCTGCTGGAGACCTTCTCCCAGCAGGAGGTGCACGCAGCGGTGAAAGATGCCATCCACCTGGGGTCGCTGAGCTTTGACGCAGTGAAGCACCTGGTGCTGTGCCGGCTGGAGGGACGGCCGCCAAGGCTGGATCTGGAGCTGTATCCCTACTTGCCCCGGGTCAGGGTCAGCACCACCTCCGCCGGGGACTACATGCCCCTGCTGTCTAGGAGAGCGGCATGAACGACCGGTCCACGCTGCTGCTGGAACACCACCTGAAGGAGCTGAAGCTGCCCAGCTTCCTGAGAGAGTACGGGAAGATGGCCGCCCAGTGCGCCGCCGAGGGTGTGGACCATCCCCAGTACCTGCTGCGCCTCGCCGAGCTGGAACTCATCGACCGACACCAGCGCATGGTGGAGCGGCGGATCCGTGCCGCCCGCTTCCCCGCAGTGAAGAGTCTGGACACCCTCGACTTCCCGGCCATACCGTCGCTGAACAAGTCCTTGGTGATGGAGTTGGCCCGCTGTGAATACATCCAGCGCCGTGAGAACGTCATAGCCGTCGGCAACAGCGGCACCGGCAAGATACACGTGGCCCTGGGCCCTTCGGCAAGCTCAGGAGGGACTGGCCGCCTGCCAGCGCGGGATGTCTGTGGGCTTCACCACCACCGCCGGCCTGGTGCATGAGATGATGGAGGCTAGGGACGAAAGGCGCCTGTTGAACTTGCAGAAACAACTGGCCCGGCTCAACCTGCTGATCATCGACGAACTGGGCTTTGTCCCATTGTCCAGGACCGGCGCAGAACTGCTCTTCGAGGTCTTCAGCCAGCGCTACGAGCGGGGCTCCACAATGGTGACCACCAACCTTCCCTTCGACGAGTGGACCGAGGTCTTCGGTTCGGAACGCCTCACCGGAGCGCTGCTGGACCGGCTCACCCACCACGTCCACATCCTGGAGATGAGCGGCGACAGCTAGCGGCTCAAGCGCAGCCGGGGAAACCGCCGCCTCGTAGGCTTCAGAAGAATCCGACGAATAATCGGCCGCACCGCCAACGCCGTCTCCTCCTGTTCTTGTAACGCCGCCGCTCTGCCTCATTTACTGCCGTCTGTCATCACGACAGTGGTACACGATCACGCCGCCCCGGTTGTTGACGTCCAGCAAAAAGGTCCTCGCTAGCAGGCCAGCATAAATGTCACATTCACTCCATGGAGAATGTGACGTTGAATCCCAAGGAACAGACAAGACTACAGGTTCTCAACAACTTGCTGGCAGAGCACATGACGTTGGATCAGGCTGCCACTCTGATGGGTGTCAGCCCGCGACATACCCGGTGCATCCTGGCGGCCTACCGGGAGAAGGGAGTTGCCGCAGTTGCCCACGGCCACCGGGGTCGCAGAGCGCCCAATGCTACCCCCGAGGCCGTTTTGGCCGATGTGGTTCATCTGGCTGGCACCAGGTACCCAAGGGCCAACCACACCCATCTCAGCGAGTTGCTGAGCGAACGCGAGGGCATCGACATCGGCAGAACCACGCCCAGACGCATTCTGGTCAATACCGGGCTGAAGAGTCCACGGCGAAGGCGTCCGCCCAAGCACCGGGTACGCCGCCAGCGAATGCCCCGGGAGGGGATGCTGCTCCAGGTGGACGGCAGCTTCCACCCGTGGTTGGGGGACCAGGTTCCGCCGTTCACGTTGCTGATCGCAGTCGATGATGCCACCGGCACGGTGGTCGACGCCCTGCTCTGCGAGAAGGAGGAGGCCTACACCTATTTCCGGCTGATCCAGGACCTGGTGCAGAGCGTTGGCATTCCCGTGGCCCTCTACGTCGACCGGCACGGGGTCTTCAGGCACACACCGGTGCCCGGCCTCCCCGGAACGGCGACCCAGTTCAGCCGGGCCATGGACGAGCTGGGATACAGATGATATTCGCCCTCTCTCCACAAGCCAAGGGTCGCGTGGAGCGGGCTGCTGGAACCTTCCAGGACCGGCTGGTTACCGAACTCCGTTTGGCGGGTGCCAGCAGCATCGGCGAGGCCAACAGGGTGCTGGAGCGGTTTCTGCCACGATACAACCGGCGCTTCCGGGTTCCCCCGCAATGCCCTGAGTCCGCGTATCGACCGCTGGACTGTGAGCTGTACCTGGATCGGGTGCTGTGCTTCAAGCACCGCAGGAAGGTGGCCAGGGACAATACGGTGAGGTTCCAGCTGCATACGCTTCAATTGCTGCCGGAGCCGGAACGCCCCAGCTATGCCGGTGCGGTCGTGGAGGTCCTGGAAGGACTGGACGGCCGGCTCAGGGTGCGCCACGAGGGACGCATCATCAACGCCCAGGAGGCGCCGCCCAGCCCGGTATTCCTCCGCAACGGCCATGGAGATTCGGCCACTCCTCCTGCCTCACCCGCCGGGGCCAAACACTCTGACCAGCGCTGGGCAACGACACTCAAGTCAATGGACTCAAGGGCAGCGGATGAGGAGGATCAAGCGGGCATAACCGGCGGTGCGTCCGCTGCCTTGACGCCCGCAACTGTCCCCCCGCGCAAACCAACCTTCCTGCAGAAGGAGAGATGGAAGGCGATTCAGAAAGTCAGGCGCAAGGGGATGTCGCTGCGGGCGATCGAGAGGGAGTTGGGAATCCACAGATCCACCATCAAGAAATACATGGATGCCGACGGTCCTCCGGGGCGGCGGTCCCGGCCGGCTCTCACTGCGTCAACATCCGATACTAGTGGCGCCATAACAAAGTGATATTTATGCTGAACACCTAGCCGGACATTTATCCTGGCCTTCGACACCCCACTGGCCCAATATCTCGGCGCCATTGACAGTCGGGATCCCCGAGCAGGCCGGGAAGCATCCCCACCAGCTGTCCTCCGGTCAGCAGTAGCGGGCCGCCATCGCCCGGGCCCTCGCCATGAAGCCCGGAATCATGCTCCTGGACGAGCCGACCTCGGCGATGGACGTCGAGATGGGGGAGGTCCTGGAAGTCGTGCGGGAACTCGCCCAGTCCCGGATGACTGTAGTGGCCGTCACCCATGAGATAGGCTTCGCCCGGGAGGTCGCCGACCCCATCGTCTTGTTCGACGAGGGCCAGATTGTCTAGGACCACCCCCCGGAGGAATTCTTCCAGAACCCGAGGCACAGCCGGGCCAAGAGATTCCTGGAAAAGATACTCTAGTATTACAGCGACGGTTTATATGGCAGGTTGATTTTCGCGACCGATTTGGACCTGAACCGTACTGTCTTGAGCGTACCGCGTTTTCTCGCTCCTGGCCGAATACGAAGGATCAGACACCATAATTGGCAATTCGTCGTTGTAATACTAGCAGTCGGAAATCTTTGCAATGATGGGTTGATTGGTCCAGGGCCCTTCCTCGGACATACCGGACTTATGGAGGCAATCGCCGAACAATCTGGAATTCCACCCGTCATTTCAAGGATGTTGGTCTACTAGGTTCGGATGAGGAAAAGAGGCGGTGCCGGACCAGTGGAGACTCCGGAAACAACGGTTTCCCACTACCCCAATGGAGCCCAGGCCTTCCCCCTGTAGTTCCCTCACGCCGTCCATCGGTGGATTCGGACTAAAGCTCTGCTGTCGCAGCCACCAGCAGAACCGGTCCAGTGATTTCATCCGGGCCGAGAACTCGGCTCTGGTTTTGACCCGAAACTGGGAGGCACTGCCAGGGGGTGTGCCGACCTGGAGACTCATATAAATCCCTTAATCAAAGATAGTGTCCGCAAGTTAAACAAACGACCCCAAAAACGCACGAGTTGCACACACTATTATTGACCATTTTCAGCTTCTGGACCGCCCAATTCGGCCCCGAAAAGGCCCAATCCAGCCCGAATTCCGCCCCAGATTCCCGGCGCGCCGCTTTGAAATCCGCTACCCCAATCATGGGTGCGGTGGTACAATAAAGATGTCAGTTGGGGAGTGGTTGCTCCACTTGGCAACGGTGTTGGGATCGTAGCCCCCCTGCGCCGGGAACCCCCCCTCGGAAGGATTTTCGGGGGGGCTTTTTGTGTGGCGTAAATAATAATTGCCAGCGTGGCAATCTATCTTTTTCGTAATGGATGGCGTGTCTGTTAACGTTATCAGCACATTGAATGTTAAACTAGTGGTGCGCCTCCGCAAACAACCACCCCAACCAAATATCAATGGGCGCCGAGGGCTACGACATGATCACCTCACCTCCGACGCCGCTGGGCGTCACCTCTGAACATCTCCTCAAAGAACAACACGACGCCATAGACTCCCTCAGCAAGGCCCTGGGCACTGCCCACAGCGTAGGGGTGCTCACCACAGACAACTTGTCCGATGTGTTGCACAGGCTGACCGACAGCAAGCCGTTCAGCGTTACTCACCCTCCGGAGGATGGCACCCTGAAGCCCTGGACCCAGTTCGCCCGCTGGTGGGCTGATAACTACGGTCACATCTACCGCCACACCCGCGACGGGGGCGCCCCGGCGTGGTGGCGGTATGAGGGCAAGGTGTGGCGACTGCTCAGCACCAAGGATTACTCCATCACCGACCACGTCAACAACAACCTGCCGCTACTCCTAGACACCTTTGGGCGATGTTCTCGGGCAGCCAGAGATCTGGACGATGACCGGGAATGGGAGCGTGTCAGCCGCAACGACAGGTCGGCCTTCTGGGCTGGACTCAGGGACCGGTTGCTGTGCGAAACACCCACCCCCGAACGACACCTTCTGGGTGCTGCTAACAGCATTGTGGATCTCAGGACCGGAGAAGTGATGGACCATGGTCCACAGTGGAACCTCCGGGCCGTCACGGCTGGACGTTACCTGCCAGATGAACGGGATCGTCTCTGGGAACTGCTGCAAGCCCGGTTTAAGCCGGTGTTCTCCCACGAGATTCTGTTGGAACTGGTCAGACTTCTGGGACTGGCCCTGACCGGGCAGGCGCAGAACTGGAGGTCGATAGTCCTGATTCTGGGTGAGTCCGGGGGTGGCAAGGGTGGCGTCCTCGAAACTATCCGGTATGCCCTGGGTGGCCGGGCCTTCCAAACGGATCCGGACTGGATACTGGCGAAGAAGAACTCGGAAATCGACGCCACCAGAGCGACGATCCTTGAGAAGCAACCGGCAGTCCTCATGGTGGACGAGGTGGGAGGTCCCGCCGCGAAATTTGACGTGAATAACCTGATGCGTCTCACGGGGAAAAACGCCGAGGGAGCGCGTCACCCCAACCACCCGCTGGTGACCGGCGAGTATGTCTTCCAGTTCTGGGCCACCGCCATCTCGCCGCCGCACGTTTCCCGGTCAAGCGGAATAGCGAGGCGGATTGCCGTGCTGCCTACTCTGGGGCAGATACGGGATACGGAACTGGATCTCGCGGGTGGAAAGGACCAGGACCTGTTCGATGCTTTTGTCACCTGGGGCGGTCTGAAGGCCGCGGATGTATATCAGGAGGGTTACGGGAAGCGGGTTCCCAGAGGGGACGCGGACATGGTGGTGGTGATTCTGGACAAGATGGACGACCTGCGAGCATGGTTCGACGCGTTCGACGATGAGTACATATCGGGCAAGCGGGTGCCGGATATGCGAGAAGAGGCTAGTTCGGAGTTCGGTGCGACCTTCCCCGATGCCGACTTCACGGCCATGGTGAACAGCACCGGGAAGTGGAAGGTCGAGCCACGTAGGAGAGATGACGGAAGGAACGTAAGAACCATCGTACCGAAGGATTCCACCGTGGAGGAGACTCCAGTCCAGCTAAGCTCCCTGGTGCCAGCATGACGTTGACTACACCAACCCCTTTTTTAGTACCCTCGCGCGCGCATGTGAGACCATAAAAAACGCCAGAAGTGTAGTCAGAGATGGAATTCCCGTTATTCAACAGAGCCAGATCAACCATCCCGCAGTTCCATTTGACGCTTGCTCAGCTCCTCTGGGTTCTGACCAGCGACCCGGTGCTGCGTAACCGTACTGAGCTTGTACGCACTTCCGATGACCCAAACAGGCACAAGCTGAACTTGGGAGGCGTCTCCCTCTCTGGACCATTCCGGGGGCTGCCGGCAAGTGACGATCATGGACAGGCCAAGGCACCTCACAGCCCTTACTCCTGCAGCACCAGTATGGGATACAGGAACACAGCCCATTCTGATTGGGGGCGAAGAACTGGGATCGTGCTGATTGATCTGGATGACCTTCGGTACCCAGCCTGCCCCGGCTCCGTGAAGGTACTCCTGCGACATACTGCGGGTGCCGTTGCGATTGCCTGGACTTCCGCCAGAGGTCGTGGTCTGAAGGTCGGCATTCTGGTTGACCCGATCCCAACTTCACCCGATCAGAACCGGTGCGCTTGGCTGGCAGCCAGGAATTACACCGTGAACGTGCTGGGAGCAGCGGGACTTGTAGAGGGTGAGCACTACGGGCTGGACGTTACCGCCTCGGTGCCGCAGCTGGCGATTCTAGCCCATGACGATGCTCCATTGATACGCACCTCAGACCCAACGGATGCGGTGAGGTGGGACCCGGCGGATGCGGCCGTATCACAGGAGATGGTGTGGAAACTGACCGGAGACACTGGCTCCGTGGTTCCCTCCAGTAACGTCTGGGAGTTGGTGAGCCGGATGAGTTGGGAACGCGGCAACCGGAGCACGTCAATGTTGAGGCTGGGCACTGCCTCAGCCATGAGCGGAATTCCCGTGGACCAGAGCCGCCCAGTAGCCGAGAGCGTAGCGAATGTGAATGGAATGGTCCAAGACTATGGGTTGTATGCGTCGCTCCGGCATTTTGACCGGGGCTACTGGCGAGCAAGCGAATTGTTGCTGGACTGTTTCGGTTGGGTGCCAACACCATAGGAGGAACCATGGATCAGGAAACACTGCTGAATGTGGTACGGGTGCTGATATCCAACACCGACATCATCGCCAGCGAATCCCCCGAGGTCTGGATAGAGCAGGAGCTTCAGGATATGTATAACTCAGACACTGACCCAGGCGGTGATTCCAGCGATTTAGAGAAGGGGGGTGGCTTTGACGTCACTCCCAACCCCAGCAACGCCGCTCTGACCCCTCAGTGAGCCAGGAATGGCCTAATCTGGTGCGGGTTGATCTGGACTCCGCCCAATAGGTCAATCATCGTCGTTGGGGGTACAACTGCCAGATACGGGGCCGTTCAGTACAGCCTTGACGCTCTGGAGCAGTTCTGATACCCGATTACCGTCTGCAAGCTCCCCTGATAGGTCAATAATACGGTCTAAAACGGCCAGTCTTTCACGGGCTGATTCGGTCTGGCCCAGGAGAATAGTCAGCATATCGAGGATGGCTTCACGGTCAAGAGGTACACGGTCTTCACGGTAGGCTCTGCGGTAGTTGTTAACGGTACCCTTGTCTATGTTCAACTGCTGTGCAATACGAGAAGCCCCCCACCCCATAGCGGTGTAGGAGGCTACTTCTTGGATCAGCCGTATCTGCTTATCCTTTCGGAAAGCCACTGGAGGTTACTCGCTGGGTGCGACGGCGGCGGGTTCTGGGAACAGCCCCACCCCCACTCATAGAGAAAGGCCACCAGCTAATGCAGCTGGTGGCCTCCACGATCCATCGTATTGCCGCGCTGAACTTGCCCCGGTCACACGACGAAGGCAACCTGCAGGTTCACTGGCACCAGATCACCCTCTGCCCTGGGGCGGCTCCGTTCCCATTCCCGGATCTCACTTTCGCGCCACCGGACCGCACGAGCGCCGATTTTTAGGGCTGTCGGGAAGGTTCCTTCCCTCATCATGACGTAGACACTTGACCTGCTGAACCCGGTTATTTGCAGCACCTCGGCGATGGTCATCAGACGGTCAACGGTTCCTTGCGAATTCATTGCACTCTCCTTATTGCGTTGGCACTCTCTACACTTTACTGGACTGCGGGCAGGTTGACGAAGTTAAGTAGGCAGCCCACCGTTCCATTAGCTCCCTTCGGCGCTCAAGCAAGTCAGACCTTGCGTATGACTGGACTACTCCTGAACCTACATCATGGGCTAAGGACAGTTCCATCACCGCGTAATTGGCGTCTGTGTTCTCAGAAGCCCAATCCCTGAAAGAGCTGCGGAATCCATGAACCGTGGACGCTATCCCTATTCTCCGCAGCATGTAGCTCAGGGCATTGTCGGACACCGGCTTGCTGGGGGTCAGGTCATTGGGGAAGATGTACGGGCTGTCATCGGCATGCAGTTTGCGGGCCTTTCGCAGTATCTCCATGGCCTCGTGGCTCAGGGGAACCCGGTTCCCCTGCGCATCTTCATCCGTGCTGGCGGGATGTTCCATACGCCCCTATCGAAGTCGACCTCGTCCCATGTCGCACCCCGGACCTCACCAGAACGGGCAGCGGTCAACACCAGGAACCTGAATGCGGCCTTCGTCGAGGGGTATGACGTGCTGGCCTCTACCGATTCGATAGCTGCCGCAACTTCGGCATAGGGCAGGGCCTCGAAGTGGTCCTTGACCTTCGGCATCGGAGGAAGTGCGGCGTTGATAATCTCACCAGCGGGGTTGACCTCGATATACCCTTTAGCCGTCGCCCATGACATGACTGTCTTGATTATCAGCCGGATGCACCTCGCCGTCTCCGGTTTGACGGTCCACATGGGCTCCAGGATTCCCAGCACCTCGGTGCGGCCGATACGGTCCATGGCCATGCCCCCGATGGTTGGGAACACGTATCGTTCGGCTCGTTGCCACCAGTTATTCTTCGTCTTGGCGCTCTGCCATATTTCGCTGTTCTGGGAATGAACGAAAGCAGCCGCCTCACGGAAAGTGGGTATCCCTGGAGCGGACGCTGCGCCGGCCTTCGCCACCGTGGTCTTGGTTCTCCTGACAGTAGCCGGGTTACCGCCCTCCCTGACCGTCTTTCTGTTGGCGACCACCTTCTCCCGTGCCTCAGCCAGTCCAACAGTGGGGTAACCGCCCAGCCCCAGATCAGACCGCTTGCCGTCCACCGCAATGCGCTGCACCCAGGACTTGGATCCCCCCGGAGCTACGTTGAGGTAAAGACCCTGACCGTCTCCATAACGTCCAGGCTGTCTCACATTC
This sequence comes from Dehalococcoidia bacterium, assembly GCA_965222025.1. Lineage (GTDB taxonomy): Bacteria > Chloroflexota > Dehalococcoidia > Lucifugimonadales > UBA3495 > VXOI01. Next base: position 6,190 of record CBDCTI010000009.1, on the reverse strand, counting down.
TTGACCTTGACCGCAGTCAGCCTAGCCATTTCTCCACCTTCCTAGCTGTTTTCCCCACACTCTTTTCCCACGTTCTGTCATGGATGTGGGAAAACTCTAATAGACAGCAAGCAATGGACAAGTCAATGCAGAAACGGCACCGAGGTAAAGCTGATTGTGGGAAAAATGAGGACTAGAATGGACGCTACTGGACGGTTATGGATTATTAGATGGTGCCGAAGGTCAGATTCGAACTGACACGGGGTCTCCCCCACCGGTTTTTGAGACCGGCGCGTCTACCATTTCGCCACTTCGGCTTACTTTCGGTCCTGCCTGGACGGGGCGGTTTGTGGCTCGCCTTTTGGGGCCGTCTCTCCGATTTAAGTTTGGTTGTGAAACCGGGTCGGCTAAAGCAGACGAAACTCGCCACCTTGCTCAGCCTCTCTAGGTGTTGCCGGGGTAATATCGGCAACTACTAGAGTAGGGCATCCGCTATTTTGAAGTCGTTGTATCGCTTAGCCTTTCCCACAACAACCCGAATTATCTTAAAGCAAACCGGCATCCACTCAGATACGGATGCCAATAACGATTATAGCATCCAATCGACATCGAGATAATTCTCCGGCTCTGCCTGGCTCGCGATTCCTTTCACCTGATTTGTCCCCTCCAGGGTTATATCCGCTACCCGGCCCTGGACCGCGCCGGGTCAATGTTCCCAGACTCAACCACCGAATTCAGATCGCCACCGTCAAACCCATGCTCCCTGCTCCCCGTTTTGTGCCCACGTGTTGGCAAAAGGGCAGAATACTTTGTTTTTCCGGTCATTTGCGGACATTGCAGGTGAAATCCGGTCATTGTGCCCAGAAGTCAGGCCTCCGGCCCCGGGCAATGCGTCTTTGATGGGACTGCAGCGACGGACATGGTCAGGGGTCGAGGCTCGGTTGAGAGTGATACGCCTTGAAATGAGTTCCATTCCATCCAATTCCATCCCATTTTCAGTCTCTAAGGACAGGACCGCAGCGTACGCACCAGATATTCAGGTTATAAGGGCGAATCGCGCTCCCGCTACGGGCGACTGTCATCATTTTTTCGCCCTGCGCATTAAGATCCCTCTCCCTTTCGGTAGCGCATTTCAATCCAGTCGGACTAGACCCCGGCCCGTGCAGGGGCGATTCACCTAATCCCGAATCCACCGATGGGAGGCGTGAATGCTGGGCAAATTGGGATGAGGGAGCCTGCAAGGGAGAAAGCCTGGGCTCCATTGGACCGATGTGACCCCGCGAGGGTTTTCAGTAGCCGCACCGGACCTGGAGAGCGGTCTATGGAGGCTGGGAATCGCGTGATAGTGAGATCGGACGCAGCAGGATGCACTCGCGGGCGGGGCGGACGCGAGTTTGGAGGTGTTGGGGCGGTTGCGGACAGCGCCGTCAGGCGGGGAGTGGAATGGCTCGCAGCCGGGCCAGGGCGCTGCTGAACTGGGTTTCCCAGGGCCAATGCTTGGGAAGATGCAAAGTGAGGCGGCGCGCCGAGCGGGTGGTCCGTCCCGCCAGGGCGAAGAACCGACGCCGGAGGGTCTTGGTGGTCACGATCTGCTCGCGCAAGCCGATGCGGGCCGTCCAGCGGGCCAGGTTGTGGGCCATCACCTGTACCGCCAGCCAAGCGCCGTTGGCGGCGAATCGGCCGGACGGCAGGTGGTTCAGCCCGACGCCGTACTTGAGGTCCCGGATGGCGTTCTCGATCTCGGCGTGGCGGCGGTGGTCGGCCTCCAGCTCCAGGGTCTCCCCGTCCCGGTCGGTGATGAATCCGTGATAGCTGTAGGTGGCGAAGAGGGCCAGTTGGGAACCGGGCGTGGGCTTCACACGCCGGACGATGAGCCGCACCGGCGCGGCGCCGGCCTCACTCTCAAAGGGAGTGTAGGTGGTCTCGGCCACATCGGCGGCGCCGTCCATCCAGTATGGGATGGGCGTCCAATCCGTCTCGGGTATGGCCTCGATGAGATTGCGCAGGCTTTTGTGCTGGCGGATGGTGATGGAGTAGCGGACATCCATCTTGCGGCAGACGGCGACGATGGCGTGGGCATAGAAGCCGCTGTCGGCCCGCACCGTGAGTCGGCCCCTGGCGCCGGCGTAGCGCACCCGTCCCACCGTCTCGCGCAGGAAGTGGGCGGCGCCCCGAACAGTGTTGGCCCGGCCCTCGCGCAGCCGGGACATCAACACGTCGCCGGTGCCGGCGGCCACGGCCAACAGCGGGTGATAGCCCCGCTTGCCGGTATAGCCGTGGTGTCGCGCCCCCTCCTTGGCCAGTCCGTAGGTCTCGCAGATGGTGGAGTCCAAATCGATGGTGAACGGCGCGTCGCCGGGTCCCGCCCCGGCGGCCCAGGCCCGGGCCAGCAGTTCCCGGATCACCCGGTCCAGCTGACGGACATGGCCCCAGCGGAAGCTGCGCAGGAAGGTGCCCAGGGTGGATGGCGCCTTGACCCTACAGTCGAGAACACCGGCCGTCCCACCGGCGCGCAGCGCATCGGCGTCGTCGATGCAATCGCCGCCAGCCAGGGCAGAGGCGACCAGGGTCATCATCTTGTCGCCGGCGTTGGCCCGGCCCGGCGCGCTGCCGAGATTGAGGTGATGGTCTACGAGTTCCCCCAGGCCCAGGTGTTGGGCGAGAGTGGCCGGCAGGAGCAGGCCGGCATTGGCCACCAGACGGTGGTCGTCAAAGACAATGCGAATACGGTCGGGATGGTTGCGTGGTAGCATCAATTGGGCGCTCCTTTTCTGGGGTCGGTTTCCTTTCTCGAAAACCATTATCCCAGATTCAGAGGAGCACCCTTTGACCACTTCAGGTCGCTAACCTGACGTCCTCTATCGGTGGATTCGGGCTAAGTAGCAGGAAACGGTACCGACCTCCATGTACGCGTATTCGGTAAGCGTCCCTTCCGCATTCTTATTCGTTTTACTCGCCCCTGCTGGGAGTACTTGACCCCGCTGGTTACAGCCAGCCCTGTGAACTTAATGTGCAGACATAATTTTCCTGCACGCTCTCAAAGGCAACTTATGGACAAAACCTCCCCTCCCTCACTAGTATTACAACGACAGTTGGCGTGATAAGATCACTGGGAGGTTGGGGAAGGCTTGGTCGGGTGAGGTAGGGAAGTGGATGCGGCAGCTTTCGAGCAGATATATCAGGACTTTCAGGGGTTTCACGCTTACTTCGCTGGGCTGTTTGGCCGCCGGGAGACGCGGGAGCGCAGCGGCCATTATCTGCAAGCCCTGCTGGTGCAATCCGGGGAGCGGCGCAACGCCGAGAATCTATCGGAGACGGTTCCTGAGTCCGCCCGGGGGATGCAGCGGTTTCTCACCGACTCTCCCTGGGACGATGAGGCGGTTATAGGGCGGCTGGAGGAGTACCTGGGAACCCGGCTGGAGCATCCTGAGGGGGTGTAGGTCCTGGACGGCAGCGACTTTCCCAAGCAGGGTAGGAAGTCGGCGGGAGTGGCCCGGCAGTACTGCGGCCGGCTGGGCAAGGTGGCCAACTGCCAGGCGGGGATGTTCTTGGCCTACGTGAGCCCGTTGGGCCGGTCCCTGGTGGACAAGCGCCTTTATCTGCCGGAGAGCTGGACCTCGGACGAGGACCGTTGTGCTGCGGCTGGGATTCCGGGGGAGCGACGGAGCTACCGGTCGAAGACGGGACTGGCTTTGGAGATGCTGGAGCGGACAGTAGAGTTGGGCCATCTGAGGGCCGGATGGGTCGCCGCAGACGACGCCTTCGGCGTGTCGCCGTCCTTCCGCAACGGGTTGGCGACCTTGGGAATGCACTACGTCCTGGACGTTCCAGAGGCCTTTACAGTGTGGCCGGTGGAGCCCGAGTGGACACTCCGGTCTACTCCCAAGCCCAGGCTGGTGGCCGGACAGCGGCGCACGATGGGGGAGCGCAGTGGCGAATTGCCGGAGGATGCCTGGCAGGAGATCACGGTGGCCCAGGGGAGCCAGGGGCCGAGGAGCTATACATTCAGCGCCCAGCGGGTGCGGCCCAGCAGCAAAAGGAAGCCCGGAGAAATCCACTGGGCCGTCTACCGCCGGAACCTGGACGGCAGCGAGCCCCGCTACTACCTTTCCAATGCTCCGGAGGATACGCCGTTGGAGACCCTGGCATACGTGGGCGGTTCCAGGTGGCGCATAGAAACGGAGTTTGAGACGGGAAAGGGGGACGTGGGGCTGGACGAATATGAGACCCGCACCTGGGCGGGCTGGCATCATCACGTGGCCCTGTGCCTGCTGGGCGGAGCCTTCCTGCTGAGCCTACAACAGGCTTGGGGGGAAAAAGATGCCCCGGATCACCCGTCCTCAGGTCTACCGGGTGGTGCGGGAGATGCTGCCCCGGGAGTGGTTCGGGCCGGAGGAGTTGCTACTGTGGCTGAAGCAGACGCAGTGTAGTAACGAGCGAGCCAGTCGCTCCCACGCCAAGCGCCGGTCTGCTTTGCGCGCATCTCGGACTATCCCGCCTTGAACTGTCGTTGTAATACTAGGGAGTGCCGTCAAAATAATCTGGCCCAGATTGCCGGTGCCCTGATTTGGCAGATGGCCAGGAAGGACGCTTCGTTTTTGGCATACCGAGTCGCTACGGCACGCCATTGTTTGGAGTCCAGAAATGAGTTCTCCGCTAGATGACGCAGTTTATACAACGCCCGGTCGTAGTACCGGGGTTTCCTGCGGTGGCTCCTCGGGGGTATTACCGGTTCCATTCCCTGTGCAACGGCCTCAGCCACGATGGCGTTGGTGTCGTAGCCCCTGTCGGCCAGCAGATATTCGGCTGCGATACCTTCAATCAGCGAATGGGCCTGGGTGCAGTCCGCCACCGTGCCCCCAGTCAGAACCAACCGCACCGGCATACCATGGGCATCAACGGCAAGGTGCAGCTTGCTGTTCAGCCCCATTTTGTGCGGCCTGTGGCCTGATTGCCTCCCCGTGCCCCAGTTCCGTGGGGATGAACCTTGATGTAGCTGGCGTCGATCATCAGCCACTCGAAATCCGGATCGTCAATTACCGTATCCAGCAGTTGCTCCCAGACACCCCGGTCCCGCCAGCGACAGAAGCGCCGGTGGGTGTTTTTCCAGTCCCCGTAATCCGGTGGCAGGTCCCGCCATGGAGCACCAGTACGCAGAATCCAGAACACCGCGTTCAGAAACAACCGGTTGTCCTTGGCCGGTCGACCCCTTTTGCCTCCGTCCCCGGGCAAAAGGGGTCGCAACCGTTCCCAAACCTGGTCCGAAAGGTCGTGTCGTCGATGCGCTGCTGTCATAGTCCCACCCCCCCACTCACACTTTCCCCAGTAACTTATCATCAAGTAGTTATTTTGACGACACTCCCCAATTCTTCGCACATCGATGTCGAAGGTCGTCTCGTAGCGCACACCTATAGCAGACGGGAGTCAAAAATGTGCTGTTACACAGACGGGAGTTCAACTTGAGTCCTACTGTACTGCGAAGAAAGACGAGTGAATTAAATGGGAACTACCGAGTTCTCTCCAAGCATATTCAGCATGCCTGAACATCGGCGGGATATTGCTTCGCACCACCCCTCGCGTATCACTACAGAGCACGGTACCTAAACTAAAGCCAAGGTGGGATCTACATTCAAGTAACGATGATGACCAGCCGGGTTGCGCCGGAGAATCCCTCTCATCCGTACTTGGAGAATGACCTGGCTCCGTCGTTTGACCCTCACCATCTGCGCATTTCACCTTGGCTTTAGTTTAGTATGAGATTCCCAGGGCGCGTGACCTGACCCCCGAAATCCGAACCGAGATCAATGTTAGGATTCTGGACAAAACGGGGGTTGAGACATGGCCAAGAGGAAGCACACTGCCGATGAAATCATCAACAAATTCAGGGAGGCGGAGGCGGTCATCTCCGCTGGAAATACGTTTGCAGAAGCCGCCCGGCGCATCGGTGTCTCTGAGCAGACCTTTTACCGCTGGAGGGCTGAGTATGGTGGTCTCCGGGTCGACCAGGCTCGGCGACTGAAGCAGCTGGAAGCGGAGAACGGCAGGCTGAAACGGGCAGTGGTCGAACCGACCCTGGACAACCAGATACCCAAGGAGGCAACTGAGGGAAACTTCTGAGCCCCGCCCGCCGCCGACGGTGCATCCAGCATGTGAGGGAGACACTCGGAGTCTCAGAGCGGAGGGCACGCAAGGTGCTGGGCAGCCACGCTCG